>NZ_CP010271.1:2400000-3600000 GCF_001456355.1 Mycobacteroides saopaulense
AGGTGCCCGGACGGTTGGCGCCGAGCTTTCGGTAAGCCGAAAGTGGAGTCTCGCTGTCTGCCAGTACTTTTCGAGTCACCGGCACCACCCGATGCACCGCCGCCAGGGCGTTGAACTCTTCCCTGGTGGTCGTGGCTGCGCCGCTGACAGTGCTATGCATGGACCACATTCTCCCAGACCCCCGCCAGCCGATTCGGTGATGCCACCGGGGGCGGCAACGCGTGGGCCTAGCCCTCGTACGCCTTCAGGGTCGCGACGAGTCGTTCCAGGCTGGCGATGACCGAGTCCCTTTCGTCCCCCAGTCCAGCTAGGGCCTCGCTTTCGATGCCCAGCTTTTCGGGGAAGGAACCGTCAACGACCTTACGCCCGCTGTCGGTCATGCTGATGATGGCCGCCCGGCGGTCATTCGCATTCGCCTGTCGCTGCACGTATCCGCGTTCCTCCAGGCGGCGCAACGTCCTACTCACCCACGCCTGCGACACACCGAGCTCCTCGGCGATGTGGCGGGCTATGACCGGGCCCTTGCGATAGCGAAGAACGACGAGAATGTCGTGTTCGGGCTCGGCGATGGGTATGGAGGCATTGAGCGGCTCGACAACCCGGGCCAGGAGCCCCGACGCCCGCTTCAACAAACCGATCAGTTCCATCGATGATGTATCGAGGTCCGGCCTGTGCTGCGTCCAGTCGCGGGCCGTAATGGAGTTCTCGTGGACAGCCATCGTGCCTCTCGGTCTGGGTGTGCCAGGTAAACGCGGGTCGCGCCCAGGCTATCGAAAACCACGCCCGCACCATCCGCAGCTCGCAAAACATCCCCCGCGACGCAGTGATTTTATTCCCCAACCGCCCGTACCAATCCCTGAGACATGGATCTCAGCGGAGAGATTCACACCTAATACATAACTTGTATAGTATCTGTCACGCATGAGGCCGCTTCCGCTCTCGCAAACCTCACAGGGCGAGACGTACCGAGCGGCAGGCTCGTCGGCCGTCGCCAGTGACGACCATGTTCCACACCATTCGGCAAGCAACGGGGCAAGCCGATATCTCCCGGATGTCACGGGCCCTGCGGGTCATGAACCTCGAAAGGTGCAGCCATGAGCGTTTCCAGAAGCCGTCGTGTGCTCAACAAGATCTGGTTGCCCACGTTGGCTCTCGTCGTACTCACCACCGCGGGGTTGGCCATCAAGTTCGCGCACGGCGTGTTCGGCTCGCAAGACCGAACGCACAGTCCCGGAGGCAATTTCGCGGTCGTGCAATTCAATCCCAAGAACATCGTCTACGAGGTGTTCGGTGAGTACGGCGGGTGGGCGCGGGTCAGCTACTGGGATACCAACAACAGGCCTGTCGACGTCCAGCCCACATCCCTGCCCTGGACGCATACGGAGACAACTGTTCTGACCACCGCGACCGGAGACATCACCGCGCAGGTGGCCGGCGGAAATGTCGGTTGCCGTATCACCGTCGACGGATTGGTGCGCTCAGAACACACCGCAACGGGTGAGCACGCGGGCGTCTGGTGCCAGGTGCTGTCCGCATGAGCACGCACTCCGCAGAGAAGCCGCTGTTCGCCAGGTTCATTCGGAAGTACTCGATACTTGTCGTGCTCGCGTGGGTCGCGTTCACCGTCCTGGTGAACACCGTGGTGCCGCAGCTCGAACCGGTCACCGACGCCAATCAGGGCCCACTGGTGCCGCTCGATGCACCGTCATCGAAAGCGTTGATCCACATTGGTGAGTCATTCAAGGAGTCCGACAGCAACAGCTTGGCAATGGTCATCCTGGAGGGTGACCACAAGCTGAACGACGCCGACCACAAGTTCTACGACGTATTGGCCAGCAAGCTCGAAAACGACAAGAAGCATGTCCAGTACGTGATGAACCTGTGGGGTCAGGGCACCACCGCTGCCGGCGTGCAGAGCTCGGACGGTCAGGCCGCATACACGCTGGTACGAGTCGCCGGGGATCAGGGCTCGACCGTATCCGATGAATCGATCCGCGCTGTGCGCGAACTGGTCTCCGAGGTACAGCCTCCCAACGGGGTGAAGGTCTACGTTTCCGGCTCTGCCCCACTGTCCACGGACATGCTCCAGGTGGGTAACCAAAGCATGATCCGCCTGATGTACGTGACCATCATCATCATCACGGTGATGTTGCTCATCGTCTATCGTTCCGTCGCAACGGCTTTCCTCACGCTGCTGATCGTGATGGTGGAACTGTCTTGTGGGCGAGGCGTTGTCGCGTTCCTGGCCTACCACAAACTCATCGGCATCTCGGTGTTCGCATCGAACATCCTGGTGTCGCTGATTCTCGGCGCAGGCACCGACTATGCGATCTTCTTGATCGGCCGGTACCAGGAGGCGCGCCACGCCGGTGAAGACAGGGAAACCGCGTATTACTCAGCGGTCAAGGGTGTCTCGCATGTCATCCTCGGTTCGGGCCTGGCTATCGCGGGCGCGACATTCTGCCTGCAGTTCACGCGCCTCAACTACTTCAACACCATGGGCCTGCCCTGCGCGGCAGCCACGCTCGTCGCTGTCGCCGCCTCCCTGACCTTCGGGCCCGCCGTGTTGGCGCTCGGTAGCCGCTTCGGGGTTTTCGAACCGAAAGTCAAGGCAAGCCACGGCATATGGCGCAAGGTCGGCACCGTCACCGTGCGGTGGCCGGGGCGCATACTCGTGGTGAGCAGCGTGGTGGTGATGATCGGTTCCATCACGCTTCCGTCATACAAGCCCAACTACAACGACCGGATCTACATCGCCGACGACGTACCGGCGAATCAGGGATACGCGGCCGCGGACAGGCATTTCCCGGTGAGCAAGCTCAACAGCGACATGCTCATGATCGAATCCGACCACGACATGCGCAATTCCACGGACATGATCGCGTTGGACAAAGTAGCGCGCGAGGTGTTCCACACGCCAGGAGTCGCGATGATCCAAAGTGTCACCAGGCCTTTGGGCACACCGTTGGAGCACTCATCCTTCACGTACACGATGGGGACCATGGGAACCAAGATCAACGAGTTGATCCCATTCCTCACCGATCTCACCGATCGCTTCACTCAGATGGCCGATATCACCGATCGCATGGCTGCCCTGATGCGACAACAGCAGGAGCTCACCGGACAGCAGGCGGGCGCCTCGCATATCTCCCTCAAGGGAGCGCAGGAGTTGAAGGACGTCACCGTCACCATGCGGGACACCCTGGCCAATTTCGACGACCAATTCCGGCCGCTGCGCAATTACTTCTACTGGGAGCCGCACTGTGCGGACATCCCGATGTGCTGGGCGATGAGATCGCTGTTCGACATGACCGACCAGGTCGACTCGATGACCGACGCGGTCGACGACAGCCTCAAGGCCGCCGTGATCCAGGACGCCGTCACACCGCAGCTGGTCGACGTCATCGGCAAGAGCGCCGCCGAACTGGACAACATGAGAAAGGTGGTACTCACCGAACAGAGCACCATGCGGCCGATGCTGACGCAGATGAACGAACTGGGCCGCCAGATGATGGACCTCGGGTATGCCTTCGACAGTTCGAAGAACGATGAGTTCTTCTATCTGCCGCCCGAGGCCTTCGACAACCCGTACTTCCAGATCGACCTGAAATACTTCGTTTCACCGGACGGTAAGTCCGCGCGTTACATGATTTACCACGACGGCGAGGCGCTGAGCCCGGAAGGCATCGATCACGCCCAGGCCTACCTGCCTGCTGCCAAGGAAGCGTTGAAGGGAACGACGCTGGCCGGATCACGGGTCTATCTGGGCGGCGCCGCGGCGACCTATTGGGACATCCAAGACGCCACCAAGACCGATCTACTGATCGCGGCGATCGCTGCATTCGCCTTGATCTTCCTGGTGATGCTGTTGATCACCAGGAGCGTGGTGGCAGCGCTCGTCATCGTCGGCACGGTAGCGTTCTCGTACTCCGGCGCTTTCGGCCTTTCGGTGCTGGTCTGGCAGCACTTCCTCGGCATACCGTTGAGCTGGCTGAACCTGCCCATCACCTTCATCATCCTGGTGGCGGTGGGGTCGGACTACAACCTTCTGCTGATCTCGCGCTATCTCGAGGAAAGCAAGGCCGGGTTGAACACGGGCCTGATCCGGGCGGTGGCCAACTCGGGCAAGGTGGTGACCACCGCGGGCATTGTGTTCGCAACCACGATGATGGCCATGCTCTCCAGCGACCTGCTGTCGGTGGGCCAGCTGGGGTCCATCATCGGGCTCGGCCTGCTGTTGGACACGCTCATCGTGCGCTCGTTCATCACGCCCGCGATCGCCCGGCTCCTGGGCCCGCTGTTCTGGTGGCCACGGCTGATCCGCTCGCGCCCCGCACCCGCGCAGTACAGGTGAGTCACGTTTCCCACCAATTGTTTTCGCCCGGCGGTACATGTTCCACTGAAACTCCCACACGGTACCGCCGGGCAGGAACACCGTCACGTTCTTCGATGACACCGCACACCTCATCGGGTCGACCACATCCAGACCGCTCAACCGTATCGAACATACGTTCTATCAGTCAACGCCTTTAGCGTACGGGGGTGGCCGACGAATGCTTGTTCTGCGGAATCATCTCCGGCGAGTTACCCGGCGTGCGGGTGGCCGAGGACGCCGACACGTACGCATTCATGGATATCAACCCGGGCTCGGATGGACATCTACTGGTGGTTCCCAAACGGCACAGCAGGGATCTGCTGGAGATACCCGCCGTTGACCTCAGCGCGGTGGCCGTCACCGCGCAGCGGATAGCCAAAGCAGTGGTTTCCGAGCTCGGCGCCGACGGGGTGAACCTCCTGAATTGCTGTGGCGCCCAGGCCTGGCAGACGGAGTTCCATTTCCATCTGCACGTGATTCCCCGGTATGCCAACAGGGCCAAGGATGGACTGCGGCTGCCGTGGACGCCCGGTGTGCGCGGCGACATGCGCGCCATCGCTGACCTGGGACACCGGCTGGCCACCGCGCTGGCGTAGCGTTCGACTCATGAAACCTGGTGATCGCGTCGCCGACTTCGAGCTTCCGGATCAGACCGGAACCACCCGCAGCCTGTCGGCTCTGCTGGCCGACGGCCCTGTCGTGCTCTTCTTCTACCCCGCCGCCAATACCCCCGGCTGCACCGCCGAGGCCTGCCATTTCCGGGATCTGGCAAGCGAATTCAAGGAAGTGGGCGCCTCGCGGGTGGGCATCAGCGTCGACTCGGTGGAGAAGCAGGCCGACTTCGCCGATAAGCGCAAGTTCGACTACCCGCTGCTCTCGGACACCGGCGGCAAGGTTTCCACGGCCTTCGGCGTCAAGCGCGGCCTGTTGGGAAAGCTCGCCCCGGTCAAGCGGACCACGTTCATCATCGGCACCGACAAAACGGTGCTCGAGGTCTTCGCCAGCGAACTGAACATGAACGCCCACGCGGACAAGGCCCTAGAGTTCCTCCGCGCCCGCAAGTAGCTCGTCGGCATCGAAGCAGCTGTGCGCACCGGTGTGGCACGCCGGTCCGGTTTGATCGACTTCCAGAACCAGCGTGTCCCCGTCGCAGTCCAGCCGCACCGAGTGCACATACTGGGTGTGCCCCGAGGTCTCGCCCTTGACCCATAGCCGCTGGCGAGAACGCGAGAAGTAGGTGCCCTGCCGGGTGGACAACGTCAGGGCCAAGGCCTCGTCGTTCATCCACGCCACCATCAGCACGGTGCCGGTGCCGTGTTCCTGAACCACCGCGGTCACCAGACCTGCCGCATCGCGTTTCAGGCGCGCGGCAATCCCGGGATCCAGCTCGGTCATCGCACCGTGATCCCCTCTGCGGCCATCGCCGCCTTCACCTCGCCGATGGTCAGTTCCCGGAAATGGAAAACGCTGGCCGCCAGCACCGCGTCGGCGCCGGCCTTCACCGCGGGCGCGAAATGTCCCACTGCACCTGCGCCGCCGCTGGCGATCACCGGAACGTCGACCGCGGCACGCGCCGCGGCAATCATCTGCAGATCGAATCCCGCCTTGGTTCCATCGGCATCCATGGAATTGAGCAAGATCTCCCCTACACCCAACTCTGCTCCGCGACATGTCCATTCGATCGCATCGATGCCGGTGCCCCGGCGTCCGCCATGCGTGGTCACCTCCCACCCCGACGGTGTGGGCGCATCGCCCTCGCGGACTCGGCGTGCGTCGACGCTCAGCACGATGCACTGCGATCCGAATCGCTGCGCCAACTCCGCCAGCAGTTCCGGACGCGCGATGGCCGCGGTATTCACCCCAACCTTGTCCGCACCGGCACGCAGCAGCACGTTGACATCGTCGACCGACCGCACACCGCCACCGACCGTCAGGGGAATGAACACCTGCTCGGCGGTGCGCCGGACCACATCCAGCATGGTGGCCCGTCCTGACGAGGACGCCGTGACGTCCAGGAAGGTGAGCTCGTCCACGCCCTCGGCGTCGTACGCCGCGGCCAGCTCGACCGGATCCCCCGCATCCCGCAGGTTTTCGAAGTTGACGCCCTTGACCACTCGACCGTCGTCGACGTCCAGGCAGGCGATGACACGGGTAGCAACACTCATCGGTAGTCCTCCGGATCTCCGACCTCGGCCAGCACTGCCAGGATCTGTTCGTGCACGCCGGGCGAGGCCACCAACACCGACGGCGACTCCGGTGTCCACGGCTTACCGGCGAGGTCGGTCGCGTGACCGCCGGCGGCCTGCACCAAGGCGATTCCGGCGGCGTGATCCCACACGTGCGCACCGAAACTCACCGCTGCGCCCAAGATCCCGCCCGCAGTGAACGCCAAATCGATTCCGGTGCTGCCGTGCATCCGCAGCCGAGACGTGACGCGGCTCAGTTTCTCCAGCACCGTCAGCCGGTAGCGGCCGGGTACCCGACCCTTCCAATCGACGTTGAAGGTGCCCAGGCCCACTGCCACGTCCGCGAGATCGGCAGGCGGCAGCGGAGGCATCGCAACGCCATTGCGCATCAGCGGGCCTCCAGCGACCGCGGTGTACTTCTCCCCCATGAACGGCAACCAGGTCAAACCCGCCACCGGAACGCCGTCGGACATCAGACCCAACAGGATCGCGGCCATCGGCGAGCCGGCCGCGTAGTTGACGGTGCCATCGATGGGGTCGACCACCCAGACCAGCCCGGAATCCACTGGAGGGCCACCGAATTCTTCTCCGTGTACACCGATTCCGGTGCGCTCGGTCAGTGCTTCGACCACCATCCGCTCGATGGCCAGATCTTCCTCGGTGGCGAAGTCCTTGCCGCCCTTGAACACCACACCATCGGCCCCATGCCCGGCCACAAAGCGCTGAGCCGCCGCATCCAGAATCACGGACGCCTCGCGTACCAGCGCTTCCAGTTCAGCGGTCGTGGGCATGTCAGGAAACGGCGGCTATCGCATCGGGCAGGGTGAAACGCCCCGCGTACAGAGCCTTACCGACAATTGCGCCCTCGATGCCTGCGCCGGTCAATTCCGCGATGGCACGCAGGTCGTCCAGGCTCGATACCCCGCCGGAAGCGATGACGGGAGCGTTCGCGACACCCGCGACCTGTGCCAGCAGCTCGAGGTTCGGCCCGGTGAGGGTGCCGTCCTTGGTCACGTCGGTCACCACGTAGCGTGAACAACCTTGTGCGCGTAGACGTTCAAGAACCTCCCAGAGGTCGCCGCCATCGCTGACCCAGCCCCGGCCACGCAGGCGGTGTTCACCGTCGACGATTTGGACATCCAGCCCCACGGCCACGCGTTCGCCGTGCCGGGCGATCGCCGAGGCACACCACTGCGGGTCCTCCAGTGCTGCGGTGCCGAGATTGACCCGCGCACAGCCGGTGGCCAATGCCGCGGTCAACGACTCGTCGTCGCGAATACCGCCCGACAGCTCCACCTTGACGTCGAGCTCACCCACCACCTGTGCGAGCAGCTCGCGGTTGGAACCACGACCGAATGCCGCATCGAGGTCCACCAGGTGAACCCACTCGGCACCGTCGTTCTGCCACGCCATCGCCGCATCGCGCGGCGAGCCGTACGTGGTTTCACTACCCGCTTTACCCTGCACGAGGCGCACGGCTTGACCGTCGGCGACGTCGACCGCCGGCAATAGAACGAGACTCAAGAGATTCCCTTCACCCAATTACTCAACAACACGGCCCCCGCATCGCCACTCTTCTCCGGATGGAACTGGGTGGCAGCAAGTGGCCCATTCTCCACCGCCGCGATAAACGGAACATGATGAGTTGCCCAGGTCACCAGCGGCTTGGCGATCGGTGACTCGCTCGGCGTTTCCAGCTCCCACTTCTGCACGGCGTACGAGTGCACGAAATAGAAGCGGCTGTCCGCATCCAGGCCAGCGAACAGCTCAGACCCTGGCGCCGCCTCGACGGTGTTCCACCCCATGTGCGGTATCACCGGAGCATCCAGGCGACTGACCACGCCGGGCCACTGGCCGCATCCCTGCGTGTCGACGCCGAACTCGATCCCATGGCTGAACAGAATCTGCATACCGACGCAGATACCGAGCACCGGACGGCCGCCGGAGAGCCGGATGTCGATGATGCGCTCACCGTCGATGCCGCGCAGTCCCTCCATGCATGCCGCGAAAGCACCCACTCCGGGGACCACCAGGCCGTCGGCGTTCAGCGCGGCATTGGCATCGGCGGTCACCGTGACGTCCGCGCCCACCCGTTCCAGCGCACGTTGCGCCGACCTGAGGTTTCCCGAACCGTAGTCGAGGACAACGACCTTCGGCCCCGCACCCGTCACAGGCTGCCCTTGGTCGACGGCACGCCGGTCACGCGAGGATCGGGCTCGACGGCTTGGCGCAGCGCACGGGCCACCGCCTTGTACTGAGCCTCGGTGATGTGGTGCGGGTCGCGACCGTACAAGGTGCGGACATGCAGCGCGATCCGGGCGTTGAGCGCCAACGACTCGAACACGTGCGCGTTGATGACGGTGTGATACGGAACCGAGGAGCCTGCAATGGTGGTGTGCAGCAGGTGTTCCGGTTCGCCGGTGTGCACACAGTAGGGGCGGCCCGATACATCCACCACGGCGTGGGCCAACGTCTCGTCCATCGGGATGAAGGCATCGCCGAACCGGCGGATTCCCTTCTTGTCCCCCAGAGCCTCCGCGAGTGCCTGTCCCAGCGTGATGGCTGTGTCCTCCACCGTGTGGTGGGCCTCGATCTCGGTGTCGCCCTTGGCCGTGATCTTCAGATCGAAACTGGCGTGGGTGCCCAGCGCGGTGAGCATATGGTCATAGAACGGCACGCCGGTGTCGATGTGCACCTGGCCGGTTCCGTCCAGGTTCAGTTCGACCACGATGTCCGACTCACGGGTGGCACGGGCAATCCGCGCGACGCGATCAGTCATGACTCTCCTTCCAGGTCCGTCACAGCCAGGCTGTCGCTGACTTTCAAGAACACGTCATTCTCGCTCGCCAACCCGACGGTGACGCGCAGGTAACCGGGTATCCCTACGTCCCGAATGAGTACACCGGCATCGAGGTACCGCTGCCAGCTCACCGCGGAATCGGCGAACCGGCCGAAGAGGATGAAGTTGGCATCGCTGGGAATGACGCGGAATCCGCTGGCCGACAACGCATCAGAAACCCGGATACGCTCCGCAACCAACGTCGCGACACTTCCGAGGGTTTCGGCGCGGTGTTTCACGGCGGCGCGAGCGGCAGCCTGGGTGAGCACCGAGAGGTGATACGGCAACCGCACCAACAACAGCGCGTCGATGACCGCCGGCGCCGCCACCAGGTAGCCGAGCCGTCCACCCGCAAAGGCGAAGGCCTTGCTCATGGTCCGGCTCACGATCAGCTTCGCCGGATACTCGTCGATCAGAGTGATCCCGCTGGGCGCCGCAGAGAATTCGCCATAGGCCTCGTCCAGAATCACCACCCCGGGAGCCGCGTCGAGGAGCTGGCGCAGATCCTCCAGCGGAACAGACTGTCCCGTCGGGTTGTTAGGGCTCGTCACGAACACGACGTCGGGCTGACGCTCCCGCACCGCCGCGACGGCCGCGCTGATATCCAGCGAGAAATCCTCCGAGCGCTGCGCCTGCAGCCATTCGGTCTGGGTTCCGTCGGAGATGATGGGGTGCATCGAGTAGGACGGCGTGAACCCCAACGCCTTGCGGCCCGGCCCCCCGAAGGCCTGCAATAGTTGTTGCAGCACCTCATTGGAACCGTTTGCCGCCCAGACATTCTCGGTGGCAACGGGCACGCCCGTCTGCTCCGTCAGATACCCGGCCAGGTCCGCACGCAAGGCCACCGCATCCCGATCCGGATAACGATGCAGAGCCGCGGCAACCAATCGCACCGAATCCGCCACATCGTCGACGAGGCCGGCCGATGGTTCGTGCGGATTCTCGTTCGTGTTCAGCCGCACCGGCACGGTCAGCTGTGGTGCGCCGTAAGGACTCTTGCCGCGCAGGCCCTCTCGCAGCGGCAGGTCCTCCAGTCGGGCCGCACCGCCGATCAGGCCACTCATGATCGCTCGAACCTGCGACGAACGGCCTCCCCGTGCGCGGGCAGATTCTCGGCGTTGGCGAGCGTGATCACGTGCCCGGAAACCTCTTTGAGGGCGGCCTCGGTGTAGTCCACGATGTGGATGCCGCGCAGAAAGGTCTGTACAGACAACCCACTGGAGTGCCGCGCGCATCCGGCGGTGGGCAACACGTGATTGGACCCGGCGCAGTAGTCGCCGAGACTGACCGGAGACCACGGACCCAGGAAGATCGCCCCGGCATTACGGACCCGTGCGGCCACCGGGACCGGCTCGGCCGTCTGAATTTCCAGATGTTCGGCCGCGTAAGCATTGACGACCTTGATTCCGGCGCTGATGTCGTCGACCAGGACAATCCCCGATTGGGGGCCGGTCAAGGCGGCGGTCACTCTCTCGGCGTGCACCGTCGCCCGCAATTGTGCGGCCGTCTCTGTCACCACGGCATCGGCCAGCGTCTCGCTGGTGGTGACGAGCACACTCGCCGCCAGTACATCGTGTTCGGCCTGGCTGATCAGGTCGGCGGCCACGTGCACCGGGTCGGCGGTCTCGTCGGCGAGGATCGCGATCTCGGTGGGGCCTGCCTCGGCATCGATGCCCACCAGCGAGCGGCACAACCGCTTGGCCGCGGTCACGTAAATGTTGCCGGGTCCGGTGATCATGTCGACGGGTGCCAGCTCGTTGTCGTCGGTATCGGTACCGCCGTGCGCCAGTAGCGCGACACCCTGCGCACCACCAACCGCCCAGATCTCCTCGACACCGAGCAAGCGCGCGGCCGCGAGAATGGTCGGGTGCGGCAGACCGCCGAACTGCGCCTGTGGCGGCGAGGCGATGACGAGCGATCCCACCCCGGCGGTCTGTGCCGGGACGACGTTCATCACGACACTCGACGGATACACGGCGTTTCCGCCGGGGACGTACAGACCCACGCGCTCGACCGGTACCCACCGCTCGGTGACGGTGGCGCCGTCGGCAACGGTGGTCACCGTGTCCTGACGGCGCTGATCGGCGTGCACGGCCCGTGCGCGCACGATGGCTACTTCAAGCGCGTCGCGGACCGCCGGATCCAGCTCGTCTAGGGCACGCTCCAGTTCAGCGGCCGGTACCCGGACGGTCGCGGGCCGGACCCCGTCGAACTGTGCGCAGTACTCCAGCGCCGCCTCGGCGCCGCGGTCGCGAACGGCTTCTACGACGGGGCGCACCGTCGGCAGCACGGCATCGACATCTGTGCCGCCCCGCGGGAGGGCAGAACGCAGATGGGACGGGGACAGGCTCGCACCACGCATGTCGATACGGCGAAGCAGCGAGGAGCCGCTTACACGAAGAGCGTCCGATGGGGTGGGTCCGTCAGTCACATAAGCCATTGTCCCAGAGCTGCTCAACACCATTTACCACGCAGTCACCGGTTGTGTGTGACGCACGTCTAACTAGACTCATCCGGAGCTCAGCACGAGGAAACCCGCACCTACTTCCCAACGATCGGAACATCGATGTCAGCAAACAATCAGCCCGGCGTTCCCATGCTCATGCCCGAGTGGCTTGAGCGCGCGCAAATCAAATACATGAACCCGCTGATGGCTCCCATCTCACGTTTCCTTCCTTCCTTCGCTACCGTCACGCACTTTGGCCGCACCTCTGGCACCAGGTACGAAACCACGGTGAACGCATTTCGCAAAGGCAACTCGGTATCCATTGGACTGATCCACGGCAAGACCAACTGGACCAAGAACGTGATCGCCGCCGGCGGCGCCGATATCCGGCTGTTCGGCGGCAAGCAGATCCGTGTGGTCAATCCGCGCATCGTGGAGCAGGGGCAGGGCGACCCCGCGCTGACCAGGTCCACCCGTCAGTTGAACAAGCGGGCGGGCGTGTTCGTGGCCGATATCGCGGAGTAATCCCGCTGTTCGACGCCCCCGGTCCCGAGCGTCTGTCCCGGGGGCGGCGACGTCAGGCCCCGGGGGTGAGGAACTCCTGCTCCGGACGTCCGGTGGTGCCGTATCGCAACCGCATCTCCACCTCCGAATTCCCCACCAGCGAGGCGAGATAGCGTTGCGCCGTCGCACGCGAGATCCCGACTGCCATCGCAACCTCGGCCGACGACATCGGCGAGGGTGATTCTCGAATCGCCTGCAGCACAAGCCGTTTGGTCGGCGAAGAGACGGTGGCGGGGCGCGGGGCGCTCGCGACCGGCCGCACTGATTCCAGCGCGGCGTCTATCTCGGCCGTGCTGAGCTCATCGCCGGCGAGGATCTTCCGGTACCGCGCATACGCAGTCAGCCGAGACACCAGCGCGGCATTGGAAAACGGCTTCACCAGGTAGCTCAACGCCCCGGCGATCAGAGCTTGCCGGATGGTTGCGCCCTCGGCCGCGGCGGACAAGATCATCGCGTCGCACCGTAATTCCCGTACGAACTCGACGCCGGAACCGTCCGGAAGGTATATGTCGACCAATGCCAGATCGACAGCGGTCTTGGCCACCACATCCCGCGCCGCACCAACACTGTGGGCAGTCTCGACAACCGTGAAGCCCGGCACCGCGCCGACTATCCCCGCGTGCAAGTTGGCCACCCGAAAGTCGTCGTCGACGATCAGAATGCTGATATCCGGTTCGCTCATTCCGTCTCCTTTCCCGTGTGCTCCGACATGACCGCCGGCATCCGCGCCATGAACTCCGCGCCCGGCAGCTCCGCCGAGGAACCCGCCGGAGCCGACAACCACACGTCACCACCCAACCCTCTGGCGATCTGACGGGACAGCGCCAGCCCCACGCCGCGGCCACCCGGCACCGCGGCAGCCTCTTTTGTCGAAACTCCCTCGGCGAAAATGTCATCCGTCATCGATTCCGCGACGCCGTCACCGCTGTCGGCCACGGCGATGTGCAGCGTCGAGCCGTCCTGAACCACCTCCACCTCGACCCGCCGCCGGGGCTGCGAACCGGTCCGTGCCGCGTCGATCGCGTTGTCGATCAGATTGCCCAGCACCGTCGTGACGTCAACCGGATGCGTAAGAGTGCCCGATACCCAGGTGTTATCCCCCAGCGACAGCGTCACACCCGCCTCGCGAGCATTCGCGGTCTTCGCCGCGACAAAGGCCTGCAGGTAGGGATCACCCAGTGTCTCGATGTCCGGAAGCGCGGTACCCAGCGGGCCGGTGCCGAGCAGTTCGTCGAGGAAGGCCGCCGCCTCCCGTGTCCGGTGTGCGTGCACCAGGCCGCTCAACAAGTGCAAGCGATTCGCGAATTCATGTCGCTGGGCCCGCAACACAACGCTCATCGACTGCACCGCGTCCAGCTGGCGAGTCAGCGATTCCACATCCGTTCGATCCCGCACGGTGAGCACCGCTCCCAGTTCGCGGCCTTGCCTGGCCACGGGCCGTGCCGTCACCACGACCACGCGGTCATCCACCGTCGCCAGCACCGGAACCCCGGACTTTTCCCGAAGCACCGCCAGAATCCTTGGCGTCAAACCGATATCGCCAACCTGCCGGCCCGAGACGTCGCCCAGCCCCAGCAAGCGCGCAGCCTCGTCGTTGACGACGGTGGTCCGCCCTTCGACGTCGGTGGCCAACACCCCCTCCCCGATCCCGTGCAGGACAGCATCCTGTTCGCGCACCAATTCGGCCAACTCGGCGGGCTCCAGATCGAGCGTGAGGCTGCGCCACCGACGGGCCAAGAGCACCGAACCCGCGATCCCGAACAAGAAGGCCGCCCCGGCGATCCAGCCCGCGATCCGCAGATCCGAGAACAGGCGGTCGCGCACCGCCAGCGTGGACACGCCGACACTGACCTCCCCCACCACGGTTGTCGAGCCAGGCTGCCGCACGGGAACTTTGGCGCGTACCGAATCGCCCAGCGTGCCGGTTTCCTCGATGACGACGTCGCGACCAGCCAGGGCGCCGGAGGGGTCGGTGCTCACCGGGTGGCCCAGACGTTCTTCAGTGGGATGAGCCAACCGAATGCCGTGCTCGTCGGTGATCACCACGAACAAGGCATCGTTACGCTCCTGCACCTCGGTCGCGATGCGCTGCAACTGCCCGTCCGAGAGTTCGGCGGTAAGAGCGGCGCCCGGGGTCGGCGTGCCCCGCGCGTATTCGGCTACCCGGTCCTGCACCTCGGGCATGGCCGCCACCGTGCCCGCAATCGCCAGGGCCCGCTGCCCGTACTCGGAGGAAAGCCGCCGATCGCCCACCACTGCCAGCACGGCAAATGCCAGGCCCAGCGCCAGAAAAACAACCGCAACCTGCAGGAGCAGCACCTGTGTGCGCAATCGCAGCACGGTGCGTCTCCCGGAACCCATGGGCCAGAGCGTAGGCAGGCCCGTGCGCAGAATGCGCAAAACTGAGGAAATCGGCGTTTTGCGCGACTAGTGCGCACAAGCAGAGAACTGTGACGGCCACCACCTATCTTCGGTCTCCAGCGGCAACCGAAGGAGACCTGCAATGACGCATCCACTCATCGAACTTCGGGGGGCAACCAAACGGTTCCCCTCGAACAGGGGCGACGGCATCCATACCGCCGTTCGGGATCTGGACATCGACATCAACACCGGGGAGTTCGTCGCGGTGGTCGGCCCGACCGGATGCGGCAAGTCCACCACCTTGTCCTTGGTGTCCGGGCTGGAACCACCCTCGGCCGGGCGTGTGCTGGTTCGCGGCAAGGAGGTGTCCGGCATCCCGCCAGGCATCGGCTACATGTTCCAACAGGACGCGGTGCTGCCCTGGAAGAGCGTTATCGACAACGTCGCTCTCGGCCCGATCTATCGCGGCGCCAGCAGGGACGAGGCCCGCGCGAAGGCTTCGGGCTGGGTGCGCACCGTCGGCCTCGCCGGGTTCGAGAAGTACTACCCGCATCAGCTCTCCGGCGGTATGCGCAAGCGCGTGGCACTCGCGCAGACGCTCGTCAACGAACCCGAGATCCTGCTCATGGACGAACCGTTCAGCGCCCTCGACGTGCAAACCCGCCAGCTCATGCAGGACGAACTGCTCCGGGTGTGGTCCGGTACCGGTGCTGCGGTCATATTCGTGACCCACGACCTCGAAGAGGCGATCGTGTTGGCAGATCGCGTTGTGGTGATGACCGCCAGCCCGGCCACGGTGTGCGGGGACTTCCCGGTCACCCTGCCACGCCCCCGCGATGTCGAGGAGGTACGGCTCACCGACGAATTCCGCAGCATTTACCGCGAGATCTGGGAAACACTGCGCGATCAGGTCGAGGCAGCCCGCGCGAAGGGAGAGTCCCGTGTCGCGTGACCTGTTGATTCAGCCCATTGCGCCCGTCGCCGAAACTGACGAGGAAATCTTGCTGCGTGCACGTAAGAGCAAGCGCCGCAACATGACCCGGATCTGGGGCCTGCGAACCCTCCTCGTCGTACTATGGCTGGTCTCGTGGGAATTCGCGGCCACGGTGTGGCTGGACCCGTTCTTTTATTCGAAGCCGTCCCTGATCTGGGCGAGATTGGTGGAGTGGTTCACCATCGGAACCCAATTCGGATCGATATGGCTGCAGATCTTCACGACGGTCGAAGAGGCCGTGCTGGGCTTCTTGATCGGTACCGTCGCCGGCGTGACATTGGGTGTGCTGCTCGGCCGCAGCCGCTACTGGTCCGAAGTGCTGGCGCCGTTCATCAAGGCGCTCAACGCAGTTCCGCGCATCGTGCTGGCTTCGCTGTTCATCATCTGGTTCGGATTAGGACTCAGCTCGAAGGTCGCCACTGTGGTGGTCCTTGTCTTCTTCGCGGTGTTCTTCAACGCGTTCACCGGGGCACGTGAGGTCGATGGCAACGTGATCAACAATGCCCGGATTCTCGGCGCCAGCCCGACCCGCATTCTGACCTCGATAGTGCTGCCCAGCGCGACAAGCTGGATTCTTTCGAGTCTGCACACCGCATTCGGCTTCGCCCTCATCGGCGCGGTCGTCGGCGAATACGCGGGCGCGAGCAAGGGCCTGGGCCTGCTGATCAGCAATGCGCAGGGCACTTTCGACTCCGCGGGCATCTATGCCGGCATGATCATCATCACGGTCGTCGCACTGCTCGCCGAGTGGCTGATCGGTATCGCCGAATCCCGATTGCTCACATGGCGCCCCTCACAGTCGAACTCAGGTCATGGGGTATGACGATGAGAAAGTTCGCACTCACGCTGGTTCTTGTCGCCGCGATGCTTCTCGGTGCGGGGTGCCGCGATTCGCGGCACATCCCGATGGCCAACGGCAGACCGCAGGTCACCATCATGGTGGGCGGGCTGGAGAAGATCATCTACCTGCCGGCGATGCTCACTCAGCAGCTTGGCCACTTCACGAACAACGACATCGACGTCACGCTGCTCAGCGAGCAGTCCGGCGCCACCGCGGAGACCGCCCTGCTGACGGGTGACGTGCAGGCAGTCGTCGGGTTCTACGACCACACCATCGACCTGCAGGCCAAGGAGCAGTGCATCACCTCCGTTGTTCAGATGGCAGACGTGCCGGGCGAGGTAGAGCTGGTGTCCGCCAGAGACGCCGCCACCGTCACCTCCCCCACCGATTTCCGCGGTACGAATCTCGGGGTCACCTCCCTGGGGTCGTCCACCGACTTCCTCACCCAAGCCCTGGCCGGCCAGGCCGGACTGACCACGGCGGACTACAACAGGGTGAAGGTCGGTGCCGGCCAGACATTCATCGCCGGGATGAATCACGGCGGCATCGACGCCGGTATGACCACCGATCCGACGGTGGCGCAGATGGTGAACGCCGGCCAGGCCAAGGTGCTGGTCGACCTGCGCACCGAATCCGGCACACGCCGGGCACTCGGCGGGCTGTACCCCTCAAGCTCTCTCTACATGCGCTGCGACACGGTGAAAACGCATCCCGAGATCGTGCAGAAGCTGGTGACCTCGTTCGTCCAAACACTTCGCTGGATCAAACAACATTCACCGGCACAGATCGCGGACAAGATGCCGCCGCAGTACGCGGGCGGAAACAGGGACCTGTATCTACAGTCCATCGCCGACTCCATCGGCATGTTCAACGGTGACGGGATCATGAAAACCGAAGGCGCCCAGAATGCACTGCGGATCCTGGGTACATACTCCAAGAACGTGGCGCCCGTGAAGGAGCGGATCGATATCGCCGCGACGTACACGACAGAGTTCGCGCGAGCGGCGCCGCGCGACTAGGCGCTACATATCCAAACCGATGTCGAGCACCCGAGCGGAGTGTGTCAACGCACCCACCGCAAGGTAGTCGACGCCCGTCTTGGCATATGCGGCAGCGGTTTCCAGTGACAACCCACCGGAAGACTCGAGCTTGAGCTGCGGAGCACGAGCGTCGCGCCGCTGCGCCGCCACCTGGGTCTGCCACACCGGGAAGTTGTCCAGCAGTACGAGCTCGGCGCCCTCGGCCATGACCTCGTCGAGTTGCTCGAGCGAGTCGACCTCGACCTCGCACTCGATGTCCGGTGCCACCGCGCGTACCGCGCGCAGCGCGGCCACCACCGAACCGGCGGCCACCACGTGGTTGTCTTTGATCAGTGCCGCATCTCCGAGGCCGAGGCGGTGGTTGACGCCGCCGCCGGCGCGAACTGCGTATTTCTGCAGGAGTCGCAGCCCCGGAAGGGTTTTGCGAGTGTCTCGGATCTGCGCCTTGGTGCCGTCCACCGCGTCCACCCAGGCCGCGGTGGTGGTGGCGATACCCGAGAGATGACATACCAGATTGAGCATGGTGCGCTCGGCGGTCAGCAGATCGCGGGTGGGCGCGGACACGGTGAGCAGCGGCGCACCGGTACCAACTCGAGTGCCGTCTGCCAGACGATTCTCGACTCGATAGTTCCCCGGGCCCACGACCTCGTCCAGCACGATGAGGGCGATATCGACCCCGGCGACCACTCCACCGGCACGGGTCACCATCGAGGCGGTGCATTCGGCGTCGGCCGGCACGGTCGCCTGGCTCGTGACATCCGGGCCGTACCGCAGATCCTCGGCAAGAGCGCGCTGCACCACCGAACGTGCCTCGGCGAGTTCAGATTCCGTCAGAGTTTCGGTCAACATGGCACTCCCGACGGTAGCGCAACCTCGCATCCACCGGCGGCGCGGCGCACCGGAAGACTCACGGCAAACTGCGGATCGGTCACCGGCCAGTCCGCGCGGGCATGACACCCGCGAGACTCCGTGCGTGCCGAGGCTGCGGCAACAACCGCGGCAGCGGTAAGGGTGAGCGCGGCGTCTTCCACCTCCTGTGGCGTGGAGGCTGGTGCCACACGGCCCGAACACAGCTCGGCATCGAGCATTCCGAGTCCCTCGGCGTCGCGGAGCACCGACGCCCATTGGGTCATTGCCGTCTGCAACCGCCGCCGACTCAGACGCGGTTGCGCGCGATCGCGGTCCTCGATGACGGTAGACCGGCCGGCCACCGCTGCGGCGGACTCCCCCGCACGCCTGCCCACCACGAGACCTTCCAACAAACTGTTGGAAGCCAACCGATTCGCTCCGTGCATGCCGGTACGTGCGACCTCTCCGGCCGCGAACAGTCCGGCCACCGCGGTCTGCCCGGAGGTATCGGTGACAACGCCACCACAGCTGTAATGGGCGCCCGGCACCACCGGAATGAGCTGGACCGCGGGATCGATTCCGGCCGTCGCACACGCGGCAGTGATGGTCGGGAATCGACCCGCGAAGTTCTCGATGCCGCGTGCGTCCAGGTACACGCAGTCGTCCCCGGTATCGCGCAGCCTGCGGGCGATGGCGCCGGCCACGACATCGCGCGGTGCCAGGTCACCGAGCGGATGCACGCCACCGGTCACCGAATCTCCCCGAGCATCGACGAGGATGGCCCCCTCGCCGCGGACCGCCTCGCTGATGAGCGGCCGGCATCCGGTGGCTTGCGGGGTGTGCAGCATCGTCGGGTGGAACTGGATGAACTCGATATCGGCCACGGGTACACCGGCACGCAATCCCAGCGCGATCCCGTCTCCGGTGGACCCCTCGGGATTGGTGGTGGCCGAATACAGATGCCCCAGGCCGCCGGTGGCCAGCACCACGGCACCCGTTCTGATCACCCCCAGGCCATCGCAGTTCCCGACGAGAACACCGCCGACTCCATCGGTTCCGGTCAGGATGTCGTAGACCACGTGGCTGCGCCGGATGTCCAACATCGCCGCAGCATGATCGAGGGCGCGCTGCACTTCCGCGCCGGTCGCATCACCGCCTGCATGGATGATGCGGCAGGTGCTGTGCCCACCCTCACGCGTCAATGCCCACTGCCCGGAGCGTGTTTCATCGAATCGTGCGCCGTCTGCCACCAGATCGCGTACCGCGCGATAACCGTCGGACACGATTGAGCGCACCGCTTCGGCGTCGCACAGACCGGCCCCCGCCGCCAGCGTGTCCCGGACGTGCGCCTCCACGGAATCCTCCGTATCCGGCAACACCACCGCGATACCGCCCTGCGCGAAGTGCGTGGCAGTCGCACCTATCTTGCTGAGCACCACGACCCTTCGGCCACGTCTGTGTGCAGCTAGCGCGGCCGCCAGACCGGCGACACCCGCGCCGACGACGACCACATCTGCATCAGTGCTCCAGGTGGTCCCCGCCGGCAACGTCATTCTCCGCCGCCGGGTTGTCCGATCTCGATCATCCGCTGAACACTGCGCCGCGCCAACCGGGCTGTCTCGGGGTCCACGTGCACCTCGTCGCGACCTTCGACCAGACACCGCAGCATGGCCGCGGGCGTGATCATCTTCATGTACGTGCACGAAGCCCGGTCGTTGACCGCCAGGAAGTTCACGTCGGGGGCCGCCTTGCGCAGCTGGTGCAACATGCCGACTTCGGTGGCCACCAGCACTTCACGTGCACGGGTTTCGCGCGCCGCGTCGAGCATGCCGCCGGTCGAGAGGATCTTCACCCGATCATCGGGCACGGCCCCCTCGCCCGCGAGATACAGCGCCGATGTCGCGCAGCCGCATTCGGGGTGCACAAACAGCTCGGCATCCGGGTGCGAACGCGCCTGACCGGCAAGTTCGTCACCGTTGATGCCTGCGTGCACATGGCACTCGCCCGCCCAGATCTGCAGATTTTGCCGACCGGTGACGCGCTTGACGTGTGCGCCGAGGAACTGGTCCGGGCAGAACAGCACCTCCCGGTCCGGGTCGATCGACGCGACCACGTCGACGGCGTTCGAGGACGTGCAGCAGATATCGGTGAGCGCCTTCACGGCCGCCGTGGTGTTGACGTAGGACACCACGAAGGCGTCGGGAAACTCGGCCTTCCAGTCCCGCAGCTCGTCGGCGGTGATGGAATCGGCAAGTGAGCATCCGGCGCGCTGATCCGGGATCAAGACCGTCTTGTCCGGGCTCAGGATCTTCGCCGTCTCCGCCATGAAGTGCACGCCACAGAACACGATGGTGTCCTCGGGGGCCTCGGCCGCGATTCGCGAGAGCGCCAACGAATCGCCGACGTGGTCGGCTACGTCCTGAATCGCAGGCAGTTGGTAGTTGTGCGCGAGCAAGGTGGCGCCGCGCTGATCGGCAAGCCGGCGGACCGTCTCGGCCCAGCGGGCATCGCCCTCGACCCCGGTGTATCCACCGGGACCGTCGATCACACCGTCAAGTACTACGTCAGCTGCGGTCATGGCCGCCTCCTCGCGCCTCGGGTCTCGGTCGAGCGCCGGGCCGGGCTTGGACGACCGAGGTTTTCGACTTATGATCGAAAACGTGGTCCATACTAGCACCGAACACGAAGTGTTAGCCGTGGTGTTCCAAGTGCGTCACTTTGGCGACAATCAAACGCCCGAGCTTGCCGTGCTGCTGTGGCAGCGCGCGCTGGAGCCACACCAGGGCGCCTGGGCCCTTCCCGGCGGCCGGGTGCGCACCGACGAGGACCTCCCCTCGTCCATCCGGCGCCAACTCGCCGAGAAGGTGGACGTGCGTGAGCTGGCCCACCTCGAACAGCTCGCGGTGTTTTCCGAACCGAACCGGGTACCCAGTCCGCGCACCATCGCCTCGACGTTCCTCGGGCTCGTCCCCTTCCCCGCCACACCCGAGCTCCCTGCGGATACCCAGTGGCACCGCGTGAGCAGCCTGCCGACGATGGCTTTCGATCATCACGTGATGGTCGCGCACGCACGCACCCGACTGGTGGCCAAGATGTCCTACACCAACATCGGATTCGCCTTGGCGCCACAACAATTCACGCTCTCCACGCTGCGGGACATCTACTGCGCGACACTCGGATATCCGGTCGATGCCACCAACCTGCAACGGGTGCTGGTGCGGCGCGGCGTACTGACACCGACCGGGACCACCGCACGATCGGGCCGCAGCGGCGGCCGCCCGGCAGCGCTCTACCGATTCACCGATGACCGGTACCGCGTCACCGATGAATTTGCCGCACTGCGACCTCCCGGCTGACCCGACTAGCCTCTTAGAGTCTTCTTAGGGTAAGAATGCCAGGGACCTTGAAGGGAGCGCACACATGGCACCCCACGACCTGGCGATTTCCGGTGACGTCAAGTGGATCGGCGAAGCACCTCATCAGGAGCTCGTGCGCGGCGCGCGGCCCTTGCTGCCCACCGAGGATCCGTTCTATCTCCCACCCCTGGGCTTCGAACACGCCGCCCCCGGCACGGTGCTGCGCACCCGCGATGTCGAAATGGCGTTCCTCGGCCTGATCCCCCAGCGTTTCGCCGCCACTCAGCTGCTGTACCGCAGCAATGACCTCAATCGGCAGGCCGACGCTGCGGTAACGACCGTTCTCATGCCCGAGCACACAGACCCGGCCACACCGACACCGATCGTGTCGTACCAATGCGCAATCGACGCCGTCACCGACCGCTGCTTTCCCTCGTACGCACTGCGACGGGGTGCACATGCACTAGGCTCGTTCGCCCAGCTGGAACTGCTCCTGATCGCCGCGTTGCTCGCCCAGGGCTGGGCGGTTTCCCTTCCCGATCACGAAGGTGTCGACGGCATCTGGGGTGCCCCCGAGGAACCCGGATATCGCACCCTCGACGGACTTCGGGCCGCACTGAACTGCGACAGGCTGGGGCTTTCCCGGCGGGCACCGATCGGACTCTGGGGCTACTCCGGCGGAGGCCTTGCCACCGCATGGGCCGCCGAGGTCAGCGCCGACTACGCCCCAGAGCTCGAGATCGCCGGGGCGGTACTCGGCTCTCCCGTCGGCGATCTGGGCCACACCTTCCGCCGCCTGAACGGCGGGCTGTTCGCCGCGCTGCCCGGTCTTGTCGTCGCGGCGCTTTCACATGTGTACCCGGGCCTTGAACGCGTGATCGAAGAGCACGCGACGCCCAAGGGCAAGGAATTCCTCGGACAGCTCGAAGAGATGCCGACCTTCCGTGCGATCGCGTCCATGGCCTTCAAGGACATGGACGACCTGGTGGATCAGCCGCTCGACCAGCTCCTCGAGACACCCGAGGTACAGCACGTCTTCGACAGCACCAAACTCGGTAAGACGGTGCCGACACCGCCCGTTCTCATCATTCAGGCCGTGCACGACGAGATCATCTCGACCTCGTGCATCGACGAGCTTGCCGACACCTACCGCGGCGGCGGCGCCAGCGTGGCCTATCACCGCGATCTGCTCAACGAGCACATGCTGCTGCATCCGATGTCCGCACCCATGTCGATGGAGTGGCTCGGCGCACGGTTTAACGGCGAAGCGCTGCCGGCCGGACCGCGTCACACCAGCTGGCCGCTGGCATTCAGGCCGTCGACCTACCTCGGCCTGCTCAAGCTCGGCTGGATCAGCACCAAGGTGCTCGGCGGACGTTCCCTCTAGCGCAGCTCAGCTGTTCAGTGCGGCGATTGCCGCTTCCACCGCGGTCTTCTTGACCTGTCGATGTGCGCGGTCGGCATACTCGATGGTGCAATCCGACAGTCCGCCCAGTGCGACTGTGGCCCGGATCATCTGAGCTGCCGACGGCTTACTGCCCGCGAGCAGTCCGATCAACTGGCGCCGCCAGTCGATCATCCACTCGCCCAACTCGAGCTGCCCCATGGTCGCCAGATCACGCACGATGATGCCCAACACAACCCGGTGGGCCCAGAGCACATCGAAGTAGTCCTCCAGCAGTTGACGCGTGTCGGCCGAACCGCCGGCGGCGGCCAGAAACTCCTCAAGGTCATCCACCATCGGCCGGACGATGCTCCGGACTAGGTCATCGCGTGATGAGAAGTGATAGTAGAGAGCGGGTTTGGTGATCTGCAGCCGTGCCGCGATGTCTTGCAGGCTGGTGTTGCGCAGTCCGTTCTCCGCGAAGAGGTCGCGGGCGACCGCCTGGATACGCTCCCTCGTGCTCGTTGCCGGGAGTGCTTCAGAGACCATCGCTCGATCGTAACCGCTGACTTTCCGATCGGTAAGCAGTATGCTCGACATACTTACCGATCGTTAAGTAAGGGGACGTATGCGAGTACTCGTGTCGGGGGCAAGCGTCGCGGGCCCTACCGTGGCCTTTTGGCTGGCGCGCTACGGGTTTGAGGTCACCGTCGTCGAGCGTGCCCCCGGTCCGCGCAAATCGGGCGGGCATGCCGTAGACCTCTTCAAACCCGCGATGGACATCGTCGAAAAGATGGGCATTCTGGACCCGATCGAGGCGCACCGGGCCGGCACCGAAGTTCTGTCGATACACCGAGACGGCAAGCCGGACCTGATCGATCTTCCCGAGGTGCTGATCTTTTCGGCGGTATCACAACGCCACGTCGAGATCATGCGCGATGACCTCAGCGAGATCCTTTACGGCGCGGGCTCATCGAACGCGGAGTACATCTTCGGCGATTCCATCGCCTCCCTCACCGAAGACGATGCCGGTGTACATGTCACATTCGACAGCGGGCCCGAGCGCACATTCGACCTCGTGGTCGGCGCCGACGGGCTGCACTCGAACGTCCGCACCCTGGCGTTCGGACCGGAATCTGCCCATTCGCATTGGCTCGGAGAGTATCTCGCGGTCGCCTCGATACCGAACTATCTCGATCTCAGCGATAGGGCACTGATGTACCCGCAGGTCGATCGGATGGCGGGGATATACAGCGCCGCGCAGCTCCCGGATGCGCGGGCGTTTTTCCTCTTTCGCACCCCTGAGCCCTTGGAGTACCACCATCGCGATGTGCAGCGACAAAAGACACTGCTGCGCGAGGCGTACGCGGACGTCGGCTGGGAGGTACCGCGAATGCTCGCGGAGGTGGACACCACCGATACCTTCTACATGGACTCCATCACCCAACTGCGCATGACCACCTGGTCCAAGGGCCGAATCACACTGGTCGGCGACGCCGGGTACTGCCCGGGCCCCGCGGTGGGTGGCAGCACCAGTCTGGCAGTAGTCGGCGCGTACGTACTCGCCGGGGAAATCGCGGCTGCCGCAGGTGATCACATACGCGCTTATCCCGCGTACGAAGCGGCTCTTGGTGACTACGTTGGCCGCAGCCGTCAGCTCGCGCTCACCGCGTCATCCACCCTGGTTCCCACAAGCTCCCTCGGTCTGTGGATTCTGGTTCACGGCGCACGAATCCTCGGTCATTTGCCACCACCGCTGGCCCGCGCCGCATCCCGGTGTGTCGCAGCACGCCGGGTGAATATCCACGACCTGTTCACTCCCCGCGATTACCAGGACCTGATCCGCTCCTAGCACATTAGCCATGGTTCGGATCAACAAGAGCCAGAACGTCATTGGCTGCCACGGCTGTCGGGTTGCTGAACGACACCGCCTGACAAGGGATGCCACGCACCCGCCCGCACACCACGTACGCTGACGTCCGGGTCGCCACAAATGAACACATAGGAGTGAGATGGACCGGACCGCCAATCCCTTGTTCAAGGCGGGTATGGCCGCTATCACCGCGACCGCCCTGGTCATCGCGCCTGCCGTGTCTCCACCCACGCGGCAGGCGATCTCGCTGCCCGATATCCGATCCACCGCCGTGCGTCTGAGCTCCTTTGCCTTCACGCCATCGACCGCGCAGGCACCGCCGAGTCCCCTGCCCGCGCTCACACTTCCGCTGTTGTCGGCCGCGCCCGGCGTAGCAGCCGCGCCCGCCACCGTGCCTCGGATGACACCCACCGCCTTGCCCGCCCCTTCGGTACAACAGCGCAGCGCAGCGGCTCAACCCCTTGCCCCCGCGGCGTCTTCCTCCGGCGCGGCCGCCGCAGCGGCCACCGGGCCGACCGTCGCCAACGCCATCACCAACGGCATCGACCAGGCGTACCAATTCATCCAGTATTGGGTCGATTATGGCGTGGACCTCGCGCAGTGGGGCGCCGGGTTCATCCCCGTGATCGGGGGACTCGTGAGTGCGCAGATCGGCATCGTCTACGACAACCTGGTGCGGCCCATCGCCAACAGCTTTGTCTACAACCTCGTCGACCCGATCATCAACGACCCCAGCTTCTCCAACATCGTCAACTCGTTCGGGCGGTTCGGCAGCGACATCGTCAACTCGGTCATCAATTTCGCGTGGGCGGAGGCCCGCTACTTCCTGCCGCCACTGCCACCGCTGCCCGGTTTGGCCCTCCAGGCGACAACAGATGCCGCCGGCGCGGTGCCCACCTCTGTTCACGATGCCCTGGCGCCGTTCACCAAGGCATTCCAGGACGCACAGGCACATTTCACCGCTGCACTAGGCCTGACGAAGACCGACCAGAAACTAGCTACCGCCGAAAAGTCCGGCGCAGCAGTGGAAACCAACCCAGACGTCGCCAAGGAAACCGCGAAGGAAGACGGCAGGGCAGCGCAGACAGATGCCGCCGTCAGCACCAAGGAGGCCGCGACAGCGCAGGGCGCCAAGGAGTCAGCCGAGGACAAAACGCCCGCCGGCGATAAGACAACACCCGGCGTGGACAAGGTAAAGAACACGAGCGACAAGTCGGCAGCGGATGGCAAGGACAAGATCGGCGAAGGCACCAAGGAATCTCCCAAAGACCCCGCCAAGGACGCCACACCGCCGGCCGCGGTAGCCGACACACCGAGCCCTTCCGGCAAAGCAGCCGGCGGCACCAAACCCGCCCAGGACGCTTCCGGGGCGGTGAGCGTGGACAAACCGGACAAGATCGTGAAGTCGAAGGTTTCTACCACCGCCAGCACAACCGAACATGGCGCGGTCAGCGCTCAGGGGACCGTCCGCGGCCCCATCTCGCAGACGACGACCGGAGGGAAGTCCGACGCGGCCTCGGAATCCAGGAAAACGGATACCAAGAAAACGGATACCAAGCCGTCCAACACCAAGCCGTCGGAGTCCGCGTCATCCGACCCCAAGACTTCCGGCGTGAAGTCACCGAGCAGCACCTCGACACACGACTCGGCAAGCAAGTCGTCCGGCTCAACCGGTAGCTCGTCCACATCCGGCGGTGGGGCTTCCAAGTCCGGTGGTGGCGGTCACGACTAGGCGCCGCGCGACACTACCCGGTTGACAACCGCCTGCGAGAAGTTCTGGAGCAGAAAGTCGTTGAGGCGCCGAGTGGGTGCCGAACGAGCGGTGCTCCCCCACGCCAGTGCGATGGAACGGCGATAGTCGCCACCGACGATCGTTATTTCGCGTATACCCGGCACCGCGCGATCGTCGTGCGGCAAGAGTGCGATGCCGAGACCTCGACTGATGAGCTCCCGGATGGTGCCGAATTCGGTGACCTCGATGGCGATGTCCGGGATGTATCCCGCGTCGCGGCACCATGTTTCGGTGAGCTGCCGAAGGTTGTAGCTGGGCGGGTTCGCGATGAAGGTCTCCCCCGCCAACTCGTCGAGCCGCAATTCGGCCGCGTCGGCGAATCGGTGTTCCGCGGGCACCGCGATACGGATGTTCTGAGTGCCGATCATGCAGTGCGGCAAACGTTCTGGAGGAGGAATCACCACGGCGAGGTCGAGGTGCCCGGTCAGCAGCTCCGCGCCGAGTTCGATCCCGTGTGCCTGCTTGAGGAGCACACGGATGCCGGGATGCCGGTGGCGGAAAGCGGCGAGGAGATCTGGGACGTGACCCGATCCCATCGTGAGGGGAAATCCGAAACGCACAGTCCCGTGCTCGGGATCCACATCGCCGGTGAGCTCGGCAAGGGTGTGGTCGAGTTCGGCCAGGGGCTCACGCGCTCGGGCAGCGAGGCGATGCGCCTCCGGGGTGAGGCGCACCGTTCGGCCGTCGTGAATCAGCAGCGGGACACCCAGCGTCGCCTGTAGCGCGTGAATCCGCCGACTCATCGACGACTGCGGCATCTCCAGCGCCAGCGCGGCCTGAGTCATATGGCCGTCGTGTGCGGCGAGCTCCACCAAGGCGCGCAGCTGCGGTGCCAGCTGCGATGTCCATTGATCCATTATCGGATCGTACTCTGCAAAACATTCATTGGACGGAATGAATGCCCCGGGTGGATGGTGAACGACATGACCACGATCCCGAACACATCCGGTGGACCGCATGACGATGCCGACGTGGTACTGATCGGCGGCGGCATCATGTCAGCGACATTGGGCTCCATGCTGTCGGTGCTGGAACCCGAGTGGCGAATTGTGCTGTTGGAGAGAGCCGAAGGGCTGGCGACCGAGAGCAGCGGACCCTGGAACAACGCAGGCACCGGGCACACCGGATTCTGCGAACTCAATTACATGCCAGATCCCGCGGACGGCGCCAAACCGGCCGCGATCGCTCGACAGTTCCACCTCAGCCGGCAGTGGTGGGCCTACCTTGCCGATGCCGGGCTGATCGAACCCGAGACATTCATTCACTCCGCGGCCCATATGAACGTGGTATTCGGTCGGCGGGATGTGGACTATCTGCGGCGACGTTACGAAACGCTTTGCACGGAGCCCATGTTCGCCGGAATGCAGTACACCGATGATCACGCCACCATCGAGCGCTGGGCGCCGCTGGTGATGCACGGGCGCGCTCCCGACGAACCCATTGCCGCCACCCTGCATCCCGACGGGACCGATATCGATTTCGGCGCACTCACCGCGGCGCTGACACGCATCCTGACCGATCGCGGTGGTCGGATCCTATTGGGCCACGAGGTCCGCACACTCAGCCAGGAGCATGACGGTTCATGGACCCTCACCGGGCGAAAGCCTCAAGGCGGCTTCACGATGCGAGCCCGCATGGTGTTCGTCGGAGCCGGCGGACTCGCTCTGCGCTTGTTACAGCGCGCACACGTTCGTGAGGTGCACGGGTACGCGGTGCTGCCCGTCGGAGCCGCATTCCTGCGGTGTGCGAATCCCGACGTGGCCCGCCAACATGCGAACAAGGTGTACGGCCAGGCCCCCGTCGGGTCCCCGCCAATGTCGGTGCCGCACCTGGACCGACGCTTGGTGCACGGACGGCCATATCTCATGTTCGGGCCGTACGCGACGTTCAGCACCAAACTGCTCAAACACGGTCGCTGGGTTGACTTCTTCGGCACCGTGCGCTGGCACAACGTGCACGTGATCGCGGCCGCCCTCATTCAGAATCTGACATTGGTCACATACTTGATCACACAGGCCCTCGCGGGCTCACGACGGCAATTCAGGCAATTGCGGCGGTACTACCCCACCGCCAAACCCGCTGATTGGGAACTTGTGCCGGCAGGACAACGGGCACAACTCATCACGCCGGACCGCCAGCGTGTGGGCGTGCTCCAGCAAGGCACCGAACTCGTCGTCAGCGCCGATCGGACCATCGCGGGACTGCTCGGCGCATCCCCTGGCGCGTCCACTGCAGTCCCGATCATGCTCGACGCGCTCCAGCGCTGCTTTCCCGACCGATGGTGTTCAACCTGGCACAGGACGATCGAGGAGGCGATTCCCGGTGCCGCAGAACTGGACTGGGATGACACGGCCGTCGCTGACTCGACGCGGGCGACGGCCCACTCACTGCGACTCGGCCGGACTAGGCAGTCGAGTTAGCGTCTTCGGTCGGTGGCACCGTCACGGGTATCCGGTAGACAGGTACCGGCGCGGGCGGCCACGCTTCGAGATCATCACGGGCACAAGCGACTACGCAGAACGTGTAGGCGAGCGCCGCCAAGCACGGAGCCAGCACGAGCGAGATGGCGATCTGCGCATTTGTGTGCCCGTAGAACACCGCCGGGGCCTGCACGACATACTTGATCCGGTGCCCCTCGGCGAGCTGCGCGCCAGCGATATCCAGTGCGCCATAACGCAACCTGACCAGCGCGGCACCGACACCGGCAGCGACCGCCGAGCATGCCAGGGCACCCAGCGTGACTGCGCCCACCATGATCGGGCCGCGATGCGCCCTCCACTGCCAAGCGGCCACGGACGCGATCACCGCGACCACCGTGGCCATTCCGGTGAGCAGCGTGGTGGCGATAAAGAAGTTGTCAGCCTGATTGCCCAAGTGCACGAACACTCGGCCGTTGTCCCGGGTGTCGGCGATGGCTCCGTGCACTCCCGGCGCGATCAGGCTCCAGAGCGCTCCCACCAGCACACCGGAGATCGTGAGCGCGACGACAACGATGCCTGCCGCGGCGAGGCGCGAAAGCCGCGGAGCGGCAGACTGATCCATGACATTGACCGGAACCTGCGGCTCTTCGCTCGCGCTCATCGGAACCTGCGGCTCTTCGCTCGCGCTCATCGGAACCTGCGGCTCTTCGCTCGCGCTCATCGGAACCTGCGGCTCTTCGCTCGCGCTCATCGCTGCTCGAGCTGCTTGGAGTCCACCTCGCCGTGTCGCGAGCACTTCGCGTGCCATCCGTCCGGCCGCACCTGCACGATCATTCGCCGTCCGCATGCTGCACAGAAGCGGGGAGGCTCAAGGCCTAACTGGGCGGCCGTCGGAAGCGCCGATCCGGCAGCACCACCATCGATCTCGATCCCGGTGTACACGTTGTACTTACCGGCAGCCACCGGTTCGGTACCCATGAGGTACAGACTATTGGTCACAGGCTGCTGTTCAGAGCCTTGATCGGCATCTGCAGATCGTCGAGCAGTTCAAGATCTGCCTCGGCCGGACGGCCCAGCGTCGTCAGGTAATTGCCGACGATGACCGCGTTGATGCCACCCAGAATGCCCTGCTTGGCACCCAGATCGCCCAGAGTGATCTCACGCCCGCCGGCGAACCGCAGCATCGTGCGTGGGAGCGCGAGACGGAACGCCGCCACCGCACGCAACGCGTCCGCGGCCGGCAGCACCTCGAGATCACCGAAAGGCGTTCCGGGGCGCGGGTTCAGGAAGTTCAGCGGCACCTCGTCCGGTTCCAGCTCAGCTAGATTCGCGGCGAATTCCGCACGCTGCTCCAGGGTCTCGCCCATGCCGAGGATGCCGCCGCAGCAGACCTCCATGCCCGCTTCGCGGACCATCTTGAGGGTGTCCCAGCGCTCTTCCCAGCTGTGCGTGGTGACCACATTCGGGAAGTGCGACTTGGCGGTCTCGAGGTTGTGGTTGTACCGATGCACACCCATCGCCGACAAACGGTCGACCTGCTCCTGGGTCAGCATGCCCAATGAGCAGGCGATCTGAATGTCGACTTCGTTACGGATCGCTTCGATACCGGCGGCAACCTGAGCGAGCAGCCGCTCATCGGGACCACGCACGGCCGCGACGATGCAGAACTCGGTCGCGCCGGACTTCGCGGTCTGCTTGGCGGCCTCGACCAGGCTCGGAATGTCGAGCCACGCGCTGCGCACCGGAGATGCGAACAGGCCGGACTGCGAACAGAAATGGCAGTCCTCGGGGCAACCGCCGGTCTTCAGGCTGATGATGCCCTCGACCTCGACCTCGGGGCCGCACCAGCGCATCCGCACCTCGTGGGCGAGCGCGAGCAGCTCCTCCAGACGATCGTCGGGAAGCTGGAGCACCCGCAGCACCTGATCCTGCGTCAGGCCCACACCCTGTTCCAGCACCTGCTCACGGGCGACGGCCAATACGTCGGCGTCCGTCGCGGCTGTCAGCTCGGCTGTCTCAGTCACGCAGCGCTCCTCACTAGGTACAAACCTGATACTCAATCCTGAACGGTGTTCAGGTTAGAGTATGGCCATCACTGAGCCAAACAAGGGGCGCACGGCCCCGCCGATGAGCCGCTTACGCGAAGAGCGTCGAGCGCTGAACCGACACGACCTGGTGCGCCGGGCCACCGCGCTTCTCGACGACTACGGGATCGCGGATCTGACCATGCGCCGGCTGGCTCGTGAGCTGGACATCGCACCGAGCGCGCTGTACTGGCATTTCGCCAACAAGCAACAGCTGCTCGGCGCGGTCGCCGATCACGTGTTGGCTCCATTGGCCGAGACCGACCGTCGTGACATGCCCTGGCAGCAGCGCATCGACTATGTGTGCTCGGCGCTGCGCGATGCCCTGCTCTCCCACAAAGACGGTGCGGAGCTGGTGTCGGCCAGCTTCGCCTCGGGCCAGACCTCGCACATGATCACGGTCCTCGATCGCCTGGCCGAGGCCGCGGTCGCCGCGGGACTCAGTGCGGTTCCCGCCGCGCTGGCCGGGCGCAGCATCGTCTACTACGTGCTCGGCTACGTTGCCGACGAACAGTCCCGGCTGCAATGGGATTCCGCCGGCGCACTCGAACAGGGTCAGTCGCTTCTCGCGGACGGCGCGGGGTTGGCCGACCCGACCGCGCAGTTCGGTTTCGGCGTGCGGCTGCTCGTCGACGGCATCGGTCAGCTCGCCCGCCAATCCAGCCCGGTCAGCTAGCGGCCACCAGTTCGGTAACCCACTGCGGGTCGAACAGCGCCACGCTCATCTCCGCGAAGGCTGCGGGCATCAGGCGTGCGGCGCCTTCGGGAATCACTGCGCGCACCGGTATCTGGAACTGATTCGCCAGATCCTCGCGGTTGAGCCGTTGCGCAAGGTCGGGCTCGGCAGGGAAGCTGCCGACCACCAGCCCGGCACAGGGCACCGACTGCGCGGCGAGGGCTTCCAGCGTCAGTGCCGTGTGATTGAGGGTGCCCAGGTCGGCTGTCGTCACCACCAACACGGGCGCATCCAGCACGATCGCCAGATCACGCAGGGTCTTGCCCCCCGCGGCCAGCTCCACCAGGAGACCGCCTGCACCCTCGACAAGGGTCAGCGCCCCCGGCCGATCCAGCGCGAAGATCGATGTCGCCATCTGCACATGATCGAGCAACGCCAGACCTGCCCGCGAGGCCGAAGCCACCGGAGCCAGCGGTTCGGGGTACCGGGCCAGAGTCTCGACCCGCGTCACCCCGGATAGCCGCGCGACCTCGTCGGCGTCCCGGTCCTCCCCTGTCTGCACCGGTTTACACACCGTCACATCGATGCCCTGGCTCACGGCCGCGGCGGCCAGCGCCGCCGTCGCCACCGTCTTGCCGACTCCGGTCGATGTCCCGGTCACCAGCAGGATGGTCACCGGCGGGCCAGTGCCAGAACGGCGCCGAGCACCTCATGCACGCGATCCATATCGGCCTCGGTGAGTGAGGCACGCGCGGTCAAGCGCAGCAGCGACTGTCCTTCGGGGACCGACGGCGGGCGGAAGCAGCCCACCCTGACACCTTGTTCCAGGCATGCCTTCGCGGCATCGAACGCAACCATCGGGTCGCCGAGCACCACCGGCACCACTGCCGATTCGGGCTTCTCGGCCACGCCGCACCACTGCCCCAGCGTTGCCGCGTGGTCGAGGACTGCACGCACTCGCCGCGGCTCGGCAGCCATCAGACGGAGCGCAGCCAGTGCCGATCCGACCGCGGCCGGAGCCAGCCCGGTATCGAAGATGAAGGGACGCGCGGCGTCGATCAGGTGCGCACGCACCGCCTCAGATCCCAACACGGCCCCACCCTGGCTGCCCAGAGCCTTGGAAAGCGTGACGGTCACCACCAGATCGTCGAGACCGGCGAGCCCGACTTCGGAGACCAGACCCCGGCCACCCGATCCACGCACCCCCAGCCCATGCGCCTCGTCGACCAGCAACACGGCGCGATGACCGCGGCAGACCCGATGCAGCTCGAGCAGCGGAGCGAGTGCACCGTCAGCGCTGAACACCGCGTCGGTGAGCACCAGGGCCCGTTCCTCGGGGCGTTGCGCCAACGCCGCGGCCACTGCTTGCGTGTCGCGGTACGGCGTCACCACGACCCGTGCACGCGACAAGCGGCAGGCGTCGATCAGCGAGGCATGCGTGCGGGCGTCGGACACGATGAGTGTTCCGGGACCGGAAAGCGCCACGACGGCACCGAGATTGGCGGTGTAGCCCGAAGAGAAGACCAGCGCCGACTGTGTACCCATGAAGTCTGCGAGCTCGCGCTCCAGCTCTTCATGCAGCTCGGTGTTGCCGGTGACCAGGCGCGAACCGGTGGATCCAGCACCCCATATCCGCAGGGCCTCGACACCGGCCTCGATGACCTGCGGGTGCCGTGCCAGACCCAGATAGTCGTTGGAGGCGAGGTCGATCTCAGGCTCGGCTGCGCTGCGGGTACGGAGCCGTCGACGCAATCCGGCAGCCTCACGTTGACGCTCGACCTCACCTAACCAGGCAAGCGGTGATGATGCCTCGGCCACCGACGCCTCCTCTCCTGAACGGTGTTCAGGCTAGCGCACCGAGGAGTCAGCTCCTACGGCTGTCGCCGCCCGCACCATCGCCAGGGCGATCCGGCGGATCTCGTCGTCGTCGCAGATGTACGGCGGCATCGTGTAGATCAACGTCCGGAAAGGCCGCAACCACACGCCCTCGTCGAGCGCGGCGTCGGTGGCGATCCGCATGCCTTGCGCACCTAGCGGGTGCCGCATGTCGATGACACCGATCGCCCCGCACACCCGCACGTCCGCGACCCCGCTCAGATCTGCGGCGGGCGCCAGCCCCTGACGCAATCCCGCCGAGATCTGCTCGATCCGCGACTTCCAGTCTCCCGACATCAGCAGTTCGATCGACGCGACCGCCACCGAGCACGCCAGCGGATTGGCCATGAAGGTCGGCCCATGCATGAGTGCGCCGGCCGGGCCCTCACTGATGGTGCGCGCGATCTTGGCTGTGGCCAGGGTCGCGGCCAGCGTGAGATAACCGCCGGTGATCGCCTTACCGACGCACATGATGTCGGGACTTACCCCGGCGTGGTCGGCGGCGAACAATTCGCCCGTGCGCCCGAAACCTGTCGCGATCTCGTCGAAGATCAACAGCACGCCATGCCTGTCGCAGATGGCACGCAGTTCGGACAGGTAACGCGGATCGTGGAACCTCATCCCTCCGGCACCCTGAACCACCGGCTCGACGATGACGGCCGCCAGCTCGGCGGCGTGTTCGGTCAGCTCGGCTTCGAAACGGCGCATGTATTCGTCGTCGTAAGCGCTGGGAACCTGCTCTGCGAATATCTGTTCCACCAGCACGTCGGTCCACAATGAGTGCATGCCACCCTCGGGGTCGCACACGCTCATCGGCGTGAAGGTGTCGCCGTGGTAGCCCCCACGCCAGGTCATGAGGCGGTGCTTGGCGGGCAGCCCCAGGCTGCGCCAGTACTGCAGCGCCATCTTGATCGCCACTTCCACCGATACGGACCCGGAATCGCAGAAGAACACCGTCTCCAGTCCGGCCGGTGTCAGTTCCACCAACAGCTCGGCCAGCCGAGCGGCAGGTTCATGGGTGAGTCCGCCGAACATCACGTGGCTCATCGAGGCGATCTGTTCGGTGGCCGCACGGTCCAGCACGGGGTGGCCGTGGCCATGAATGCAGGACCACCATGAGCTCATGGCGTCCAGCACCTCGACCTCGTGGCCGTCACGCACCACGGTGATGTTCGGGCCGCGCGCGCCGGTCACCACCAACGGCCGCTGAGTTGTGTCGCCATCGCCGATCCTGCTGTACGGATGCCATACATGCGCAGCATCGATCGCCCCGACCTCATCCGGCGTCAATCTCGGCACAGTCGTCGAGCCTGTCACAGCCTCCGCATGTGTAGCCATTCGCCTCACGCGCACACGCCGTTGGCGCGCAACTGCCAAGACTCTCGGCAACCATGGGTACATTGGGGGCGAAAATGTTCTTCGTCTCAGCAACCAAACCAATGACCGAGCCCGAGGTGTCACCCGCGGCGACGGTCGACGCCACCCCAAAACCGAAGAGCGACAAGGCATTTTACCGCCACGACCTCGACGGCCTGCGTGGAATCGCGATCTTTCTGGTCGCCGTGTTTCACGTGTGGTTCGGCCGGGTGTCGGGCGGAGTTGACGTTTTCTTAACTCTTTCGGGCTTCTTCTACGGCAGCAAGCTGCTGCGCACAGCAACCACACAGGGAGCTTCGCTCAACCCGGTGCCGGTGCTGAAACGACTGGTCCGGCGTCTGCTGCCCGCGCTCATCCTGGTGCTAGCGGCCTGTGCCGTACTGACCGTGTTGGTGCAGCCGGAAACCCGCTGGGAGACGTTTGCCGAGCAAAGCCTGGCCAGCCTGGGCTACTACCAGAACTGGGAGCTCGCCAACACGGCGGCGGACTACCTGGCGGCCAGCGAGTCGGTCAGCCCGCTGCAGCACCTGTGGTCGATGTCGGTTCAGGGCCAGTTCTACGTGGGCTTCCTGGCGCTGGTGTACCTCCTGGCCGTGCTGCTGCGTAAACCGCTGGGCCGCCACATCCGCCCCGTGCTCATCGTGGTCATCGCCGGCCTGAGCATCGCATCCTTCGTCTACGCCATCTTCGCCCATCTGGACTTCCAGTCGGTCGCGTACTACAACACCTTCGCGCGGGCGTGGGAGCTGCTCCTCGGGGTACTGGTCGGCGCATTCGTGGCCGGCACCCATTGGCCGACGTGGCTTCGCCAGGTGCTCAGCATCGTGGCGCTCGCGGCGATCCTGTCCTGTGGTGCCCTCATCAACGGCGTCCGCGAATTCCCGGGACCGCTGGCCCTGGTGCCGGTTGTGGCCACCCTGGTGCTGATCTTGTCTGCCGCGAACCTGTCGACCGACATGTCACCACCGGCGGCCAATCGGTTCCTGGCCGCGCGACCGCTGATCGAGCTGGGCTCGCTGGCCTACGCGCTCTACCTGTGGCATTGGCCGCTGCTGGTCTACTGGCTGGTCTACAGCGGTCAACCCAAGGTCTCACTGTGGGAAGGTGCCGCCATCCTCGGCATCTCCCTGGCGTTGGCCTACCTGACCAACAAGTACGTGGAGACCCCCTTGCGCTACCCCCGGGTGGTCTCGAAGTCTTCGACGTTATGGACACGGTTGCGCCGCCCGACGCTGGCCCTGGGCACCACGATCGTGTTGATGGCCGTCGCGCTCACCGCCACCTCCTTCACCTGGCTTGAACACGTCACCGTGCAGCGCTCCAACGGCAAAGAGCTGTCCGGTCTGCGCCCGCGCGATTACCCGGGCGCCGGGGCCCTCTTGTACGGCGACCGGGTTCCCGATCTACCGATGCGGCCCACCACGCTGGAGGCCTCCGACGATCTGCCGATCACCACCGAGCAGGACTGCATCAGCGACTTCCGCAATCGCGCGGTGATCACGTGTACGTACGGCAATCCCCATGCCACCCGGACCATCGCGCTGGCCGGCGGTTCGCACGCGGAGCACTGGATCACCGCGCTCGACATCTTGGGACGTCAGCACAATTTCAAGATCACCACCTACCTCAAGATGGGCTGCCCGCTCAGCACCGAGGAGGTCCCTCGCATCGCCGGATCCAACGATCCATACCCCGATTGCAAGAAATGGGTCGACGAGGTGATGTCGAGACTGATCCAGGAACACCCCGACTACGTGTTCACCACCACCACCCGGCCACGCTCGGCCTTTGGCGACGGCGATGTGATGCCCGATAGCTACCTGGGGATCTGGTCGGCATTCGATCAGGCCGGGATCCCCGTGCTGGGCATGCGCGACACCCCGTGGCTCATCGACAGGGACGGCACCACCTACGCCGCGGCGGACTGCATCTCCGCGGGCGGAAACTCCGATTCGTGCGCGATGGATCGCAATCGTGCACTCGACGACGTGAACCCCACCCTCGCCATTGCGAACAAGTTCCCACTGTTGAAGATTCTCGATATGACCAAGGCGATCTGCCGCCCCGACAAATGTCGGGTGGTGGAAGGAAACGTGTTGGTGTATCACGATTCTCACCACATCTCCGCGACTTACATGCGCACCATGGCCAAGGAGCTCGGACGGCAGATCGCGGTAGCGACCGGGTGGTGGCGGCCGGCTCAATCCGGCCAGTGAAGCGCGCGATCAGCGTCTGTGACCGATAGGGTTCACGTATGACCCTGCCACCGCTTCAGGTATGGCCGGGCAACCCATACCCACTAGGCGCCACCTACGACGGCGCGGGCACCAACTTCTCGTTGTTCTCCGAGGTGGCCACCTCGGTCGAGCTGTGCCTGATCGCCAAGGACGGTGCCGAAACCCGAGTGCCCCTCGAGGAGGTCGACGGGTACGTCTGGCACTGCTATCTGCCCACCATCTCCCCCGGCCAGCGTTACGGATTCCGGGTGCACGGCCCGTGGGATCCGGAGAACGGGCATCGATGTGATCCGAACAAGCTGCTGCTCGATCCGTACGGCAAGGCCTTCCACGGTGAGTTCGATTACGGCCCCGACACGGCGCCGCCGCTGCTGTCCTACCAGACCGACCCGGTAGACACCGAGGTGCTGGTGGCACGAGATTCCCTGGGCCACACCATGAGCACCGTCGTCATCAATCCCTACTTCGACTGGGGTTCCGATCGTCGGCCCCGCACCCCGTACCACGAGACCGTGATCTACGAGGCGCACGTCAAGGGCATGACGCAGACGCATCCCGGGGTCCCCGAAGAGCTCAGGGGAACATATGCCGGTCTGGCGCACCCGGCGGTGATCGACCACCTGAACTCCCTGGGTGTCACCGCGATCGAGTTGATGCCTGTGCACCAGTTCTTCCACGACAGCAGACTGATCGCCCTGGGCCTGCGGAATTACTGGGGGTACAACACCTTCGGATACCTGGCTCCGCACGCAGGATATGCGTCGTCCCCGCACGCCGGTGGTGCCGTCGCCGAGTTCAAGGCCATGGTGCGCGCATTTCACGAAGCGGGTATCGAGGTCATCCTCGATGTCGTCTACAACCACACCGCCGAGGGGGACCACATCGGTCCGACCCTGAGTTTCCGGGGCATCGACAATCGCGCCTACTACAAACTCAACGACGACAACCTGGCCCGATACACCGACTACACCGGCACCGGCAACAGCCTCAATGCCCGCCACCCCCACACGCTGCAGCTGATCATGGATTCGCTGCGCTACTGGGTGACCGAGATGCACGTCGACGGGTTCCGCTTCGACCTTGCCTCGACCCTGGCCCGCGAGCTGCACGACGTCGACCGGCTATCGGCTTTCTTCGATCTGGTTCAGCAAGATCCGGTCGTCAGCCAGGTCAAACTGATCGCGGAGCCGTGGGATATCGGCGAGGGCGGATATCAAGTGGGCAACTTCCCCGGGCTGTGGACCGAATGGAACGGTAAGTTCCGCGACACCGTTCGCGACTATTGGCGCGGACAGCCGGCCACTCTCGGAGAATTCGCCTCCCGACTGACCGGCTCCTCCGACCTTTATGAGGCCACCGGGCGCCGGCCCAGCGCGAGCATCAACTTCGTCACCGCGCACGACGGCTTCACCCTGCGGGACCTCGTCTCTTACAACGAGAAACACAACGAGGCCAACGGTGAGAACAACCAGGATGGCGAAACCTACAACCGTTCGTGGAACTGCGGAGTCGAAGGCCCCACTGACGACGCCGCGATTCTCGCGCTACGGGCCCGACAGATGCGCAACATCATGGCGACTCTGGTGCTGAGCCAGGGTACCCCGATGCTGTCCCACGGCGACGAGATCGGCCGCACCCAACAGGGCAACAACAACGTCTACTGCCAGGATTCGCCCCTGTCCTGGATGGATTGGGAACTCACCTCCACGAATGCCGACCTGCTGGATTTCGCCAGGACCGTGATCGCACTGCGCAAGCAGCACCCGGTGTTCCGGCGCCGCCGGTTCTTCGCCGGGCGCCCGATCCGTGAGGGCGAAGAAGTACGCGATATCGCCTGGCTGACCCCCGCCGGCGAGGAGATGACCACCGCCGATTGGGACAGCGGATTCGGCAAGAGCCTGGCGGTCTTCCTCAACGGCGACGCGATCCCAGAGCCCAACGCACGCGGTGAGCGTGTTTCGGGCGACTCATTCCTGTTGTGTTTCAACGCCTTCGACGAACCGCTGGATTTCGTGACACCCGACGGCGACTACGCCTCGCAGTGGACCGCGGTGCTCGACACTGCCGAACCCGACGGCCAATGCTCTGCCGTGGTGAGTGCCGGCAAGACCGTGCGCGTGCAGGACCGCGCTCTCGTGGTGCTGCGTAAGAGCGGCTAGCCGAGCTACGTCAGGTAGCGGAACGCTGCCGAATCGGGCTCCAGCCGTTCGATATCCAGGCCGGAGACCTGCATACGATCCAGCAGACCCGACAGGTCGTCGGCATTGCTGAGTTCGATGCCTACCAGCGCCGCACCCATCTCACGGTTGTTCCGCTTGACGTACTCGAACAGCGTGATGTCGTCGTTGGGACCCAGCACCTCCCCCAGGAACCGACGCAACGCGCCCGGCTCCTGCGGGAAATCCACCAGGAAGTAATGCTTGAGTCCCAGGTGCACCAAGGACCGCTCCAGGATCTCGCCGTAGCGCGAAACATCGTTGTTGCCACCGGAAATGAGACAGACAACGGTTTCGCCCGGCGCCAGCTCCAGGTCGGCCAGCGCGGCCACCGACAGCGCGCCCGCGGGTTCGGCGATGATGCCCTCGTTCTGGTAGAGCTCCAGCATGGTGGTGCAGACGGCACCCTCCGAGACCGCTGTCATGCGGATGGAGTCACCGGCTGCCGCCAACACCTCGTGCGTCAACGCGCCCGCCACCCGGACGGCAGCACCGTCCACGAACGGATCGACGTGCTCCAGCGGAACCGGCTTTCCGGCGGCCAGGGCCGCGGCCATGCAGGCGGCCCCGGCCGGTTCGACGCCGACGATCCGCACCGAGGGTGCGCGTTCCTGCAGGTAGGCGGTGATTCCGGCGGCACAGCCGCCACCGCCGACGGGCACCACCACCACGTCGGGCACGGCGTCCAGCTGCTCCAGGATCTCGGCCGCGATGGTGCCTTGTCCCGCGATGGTCCGCGGGTCGTCAAATGCCGGAACCAATGTCGCTCCGGTACGTTCGGCGTCGGCCCTGGCCGCCGCCGCGGCTTCGTCGTAGCCGTGCCCAACCGCGATCAACTCGACGAATCCGTTGCCGTGGTACGTGATTCGCTGACGCTTCTGCTTCGGCGTCTTGCTGGGAATGTAGACCCGGCCGTGCACGCCCATTGAGTTGCAGGCCAGCGCGAATCCCTGGGCGTGGTTGCCGGCGCTGGAGCACACCACGCCGGCAGCCTTCTCCTCATCACTGAGCTGCATCAAGAGGTTGAAGGCGCCACGCAGTTTGTACGAACGGACCGATTGCAAGTCTTCGCGCTTGAGGTACACGTTGGCACCGGTCAGTGCGGACAACCGGTCGGCATGCTGGACGGGAGTCGGGTGCACCACCTCGTCGATGCGCTTGGCCGCCGCATCGATATCGGCGGCGGTCACCACCGGGCCGGCGCTCAAGAGACGGGCGTCAGCACGAAAACCGGGATCTGACGGTCGGTCTTGGTCTGGTATTCCGCGTAGGGCGGGTAGGCCTCGACGGCACGGTCCCACCACGTGGCCTTCTCGTCGCCGAGCACCTCGCGTGCCTGGTAGTCCTTGGTGGTGCTGCCGTCCTGCAGTTCGACGATCGGGTTCTCTTTCACGTTGTAGTACCAGACGGGATTCTTGGGCGCCCCGCCGAGCGAGGCGACGATGGCGTACTCACCGTTGTGCTCGACCCGCATCAGGGCGATCTTGCGCAGCTTCCCGGACTTGGCGCCGAGCGTGGTCAACAGGATCACCGGCATATCCGCGATGGTGGTGCCATCGGTGGTCCCGCTCTCGATAATCCTGGCCACCTGCTTCTGCGACCAATCGAGTCCACTGGGTTCGTATTCACCGGTTAATGGCATGGCGACAACTGTATCGCTCCCCCCATCGGGGATTCATCCCGATAACGGTGTCGAATGGCTTTGTTTCATCACCCGCGATGCTCGTGTTCGGTTGACCGAACTTCATCGTTAGGCCTATCCTGTACCCATGACGACGTTTGAACGCGCTGCACACGAGGTGCGGTCGGTGGACGTCACCGGAGCCGCATGGCCCGCCTACAAGCTGCTGGCACTCGGAGCGGGTGCGGTGGTCTTCGTCATCACGCTTCTGCTCATCGCGACGATGTCGACCGCGGTGCTCTCATCCGCCGCCGTCGCCAGCTTTGTCTGGCTGACCGGCTCGCTCATTCACTGAGCAGAACCCCACCCCGGGGTGTAATACATCCCCATGTCTTCGCCACGCGATTCCACTGCCGGGCATTCCGCCGGGCAACGCATGGAGCGACTTGCCCATGAGGTCACCGATGATGTGCTGGCTGCCGAGAAGCATCTGCCGTCGTGGCTGCGTCCGGGAGCGCCGGAAAGCCGGATACCCGTCCTCATCGCACTGATCGCCGCGATCGGTCTCCAGTTGGCCATCCCGGCACAGTTCAATTTGACCCCACGCTGGCCGCTGCCCGCTCTCGAGTCCGTACTCCTGCTGATCCTGGTGATTCTCAACCCGATAAAGTTCACGCGCTCAACGACTCTCGGGCGCTGGGCGACGTATGTACTGATCGCCGCCATCACCGCCGATAACACGATCTCCGCGGTTCTCCTCGATTACAAGATCGTCTCCGGGCAGATGGGCGACAACCCACGCGTGCTGCTCGGCAGCGGGCTGGCCATATTCATCACCAACGTGATCGTGTTCGGTATGTGGTACTGGGAGTTCGATCGCGGCGGGCCCTTCGCCCGCCACACCCCGGAACGACCGCATCCGGACTTCATGTTTCCGCAAATGGCCAATCCCGAACTCGCACCGCCGGATTGGCGCCCGAAGTTCCCTGACTACTTGTACGTGAGCTTCACCAACGTTGTCGCCTTCTCCCCCACGGACACCATGCCGCTGTCCCGGTGGGCGAAGATGCTGATGACGTTGCAATCGATGGTGGCACTCTCGACCGTTGCACTGGTGCTCGCCCGTGCCGTGAACATCCTGAGCTAGCCGTGATCGCACCGAACTCCATCCCGACATCGGACGACCCCGGGACCCTCAATCGGATTCTGCACCTGGCCACGATGCTCGCGGTCAATGCCATCCCCGTCACCGGGTGGTTCGTCGGAGGATGGTCGGCCGGCACCACGCTCGCCGTCTACTGGTTCGAGACGGTGGTGGCGTCCCTGTTCATCGCCCTTCGCGCGATCCTGCACCGGAGGTGGAGCCCGCGCCGCGGACACTTCAGATACGAGGCCCCCGGACCGGACCGCAGCTACTCGCGCACCTCGTTCGTCAAGGGGTTCCTGTTCACCACCCTTGTCTTTTCGGGTGCACATGGATTCTTCCTCGCGGTGATCGTGTTCCTGCTCACTCACAACGGCAAGGCCGTACTGATCGGTATCGACTGGCACAGTGTCGGATTCGGATGCCTTCAGGTGCTCATCGCCCTCGCCGTCGACCTCCTGATAGACCTTCCCTCGCTACGCCGGTGGTCCTTCTGGCAGTTGGAGATGATGGCAAGTCGCGGCTTTCTGCGAGTGGCCGTCGTGCACCTGACCCTGATCTTCGGGATGTTCGCAGTCGCGGTCACCGATGCGCCGTCCGCACTGTTCGGAGTGTTCGTCGCCCTCAAGACCATGTATTCGCTGAGCACCACCTTCCCGCAATGGGAGCCTGCCACGCCGCCGCGCTGGTTGAGCAGCGCCATGAACCGCATCCCGAGCGCACGTCTGGGGCTCACCTTCGAGGAGCAGTGGGCCAAGGACCGACGTGACGAGACGGCACGGCGCAGGAAGAACGAAGAGCCATGGGCCGACTCGAAGCGCTGACCAGCTGATCAGATGGGATCACTGCTGGAGTAGGTGTCGGTGGACTCCGGCCGGGCGCCGTAGCGCTGAGCGTACGCCTCGTGCTTGCGCGCATGCTTCTCGCGGTTGCCGATATCGGCCAGTTCCGGATCCAGATCGTGCTGGGCCAACCGGTAGCGCCGCCAGATCTTGTTGAGTGCGTGGGTCATCAGGATCGCCCAGACGTAAATCGGCAGGGTGATCGCCACGTGCAGCAGTGTTCCGCCGGGCAGCAGCCAGAACGGAGCCAGGATGAAATGCGGCGGGATCTACACGTTGACCTCGCCGCAGGTGGCCGAGCTGTTGGCCACCGCGCGCAAGATCCTGACCGGCGTGGTGGCCGACCAAGCCGAATGGCTCGATGGCGCCGATGCGGCGAGCTAGCCGCCCAGGCAACCCGGCCCGAGCAGCGCCTTGAGGTCGCCCATCAACGCCGACGAGGGCGTCACCCGAAGCGACTGATCGAGTTCCAGGGTGGTGACACGTTCTCCGCTGATCAACCGCAGGTGTACCTGGTTGGTGCCCGGATGCCGCGCCAACACCTGCTTGAGCGCCGTCACCTTGTCGATGGTGCATTGCCGGGTCGGCATGGTCACCGCGACCGGACGATCATCGGCTGCCTGCGAGAAGTCAGGTACCACAAGGTCATTGGCGATCAGGGAGATCCGGTCATCCCGGATGGCAACCTTGGCGTTCACGAGCACCACCGCGTCGTCGGCGATCTCGGCACCGTATACCGAGTAGGCCTGCGGGAAGAAGAGCACCTCGATACCACCGGTGAGATCCTCGAGCTGCGCCGAGGCCCACGGCATCCCGTTCTTGTTGACGCGACGGTTGACCGAGGCCAGGATGCCTCCCACACGCACCTGGGTGTCGTTGGGGATATCGCCTTCCAGAATCGTGGGGATCTGGGTGTCGGTCTGACGGCTCAGCAGGTGCGCCACCCCGTTGAGCGGATGCCCGGATACGTACAGGCCCAGCATTTCCCGCTCCAGGGCCAGCTTGTGTTTTTCTTCCCACTCGTCGTCGGGCACCTTAATCGCAAACACAGACGAAGACTCCGCACTGTCGTCCCCACCGCCGCCGAACAGATCGAACTGTCCCATGGCTTCGGCCTTTTTGGTGCCCAGCACCGAGTCCACGGCGTCGGATTGCACGAGGAAAAGACCTTTGCGTGGATGGCCCAGCGAGTCGAAGGCGCCCGCCTTCACCAGCGATTCCGTGACCTTCTTGTTGCAGGCCGCGATGTCGATCTTGTGCAGGTAATCCGAGAAGTCGGTGAACGCACCCTTTTCCTCGCGGGTGGCGATGAGCGACTGCACCACGTTGGCACCGACATTTCGGACACCGCCGAGCCCGTAGCGGATGTCCTCTCCCACCGAGGCGAAGTTGTGCACGGACTCGTTCACGTCCGGCGGCAGCACCGTGATGCCCAGGCGGCGGCAGTCGGCGAGATAGACGGCGGCCTTGTCCTTGTCATCACCCACCGACGTCAGCAGTCCGGCCATGTATTCGGCCGGATAGTTGGCCTTGAGGTAGGCCGTCCAGAAGGACACCAGCCCGTAGCCGGCGGCGTGCGATTTGTTGAAGGCATAGCCGGCGAACGGAAGAATGGTGTCCCACAACGCCTTCACGGCCTTCTCGGAGAAGCCGTTGTTGGTCATGCCCTCGTAGAAGCCCTTGTATTCGGCCTCCAGCACTTCGAGCTTCTTCTTACCCATGGCCTTGCGGAGCGCGTCGGCCTTACCCATCGAGTACGAGGCGACCTTCTGGGCGATGAACATGATCTGCTCTTGGTAGACGATCAAGCCGTACGTCTCGGAGAGGATCTCCTTGAGCGGCTCTTCCAGCTCGGGATGAATGGGCTTGATCGGCTGACGGCCGTTCTTACGGTCGGCGTAGTCGTTGTGGGCGTTCATGCCCATCGGGCCGGGGCGGTATAGCGCCAGAACCGCGACGATGTCGTTGAACCCGGTGGGTTGCATGCGCCGCAGCAGGTCCCGCATCGGCCCGCCATCGAGCTGGAACACCCCGAGAGTGTCACCGCGGGAAAGCAATTCGTAGGTGGCCGGATCATCGAGCGGCAGGTGATCGAGGTCCAGATCGATCCCGCGGTTGGCCTTGATGTTGTCCAGGGCGTCACCGATGACGGTGAGGTTGCGCAGGCCCAGGAAGTCCATCTTCAACAGGCCGATGGCCTCACAGGACGGGTAGTCCCAACCGGTGATGATGGCGCCGTCCTGTGGGCGCTTCCACAGCGGGATGGCCTCGGTCAGTGGCTCCGAACTCATGATGACCGCGCAGGCGTGCACGCCCGCGTTGCGGATCAGACCTTCCAGACCGCGTGCCGTCTGGAAAATGGTGCGCACGTCCGGATCGGTGTCGATCAGCGTGCGGACCTCGGCGGCCTCCTTGTACCGCTCATGCTCGGGATCGGTGATGCCCCACACCGGGATGTCCTTGGCCATGATCGGCGGCGGCAGCGCCTTGGTGATGCGGTCTGCGATCGCGAAACCGGGCTGCCCGTAGTGGATTCGCGCCGAATCCTTCAGTGCGGCCTTGGTCTTGATGGTGCCGAAGGTGATGACCTGCGCCACCCGGTCGCTCCCCCACTTCTCGGTGGCGTAGCGAACCATCTCGCCGCGGCGGCGATCGTCGAAGTCGATGTCGATATCCGGTGCCGACGGCCGTTCCGGGTTGAGGAATCGCTCGAACAGCAGACCGTGCGGAATCGGGTCGATGTTCGTGATGCCCAGCGCGTAGGCGACGAGCGAGCCCGCCGCAGACCCACGGCCGGGGCCGACGCGGATGCCGACCTCTTTGGCATGGGAAACGAGGTCGCCGACGACCAGAAAGTATGCGGGGAATCCCTTTTGCTTGATGACGTCGAGCTCGTAGTGAGCACGGGTGAAGTACTCGTCGGGCACTCCGCCGGGAACACCCTCGAACCGGCGCTCCAGGCCCCGATCGACTTCCTTGCGCAGCCACGAGTCCTGGTCCTCGCCCTCGGGAACCGGGAAGACCGGCATCCGGTCCTTGAAGTTCCAGACATCCTCGTAGAGCTGCACGCGCTCGGCGATCAGCAGCGTGTTGTCGCAGGCACCGGGGACCGCGTCATCCCACAGGTCCCGCATCTCCGATGCCGGCTTGAGGTAGTAACCGTCACCATCGAACTTGAAGCGGGTGGGGTCCGACATGGTCTTGCCGGTTTGCACACACAGCAACGCCTCGTGGTTGTGCGCGTGGTCCTTGGTGACGTAGTGGCAGTCGTTGGTGGCCAGCGGTGGAATGCCGAGCTTCTTGCCCACCTCCAACAGGCCCTCGCGCACCCGGCGTTCGATGGACAGCCCATGGTCCATCAGCTCCAGGAAGAAGTTGTCCTTACCGAAGATCTCCTGCCACTTGGCCGCGGCAGCAAGTGCCTCGTTCTCTTGCCCGAGCCGAAGCCTGGTCTGCACCTCACCGGAAGGACATCCCGTGGTGGCGATGACGCCGCTGGCATGTTCGGCGATGAGCTCGGCATCCATCCGGGCCCACTTGCCGAGCTGACCCTCGAAGGACGCCAGCGACGACAGCTTGAACAGGTTGCGCAGGCCCGTCGCGTTCTCGGCCACCATCGTCATGTGGGTGTACGAACCCGAGCCCGACACGTCGTCGGACTTCTGGCCCGGATCGCCCCAGAACACACGTTTGGTGTCGAATCGCGACGCCGGGGCGATGTACGCCTCGATGCCGATGATCGGTTTGACCCCGGTGGCGGTGGCGACGTTGTAGAACTCGCTGGCGCCGTACATGTTCCCGTGATCGGTCATGCCGACCGCGGTCATGCCCAGGCGCTCGACCTCGGCAAGCATCGGCTTGATCTTCGCCGCACCGTCGAGCATCGAGTACTCGGTGTGGTTGTGCAGGTGCACGAACGAAGAATTCGAGGAGCTCACACGTGCCTTTCGTACTGACCCAGGTCGGCCGTCAATCGTTAGAGGGGTCAGTTTATTGCGAGGCTCTGACAGACTCGGGCGTGTCGGGGGTGTGTCGTCGGGCTCATCCAGCTACCTGATTCACAGCGGTCACAAACGCCCCGCCAGCAACGGTTAGCCCGTGGCCCAGCCCGGCGGGCAGCTGACATCGATCGCATAGGTCATGGTCTTGACGACGCCGGCGTTCCAGCCGGATCCCTCTCCCTCGACGAGAAAGTCGTCGCCACTGCGGGTCGCCTTGATCAGCTCGCCGACGTTGTCCTCCTCGTTCAGCAAGATGATGAGTTCGCGCGTCTGAATATCGAACATCTGCACTCCCAGCGACTCCTGGTCGAGCGTCACCATCGCGTGTCCCCCAGACACTTTCTTGGGGCCGACATTGATCAGAAAGCGAGTCAGGCCTTTGTCCACGAAGCAATAGACCGGTCCGGGCATGCTCACGACGGTGCCCTCGACCGTCACCCTGGCCTTGCCCGACGATATGAAGGCGGGGTGCCCGCCCTCCGCCTTCGGTTCCGGCACCGCACTCTCCACCGGTATAGCACTGGCCATCGCGGCCGCGATGCTGGCGTCCATGGCCTTGAGCTCTGCCGCACCGGGCCGCGCCACGGGTGACGCACAGCCGGACAGCGCGGTGGCAACGACGGCCACCCCGATGATCATCTGTCGCAACATTCAGTCCCTCCCGCTCCCCAGAGCCGTATCGCTCTGCCGAACCGTAACCCGCGGGCTCGCCGGGCGTCGCGAGATCAGTGAGCCGCGCACCATGTCGACCGTGAAGATCGCCAATGCCGCCCAAATCAGGACAAAGCCCGCCCAACGCTCCGGCGGCATCGCCTCATGCTTGACCAACACGCCCCAGAGCATCTGCAATGTGGGCGTCAGATACTGCAACAGTCCGAGAGTCACCAGCGGAATGCGTTGCGCTGCAATACCGAACAGCAGCAACGGAAGTGCCGTCACCACACCGCTGAGCACCATCAGGGCGGTGTGACCATGTGTGTAACCCAGGAAATGCTGCTGCCCGGCCAGACCGAGGAACACCAGGTAGGCAATCGCGAACGGCGCCGCGACAACGCCCTCGGCGGTCAGGCTCACCCGAGGGTCGACGGTCACCGTCTTCTTGATGGCCCCATAGCCCGCGAACGAGACGGCCAGGATCAATGTGATCACCGGCAGCTGCCCGTAGTTGACCGTGAGCACCGCAACGGCGGTGAACGCCAACACCAGGGCCAGCATTTGCCACCGGCTGAGCGGCTCGCGGAAGATCAGCACACCCAGCAGCACCGTGACCAACGGGTTGATAAAGTACCCGAGCGCGGCGTCCAGCACGTGCCCGGAGTTGACGGCGTAGATGTAGACACCCCAGTTGAGGGCGATGAGAACCGATGCACCGACCAGCAGACCCCAGTTCCGCGGTCCCATGGCGACCAGGTCGCGCAGCCGTCGCGACACCGCCACGACGATGACCATCAGCAGCAGCGTCCAGATCATGCGGTGCGCCAGAATCTCGACCGCGCTCGCCGGCTCCAGCAGCGGAAAGAACGCCGGGAACAGACCCCACATCAGATAGGCGCCAGCTCCGAACAAATACCCGGACTTCAGGCGGCGATTCTGTTCAGAGGTCGTCTGGACCGCGCTCATCGCAGGACATCGAGTGCATGCGCCAGATCGTCGGGGTACTCGCTGGTTATCTCCATCCAGCGGCCGTCGCCGGGGTGGGCGAAGGCCAGCGACTTGGCATGCAGCCATTGGCGTTCCAGCCCGAGCTTGGCGGCCAGCGTCGGATCGGCACCGTAGGTCAGGTCGCCACAGCACGGATGCTTGATGGCCGAGAAATGTACCCGGATCTGATGCGTACGCCCGGTCTCCAGGTGGATCTCGAGCAGGCTGGCCGCCACGAACGCCTCGAGCGTGTCGTAATGGGTGATGGAGTGACGGCCGTCCTCGACGACTGCGAACTTCCAGTCGTGTCCGCGATGCCGGCCGATGGGCGCGTCGATGGTGCCGCTGGAGGGATCTGGATGTCCTTGCACCAGAGCGTGATAGCGCTTCTCCACGCGGCGGTATTTGAAGGCGCGTTTGAGCTCTGTATAGGCCTTCTCCGACAGCGCAACCACCATCACGCCGGAGGTTCCGACATCCAACCGGTGCACGATTCCCTTACGTTCCGGCACTCCGGAGGTCGTCATCCGAAACCCCGCCGCGGCGAGCCCGCCGAGCACGGTAGGACCGGTCCAGCCCACAGAGGCGTGAGCGGCGACACCCGCCGGCTTGTCGACAGCGACCAGGTCGTCATCGGCATAGAGGATTTTCATACCCTCGATGGCCTCGACGCGGTTCTCGGGTGGGGCTTTGGGCTCGGGAAGCGTGACCTCCAGCCAGGTTCCCGCGGTGAGTTTCTCGGACTTGGCGACGGCGACCCCGTCCAGGAGCACCGCGCCCTCCTCGGCCAGCGCTGCCGCCGCAGTGCGGGACAGTCCGAGTAGCCGTGCCAGCCCGGCATCGACTCGCATACCGGACAGACCGTCGGGTACGGGCAGGGAACGCGATGTCATGACGGCTTGGTCTGGGATGCCTGCGCGTCGGCGCCCTCGGTGTCGGACTCGGGACCGGAGTTCGCCGATGCCTCCGGAGCCTCGTCGCCGGGGACTGCTCGCGTGGTACGGCCCTCGCGGTCGTAGTCGTATCCGAACAAGGACAGCGCCACCAGCAGAATCGCTCCACCCACCACCGACGGGTCGGCGACATTGAAGACCGGCCACCACCCCACCGACAGGAAGTCGACCACGTGGCCGCGCAGTGGACCGGGTCCGCGGAAGAACCTGTCGACCAGATTGCCCAGAGCGCCGCCGAGAATCATGCCCAAGCCGATTGCCCACCACGTCGAGACCAACCGACGACCGATCAGCAGGATTCCCACCACCACCGATATCGCGATCAGGGTCAGGACCCAGGTGTAGCCGGTGGCGAACGAGAACGCCGCGCCCGAGTTGCGCACCAGCGTCCAGGTCACGGTGTCGCCGATGATGGGCACAGGTTTACCCGGTTGGAGCAGTTTGACGGCGAGGACCTTGGTGACCACATCGACCGCGAGCACCACCGCCGCCACGATAAGTAGCAGTTTTATCCGCCGCTGGGGCTGTGGGGCGGTTTCGGGCTCGTCACTCACGTCCCCCATCATCCCTTACTCGGCGCGGTGCATTACGCGGCCTGTCTGCGATGATCGCCGCTGTGGCCGATGTTCTTCCCCCTAGAGACTCATCACCGACCGTTGTGCTGCTGACGACCGGCGGAACCATCGCGACCGAGGTGGACAGCGACGGTATCGCCCGGCACAGCAGCTCAGGCGGCGATCTGCTGGCGGCGTCCGGCTCTGATGATGTGGTCGTGGACGACCTGATGGCCGTCGACAGCGCGGAGATGACGCCCCAGCGCTGGCAACAGATCGCGGCCGCGGTCCGCGGACATGTCGCACGCGGTGCCACCGGAATCGTCATCGCGCACGGCACGGACACCCTTGAAGAGACCGCGCTGTGGCTGGCACTGACGTGTTCGGTGCCTGTCCCCGTGGTGCTCACCGGAGCGCAACGCAGCGGTGACCATCCGGAGTCCGACGGGCCAGGCAATCTGCGTGATGCGTTCACGGTGGCCGCGACCGGCGCGGCGCTGGGCGTGGTGGTCTGCTTTGCCGGTCAGGTGTATCCGGCGACGGGCATCCGCAAGGTCGATTTGGCCGCACCGGCCGGATTCGCCGGCGTTGCACCCATCGGGCAGGTGCGCGATGGAATGTTTCTGCGCCATGCCGACACACCGCCGGTCTTTCTGGGCACCGTGACGCGCGCCGCGCTGCCCCGTGTCGACGTCGTGAGCCTCTATCCGGGTGCCGATGCGGTGGCCCTCGATGCCTACGTGCGGGCCGGTGCCCAGGGCCTGGTACTGGAAGCTCTGGGCGCAGGCAACGCCAATGACGTTGTCATCGAGGCGGTTTCGCGCCACATCGCCAATGGCATCCCCGTGCTGGTGACCACCCGCGTACCGGCAGGGACGCTGGCCCCCGGGTATGCCCCGGGGCAGAAGCTGGTGGACGCGGGCGCGGTAACGGTGTCGCGTCTTCGTTCCGGGCAGGCCCGGGTGCTGTGCATGGCGGCGCTGGCCACCGGGTCAGATCTCGTCTCCGTCGTCGAGCGGCTCGGCTGACTCCTCCGGCCAGTCCAGGCTCGCCACCGGATCGGCGCGGGCGATACCCGGATCGTCGACCGCGAAGGTGCGCGCGATGCCCGCACCACTGCTGCGTGTCTCGAATCTCACGGTCATGACGCCATGTCCGGTGCCCTGGATCCAGCCGTGACCGAACTCGGGGTGTTCGACGTCATCGCCGACGCCCCAGCTCGCGGCGCGCGGGGCCTCCTGTTGCGCGGCAGCCGGCGTCTCGTCGGTTTCCGCGACAGACTCGCCCTGATCCAAGTCGGGGAAAAGTGAGGTCTGCTGCACATCGGAGAAGCCCGAGAATCCCACGCCGACAAGACGAATGGGGCCGATTTCGACGGGGTCCAGCAGCAGCCGCCGCGCCGCAGACATCAGCACCGCGCGTTCGGTGGTGGCGTAGGGCAGGGTCGCCGATCTGGTCAGGATGCTCATATCCGAGCGGCGCAGTTTCACGGTGACGGTGCGCACCCCGCGCCCATGTTTGACGAGTCTCCGATGCGCGTGCGCGCCGATCGGCTCGATGGCTTCGCGGAGCTGCTCCAGGGTTGTCAGGTCGTCGGGAAAGGTCGACTCGGCACTGATCTGTTTGGTTTCCGCACGTTCGGCCACCGGGCGTTCATCGATCCCACGCGCAAGTTGGTGCAGTGCGGGACCGATCGTGCCGCCGAGCACCGAAGCCACCTCGCTGGTCTGCAGTGCCGCGAACTGACCGATGGTGTCGATTCCCAACCGGTGCAGTCGTTCTTCGGCTACGGGCCCGATCCCCCACAACTTGCGCACCGGGAGGTCGTCGAGCAGTGACCGTTCCTCCTCGGGCGCGATGATCCGCACGCCATCGGGCTTGGCCAGCCCCGAGGCGATCTTGGCGATCTGCTTACCGGACCCCGCCCCGACGGATGCGGTCAGGCCGGTTTCGGCGAGCACCCGCGTGCGCAGCTCGGCGATGTACTCGGTCACCGATTCGGTTGTGGCTCCGGCTAGTTCAGCAGGTTCGCCGAAGGCCTCGTCGAAGGACAGCTGTTCGAGCACGGGGATCATGGACCGCACGGTCGCGAATACCCGCCGACTGGCGACGCCGTACACCGCGCCACGCGGCGGCAGGACGACCGCACTGATGCCTACGAGACGCCGCGCCTGGTGCATGGGCATGGCCGAGCGCGCACCGAAGATCCGGGCCTCGTAACTCGCGCCGGCCACCACGCCCCGACCTCCGGTACCGCCGACCAGGACCGGACGATCACGCAGGGTCGGCCGGGTCAGCTGCTCGACCGAAGCGAAGAAGGCATCCATGTCGAGGTGCAGAACCCATCGACCGGCAGCACACACGCGCTCATCGTATGGCGCAGCTCTGACACCCTCGTGGCCGAACCTCGACAAGGAATGGCCGAATCGCGCTACTCGGACAGCAGCCGCGTCCCTAGCCTGATGTCATGGCAATGAATCTGGTGCACCGTTGGTGCTGTAGCTCGGAGATGTGGGCACGCAAGACCGAGTCGCAGCTCCTCCCGTGGGCCCTGGAAGGGGTCGAGCTCGGTGCGGACACCCTGGAGATCGGTCCCGGCTACGGCGCGAATCTGCGTGTGCTAAGCAAGCGCACGCCGCAGCTCACCGCAGTGGAGATCGATGAGACCATGGCCGCGCGACTGCAGCGGCTCTACGGCGATCAGGCGACGGTCATCCAGGGTGATGGCACCGAGCTGGGTTTCGATACCGACCGCTTCAGCTCCGTGGTGTGCTTCACCATGCTGCATCACGTGCCGACACCCGTGCTGCAGGATCGACTGTTCGCACAGGCGCATCGGGTGCTGGCTCCCGGCGGTGTCTTCGCCGGCAGCGACGGCGTGCACTCCACCTTTTTCCGGCTGCTGCACATCGGTGACACCTACAACCCGGTACCGACCACCTCGCTGCCGGATCGCCTGCGCGCGGCGGGGTTCACCGATATCGAGCATCAGCTCGACGGTGGCAACCAGCGCTGGCGGGCCGTGAAGGCGGCCTAACCGGCCGCCTTCACCAGGGACACCCGGACCCCGTCGCCGAGATCGGTGGCGGGGTCCGGCACATTCTGGCCTCCCTCTCCGATCTGCAGTGTGGTGGCCAAGATTTCACCAGCGATCAGGTCCCGGTGGCGTTCGGCCCAGGCGCGACGATCGGCAGGCACCCCCAGGACGACCTCGATACGATCGGAGACCTCAAGACCCGAAGACTTGCGCAGATCCTGCAGTTCGCGAATCAGGTCGCGCGCCCAACCCTCGGCCTCCAACTCCTCGGTGACGGTGTCATCCAGGATGACCAATCCCCCGCCTTCGGGAAGCGCCGCCGTGGAATCCGGCTCCGCGGCCACCAGTTTCGAATCGAACTCACCCTCCTGCAGGGTGATTCCCGCGGCGACGACGGTGCCGTCGGCCTGCTGCGCCCAGTCACCGGCCTTGACCGCGCGGATGACGGTCTGCACATCCTTGCCCAGACGGGGACCGGCGGCCCGCGCGTTGACCGTCAGCTCGAACTTGCCGTACACGGCGATATCATCGGTCAGCTCAACGGATTTCACGTTGAGCTCGTCGGCGATGAGCGCTGTGTAGGGCTCCAGTCGCTTGGGGTCGGGCACCGCCACGGTCAACTTGAGCAGCGGCAACCGTACCCGCAGCTTCTTGGCCTTGCGCAAGGAAGAACCGGTCGAGGCGACTTTTCGTACCTCGTCCATCGCGGCGACCAGCGCCGGATCCGCGGGCAACACGGATTCGGAGACCCAGTCCGTCAGGTGCACCGACCGCTCTCCGGTCAGTCCGCGCCAGATGACCTCGGTGGTCAACGGAAGCAGCGGAGCGGCCAGCCTGCATGTCGTCTCCAACACGGTGTGCAGAGTGTCGATGGCGTCCGCATCCTCCTCCCAGAAACGCGAACGGGACCGTCGCACATACCAATTGGTCAGTGCGTCGGTGAACTGACGCAGCTGCTCGCACGCCACGGAGACGTCGCAGTCATCCATGGACTTGGTGAGGTCGTCGCGCAGCTGCGCCAACTTGGCCAGGATGTATTTGTCCAGCACCTGCGTCGAGTCGGTGCGCCAGGTGCCGGGTTTGGGCGCGTACAGCTGCAGGAAGCTCCAGGCATTCCACAACGGCAGGATGACCTGCCGCACGCCCTCACGGATCCCCTGCTCGGTGACGATCAGATTGCCGCCGCGCAGGATCGGCGATGCCATGAGGAACCACCGCATCGCGTCGGAGCCGTCGCGGTCGAACACCTCGTTGACGTCCGGGTAGTTGCGCAACGACTTGCTCATCTTCTGGCCGTCGTTGCCCAGCACGATGCCATGTGACACACAGGTTCTGAACGCGGGCCGGTCGAACAGCGCGGTCGCCAGCACGTGCATGACGTAGAACCAGCCGCGGGTTTGGCCGATGTACTCGACGATGAAGTCGGCCGGGAAATGATTCTCGAACCACTCGGCGTTTTCGAACGGGTAGTGCACCTGCGCGTAAGGCATTGAGCCCGAGTCGAACCAGACATCGAAAATGTCTGGGATGCGGCGCATGGTGGACTTGCCGGTGGGGTCGTCGGGATTCGGGCGGGTCAGCTCGTCGATGTAGGGCCGGTGCAGGTTGGTCGGCCGCACGCCGAAGTCCCGCTCCAGCTCATCCAAACTTCCGTAGACGTCGATGCGCGGGTATGCGGGATCGTCGGACTTCCACACTGGAATTGGGCTGCCCCAGTAGCGGTTCCGCGAAACAGACCAGTCGCGTGCACCTTCCAGCCACTTACCGAACTGGCCGTGCTTGACGTGCTCTGGATACCAGGTGATCTGCTCGTTGAGTTCGACCATTCGATCCCGGAATTCCGTCACCTTGATGAACCAGGAAGACACCGCCCGGTAGATCAACGGGTTACGGCAGCGCCAGCAGTGCGGGTAGGAGTGGTCATAGGTCTCGTGGCGCAACAAGACCGCGCCGTTGGCTGCGGCCGAGCCGGTGCCATTCTTGAGATCCTTGATGATCTGCGCGTTGGCGTCGAATACCTGCTGCCCCTCGTAGTCGGGCACGGTGACATCGAAGCGCCCCCTCGAGTCCACAGGGGTGACTGGCGTGATCCCGGCCTTGTCGGTGACGTTCTTGTCCTCCTCACCGTATGCGGGTGCCATATGCACGATGCCGGTGCCGTCGTCGGTGGTGACGTAATCCCCGGAGAGCACGGTGAACGCGTTCGGCGAGGCACCCTGCTGGAAGTACGGGAACGGAGGGACGTACCGCATACCCAGCAACTCGGCACCCGTATAGGTGTCCAGCACCGTCGGCTCTTCACCCAGCTCACGGGCGTACGCCCCAACCCGCGCCTGCGCCAACAGATAACGGTCCGCCGTCCCATCGCGGCCTTCGGCCGCCACCAACACATAGGTGACCTCCGGGTTCACCGCGACCGCCAGGTTCGAGGGCAGGGTCCACGGAGTGGTGGTCCAGATCAGCAGGCGTGCACCGTCGAGTGTCGCCCACCGCGTGTTCTCGTTGCCGGCGATCCGGTAACCGACGGTGACCGCGGGATCCTGACGACTCTGGTACACGTCGTCGTCCATGCGCAGCTCGTGGTTGGACAGCGGTGTCTCGTCACGCCAGCAGTACGGCAGCACGCGGTATCCCTCGTACGCCAAGCCCTTGTCCCACAACTGTTTGAACGCCCAGATCACCGACTCCATGAAGGTCAGGTCGAGCGTCTTGTAATCGTTGTCGAAGTCCACCCAGCGCGCTTGCCGAGTCACGTACTCGCGCCATTCCTTGGTGTAGCGCAGCACCGATTCGCGGCACGCATCGTTGAACTCGGCGATGCCCATCGAATCGATCTGAGACTTGTCGGTGATGCCCAGCTGGCGTTCGACTTCCAGCTCTGCCGGCAATCCGTGAGTGTCCCAACCGAACCGGCGGTCCACCTGGTATCCGCGCATGGTCTGATAGCGCGGGACGATGTCCTTGACGTAGCCGGTGAGCAGATGCCCGTAGTGCGGCAGTCCATTGGCGAACGGTGGCCCGTCGTAGAAGACGTATTCCGGGGCGCCGTCACGATGTGCAATGCTCGCGCGGAACGTGTCGTCTTCGTCCCAGTAGCCCAGCACCTGCTTTTCCAGCGCAGGGAGATTCGGCGATCCGCTGCGCTGATCGGCGCCAAGATCAGTCCGCGGGTACGCGTCCGCGGATGAGCCGCTTGCGCGAAGACTCTCGGATGCGGATGAGCCGCTTGCGCGAAGACCATCAGGCATAGTCGGTAGATCTCCCTGTGCTCGCCGGCACGGGGACGATGGGACGCCGTCGGCGTACCTCCGCGGTACCACCCCGCTTGCCCCGACCTGTGCGGGGCCTCTCACAGCGGCTGTGACGGGCCTACCCGTCCGGTTCTACCGGGTTATCCGTGCTGCGCGCACGGAACCTTTCTTCCGGAGACTCCCCGGTGATGGCCGGATCGATGTCTGTGGCCGTAATTCTATTCGGGTGTGTTGATATGGCCAAACCGGTTTCGAATGATCATCGCAGCCGCCAGGACCAGCGCGATCGCCAACAACGCCCCGACGAAATGGACCGTCAGCGCCCATCCGCCGGACTGGTACGCCAATCCTCCCGCGGCACCTGCCACCGAACTTCCCAGGTAGTAGCTGAACAAGTACAGGGCAGAGGCTTCGGCCCGGTCGCGCTGCGCGACCGCGCCTACCCAGCCGCTCGCGACGGTATGTGCGGCGAAGAAGCCCGCGGTGAACACACCCACCCCGATGATCACCGTGACGAGCGAGTCCGGGACGGTCAGTGCAAGCCCCAGCGCGGTGACGGTGACCGCTCCGATCAGGACCAGCCCCCTACCGCGCCGATCCGCCAGCCGACCGGCGACCGCCGACGACACCGTTCCGGCCAGATACAGCAGGAACAGCAGCCCGGCGATTGCCGTCGGAAGCCCGAAGGGCGGAGCCACCAGGCGATAGCCCAAATAGTTGTAGACCGTGACGAACCCGCCCATCAACAGAAAGCCCAGCCCGAACATGATGAGCAGCACCGAGTTTCTCAGGTGCATGCCGAGAATCCGCAGTGTGGTGCCGACCCTGACCCTCTTGGGCACGAAGAACTGAGACCTCGGAAGAAGCATCGCGAACAACACCGTGCACACCAAAGTCATTGCGCCACTGCCGAGTAACGCGATCCGCCAATCGCTCACATCAAGCACCGAAGAAGCCACCAGTCGCCCGGCAAGTCCACCGACCGTCGTTCCGGCGATGTATCTGCCCATCGCCGAACCGAGAGACCCCGGATGCACCTCCTCGGCAAGGAATGCCATGGCCACTGCCGGAATCCCGGCCAATGCGACACCTTCTGCCGCACGGCCCATCAACAACACCGCGAACGTAGGACTGGCCGGAAGCAGCAGCCCGATGACCGTCGTAGCGATTGCCGACACCAGCATCACCGGGGTGCGCCCGAACCGTTCCGACAGAGCACTGGCAGGGATGATCGACAGTGCCAGCATTCCGGTAGTCACCGAAACCGTGAGGGCGGCAGCCGCCGGACTGACTCCCAGATCCGCGGACAGTGCGGGAAGCACCGCCTGTGTTCCGTACAGGGCCGCGAACGTCGCAAGCCCGGCGGCGAACAGCGCACCGGTCAGCCGCCGATATCCGGCGGTTCCTGTGGTGTGGGGCACGGGACTCGCACCACAGCTCGCCGAAACTCTCTGGGTACTCGGGGCGACGGCCATGGCTGTAGATGCTGCCTGGGTCAATGCATATTGCGGAAATGAGCAATTTGACACTTTATAATTCGATTCAGGCATAAATGGAGGTGAAGAGATGGCCGACGGCGACTACGAGTGGTACATCACACTCGCCGAACTCCACAACGTCACCGCCGCCGCCGATCAGCTCCAGCTCGCGCAGCCGACGCTCACCCGAATGCTCGCCCGCTTGGAGCGCCGGCTGGGCGTGCAGCTGTTCGATCGGCACGGCAAGCGGCTCACCCTGAATCCGTTCGGGCGGATCTTCTACCAGCACGCCCGCCGCGCCCAGATGGAGCTCGATTCCGCCCGCCGGGCCATCGACGACCTGGCCAATCCCGCTGAGGGGGAAATCCGGCTCGGGTTTCTGCACACCTTCGGCCCGGCGTTGGTCGCCGGTCTCATCGCGGGATTCGCCGCGACGTCGCCCCATGTGCGATTCGTGCTGGAGCAGGGTGCTGCGGGCAGCCTCGATGATCTGGTCGCCAACGGCGATCTGGACGTGGCAATCGTCTCTCCGCGTCCACGTCGCGCAAATCTCGGGTGGCGCAACCTCTTCCGGCAGCGCCTCGGTGTCGCAGTCCCCACCGACCATCGACTGGCACAGGCCGAAGACGTGTCGATGTCCGCTCTGGCCGACGAGCCCTTCATCGGGATGCACCAGGGATTCGGTATGCGGCGCCTGCTCGAAGAACTGTGCGCGGCTGCGCAATTCCAGCCGCGCATCGTGCTGGAATCGAGCGATCTGACCACGGTGGCGGGCCTGGTGGCAGCCGGCCTGGGCATCGCGGTACTCCCCGTGGACGCCACCACCTACCCGCCCGATCTCAGAATGCTGCGCCTCATCGACGCCGACGCGCACCGGGACGTCGGCATCATCTGGAGTTCCGCGCAGCCGCTTTCGCGCCCGGTCCGAGATTTCATATCCCACGCCGTCGCGTCGACGTAGGGAAGAATCACCCCATGTCCGCTGACGTGCCGCCCGAGAACGGGATCGCCCACGCCATCGCACAGATCGATGCCGCTACGGACGAATCTGCATTCTGCGCGGCGGTGGGCGCGGCACGCATGGTGATAGCCCTGGAGATACGGGCGCGTACACCTGAGGCGACTCTGGCCGCCGCCTGGTCAGTGGCATTGCAGCGCAGCATTGACACGGCGGCACGACTCGTCGCCGACGGGACGAACCCGGGCTGGACCTGGTTTGTCTCGGGAAGCGTGGCCCGCGGTGAGGCGGCTCCCGGCTCCGACATCGAGACCCTGCTCGCCGTCGACGACGAGGTCGATGCCGCCGGGAAGACCCACCTCATGGAGCTCGCGGCGCGCGTGCACGCGATGCTCGAACGCAGTGGCATCGGCAGTGACGCCAACGGAGTTCTCGCGAGCCGCGGCCGCTTCTGCCGCCGGGCCGCCAATTGGTTCGAGGGCATCGAACGGTGGTGCGCCAACCCGCCGGAGGATCGCGGAGTGGTGATGGTGGGCCTGATGGCAGATTCCCAAGGGATCGGCACCGGATCGTCGTTGCCTGACAACGCTCTTCGTAGCGAGAATGCAGACTGTGCACACCACCACTACCCCATCAGGCTGGCGATGCTTCAGGATGCGGTGGCTGTGCGCGCCGGATTTCCCTCGCGGTTGAAGATATTCGCGACGCAATCGGACACCGTCGATCTCAAGATCGCGGCGATCGATCCCGTGGTCAAGATCGCTCGCTGGGCTGCCTTGTCGGCGGGTTCAGACGCTCTCGCGACAACGGATCGACTGGATGTGGCGTCCGCGGCCCGGATTCTGGACCCGGATGATGCCTCGACGCTGCGAGATTGCTTCGGATGGCTGCTGCGGTTCCGGTGGCGCTCCCGGGCCGGCGCCTGGCAGGACGGGCAGCACATGTCCGACACCATCTCGCTCTCCGCCCTGGCACCGCAAGAGCGTGCGGTGCTGCGCACCATCGCCCGGGAGATCGCCGGCATCCGGCGCAAGCTGATCTACCTGTCCTCGACCTCCTCATTTAGATAATCGGTCATACCAGCGCATGGCCCAGCGAGCATCTCCGAGGGCCGTGTGCCGTTGGCCCGCGCTCGGTGTGTTGACACCGAATTGCAGCGACAGGTTGGAGTAGTCCGCATCCGGTGTCAGCCCGCGTTCGCGGATCCGCTCCGCGGTGCGGCTGACGACGTCGACCAGGTCTGGGTTCCAGGTGGGGCTGACCCCGTGCGCCAGGAACATCGTCGTCAGGCATTCGGTGTCGAACTGAGGAATCACGCCGACAATGGTCGCGCCGGACGTCCACTCCTCAACCAGCGAAACGGCCTCGGCGGCACGAAAAACGCGGGGAAACTGCAGCGGTCGCAACCGAACCTGCGGATGGCGCTTGTGGAATCCACTGATATCAAGGCCCGCAGGATCGGCCGCCTCGAGATCGAGGTCTTGGACGTCGACGCACAAGTGCAGTTGCCGTTGCCCCTCCTCGGTTCGGCGGATGATCGCGATCTCCCACGGCTGGCGCTCGCGGTGCAGCCCGGTGGTCTCGGTATCGAGAAACACCAACGGGCGCCAAGACGTGCCGGATTCGCCTGCCTCGCCAGTCATATCGGTGGCAGTCTCCCACACGACATCCGCCGATAGGGCGCACCTGGAGACAAATCCGAGTCAGCTCATGGCGGCTACCCAGTTGCCGTGGAGAATGCGGGACCGATACTCGCGTCCCTCACCTCTGATCTCTTTGTTGCCCTGAGTGATTCACAGGAGAAGGTCTACAGATCCGCAGCCCTCACTCTGCCCCGCATCGCCACCGAGATCAACGCGTTGCCGCTGCCGACACACGGGGATCCCTAGGAACCCAGCGACAGAATGCGCTCGGCAGCAAGGGCGGGTGTGAGGGTGCCCTCGCGTACCTGCTGCTCGACTTCTGCACGCACCGCCTTGACATCGGGTGCGTTGAGCACCCGATCCAGCACCGCATCGCGCACCATCGCCCACATCCACTCCACCTGCTGGCGGCGACGTCTGGCATCGAACTCCCCCGCCTCGGTCAGCACCTTGCGGTGTTGCAGCACGGTGTCCCACATCTCGGACACACCGTTGTTCTCCAGTGCGCTCATGGTGAGAACCGGTGGACGCCACAGGGTGTCATGCGGATAGATCAGACGTAACGCACCCGACAACTCCCGAGCGGCCTTCTTGGCCTCGATTGCGTGCTCACCGTCAGCCTTGTTCACCACGACCAGATCGGCAAGCTCCAGCACGCCCTTCTTGATGCCCTGCAGCTGATCTCCGGTGCGCGCCAACGTGAGGAAGACAAAGGTGTCCACCATGTTGGCGACGGTGACCTCGGACTGGCCGACGCCGACGGTCTCGATCAGGATGACGTCGAACCCGGCGGCTTCCAGCAGCACCACCGTTTCCCGGGTCGCCTTGGCCACCCCGCCGAGCGTCCCCGAAGTCGGCGAGGGCCGAATGTATGCATCGGGATGTACCGAGAGCCGACCCATTCGGGTCTTGTCGCCCAGGATCGAACCGCCGGTGCGCGTGGACGACGGATCGACCGCCAGCACTGCTACGCGGTGTCCCTGTTCGATGAGGTACATCCCGAGAGCCTCGATGGTGGTCGACTTGCCCACCCCGGGCACGCCGGTGATCCCGACCCGCAGCGCATTTCCACCGTCAGGAGACAGCTCCAGCAGCAGCTGCTGGGCCTGCGCACGATGGTCTTGGCGAGTCGACTCCACCAAGGTGATGGCTCGGGCCAACCCCGAACGGTCTCCCGACCGGATCAGTGCAGCCAGATCGTCAGGTGCCGACATCAGGTCAGGACGTACCCAAGCCGCTCAGCCAGCTTATGCAGCAAGCCAATCGCCGCCTCGGCGATCACCGTTCCCGGCGGGAAGATGGCCGCGGCACCCGCCTCGTACAGCTCCTCGAAATCTCCGGGAGGAATGACGCCGCCCACGACGATCATGATGTCTGGGCGCCCCACCTCTGCCAGAGCCTCACGCAGCGCGGGCACCAAGGTGAGGTGGCCCGCTGCCAGTGACGACACACCAACCACGTGCACGTCGTTGTCGGCAGCCTGGCGCGCGACCTCCTCGGGAGTCTGGAACAGCGGGCCCACGTCGACATCGAAACCGATATCGGCGAAGGCCGTTGCGATCACCTTCTGTCCGCGATCGTGCCCGTCCTGGCCCATCTTGGCGACGAGGACGCGGGGCCGGCGGCCATCGGCGTCGGCGAACTTCTGCACGAGCTCGGTCGCTTGCGTCACGCTGCTAACGGCGCCGTCCCTTCCCACCTCGTCGCGGTATACCCCGCTGATGGTACGGATTTCGGCCTGGTGCCGCCCGTAGACCTTCTCCAGCGCGTCGGAGATCTCTCCGACGGTCGCCTTGTGTCGGGCGGCCTCGATGGCCAGCGCCATCAGGTTGTTGCCCAACCCGTCTTCGCCGGCACGGCTGGAATCGGCTGCAGCCCGGGTCAACTCGGCCAAGGCGGCCTGCACGGCATCGTTGTCGCGATCGGCGCGCAGCTGCTCCAACTTGGCCAACTGCTCGGCACGCACCCGCGAGTTCTCGACCTTGAGGACCTCGATCTGCTGATCCTCGGCGACCTGATACTTGTTGACGCCGATCACAGGCTGACGACCGGAATCGATGCGCGCCTGCGTACGCGCGGCGGCCTCCTCGATGCGCAGTTTCGGGATGCCCTGGTCGATCGCCTGCGCCATACCGCCGGCCTCGGTCACCTCCCTGATGTGCTCGCGTGCACGGGAAGCAAGCTGATGAGTCAGCCATTCCACGTAGTAGGAACCGCCCCAGGGGTCGATCGGACGGCAGGTACCCGACTCCTGCTGGATGAGCAGCTGAGTATTACGGGCGATGCGCGCCGAGAAATCGGTGGGCAGCGCCAGCGCCTCGTCGAGAGCGTTGGTGTGCAGCGACTGGGTGTGCCCCTGGGTCGCGGCCATCGCCTCGATGCACGTGCGAGCCACGTTGTTGAACACATCCTGCGCAGTCAACGACCAGCCGGAGGTCTGCGAATGTGTGCGCAGGGACTGCGATTTGGCACTCTTCGGATCAAACTGTGCCACCAGCTCGCTCCAGAGCAGCCGCCCGGCCCGCAGTTTGGCCACCTCCATGAAGAAGTTCATGCCGATGGCCCAGAAGAAGGACAGCCGAGGGGCGAACACGTCGATGTCCAGGCCACCCTCCAACCCCGCCTTGATGTACTCGACACCGTCGGCCAGGGTGTAGGCCAGCTCCAGATCAGCTGTGGCACCGGCTTCTTGGATGTGATAGCCCGAAATCGAGATCGAGTTGAACTTCGGCATCTTCGCGCTGGTGTAGGCGAAGATGTCCGAGATGATCCGCATCGAGGGCTTCGGCGGATAGATGTATGTGTTGCGGACCATGAACTCTTTGAGGATGTCGTTCTGGATGGTCCCGGCCAGCTTCTCGGTACCGACACCTTGCTCCTCGGCGGCCACTACGTACAGCGCCAAGATGGGTAGCACGGCGCCGTTCATGGTCATCGACACCGAGACCGAGCCCAGATCGATCCCGTCGAAGAGCTGGCGCATGTCGAGGATCGAGTCGATGGCGACACCGGCCATGCCGACGTCACCCTGCACACGCGGATGATCCGAGTCGTACCCGCGGTGGGTCGCCAGGTCGAAGGCCACCGACAGACCCTTTTGACCGGCGGCAAGGTTGCGGCGGTAGAACGCATTGGATTCGGCAGCCGTGGAAAAGCCCGCGTACTGGCGGATGGTCCATGGCTGGTTGACGTACATCGTCGGGTATGGGCCACGCAGGAAGGGCACCTGACCGGGGAATGTGTCGAGCGGGTATCCCTCGCTGCGGACAGCCTCGCGGTCGGCGGCCGTGTAGATCGGCTTGACGGTGATCGCCTCAGGCGTTTCCCAATCAAGCTGCTCGGGCGCATATCCGTGCGCATCGGCCGCTGCCGCCACCGCGGCGTCGACGGCGGCGGCATCAGGTGCCGCCGCCACCCGATCACCGTGCAGCGGCACATCGGCGAAGCTGCCCAGGACGGTCTCGGACACAGAACGATCCGTGAGGTCAGTCATGTCACGCCCCCAACTTGGTCAGCATGGCCGAAAGCGCTTCGACAGCATTGATTTTCATGGTCAGATAACCGTCGGGGCGTGACGACTCCGCGACCTCAGCGACTGCCTTCTCTGGCCCCGCGAGGTAGATGTCGGTGATGCCCGCGGCCCGGGCCGCATCGACAACCGCGGCCGCCTCGGCACCGTATCGGCCATCGGTTCCACAGATGACGGCGAGGCGTGCCCCCGCATCGGTCACCGCACCGGCCACCGTCTCTGCGTCAAGCACACCGGGATTGACGGTCTCGATACCGCCGGAGGCCAGCAGATTCGACGCGAATGTGGTGCGCACGTTGTGCTCGGCCAACGGACCCAATGGGATCAGCAGCGCCGTCGGACGCGCACCCGAGGCAGCCAGAAATGCGTCCGAGCGGTCCCGAAGAGCCTCGAAGTCCGCCGCATACCTGTACGCCCCGGCGGGGTGCGGCGGCAATGGCGCCTCCCCCAGGTTCGGAAACTCGTTCACCCCCGTCACCGAGGTACGCCGATGCGCGATGTCGTCAGCGCGCTTGGCGCGCGTCGCCGCCACACGGTCACGAATGAGATCGGCCGCCGCCTCGAATCCGCCCGCGCGCTCGATCTCGGCGAACAACGACCATGCCTGCTGCGCAAGGGTTTCCGTCAGGTCCTCGATGAACCAGGATCCGCCACCCGGGTCGAGCACCCGACCGACATGAGATTCCTCGAGGAGCAGCAGTTGCGTGTTTCGGGCGATACGCGCCGAGAACGCCGGGGATACCGAATCCAATCCGCCCGCGATGGCGTCATCGAACTGCCGCACCCGTACGCTGTCCGCGCCGCCGACCCCGGCACCAAAGGCGGCCAGTGTGGTGCGCAGCATGTTCACCCACGGATCACGTTGGGCCATCATCGGTTCGGAAGTCACCGCGTGCATCAGGGCGCCACCGTCGTTGGGGGCGCCCGCCACCTCCGCCACCCGGGCCCAGAGCACCCGCGCCGCGCGGAACTTGGCGATCGACAGGAACTGGTCATCGGTAGCGGCGAAGCGGAAGCTGATCTGCCGCAACGCCTCTGCGATACTCAAACCGCCGTTCTGCAGCAGTCGGAGATAGGCGACTCCCGCAGCGACTGCAACCGCGAGTTCTTGACTGTCGCTGGCGCCCAGTTCGTGAGCGATCGTGCCGTCGACGGTGATCGCGTGAATCTGCTCGATCCGTGCGCTTGCGCGCTCGGCCAACGCCACCGCGTCATCCACCGACACGCCCGGGCGCTCGGCGAACGCGCTGCCGAGCGGATCGGCGCCCAGGTCCACGACGACGCCCTCGGCGCTGCCCTCATGGGCGTCCAAGACTGCGAATATCGCCTCGGCCACCGCGGTGAGCTCGGCAGCCGCCTCCACCTGAATGGGCGCCAGGTCCAGGTAAACACCCTGCAGGGCACGGCCGACCGCCTCGGGACGAAGATCCGTCAGCACGATGGCGCTGGCTCCCTGTCCCAGCGCGTCGAGGATGGCCTCGTTCAGCAGCGCCGGATCGCCCGCGCCGTCGAAGCGCTCGGCGACCTTCCATCCACTGTTCACGTCCCGCTGCGGATCACCACCGCGCACAAACGGCCATTGGCCGGGCAGCGACGGCTCGGGTAGCTCGTCCAGCGCCGTGTACAAGGGCCGGATCGCAACCCCGTCATACGTGGGCGAGTCGAGCAGGCGTTCGGGATCCGCAGGCAGATCTTCGACCGCCTTGCGGGTGGTCTTCGCCAACACCCCGGCGACATCCTTCTGCCATCTGGCGAAGTCATGCCGAATTTCGGGCACCTCAACAGTCACAAAACTGCTCCCTGCTGCTCGTCGTCGAGCGACACATATGGCACTCCATGCCGAAATGCCTATCACACTTACTCATCAGGCTAAATGACACCGTCTGCTACCGCCCAGTACGGGGGCCGGGAGGTGGCGGACGCCGTGTCCCGATACGCACCATTCACGCACGCTCCGTACCCTTATTCAGCATGGGGTTCCGGCAGATCTGGGGTACGGGGGTCGCGGCATTGCGCCGACTCCCGCGGCGTCAGCTGCTGTGGACCGGTGTCGCCGTGCTCATCGTGCTCGCGGCCGCGCGATTCGTACCGGTGCCCACGGCCATCCAGATGCGCGATTGGGCGCGTGAGCTCGGCCCATGGTTCCCGCTGGCCTTCCTGGCCGCCCACACGATCGTGACGGTGCTGCCCTTCCCACGCACCGCCTTCACCCTGGCAGCCGGGCTGCTGTTCGGCACCCAGCTCGGCGTGCTGCTCGCGGTCGTCGCAAGTACGGCGAGTGCCGTCTTGGCGCTATGGACGGTACGCGCACTGGGATGGAAGCTGGCTGCGCTGCATCATCGGCCCGCGGTCAAGAAGGTCGATGACCAATTGCGCCTACGTGGATGGATCGCGGTGATGTCGATGCGGCTCATCCCGGCGGTGCCGTTCTCGGTCCTCAACTACGCCGCGGGAGCCTCTGCCGTGCGGGTCATGCCGTATACGTTGGCCACCTTTGTGGGCCTGCTGCCGGGCACCCTCGCAGTCGTGGTCCTCGGTGACGCGCTCACCGGACACATCAGCCCGACGCTGTTCGCGGTTTCTTTGGTCACCTCGGTGGTCGGCGTGCTGGGCATCCTCTACGAGATCCGGCGCTACAAGCGCATCCACACCGAGATCGCCGATGCCGAACCCTCGGACGAACCAGAGCGAGTGGGCGGCTAGGCCCGCCCGGCCCCCGATTGCTCGAACCCCTTGCCGGCCAGCGTCGCGAACAAGGCCAGCAGGCTCGCTGCGGGCACCGCATTGACCATCTTGTCGTGTGCACGGAGGTGAGCACCGACCGCCAGCGTGAAGTAGACGGTCAGCATGAACGCCGTCAATCGTCCCAGCGCGGGCCACCGGATGCCGCCGGCCAGGCCGACCGCCGATGCGGACTTGACCACCGGGAGAACCCACCAGATCCGTTGCGGCAAACCCACTTTCTCCAGGGACGCCTTGACGGGCCCAATCGGGCCGATACACACCGCGGCATCTGCTGCTTGCATCGCCGCCAACGTGGCCAATACCTTCGGATTCGCCAAAAGCCGCCCGGTCATGATGGTTTGGCCGTCAATCCCCTGGCTGCCAGGACACCGTAGGTGGCCAGCAGCGTCGATGCCGACACCGCATTCAGGCCGATATCACGCACCCGCAGGTGGGCGCCGACGGCCAGGCTGAAGTAGAGCGTGAGCATGACCAGGGTCAGCTTGGCCAACGCGGGGAAACGCACACCACCCAACAGCCCCACCGCGGCCGCGGCTTTGATCGGCGCGAAGATCCATCGGCTCTGTCGCGGGAAGTGCACATCGTCAAGACATTTGGCCACATAGGGAATCGGCTGGACACAGAGGGCCGCGTCGACAGCCTGGAATGTTCCCAATAATGCGAGAACTCTGGGAGATACGAAAGCGTCATTGCTCATGGCTCCAGTGAACCACTACGACACCAGGCAATCGATCGATCCGACCGATTCCCGCTAGTGCGATGCGTGTGCGCCCAGAGATGCGGAAATGACCGCCAGCGGCGACTGGGCCAGCTGCATGTTGGCCCGCTCCTGCGGGGTCAGCTGGTGGCGCTCCCAGAAACGTCGTAACGCGCGAATACTCATGTATCCATTGGACGCGGTCGCGCCGGTGGAATCCAGCGCGACCGCGTCTTCTAGACACTTTCATTACGGCGTCGCCGCCATCCCTTAGCGCGGTGGATGTGCGCCCAGTGATGCCGACACCACCGCCAGTGGCGAGTAGCTCAGCTGCATGTTGGCCCGCTCCTGCGGGGTCAACCGCCGCCGATCCCAGTAACGCCGTACTGCTCCAATGGTCAAGGTCATGATCGGACTCCTTTCATAGGGAGCTGCCGACCCAGCGCACGTCAGATGCGGCTATCGCGTGGAGGATTCACCGATGCGGGCAGGCCGAGTGGGCAGCTTCGATTGTCTGTACGGACTATCGCCGGGTTTCACGGGTATGCCTCACCTCCTTGCCTTCGGGACGCACGCGGGCGTCAAATCGCCGGTGCAGCAACAGGGAGAGAGAATGCCCGAAACCGTAATGCCGGCCGGGCGTGCACCTCTCTCGTCAGGGCTTCGGCACTGCGCGACGTGTCCGTATCACGGAAGCCACTTTGGGTCATCCCTTAGTCCGGGAAGACCTGTCCTAACCTTGGGCGTCTCTCGACGTCGTCAGATCAGTGGCCTGTGTTCACGCAGGAGCCTCACCTAGCAAGGTGCTGAACCGAAATCCACTATACCCCGGGAAGTCCGTGACGGCTCGTCGGATCGATCGCCGGGTCCACCGAGCCGATTTCCTTGGCCGCCGATTGCGCCTCGGCAAGCGCCGCAGCGACTTCCGGAGTGGTCTTGGTCTCGAACCAACCGGCGACCTCGTCGGAGTCGTCCTCGGGACGCTCTGATGTTTCATCGACCGGGGAGGGTTCGTAGCGGAACACACCGTCGGAGCCCGGCGCGCCCAGCAGCTTGGTGAAGCCCTGCAGCGCCGAGCCGAAGTCGCTGGGGATCAGCCACACCTTGTTGGCCTCACCCTGCGCCATCTTCGGCAGCGTCTGTAAGTACTGGTATGCCAACAACTCTGGTGTGGGCTTGCCGGACTTCACTGCCGCGAAGACCTTTTCGATGGCCTTGGCTTGGCCCTGAGCCTGCAGATATTGAGCGGCACGCTCACCCTCGGCCCGCAGGATGCGCGACTGCCGATCGGCCTCTGCCGAGAGAATCGCCGCCTGCTTGGCACCCTCGGCCGCTAAGATCTGCGACTGCTTGGCACCCTCGGCCTGCTTGATGGAGGCCTCGCGCACACCCTCCGCGTTCAAGATCATGGCGCGCTTCTCGCGGTCGGCCTTCATCTGCTTTTCCATCGATTCCTGCACCGAAGGCGGGGGGTCGATGGAGCGCAGTTCGACCCGGGCCACCCGCAGTCCCCAGCGTCCCGTCGCCTCGTCGAGCACCCCGCGCAATTGGCCGTTGATCTGATCGCGCGAGGTCAGCGTCTGCTCCAGGGTCATGCCGCCGACCACGTTGCGCAGCGTGGTGGTGGTCAGCTGCTCGACACCCACGATGTAGTTGCTGATCTCGTAGACTGCGGCCTGTGGATTGGTGACCTGGAAGTAGACGACGGTATCGATATTCACCGTCAGGTTGTCCTCGGTGATGACCGGCTGGGGCGGGAACGACACCACCCGTTCACGCAGATCAACCTTGGCCCGGATGCGGTCGACAAACGGCACCAGAATGGTCAACTGGCCGCTGACGGTCTTCGAATACCGCCCCAGACGCTCGATCACCGCGGCCTCCGCCTGCGGGACCAGAGCCACGGACTTCAGCACGATGGTGACGCCCAGGATGATCAAGACGATCAGCACAAAGGCTCCGGCAGCTACTCCCATTCCCCTACTCCTGTCACTGAGGTTCTTGCGCTAGATCTTCTCGACAACCGCCGTGGCACCGTCGATTTGAACAACCGTCACCGTCTCACCCTGCTCGAATCGTCCCGATTTCTCCAGGCTGCGGGCCGACCACATCTCGCCTCCCAGGCGAATCAGCCCGTGCAGGTCGTCGACGGGTTCAATCACGATGGCGCTCTTACCCTCCAGCGCCTTGGCGTTGGTGTGCAGGATCGGGCCCGCAGTCAGACGTTTCCGCAGAGCCGGCCGCACACCGACCAGCAGCACCACCGCACTGATCACGAACACCAGCCCCTCGCCCCACAGCGGCATATCGAACGCCCAGCCGGCACCGGCCGTGACCAGGGCCGAGGCGCCGAGCATCAACAGGAACATGTCCCCTGTCATCAGCTCGGCGGCCGCGAGCAGGATGCCTGCGACGAGCCACACAATCGGCATGGGTCCACATTAGCCCGCGTGGGCAACTGGTGGGGGCGGATGCGGCGCCTTAGACTGCGAGCATTATGGCGAATCCGAGTGTGTCCCTGGCAGTGTGGGCAAGCGCGTGGCTGGCAGGCCGCGCGGCGCCCGATGATGTCATCGATGCCCTCATCGCCTGGGCACCAAGACATTTGGTCACGGCCTACGATGCGGTGGCGGCAGGCCACACGGGACTCTCGTGGCCGGATATGGATGACAACGGCCCGATCGGCCTCCTGCAGACGATCCGGACCGGGACCGGTCAACCGCACGGCTCGCCCGACATCCATGTGATCTTGCCCGCGCCGGGTGACCCCCGCGGCCTGCCCGCAGGCACCCAGTTCCAGCGCGACGCGATGGAAGCCAGTGAGGCGATTGTGCTCAGTGATCACCGAAATGATTCCACCGCAATAGGATTGGTACCTGCCGTAGAATACGACGAGGACCGTGACGAGACGATCGGCCTGTCCTGGACCGTGTACTCGCTGCCCGCGCAGATCCCCCCGCAAGCCGGACCGGACCTTGGGGAAGCCGAGTTTCAACTACGCCAGGCGATCCGTTCGGCCACCTCGACGCTCAACCGGCTGGACCGGGCTGTGGGCGCAACGGACGCCGACCCCCGCGAACTTGTCGACGAGGTCCTATCCACGCTACGCGGGCACCGGCTGCCGGACCACGCGCCACACCGGGCGATCCGAGTACTCGACTCGGCCAATCAGGTCGAGGCAATCGCCACGGCGGCGGCCGAAATCATGGAGCTACCGGGTGCCCTAGACGACGGTGCCGTGGCGAATGCCCTACGGCCGCTCGTTCTGGTGGTGCGCGAGGCGCGCATGGCCGCGGCGGCAGCCATCATCGACGCCTCGCGTTAGGACTCCAGCCGCACGCAGCAGTGGGCTGAACACAGGGCGCCGTTCACACTGAATCCGTATCCGGCGACCGGATCGATCCCACTGGCCCGCAGCGGGGCCCGTCCCTCGGCGGCCTCCGTGATCAGGTCCACCGCGAGCCGCGCGAATCGCGCATCGGCGCCCGGTGTCCCCGCGCGGACAAACTCGATGCCGTGCTCGTCCGCATACTCTCGGGCCTCGTTGTCCAAGTCCCACACCACCTCCAGGTGGTCCGACACGAATCCGATGGGTGCCACCACCACCGACCGCTTTCCTCGATCTTTCAGCGCGCCAAGGTGATCGACAATGTCCGGCTCCAGCCACGGCACCTGAGGCGGGCCCGAGCGGGACTGCCACACCAGGTCGTAATCCTGGTGATCGGTTGCGGCGGCCACCAATTGCGCGAGGTAACGCACCTGCCGGCTGTAAAGCTCGGGGCCGTGCCGTCGGTCCGCCGCCAGTGGGATGGAGTGTGCGGTGAACACCAGCCGCGGGGCCCCCTGCGCGCGTGAGACCGCAGCTTTCACCGCCTCGGCGTACAGCCGCACCAGTATCGGGTGGTCGAAGTACTGCCGGAGCTTCACCAGCTCGGGCGCCCCGTCCCCCACCGTAGCGCGGGCCCGGGCAATGTCTTCGACGTACTGCGTACAGCCCGAGTAGCCGCCCCACGCAGAGGTGGTGAAGACGGCCGCCCGCTTAATCCCCTTGTCGCGCATATCGGCAACGGTGTCCTCCACCATGGGATGCCAATTGCGATTACCGAAGAACACCGGCAGCGGACGTCCGGCCTGCTGGAGCTGCAACGAGATCTGATCGATCAGCGCCCGATTGATGCCATTGATCGGAGAGACGCCACCGAAATGGAAATAGTGCTCGGCGACCTCGTCGAGCCGTTCGGACGGAATCCCACGGCCACGCGTCACGTTCTCCAGAAACGGCCGCACCTCCTGCGGCCCCTCGGGACCCCCGAAGGACAGCAGAAGCACCGCGTCAAAATCCACGTGAGTCCACTAGAGCAGTTGGGTGTGCGCGCCGCCGTCGGCGAAGATGATGTCGCCGGTGGTGGCGGGCAGCCAGTCGGACAGCAGGGCACACACCGTCTTGGCGACCGGCGTCGGATCCTTCATGTCCCAGCCGATCGGGGCGCGCTGATCCCAGCCGTCCTCCAGCACACTCATCTGCTGGCCGGCCTCTTCGCCGAGTGCCCCGCCGACAATGGCGCTCATTGCGAGTGTCCGGATAGGCCCGGCCGCAACGAGATTCGACCGAACACCGACCGCGCCGGCTTCGCGTGCGACGAACCGGTTGACCGACTCCAGGGCGCTCTTGGCCACGGTCATCCAGTTGTAGAACGGCATCGCCCGCGTGGGGTCGAAGTCCATACCCACGATGCTGCCGCCGCGGTTCATGACGGGAAGTACCGCCTTGGCCAGCGACGCGTAGGAGAACGCCGAGATGTGGAAGCCCTTGGAGACATCCTCGAACGGCGCCTCGAAGAACGGGTTCAGCCCCATGCCGGTCTGCGGCATGAAGCCGATCGAGTGCACCACGCCGTCGAGCTTGTTGCCCTCGCCGATCACCTCGGTGATGCGGCCGGCCAGGCTCCCGATGTGCTCCTCGTTCTGCACATCGAGTTCCAGTAGCGGCGCCGGCTTCGGGAGGCGCTGGGTGATGCGCTCGATGAGACGCAACCGGTCGAACCCGGTGAGCACCAACTCGGCGCCCTGCTCCTGCGCGACCTTCGCGATGTGGAATGCGATGGACGAATCGGTGATGATGCCCGTCACCAGGATGCGCTTGCCCTCAAGTAGTCCTGCCACGATTCTCCTTAGGTAATTGCCTGCGCTCCTGCGCACGCTGGGGGACGTCCGACAAAGTTTGTTAGTGGCCCATGCCCATGCCGCCGTCGACCGGAATGACCGCACCGGAGATGTAGCCGGCATCTTCGGACGCCAGGAAGCTGACCGCCCCGGCAACCTCGGCGGCAGTGCCTATCCGCTTGGCCGGGATGAATTCCAGGGCACCCTCCTGGATCCTTTCGTCGAGCGCACGGGTCATCTCGGTGTCGATGAAACCCGGTGCGACCACGTTGGCGGTGACACCTGCCTTGGAGAGCTCCCGGGCAATCGAGCGCGCCAAGCCGATGACTCCGGCCTTGGAGGCGGCGTAGTTGGCCTGGTTGCCGATTCCCCAGGTGCCGGAGACTGAACCGATGAAGATCATCCGGCCGAAGCGCTTGCGTTGCATGCTGCGCGAGGCCCGCTGGGCCACCCGGAACGCCCCGGTCAGGTTCGCGTTGATGACCTGCTCGAACTTCTCTTCCGTCATGCGCATCAGGAATGCGTCCTGCGTGATGCCGGCATTGGAGACCAAGACCTCGACGGCACCCTGGTGCTCCTCGACCTCCTTGAAGGCCCGATCGACGGCATCGTTGTCGGTGACATCGCACTCGACCCCGAAGAAGCCCTCCGGCACACCGGACCCGCGGTGGGTGACTGCCACCTTGTGCCCGTCGGCGGCAAGACGTTGCGCAATCGCCAGGCCGATACCCCGGTTGCCACCGGTGACCAGGACAGAGCGAGAGACAAACTCGGGACGGGCGACGCTAGCGCCGAGAGCATCAGACATGAGATTCAACTTATCGTCTTCTTAAACTTATGCCTAAACGACTGGCCCATGGACCGGCGTGAGAGACCCCACCAAGCGGGTAGCGCGTCAGTTGGGCAGGCGGCGGTTGATGACCAGCCCGACGAAGGCCGCGGCCAAGACCAGAAGCGCGCCCAGACGCAGCCACCCGACACTGGCGTCGCCGCGGATCGTCTCGTACCCGATCTGCTGCTGCAGATTGGCGTAGACCTCCTTGAGCTGGCTCAACGTCGACGCCGTGTACGTCTCGCCACCCGAGAGCTTGGCCACCTTCTCCATCATGTCCGGGGCGTAGGGAACGTTCTGGCGTTGACCGTTGATCTCGACGTACCCGTCCTTGGTGCCGAACGCGATGGTCGAAATCGGCACCTGCTGGTCCTTGGCGGTACGCGCCGCGGTGTAGGCGCCTTTCGGGTTGTCGGGGTTGGACGGCACCGTTTCCTTACCGTCAGACATCAGCACGATGCGCGCCGGTGGCGGCTTGTCACCGCCGCCGATGACCGCGCCCACCGTGGCGATCGCCTGCAGCGCGGTGAAGATGCCCTCACCGGTGGCGGTGCGGTCGGCAAGCTGCAGGTTATCCAGGGCATTGACGGTGGCATCGCGGTTGGTGGTCGGCGACACCAGCACGGTGGCGGTGCCCGCGTAGGCGATCAGCCCCAGGTTGATGCCCGGGGTGAGGTTGCGCGCGAACTCCTTACCGGCTTCCTTCGCCGCACCCAGACGGTTCGGGGCGACGTCGGTCGATTCCATGGACCGAGAGACGTCGATGACGAGCATCACGACAGCGCGGTTACGGGGAATCCGGACGTCATGTGTGGGGCCGGCGAGCGCGATCGTCAGCACCATGAGACCGACCACCAGCAATGCCGTCGCAAGGTGTCGCCAAGTACGCGGCCGGGTAGGGGCCACCGAGTCCAGCAGCTCGGTGTTCGCGAAGCGCAGCACGCGCTTCTGACGCATGTACTGCGCCACCACGTAGAGCGCGACCAGCCCGGCCACCAACAGCAGCACCAGGAAGAACCACGGGTGAGCAAAGCCCGTCAGAGTCATCGGCCCGAAGAACGGCAGATCACTCATCGAACCCCGGCTCCTGTCCCCGCCACCGCACCGCGGCGCTGTTGAGAGACGAATCTCACGATGTCATTGATCCAGTCACGGTCGGTCCGCAGGCTCAAAAGCGGTGCACCGCAACGGCGTAATGTGCGTGCCACCTCTTCATGATGCCTTGCTGCCGCCTGGGCGAAATCCCGGCGCAGGTTCTCGTCGATCCGGTACTCCTTGGTGATCCCGGTCTCGGCGTCCTGCAGCAGCACCTCACCGACATCCGGGAGCTCCACATCGCGCGGGTCGAGCACCTCGATGCCCAACACCTCGTGCCGGCCGCCGACGGCCCGCAGCGGCCGCATCCAGTTGATGGGGCCCAGGAAGTCGCTGATGATCACGGCCATCCCCCGACGGCGTTCCGGGCGGCGCAACGCGTCGATGGCCACCGACAAGTCACCACGTACCCCTTGGGGTGCCTTGGGCATGGTGGCGATGCTGCGCAAGATGTCCTGTTCGTGGGCGCGTCCGGAGCGCGCGGGCAGCCGCACAATCTTGTCTCCGTTGGCGATGATCGCGCCCAGCCGGTTTCCGCCACCGCTGTTGAGGAAGATGATCGCGGCAGCCGCCGCCACCGCGAGGTCACGCTTCTCGCAATTGGTGGTCCCGAAGTCCAGACTCGCCGACATGTCGACCACCAGCCACGTCTCCAGCTCGCGGTCGGCGATCATCTGGCGAACGTGCGGGCTGGTGGTCCGCGCCGTCACCGACCAGTCCATGCGCCGGACGTCGTCACCGGGCTGGTACAGCCGTGACTCCCCCGGCTCGGATCCCGGGCCGGGGATCAGGCCGAGGTGGTTGCCGTGCAACACCCCGTCCAGCTTGCGCCGGATCTTCAGTTCCAGGGTCCGCAGCGCCGCCGACAGCTGCGGATCACGGATTTCGCCACGACGCAGGGACGGGATATCTACCGGCCGGGCTGCGGGGGTGCTCACCTGGGCGCGGCGTTATGGGTGGCCGGGACCGGGCCGTTTGTTCCGACCATCGCCGGCTGCACCGAATGTCCTTGTTGCGGAACGGCATTCACCTGCGGCAGGCCCACCGTCTGCAGAATCCTGTTGATCGCGGTGTCGGCGGAGACCTCGTCGGCCAGAGCGTCGTAGCTCATCACCAGACGGTGGCGCAGCACATCCGGGATCACCTCGATGACGTCCTGCGGGATCACGTAGTCCCGTCCCCGCACCAGCGCCAGGGCACGGGACGAGGCGATGATGCCCAGCGACGCACGGGGGCTGGCACCGTAGGAGATCCAGTTGGCGACATCGCCGAGGCCGAATTGCGCGGGGTTGCGGGTGGCCGAGATGACCCGGACCACGTAGTCGACCAGCGCGTGGTGCACGAAGTTGTTGGCCGCCAAGTCCTGCAGGCGCAGCAGTGCGTCGGAGGAGAGAATCTGCTTGGGCTCCGGCGGCGTGACACCCATCCGGTAGATGATCTCGCGCTCTTCTTCGACGGTCGGGTAATCGACATTGATCTTGAACAGGAACCGGTCGCGCTGCGCCTCCGGGAGCGGGTACACGCCCTCGTTCTCGATGGGGTTCTGCGTCGCCATCACCAGGAACGGCTTGGGCATCGGGTAGGTCTTGCCACCGATCGAGACGTGCCGTTCGGCCATGACCTCCAGCAGCGCCGACTGCACCTTGGCGGGCGCACGGTTGATCTCGTCGGCCAGCAGGAAGTTCGCAACCACCGGGCCGAGCTCGGTGTCGAACTCTTCCTTGCCCTGCCGGTAGATGCGGGTACCGATGATGTCGGTGGGCACCAGGTCAGGAGTGAACTGGACTCGGGAGAACGAACCGCCCACCACCTTGGCGAAGGTCTCGACCGCGAGCGTCTTGGCGACGCCGGGCACACCTTCGAGCAACACGTGACCCTTGGCGAGCAGACCGACGAGGATGCGCTCCACGAGCCGGTCCTGGCCCACGATGACGCGCTTGACCTCGAAGATGGCGCGCTCAAGGTTCTGCACCTCGGCGGCCAGGGCCGGTGATGTCGCGGCGTGCGACGCGGGGCCGGCGCTTCCGCCGGGGTACCCGGCACCTCCCCCTGGTGACCCTGGTGATGACATCAACTTCCCTCCGGCTCTGCCTGACGATTTCATGCCTTGTTGGTGGCGCGAACCACACGAGCGGCACCCAAGTCTGGGCGGCGCCTCCGGTCCACTATTCCAGCATCCCGGGATTTGGTCCACGTACCCGTTCGCTGGCGCGCCCTTCTAGCTCATCCGAAGGATCAGAAGAGCTACCACGCGATGATACGAACCGCGTAAGGAGTCATGCCGCCCGTGCGCACCGGAGACACCGTGACCTTCTCCGCGCTGCCGCTGGCTTCCAGCATCTGACCGTTGCCGAGGTAGATCACCACGTGCTGCGACCCACCGGGGCCGTAGAAGAGAAGGTCACCACGCTTTGCCTGCGAGACCGGAACCTTCTGGCCCGCGTTGTACTGATCGCCGGAGTACTTCGGCAGCTTCACGCCCGCGGCCGCATACGAGAACATGGTGAACCCGGAACAGTCGTAGCCGACCTTGCCCGCGTCGTAGTCGACACCACCGCTGGGGCCACGCACGGTTCCGCCGCCCCAGGAGTACGGCACACCCAGCTGGCTGCCGCCACGCTGAATCACCCGTTCGACCGCCGCGCGGCCGTAGACCAGCGGACGGCCGGCGCCCGCCGACGCACTGTTTCCGCCGATTCCCAACGCACCCAGCGCCGTCTGACCGACGCCCATGACGCCGTTCATGATCTTTGTCGGATCGGCACCCTGACTCGGTCCCGTGAAGGGCAGCGTGTTGTCCCAGTCCCCGCCCGACGGGTTGAGGCCCAGAGCGTTCAAGAAGGCCGTGCCGACATTGGGACCGAGCGGGTTTTCATCGGCCGTAGCCCGCGGTACGCCCATGAACAGCACCAGTGCGATAGCGATCCCCACCGCAAGAGCTGCCCGTAACACGAAGAGCCCCTGGATTTTTAGCAACTTGGTCGTTTTCGCTGTGCTCACAGGTTCTACCACTCAATCATCCGGGTTACATAGGGCGTCATGCCGCTGGTGCGCACCGGCGACACCTTGACCACATCGCCGGTGTTCGGCGCTTCGAGCATCTGGCCGTTGCCGAGGTACAGCGCCACGTGCTGACTTGCGTTGGGGCCGTAGAAGATCATGTCGCCACGCTTCATCTGTGCACTGGGCACCTTGCGCCCGGAGTTGTACTGATATCCGGTGTAGTGCCGAAGCCTGATGCCGACCGCGGCGAAGCCGTACATCATCAACCCGGAGCAGTCGTAGCCGACAGTTCCTGCGCCGGAATCGATTCCACGGGTCGGACCGTTGTATGAGCCACCACCCCAGGAGTACGGCGTGCCCATGGCACTACCGGCGCGGGCGATGACGCGCTCCACGTTCTCGCGGCCGTAGACCTTGGGGAGGTACTCACCACCCTCGCCGGAAGCTGCCGCCGCCGGGGCGGCCTTCGGGCAGAAGATGCCGATCACACCGCACACCGCGGACTGGCCGACGTTGGCTGCGGTGTTGCCGATGCCCAACACCATGTTGATGGTCTGCGTGGGATCGGTGGGCACGTTGGCGCTGGCGATCATCGGGAGAGTGGTGTCCCATTCGCCACCGCCGGCGGCAGCAGGAGCCGGCCCCTCGGTCCATTCGTTCCCGTTTCCGGCGATGGCGGCGCTCGGATTGATCACCCGCGCGCTTGCGGCCGACGCCGAGAACTCCGGCCCACGGGCGGCAGCCAACTGCGCCTCGGCGCTCTTCTTCTTTGCCGCCAGCTCCGCGGCGACTCCGCGCTGGGATTCCAGCTTCTTCTGCACGTCGTGCATCGCAGCCACCAGATCGTCCTGCTGTTTCTGCGCATCAGCAGTCGCCTGGTCGGCCTTCTCCTGAATGGCCCGCGCCTGTGATTGCTTGTTCACCTGCTCGGTCCGTGCCCGGCGCAGGTTGTCCATGACGGTCTGCGAGCTCGACTCCACGCTCTTGGTCACCGAAGCAAGGCGCACCACATCGTCGGGATTGGTCGCCGTCAGGTATGAGCCGGACGGACCCGCCATATAGGTGGCCACGGCCATCCGGTCGAACTTGCCCTGCGCTTCGGCGATCGCGCCGTTGGCGGCGTCAACAGCGCGCTGACCTTCTTCGACCGCCCGACCGGCCGCGGCAGCGTTATCGCGTGCGTCCTGCAGGTCGACCAGACCCTTGTTGATGGATTCCTGCTGAGTCTGCACGTCCGCGGTGAGCTGCTCGATCTGCTGGTTGGTGTCGGCCAGCTGAGTGATCAGCGATGCCATGTCATTGGGTTCGGCGGAGGTGACGGCCATGGTCGGGGACGTGATCATCAACCCAGCCACGAGCGGGGGCACCACCAGGGCTGCCACCGCGGTCCGTTTGCCACGCACCGCGAAACGGTCCGCGAAATTCTGCGGGACTGTCCGTTTCATTCGGTCTGCCGTCTCCTCGATCTTCGGCGTTCGGCGAGCCTTCTCGGTCATAGCGGCCCTTCCCCGACACGCTCCCAGTTGTCACATAAGACGCACTAACCACTTTGGCGCCACTTGCACCGTACGTCACTTTTGCAACTAATGAAACTTTAGTCACAAATTACATATGTGTAATTAATTGGCCACTGACGGACAATTGCGGAGACGCCTTCTGACGGTTAATTGACGTGAATTGAATACCGGCAGTTCATCCGGGTTACATACTGCGCGCGGCTATTTCGCGATGGAACGGCCTGCGCGAATGGTGTGCAAATCGTTACTTAACCGAGTCATTCGCGAAGCGGCCGCGAACGAGCGTAATTCCGGCACAGATCGCCGCGACTAGCACGACAAGCGCAATGGTCAGCTCGGTCCACGAGAAGTGCTCGCGCCCCAGCTCGTCGACAAAGTTGTTGGCCGAGAGCACGGGGTTGCCGGTCTTGGCGACGTCCTGCCCCGCCTCCAGCGTTACCCGGTCGAACGTGGCGCTGTACGTTCCCGCGAAGGACGGACTGATGACGAGGATCGTCGAGTCCGGATGGTCCTTACCGATCTCGGTGGCGATATCGCGCAACGGGGTGTCGATCCCGGGGTTGTTCGGTAGCGCGATCACCTTCAGGTCGATGTTCTTGGCATGCGCCTTCGCGACGACATCCTTGAGCCCGGGGACGTCGACCGACGGGGCGGCAACTCCGTCCTCGTTGACATCCGCGCGCGTCATCTCCAGGCATTTGGCCGACCAGCCCATGGGGTCGGTTCCCGCGGTCTGGACTGACACCCCCACCGCCTGGCACAGCTCGGCGGGAATGAAGGTCGGCAGGTGCTGCGGCGTCACGCGACCAATCTAACCTGCGCCGCGCACGGTGTTGCGCACCCTGACACGCCGTATTTGGCGTGCATAACGCGGCCCTCACCGGAGGTGGTGGATGCCACGACGGGAATGCGGAGTGAAATTTAGGCATCCCCCTTATTACGGGACAAGCGTACTGTTAGACTGGCGGCGGAAGGCAGCCATCTGCGGTGGCGCCTCCGGAACCCCGCCTGGCACAGCCCGCCGGCGGGTGGCCTTCGAGCTTTGGAGCTGATGTGACTAGCAGTCCTAACAAGACGGAATCAGTGAATTCCTTCGGCGCGCGCGGCACTTTGCAGGTCGGCGATGAGTCGTACGAGATTTTCCGCCTCAACGCTGTGCCCGGTACCGAGAAACTGCCCTACAGCCTAAAGGTGTTGGCGGAGAACCTACTACGCACCGAAGACGGTGCCAACATCACCAAGGACCACGTCTTGGCGCTGGCCAACTGGGACCCCTCGGCCGAGCCCAGCGTGGAAATCCAGTTCACCCCGGCCCGCGTGGTCATGCAGGACTTCACCGGCGTTCCCTGCGTGGTCGACTTGGCCACCATGCGGGAAGCCGTCGCGGCCCTCGGTGGCGATCCCGACAAGGTGAACCCGCTGTCCCCCGCCGAGATGGTGATCGACCACTCGGTGATCCTGGACGTCTTCGGTACGGCCGACGCCTTCGAACGCAACGTGGAACTCGAGTACGAGCGCAACGCCGAGCGCTACCAGTTCTTGCGTTGGGGCCAGGGCGCTTTCGATGACTTCAAGGTCGTGCCCCCCGGCACCGGCATCGTGCACCAGGTCAACATCGAGTACCTGGCGCGCACGGTGATGGTCCGCAATGGCCAGGCCTACCCCGACACCTGTGTGGGCACCGACTCGCACACCACCATGGTCAACGGCCTCGGCGTTCTCGGCTGGGGCGTCGGCGGTATCGAGGCCGAGGCCGCGATGCTGGGCCAGCCGGTCTCGATGCTCATCCCCCGCGTCGTCGGCTTCAAGCTCACCGGCGAGATCCAGCCCGGCGTGACCGCCACCGACGTGGTGCTCACCGTCACCGACATGCTGCGCAAGCACGGCGTGGTGGGCAAGTTCGTCGAGTTCTACGGCAAGGGTGTGGCCGAGGTGCCGCTGGCCAACCGCGCCACCCTGGGCAACATGAGCCCCGAATTCGGCTCTACCGCAGCGATTTTCCCGATCGATGAAGAGACGATCAACTACCTGCGCCTGACCGGCCGCGACGACCAGCAGTTGGCGCTCGTGGAGGCCTACGCCCGCGAGCAGGGCATGTGGCACGACGCAGATCACGAGCCCGCGTTCTCGGAGTACCTGGAACTCGACCTGTCCACCGTCGTGCCCTCCATCTCCGGCCCCAAGCGTCCCCAGGACCGCATCGAGCTCTCTGATGCGAAGAATGCATTCCGCAAGGACATTCACAACTACGTCGAGGAGAACCACCCGGCGCCGCACACCAATCTCGATGAGGCCGTTGAGGAGTCGTTCCCGGCAAGCGATTCGGCTGTGCTGTCCTTCGCCGAAGAGGACGCCGTGATTCCGTCCGCCGCCAACGGTGGCGAGGGCCGTCCGTCCAAGCCCGTCAAGGTGAAGTCGGCCGAGCGCGGCAACTTCGTGCTGGACCATGGTGCGGTCGTCGTCGCGGGCATCACCTCCTGCACCAACACCTCCAACCCCTCGGTCATGCTGGGCGCCGCCCTGCTGGCCAAGAAGGCCGTCGAGAAGGGCCTGACCACCAAGCCGTGGGTCAAGACCAACATGGCGCCCGGTTCGCAGGTCGTCACCGATTACTACAACAAGGCCGGCGTGTGGCCTTACCTGGAGAAGTTGGGCTACTACTTGGGCGGCTACGGCTGCACCACCTGCATCGGAAACACCGGCCCGCTGCCCGACGAGATCTCCAAGGCCATCAACGACAACGACCTGTCGGTGACCGCGGTGCTCTCCGGTAACCGCAACTTCGAAGGACGCATCTCCCCCGACGTCAAGATGAACTACCTGGCCTCACCGCCGCTGGTCATCGCCTATGGCATCGCGGGCACCATGGACTTCGACTTCGACACCGACCCGCTGGGCAAGGACCACGACGGAAACGACGTCTTCCTCAAGGACATCTGGCCCAGCGCCTCGGAGATCGAGGAGACCATCGCGTCGTCGATCAACCGCGAGATGTTCACCAACTCCTACGCTGACGTCTTCAAGGGCGATGAGCGCTGGCGTGGCCTGCCGACCCCCGAGGGCAACACCTTCGACTGGGTCGATTCCTCCACCTACGTGCGCAAGGCCCCGTACTTCGACGGGATGCCGCTGGAGCCGACGCCGGTCACCGACATCTCCGGTGCCCGGGTACTCGCACTGCTGGGCGACTCGGTCACCACCGACCACATCTCGCCGGCCGGTTCCATCAAGTCCGGCACGCCCGCCGCGCAGTATCTCGACGAGCACGGTGTGGATCGGAAGGACTACAACTCGCTGGGCTCGCGTCGCGGTAACCACGAGGTGATGGTGCGCGGCACCTTCGCGAACATCCGCCTGCGCAACCAGCTGCTGGACGATGTCTCGGGCGGCTACACCCGCGACTTCACCCTCGACGGTGGCCCGCAGTCGTTCATCTACGACGCTTCGGTGAACTACCAGAAGGCCGGCATCCCGCTGGTCGTCTTGGGCGGCAAGGAGTACGGCTCGGGCTCGTCGCGTGACTGGGCCGCCAAGGGCACTCGCCTGCTGGGCGTCAAGGCCGTCATCACCGAGTCGTTCGAGCGCATCCACCGGTCGAATCTCATCGGTATGGGCGTCATCCCGCTGCAGTTCCCCGCCGGCGAGTCGGCGGCCTCACTGAAGCTCGACGGCACCGAGACCTACGACATCACCGGTATCGAGAAGCTCAACGAGGGTTCGACACCGAAGACCGTGCACGTGACCGCGACCAAGCAGGACGGGTCTCGTACTGAGTTTGATGCCGTGGTCCGGATCGACACTCCGGGAGAGGCCGACTACTACCGCAACGGCGGCATCCTGCAGTACGTGCTGCGGAACATGCTGGCCGGCTAACCGCGCCCAGGACTAGAGGCCAACACAGTGCCGCGCGTTAGCGAGGATCACCTCGCGGCTCGTCGCCGCCAGATTCTCGATGGCGCGCGGCGCTGTTTTGCCGAATATGGGTACGACGGCGCTACCGTGCGCCGCCTCGAACACACCATCGGCATGTCACGGGGAGCGATATTCCACCATTTCCGCGACAAGGACACGCTGTTCTTCGCGCTGGCGCGCGAAGACGCCGAACGGATGGCGAACGTCGCCAGCCGCGAGGGTCTGGTGCAGGTGATGCGGGACATGCTGGCCGATCCGAATCAATTCGATTGGCTGGCAACCCGTCTCGAGATCGCCCGCAAGCTGCGCAATGACCCCGAGTTCCGGCGGGGCTGGAATCAACGTTCCGAAGAACTCAACACCGCCACCCTGGCCCGGCTGCAGCGCCAGAAGAAGGCGGGTCGCTTGCGCGAGGACGTGCCCAGCGAGGTGATTCTCGGATATCTGGATTTGGTGCTCGACGGCCTGGTCGCCCGCCTGGCCGCGGGCGAGTCGACGGAAAGCCTCAGCCGCGTGCTGGATCTCGTGGAAGACTCGGTGCGCCGTGCCGATCACGCCTGATACCAAGGACTGGACCTGGGTCTTGGAGAGGCGATGCGGCGAATGCGGATTTGATCCCGCCGCAACGTCATTCGATCAGATACCGCAGATCGTTCGGGAAAACGTGGCAGCTTGGCAGCCGGTGCTAGTCCGCGCCGGGGTGCGCTCGCGTCCCGACGAGCAGACCTGGTCACCGCTGGAGTACGGCGCGCATGTCCGCGACGTGTTCCGGATCTTCCTGACCCGGCTGCAGCTCATGCTGTCCGAAGACGATCCGCTGTTCGAGAACTGGGACCAGGACAAGACCGCCGTAGCAGATCGCTACGGCGAGCAAGACCCCGCGACGGTGGCTGCCGAACTTGCCGCGGCGGGCGAGGCCGTCGCCGCTGCCTTCGCCGACGTCCCACGCAACTCGCTATATCGCCGCGGAAGGCGAAGTAACGGCTCGGTTTTCACGGTCGAGACGCTGGGGCTGTATTTCGTGCACGACCCGGTGCACCACCTGCACGATGTTTCCCGGCTGCCTGCGGACTAGTGCGGGAAGTCGATCACGGCCCGTGCGGGCGTGTCGGCGACGTAGACCACCGGACACTTGGCCCCCTGCGCGGCGACCTTCCAGGCCATCACACCGTTCTTGTCCCTGAAGATGTCGGGGTCCTGCAGCAGGCGGGCCGATCGCACCACCGTCGTGCCGGGAGGCGCGCCGAGGTTGTCGGGCTGCGGGAACGATTTCACCTGACTGTTCTCCGGGTGCCCGGAGGTGCCGAGCACGGTGTTGTGTGCCGCCGCGCCGCGGAATGCCACCGCGTATCCCCCGTCGACCGGCGTGACCGAGAACGGTGGCGCCTGCCAGTAAGTGACCGGCCCCACCGGCGGAGCGAGCCTGTCCGCCCCGAAGGCGAAAGTGACCCTGTCGAGGTCATCGAGGGTTTCGATGCGCACGTCATGCAGGATGGTGGCGTAGTTCTCGGCGCCGCCGTCGGTCAGCGTGGGGCACGCCGGGGCGGCCGCCGCCTGCGGGGCAGGCAGGATCGAGCCCACTACTAGTACAAGCGGTACCAGGTATCGATACATGGTTAGCGAATGTACGGCGTCCGCCACCGCACCGCTGGCATTCGGCCGGGGATTGTCCCCAGTGGCCAATGCCGAGCCGGGCGATGGTGCCCCGTCACAAGCGCCTTAGTGCGGCAGATCCACCACCAGGCGTGGCGGATTGGTCAGGGTGCTCACCTGCGGGCAGCGCTGCTTGTTCAGACCCAACGCCCACCGCACCTTGCCTTCGAAGTCCTCTCCCTGCTTGGCCTCGGCCAGGACCGGAAAGTCCTTGGGCTTGATCTCACTCGGCCCCGGATACGAGCGGACCGGCTTGTCGGCCTCATGCGCGGCCGCACCGTCGAACAGCACACCGAGCAGCGCGGTACCGGCGACGACAACGGAGTCGCCCTTGGGGCCGGCGGAGACGCTCGCCGGGCTGTCCACCGAGTACTTGGGCACCACCAACTGGTCCAGCGAGACCTTGTTCTTGGGGTCTGCCTTCGGATCCGGCCCGAATTCGAAGGTGACCCTGTCGAAGTCGCCCTGCTTGCCCACGCGGACATCCCGCAGCAGGGTGGCCACATTCTTGCCCCCGCCCCCGCTGAGCGTCTCGCAGGCCGTGACGCGGAAGGTCTCCGGAGCGGGTGCCGAGGTTTGCGGCAATGCCGTGGTCGTGGCCACCGGAGATACCGCGTCGCCCGACTGGCGCACCGGCCCGGCACAACCGGATGCCGTCATCGTCGCGAGCGCCAGCACGCTGAAGCTCCGGATACCACGTTGTCGTCGCATCGCACTACGGTAGCAACAATTGTCGCCCGAAAGCTCAACGGGCACACTGCGTGTCGGACGTGAGCTAGGCCTTGCGACCCCGCCGATTCGGACCTCCGCGCCCGCGCAGGGTGGCGCCTGACTCCACGAGAGCGCGATGCACAAAGCCATACGATCGACCGGCCTCGGCGGCCAGCGCGCGAATGCTCGCGCCCTTCTCGTATGCCGCCTTCAGCTCGGCACGCTCCTCGTCGCGTGTTTTGGCCATCGCGACCTCTCTCCCGACTCCATCCCGCTGCCCCGGTGGGCGACTCGACCCGGTTGCACCATAGCGCAAATGTGATCACGCATGTGAACGAGACGCGAAGGGGGTGGAAAGAAAAAGATCAGGCCAGTTCGATGAGGTCCCGATACTCGTCCGACCAGTAGTCTTCGGTACCATCCGGCAACAACACGACGCGTTGCGGATCCAACGCCTCCGCAGCACCCGGGTCGTGGGTCACAAGCACGACCGCACCGAGGTAACTGCGCAACGCGTCTAAAACCTGTTCACGCGAGGCCGGGTCCAGGTTGTTGGTGGGCTCGTCGAGTAGCAACACATTCGCGGTCGAGGCCACCAGCCCAGCCAGCGCCAGTCGGGTCTTCTCACCGCCGGACAGTGTGCCCGCCGGCTGTTCCAGCTGGGCGCCGCTGAACATGAATGCGCCCAAGATTCCCCGCAGCTCCTGCTCCCCCGTGTCCGGAGCGGCGTGGCGGATGTTCTCCCATACCGTCGCCTCGTTGTCCAGGGTGTCGTGCTCCTGCGCGAAGTACCCGAGCTTGAGTCCATGACCCGGTTCCAGTTCGCCGGCGTCCGCAGTCTCCGCGCCGGCCAGCAGCCGCAGCAGCGTCGTCTTGCCCGCACCGTTGAGCCCCAGCACCACGACCCGAGATCCGCGGTCGATGGCCAGGTCAACCCCGGTGAATATCTCCAGCGATCCGTAATTCTTGGTCAAACCCCTGGCCACCAACGGCACCCGGCCGCACGCCGCGGGCGTCGGGAACTTGATGCGGGCCACCTTGTCGGCCACCCGCTCCTCGTCGAGCCCAGACAGCATCTTCTCCGCGCGCCGCAACATATTTTGTGCGGCAACGGCTTTGGTGGCCTTCGCGCCCATCTTGGCCGCCTGGGTGCGCAGCGCCGAGGCCTTCTTCTCCGCATTGGCCCGTTCCCGGCGGCGGCGCTGCTCGTCCAGCGAGCGCGCGTCCAGATACTTCTGCCAACCCATGTTGTAGACGTCGACCTCACCGCGTACCGCGTCCAGGAACCACACCTTGTTCACGACGTCGGCAAGCAACTCGACGTTGTGGCTGATCACCACCAGCCCGCCGTCGTGATTCTGCAGGAAGCCACGCAACCACCCGATCGAGTCCGCATCAAGGTGGTTGGTCGGCTCGTCGAGCAGCAGCGTCATGTTCGACCCCGCTCCGCCTTCCGCGGCACCGAACAGAATCCGCGCCAGCTCCACCCGTCGCCGCTGACCGCCCGACAACGTGCGCAGCGGCTGGGTGAGCACCCGCTCCGGCAATCCGAGACTCGAACAGATGCGCGCCGCCTCGCTCTCCGCGACATACCCGCCCAACGAGGAGAAGCGCTCCTCCAGTTGGCCGTAGCGTCGAACCGCCTTGTCGCGCTGACCGTCGTCGACCAGCTCCGCCATCAGCGTCTGCTGCTTCTCCAATTCGCTGATGATGGTGTCCAGGCCCCGCGCCGACAACACCCGATCGCGCGCCAGCAGATCCAGGTTTCCTTCCTTGGGATCCTGTGGCAGATAACCGATTTCACCGATCCGTGACACCGACCCGGCGTACGGCTCACCCTCGCCGGCGAGAATTCGCATCGAGGTCGTCTTGCCGGCTCCGTTGCGCCCCACCAGCCCGATGCGGTCGCCGGGCTGGATGCGCAATGCGGGGCCCGGCGCGTAGACGAGCGTGCGGGCTCCGGCGCGGACCTCGAGGTCCGTCGCGGTAATCACTACTTACTCCTTGAATGCTGCGTGCGCGGTCAGCGCTTGTCTCGGAAGGTCGCTGTGCGCTGTTCCTTGCGGGCGGCGGTAGCTTCTTCGAAGTTGTCGGTGAGCAGCCGGACGTATAGCTGGCCCAGACCCTCTTGGTGCATGTGACTTTCCAGGCTAGCGGCGTCCAGCCCACTCCAGATGGTGCGCTTGGTCAACTCGATCCCTGGACGGGAGAACCCGGCAATGCGTTCCCCGATCGCGTAACACTCTTCCAGCAGCGTCTCGGAGGACACCTTGCGGGATACCAAACCGATGCGCTCGGCCTCGTCCGCATCGACGTCACGGCCGGTCAGCATGATATCGGAGGCACGCGACGTGCCGATGGCGCGCGGCAGCAGATAGCTCAGTCCCAGCTCACTGGCCGTCAAACCGTTGTTGATGCCGGCGGCCCGGAAGTACGCGGCGTCGGAGGCCACCCGAACATCGCAGGCCAGCGCCAGGCACAACCCACCACCGATGGCCGCCCCGTTGACGGCCGCGATCACCGGCTGGTGCATCCGACGCAGGGTGAGGATGACCTCGTCGAGCAACTCCATCGACCGCAGCGCGATAGTCGGCTGAGTCAGTCCCTGGATGTGCGGGATGGGTCCGGCCGACTTCTGGTCGGCACCCGAACAAAAACCCTTGCCCGCCCCGGTGATGACCACCGCGCGCACGTCATTGTCGTGGCTGATATCGACCAGCATCTGCTTGAAGGGCAGCATCACATCGAACGCCATGGCGTTCATCCGCTCGGGCCGGTTCAGGGTGACCAGGGCAATTTCCGGACGCGGACGCTCCACCAGGACGAAACTCATGCGTCCATATAACCGACAGGGTCGGGATGCACCAAATCCTTGAGGAGCGATCCCGCTCGTCGAGCGTTACGCCTCTTGTTCGCGCAGCGCCGCCTCGACGTCGAGGTCACGCACCTGCTGCACCAGGTCGGCCAGAGAGGCAGGAGGCAGCGCGCCGGCCTGGTTGAACACCAGCTGCCCCTTCTTGAACGCCATCAGCGTGGGGATCGAGCGGATGTTCGCCGCGGATGCCAGTGCCTGTTCCGCCTCGGTGTCCACCTTGGCGTGGACAACATCCGGGTTTTCCTCGGAGGATGCCTCGAAGACGGGGCCGAACTGGCGGCACGGCCCACACCACGACGCCCAGAAGTCGACCAGCACGATGTCGTTGTCGTGGATCAGGTCATTGAATGCGTCAGCGGTGATGTCACGTGTTGCCATGTCTTCCTCAACGTCGCCGGGGTGCGCGATGTTCCGTCCGTGCTCAGTAGAGCGCGGCCAGGGCCTTACCGATGTTGAATCCGACGAACTCGTCCTGCCGACCGTCCCGCAGCTTGTTCACCCATTCGGGGTCCGACAGCAGGGCACGACCGACGGCGATGACATCGAACTCGTTGTCGGCGAACTGCCGCAGCACCGCCTCCACCGATGCAGGCTCGATATCCCGGACCTCGGTGGGCTTGAACTCGGTCTGCAGGCCCACCGAACCGACCGCGATGGCCGGAAGCCCCGTGACACGCTTGGTCCAGCCGGACAGGCTCAGCTGTCCGTCGGCGCCGTCCAGGTCCGGGAATGCGGGCACATAGTGCCGACGCGTGGACGGATGGAACACATCCACGCCTGCCTCGACCAGAGGCGCCAGCAGACGTTCCAACTCGGCTGGGCTGTCGGCCAGCGTGGCCGCATAATCCGCCTGCTTCCACTGCGAAAACCGGTACAGGATAGGAAAATCCGGTCCGACGGCGGCACGGACCGCGCGCACCACCTCGACCGGGAAGCGCACTCGATCCGCCACCGAACCGCCATACCCGTCCGCCCGCACATTGGTGCGCTCCCAGAGGAACTGATCGAGCAGATAGCCGTGGGCGCCGTGTAACTCGACCGCATCGAACCCCGCATCCCGAGCGTTGCGCGCGGCTGTGCCGTACTGCTCGGCCAGCGGCCCGAGCTCGTCGGTCTGCAGTGCACGCCCGCGCGGGGACGCGTCGCCCGCCAGGCCCGACGGGCTGACCGATTCCACGTCGGGGTTGAACTCCGGATCGACGCCACGCTCGACGCCCTGATGCCACAGCTGCGCGGCGATCGCCGATCCCTCCGCGTGCACGGCCTCGGTGACCGCCAACCATCCGGCCAGCGAGTCATCGCCGATCAACCGCGGCACATTGGACTGCCCACCGGCGGCATCGTGTGGGATGAAGACGCCTTCGGTGATGATCAGCCCCACACCCCCGGCCGCGCGTCGCCGGTAGTACGCGGCCACATCCTCACCGGGCACCCCGCCGGGCGAGGCCGATCGCGTCATCGGCGCCATCGCGAACCGGTTGGGGGCCGTCAGCGATTTGACGGTGAACGGCTCGAAGAGGGGTGCTACGTCTGGTCTCACGTCGGTCACGAGGTGTCAAACTACGCCGTCGCCGTATCCATTCCGGATAACGTGGTCAACCATGTCACCAAACCTCTGGCCCAGGCCCGTGCTGCAGGTGGTCGTCGGTGTCATCGCGCTATCTGCCGTGGCGTGCGGCGGGTCGCAGAACCCGACCGTCGAGTCGTCACCGGGCCCGGCGTCGACGACGGCCATGCGGCACGCGGGTGGCCAGGATCACGCCGGTGGGGTGATCTCGTCGGTATCGGGCCACACCGTAGAGGTAACCACCCCCGTAGGCAGCGCCGATATCGACTTCAACACGATGACGAAGCTCACCGAGGTTCAGCCCGCCGAGCTCTCCGATGTGGTCGTGGGCAGCTGCGTGAGTGTGCTCGCGACACCCGGCGCGGAGGCCACGGACCAGGTGACCGCACAGCGTGTGCTGATCAGTGCCGCCGAGGACAACAAATGCGCAGCCGACACACCTCCCGCCGGCGCGATGCCGCCCGGCGGGCCTTCCGGTCCACCACCTGGCCCCGGCATGCCGGGGCCGCCGGATGGGCCGGCTCCCTTCGGCGGTCCGAACGTTCATGGTGCGGTGGCCTCGGTCAACGGCAGCGTCATAGTCGTGGCCAACACCGACCCCAGCGGGGCCTCGGAGATTCAAACCGACGTACTGACGACCGCGGACACCAAGTACGACAAACGGCAACCCACCGAGGCCACGGCGATCACCGCCGGTAAATGCGCGGACGCGCACGGCACCAAGAATGCCGACGGGGTACTGCAAGCCACCACAATCGATCTCGGTCCAGCCACCGACGGACAGTGCGGACCTCCCAAGCCCTAGGCGAGTTACCGTGAACGGCGATGGAAGTTCGGCATGCGCGGCCGTCTGATCACGGCGCAATCAAAGAAGCTATTCCCCAGTGGTGGTCGGGCTCGAGAACCCCCGATCAAGCACGTGAACTTGCCATGCTGGTGCCGCCTCTGTTCCTGCAGCACTTCGCGTCAACCAGTTGGATCGTCGAGGAAAATGACGAGCTCGCCGCCTTCCTCGTCGGATTTCATTCGGCCGACCACAACGACCAGGCGTACATACATTTCGTCGGCGTCGATCCGCGCCTACGAGGCCAGGGCATCGCCAGACGTCTGTACGACGTGTTCTTCACCCAGGCGCGAACGGCCGGTCGCACCGTAGTCAAGGCGATCACCTCGCCGAACAATGATGGATCGATCGCCTATCACGGGGCACTGGGTTTCACCGTTCAGCCCGGAGACAAAGAGATCAATGGTCTACCGGTGCATTCCGACTATGACGGCCCCGGAGAAGACCGCGTCTGCTTCGTGCGCCGGATCGTATGAGCAGTTGTTCGCGCAACACACAGCAACTTCGTACAAATGCCGGAGTGCAACCTCAGCCAACGCGCGCACGCTGAGGTGTCCCATTCGTCGACCATGGAGAACACCGATGTCCCCAAATCAGATACTCGGCCAACCTCGATTCGCCCGCGGTGCACTGCTCGCACTTGCCGGGCTGACGGCACTGTCCGTGGCCGCGTGCGGCTCACAGAACAACACGAACAACGCCGGCACAAACTCGTCGGCGCCGGCCGCCACGTCGGCGGCGCACCAGGGCGAGCACAACGAAAAGGCCCACGTCGCGGGGCTTATCGCCTCCGTGTCGGGCAACACCATTCAGGTGACGAAGAAGGACGGCAGCGCAACGGTCGGCTTCAGCCAATCGACAAAGATCTCCGAGATCACCGCCGCGCAATTGTCGGATGTGACGACCGGGAGCTGTATCGCCGCGATGACGCAGCAGGACTCAAATCCGTTGGCGGCCCGGCGCGTGATGATCTGGCCGGCCACGGACGGCAGCTGCACCAGAGCACAGGCAAAGGAACAGCAGGAATCGACTTCCCCTGCCTCACCATCCGGTAAGCGTCCCGAACATCAAGCCGTGCGTGGGACGGTCGCCTCGGTCAACGGGAACACGATCACGGTGAGCGACACCGATCCGAACAACGGGGCTGCCACGCAGACCGCCGTGACCGTGTCGAACGACACCAGCTATGCCAAGCGTGGTCCGGCCCAACAGAACGCCATCAGCGCGGGCAAGTGCCTCGCCGCACACGGCTCCGACGACGCATCGGGGAACCTGCAGGCCGCAACGATCACGCTGCGAGCCGCCAAAGATGGCTCATGCGAAGGCCCGGGCGGCCATGAAGGCCACCAGGAACGCTAGACGGTGAAGCCGAGGGCCCGGAGCTGTTCCCGACCGTCGTCGGTGATCTTGTCCGGGCCCCACGGCGGCACCCAGACCCAGTTGATCTTGATCTCCTTGACCAGTCCCGCGCCGACGAGGGCGTTGCGTGACTGATCCTCGATGACATCGGTAAGCGGGCAGGCCGCCGAGGTGAGCGTCATGTCGATGACGGCGACCTTGCCACTGTCGCCCTCCTCGACATTGAGCCCGTAGACGAGGCCCAGATCGACGACGTTGATACCCAGCTCTGGGTCGACGACATCACGCATCGCCTCCTCGACATCCTCGAGAAGCTTTACTTCCTCTGATACCTCGGTCATCGCGTCACCTCTTGATGTTCTATTGCCTGTACCAACGCATCCTTGAACGCCATCCATCCTAGAAGCGCACACTTCACGCGGGCCGGGTACCGCGAAACCCCCGCGAAGGCGATGCCGTCGCCGATGACGTCCTCGTCGCCATCGATCGTGCCGCGAGAAGAGATCATCTCGTTGAACGAGGCCACCGTCTTGAGCGCCTCGTCCACCGTCAGTCCGATCACCAGATCCGTCAGCACCGAGGTCGCGGCCTGGCTGATCGAGCAGCCCTGCCCGTCATAGGAGACGTCAGCGATTTTGTTGTCTTCCAGGGCAACTCGCAGTGTCACCTCATCGCCGCACGTCGGATTCACGTGGTGCACTTCGGTCGCGAACGGCTCCCGCAGCCCGCGATGATGCGGATGCTTGTAGTGATCCAGGATGACTTCCTGGTACATCTGCTCGAGCCTCACAAGGACGATCCCCCGTCGCTGCGCCCGCCCAGGAAGAACTCCTGCGCGCGACGAACACCGGCGACCAGCCGGTCGACCTCGTCAAGAGTGTTGTACACCGCGAAAGAGGCACGGGCGCTGGCCGCGATGCCGAATCGGCGGTGCAGTGGCCAGGCGCAGTGATGCCCGACCCGTATCGCGACACCCTCGTCATCGAGCACCTGACCCAGGTCATGCGCGTGAATGCCATCCACGACGAACGAGACCGCGCCCCCACGGTCGATGTTCTCGGCCGGACCGATGATACGAACTCCGTCGATGCCGCCGAGGCCGGCGAGTGCGGCCGAGACCAGCTGATGCTCGTGCGCGGCAATGGCTTCCATGCCCACCGCGTTGAGGTAGTCCACCGCCGCGCCGAGGCCCACCACCTGCGAGGTCATCGGGACACCCGCCTCGAATCGCTGCGGGGGCGGCGCGTAGGTGCTGACCTCCATGGTGACGGTCTCGATCATGGAACCGCCGGTGATGAACGGCGCCATGGCCTCCAGCAGTTCACCCCGCCCGTACAGCACACCGACGCCGGAGGGCCCAAGCATCTTGTGCCCGGAGAACGCCGCATAGTCGACGCCCAGCTCGCGGAAGTTCACCGGCATATGCGGCACCGACTGGCAGGCATCCAGAACCACCAGAGCACCAACCGCTTTCGCGCGACGCACCAACTCGGCCACCGGTGCCACCGCGCCCGTCACATTGGATTGGTGCGTGAAGGCCACCACTTTCACGGCCTCGGTGAGCTCGAGGGAGTCAAGATCGATGCGACCGTCATCGGTCACCCCGAACCAGCGCAGGGTTGCGCCGGTGCGACGGCACAGCTCCTGCCACGGCACCAGATTCGCGTGGTGTTCCAGCTCGGTGATGATCACCTCGTCGCCCGGACCCACCGCGCGGTCGAACCGGCTGTCACCGAGGGCGTAGGCCACCAGGTTCAGTGATTCGGTGGCGTTCTTGGTGAAGACAATCTCGCCGTCGTCGACTCCTACGAAGCGGGCGATCGCGTTGCGCGCGCCCTCGTAGGCATCGGTGGCTTCCTCGGCGAGCTGGTGAGCGCCGCGATGCACCGCGGCGTTGCGCTCGGTCAGGAAGGTCCGCTCGGCGTCGAGCACCGGTAGCGGGCGCTGCGAGGTGGCCCCGGAATCCAGGTAGACCAACGGTTTGCCGCCGCGCACCGTTCGGCTCAGGATCGGGAAGTCCGCCCTGATCTGCGAGATCCGAACGGTGTCCAGCGGAACCGTCGCGGTCATCTAAGCTCCCGCGACTGCTTGGGTGAAGCGCTCGTAGCCGTTCTCCTCCAGCTCGTCGGCCAGTTCCGGGCCGCCCGACTCGACAATGCGGCCACCGACGAAGACGTGCACGAACTGCGGCTGGATGTAGCGCAGGATCCGGGTGTAGTGGGTGATGAGCAGGACACCACCGTGCTCGCGCTCGGCGTAGCGGTTAACACCCTCGGAAACGATGCGCAGGGCGTCGACGTCCAGCCCGGAGTCCGTCTCGTCCAGGATCGCGATCTTCGGCTTGAGCAGGCCCAATTGCAGGATCTCGTGGCGCTTCTTCTCGCCGCCCGAGAACCCTTCGTTGACGCTGCGCTCGGCGAAGGCGGAGTCGATCTCCAACTCCCCCATAGCTTCCTTGACTTCCTTGACCCAGTGGCGCAGCTTCGGAGCCTCACCGCGCACGGCCGTGGCGGCGGTGCGCAGGAAGTTGGACATCGAGACGCCCGGCACCTCGACGGGATACTGCATGGCCAGGAACAGACCCGCCCGGGCCCGTTCGTCGACAGAAAGTTCCAGCACATCTTGCCCATCGAGAGTGATGGACCCGGAAGTCACCTGGTACTTGGGGTGCCCGGCGATGGCGTAGGACAGCGTGGACTTCCCGGAACCGTTGGGGCCCATCACGGCATGGGTCTCGCCCGAGTTCACCGTCAGGTTGACGCCCTTGAGAATCTCGATGGATTCACCCTCATTGGGCGAGATGCTGACGTGCAGATCCTTGATTTCTAGCGTGGTCATTCGAATTCCCTTATGAATTAATGATCGGTCGTTTGCAGTTCTTGTTCAACGGCCTCGGTGAGTCGGTCGCGCACCGACTCGATCCCGATCCGCTGGATGATGTCCTGGAAGAAGCCGCGCACCACCAGTCGGCGCGCATCCTCTTCGGCGATACCGCGTGAGCGCAGATAGAACAGTTGCTCATCGTCGAATCGTCCGGTGGCACTGGCGTGCCCGGCCCCGGCGATCTCGCCGGTCTCGATCTCCAGGTTCGGCACCGAATCGGCCCGAGCCCCGTCGGTGAGGATCAAGTTGCGGTTCAGCTCGAAGGTGTCGGTGCCCGTGGCCTCGGCGCGAATGAGCACATCGCCGATCCAGACGGTGTGCGCATCGGGCTTGTCGGAGGCCGGATTGCCCTGCAGCGCACCCTTGTACGTGACGTGCGAACGGCAGTTGGGTTGGGCGTGGTCGACCAGCAGCCGGTGCTCGAAGAACTGGCCGTCGTCGGCGTAGTACAGCCCGAGCAGTTCGGCGTCACCACCCTGCGCGCAAAAGCGGAGAGACGCGCTCAGCCTTACCAGGTCTCCGCCCAGGGTGACCGCGATATGCCGCAGCACCGCGTCCTTGCCGAGCTTGGCATGGTGCGCCGTCACATGCACCGCGTCGTCGGCCCAGTCGGCGATGCTGACGACGGTCAGCCGAGCCGCGTCGTCTACCACGAATTCGACGTTCTCGGCGTAGGTTCCGCTGCCGCGGTAGTCGATGACCACCACCGATTCGGACAACTCTCCGGCACGAACCTGGGTGTGTCCGTAGGCAACCTGCCCCGCACCGGGACCGGTGACGGTGATCGCGACCGGATCGCCCACCACCGCCTGCTTGCCGACGGTGATCACCGAGGCCTTAGAGAACGACGAGTAGGCCTGCGCGGCAATCCGATCCGAGGGAACGCCGCCCTGTCCGAGGCGCTCGTCGGCACGGTCGACCGTCTCCACGATCACGCCCTCACCGGCGGCGACATCCACGGTCGGTTCCGCGGTCGCGGTGGCGGTGCCGTCGTGCAGGCCGCGCAGCCGGCGCAGCGGGGTGAATCGCCACAGCTCGTCGCGGCCGCCGGGCACCTCGAAGGCGGCCACGTCGTAGGAGCTGAACAGCTCTCCCTTGTTGGCGCCCTCGACAGCTTGAGTCAACTGCGTCATTCCCTAACCCACCGCGCCTTCCATTTGCAGCTCGATGAGCCGGTTGAGCTCCAGCGCATATTCCATCGGTAGTTCCTTGGCGATCGGCTCGACGAAGCCGCGCACCACCATGGCCATCGCCTCGTCCTCGGTCAGACCGCGGCTCATCAGGTAGAACAGCTGGTCATCACTGACCTTGGACACGGTGGCCTCGTGACCCATGGTGACGTCATCCTCGCGAATGTCGACATACGGGTAGGTATCGCTGCGGCTGACCGTATCGACCAGCAACGCATCGCATTTCACGGTGGAACGCGATCCGTGGGCGCCCTTGTTGACCTGGACCAGGCCTCGGTAGGAGGCACGGCCGCCGCCGCGAGCCACCGACTTGGACACGATGTTGCTCGACGTGTTCGGTGCCAGGTGCAGCATCTTGGCACCGGTGTCCTGGTGCTGCCCTTCGCCCGCGAAGGCCACCGACAACACCTCGCCCTTGGCGTGCTCACCGGTCATCCACACGGCCGGGTACTTCATGGTGACCTTGGAGCCGATGTTTCCGTCGACCCATTCCATGGTGGCACCGGCCTCGGCGCGGGCCCGCTTGGTGACCAGGTTGTAGACGTTGTTCGACCAGTTCTGGATGGTCGTGTACCGGCACCGACCACCGGCCTTGACGATGATCTCGACGACGGCCGAGTGCAGCGAGTCGGACTTGTAGATCGGTGCGGTACATCCTTCGACGTAGTGCACGTAGGCGCCCTCGTCGACGATGATGAGCGTCCGCTCGAACTGACCCATGTTCTCGGTGTTGATGCGGAAGTAAGCCTGCAGCGGAATGTCCACGTGCACGCCCGGCGGCACATAGATGAACGATCCACCCGACCACACCGCGGTGTTCAGCGCCGAGAATTTGTTGTCTCCGGCCGGGATGACACTGCCGAAGTACTCCTTGAAGATCTCCGGGTGCTCGCGCAGACCGGAGTCGGTGTCCAGGAAGATAACCCCTTGGGACTCAAGGTCTTCGCGGATCGAGTGGTAGACGACTTCCGATTCGTACTGCGCCGCGACGCCCGCCACCAGCCGCTGCTTCTCGGCCTCGGGGATGCCGAGGCGGTCATAGGTGTTCTTGATGTCCTCGGGCAGTTCGTCCCAGGACGCGGCCTGCTTCTCGCTGGACCGCACGAAGTACTTGATGTTGTCGAAGTCGATGCCCTCGAGGTTCGAGCCCCAGTTCGGCATGGGCTTCTTGTCGAAGGTCCGCAGCGCCTTGAGGCGAACATCGAGCATCCACTCGGGCTCGCTCTTCTTGCTGGAGATGTCGCGCACCACCGCCTCGGACAGCCCGCGCTGTGCGCTGGCGCCTGCCACGTCGGAATCGGACCAGCCGTAGCCGTAGTTGCCCAGGGACGCGATCGTCTCGTCCTGGGTCAACACTTCACGTTCGAGGGTCATCGTGACACTCCGTTCTCTTGAGCTGTCTTTTTCGTTGTGTCCGGCACGGGCTGGTGCCGGATCAGTGGGACACGTTTATCGGGATGTGCGTGGTACAGGCGCAGTCACCATTGGCGATCGTGGCCAATCGCTGTACATGTGTTCCCAACACCTCGGCGAAGGCCTCCTGTTCCGCCTCGCACAATTCCGGGAACTCGGCCGCTACGTGGGATACCGGGCAGTGATGCTGACATATCTGTACACCCTGCGGAGATCCGGGAGAACCGCCCACTTTCTGGGTGCTCGCGGCGTAGCCGGCCTTGGTGAGCGCCGCCGCAACCTGCTCAACGGTGGCCTCCGGATCGTTATGGGGGGCCCCGGCCGCCACATCACCCAAAATCGCGTCGATACGACGACGCGCGAAGGTGCGCACGGCATCGTCGCCGCCGATCTCGCGCAGCTGCCGCATCGCCGCGGAGGCCAGATCGTCGTACGCGTGATTGAGCTTGGCACGCCCATCGGCGGTCAGTAGATAGCGCTTGGCCGGCCTGCCGCGGCCGTGATGCTGCCACGCGGCCGCTGGGTTCGCGACGGCGTCACCTGCGTCGATGAGCGCGTCCAGGTGCCGACGTACGCCGGCCGCGGACAAGCCGAGGCGGTCTCCGATCTCACCTGCGGTGATAGGCCCGGATTCCATCAGTAGCCGCACCACGGCGGCACGCGTCTGTCCATCGTGAGACACGGCGGGCGCGGCGTCCAGCACCTGCGACACAGCCATCCCAGACGCCGCGGCGGACGCCCTGGGAGATGCCTGACCGAATTTCACAACACCAGTGTGACGCAATTCGGAATGCCACGTCTAGCAAGGGTTACCTATGTTGACAGGCACCATGCCCGACAGGACAGGCCCTGTCCGCCCGGTTCCACGGAGCGAGTCCGGCAGGCCGATACGCTGCTGGCGTGTCGGTACGTGGGCAGTGGCTGAGTTCATCGCTCTCCCATCTGCATGATGACGAGCGCTCGTCGGCCCCGCTGAACGCGCGTGAGCTCACGGCCATGAACCGGACTCGGCTGTTCGGCGCCACCGGAACCGCGCTGATGGCCATCGGTGCGCTCGGCGCCGGCGCGCGCCCGGTCATCCAGGATCCGATCTTCGGGGTCAGGCTGCTCAATCTTCCGTCGCGCATTCAGACCGTGTCACTGACCATGACCACCACCGGCGCCGTGATGATGACGTTGGCCTGGCTGATGCTGGGCCGCTTCGCAATCGGCAGCCTGCGCAACAAAGGTCCGGACGGGCGTCCGGATGGGCCCAGAGGTCCGGTGCGCAGGATGTCGCGCGGTCAGCTAGACCGCACCCTGCTGCTGTGGATCCTGCCGCTGCTCATCGCGCCGCCCATGTACTCCAAAGACGTGTACTCGTATCTGGCGCAAAGCCAGATCGCGCGCCTGGGCAAAGATCCGTACACGGAGGGCCCGGCCATGGCCCTGGGACTCGATCACGTGTTCACGCTGTCGGTACCCAGCCTGTGGCGAGAAACACCCGCCCCCTACGGTCCGCTGTTCCTCTGGATCGGCAAGGGCATCTCTCGACTCACCGGCGACGACATCGTCGCGGGGGCATTGTGTCATCGACTCGTCGAACTACTCGGTGTGCTGCTGATCATCTGGGCCACACCCCGCCTGGCTCAGCGCTGCGGGGTCGCCGAGGTCAGCGCGCTCTGGCTCGGCGCCGCCAATCCCCTGCTGTTGATGCACCTCATCGCCGGAATCCACAATGAGGCCCTCATGTTGGGCCTCATGCTGACCGGCACCGAACTGGCCATGCGGGGCGTCGACTCGACGCGCTCGCTCGCCGGGGTCAGGCACTGGCCACACACCCGCGTGCAGTGGGCCACCTGGGCCCCGCTGGGCAATCTCCTGGCCGGCACCGTACTGATCACCGCATCATCGCAAGTCAAGCTGCCGTCCCTGTTGGCTCTCGGCTTTGTCGGAATGGCGCTGGCGCGCCGATGGGGCGGCGGAGTTCGCGGCCTTGTGCAGTCCGGGGCGCTGCTGGGCACGGTGACCGGTGCCTGCACGGTCCTCATCGGATGGGCCAGCGGGCTCGGATTCGGCTGGATCTACACGCTCGGTACCGCCAACGCCGTACGCAGCTGGATGTCACCACCCACCCTTGTCGCCCTGGGTACCGGGCAGGTCGGCATCTTGCTCGGTCTGGGCGACCACACCACCGCCATCCTCTCGCTGACCCGCGGCATCGGTATCGGGATCATCGCGATCGCGGTGTCGTGGCTACTACTCGCCGTGCTGCGCGGACGCCTGCACCCCGTCGGTGGGCTCGGCGTCGCCCTCGGCATCACCGTGCTGCTGTTTCCGGTGGTGCAGCCCTGGTACCTGCTGTGGGCGATCATCCCGCTGGCCGCGTGGGCCACCCGCCCCGCGTTTCGCGGCACCGCGATCGGGATCACCCTGCTCGTGGGCATCTTCGGGCCCACCGCCAACGGCGACAGATTCGCGCTGTTCCAGATCATCGACGCGACCGTGGCAAGCGCCATCATCGCGCTCTTGCTCATCGCTATCACGCATGACTATCTGCCATGGCGTCGGCTGCCTAACGGCGACCGAGAGCCGCCGCTTACGCTGACTGACCGTGACGCAACCATCGACCAGGACAGCACCACCGGTGCGGATGCGGTCGGTGACCAAGCGATACGGGCCGACAACAGCACTGCACAACCTCGACCTTGAGGTCCACGAAGCGCAGGTCTTCGCGCTGCTGGGGCCCAACGGTGCCGGGAAAACCACCAGCGTCGAGCTCTGTGAGGGCTTCCTGCATCCCGACGAGGGCATCGTCGAGGTGCTCGGCATGGACCCCGTCGCCAAGAACTCCGCAGTGCGGTCGCGTATCGGCGTGATGCTGCAGGGCGGCGGCGCCTACCCCACTGCCCGGGCCAGTGAGATGCTGGGGCTCGTCGCCTCGTACTCTGCCAATCCTCTTGACCCGCAATGGCTTCTGGACACACTGGGGCTGACCGATGCCGCCCGCACTCCGTACCGGCGGTTATCCGGAGGCCAACAGCAACGCCTGGCGCTCGCGTGCGCCTTGGTGGGCCGACCCGAGCTGGTCTTCCTCGACGAACCGACCGCCGGCATGGATGCTCACGCCCGGCTGGTGGTGTGGGAACTGATCGACTGCCTGCGGCGCGACGGCGTCGCCGTGGTGCTCACCACCCATCACATGAAGGAAGCCGAGGAGCTGGCAGACCAGCTGATGATCATCGACCACGGTTCCGTGGTGGCCTCCGGTACACCATCAGAGCTGATGCAATCCGGTGCCGAGAACCAATTGCGCTTCTCCGCGCCGCCGCGACTGGATCTGACCCTGCTCATCTCCGCGCTACCCGAGGGATACACGGTGTCCGAGGCCACTCCCGGCGAGTATCGAGTGGAGGGCGTCGTGGACCCTCAGGTGCTGGCCACCGTCACCGCGTGGTGCGCACGCATGGATGTGCTGACCACCGACCTACGCGTGGAAAAGCGCAGCCTTGAGGACGTGTTCCTCGATCTGACCGGCAGGGAATTGCGATGACCGACACCACACCCCGCTTCGTCCCGGGCACCTTCACTCCCGATCCACGGCCCAGCGCCGTGCACACCATGCTCTTTGCTCAGTTCTGGCTGGAGCTCAAGCTGCTGCTGCGCAACGGTGAGCAGCTGCTGCTCACCATGTTCATTCCGATCACCCTCCTCATCGGGCTGACACTGCTACCACTGGGCCAATTCCCCGGTTCCCGGACCGACATCTTCGTGCCCGCCATCATGGCGCTGGCCGTCATTTCCACCGCATTCACCGGGCAGGCCATCGCGGTCGGGTTCGATCGCCGATACGGCGCGCTGAAACGCCTGGGCGCCACCGCATTACCGGTATGGGGCATCATCGCAGGCAAGGCGCTGGCCGTGGTCACCGTGGTGGTACTGCAGGCCGCCGTCATCGGCGCGATCGGTGGCGCACTGGGTTGGCGCCCGCATCCGGTGGGGCTGTTGCTCGGCGCGGTGATCATTGCCCTGGGCACTGCGACGTTCGCGGCGATGGGCCTGTTGCTGGGCGGCACCCTGCGCGCGGAAATCGTGCTGGCCCTGGCGAATCTGTTGTGGTTCATTTTCGCCGGTCTGGGGGCGTTGACACTGGAAGATGGTCGCACCACCGATGCGATCCCCCGCGCCATGGTGCTCCTGGCACGCCTGTCCCCCTCTGGTGCACTCTCGGAAGCGCTGGCGGCCGCGATGACGCTGTCCGTGGACTGGTTTGCGCTCGCGGTGCTTGCGGTGTGGGGTGTGCTCGCCGCCTACGGCGCGCTGCGCTGGTTCAAATTCACCTGAGGCGATGAGATACGGGCCCGGGCCGGGTCTGTATCGGTATGCCCGATTCCATTTCTCCCACCGCACGTCCACGTATCGTCTCGCGCGAGCAATGGCGTTCCGCCAGCGCCGAGCTGCTGGTCCACGAGAAGGCTGCGACACGAACTCTCGATGCGCTGGCCGCGCGGAGACGCCGGATGCCGATGGTCGCGATGCCGGGTGGGTACGGGTTCGTCGGCCCCGATGGCGAATGTTCACTGATCGACCTGTTCGCCGGGCGCGGCCAGCTGATCGTCTACCAATTCATGGACAACGGCCCAGACGACTACTGCTCCGGATGCGCATCGGTGTGCGACAACGTCGGCAGGCCCGAGCATCTGAACGCTCGCGACACCAGCTTCGCGGTGGTGTCCAACATGCCGTACGCACAAATCGCGGGCTTCCGGCAACGTATGCAATGGTCCTTTCCGTTCGTGTCCTCGCGCGGCACCACCTTCTCCGCGGATTGCGGCGCGGGAGCGGGATTCGGCATCAGCGCATTTCTCCGCGACGGCGAGGACGTCTATCAGACCTACTTCAGCACCGACCGCGGCGGCGACAAGATGCGCATGGACTTCATGCTGCTGGACATCACCGCCTTTGGGCGACAGGAGACCTGGGAGGATTCACCCGCGGGCTGGCCCCAGACACCGCCTTATGCGTGGTGGCGCTTACACGACGAGTACTAGCCAGGGTCTCGTACGCTCGCCGGGTGACGGATATCGAGGCGGCCTTGGATCGGTTCGTAGCAGCGTTCAACACCAATGACCTGGACGTAGTCATGCAACACTTCGCCGACGACGCCGAGTACCTGCCAGGTGACGGCTCACGACATGTGGGCCTGAGTGCTATCCGCCGGGAATTCGAGCCACAGTTCGGCGGCGCCTACGGCGCGATGACATTCGACGAACATGACCGGATGATCGACCAGTCGGCGCGCAAGGCCGTCATCCGGTGGACATGCCGTCATGACATCCGGGCACGCCGATCCGGGCGCAGACTATTGGGTTTGGTCACGCGCATTGGGGCCGTGATACTTCCGCGATTCGGCTGGGAAGGACTCGACGTCTTCCACTTCGATGATCGGGGCAAGATCACCGGCAAGTACACGTACTCGAACTACGTGCTGCCACGCATTAGCACCAAACTGGGCTAGCCGGGTTTCGCCTCTGGCGCCTGGATACCGAGATCGCCGGCCGGGTGACCAACGACTACTACAAGACGTAGTGGGGGGTGACATAGACTCAGCAGGTGCTATATCGGGCGTTCCTGTGGGTAGTCGATCTACTGCCTATGCCGAGCCTGCGAACGCAGCGCCTCATCGCCGCGGCCGTGGTGCTCACTCAGGGCGGTATTGCCGTCACCGGTGCCGTCGTGCGCGTCACCGCCTCGGGTCTGGGCTGCCCCACCTGGCCACAGTGCTTCCCGGGCAGCTTCACCCCGGTGGCCGTCGCCGAAGTGCCGCGCATCCACCAGGCCGTCGAGTTCGGAAATCGGATGATCAGCTTCCTGGTGGTTCTCACCGCGGCGCTGGCAGTGCTCGCCGTGACCCGTGCCCGCCGACGCCGCGAGGTCCTCGTCTACGCCTGGCTGATGCCTGCTTCGACAGTTCTGCAGGCGGTGATCGGCGGCATCACGGTGCTGACCGGTCTGCTGTGGTGGACTGTCGCGATTCATCTGCTGGTCTCGATGGGCATGGTGTGGCTGGCCACGCTGCTGTACGTCAAGGTCGGTGAGCCGGACGTCGCATCCGACCTGCCCACCGTGCCACCGCCCCCTGCGCCGCTACGCCGGTTGACCGCTCTGCTCGGTGTGATGTTGGCAGCGATCCTGGTGGCCGGAACCCTGGTCACCGGAGCCGGGCCACATGCCGGCGACAAGAGCATCACCCGCGTGGTGCCCCGACTTCAGGTCGAGATCACCACGCTGGTGCATCTGCACGGCACCCTGCTCGTCGCCTATCTGGCACTGCTGGTTGGCCTGGGGTTCGGACTCGCCGCTATCGGCGTAACCCGGCGCGTTTGGGTGCGTCTGACCGTGCTGCTGGGGCTCACACTGGCGCAGGGATTCGTGGGAATCGTGCAGTTCTACACGGGCGTACCGGCAGTGCTCGTCGCGGTCCATGTCGCGGGCGCGGCCGCCTGTACCGCAGCCACCGCGGCGCTGTGGGCCGCGCTGACCACTCCGGAACTAGCCGCGACCGCGTTGCCCCAACGGGCCGAGGCCCAAGCGCTCTAACGCGTCCTCGACACCGATCACGAACTTTCGTTGCGCCAGATCGCGCTCCTCGGTATCCAGCTGGCGCCAGCCCAAGGACGGTTCGACCAGCTCGAGTTCCAAGAGGCGGGGGTCGTCGTCGATCACACCACCGATGACGTCGACGCGGGCGTACAGCAGGTCCGTCATCGCAACTCGGCACTTCGTCGCGGCGGCCGCCAGCGCGGCCGCACCGAGCTTCCACAGCGCCGAGGACGGCTTCACCGGCGCAAGCCGCTCGGCATGGAAAAGACCGGACTCGTCGACCTCGGCCGCGGTGCCGGGCGGAGGCAGTAGCGCAGCCTTGGTAAACGCGTGCGACGGTTCGCCGTTGAGGAAGACCAGCGCCGTCTCGCCGTGGTGGTCGACCCGGGGATCGTAGGGCTGGATCAGCACGGTGCGGCCCTCGTCCTGCAACCCCTCCGCGTGATCGCGCGCGGCCTCCGGGCAGGTGAATCGGCCCGCGCCACGGGATCCTCCGGCCACTGCCGGCTTGATCACGAGTTCCCCGTCGGGCAGGACGATGGGTTCATCGGGTGCGAAGAAGGTGCTGGGAACCGTCGGAATACCAACTGCAGCAAGGTCATTCAGGTAGCGCTTGTCGGTGTTCCAGCGCACCACCGAGAGTGGGTTGAGCACATTACGAACAGATCCCGCCCATTGCAGGAATTCCTCCAGACGCTCCGGATAGTCCCAGGTGGCACGCAGGATCACCAGATCGGCCTGCGCGGCCTCCGGGTCATCCCAGGACAGCCACCGGGCGTGCAGATCACGGGCACGCAGTGCGGCAACAAGTTCGGCGTCGTCGCCATCACCGGCGACAAGCTGCGGGCAACCGGCCAGAACGATGCGCGGATGGAAGATATCCGGCCGTCCCAGCCTTACGTCCGGGCGACCCACCCGGCCATCTTCTTGGCGTGCCCGGGTGCCGGGTTGGCAGTGCTGACCAGCTCCCGATCCCACTCGGGCGCGACCTCGATGCCTTCGACGGCCGCCACCGCGGCCTGCGCGGTGGCCAGATCGTCGACCACCTGATCACCGAGGATCCCGTCGGCGCCGATCAGGGTGATCCGGACTCCGGCCTGCCCGACGGTCTGCAACACGGCCTTGGTCGGCATGTGGTGCGCCTTCACGAATGCGGTGAGCGCGCGGTGCACTGAGGAGGGGGCAGACACCTTCCGCTGCTGATCGGCAGGCTCGGCTTCGTCGGTCATATGTAGAGCGTACGTGGCCTGGATACTGGTACCCATGCGTGCCATCGAAGTGCCCGTGACCGGAGGCCCCGAGGTCCTCACCCTCGTCGAGAAGACCGACCCGACACCGGGCTCCGGTGAGGTACTCATCGACGTCGACGCGGTGGGCGTCAACTTCCGCGACGTCTACCTACGTAACGGCAGCTACGCGGCCCCGCTCCCGCACATTCCGGGTTCTGAGGTCAGCGGGGTGGTGAGCGCCGTCGGCGAAGGCGTTCACACCCTCGCCCCCGGAGATCGCGTCGCCAGTCCGGTCGCGGCCTGGGGGTACGCCGAATCAACCACCGCGCCAGCCGATTTCACTGCGAAGGTGCCCACCGGGTTGTCCGCCCAGGTCGCGGCCAGCGCATTGCTGCAGGGCATCACCGCGCACTACCTGCTGACCTCGGTCTACCCCGTCGCGGCCGGTGACACCGTGCTGGTGCACGCCGGCGCGGGCGGTATGGGCCTGCTGCTGACCCAGTGGGCGACCTATCGCGGTGTCAGGGTCATCACCACCGTGTCGAGCGAGGCCAAGGAGAAGCTGTCCCAGGAGGCCGGTGCGGCCGAGGTGCTGCCCTACCCCGATCCCGACGATCCCGCCGAATTCACTTCGCGGATCCTGGAATTGACCTCGGGCGAGGGCGTGGCGGTGGCCTACGACGGTGTCGGCAAGTCGACCTTCGAAGCGAGCCTGGCCGCCGTGCGGGTGCGTGGCCTGATCGCGCTCTACGGCGCGGCCAGCGGCCAGGTGCCACCCTTCGACCCGCAGCGCCTCACCGCGAAGTCGGCGGTGCTGACGCGCCCCACCATGGGGCATTTCATCCGCACGCCCGAAGAGTTCGCCTGGCGTGCCGATGACGTCCTGGACCTGGTGTCACGCGGGACCTTGAAGATCACGATCGGTGCCGCCTACCCGCTTGATCAAGCCGCGCAGGCACATACCGACCTGGAGGCACGCAAGACCACGGGGTCGGTCGTATTGGTGCCCTGACGCGGCTCAGAGCTGGAAGAGGGTGGGCCAGCCGACCACGGAGTCGACGGCCAGTGCGCAGAAGACCACGGCCAGGTAGTTGTTCGACTGCAGGAACAGACGCAGGGGCTTGATCGGCTGCCCCTTGCGCACACCCGAGTACAGCTGGTGCGCCATCGCCAGGAACCACACCCCCGCCAGGAAAGCGACCACGGCGTAGATGACACCGGCCGCCAGCGCGAGCACCAGCGTGGCCAGCACCGTGAGCCAGGTGTAGACCAGGATCAGCTTGGTGACCTTCTCCTCGGTCGCGATCACCGGCAGCATCGGCACGCCGGCGGCGCGGTAGTCCTCCTTGTACCGCATCGCCAGCGCCCAGGTGTGCGGAGGCGTCCAGAAGAAGATGATCGCGAACATCACCAGCGCCGGCCACGCAATCGTGTCCGTGACCGCGGACCAGCCGATCATCACCGGCATACACCCCGCCGCTCCGCCCCACACCACGTTCTGCGCGGTGCGGCGCTTGAGCACCAGCGTGTAGATGAACACGTAGAACGCGATGGTGGCCACGGCCAGCACGCCGGACAGCAGGTTGGCGGTCCACCACAGCCATGCGAACGCCCCGGTGCCGAGCACGACGCCGAAGATCAGGGCGTTTCGGGTGGTCACCGACGAGGTGGCCAGCGGCCGCCGCGCGGTGCGCTTCATGACCTTGTCGATGTCGGCGTCGGCCACACAGTTCAAGGTGTTGGCACTGGCCGCGGCCATGATTCCGCCGAGAAGCGTGTTCAGGATCAGCAGCGGATTCACGTGCCCGCGATCGGCCAACAGCATCGCCGGAATCGTGGTGACCAACAGCAGTTCGATGACGCGCGGCTTGGTCAGCGCGACATACGCGAGAATCGTGCGGAGAAAGGGCGGTGCGGTACGGCCGTGGCCATGCGCGCCCTGCGTCTCTCGCATCCGCACCGCGCTGATCCTCCTGGGTAGCTTTATGGGTGAGCCAGCCGACCCGCGGCACTGAGCGCTCTACTACACACGATGGTAGACCGCCAGGGTCCGGCGTCGACAACCAACCTGTGCCCACCGAAGTGAACACAGGTTGACCATCGCCGGACTATCACATTGCTCGCGGGGCGTGACCCGGCCTTGAGGCAGCGGTACGAAATGGGCAGCACTACGATGGGCCCCGTGACCGCGATCTCGCATGAACTGGCGGAAATCCCGACCGATATCCCAACCCTCACCCGGGCCAACCACCCGGATGACTGGACAGACCTGGACTCGCGTGCGGTGGATACCGCTCGGGTCCTGGCCGCCGATGCCGTACAGAAGGTCGGCAACGGGCACCCGGGCACCGCGATGAGCCTGGCGCCCTTGGCGTACACGCTCTTTCAGCGCCAGCTGCGCCACGACCCCAGCGACACCACCTGGATCGGCCGGGACCGGTTCGTGCTGTCCTGCGGACACAGCAGTCTGACCCTGTATCTACAGCTGTACTTGGGCGGATTCGGCCTGGAGCTCTCCGACATCGAGGCGCTGCGCACCTGGGGCTCGCTGACCCCCGGCCACCCCGAGTATCACCACACCAAGGGCGTCGAGATCACCACCGGCCCGCTCGGCCAGGGCCTGGCCTCCGCGGTCGGCATGGCGATGGCTTCTCGCTACGAGCGTGGCCTGTTCGATCCCGACGCAGCGCCCGGTACCAGCCCGTTCGACCACTTCATCTACGTCATCGCCTCCGACGGTGACATCGAAGAGGGCGTCACCTCCGAGGCGTCCTCCCTGGCCGGGACTCAGCAGCTCGGGAACCTCATCGTCATCTGGGACGACAACGAGATCTCCATCGAGCACGACACCAAGATCGCACTCTCGGAGGACACTCCCGCCCGCTACGAGGCCTACGGCTGGCATGTGCAGACCGTCATCAGTGGCGAGAACGTCACCGGCATCGAGGAAGCACTGGCCAACGCCCGCGCCGTCACCGACCGCCCGTCGTTCATCGCGCTGCGCACGATCATCGGATACCCCGCCCCCACCAAGATGAACACCGGCGGTGTGCATGGCTCCGCGCTGGGCGCCGACGAGGTGGCCGCCACCAAGAAGATTCTGGGCTTCGACCCCGAGAAATCCTTCGACGTGGCCCCGGAAGTGATCGCTCACACCCGTGAGCTGGTGCAGCGCGGTAAGCAGGCACATGCCGAGTGGGACAAAGACTTTGACGCCTGGGCCGCCCGCGAGCCCGAGCGCAAGGCGCTGCTGGACCGGCTGGAGGCCGGCGAGCTCCCCGACGGCTGGGACGCCGAACTGCCGTACTGGGAGCCGGGATCCAAGGGCATCGCCACCCGTGCCGCGTCCGGCGACACGCTCTCGGCGCTTGGCCCCAAGCTACCCGAGCTGTGGGGCGGCTCGGCGGACCTCGCGGGCAGCAACAACACCACCATCAAGGGCGCCGACTCCTTCGGCCCGACGTCCATCGCAACGTCCGACTGGAATGCCCAACCCTACGGTCGCACATTGCATTTCGGCATTCGCGAGCACGCGATGGGTTCCATCCTGTCCGGCATCGTGCTGCATGGGCACACCCGCCCGTACGGCGGTACTTTCCTGCAGTTCGCCGACTATATGCGCCCCGCGGTGCGGTTGGCGGCGCTGATGAACATCGACCCGATCTACGTTTGGACACACGACTCAATCGGTCTGGGCGAGGACGGCCCCACCCACCAGCCGGTCGAGCACTTGGCGGCTCTGCGCGCCATTCCCAACCTTTCGGTGGTGCGGCCCGGTGATGCCAACGAAACCGCCTATGCCTGGGCGACCATCCTTGAACGTCGATCCAGTACCGGCCCAGTCGGTTTGGCGTTGACGCGACAGGGCGTGCCGATCTTGGGGGGCACCAGCCGCGACGGCGTGGCCAAGGGCGGTTACGTGCTGGAAGACGCCAGCGGCAAGCCCGAGGTGATCCTCATCGGTACCGGCTCGGAGCTGCAGCTCGCTGTCGAGGCCAAGAAAATTCTGGCCGCCAAGGGAATTGCGGCCTCGGTGGTTTCGTTCCCCTGTGTGGAATGGTTCGAGGCCCAGCCCCAGGAATACCGCGACAGCGTGCTGCCGCCGTCGGTTCGTGCCCGGGTGGTGGTGGAGGCCGGAATCGCTCAGGGTTGGTACAAGTTCGTCGGCGACGCCGGGCAGATCGTGTCGCTGGAGCACTTCGGAGCTTCCGCCGACGACAAGACCTTGTTCCGCGAGTTCGGCTTCACCCCGGACGCAGTGGCTGCGGCCGCCGAAAGGTCAATCGCAGCAGCTCAATAACCCCGAATCAGGAAGGGATGACTCCCATGAGCACATCTGATCAGAACGCTAATCTCGCCGAACTGAGCGAGGCCGGAGTCGCCGTCTGGCTCGACGATCTCTCACGGGACCGACTCAACTCAGGCAATCTCGCCGAGCTGATCGCAACCCGGAGCGTCGTCGGGGTGACCACCAACCCCGCGATCTTCCAGGCAGCGCTGTCCAAGGGACACGCCTATGACGCGCAGATCGCCGAGCTGGCCGAGCGCGGTGCCGATGTCGACTCGGCGATCCGCACCGCCACCACCGACGACGTACGCGCCGCCTGCGATGTGTTGGCTCCTCAGTACGAGGCCTCCGAGGGCATCGACGGTCGCGTGTCCATCGAAGTGGACCCGCGGCTGGCTCATGACACCGACAAGACCATCCTGCAGGCGATCGAGCTGTGGAAGATCGTCGACCGGCCAAACCTGCTGATCAAGATTCCGGCCACCAAGGCGGGTCTGCCGGCGATCTCGGCGGTGATCGCCGAGGGCATCTCGGTGAACGTCACCCTGATCTTCTCGGTGGAGCGCCACAAGGAAGTCATGGACGCCTACCTGGCCGGCCTGGAGGCCGCCAAGGAAGCCGGACGCGACCTGTCCAAGATCCACTCCGTGGCCTCGTTCTTCGTTTCCCGGGTGGACACCGAGATCGACAAGCGCCTTGAGGACATCGGCAGTGGTCAGGCCCTCTCGCTGCGGGGCCGCGCCGGGGTGGCCAACGCCCGGCTCGCCTACCAGGCCTACGAGAAGGTCTTCGAACACGGTCACCGGTTCGCCGAGCTCAAGAAGGCCGGTGCGCGGGTGCAGCGCCCACTGTGGGCGTCGACGGGCGTGAAGAACCCCGACTACGACGACACGTTGTACGTCGTGGACCTGGTGGCGCCGCACACCGTGAACACCATGCCCGAGAAAACCCTGGAGGCGGTCGCCGACCACGGGGTGGTCACCGGCAACACCATTCACGGGACCTACGACGGTGCACACGCGGTGTTCCACGAGCTGACGCGTGCCGGGATCGACCTCGACGATGTGTTCGAGGTGCTCGAGACCGAAGGCGTCGAGAAGTTCGAGGTCGCCTGGAACGAGCTCATCGACGCCACCCAAGCCCAACTCGACGCGGTATCCACCAAGGACTGAGCGTGGATGACGGTCTTCACACGAAAGGCTCATCCATGACCGACGTTCTCCCCGCGAAAGACGTATCTGCAACAAACCCGTTGCGGGACAGGCGCGACAAGCGTCTGCCCCGCATCGCTGGTCCCTGCTCGCTGGTGATCTTCGGTGTCACCGGCGATCTGGCCCGCAAGAAACTGATGCCGGCGATCTACGACCTCGCCAACCGCGGGTTACTTCCCCCGACCTTTGCATTGGTGGGTTTCGCCCGACGGGATTGGGCCAACGAGGACTTCGGGCAAATCGTGCTGGACGCCGTCAAGACGCACGCGCGCACCCCGTTTCGCCAACACGTGTGGGATCGCCTTGCCGAGGGAATCCGGTTCGTGCAGGGCAGCTTCGACGATGACGAAGCCTTCGAGCAGCTGAAGAAGACGTTGCAGACCCTCGACGAGGAACGCGGCACCGGCGGCAATCACGCTTTCTACCTGTCGATTCCGCCAAAGGCCTTTCCCACGGTCTGCGAGCAGCTGTCCAAGTCGGGCCTCGCGCAACCGGTGGACGGGGCCTGGCGCCGCGTCGTGATCGAGAAGCCCTTCGGCCATGATCTGGAGAGCGCCCGCGAGCTGAACGCTGTCGTCAACGAGGTGTTCCCCGAGGAATCGGTTTTCCGCATCGATCACTATCTCGGCAAGGAGACGGTGCAGAATATCCTCGCGTTGCGTTTCGCGAACCAGTTGTTCGACCCCATCTGGAATGCACACTTCGTGGACCACGTGCAGATCACCATGGCCGAGGACATCGGGTTGGGTGGACGCGCAGGGTATTACGACGGCATCGGGGCAGCCCGCGATGTCATCCAGAACCACCTTCTGCAGTTGCTGGCCTTCACTGCGATGGAGGAGCCGATCAACTTCTCCCCCGCCGAGTTGCAGGCCGAGAAGATCAAGGTGCTGTCCGCGACCCGGCTGGCCGAACCACTGGCCGAAACCACCGCCCGCGGCCAGTACGGACCCGGCTGGCAGGGCAGCCAGCAGGTGCCCGGCCTGTTGGAGGAGGACGGGTTCTCCAAGACCTCGACCACCGAGACGTTCGCGGCCATCACCCTGGAGGTGGACAGCAGGCGCTGGGCCGGGGTTCCGTTCTATCTGCGGACCGGAAAACGCCTCGGCCGCCGCGTCACCGAGATCGCGCTGGTGTTCAAGCGGGCGCCACACCTGCCGTTCGACTCCACCATGACCGAGGAGCTCGGGGCCAACGCACTGGTGATCCGGGTGCAACCGGACGAGGGCGTCACGCTGCGATTCGGCTCCAAGGTTCCCGGGACCGCCATGGAGGTCCGCGACGTCAACATGGACTTCTCCTACGAACAGGCGTTCACCGAGGAATCGCCGGAGGCCTATGAGCGGTTGATCCTCGATGTGCTGCTGGGGGAACCGTCGCTGTTCCCGGTGAATGCCGAGGTCGAATTGTCCTGGCGGATACTGGATCCCGTACTGGACTTCTGGGCTGCGGGCGGCAAACCCGAAACCTACGAGTCCGGGACCTGGGGCCCACAGTCGGCCTTCGACATGTTGGCCCGTACGGGACGAGACTGGAGGCGGCCGTGATCCGCGAAGGAGTCGAGTCATGATCATCGATCTGCCCAACACCACCACGAACGACGTCAACAAGAAGCTGGTCGAGCTGCGCGAGACCGGCGGTGCCGTCACCATGGCCCGCGTGCTGACCCTGGTGGTCATCACCGATGCCGGCGACAACGTCGAAGAAGTCATCGAGGCCGCCAACGGTGCAAGCCACGAGCATCCCTGCCGGGTGATCGTGCTGGAACGCAACCCGCTGGCGCCGGACACCGGACTGAGTGCACAGATCCGCGTCGGCGGCGATGCCGGTACCGGCGAGGTGGTGGTGCTGCGACTGCGCGGCCCGCTGGCCGCCCACGAGCACAGTGTGGTGATCCCGTTCCTGCTGCCCGATACCCCGGTGGTGGCCTGGTGGCCCAATCAGGCGCCGCCGGTGCCTGCCAAGCACCCGTTGGGACGCTTGGCTATTCGCCGGATCACCGATGCCACGACCGCACCCGATCCGATGGATGCCATCAAGAACCGCCTGACCGGATACACCCCGGGCGACACCGACCTGTCGTGGAGCCGGATCACCTACTGGCGCGCGCTGCTGGCATCGGCACTGGATCAACCGCCGTATGAGGGCATCAACTCCGCGGTGGTGTCCGGACTGGCCACCGAGCCCGCACTGGATGTGACCGCGGGCTGGCTGGCCTCCCGCATCGAGGGCCCGGTCACCCGGGTGGTCGGCGAGTTGAAGGTGGAACTGCACCGGGACAGCGAGATCGTCACGCTGAGCCGTCCGCAGACCGGCGCCATTGCGACCTTGGCCCGCACTGGACGCCCGTCGGCATCACTTCCGTTGCCGCGCAGGGAAACACGAGATTGCCTGGCCGAGGACTTGCGCCGCCTCGACCCCGACGAGATCTACCGCACGGCGCTTGAGGGAATCGCGAAGGTGCAGTACGTATGAGTGAGACGATCATCGAAAAGTACACGGACACCGATGCTTTGGTGACCGCTGCCGGCGATCGGCTGGCGTCGGCTATCGCCGACGCCCTCGCCGAACGCGGCAAGGCGATGATTGTGTTCACCGGTGGTGGTACCGGCATCGCACTGCTCAAGCATCTACGGGATGTCGCCAGCGATCTCGACTGGGCCAATGTCCACGTGTTCTGGGGTGATGATCGATACGTCCCGAAAACCGATCCGGAACGCAATGCCTGGCAGGCCTGGGAAGCACTGCTTGAGCATGTGAACTTCCCGCTGCGCAACATGCATGCCATGCCGAACAGCGAAAGCGAGTACGGCACCGACCTGGACGCGGCCGCACTCGCGTACGAGCAGCTCTTGGCGGCCAATGCCGATCCCGGCCAGGACTGTCCCACGTTCGATGTCCATCTGCTGGGCATGGGCGGTGAGGGCCACATCAATTCACTGTTCCCCCACACCGATGCGGTCAGGGAGACACAGCGTCTCGTCGTGGCGGTGCCCGACTCGCCCAAGCCCCCGCCACAGCGGATTACCTTGACACTGCCTGCTATTCAGCGTTCTCGCGAGGTGTGGTTGGTCGTTGCGGGCGAGGCCAAGGCCGAAGCGGTTGCCGCGGCGATCGGCGGTGCCGACCCTGTCGACGTGCCGGCAGCGGGCGCCGAGGGCACCGAACGTACCGTGTGGCTGCTCGACACGGCCGCGGCAAGCCAGCTGAACTAGTCCGCGCCGGTCCATCCGCGAGCCCATCGCCCGAGGCGGCTCGCCTTCCCGCGCTTTTCTTCATCGTCTATTTCGCGGTCTCGCCGATGATCCCGATCCCCCTGGTGTGCAAGCTGATTGCCGAGTCGACGGTAACTGCCGTGACACCGGTACGCGTTTCGTGGCCATCGAAGCTGGCGTACGTTCTGCGCGCGGCAGCCTAAGCCTCGTTGCCCTGCCCAGCGGCGAACAGTGCGTCGGGGTCCACCGGCAACCCATGTTCGGCCGGGGCCGCGGCCGGACGCGCGTGGCTGACGACAGCCGCCGTGGGAACCGAGGCGACGGCGGCGCCGGGTGCAGGGGTGCGCAGACGCTCCACGTTGATCGCGAACTCCGCCACTGCCTCCCGAATAGCGCCGGCATGCTCATCCAGGCGGTCCAGAAGCTGAGACAGCGTGCGTCCCATCTTGTTTCCGAGTTCGGAGGCATCGGCCACCGCGGAGGCGATCGTTGTCGCGACACTGCCTCCCTGGGTGATGGGTGAGGCGGCCCGCGCCGCGGTGAACTCGGTGATGACGTCGTCCACGTAGCCTTCCACCCACTGCCCGAGCATGCTCCGGGTATGTGTGACCAGATCGGTCACCACGTTGATGCGCTGATTGATGTTCGCCGCGACGAGGCGCAGCTCTTGGAGGGCATCATCGAGGAGACCAGATGCCTCGCTGAATCCCATGGCCGCCGCTCCGCTGTGACCATCGCCGAGCGCGCTGAGAACCGCCGAGAGTTCCTGTTGCACATTGGTGACATCGGCAATGCTGTAACGCCAGAAGGTGGCTTCGGCAGATGCAGCTGCGGGGTCGCCCCGAAGCGCATCGAGTGGTTCTTCGAGGAACTGCACATGCTCCACCAAGAAGCCCAGTCCGGCGTCGTGCAGGCGAGTGAGCGGTTTCAGCTCGGCATCAAGGGTGTCCACCGAACCCTTCACCAATCTTCTTCATCGCCGCGACAGTCTGATCCTCAGCCTCGGCGATCTGCCGGGCCTGGTCATGTAGGCGCTGACCCGTCTCCACCATGACATCGCCGAGAGTACGGACCGCGTCGCCGAGCTGCTCGATGCTCCCCCGTACCGACATCACGAAATCTGAGGACGCCGCCCCCAGGTCCCGTTCGCCGAGCCCCTCTCCATGATGATCGAGCAGGAACCGCACCGTTGCACCGGCGCTCTCCAGGTTGGCCGCCTCGCGCAACACCACGTCGCGGTCAAACCGAAAGGTCCCACTCATCTCATCGCTCATGTCACCGGTCCCAGATGTTCACCCTCCCCAAGGTGCCCGCCGTCCAGATAGCCCTTGACGTAGTCCATAGCCGGTCCATCGCCGGTGAGATCATGCAGCGTGCTGTGGATCTGGCTTGCCGCATTGACCTGCGCCGCCGCGATGGTCCGCGTGATGATCGCGGAGAGATCCCGCGCATCCATCGACAGTGTCGACTCGTCCAGATCGAGTGCCTCGATGCGTCCCCCCGAACCGACGGTCACCGCCACCCCCACATCGTCCTTGGCATGGCCGCGAACCAGCCCCACGGTCTGCTGCACATACTGGGCGCGCTGCCCGAGGACCTCAAGACGGTCCTGGTACTCACGAATCCATTGGCGGGGGTCACCACGGCACTCCGACATGACGAGGGGCTCCTTTCCGAGAACACGGACGGTGAAACGGGAACGTCCCCTCCGCGTCCCCGGTCCACCGACCGCTGCTGGCATCTGTCGACTTCTGTGCCATACATAGAGATTGATGGGCTGAGGAGGTGAATCGGTTCCATGAATTTTGAAGAAATTTCTCCGCAAATAGATGAACGTCAACTACCAGCAAGAATATCTACTACAGAGACAAAACAGCGGACTACCTGTGCAGTAGTCCGCTGTTGGTGAAACCTTCTGGCGCTAGCCGCCGAGCTTGATCTCCAGCCCGACACCGATGATCGAGATCACCCAGATGGCGGTGACGAAGTAGGTGAGCCGGTCCAGGTTCTTCTCCACCACCGTCGAGCCGGAAAGGCTGGACTGAACGCCACCACCGAACAGCGTGGACAGACCACCGCCCTTCGCACGGTGCAACAGCACCAGCAAGACCACGAGCAAGCTCGTGATCACCAGGATGATCTGCAACGCCAATTCCATGGGTGTCAGCCTACCGGCTCGGTTCCGCCCACCTGCGCAGGGACTCCGGTCAGCTCACTGCCGAACTGTCGGCCAGCCAGGTATTGCACTCCCACAGCCGATTCTTGAGCGAGCCGTGCCGCCACCATGCCTCCGCATGCTGGTTGGAACCGTGGTCACGCTTGGGCTGTTGTCCATCACCGCGATCCTGGTCGTTCCAGGCCAGGTCGAGTTCCTGCTGGGTTATGGTGCCACCGCGTCGAGAGCCCACGAACATTCCCGAGAAACACTGGGCCTGCAGTTCTGCCCGTCGGGACAACTCAAGTCCCTGCGGTGAATCGACTCCGGCAGCGCGGCGCTGGCTCCAGTACTCACCCCACACCCCGCTGAGCTCCTGAGCATGGTGCCCATACTCGTGGGCGTAAACGGCCAGGTAGATACCATCGTGGTTCCCATACCTGGCCGGGGGCACACCCACGACCGACATGTAGATCGTGTTGTTCGAGGGACAGTAGAAGGCCGCCGTCTCCCTACCGAAGTATTCGCCCCCACACGGCGAATCCACATAGCTTCCGGCCACTACCAAACCCGGCGACGACCACGGCAGATCATGCCCGTCGAGCAGCCGCCGCCACTCCGGATCCATGCACCCGCGAAGGTCACGGTAGAAGGCGTCAGCGTGTGGGATGTCGAACGGCCATGTGCTCGTGGAGCACGGCGCATTCGTGAATCCCGCGTCCTGATTCCGGAACAACGGATTGTTGCCGAGCGCGTACACCGGCTTGGGGCCGGGTGGCGGCGGGGGCGTCGGTGCCGCGGTGGGGCTCGTCGACGATGCCGTCCACACGGCCGTACTGCGAATTGTTGTCGCGGGGTACTGCCACGTGGTGGTGGCTCGCGCCGAACGGTCCCTACTCGGACGCAGCGCCAATACCGCCATCGTACCCAGCACCAAAGCCGCAATCAGGGCGCACACCACGCCACCGATGATCAGGCCGGTGTGAGACCCGCCGCGCGCATGCGGTCGCGGTCCGTACCCTGCCGGCGGTGGATACACAGGACGCACCGGTGGCACCCGGTACGCGGGTGGCGGTTGGGGCGCCGGATATCCCGGAAACGGTGCACCGGGCGGTGGGCGCCATCCTCGGTACGGCGATGCCATCGGAGCGTGAGCAGGTGGAGGTAGCGGTGTCCCCCAGCCGGGCACCGGCCTGGATTGGTAGTACGGCTGCTGCCCCATGTCGTCCGCCCCCAAACACGTTTTGTGAATGCGCGCCAGCATATCGACCCTGACCTAGGGTTACCGCCGTGGGAGAGATGATTCGCGGGGCGGTTGTGCGGCTGTTGATATGTCTGTCGGTATGCGCCGGGTGGCTCCTCGCGGCGGCTCCAGCGGACGCGGACGGTCGCACCGGCACTGTCGCGGTGGCCATGAACCTTGCCGACGACGGCACGCTGAATGTCACCGAAACCATCACACCAGCCAAAGACCAAGTGCTGCAACGGTATCTCCCTCTCGCCACGATGGTCGAAGGCAATCGAATTCAGCACTTTGAAGTGAACACCCCGGCCAGCACCGGCAACGCGGAAACCTCAGCCGACAGTGCGGCGCTGACCATCACCGCTCGAGGCCCGGCGACTGTCACCTACACGGTGCGCGGGGCCGTGGCCGACGTCGACGGACACCAGCATGTGACCTGGCCGTTTGCCTCGGGGTGGAGCTCTGCCCTGCACGATGTCACGGCTTCGTTCGTATCCCCGAGTACCAAACCCAGCTCTCCCGAATGTTCTCTGGGCACACCAGGTTCCCAAACACGTTGTACCGCGGCCCAACTTGACCACCTGGGGGTCATCCGGGTTCAGCAGAACGAACTCCCGCCGGACTCATTCGCCGTCTTCAGCGTCATGCTGCCCGCCGGCACGGTTCCGCCCAGCGCCGTCTTCACGGCAATCCCGGGGGCACCGGGCCCCTTCGCGCTGACATGGCCGTCGATCGCCGCGCTCGCGGGGCTCGGTGTCATCACGACCGCATTGGCGGGCTGGGTCGTCATCGCGCGCCGGCGGGACACACAAGCCGCCGAAATCCCCGTCACCCCAGCAGATCCCCTCGTGCATGACGCCGATGGAACGCGATTCGCGGCGCCCGACGGCGTGCTGCCCGGGCAAGTGGGCACCGTTGTCGATCTGCGCGTCGACGCCGTAGACCTCACCGCGACGATCGTCGACCTGGCGGTGCGGGGATACCTGTGGATCGCCGAAACCACCACGCCCGGTGCACAGCTCGATTGGCAGATATCCCGTCGCGCGCCGACGGACGGCCTCCTGACCGCCTACGAGACCCGGTTACTGAATGCCCTGCTCCCCCAGGACACCGAGACTGTCTTCGCATCCAGTTTCCAATCGCCCGGTTCCCGGCTGGATCTCGGCGCCATCCCCGAGGCGATGTACACCGATGCCCAGCGCCATCGGTGGTTCCGCCGTTCGCCCGAACACCTTGGCGCCCTAACCCGTTACGGAATCGGCGTACTGCTCGGCGGTGTCGTGATCACGGCCGCACTGGCGCTCAGCGTCGGCAGCGCCATGATCGGTGTGGCGGTATGCGGCGCGGGAGCCGTCAGCGCGCTGGCGGGCATGTTGCTTCCGGTACGGACCGCGCGTGGCCGGCTGCTGGTGGCACATATGGCCGCGCTGCGCCGGTACCTCGCCGACCTCGATGTGGCGGCCCTGGAGCCCACCGATCGGGAGATCATCCTGACCCGGGCGGCGCCTTACGCCGTGGTCCTGGGGCAGTTGGGTGCATGGCTCAAGGCCATGGAGACACTCGATACCGCCGTAGACGGTTCGCCCGGAATCGATTGGTACGAGACGGCTTCCGATGAAGTCGACAAGACAGCAGCAGATATCACCACGAATCTGCCAGCCTTCCTCACCATTCTGGACGGCGTGTTGGCGCGCGGCGCGCACCTACAGAACCTGCCGCAGAATTGAGTTAGAGCAGCGGTCCACCCGCGGCGATCGCCGACATCTGGGCGAACTGCTCACCGTCGAGCGAGGCCCCGCCGACCAGCGCGCCGTCGACATCCTCCTGGGCGACGATCTCGCCCACGTTCTTGGCGTTGGCCGAGCCGCCGTAGAGCACTCGCACGGACGACGCCACCTCGGCGTTCACGATCTGCGCCAGCTCGGCCCGGATCGCCGCACACACTTCCTGCGCGTCGGCGGCACTCGCCACCCGGCCGGTGCCGATCGCCCATACCGGCTCGTAGGCGATCACCACCTGCGCGACCTGCTCGGCGGTAAGCCCGGCCAGCGACCCGCGCAAGGAATTCACGTTGTACTCGACGTGATCCCCCGCTTCGCGGATGTCGAGAGCCTCACCGATACACACAATCGGCGTCAGACCGTGCTTGAGCGCCGCCGTCGCCTTGGCGGCCACCAGCGCGTCGTCCTCGCCGTGGTACTGCCGGCGCTCGGAGTGCCCGACGACGACGTAGGTGACGCCCAGCTTGGCCAGGAAGGCACCGCTGATCTCACCGGTGTACGCACCCGCGTCATGCACCGACACGTCCTGCGCACCATAGGTGAGCCGCAACTTGTCCCCGTCGACCAGCGTCTGCACGCTCCGGATGTCGGTGAACGGCGGAATGACCGTCACGTCCACTTTGTCGAAGTACTTGTCCGGTAACGAGAATGCGATCTTCTGCACCAGGGCGATGGCCTCGAAATGATTGAGGTTCATCTTCCAGTTGCCGGCAATCAGCGGCTTACGCGACATGCGGAGCTCCTCTAGCTTTCGAGAACGTCGATACCCGGAAGCGCCTTGCCTTCAAGGTATTCCAGGGATGCGCCACCACCGGTGGAGATGTGCGAGAAGCCATCGTCCGGCAGGTCCAGTGCGCGCACTGCGGCCGCGGAATCGCCACCGCCGACCACGCTGAAGGCACCCTTCTCGGTGGCCGCGATGATCGCCTCGGCCACACCCCGCGTGCCCGCCGCGAACGCCGGGAACTCGAACACACCCATGGGGCCGTTCCAGAAGATGGTCTTGGCGTTCGACAGCACGGCCGTGAACCGCTTCACCGACTCCGGCCCGATATCCAGGCCCATCTTGCCCTCCGGAATAGCATCCGCGGCAACGGTTTCCGAGGGCGAATCGGCCGCGAACTCGTCCGCGGCGACGATGTCCATCGGCAGATGGATCACGTCGGCGTACCGGTCGAGCAGGCTGGCGCACGTCTCGATCATCTCGGGCTGTACCAGCGACTTGCCCACCGGCAGTCCCTGCGCGGCCAAGAAGGTGAAGCACATGCCGCCGCCGATCACCAGGCTGTCGGCCTTGGTGGCCAGCGATTCGATGACCGCCAGCTTGTCGGAGACCTTGGAGCCGCCGAGCACCACCGCGTACGGACGCTCGGTGCTGGCCGTGAGCACCCGCAGAACTTCCACCTCGGCGGCCACCAGACCACCGGCGTAATGCGGCAGCAGGGTCGCCACGTCGTAGACGGAGGCCTGCTTGCGGTGCACCACCCCGAACCCGTCGGAGACAAAGGCTCCACCGGTACCGGTCGGGCCGCCGACCAGCTCGGCCAGCTCCTGGGCGAGCGCCAGCCGCTGTGCGTCGTCCTTGCTGGTCTCGCGCGGGTCGAACCGGATGTTCTCCAGCAGCAGCACATCACCATCGGTCAGGCCTTCGGCACGCGCCAGCGCGTCGGTGCCGACCACGTCACCTGCCACCTGCACATGCTGGCCCAGCAGCTCACCGAGCGCCGCACCGACCGGGGCCAGCGACAGCTTGGGATCCGGCTTGCCGTCCGGACGGCCCAGGTGGGCGGTCACGATGACCTTGGCCCCGGCACCCGCGAGCGCGCGGATGGTGGGGACCGAGGCCACGATGCGACCGGGATCGGTGATATTGAGATTGTCATCGAGCGGAACGTTCAGGTCCGAGCGGACCAGCACACCCTTGCCCGAAACTCCCTCGGCCAGCAGGTCATTCAGCGACTTGATCGCCATCGTTACAGCGACTTGCCGACCAGGCCGACCAGGTCGACCAGGCGGTTCGAGTAACCCCACTCGTTGTCGTACCAGGAGACAACCTTGGCCTGGTCGTCGATCACCTTGGTCAGCCCTGCATCGAAGATCGAGCTGTGCGGGTCGGTGACGATGTCCGACGACACGATCGGCGCGTCGTAGTACTTGAGGATGCCCTTGAGCTTGCCCTCCGCCGCGGCCTTCATGGCGGCATTGATCTCCTCCGCACTGGCGGCCTTCTTGAGTTCAACGGTGAGGTCGGTGGCCGAGCCGGTGGGGATCGGCACGCGCAGGGCGTAACCGTCGAGCTTGCCCTTGAGCTCGGGCAGTACCAGGCCGATGGCCTTGGCCGCACCGGTCGAGGTAGGCACGATGTTCAGCGCGGCGGCACGGGCGCGGCGCAGGTCGCCGTGCGGGCCGTCCTGCAGGTTCTGGTCCTGGGTGTAGGCGTGAATGGTGGTCATCAGGCCCTTGACGATGCCGAACTCGTCATTGAGCACCTTGGCCAGCGGCCCGAGGCAGTTCGTGGTGCACGAGGCGTTGGAGATGATGTTCTGGCTGCCGTCGTACTTGTCGTCGTTGACGCCCAGCACGATGGTGATGTCCTCGTCACTGGCGGGCGCGGAGATGATGACCTTCTTGGCACCGGCGTCCAGGTGGCCCTGGGCCTTGTCGCGCTTGGTGAAGATACCGGTCGATTCGACGACGACGTCGACACCCAGGTCACCCCACGGCAGCGCCGCCGGGCCTTCGCGGACCTCGAGGGCCTTGATCTTGTGGTCGCCGACGACGATGGTGTCGTCGCCCTCCAGGCTGACGTCGTACGGCAGCCGGCCCAGGATGGAATCGAACTTCAGCAGGTGGGCCAGGGTGGCGTTGTCGGTCAGGTCGTTGACCGCGACAATCTCGATGTCGGTGTTGATCCCTTGAGCCTTCTGCGCGTCCAGTGCCCGAAAGAAGTTCCGGCCGATCCGGCCAAACCCGTTTACGCCTACCCGGACAGTCACGTAGCGCTCCCTCATGTCTTGATGTGGTTGTGTACCCGTTATCGGCACTCACATTAGCCCAGGGGGTGAGCCATTTCGTCCCGGCCCAGCCGCGCGACGATATGGGCGGCGACCGCCAGCACCAGAGGCGCCACTCCGGCGATGACGAACACCGTCGTGTTGCCGATGACGTGGGCCACCGGAACCACCAACGCAAAGGATGCGGGCAGGCCGACCAGGGACACAAAGAAGTCCATGCTGGCCGCGCGCCCGAGCATCTCCTCGGGCACACGGCGCTGCATCAGGGTGCCCCAGATGACGTTGGCGGCCTGCATGGTGCCGCCCACCACGATCATGGCCAAAGCGATCATCCAGACGTGCCCGGTGAATCCGATCAGCACCAGGGGCAGCGAGCCCGCCCCCCACATCAGGATCATCACCGTCAGGTACCGGCGCGCGAGGGGCAGCGAGGACACGATGAACGAGCCGACCGCTCCGGCCAAACCGAACAGCGCCAGCACGGTGGCGTGGGTACCGGGATCGCCGCCGTGGTCGCGGATGACGAACGGCAGCAGGATCTCGATGGGGCCCACCACCACCAGCACATAGCCGATCGCGAACAGCAGTGTGGCGAAGAACCAGGTGGTGTGCACCATGTACCGGAATCCCTCGACCAAGTCGGCGGCGGCCCGGCGCAGCGGATGCTGCCGCATATCCGTCGAGGCAGGCGGCTCGTGCCGGTGCCGGACCAGCAGCAGGCAACACAGCCCGGCCGCGACCAGAACGCCCTCCAGGAGGAACGCCCCGCCCGGTGACCACACACTGACTATCGCCGCGCTGACCGCGGGCCCGGCCGCCAACTGCATCACGGGCCGTAACACGCCTTCAATTCCATTGGCGGCCAACAGTTCATCGGCGGGTAGCAAGCTCGGCAGCAGCGCGGTATAGGCCGGTATGTAGAAACCCTCGGCGATACCGAACAACAGTGAGTTGAGCGCCAGATGCCAGATGTGCGCTGCACCGGTCAGCGCGAGCGTCGCGGTGGTGAACATCAGCACGGTCTGCAACGCCAGCGAGCACCGCATCACCCACAGCTTGGGCAGGCGATCGGCGGCGACACCCGCGGGCAACACACTGACCAGCAGCCCGACGCTGAAGGTGGTGCCGACGATGGCGACCTGCGCGGGCCCCAGTCCCATCCGGATGACTTGCCAGACCAGCGCCACTGTCCACATGCCGTTGCCCAGCAGGGTGATCGCCAGCCCCAGGGTCAGCAGCCGGTAGTCCCGATGTCGCAGCGGACGCAGCGCGCGCGGCAGCTGGGAGGTCTGATGGTGCGACTCCTCGCCCGAAGAGTCCTCGGAGTTTTTCCCAAGGACCCCTTCGGTTTTCAACTGCTTGGCAGAGTCCACAAACTCAGGGTACGAAAGCACTCCGACAATTCGCCAACGGTTTTCGCCGCGCGCGAGACTGGAGCTCAGGCTTCTTCGAGCAGCTCCGGGGTCACCGCGGATTCGGTATCGGGGATGCCGTCGGTCTTGGCCTTGCGATCGGCCATCGACAACAGTCGCCGGATACGGCCCGCGACAGCATCTTTGGTCATGACCGGATCGGCCAGGCGGCCCAGCTCCTCCAGCGATGCCTGACGATGCTCGACACGCAGTTTGCCCGCAGCGGCCAGATGGTCGGGGACGGTGTCACCGAGGATTTCCAGTGCGCGTTCCACGCGTGCGGCAGCGGCCACCGCCGCACGCGCCGACCTGCGCAGGTTCGCGTCGTCGAAGTTCGCGAGCCGGTTCGCCGTTGCCCGTACCTCGCGGCGCATACGGCGTTCTTCCCAGGTCAGCCGGGTGTCCTGGGCGCCCATGCGGGTAAGCAGGGCACCAATCGCCTCGCCGTCGCGAACCACTACGCGGTCGCTCCCCCGCACTTCACGGGCCTTGGCACTCACACCGAGCCGCCGCGCCGCGCCGACCAGTGCCAATGCGGCCTCGGGGCCCGGGCAGCTGACCTCCAGCGCCGAAGACCTGCCGGGCTCCGTCAGTGAGCCGTGGGCCAGGAAGGCACCGCGCCACGCTGCCTCGGCATCGGCCACGCTGCCGCCGACCACCTGTGCGGGCAGCCCACGCACCGGACGGCCCCGCAGATCGAGCAGCCCGGTCTGTCGTGCCAGCGCCTCGCCATCCTTCGCGACGCGCACCACGTAACGGGTCGTCTTGCGAATGCCGCCGGCCGACAGGACATGCACCACGGCGTTGTAGCCGTATAGATCGAAGATGTCTTTGCGCAGACGCCGCGCGATGCTGCCCTGATCGACCTCCGCCTCGACGACAACCCGGCCGCTGACGATATGCAGTCCGCCGGCGAACCGCAGCAGCGACGCGACCTCGGCGCGGCGGCTACTGACCTGAGTCACCACCAGGCGGCTCAGTTCGTCCTTGACCTCGGCGGTCATCGCCACGTGGCGTCCCCTCTCTGGCTTCCATGTTGCGTGTGCCCGCCCCCCGCTGCGAGGCGCACCGTAGATTCGGCATCTGCTCCTGCGGAAGTTCCTGTGCCCAAGGCCGCGCCACCCGTCCGTACTCGATCCAAGACCGCCGACAGTTTCGCAGGGTCATGTAAATGTGTACCAGGACGCGCGACATCAGCGAATTGAACCTGCGCATTGAACAGGGCGGCAGCCCTGGTCAGGTGGTCGCGTTCGGTGCCATCTGCCGAGGCAGATTCGACGACGATGTCATGCACACCGAACTCGGGAGCGTGCTGCGAGAGTACGTGCAAATGTCGCTCGGCGGAAAAGCCCGCGGTCTCCCCCGGCTCCGAAGCAAGGTTCAAGATCAGTGCCTTGCGGGCTCGTGTCTGCTGCAATGCCGCGAACAACTCGGGCACCAGAACATGCGGGATGACGCTCGTGAACCAGGATCCGGGCCCGAGAACCACCAGGTCTGCGGCCATGATGGCATCCACAGCCTGTCGGGTCGCAGGAGGATCTCCCGGATGCAGACGTACCCGGCGCACCTTGCCCGGTGTGGTCGCCAGCGCGACCTGCCCGCGGATCACCCGGCTCATCCGCGGATCTGACTCCAGGCCCGACACGTCGGCCTCGATCTGCAGCGGAATCGGGCACATGGGCAGTACCCGTCCGGTGATGCCGAGCATGCGCCCCATCTCGTCGAGCGCGGTGACCGGATCGGCGAGCATGTCGGTGAGCCCCGCCAAGATCAGATTGCCGATCGGGTGCCCGGCCAACCCGCCGCTGCCCCCCAGCCGGTGCTGGATGGCGGTGGCCCACATGCGCCCGCGGGGACTGTCGGATGCGAGCGCGGCCAGCGCCATGCGCAGATCGCCGGGAGGCACGATCCCCAGCTCGGAGCGGATTCGCCCCGATGACCCGCCGTCGTCGGACACCGTGACGACGGCGGTGATGTCGTGGGTGAGCCGCCGGGCCGCCGACAGGGTTGCGTACAGACCGTGCCCGCCCCCGAGGGCGACAATGCGGGGTTCACGTCGCGCGAACGGTGAGTCCACCCGATCCATGCCCGAGCTCATTCGCGTCCCAGATCGCGGTGCAGCACACGCACCGACAGGTCTTCATCGGGTGACAGTGATGCGGCCAGTGCCTCGGTTATCGCGACACTGCGATGCTTACCGCCAGTGCAGCCCACCGCGATGGTCATGTAGCGCTTTCCCTCTCGCCGGTAGCCGTCGATCACGAGGTTCAGCAGCCGATGGTAGGTGTCCAGGAACTCGTCCGCACCGGGTTGGCTCAAGACGTACTGACTCACCGAAGGATGCTGACCGGTGTGTGGTCTCAGCTCGTCCACCCAATGCGGATTCGGCAGGAACCGGACGTCGACGACCATATCCGCGTCCATCGGCAAGCCGTACTTAAATCCGAAGGACTCGACCGTGACGCTGATGTGGGCCACGGATTCACTGCTGAAGGCGCGCTCGATCGCCGCGCGTAGGGCCGGGACGGGCAACGACGAGGTGTCGATGACCAGATCCGCGGACGCCCGGATCGAGGAAAGCAGGGCGCGCTCGGCGGCGATGCCCTCGGCGAGGGTCTGCCCACCCTGCAACGGATGACTCCGCCGGTTGTTCTCGTAGCGGCGGACCAGGCTCTCGTCGGACGCTTCCAGGAACAGCACGCGCGGGCTGATCCCGCGCGTGGCCAGGTCGGCACGGACCGACTCCAGATCCCCGGTGAACCCCCGGGACCGCACATCCATGACCACGGCGAGCTGGGTGATGCGCGAGCCGGCCGCGAGGCCCAGATCGACCATCCGGGTGATCAGTTCCGGCGGCAGATTGTCGGCGACGTACCACCCGAGGTCTTCGAGCACCTTGGCGGTGGTGCCGCGTCCCGCGCCCGAGAGGCCCGTGACCAGGACGACGTCGATATCGGCGTTCGCGGTCTCGTTAGGGGGATGGAGTGTCATCGGCTCCATTTTCGACCATGGCGGGCAGTGCCGCTTCGGTTGCACCGGAAGTGGCCGCCGATCCGCCAGTTCCGACGAGTGCCTCGCGCACCGCTACCGCGGTGGCCGCGCCGATGCCCGGCACAGCGGTGATCTCCTCGACACTGGCCTTCTTGAGCTGTGCGACAGAACCGAAATGTGACACCAGCGCGGCCCGGCGGGCCTCCCCCAGACCCGGAATACCGTCGAGCGCCGAGGCCGTCATCCGTCGCGAGCGCTTGCTCCGGTGGAACGTGATGGCGAACCTGTGCGCCTCGTCACGCACGCGCTGCAACAGATACAGCGCCTCACTGGTTCGCGGCAGGATCACCGGGTCCGGTTCGCCGGGCACCCACACCTCTTCGAGCCGCTTGGCCAGGCCGACCACCGCGACGTCGGTGACGCCCAGTTCACTCAGCTCCGCAGCGGCCGCATTGACCTGAGGCGCCCCGCCGTCCACCACGAAAAGATTGGGCGGATAGGCGAATCTTCGTGAATGTCCTTCCGCTGCATACTCAGTCACCGCCTGCTGATCTTGCACATGCCGGGCGAATCGACGCCGGGTGACCTCCGCGATGGAGGCGACATCGTCGGAGCGACCGTCCCCGGCGGCCTCCTTGATGCTGTAGTGGCGATAGTCCGATCGGCGGGACAGTCCATCTTCGAAGACCACCAGCGAGGCCACCACGTCGGTGCCCTGGACATGGCTGATGTCGATGCACTCGATGCGTAGCGGCGCCTGCTCCAGGCCCAGCGCGTCCTGCAGCTCCTGCAAGGCGGCAGACCTGGTGGTGAGATCGCCCGCGCGTTTGAGCTTGTGCTGCGCCAGGGCCTCTTTCGCGTTGCGCTCAACCGTCTCTGCCAGTGCCTTTTTGTCGCCGCGCTGCGGCACCCGCAACGACACCCGTGAACCCCGCAGGCCGGTCAGCCAAGACGTCATTCCCTCGGCGTCCCTCGGCAGGACCGGTACCAGCACTTCGCGCGGTACCGGTGCCACATCGGCCTCGGGATCGGCCGCGTGCGCGAGATCCGCCTGATCACCGTAGAACTGGGTGAGGAACTGCTCGACCAAACCCTCGAGATCGGAATCTCCAGGATCGCCGGTTTTTTCGACAATCCAGCCACGCTGCCCGCGGACCCGCCCGCCACGCACGTGAAACACCTGCACGGCGGCTTCCAAGTCGTCGTCGGCGAATGCCACCACGTCGGCGTCGGTGCCGTCGCCGAACACCACGGTCTGTCGTTCCAGCGCACGCTGCAGCGCCGAGATGTTGTCCCGCAGCCGCGCCGCCCTTTCGAAGTTCAGTTGCTGCGCGGCATGGTTCATCTCGCGTTCCATGTCACGCGCCAGACGATCCGTCTTACCCGACAGGAAATCGCAGAAATCAAGCACGATCTCGCGGTGTTCTTCGGCGCTCACTCGCCCGATGCAGGGCGCCGAGCACTTTTCGATGTATCCCAGTAAGCAGGGCCGATCAATCTGTTTGTGCCGCTTGAACACTCCGTTAGAGCAGGTGCGCGCGGGGAACACCCGTGTCAACAGGTCGAGGGTTTCCCGGATGGCCCACGCATGCGAGTACGGGCCGAAGTAGCGCACGCCCTTGCGCCGTGGTCCGCGATAGACGAACAGGCGCGGATACTCCTCGTTGAGAGTGACGGCCAGCACCGGATAGGACTTGTCGTCGCGATAGCGGACGTTGAAGCGCGGATCGAACTCCTTGATCCAGTTGTATTCGAGCTGCAGGGCTTCGACCTCGGTGCCCACCACCGTCCACTCCACGCTGCCCGCGGTGGTGACCATCTGCCTGGTCCGCGGATGCAAACCCGTGACATCGGCGAAGTACGAGGTGAGCCGGCTGCGAAGACTCTTGGCCTTGCCGACGTAGATGACCCGTCCGTGCGGATCGCGGAATCGGTAGACGCCCGGCTCGACAGGTATCGAGCCGGGAGCCGGTCGATAGGTCGCGGGATCGGGCACGTATCCAGGCTAGTCCGCGACTCTGACGCTCCCACCCATTGATACATGCCCGGCGACGTCGGACATTCCGCTACCCTCAGGGGGTACCTCAACGCCGAGGCTAAGGAGCGACAACGGTGCGTAGATTGCCCGCGGTCTTGATAGCCGTGCTGGTCACCGCGGCGGCAGGCCTGTCCCTCATGACCGCGATCCATGCCATGGCCCGCCCGTCGAACGATGCCGATGCCGTGATCAACAGCCTGCAGGCCAGCGGCTATCGGGTCACCGTGACGAGAATCGGCTCGGGGCATCCCGACAATTGCGTCGTCCAATCCGTCAATCAACAGTCGCCGGTCTCCAATGTCGCCAGTGCCCGCGATATGCGCAACAGGCCCACGTCGGTTCCCGTGTCTACCAAGGTCGCTCACGTCACGCTGGCGTGCTGACAGATAGGACGATCGATGAGAAACCGTGTTTATCCCCTGGCCATTGCCATGGTCACCGCTGGCACGATCGCCTTGCCGCCCGCGATGACCAGTGCCGATCCCAATACTCCGGCACCGACCCCGGACTCTCAAACCGCTTCTCGCACAGCGATCCTTCCCGTCTTCGCGCAGGAGGGCATCCGCGTCAGAACGGGAAAACCCGGTGAACCATTGACGATCCATCTGCCTTCTGATGCTCCCCTGATGCCGGCGCAGTGGGGGCCCGACGGGGAGGCGACCTACCAATCCGCCGACACCGACATCATCGTGACGCCTCTTGTCGACGGCGGCGAGTACTTCACGATCGTGAAGAAGAACCCGGCCGACTCTTTGGACTACAACCTGCACCTCGGACTTCCCGCCGGCACCCACTGGGTGCGGCACGGCACCACGCTGCTCATCGAATCCGACGGCGCAGGTCCGGATCAGCCCGCACTCCTGGTCGGAATGTTCGCGTCGCCCACGGTGACCACCGCCAAGGGCACCGAGATCCCGCTGACCGTCGAGATCGATCCCGACGGCAATACCGCGTTGTCAGCCCGCAGTCCCGAGCTCGCCAACACGCCCGTCGAAGTCGGTTTCTCCTACCACCCGGTGGACACCGTCCACTAGCCGCTAACGTGATGGAACTGTGAGGACCCTGCCGAGAGCGCTAGCCTCCCTCGCCATCGCCCTCGTCGTGGTCGCGGGCTGCTCGACCGATCATGCCGCGCGCCGCGGTGCCGGCTCAGAGCCGTGCGGCATCGTCACCAATGGCACGCCGATCTCGAAAGCCGCTGTGGCAGGGTCCACTACCGAGCGCAACATCTCCACCAACCCCGAGGTCGCCACCGGTTACCGCCAGGGCATGTCGGCGGTCCGCACCGCGAGCTATGCCGTCGCGACCGCCAACCCGCTGGCCACCCAGGCCGCCTGCCGGGTGCTACGCGACGGAGGATCGGCGACGGACGCACTAATCGCCGCACAGGCAGTGCTCGGACTCGTCGAACCGCAATCCTCCGGGATCGGTGGCGGCGGCTTTCTCGTCTACTACGACGCCGCCACGGGTGCTGTCGAGGCTTACGACGGCCGTGAGGTCGCGCCCGCGGCCGCCACGGAAAACTATCTGCGCTGGATCGACGACGCGCATCCAGTCGAACCCGCGCCCGACACACGGTCATCGGGGCGTTCGATCGGAGTGCCGGGAATCCTGCGTATGCTCCACGACGCCCACACCGCACACGGCGCCAAGCCATGGCGTGACTTGTTCACTCCGGCGGTTCAATTGGCCGATGAGGGTTTCGAGATCAGCCCACGCCTCGCCGCCGCCATCGCCGACTCCGCGGCCGGCCTTGCCGTTGACCAGGAGGCGGGCACGTACTTTCTCAATCCCGACGGGTCGGCGAAACCGGCAGGGACAAAGCTCACCAACCCTGCCTATGCGAAGACCCTGGGCGCCGTCGCGACCGACGGACCCGATGCCTTCTACCGGGGTGCGATCGCGGACGACATCGTCGCCGCGGCGGCAGACACCTCGGCGGGACGCACCCCGAGCCTGATGACGGCCGCCGATCTATCGGAGTACACCGCCAAGCGGCGTGAGTCTCTCTGTACCACCTACCGCGACCACGAGATCTGTGGCATGCCGGCTCCTTCGTCGGGCGGCATCGCCGTCGCCGCCACCCTTGGGATTCTGCAGAACTTTCCGATGGCCTCCTACCGGCCCACCGACCTCGACCTGGACGGCGGCAAGCCGACCGTCGACGGCGTGCACTACATCGCCGAGGCCGAGCGACTGGCCTACGCCGACCGTGACAAGTATGTCGCTGACACCGACTTCGTTGCGCTGCCCGGCAATTCGCCCGGCGCGCTGCTCAACCCAACGTATCTGGCCGGGCGTGCCCAATTGATCTCGGGTGAGAGGACCATGGGCACCGCCAAGCCCGGGGAGTTCAACGTTCCGACCTCGGCAGCGGTCTCCACTCCCGAACACGGCACCAGCCAGGTGACCGTGGTGGACGCCCGCGGCAACGCGGCATCGCTCACCACCACAGTGGAATCCGCCTTTGGCTCCTTCCACATGGTCGATGGCTTCATCCTCAACAATCAGCTCACCGACTTCTCGGCCCAGCCGGTCGGCAAGGACGGCCTTCCTATCGCGAACCGGCTGCAACCGGGCAAACGGCCACGCAGCTCCATGGCTCCCACCTTGGTTTTCGAGAGGACGGAATCGGGCAAGCGCGGTGCGCTACTGCTTGCGCTCGGTTCACCCGGCGGCTCGGTGATCATTCAGTTCGTGGTGAAAACGCTTGTCGGCATTCTTGATTGGGGGCTGGATCCGCAGCAAGCCGTGTCCATGGTCGATTTCGGCGCCAACAATTCCGCCAAGACCAATGTGGGCGGCGAGCACCCGAACATCGACGCGCGTGACAACGGCGCCGACGATCCCCTCATCCGGGGGCTGCGTCAGCGCGGGCACGCCGTCGATGTCGCTGACCAGTCCAGCGGCCTATCGGCCCTGGTGCGGCGCGGGCCGGGGTGGATAGGCGGTGCGGACCCACGCCGCGAGGGTCTCGTCATGGGTGATACGGGCTGAACCGAATGTCAAGCCAGCTCTTCCCGGTCAGAGCCGCCGAGGGCGTCTGCACGCGAGGTGTCCTTGAGTGACACTCCGGAACGGCCCAGCCGGCGTGCGCCGCTGACCAGGCTCGCCGCGATATGCGCGGCCTCCTCGTAACTGAGCCCGTCGGGCGGATGGATGTTCGAGATGCAGTTGCGGTCCGCATCGGTGCATCCCGGTCGCGGCAGATGCGTGAGGTAGATGCCGAGACTGTCCACGACGCTGAGCCCGGGCCGTTCACCGATGATGACGATCAGTGTGCGGTACCGGCCTTGCGCCGCGATGTGGTCTCCCAGCGCCACTCGGGCCTGGGTGGCGATCACGGGTGCCGCCAACGTGTATGCGTCACCCAGCTGCCGGACAAGTTCGCCCACGAGCGAGACGCCATGGCGCATAAGTGCCGTCGGCGACAGGCCATCGGCGAGAACGAATCCGATATCCGATGCCTCGCACGGCACCGCGGACAGATCCGCAGGAAGCCTTCCGAGGTCGGGCCTGCGTAGATACTCGTCACGCGAGCTCACTTGGCTGGTGACCACCGCGGGCGTTCCCAGCCCGATGCCGGTGACGTCGGCGGCGAGCCGTTCGACATCCAAGGGCACATGGACGGCGTCACGCGCGGCCGCATGGGCAGCGGCCAAATCCAGTACGTCCCTGGTGTGCAGCGCGTTGCCCGCACGGTCCAAGCCGATGCGGGCCTGGGTATTCAGGCGCAACTCTCGCCAAAATTTCTGGCGGGCAACATCGCCGGTACTCATCGGACGCCCGAGGTGGTCAGGGCGCGCAACGGCGAATTGACCACATCGAACGGCGTGAGACGACCGCCCGCGTCTATCATCCCGATGGCCTGTAACCACTGTTCGAACTCCGGTGCCGGGCGCAGACCCAAAGTCCGACGCGCCTGCAGGACATCGTGAAACGACAGACTCTGATAACCGAGCATGACATCGTCGGCACCGGGAACGGTGATGACGAATGCCACCCCGGCAGCCGCGAGCAGGATCAGCAATGCGTCCATGTCGTTCTGATCCGCCTCGGCGTGGTTGGTGTAGCAGACGTCGACACCCATCGGCAGGCCCAGTAGCTTGCCGCAGAAGTGATCCTCCAGTCCGGCACGGATGATCTGCTTGCCGTCGTAGAGGTATTCCGGCCCGATGAATCCGACGACGGTATTGACCAGGAATGGCTCTAAGTCACGGGCCACCGCGTAGGCACGGGCCTCCAGTGTCTGCTGGTCGACCGGCTTGCCGCCGGTACCCAGATGGGCGTGAGAGCTCAGCGCCGATCCCTGCCCGGTTTCGAGGTACATGACGTTGTCGCCGACGGTGCCCCGGTTCAGCCCCCGAGTCGCGTCGCGGCCCTCACGCAGCAGCGAGATGTCTACTCCAAAAGCTGAATTGGCTCCCTCGGTACCCGCGATCGACTGGAACGTCAAGTCCACCGGAGCTCCCCGCTCGATCAATTCGATCGTCGTGGTGATGTGTGAGAGGACGCAGGACTGGGTCGGGATGTCGTAGCGCGATCTGATGGAGTCGAGCAGATACAGCAGATCCGATGTGGCGTGCGGTGAATCGGTTGCCGGGTTGATGCCGATCACCGCGTCACCGCATCCCAGAAGCAGCCCGTCGAGCACGGCAGCCGCGACGCCACGGGGATCGTCGGTGGGGTGATTCGGCTGCAGCCGCGTGGCCAGTGTGCCCTTCCCACCGACGGTGGTGCGGAAGGCGGCGCTGACTTGCATGGCGGCGCCGACCGCGATCAGGTCTTGATTGCGCATGATCTTGCTGACCGCCGCCGCCATCTCCGGGGTGATTCCCGCGGAAACGGCGGCAATCCGCTGAGCACCGTCGTCACGGGAAGCGCTCTCCAACAACCAGTCCCGAAAGCCGCCGACGGTCAGATGTGAGATGGGGCCGTAGGCGAGGCGGTCATGGCTGTCGATGATCAGCCTGGTGACCTCATCGGTTTCGTAGGGCACCACTGCCTCGTTGAGAAAGGTATCGAGCGGAAGATCAGCCAGAACCCAAGCCGCAGCGGCCCGTTCGGCATCGGACCCGGCCGCGCATCCGGCGAGTTGGTCACCCGAGCGCAGCGGCGTCGCCTTGGCCATCACATCGACCAGTCCGTCGAACGTATAGTTCTGCCCCGCTACCTGTCGCCGGTACTTCACGTGAGCTCGCTTTCCGCCTCCGCAAGCATCGCGAACTCCTCGTCGGGCGAGTTGGCGACCAGGCGGTGACGGCTGTAGAGCGCGAAATACAGCATGAACGCCATGAATACGGCCAAACACAGGCCCGCGGCCACCGGATTGACCAGGAATGTCGCGATGACTGCGAGCACCGCCACGACCAGGGCGAAGCCGGTGGTCACCATGCCGCCCGGGGTGCGGTAGGGCCTCGGCATCTTCGGTTCACGCACGCGCAGCACGATATGGCTGACCATCATCAGCACGTAACTCACCGCCGCGCCGAACACCGCCATGTTCAGCAGCAGGTCACCGTGCCCGGTCAGTGACAGCGCGAACCCGATGACGCCGGGGACGATCAACGCCAGCGTCGGAGCCTTCCGCGAGTTGGTCACCGACAGCACGGTCGGCAGATAACCCGCGCGGGAAAGCGCGAACAGCTGCCGCGAGTATGCGTAGATGATCGAGAAGAAGCTCGCGATGAGTCCGGCCAACCCGATGTAGTTGACCAGCTTGGCCGCGGTGCCGTGACCGAGCGCCTCGACAAGCGGGTTGCCCGAATCCGACATCTGTTCCGCTCCGCCGGCTCCGGTGGTCAGAATCAGCGCCGCCGCGCAGGTCACCAGCAGCACGCCGATCGCCGCGATGATCCCGCGTGGCACATTGCGTTCCGGGTTGGCCGTCTCTTCGGCGGCCAGCGGAACGCCCTCGACGGCCAGGAAGAACCAAATGGCGAACGGGATGGCGGCCCAAATGCCAAGGTAGCCGTGCGGCAGGATGCTGGAAGCCCCGGCAGCACTTTCGTCCACCGCGATATTGGTCAGGTTGTGGATGTCGAAATGACCGGCGGCGGCCACCGCGAAAATCAGCAGGCCCACCAAGGCAACCGCGGTGATGACGAACATCACCTTCAACGCCTCGCCCACACCGGAGAGATGGATCCCGATGAACACGGCGTAGGCGGCCAGGTACACCCACCACCCGTTGGTGATGCCGAACAGCCCCAACGACTGCACGTACGCTCCGATGAAGGTGGCGATTGCGGCGGGGGCAATCGAGTACTCGATGAGAATTGCCGTGCCCGTGGCGAATCCACCCCACGGCCCCAGCGCACGGCGTGCGAAGGTGTACCCGCCTCCCGCCGTCGGCAATGCCGACGACAACTCCGCCATGCCCAGCACCAGGGCCAGGTACATGCCGGCGATCACCACGGTGGCGATTGCCAGCCCGCCGAAGCCGCCCTGGCCGAGTCCGAAGTTCCAGCCCGAGTAGTCGCCGGACACAACGTAACTCACTCCGAGGCCGGCCAGCAGGAGCCAGCCCGCGCTCCCCGACCTGAGTTGACGCTTGCGCAGGTACTCCGCGCTCTCGAGGTGCTCCTCGACGAGGCCGTGCTTGGTGGTCGCCATATCGTTTCCTTGCTTCTCCGCAGTTCAGTGGTTCAATTCAGTGGGGTGACTTCGCTTTCCGGTGAGACCGCCGATGGCGAGGATCAGAAGAATCCCTGGGCCTTGGAGCTGTAGGACACCAACAGGTTCTTGGTCTGCTGGTAGTGGTCGAGCATCATCTTGTGGTTCTCACGGCCGATACCGGACCGCTTGTAGCCGCCGAATGCCGCGTGTGCGGGGTATTGGTGGTAGCAGTTGGTCCATACCCGGCCCGCCTTGATATCCCGCCCTGCGCGGTAAGCGATATTGCCGTTACGGCTCCACACTCCAGCGCCCAGTCCGTACGGGGTGTCGTTGGCGATGGCGATGGCTTCGTCGTAATCGGCGAATGAGGTCACGGCGAGCACCGGCCCGAAGATCTCCTCCTGGAAGATCCGCATCGAGTTGGTCCCGGCGAAAACCGTCGGCGCGACGTAATAGCCGCCCGACAGGTCGCCGCCGAGTTCCGCGCGCTCACCGCCGGTAACAAGCCGCGCCCCTTCAGATTTGCCGATCTCGATATAGGACAGGATCTTCTCGAGCTGCTCATGGGAGGCCTGCGCCCCCATCATGGTCTCGGTGTCCAACGGATCGCCCTGGCGGATGGCCTTGGTGCGGATGGCAGCCAACTCCAGGAACTCGTCGAAGATGTCCGCCTGAATCACGCTGCGCGACGGACACGTGCACACCTCGCCCTGGTTGAACGCGAACATCGTGAACCCTTCCAGGGCCTTGTCCTGGAAATCGTCACCGGCCGCCATCACATCCGAGAAGAAGATATTGGGGCTCTTGCCACCGAGTTCCAAGGTCACCGGAATCAGGTTCTGGCTCGCGTACTGCATGATCAGCCGGCCCGTACCGGTTTCACCGGTGAATGCGATCTTCGCGATCCGGCTGCTGGATGCCAGCGGCTTGCCCGCTTCCACCCCAAAGCCGTTGACGATGTTCACCACACCCGGCGGCAGCAGGTCACCGATCAGCGAGAACAGGTACAGGATCGACGCCGGGGTTTGCTCGGCGGGCTTGAGCACCACCGCGTTACCCGCGGCAAGAGCCGGAGCCAGCTTCCAGCTCGCCATCAGTAGTGGGAAGTTCCACGGGATGATCTGCCCGACAACGCCCAGAGGTTCATGGAAGTGGTAGGCGACGGTGTCCTCGTCGATCTGCGACAGTGAACCCTCTTGCGCCCGAAGGACACCGGCGAAGTACCGGAAATGATCGATGGCCAACGGGATGTCGGCGTTGACGGTTTCCCGGATCGGCTTGCCGTTGTCCCACGACTCGGCGACGGCGATCGACTCCAGATTGGCTTCCATCCGGTCGGCGATCCGATTCAGGATCAGCGCCCGCTCCGCCGGCGAGATCTTGGCCCACCCTGCCGTCGCGGCGTGCGCGGCGTCGAGCGCCTTCTCGACATCGGCCTCACAGGAGCGAGGTATCTCGCAGAACACCTCCCCCGTCACCGGGCTACGGTTCTCGAAGTAGCGCCCCTGGACCGGGGGAACCCATTGCCCGCCAATGAAATTCTCGTAGCGGGATGCGAACGCCATCAGCGATCCCTGCGCACCCGGGCGGGCATAAACGGTCACGGTGGTCTCCTACCTTCAAGACATCAGATGTGTCGGTGATCACTGAAGGTAGATTTCGGCCCGTTGCAGCACCGTTGCAACTTCTTGGTCCGGGGGCCCCGCGCTCAGGCGAGATCGGAATCCAGCGCGATGAGGTGGCCGCGCGCTTCCGACCGCATGACCGTGCCCGCGCTCGGATGCTCACGCAGGGCCTGCCATCCCGCACGATCATCGCGCGCCTCCGGCAGGTCGAGCCAGCGGCGCAACAGGTGCAGGTCTCCGCCGGCGAGCACCGCACCGCGAAGGCTCGCGCTCAATTCCAGGCGCAGTCGACCGATCGCTGGCGCCGCCGATCGCGGCAACAGCTGCCCCGAATAGGAGTCCATCGCCCCGGCGACGTCACCGGCTCGTAGTGCGGCGAAGACATCACCCATATCGCTGCCGACCTGTTCCAGAAGCCGGTAGGGACGGGACCCGATCAATTCGCCGCCCACGATGCGACGCAGTCGCGACATCTCCGCGCGAATGGTGACGACGTCGAGGTCGTTTTCATCGAGCAGCATCGCCAGATGATCGGCGCTGAGTCCCTCGGGGTGGCGTAGCAACAATGCCAGGATCTCCGCATGGCGCCCCGACAGCCGGTGGGCGCGCTGCCCGTCGGCGCGATACAACACCGGGCGGTCGGCGCCGAGCACGGTCAACCGCGGTTCGGTATCACCCTGCCGATGATCCTGACTCGGGTAGTTCAGGGCGATGAAATGTTCGACGGCAACCGCGGTCGCGCGCACGAGTGCCAGGGTCTGTGCGGAGGCGACGGCGGCACCGCCGGTCAAGTCCAGGCTTCCCAGGGGCACGCCCGTCAACGGGTCATGGAGCGGAACCGCGGTGCATGACCACGGACGGACAAGCCTGCAGAAGTGCTCACTGCCGCGGATCTGCACCTCTCGGTCCAGCGCGAGCGCGGTGCCCGGGGCATTCGTGCCCACCGCCTGCTCGCTCCAGTCGGCGCCGGGCACGAAGTTCATCGTGGCCGCCTTGCGGCCGGCGCCGGCGTCACCTTCCACCCAGAGCAGTGCTCCGTCGGCAGCGGTGACCCCGACGAGTGCGCCGGAGTCCGTGGCGTGATCCACCAGCAAGCGGCGGATGACAGGCAGCGCTCCGGCCAGCGGATGGCTGCTGCGCAGTTCGGTCAGGCGCTTGGCGGCCGCGGCCTCACCGGGACCGCGATCGGGATCGACGCCGGTCGCCAGGCTCCGCTGCCAGCTTTCGGTCACCAGGCGCGGCAGAGATATGGACTCCAGGTACGAACCGTCTACCCGGCCGGCCACGAAAAGGTCGTGCGCGTCGCGTACGGACGCCAACGAGGCGCGTACAGCGCTGCCACGCGCTGTACTTCTCGTAGTCGCCACGGTCTCCAAGCTCTCTGCCCTGGCCATATTCGCAGGCACGGTCGATATCGACACGATACTTGGACATCGGTGCCGGGAAGGGAAACTGCGCGAGATAGCCGGTCACGCAGGTTACGGCAGGCAGGCCTGCGCCCGGATTGCCTCGAACACGGCGGGGTCTACCAGCGCCGTAGTGTCACCGGGATCGCGCCCCTCGGCAACATCTCTCAGCAGCCTGCGCATGATTTTGCCGCTGCGGGTCTTCGGCAACTCGGGGACCACGAAGAGATCCCGTGGCCGGGCAATCGGCGATATCTCACGCGCCACCTCGCTGCGCAGTTCATCGATGGTGGCGTCACGCGGCCTGCCCTGGTGCCGAGCGTTCAGGATGACGAATGCGCAGATGGCCTGGCCGGTCTGCTCGTCGGTGACACCCACGACGGCCGCCTCGGCGACCCCGGCATGCCCCACCAACGCGGACTCGACCTCCGCCGTGGAAATCCGGTGGCCGGACACGTTCATCACATCGTCGATGCGGCCCAACACCCAGATCTCGCCGTCCTCGCCGTAGCGAGCACCGTCGCCGGCGAAGTACCACCCCTGCTCGGCGAATCGCGACCAGTAGGTCTGCACAAACCGGTCCGGGTCGCCCCAGATACCGCGTGCCATCGCAGGCCACGGCTGGTCGAGAACGAGGTATCCGGCGCCCTGTCCAACCTCGTCGGAATGTGCGGACAACCTCGTTCCATCGTCGTCCACGATCATCGCCGAGATACCGGGCAGCGGCTGCATCGCCGAACCGGGTTTGCATGAGGTGACAGCGGGCAACGGCGAAATCATCGCTGCCCCGGTTTCGGTCTGCCACCACGTGTCCACCACCGGCGCGACGTCGTTGCCCAAGACCGTCCGATACCAGCGCCACGCCTCCGGGTTGATGGGCTCTCCCACCGAACCAAGCAACCGCAGGCTCGAAAGATCGTGCGCATCGGGTATCTGCCGCCCCCACTTCATGAAGGTGCGAATCAACGTCGGCGCCGTGTAATAGGTTGTCACACCGTATTTCTCGATGATCTGAAAGTGCCGGCGCTCATCCGGCCAGGCCGGTGTGCCCTCATACACCACCTGAGTGGTCCCGTTGGCCAGTGGACCGTAGACGATATAGGTGTGCCCCGTGATCCACCCGATATCTGCTGTGCACCAATAGGTATCGACTTCAGGCTTGATATCGAAGAGCGCGCTGTGGGTATAGGCCGCCTGCGTCAGGTACCCGCCACTGGTGTGCACAATGCCTTTCGGCTTTCCCGTGGTGCCCGAGGTGTACAGCAGAAACAGCGGATGCTCGGCGCCGAAGGCTTCCGGGCGGTGCTGGGCGGAGGCGCGCCCGACCGTCTCGTGCCACCACGCATCGCGTCTGTCGTTCCAGGCCACCTCGGTGCCGGTGCGCCGGACAACCAGAACATGTTCGACGCCCAGCCCCTCGGCAATCGCCTCGTCGACGGCAGCCTTGAGCGGTGCGGCCTTTCCCCGCCGGTACTGACCATCGGCCGTGATGATGATCTTGGCCCCCGCATCGGTGATCCTGGCCCGTAGCGCCGACGCGGTGAATCCGGCGAAGACCACCGAATGCATGACGCCCAGGCGCGCGCACGCCAGCATCGCAATGATCGCTTCGGGGATCATCGGCATGTAGATCACCACCCTGTCGCCCGGCGCGGCGCCCAGGCCGGCGAGCGCATTGGCAGCCCGGGACACCTCGTCCTTGAGCTCGGCATACGTGATGGCACGCGCCTCGCCAGCGGGCTCACCCACCCAGTGAATCGCCACCCGGCCGCCGTTGCCCGCTTCCACGTGCCGGTCCACACAGTTGTAGGCCACATTCAGGGTGCCGTCGACAAACCAGCGCGCGAACGGCGCGTCGGACCAATCCAGCACCTCGGTGAACGCACGTTCCCAAGAGAGCCTTTCGGCCTGCCTTGCCCAGAACCCGAGCCTGTCGGCCGCCGCCTCGTGGTAGAGCTCGTCGGTGGCGTTGGCCTGTTCGGCGAACTGAGACGTCGGCGGGTAACGGTCGGCACTCGGGGACACAACATGGGCATGACGAACAGAGCTTTGTGCGGGCACCGATTCTCCTTGAGTGTCGCCTTGTCGACTGCACCCGACGGGAATTGCCGCACACGCGGTCTACGGGTTATGTCGTTGGTGGCGGCACGTTATCGCCGCAAAGGTTGCACCAAGGCTGCAGATTGCGACCGCGGTCACACGACGACGCGAAGTGCCGGGCCGGTCAGGCGGCCGGACGATTCGTGTAGGTGACGATCAGTGCCCGCAGCGCGTCCATCGCGTCGACGGCACGCTGCTTGTCGATTGCCTGAATGGCCATCAACGGCTCGTACTCATAGTCGTCCAGGTCCAGCCGCGCCCACTGCGCTCCTGCCGGAAACGACACTCCGACGACGTCCGACCATGGAATGAGCTTCGGGCCCAACACATTGCGCACCTCGATGCCACCCTCACCGGCCCGCACTCGAGGTCGCGCGAACATCAGCACCACCCCTGCGATGACAAAGCCCACCACCGCGATACCCACCTGGTCGGAGGTCTTGAAGATCACCCCGCTATTGGGCGAGATCTTCAGCAGCAGGCCCACTGCGACATGCGCGGCCGCGATGACAAAGGCCGCCGCGTATACGAAGTACGGCGACAGATGCGGTGTGAGGACGAGTTCCCATTCGCGGTCCCGCGGCGACTCGCTCACGCCTCGGCCCAGGGCTGGCGAAGCCGGCGCAGCGTCAACGCCGTGTCCAGGGCGGCAGCTGCCGCCTGAGCGCCCTTGTCCTCGGATGACCCCGGCAGACCGGCCCGGTCGAGGGCCTGCTGTTCGTTGTTCACGGTCAGCACGCCATTTGCCACCGGGGTGCTGGTATCCAACGACACGCGGGTCAGCCCGGTGGTGACCGCATCGCAAACATAGTTGAAATGCGGTGTCTCGCCTTGGATCACCACACCCAGCGCGACGACGGCGTCATGGGTGCGTGCCAAAGCCTGCGCCACCACCGGTATCTCGATGGCGCCGAGCACCCGTACCACCGTCGGACGTTCGATCCCCGCATCGGTGGCAATACGCGTAGCCCCCTCCAACAGGGCCGTGCAGATCTGGTCATGCCACGTGCTTGCCACGATCGCCAGGCTAAGACCCGACGCGTCACCGACCTTCAGTGACGGGATTCCGCCGCCGCTCACGCGCCATCAGCCTCGGGATGATCATCGAGATCGGCCAGGTCGTGTCCCATCCGATCCCGCTTGGTACGCAGATACCGGATGTTCTCGGAGTTGGCACGCACCGGCAACGGCACCCGCTCGATGATGTGCAGCCCGTATCCGTCCAATCCCACGCGCTTGGCGGGGTTGTTGGTCAACAGGCGCATCGACTTCACGCCCAGGTCCACCAAAATCTGTGCGCCCAAACCATAGTCGCGCGCGTCAGCGGGCAGACCGAGCTTCAGGTTGGCGTCGACGGTGTCCTCACCGGCGTCCTGCAGCTGGTAGGCCTGCAGCTTGTGCATCAGTCCGATGCCGCGGCCCTCATGGCCGCGCATGTACAACACGATGCCCCGGCCCTCTTTGGCCACCATCTCCATCGCGGCGTCCAGCTGCGGACCGCAATCACAACGCCGCGAACCGAATACGTCACCGGTCAAACACTCGGAGTGCACACGCACCAACACGTCGTTGCCGTCGCCGTCGGGGCCGGAGATGTCCCCCAACACCAGGGCCACGTGCTCGACGTCGTCGTAAATGCTGGTGTAACCCACCGCACGGAACTCACCGTGCTGGGTGGGGATACGCGCCTCGGCGATCCGTTCGACATGCTTCTCGTGCTTACGCCGCCACTCGATCAGATCCGCGATCGACACCAGCGCCAGGTTGTGCTCATCGGCGAAGACCCTCAGCTCCTCGGTCTGCGCCATCGCACCCTCGTCCTTCTGGCTGACGATCTCGCAGATCACCGCGGCGGGCCGCAGGCCCGCCAGCTTGGCCAGGTCAACCGATGCCTCGGTGTGCCCTGGGCGTCGCAGCACCCCACCATCCTTGGCGCGCAGCGGAACAACGTGCCCCGGCTTGGTGAAGTCGTCGGCCGCGCTCTCCGCGTCGGCCAGCAGTCGCATGGTCGCGGCGCGATCGGAGGCCGAAATCCCGGTTCCGATACCGTTTTTCGCGTCCACGGTCACGGTGTACGCCGTGCCGTGCTTGTCCTGATTTACCGCGTACTGGGGCAGCAGCCCAAGACGGTCGCAGTCCTCACCGGCCAACGGTACACAGAGGTACCCCGATGTGTACCGCACCATGAATGCCACCAATTCAGGGGTGGCCTTCTCCGCGGCGAAGATCAGATCGCCTTCGTTCTCCCGGTCCTCATCGTCGACGACGACGATGGCCTTACCGGCGGCGATATCGGCGACAGCGCGTTCAATGCTGTCCAACCTGGTCATGGGGACCACTCTCGTTAGGGGCGTGTGGGCACTCTAAGTATGAACCACTGGGAATCGAACGATTCGAGCGCTGTTCACTCAGCGGATCCGGGCCCGCCTAGGAACGGTGTTCGAGCAGCCGTTCGACGTACTTGGCGATGACATCCACCTCGAGATTCACCGTCGTGCCGATGGTCGCCGTGCCCAGCGTGGTCAGGCCCAACGTCGTGGGGATCAACGACACCTCGAACCAGTCCGGTCCCAATCCCGACACCGTCAGTGACACCCCGTCTACGGTGATCGAGCCCTTTTCGACGACATATCTGGCCACTGCCTGCGGCAGGGAGACGCGCACGACCTCCCAATTCTCCGAAGGCGTCCGCACCAGCACCTGCCCGGTGCCGTCGACGTGCCCTTGCACGATGTGTCCACCCAGCCGGCTGTTGACCGCGGCCGCCCGCTCCAGATTGACCTTGGCGCCGGTGGCGATCTTGTCCAGGCTGGACCGCGAGAGCGTCTCGCCCATAACGTCGGTGGTGAAGACTCCCCCGGGCCGGACCTCGACCACCGTCAGGCAGACGCCATTGACGGCGATCGAGTCGCCATGCTTCGCGTCCTCAACGACCAGGGGGCCGAGCACGGTGAGACGGGCAGCGTCGTCGAGATCTTCCCTGCCCAGGATCTCGCCAAGCTCCTCAACGATTCCGGTGAACATGCCGCCAAGCCTAGGACGCTTTCCTGGGATTAGGCGTGCGTCCCTGCCTGCGCGCAGGCCATCTGGGCATTGTGCGCGTCGGTGTTCAGGTCGTTGGCCTTCCCGTTCACGCCGTCGACCGGTGCGCGCACACCCATGAGGATCATCAACTTATTGGCGTTCGTCGCCCATGAGCGCATCGGATCGGCGATCGCCGGATCCAGATCCGGGGTATTCGCAGCTTCGTTCGCGAACGAGGCCGCCTCACGCAGCGCGGTACGGCCGGTTCCATTGCTCGACGAGACATAGACATCGCTGTAGTTGCCCTCCATCCCCGCCAGGTTGTTGGCGAAGTCGGAGTAGTTCGTCGCGGCGTAATCCAGCGCGGTCGCGAACTTCGCGCACGCCTCGACGGCAGCAGGGGTCGCGGTGTCACTGGTCGGCGCGGCACCCGACACAATCGCGGGACCGGGCGCTACGGCCGGCTGGTCTGTGGGATCGGGTTGATCGGGCTCCGCATACGCTGCAGGAACAACCGCCAAGCCCATACCGATCGCGACCAGAGCCGGCACGGCCGCCTTGCGACACAGATGTAGTGGCCTCATCGATTCCTCTCCAGGTTCCCTGGTGCTGTTCGGCCGTGACCGTACCCGCAATTCATCACGACGTCGCGTCAAGACAGCACCGACAACTGATAGTGAGTTGCGGAATTGTCACGAGTCTGAACCATTGTTGAACAACTGGTATATGACAGAGAATTCGCCTGACCGTTGAAAAGTGTGCTGGATACCCCTACCGGGTAGTCCCAAATGATCATGCGGGCGCGGTAACGACACCAGTGGTTTTCCTCACAACCGCCGAGGCAGAAGGCATTTCACGTTTCAAATCATCGCGGTTGGAACGGTGTGTACCGACGTAGGAAATGGATAGACATTGGGCGATAACTGTTGTCCGTCCATTAACCGTTTCGCAACGCGGCACCCCCAACATTCGTCGGGACAGCTTCCTCACAGAAGTCATGGACATCACCAAACAATGAGAGGCGCCACCGCACCATGCTGAAAAGTCTTGTCACTCTGACTGCTGTCTGCGCGCTCGCCGCAACGGCGCCCCTCGCCCTGGCCGAACCCGGTGATGATCCGACGCCCGTACAGCCGGTGGCGGATGCACCACCGCCCCCTCCCGGCGATACCGGCGCAATGCCGTCGGCGGAGCCCGGCACCTTGTCCACCCCGGACGGCTGGATCCTCGCCGTCGCCGCGAAGGACGAGAGTCTGCTGCCGGTGGCACCGTTGACCACTGCGCTGTCCTCGCGCGAATACATCGTCGGCGGCACATTCATCGGTGGCGTGAAGGGTGGCGGCAAGACGAAACTCGCCGGTGGAACCCTGGAAGCCGGCTACCAGATCGGCTGCGGCATCACCGGTGGCCCCGTGGAGCTGATGGGTGGTGTCAGCCTCCAGCCGTCGATCAGCATGGCCGGTGTCCCCTCGGCCAGCGCCGGTGTGGTCGGCCAGATCAAGGTCGGTCTGAAGCCGGGCACGGTGACCATCGTCCCGGTCAACAAGAAGACCTTCGAGGGCACCACCACGCGTACCACCATCACCGGCTTCCGCATCAAGATCGACGGCTGCGTCGGTCAGTCCTTCATCCGGTCCTACGCGACCTTCACCAGCTCCACCGAGAACACCGATGACGTGGTCACGTACATGGGTGTCACCAAGGCCGTCTGACATTGATGACCGAAACACCCACAGCCAGCCCACTGTTCAAGACCACGAGAGGCCTCAATCCCATGCTCAAGAGTCTCGTCACCCTGACCGCCGCGTGCGCACTCGCGGCGTCGGCTCCGCTCGCCCTGGCGGACCCGTCCGACGACCCGCCACCCGTCCAGCCCGTGGCGGACGCCCCGCCTCCCGCTGACGGCCCACCGCCGGACAACGGCCTCGTCGGCTCCGAGGAACCAGGCATCGTTAAGACCCCCGACGGCTGGACCCTCACAGTCGGTGCCAAGGATGAGACCCAGCTGCCCATCCCGCCGCTGACCACCGCCACCTCGTCGCGCGAGTACCTGGCCGGAGGCACGTTCACCGGCTCGGCCAAGGGCGGCGGCAGCACCAAGCTGTCCGGCGGCACCCTGGAGGCCGGCTACCAGATCGGTTGCGGCATCAGCCTGAACACCGTCAAGTTGAACGGCTCCATCGGTCTCAACGTCGGCCTGACCACCGGCGGCATCGGTAGCCTCGGCCTGCCCATTCAGGGCCAGATCGAGGTACACCCGCAGCCCGGTGAGGTCATCAACGTCTCCGTCGACAAGAAGAAGTACAAGGGCAGCGAAGTGCGCATCACCCTCAAGGACGTGCACATCAAGATCGACGGTTGCATCGGCCAGTCGTTCTTGCGTTCGTACGCCGTGCTGACCAGTTCGTCGAAGGACAATGACGACATCGTCGCCTACTACGGCGTCACGAAGACCGTCTAGTTCAGACCGCCCGAACTGCCAAAGAACAGAGGAGACGCAGCCATGAGGAACCCCGATCATCCGTCCATCGTGAAGATCGGGGTGGCTGCGGCTCTGGCCGCGGGTGCGTTACTCGCTTCCGCGGCGACCGCCTCCGCAGATCCCGAACCCGATCCCGTGCCTGTGGCTCCTCCCGCACCTCCGGGACCACCGGAGCCTCCGCCGCCGTCTCAGATCGGCAACCCTCTGGCGCTGTCCGGTACCGAGCAGGGGCCCGGTGGCATCCCCACCAACCTCGCCATCGTGGGTAATCCGAACCTGATCGGCCAGAACCCGGCACCAGCGGCGCCGGCCCCGCCGGGTGCCACTCCTCCGGTCGTCACCCCCAACACCCGGGCGCTGAACAACCAGTACCTGTTGCCGCAGAACCTCAAGCCCGCCGAGCCCGGCAAGGGCGAGGTGTACGGGGTCGCCCCCGGCGAAGAGAACGCCGACGTTTCCGGCGGCGAGTACCTGGGACGGCTCATCCGCGGGGTTCAGGACGGTCAGTGGCGCGGCGGCATCGTCGGCCGCGGTACCAAGGAATCGCTCAACCAGCCGCTGCCCGGAACCGCTCCGCCGCCCGGAACCCGCATTCCCGGCCTCGGCGATGACTCGCAGGGACCGGCCCCCGAGCAGTGGCACTGGACTCCACCCGAGCCACCCGAAGGCGCGCCGGCCGCTCCCCCCGCTCCCGGCTCACCCCTGCCTGCCGCGGCGCCGCCGACCCCTCCCGCATAACTATCTCCGGAGCGCCTTGCGCGCCAGGTAGTTTCCGAAGAACTGCGCGGCCTGCACCAGCACGATGATGATGACTGTCGAGACGATCGTCACCTGCCAGTTGAAGCGCTGGTAGCCCTGCACGATGGCGAAGTCACCGAGGCCGCCACCGCCGACCAGGCCGGCCATCGCGGACATGTCGACGATGCCGATCAGTACAAAGGTGTAGCCGAGAATCAACGGCCCCAACGCTTCCGGTACCAACAGGGTCACGATGATGCGCAGCGGGCCGGCGCCGACGGCGCGCGCTGCCTCGATGACGCCGGGATCGATGGTCACCAGGTTCTGTTCGACGATGCGGGCGATCGCGAAGGACGCGGCGACGATCATCACGAACACCACGGCCGTGGTGCCGATCGTCGTCCCCACCACCCCGAGAGTGATGGGCCCCAGCGCCGCGATCAGCACCACGAACGGAATGGGCCGCACGATGTTCACCACTACGTTGAGCAGGGTGTGCAGCACCCGATTCTGCAGCAAGCCACCGGATCTGGTGGTGTACAACAGCACGCCCAGGCCCAACCCGATGAGGCCTCCCACCACCAGGGTGATCGACACCATGTACAAGGTGTCTCCGAAGGCCTCGAACAACTGCGGTCGCAACCGCTCCCAGTTGGTTGTCATCGCCCCACCTGCTGAACCGTGGTCACAGCCGATAAGTCTGAGATAACTTGCGCCACTTGATCGTCAGATCCTTCCAGCTCGAGTGTGAGATTGCCGAAGGAGCGCGACTGCAGCGTGGTGATGCCCCCGTAGACCACCTCGAAGCGCACGCCGAGTTCGGTCGCGCGTGCTAGCGCGGGGCCGATCTGCACACCCTCACTGATTTCGACGGATACGATCATTCCCTTGTGTCGCTGCGTTATTCGCGCGATATCTTCGCCGCTCGGGGTGTTCTGCAGCACCGTCCCGACAAAACGCTTGCCGGCCTCACTCTGCGGCGTGGAGAACACGTCGAAAACGGTTCCGGTCTCGACGACCTTGCCGTCGGCCAGCACGGCGACACGGTCGGCGACCGTACGCACCACATCCATTTCGTGGGTGATCACCACGATGGTCACCCCGAACTCGTCGTTGACCGCCCGCAGTAGGCGCAGCACATCGCCGGTCGTTTCCGGGTCCAGCGCACTGGTCGCCTCATCGGCCAACAAGACCGACGGCGAGGTCGCCAGCGCCCGCGCTATCCCGACACGCTGTTTCTGTCCACCGGAGAGCTGGTCCGGATAACTCTTGGCCTTATCGGCCAGCCCGACGAACTCCAGCAGCTCGGCGACCCGCGCGTTGCGCTTGTCGGCGGACCACCCGGCAACCCGGAGCGGATAGGCGATGTTCCCCGCCACGGTTCGGGACCGGAACAGATTGAACTGCTGAAAAATCATGCCGATATCCGTACGCACACCGCGTAATTCGCGCTCCCCCAGAGCACTCACCTCGGCCCCGTCGACCACCACGCGGCCGGTGGTGGGGCGTTCCAGTCCGTTGATGAGGCGCACCAACGTACTCTTTCCGGCTCCGGAGTAGCCGATCATCGCGAACACCTCACCGGCGGCGATGTCGAGCGAGACGTCATCGACCGCGGTCACCGTCTTCTTGCCTACCTGGAAGGACTTGGTGACGTTCTCGAACCGGATCAGCGGCGTCGTACCGGTCATTTTTCGCTGCGAATCTGCTGCTCGATCCTCCCCAAGATGGCCGCGCAGTCGGGGCCGCTCTTTGTCACCGAAAGCTGAGTTCCCTTGCTTTCCTTGGCATATGCCTCGGTGACCGCCGGCGAATGAAAGACCTCGACAAGTTTTTGATACGTCGGGTTGTCCTTCTCCTCGGCGCGCGCCACGATGACGTTGATGTAGGGCTCGGCCCCCGGACTGGCCGGATCGTCGGCATAGAGCGCACTCTTGGGGTCGATGTTCGACTGCGCCAGATAGGTGTTGTTGATGACGGCGCCATCGATCGATTTGAGCGACAACGGCGTCTGCGCCGCGTCCACCAGCGTCACGCTGACTCGGGAAGCCCCCTTGTCGATATCCCCGACACTGGGCGTCGTACGTTCGCCCTTGAGAGCGACGAGCCCGGCCGCCTTCAGCACGAACAGTGCCCGAGCCTGATTCGGCGGATCATTGGGGATCGCGATCTGTCCGCCCTGCGGGATATCCGCAAGCGCCTTGTGCTTCTGCGAATACAGGCCCAGCGGCACGATATAGGTGGCACCTACCGGTGCAAGCGTCGCATTATCCGCGACGTTATATTCAGCCAGGAAACGAAGATGTTGAAATAGATTCACGTCGACCTGTTTTTGGGTGAGCGCCACATTCGGCTGGCTGTAGTCCGTAAAGTTGGTGGTGACGAGTTTGATTCCCGCTTTTCCAGCCTCGTCGACGAAAACATCCCAGGAGTCCTTGCCTGCCTCTGTCGTGCCGATACGCACGACATTTCCGCTGCTGCTATCGCCGCCAGAGCAGGCGACGCCGCCAAATCCTGCCGCGAGCAGGACCAGTGCAATAGCAATACGTCTCATATCAGCCTTTCAAATTCAGCGTGATCACAATGGTTGACATTGTGAAATATCTGAAGGCGCAGCAAATTGTTAATAGGCCTCAGAACGGCGCCACAGTACCAGAAGGAAAAGCGCAGTGCGCCTTGTCGAAACGCGAGAATGAAACAGAATGAGACTAGGACGCCGCGGGGACCGCCGACGGCAGCGGCGGCGCAGGCAACTCGGGGCCACCATTACCCGGTCCGGCGGCCGGCATCTGCGCGACCAGCTGTGACTGCATCTGAGCCGATATCGCCGACCACGACATGGCGGCAGGCTTACCGCCCCAGCGCAACGAATAGATACCCACCAGTAGGGCCTGTCCGGGTTGGGTGATGGTGTACACGGGTCCGCCCGAATCACCGTGCTGCCCACCGACATCCGTCATGGTGAACCAACCGTTGTTGATCGCGTCGACCTTGCCGCAGGTTTCACCGGACACCGAGCCCATCAGGCACACCGGGAGCCCCGGCTCGGGGCCCGCGTTCTGCGTGATCCGCAGTGCGAGTCCGTTGGGCAGATTGCTGCTCAATTCCACCCCGGGCGCGAACGTGATGCCCTCGTAGTCCGAAACGACGTCTCCCGGGCCGATCGCACCGCCGGTTGGCAGGTTGCGACTCATCAACAAGACCTCGCCGACACGGTTCCCGCCCAGATCGGTGACCGCTCCGGTGGCGTTGCAATGTCCCGCCGTCAGGCCGATTCTCGATATCGGATCGACGTAGCCGAGCGTGCAACGACTGTCCCCCTGGACAATCGACATGCCCGGGAAAGCGACAATCTTGGGAGGAGCTTCCGAGGCTGGATCGGCGGCTGAAAGCGCAGGTGAAGCAACAAGAATGCCAGCGACAGCGGCAACCGCGGACATGCCACATGCCAGTGCTCTGCTCACGTTTTTCACCACAACCAGCCCTCGGTTGACAATCCCGCCCTGCAAATGAGCATGGCGTCGGATTGCTGGGGTGTCAATTTCATCGCCAGCAACATCGTCGTGTCGCGAGCCTCCCAGTGGTCGCGGTCAGCCTCTACGATCGGTCCCATGCGCAACCGCATCCGACTCGTACTCGTCCCCTTAGCCATCTCCCTAGCCGTCGCCGCCATCGCCCTGGCCGGCTGCTCCAAGACCGAGAAGGCCGACCCCAGCCTGCCCGAGGCCGCCACGCTGCTCAGCGAATCGGCGGCCACCACCAAAACCCAGACCAGCACGCACATCGTGCTCAAGGTCACCGGCGACAAGCCGACCCTGAAGCTGTCGGACCTGACCGGCGATCTGACCACCACCCCGGCTGTGGCCGCCAAGGGCACCGCCAAGACCGGGGGGCTGGAACTGCCGTTCGTCGTGGTGGACGGTGAGTTGTTCGCCCAGCTCAGCACCACCTACACGAGCATGGGACCGGTCAAGGACATCTACGACATCGGACTGATCCTCGACCCCAACAAGGGGCTGGCCAACCTGCTGTCGAACATCACCGATGCCAAGTCCCAAAAGGTCGAGACCGTCGACGGCGTCGATTCGGTTCTCGTGACCGGGACGATGAGCAAGGACGCCTTGAACACCTTCACCGGCGGCACCACGCTCACCGCCGACATTCCGGCCAAGGCGTGGATCCAGAAGGACGGCAAGCACCTGCTGACCAAGATCAGCGTCGACACCTCGCCGGGTAACACCATCGAGATGTCGTTGTCCGACTGGGGCAAGCCGGTCACGGTCGACAAGCCCGCCCTGTGACGCACACAGCGACGGAGCCCGGTACCTCCCTGCCCCTGCGGCATCGCAGCATCGCCATCGGCGCCGGAAGCCTGGCGGTGCTCCTGGGTGCCCTGGATACCTATGTCGTAGTCAGTGTCTTCACCGACATCATGACTACCGTCGGCATCGCGCTGAACAACATCCAACAGGTCACTCCGATCGTCACGGGTTACCTACTCGGATATATCGCCGCGATGCCGCTGCTGGGACAGGCCTCCGATCGATTCGGGCGCCGTCTGATCCTGCAACTGGCACTGGCCGGGTTCGCCATCGGTTCTGTCGTCACAGCGCTGTCCACCGACCTGACGATGCTGGTCACGGGCCGCATCATTCAGGGTGTAGCCAGCGGCGCGCTGCTTCCGGTCACGCTGGCTCTGGGCGCCGATCTGTGGGCGCAACGCAATCGCGCGACCGTTCTCGGTGGTATCGGTGCCGCCCAGGAACTGGGCAGCGTGCTCGGCCCGCTGTATGGCGTGCTGTGCGTGTGGCTGTTCGGCCACTGGACCGCCATCTTCTGGGTCAATGTGCCGTTGGCGATCATCGCCATCGTGTTGGTCCAGTTCAGCGTGCCCGCGCACCAGCACGACCCGAATCGACCGAAGGTGGACGTCGTCGGGGGTGCACTGCTGGCCGTCGCATTAGCGCTCCTGGTGGTGGGTTTGTACAGCCCCGATCCGAAAGTCTCGGCACTACCCGAGTGGGCCCTGCCGGTTCTGATCGGATCTGGGGTCGCATTCCTGGCGTTCATCGTCTGGGAATCCCGGGCCAAAACCCGGCTGATCAAGCCAGAAGGCGTTCGGTTCGGCCCGTTCTTCGCGGCGTTGGCCGCGTCCCTGGCCGCCGGTGCGGCTCTGATGGTGACACTGGTCAACATCGAGCTGCTCGGGCAGGGAGTGCTGCAGATGAACAAGGCCGACGCGGTCTTCCTGCTGTCCCGCTTCCTTGTCGCACTGCCGATCGGGGCGGTGATCGGCGGCTGGCTCGCGACCCGATTCGGCGACCGGATCATCGCGGTCGTCGGCCTGCTTATCGCCGCGTTCGGGTACTACCTGATCTCCGGTTGGCCGGTAGATGTGTTGGATGCCGTGCACAACTTCGGGCTCTTCACGCTGCCTCGGCTCGACACCGACCTGGTGGTCGCCGGTGTGGGTCTGGGCCTGGTGATCGGACCGCTGTCATCTGCGGCCCTGCGGGTTGTGCCCGCCGCTCAGCACGGCATCGCATCAGCACTCGTGGTGGTGGCTCGAATGACGGGCATGCTCATCGGCATGGCTGCCCTCGGTGGTTGGGGCATTCACCGCTTCTACCAGAACTTCGATGCGCTGGCCGCCAAGGAACCCAAGCCGACCGGAAAGCCTAATTTCATCGAGCTGCAAATGCAGCTCCTGAACCGCAGCATCACCGCGTACAGCGAGATGTACAGCGAGATGTTCGCGATAACAGCAATCGTCTGTGTGATCGGCGCGGTGATCGCGCTGTTCATCGGTTCACACCGGAAGTCGCGGGACGAGGCTCAGTAGCACGTCGGGGCCCATCCGCTCGATCTGGTCGTACTCCCAGTGCAGCGCTCGTGACAGGGTCGTGACGCCCACGTCCTCCACGGCGGGGACGTTGCCTCCCAGGAGCATCGGCGCCAGGTAGGCCAGGATTCGGTCCACCAGGCCGGCACGCAGGAATGCGCCCGCCAGTGTCGGGCCGCCCTCCAGGATGATGTCGGTGCGATCGCCCAGCGCCGCGATCACCTCGGCCGGGTCGTGTGTGCGGATCACCATGGTGTGCGAGTCGTCGTTCAAAACCTTTGCATCCGAGGACACCTCGCGCATTCCGATCACCACACGCAATGGTTGGTGAGACAGCAGCACATTGTCGGGCGTGCGTGCGGTCAGCTGCGGGTCGTCCGCGAATACGGTGCCCGTGCCCACCAGAATGGCATCGGCGAATCCCCGCCGCCGGTGCACGTCGGCGCGGGACTGCTCGCTGGTGATCCATTGGCTGGTGCCGTCATTGGCGGCGCTGCGCCCGTCGACGCTGGCCCCGTACTTCCAGGTGACGTGAGGGCGCCCGGTGCGCTGTTTGTGCAGCCACTCTCGCAAGGGTCCGGCCGTGACGAGGTCAGCGGCGACACCGTCGATTACCTCGATCCCCATCCCGCGCAGGCGCTCCGCTCCCCCGGCGGCCTGGGGATTGGGATCCGCGACCGCGTAGACGACGCGCGCCACACCGGCCGCGACCAGAGCATCCACGCAGGGGCCCGTCCTGCCCTGGTGATTGCATGGCTCCAGGGTGACCACGGCGGTGCCACCCACCGCGGCATCACCGGCCTGCGCCAGCGCCACCACCTCGGCATGCTCTTGCCCCGGCGGGCGTGTGCCACCCGCCCCGACAACCGCTCCAGATGAATCCAGGATGACCGCGCCGACAGGCGGATTCGGATACGTGCTGCCTTTGACCTCTTCGGCTGCCCGGATCGCCAGATCCATCGCGGCGTCCAGGCCTATCGGGGCACCCATTTCAGCGGGCCAAATGTGTTGCCGCCCTGGCGGCTTGCTCACGCAGTGCCCGGACCGCCCCTCCGGGGTCCTGCGCCCCGTAGACGGCAGAACCCGCGACGAAACAGTCCACCCCCGCCTCCGCGGCTTGCTCGATGGTGTCGGCGTTTATTCCTCCGTCGATCTCCACCAGCACGGTCAGCTCTCCGGAATCGACGAGCCTGCGCACGGCGCGCACCTTGTCCAGAACACCCGCGATGAAGGACTGCCCGCCGAAGCCGGGCTCCACCGACATCACCAGCAGCGTGTCAAAGTCCTTGAGCACCTCAAGATATGGCTCCAGCGGTGTGCCCGGCTTGATGCTCAGTCCGGCCTTGGCCCCAGCGGCGCGAATGTCACGGGCGACGGCGATGGGGTTGTCGGTAGCCTCCGCGTGGAACGTCACGTTGTGCGCCCCCGCCTCGGCGTACCCAGGTGCCCAGCGATCCGGGTTGTCGATCATCAGGTGGCAGTCGATCGGGATATCTGTAGCGGCCAGCAGGCTGTCGACAACGGGTAGACCCAGCGTCAGGTTCGGTACGAAATGTCCGTCCATCACGTCCACATGCAGCCAGTCGGCCCCTTCCACGGCCGCCATCTCGTCGGCGAGGCGTGCGAAATCGGCGGAGAGGATCGACGGGGCGATCATGGGAACGCGGTGAGACATGCCGTTCAGCTTATGTGCCGCTTCAGGGGTGTTTACGCAGGAGGGCGGTGAACATGGCGTCAGTGCCGTGCCGGTGTGGCCACAGCTGTACCGCATCGCTGTCGCCGAGACCGTCCACTCCGGGGAACAGCACGCGAGCATCCTCGGCGGTTACCGCATGACGCCGCACCGCATCGGAGACCACTCCCACGGTTTCCGCTAGATGCGGTGAACAGGTGCTGTACACGACAACCCCGCCGGGCCGGGTCAACTCGATTGCGCTGGAGAGCAATTCGCGCTGTAGCTTGACCAGGCCCGGAATATCGCCCGGTTGGCGCCGCCACCGAGCCTCCGGGCGGCGCCGCAGCGCGCCGAGCCCGGTGCAGGGGGCGTCGACCAATACGCGATCGAATGAGGCGGGCGCCAACCCGCTCTCGCGCCCGTCGACGGTGAGCACTGTCACCGGTAGGGATTTCGCGGCGGTGGCTACCAACTGCGCGCGGTGCGCGGCGACCTCGATAGCGGTGACCTGTGCGCCACGTTCGGCCGCCAACGCACCCAACAACGCCGTCTTGCCGCCGGGACCGGCGCACAGGTCGAGCCACCGCTCGTCGGAACCGTCCAGCGGGGCCAGCGCGGTCGCACGTGCGATGAGCTGGCTGCCTTCGTCCTGCACCTGCGCGAGGCCGTCGCGCACGGGCTCCAACCGGCCCGGATCGCCGCCCGGCAGATACACGGCGAAGGGCGAGTACCGACCGACGGTGCCGCCTACCGCCTCGGCCAGCGATTCGGCATCGATACGTCCCGGACGGGCCGCAAGGTGAACGAGCGGGCGCTCGTCGTCACTGGCCAACACCTCGGCAAGTTCCGAACCTGCCGGTCCCAGCGCATCGGAAAACGCTTGAGCGATCCACCGGGGATGCGCCGTCGTGAAGGCCAACCGGCCGACTCTGTCCGATTCCGGAGGAGCCAGCTCGGCCACCCATCCCGACTCATCGCGGCCCGAGATGGTGCGCAACACCGCGTTGACGAAACCTGCTCTGCCCTGGTCGAATTCGACGGCAACCGCGTCCACGGTCGTCGACAATGCGGCATGAGGCTCGACGCGGGTGCGCAGCAGCTGGTAGGCACCCAATCGCAAGGGGTCGCGCAGCCCCTCGTCAACCTGGTCGATCGAGCGATCCGCTGCCGCAGCGATGATCGCGTCGAGAAGGCCCCGAGCCCTGCATGTTCCATAGGTGAGCTCGGTCGCGAACGCGGCGTCGCGACCGGTGATGCCGCGCTCACGCAGCAGCGCGGGCAAGGCCAGGTTGGCGTAAGCGTCCTGACGGGACACCGCCCGCAGCACGTCGAGTGCGGCCTGGCGTGGTGGATCGAGCTTGCGGCGCGGACGATCCTGCGAGCGTGAAACCCGGCGAGAATCCTGATTGGGCCGGCGGCGCGGCGGACGCGTGCTCACAGTGCGCGCACCTGCCCGTCCAGTCGTGCGCCACGCGCCCAGTCCGCGGCGTTCATCAGCTTCTTGCCCTGAGGCTGCACCTCGTTGAGTGCGACCGCCGTGGTGCCGGTGCCGACCAGTACGTCACGTTTGCGGACCGCGATGGCGCCGGGCACCAGTTCCTCACCGATCTCCACTCCCACCGGTCCGACCTTGACCCGCGTCTGGCCGATCGTGGTCCAGGCGCCCGGTTCGGGAGTCATGGCCCGGACGTGGCGGTCGATCGCCTGTGCGGGCAGATCCCAGCGGATGCGCGCCTGCTCCACGGTGATCTTCGGAGCCGTGCTTACCCCGTCGGCCACTTGCGGCACCGCCACCAACGCGCCCTCCTCGATCCCGTCCATTGTCGATTCGAGCAGGCCCGCCCCGGATTCGGAGAGCCGACCCAGCAGCGCGCCTGCGGTGTCACTGGGTGTGATTCGTTCGGTGACCACTCCGTAGACGGGTCCGCTGTCCAATGCGGGCTCGATGAGAAAGGTCGTCGCACCGGTGATCTCGTCGCCGGCCGCGATGGCTGCCTGCACGGGGGCAGCGCCCCGCCACGCAGGCAGCAGCGAGAAGTGCAGGTTCACCCAGCCGTGCGTGGGCACCCCCAGCAGCTCGGGTTTGAGCAGCGCTCCGTAGGCAACCACCGCACAGCAGTCCGGAGCCAATTCGGCCAGTTCACCGACGAACTCAGGATCATTGGGCCGCGCCGGGGTGAGCACCGGCAGTCCGTGTTCACGCGCCAACTCGGCGACCGGCGAGGCTGCCGAGGCCCGGCCCCTGCCCGCACGGGCATCGGGCCGGGTCAGCACGGCCACGACCTCGTGACGGGATGCCAGCAGCCTTCGCAGCGACGGCAATGCCGGAGCCGGAGTACCGGCGAACACTATGCGCACCGCGTCAGTCTAGGAAGGGCGCACCGTCCACATCGAATCCCGACGTACCGGCATCCCCGGGATCGGCCGCCAAGATTCGCCCAGGATAGGGATAGATAGTCTGGATACATCCGATAGCATGATTTCGATGGCTACCAGAGGACGAGGCCGGCCGAGCGGCGCTCCCTACGATCGCAGACTGCGAACCGAGGAGCTGCTCGATGCCGCAGAGCGGGCGATTCGCAACAGTGGAGGCACTGTCTCCATTGCCGAGGTAGCCAGGGAGGCCGGGTTCGCCAGGTCTGCCTGCTACGCGGTTTTCCCCACCAAGGCCGACCTCCTGCGCGCGCTGAGCAGGCGCCACGCCGACAGACTGATCTCCGGGGCATGGCAGGACCGCATGGTCGGCGATACGCGCGACCAGATCCGGGCATTTTCCGCTCTGGTCATCGACTGGATCAGCGCGGAACCGGAACTGTACATCGCACTCGATCGAGACCTCACTGCCCAGGAACAGCTCGACCACGGGGTCTTCGACCTCATCGCGCAGGTGACAGAGGAGCATTTGCACGCACAGTTTCCCGACGAACACATGATCATGCTGGCGCCGATCTGGTCCCGGCTGGCGGTGGGCGGCGTGCTGATGACCATCAACTGGTGGAGCGCATCTCGGGTTATCAGTAAGGAACAGCTCATCGGCTACATCGTCGAGACATTCGCAACGGGAATCGCCAACCAGCCCAATCTCGTCTCCGCAAATAGCTGATATTCGCCGGATCACCCCACGTGTAGCGGATCGATCTGAATCCTGACGGGTTCGGCGTCGCGCCGTGCGCTCAGCGTTGCCACTCCACGGCGCAAAGCCGCGGCCATCTCGAGGCCTGCGGTGCGTCGAACCCGCACCAGCATGCGCACCACCTCGACGCCATCGGATATCCCGGCAGGTCGCCGCGCCCCTACCGGCAGGTCGACGGGGCCCAGCAGTTCCGCGCCCTCGGGAAGATCGGCGGTCTCGATGAGCGCACCCACCGCCGCCGAGGGCCCGTCGATGGCCGCGAGGTGCACCTGTGGGGGCAGACCGACCTCGGCGCGCGCCGCCAGCTCGGCGGCGGCATGCCCCACCGGATCCCACCGGATCAACGACTGCACCGTGGGAAGGGTGGCATCCGCGACCACCACAACCGTTCCCCCTTCCTCCTGCCCGCGCACCAGCGCGGCCGCGGCCATCCACTTGCGCAGGGTGTCCTCGGCGGCGCGTAAGTCCTGGCGACCCAGCAGCGCCCAGGCATCCAAGAGCAGCGCCGCGCCGTATCCATTGGGTGTCAAGGGTTCTGCGCCGGGCGTGCACACCACCAGGGTGGGCGGCCCGGTGACCGTGGCGTGAACCTCACCGCCGCCGGACGTCACCACCGGAACTCCCGGTAGCGCCCTGCCCAGCTCCTCAGCCGTTCTGCGGGCCCCCACCACCACGGCGCGTACCGCGGTGGAACCGCAGCGGGCGCATCGCAGGTCCGCGTCCACCCGTCCACACCATCGGCACGTAGGGCTGACGCCGTGGTGCGCCGCGCCGGGTCCTTCCAACGCCAGCGGGCCCGTGCAGTGCCGGCATCGCGCGACAGTCCGGCATTTCGTGCAGGCCAGTGCCGGCACATAGCCGCGGCGTGGAACCTGGACCAGCACCGAGTGCCCACGTTTGAGTGCGTCCCGGGCGGCCGTCAACGCGATCATCGGCAGGCGTGCCGATCGCGCTGCCGGATCGCGCTCCTGCGCGTACCCGCTGTCGTCCAGCGCGCTGATGCGCGCCGAGGCCTTCCGGACCACGGGCCGGGCAGCGACCAGGTCATGTGCCCAGCCGCTCTCCACCAGCGCCTGGGCCTCAGCCGTGCGCGCATACCCGCCGATCACCGCGGCGCAGCGCAGCTGATGTGCGCGCAGCATGGCGACGTCTCGGGCATGCGGGTATGGGGACCGGGGCTCGGCGAGGTTGTCGTCGCCGTCGTCCCACACCATCAGCAGACCCAGGTCGGCCACCGGCGCGAACACTGCAGCCCTGGTACCGATCACCACGGTCGCGGTACCGCGCAGCACCGCCAGCCAGCGCCGGTATCGCTCGGCAGGGCCCAGCTCTGCCGATAGCGCAATCACATGTTGTGCACCAACATGTTTCATGCATTCGGCGGACAACGCATCAATGTCTCGCTGGTCCGGGACCACCGCCAGCACTCCCCGGCCGGCGCTTGCCGTCGCCGCGGCGGCCTCGGCCAGCCGGTTGCACCAGGCCTCGCCCGGCAGCGCCTGCCACACCGCGCGTGCGGCCCGGCCCTGCGACAACGCCTCCATAAATCGCTCGCCGCGCTGATAGCGAGCCCAGCCCGAACCGTCCGGGGTCGGCACCGTGACGCCCTCGTCGAAGGCCGCGCGAACTTCCTTCTCGACACGCGCGTGGCGCGGTGGCAGCGCCAGGCGCAGCACATCCGCACGGGTTCCCGCATAGCGAGCCGCCACCGCATCCACCAGCCTGTGGACATCGGGCGTGAGCACTTGGGTCGGCGATACCACCCGGTCCAGCCATCCGAGCTTGCCGGGATGATCGCTGGCCGAGCGGCGTTCCAACAGGATGGCGTCCACCAAGCGGCCGTGGAACCGTACCCGTACGCGCACTCCCGGCTGGGCGTCATCGGATTGTTCCGCCGACACCTGGTAGTCGAATTCGCGGTCCAGGTGCGGCACGGTGAGCAGCGGCAGCACCCGAGCAATGGGCTCGTGTTCGGCCACCACCCGCGTCGCAGTCACCTGGTCGTTGTAGCAGACGCGCCCGACGTCTCCGAGCGTGCCGCTAAGGTGAGGCCATGACAGCCACCACCGGTATCGACCCGATCATCATCAAGATTCTGGAAGCTGTTCCGATTCAACTCGTTTCACCGGACGGTCCGCAGGCTTCCCGGGACGCGTATCGGGCCATCGCCACGGCGCGCGCGCCGTGGATCAAGGTTGCCAAGGTCGAAGACCGCACCATCCCGGGTCCCGCGGGCCAGATACCCGTTCGGATCTACTCGCCCGCCGAGGGCGGCATCCGTCCCGTTTTCGTGCTGATCCACGGCGGTGGCTGGGTCATCGGCGACCTGGACACCCATGACGCGGTGGCACGTGCCGCGGCCGTACAGGCCGACGCCGTGGTGGTGTCGGTGGATTACCGGCTGGCACCCGAGCACCCCTACCCGGCCGCGGTCGAGGACTGCTGGGCCGCGCTGCAGTGGGTGCACGCACATGCCGCCGAGATCGGCGGTGACCCGAGCCGTCTTGCCGTGGGTGGCGACTCGGCCGGCGGAAATCTGTCGGCGGTCATGGCGCAACTGGCCCGCGACAATGGCATCGCGCTGGCCTTTCAGGTGCTCTGGTACCCGGCCACCACATTCGACACGACGCTGCCCTCGATGATCGAGAATGCCGAGGCGCCCGTCCTGGACTTCAAGACCGTGGCCTCACTGAGCAAGTGGTACCTGGGCGAGACCAACCCCAACACCGCGGGCCCGACGCTGGTGCCGGCCCGTGCCGAAACCTTCGAAGGTCTCGCCCCGGCGTTCATCGGCACCGCGCAGTTCGATCCGCTACGCGACGACGGTGCCAAGTACGCGGAGCTGTTGAGTGGCGCCGGAGTGCCGGTGGAGTTGCACAACGCGCCGACGATGATCCACGGCTACCTCGGCTACGCCGACATCGTCCCGGCGGCTACCGAGGAACGCGACAGATCGCTGGCTGCGCTCAAGAAAGCTCTGCACGGCTAGTACCGCTCAGGCGTCGCCCCAGCAGATACATGAGGGCGGCGCCCAACAGTGCCCCCACCGGCCAGGAGAGGGCCGTCACGCTCTGCGCCCTCGGCAGCAGTGCGATGGCGACTGCCGCCGTCCCGGCGATGCCCAGCGAGATGAGTGCCGCTGGGTTGAACCCGCGGGTGTAGTGGTACGCGCCGGTGGCAGATTCCGAGTACAGGTCGGCGGTGTCCGTGTGCTGACGCCGCAGCAGGTAGTAGTCCACGATCAGGATGCCGAACACCGGCCCCATCAGTGCACCAACCCCGCCGAGGAAGTACACGATGGCCGCCTCGTTGCCCCAGATCTTCCAGGGCAGCACCGCGACCGAGAGTACCGCGGTGATGATGCCGCCGGTTCGGAAAGAGATGTACTTCGGTGCGACGTTGGAAATGTCGTACGACGGCGACACGAAGTTGAGCACCACGTTGATGCCGACCGTCGCGATCGCGAAGAGCACCGCCGCGACGACCACGATCGCATCGGAGTCGACATCCGCGACGAGTTCCACCGGGTCCGTCATCGCGCTGCCGTACTTCTTCAGTGCGGCAAGCGAAATGACGATCGATATCACCACGAAGGCGGTTTCGTTGAGCGGTATGCCCAGGGCGTTGCCCCGCAGTATCGCCGCTCTACTCGGTGCGAAACGCGCGAAATCCGCATAGTTGACCAGAGGCCCCGCCATGAAGGCGACCATCAGGAAGGCCACGCCGACGAAGGCCAGCACCGTGGCGCCCGCCGACAACGGTGCTCCGGCACGGGCACCGAAGTCGATGCTCCAGTCCACGCTGTCCAGCATCCATATCGCCAGTGCGATCATCCCGATCCAGACCACCGGGCCCGCCACGTCCGATGCCCTGCGCACGACCTCCATCCCGTAGTTGAGGATCAGCAGCTGCACGGTCCACAGCGCCAGGAACGCCGCCCAACCCAGGGCGTGCAGTCCCAGGAATGTCGGTTCGGTCCAGGAGCGCAATCCCGGATCCAGTCGCAGGAGCAGGACGATGACCGCCGTGGAGGCCAGATAGGTCTGGATGCCGTACCAGAAGATGGCGACCAGCCCACGCAACAGCGCCGGGATATTGGCGCCGAAGACCCCAAAGGTGGCGCGCGCGAAGACCGGGAAGGGCACGCCCACCCGCTGACCGGCGATGCCGATCAGATTGCTTCCCGCCCAGAGCACCAACACCCCCGTGAAGAGCGCCAGCATGGTCTGCCATCCCGTCAGCCCCAGCGCCAGCATCCCCACCGCGAACCCGTAGCTGCCCAGGCTGTGCGCCGACGTCATCCAGAGACAGAAAATGTCCCAGGTGCGCCAGGTGGCCTGTGCCGCGGTGGTGGGCGCCAGGTCTTCGTTGCTCAATCTGCCCGGCACCACCGCCGGGTCCATCGCGTCTACCACCGCTAGCTGCTCTTCGCCGTGATGTGTTGCGACAAAGCGGGAATCACGGTTTCCCCGTATATCCGCAGCGTCTCTTCCTTGTTGTCGTGCTGCAGGTACCCCGCGAACTGATCCACGCCCAGTGCCCTGAGCTCGGAGAGTTTGGCGATGTGTTCATCGGCGGTACCCAGCACGCAAAATCGGTCTACGACGTCATCACTGACGAATTCCGCGTGCGTGTTTCCCGCTCTGCCGTGCTGGTTGTAGTCGTATCCCTCACGCCCGGCGATGTAGTCGGTAAGAGACTGCGGTACTTGACCATTGGCGCCATAGCGGGCCACGATGTCGGCGACGTGGTTTCCCACCATGCCTCCGAACCACCGGCACTGACCGCGCATGTGCGCCCAGTCCGATCCCACGTACATGGGCGCCGCCACACAGATCCGTACCTCGGCGGGATCGCGCCTCGCGGCGACGGCGGCCTCGCGTACCGCGCCGATCATCCAGCGCGCGATATCCAGATCGGCAAGCTGCAGAATGAATCCGTCGGCGACCTCGCCGGCCAGCGCAAGGGCCTTGGGGCCGTACGCCGCCACCCACACCTCGAGCTCCGAACCCCGGCTCCAGGGGAATTGCATGGTGGCGCCGTGGTATTCGACGGGCCGCGAGTTCGCGAGTTCCCTGATGACGTGTATCGATTCACGCAGCGTGGCCAGGGTCGTCGGAGCCCCGCCCGTCACCCGAACCGCTGAGTCGCCGCGCCCGATGCCACAGATAGTGCGGTTGCCGTACATGTCGTTCAGGGTCGCGTACAGCGATGCGGTGACCGTCCAGTCTCGCGTGGCCGGATTGGTCACCATCGGCCCCACGACAATACGTCTGGTTTCATGCAGGATCTGGCTGTAGAGCACGTACGGCTCCTGCCAGAGCAGATGCGAGTCGAACGTCCACAGATGGCTGAAGCCATGGGCCTCGGCGAGTTTGGCGAGCTGCACGGTTCGCACCGCGGGTGGATCACATTGCAGGACAACTCCGAAGTCCATGGCGAGGCCCTCTCTATCAACCAGGCTCAGATGAGGTACTGACACAGGTCGCGGCGCAGGAACGCTCCGTCCCCCTTGCTGCCAAGGTATTCGTCGCCGTCGACGATCACCTTTCCGCGGGAGAGCACGGTGTCGACATGCCCGTCGATCTCGTACCCTTCCCACGCCGAGTGGTCCATGTTCATGTGGTGGGTCTTGCCCAACCCGATCGAGGTGTGCCCGTTGGGGTCATAGACCACGAGGTCCGCGTCGGCGCCCGGGGCAATCACGCCCTTGCGCCCGTAGAGTCCGAACATCCGGGCCGGCGTCGTCGAGGTGATCTCGACCCACCGCTCCACGGTGATTCGGCCATTCACGACGCCCTGATACAGCAGGTCCATCCGATGTTCGATCGATCCTATCCCGTTGGGAATCTTGGAGAAATCGCCGATGCCGATGTCCTTCTGGCCCTTCATGCAGAACGGGCAATGGTCGGTCGATACCATCTGGATGTCATTGGTGCGCAACGCACGCCACATTTCGTCTTGGTGGTGTTCGTGTTTGGAGCGCAGCGGCGTCGAACAAACCCACTTGGCGCCCTCGAACCCAGGGGCGCCCAAGTTGTCCTCGAGTGACAGATACAGGTACTGCGGACACGTCTCTCCGTACACGTTCTGGCCCGCATCACGCGCGGCCGCCAATTGGGCTACGGCCTGTTTCGCCGAAACATGCACCACGTACAGCGGTGCACCCGTCAGATTGGACAGCATGATGGCACGGTGCGTGGCCTCCTCCTCCAGCTGCCAGGCCCGCGCAATTCCGTGGTAGTACGGTTCGGTTTTGCCCGCGGCGAGCAGCTGGGCCACCAAAACATCTATGGCAGGGCCATTCTCGGCGTGCATCATCGTCATCAGCCCGGTATCGGCGCCCACCTGCATGGCACGCAGGATCTGCGCGTCATCACTGTAGAAGACCCCCGGGTACGCCATGAACATCTTGTAACTGGTGATGCCCTCGTCGGCGAGTTGGCGCAGTGCCGTCAGCGAGGCGTCGTTGACGTCTCCGACAATCTGATGGAACGAGTAATCCACCGCGCACTGGCCGGCCGCCATCTCGTGCCATGCCTGCAGCGAATCCTGCAGCCGCTCACCGAACTTCTGCACCGCGAAGTCGATGATGGTGGTCGTGCCACCCCAGGCCGCCGCCCGTGTCCCGGTCTCGAAGTCATCGGATGCTGTGGTACCGCCAAAGGGCATGGACATGTGGGTATGTGCGTCGATGCCACCCGGGATGACGTACCGGCCACCCGCTTCGATCACCCGGTCGACGGTTTTGGCCAGGTCCACCCCGAGCACGGTGCTGCCGGGCAGCAGGACGGCGGCGATCTTCTCCCCGTCGACCAGGACGTCCGCGGCTCCACGTCCTGTCGCCGACACCACAGTGCCGCCCCGGATCAATGTCGTTGCCATCACGGCCTCCTACGGCGCGGCGATCGGGCCGTAGGTATCGGGCCTGCGGTCCCGGTAGAACTGCCAGTCATCCCGCACCTCGCGGACCAGGGACAGATCCAGGTCCCGTATCACTATCTCTTCACCACTCTCGGAAGCGATTTCGCCGACATAGTTGCCGCGCGGATCCACGAAGTAGGAACTGCCGTAGAAGGTGACTGCCTGGTCTCCGAACTCGCCACTTTCGGTGCCGATCCGGTTGTTGGCCCCGACGAAGTACTGATTGGCCGCCGCGGCGGCGGGCTGTTCGATTTCCCAAAGCCGGTTGGACAAACCGGGTTTGGTGGCCGATGGATTGAAGACCAGTTCCGCTCCCCCGAGTCCGTAGTTGCGCCAGCCCTCGGGGAAATGCCGGTCGTAACAGATGTAGACACCGATCCTGCCGACCGCGGTATCGAAGACCGGATACCCGAGATTGCCCGGCCGGAAGTAGAACTTCTCCCAGAACCGGTCGAGATGAGGAATGTGATGCTTGCGGTACTTGCCCAGGTAGGTGCCGTCGGCGTCGACGACCGCGGCGGTGTTGTAGAGAACGCCCGGCTGCTCCTCCTCGTACACCGGCAACACCATGACCATGCGGTGTTCCCTGGCGAGCGCCGCGAATCGTTCGGTAACCGGCCCGGGTACGGACTCGGCGTAGTCGTAGTACTTCTTGTCCTGCACGATGCCGAAATACGGGCCGTAGAACAGCTCTTGGAAGCAGATCACCTGGGCGCCCAGCGACGCAGCCTCGACGACAAAGCGCTCGTGTTTGGCGAGCATCGATTCCTTGTCGCCAGTCCAAGTCGCTTGCGTCAGTGCGGCTCTGATCACCGTCATTGACTGACCCTATGCGCACTGCGCCCAGTGCGCGCGCCAATCGGTACAACCGTCGATCGGTAACCGAACGGCCGGGCACTCGTTGGACAGTGCCGATGGGCGTGGTAGAACACGTTACAGTTTTGCGGTTCGCATCAGGGCGACGCCGCTCGCTCACCCTAGGAACACGCCATGCATTGGTACACCGGCAACACCGTTTACGACACCGTGCTGACGGCAGCCTTCGGGTTCGCGGCATTCGTGGTCATCGGCGGCCTCTTCGCGCAAAGCTCGTATGGGCGCTTCTCGACGACGAAACTCGGACTCAATCTGAATCCGAAGCTCGGTTGGTGGCTCATGGAGATTCCGGCCACCGTGGTGTTTCTCGTCTGCTACCTGACCGGGCCCGCCCGGTTCGAGCCGACATCACTGGTGCTCACCGGGATCTGGCTGCTGCACTACGCCAACCGCGGCTGGTTCTTCCCACTGGCCATCCGCCAGGTACCCGGCAAGCGCAGTACCTTCAACGTCTCGGTCGTGGTCATGGGCATGCTCGTGACATCGATGCACGGGTACCTCAACGGCACCCTTTTCAGCCACGACTTCTTCGGGCAGTACACCAGCGCCTGGCTGCGTGATCCGCGATTCCTGCTGGGCCTCGCGGTCTACCTGTGTGGATTCGCGCTGCTCCTCAGCTCCGAGTCGATCGTGCGCAATCTGCGTGACAAGAACAGCCCCGGCGAAGCCGAATACCGCATCCCGTTCGGCGGCGGATTCCGCTTTGTCACCAGCCCGGCGTACCTCGGCGAACTGATCGCCTGGTCCGGTTTCGCCCTGCTCACCTGGGCGCTGCCCGGCGTCGTCATCCTGCTGATCACCGCGGGCAACCTGATCCCCCGCGCGCTGGCCACCCATCGCTGGTACCGGAAGAAGTTCACCGACTACCCGACCGACCGGAAGGCGTTGATCCCCGGCATCCTCTGAGCGCGAAGAGACACAAAAGCCCCGAACACTCGGCGTGTCGGGGCTTTTGTGTCTGTTCGGCAGAAAGGGACTAGATCGCGGCCTTGAGCGCGTCGACCCGATCGGTCCGCTCCCACGGCAGATCGATATCGGTGCGACCGAAGTGACCGTATGCGGCGGTCTGCGCGTAGATCGGCCGCAGCAGATCCAGATCGCGGATGATCGCGCCTGGGCGTAGGTCGAACACTTCGTTGATGGCTTTCTCGATCTTGGCCTGGTCGACCTTGTTGGTACCGAAGGTGTCGATGAACAGACCGACCGGAGCGGCCTTGCCGATCGCGTAGGCGACCTGAACCTCTACCCGGTCCGCCAGCTCGGCGGCCACCACGTTCTTGGCCACCCAACGCATCGCGTATGCGGCCGAGCGGTCCACCTTTGACGGATCCTTGCCGGAGAACGCACCGCCACCATGGCGGGCCCAGCCGCCGTAGGTGTCGACGATGATCTTGCGTCCGGTCAGGCCGGCGTCGCCCATCGGTCCACCCAGCACGAACTTGCCGGTCGGGTTCACCAGCAGGCGGTAGTCGGAGATGTCCAGCGAGTCCTGACCCAACTCGTCGAGGACGGTGTTGACGACCTTCTCGCGGATGTCCGGGGTCAGCAGGTTGTCCAGGTCGATATCGGCGGCGTGCTGGGTGGAGAGCACCACGGTGTCCAGCCGCACGGCCTTGTAGCCGTCGTACTCGATGGTGACCTGGGTCTTGCCGTCGGGGCGCAGGTACGGCAGCAAGCCGTCCTTACGCACCTCGGTCAGCCGGCGTGCCAGGCGGTGTGCCAGCGCGATGGGCAGCGGCATCAGCTCGGGAGTGTCGTTGATGGCGTACCCGAACATCAGCCCCTGGTCACCGGCACCCTGAGAGTCCAGCGGGTCGGCCGCACCTTCGACGCGGGCCTCGTGTGCGGTGTCGACACCTTGGGCGATATCGGGTGACTGCGCGCCGATGGCGATGTTCACACCGCAGGAGTGGCCGTCAAAGCCCTTCGAGGATGAGTCGTAGCCGATCTCCAGGACCCGATCGCGGACGATCTTGGGGATGTCGGCGTATGCGGAGGTGGTGACCTCTCCGGCCACGTGAACCTGACCGGTGGTCACCAGGGTCTCCACCGCGACCCGGGACCTGGGGTCCTGTTCGAGCAGGGCGTCGAGGATCGAGTCGCTGATGGCATCACAGATCTTGTCCGGGTGCCCCTCGGTCACCGATTCACTGGTGAAAAGCCGTCCCGCTGAGCTCACAGCGCAGCCCCTTTCAGATCGTTACGTGTCCTAATCATTATGGCCGACGAGCCCATGCTCGCGCCATGTCAGCTTTACTGACAAAGTCCGACAACGGCATCCACAATACGGCTTGCCATCAGAACCTTGGTGCCGTGCTCCAAGACAACTTCGGCGACCTCGCCATCGCCCTGGGCCGAAAGCAACCAACCATCGTTGCTGTCCACCTCGAAGGCGCGTCCCTCGCCAACAGCGTTGACCACCAACAGATCACAGCCTTTGCGCTTCAACTTGGCGCGGGCATGGAAGAGCACATCGCCATTCGCGTCACCGGTTTCGGCGGCAAATCCGACGATGGCGCGCATCTTCGGCAGCTGCCCGTCAGCGCGCGCGCGAACCACTCCGGCCAGCACATCGGCATTGCGCAGCAATTCGATGGGCGCATCGCCGTCGGCGTTCTGGCTTTTTTTGATCTTGTTGGTCGCAACGTGGGCGGGGCGGAAATCGGCCACCGCAGCGGCCATGATCAGCGCCTCTGCCTCGGGAGCGTGTTTGGTGACCGCGTCCTGCAGTTGTGCCGCGGAGCTGATGTGCACCACGTCGACCCCGGCCGGGTCGGGCAGCCCGACGGTGTGCCCCGCGATGAGGGTCACCTCTGCGCCACGCTGAGCGGCGACCCGGGCTATCGCGTATCCCTGCTTGCCCGAGCTGCGGTTTCCGATGAAGCGCACGGGATCCAGCGGCTCGCGGGTGCCGCCCGCGGTGACCAGGACGCGCACCCCTGCCAGATCGTGCGGCAAGGCGTCGGCGCGGGCCAGTAGTAGTTGCGCCAGGGTGGTGATCTCTTCGGCTTCGGGAAGGCGACCGGGACCGGTGTCGGCACCGGTAAGCCGCCCGGAGGCCGGTTCCAGCACCACGGCGCCGCGGTCGCGCAGCGTCGCGACGTTGTGCTGCGTTGCGGCGTGCAGCCACATCTCGGTGTGCATTGCGGGGGCGAAGAGCACTGGACAACGCGCGGTCAGCAGCGTCGCGGTCAGCAGGTCGTCCGCGCGACCGCTGGCAGCACGGGCCAGCAGATCCGCGGTGGCAGGGGCAACCACGACCAGGTCGGCATCCTGGCCCAGCCGCACATGCGGCACCTCGGGAACATCCTCGAACACCCCGGTGCGGGCCGGCTCACCCGAGAGCGCCTCGAAGGTGGCGGCACCGACGAACTGCAGAGCGGACTCGGTGGGAATGACCCGGACGCTGTGCCCGGCCTCGGTGAGCTGGCGCACCACAGTACAGGCCTTGTAGGCGGCGATTCCCCCGCCCACTCCGACGATGATCCGCGACACAGCCCGGACCTCAGGCCCGATGCTCTTCGCGCGAGCCGCTCATCGCAGCTTCTACTCGCCTTCGGTGTGCTCGAGCAGGTCGCCGTGGATCTCGCGCAGCGCGATCGACAGCGGCTTCTCCTGCAGACCCGGCTCGACGAGCGGACCCACGTATTCGAGGATGCCGTCACCCAACTGGTTGTAGTAGTCGTTGATCTGGCGGGCACGCTTGGCCGCGTAGATCACCAGGGCGTACTTGCTCGACGCACGCGCCAGCAGCTCATCGATCGGCGGGTTGGTGATGCCCAGCGGCGTGTCGAGAGCGGCGTCGTAGCTGTCGGTGCCCGGTTCGACGATGACGTCGGTCTGGGAGGTGCTCACTAAAGAATCTCCTGGATAGGTATATGGCGCTGAATATGGCTGGCGCGGTACTCGCGGTGCTGTGCCGGTTGCGGCCGGTCAACGTCCGGCCAATAACGATACCAACTGTGCGCAGGCATTATCCAACTGGTCGTTGACGACGACGACATCAAAGTCGGTTTGAGCCGCCATTTCCACCTCGGCGGTTTCCAATCGCCGGGCGATCACGGCCTCCGATTCGGTGCCACGACCGGTCAGCCGCTCCACCAGCGCCTCCCAACTCGGTGGCGCCAGGAAGACACTGAGGGCCTGCGGGAGCGCGGCCTTGATGGCCCGCGCGCCGGCCAGGTCGACCTCGATCAGAGTCGGCCTCCCCGCCTCCATGGCCTCGTGGACGGGCGCGGCAGGAGTTCCCGAGCGCTGCAGTCCGCCGTGGATATCGGCCCATTCCAGCAGTGCACCGGTGTCGATCAGCCGCTGGAACTCCTCGGCGGTGACGAAGTGATAGTCCACGCCGTCCACCTCACCGGGCCGTGGAGCCCTGGTGGTGGCGGAGACGCTGAAGAAGAGCCCGTCGACGTCATCGCGTAGCCGACGTACGACGGTGGATTTACCGACGGCTGAGGGGCCGGATAGGACTACTACCCGGCCCCTCGTCGAAGCTGTCATCTGGAGAAGATCAGGAGAAGTCGAACCGCTCCAGCAGCGCCTTGCGCTGACGGTCGCCGAGGCCACGCAGACGGCGGGTCGGGGCGATCTCCAGCTCGGTCATGATCTCCTGCGCCTTCACCTTGCCAACCTTGGGCAGAGCCTCCAGCAGTGCGGAAACCTTCATCTTGCCCAGGACCTCGTCGGTCTCGGCGTCCTTGAGCACCTGCTTGAGATTGGTGCCACCTTTCTTGAGCTTCTCCTTGAGCTCGGCCCGGGCGCGGCGGGCGGCAGCCGCCTTCGCCAACGCGGCGGCGCGCTGCTCGTCAGTCAACTGTGGAAGGGCCACGATTCCTCCGTCTCATACGAAACTCGTCGGTTTTTCTGATCGGCTGGAAAACAACCAGCCAGCGACAGCGACCGTACCCACGCCAACCGACATATGTGAACCCCACCCCCCTGTTCTCGGTGAAAATCGCCTGCTAGAGGGGCCGCAGGCGATCCTGTCGAGCAACCATCACATCCTTGCCATCTCACCCGGCATTTCACCAGGTCGCCGCTGAATTATGTTGCATCGCAATGTGTTTCGTGGAGACTTGACAACACCACCGATTTGTATACCCGAACCGGAGACAAGCAAACCGTGATTGCCGTGAGGGCAAACTGAAAATCTCGTGTGAATCTCGTGTTGCGCGTGTCGCGACCCGTCAACGTTCAGTTGAAGAGACGCAGGTGAACGCGCCGACATCAGAGCACCGTGAAGGTGCTTAGCAAGGCATAGCAGTTGCTGGGTAGGGTGCCGAATATGGGTGAGTCCGTGCGCCCATCACGTGAGCGTGATCGGGTTTTAGATGCCGTGAGGCTCGTGTCACTGGCCACCGTCGTGGCCTACCACGTCCTCGCGGGTAGCCCTACCCTCGTCAAGGGCAAACCAGCTATGTCGTCGAATTACAACGTGCACTGGCTGTTTTGGCTGATCCCACTGATGCCACTGTTCTTCTTCGCCGGAGCCGCAGCAAACCTCCCTTCCTGGGAGTCCGGCAGGTCCTGGGGGCAGTTCCTGATGGGCCGGGCCACGCGACTCTTCCGCCCGGTGTTCTATTTCCTGGCCTTCGTGGCACTGGCGACCACCTTGCTACGCATCACCATGGGCAACTCACCACAACTCCTGTATCTGGAGATGCGACACGTCGAGCTGCTCTGGTACGTGGGTGCCTACCTGCTGACGCTGGCATTCATGCCCTGGCTCGCTCGCATCGACAGCGGCGAGCGGCTCGGCTGGTTTGTAGCGGCAATGTGCCTGTTCACAGCCGTGATCGACACCATCAGCGTCATCACCGATACGTGGGTGACGACAGGCTGGGTGAACATGATCTTCATGTGGCTGGTACCCGCGGCGTTGGGCATCGGATATCAGCGCAAGCTCATCCCCAGCGGGACCGCGTTGACGACCGCGGCGCTCGCCCTGGCAGCCACGGTCGCGCTGGCGACAATCGGCCCGTACCCGTCGGGACTGATCGCCAACATGCCGCCCACCTTGCTGCTGACCACCAGCGCCATCGTCGAATGCCTGGCTGTGGTCGCCTTTGCGCCGGCCATCGCACGCTGGCTGCAGGGTGCCCGGACATGGCGATTCCTGGAGCTGTGCAACAGCGGCAGCATGACGATCTACCTGTGGCACTGGGTGGTCACTTTCCTGCTGTCCTACGGGGTCTACCTGGTTCTTCGTGTCGGACTACTGAGTCAGCACGACCCGTGGTACTGGCCGGGAAACATACTGCGACTGGTCATCGTGTGCGCCATCGTGGCCGTCTTCTTCGTCCCTCTGCGGGCCACCGAGCGCCGAGCGCTCCCCTGGTGGGACCGACCGGTGCCGGCGATGGACAGAGGGCGCGATATCACCGTCGGCGTGCTCGTCCTGGCCTGCGCGATACTCACGCTCGTCTACACCCGCATCTACGTGATCAATCCCCACTGGGGCGGTTTCACCCCGATCGGGAGGTGGGTAGTGGTCGCCTCGCTGCTGCCGCTGGTCGCCGCGCGCTTCTTATGCCGAAACCCGTTGTCCGGCTACGTCTCTCAGACCAGTGGCCAACTGGCGATGACGCCGTCAGCGAGGTAGGAAGCCAGGGATTTCAGTGTGCGGATTGTGTCGATTTTTCCATCGATTTTCGACCGGATTCGCACGCTCGACTGAAACCGCCCAGCTCAATCCCGCAGATAGGCGACGCTGTCACGCAACCGGCCGACCGCGGCGCGCAGTGCCGTCACATCAGGTCCGGCACGCAGTACCTCGCGTGAGACCGCAGGCAGCAGCAACGATCCCGCAGCCCCGCCCAATCCGCGCAGATCCTCGGGCCTACCGCCCTGTGCACCGAGCCCGGGAACGAGCACGGGTCCACCGATCGACGACAGATCGGGCGGATCGGCAACGGTCACCCCGACCACCACACCCACGGAACCCGGACCGGCCTCCTCGGCGTTCAGTGCGGCGACCTGGTCGACCATCGCCTGCGCGACGGTCGACTCCCCGGCACGAGCCCGCTGCACCGGGGGTGCTTCTGGATTGGAGGTGGCGGCGAGCACGAAGACGCCGCGATCGCGTTCGCGTGCCAGCTCCAGCAGCGGCGACAACGATCCGAAGCCCAGGTACGGCGAAGCGGTCACCGCATCGGAGCTCAACGGCGAGGCGCCCACCCAGGCCTGCGCGTACGCGGCCATGGTCGATCCGATGTCTCCACGCTTGGCATCGGCCAGCAGCAGCACACCGGCCTCACGCAATCCCGCGATGGCCCGCTCCAGTACCGAATAACCTGCGGCGCCGTAGGATTCGAAGAACGCAACCTGCGGCTTGACGATCGCAACATCGGCGAACGCCTCCACGCAGATATCGCTGAATCGGGCCAGCCCCGAAACGTCCGCCTCAAAACCCCACGAACGCAATAGCTCCGGGTGCGGATCGATCCCCACACACAGCGGGCCGCGCGCTGCAGTCGCGGCCTGTAACCGTGCACCGAAGGTCACCGCCCTCCCAGGCTCTTCGCCCGAGAGGCTCATCGCAGACCCGCGTGGAGTTCCTGTAGCGAGCGCACGCCGATATCGCCGCGGATGCCCGCCTCGATGCCCTGCACCGCCGCCGAGGCGCCCTGCACCGTGGTGATGCACGGGATGTTCATCGAGACCGCGGCAGACCGGATCTCGTAGCCGTCGACGCGAGGACCGGAATTCCCGTACGGGGTGTTGATCACCATCGCCACCTCGCCGGCCTTGATCACGTCCACCGCCGACTGTGCCGGCAGGCCGCCACCGGGCTCCTGGTAGTGCTTGCGCACCTCTTCACAGGGGATCCCGTTGCGGCGCAGCATCTCCGCCGTGCCTTCGGTCGCCAGCACCTTGAATCCGAGATCAGCCAGCCGCTTCACCGGGAACACCAATGAACGCTTGTCGCGGTTGGCCACCGAGACGAATATGGTGCCCGCCTTGGGCAGCGACCCGTAGGCCGCGGTCTGGCTCTTGGCGAACGCACTGCCGAAATCGGCGTCGATGCCCATGACCTCGCCGGTCGACTTCATCTCGGGCCCCAGCAGGGAGTCCACCCCGCTGCCATCGGCCTTGCGGAAGCGGTGGAACGGCAGCACGGCCTCCTTGACGGCGACCGGTGCACCTGGTGGCGAGGTGGCGCCGTCGCCCTGCGCGGGCAGCAGACCTTCCTCACGCAGACCGGCAATGGTGGCGCCCAACATGATCCGGGAGCATGCCTTGGCCAACGGTACCGCCGTGGCCTTGGACACGAACGGCACCGTACGGCTCGCACGCGGGTTGGCCTCCAGCACGTACAGCACATCGTCCTTGAGCGCGTACTGCACATTGAGCAGACCCACCACACCGATGCCCTGCGCGATGGCCTCGGTGGCCTTGCGCACCTTTTCGATATCGCTGCGGCCCAGGGTGACCGGCGGCAGCGCACACGCGGAGTCACCGGAGTGAATACCGGCCTCCTCGATGTGCTCCATCACGCCCCCGAGGTAGATCTCGGTGCCGTCGCACAGCGCGTCCACGTCGATCTCGATGGCGTCTTCGAGGAAGCGGTCCACCAGCACCGGATGCTCGGGCGAGAGCTGAGTGGCGCGGGCGATGTAACCGTGCAGGGTCTCCTCGTCGTAGACGATCTCCATGCCGCGCCCACCCAGGACGTAGGAGGGACGCACCAAAACCGGATATCCGATATCGGCGGCGATCTGCTTGGCCTGCTCGAAAGTCGTTGCGGTGCCGAAACGTGGCGCCGGCAGTCCCGCAGATACCAACAGATCCCCGAACACACCACGGTCCTCTGCGCGATCGATGGCGGCGGGGCTGGTGCCCACCACCGGCACCCCGGCGTCGGCAAGGCGCTTGGCCAGGCCCAGCGGAGTCTGTCCGCCGAGCTGCACGATCACCCCGACCACACCTGGTCCGCCACGGCCGGATTCGGATTCGGCGTGGAAGACCTCGAGCACGTCCTCGAACGTCAGCGGCTCGAAGTAGAGGCGGTCGGCGGTGTCGTAATCGGTCGACACCGTCTCCGGGTTGCAGTTGACCATGATTGTCTCGAATCCAGCCTCCGACAACGTGGTTGCCGCATGCACGCAGCTGTAGTCGAATTCGATGCCCTGACCGATGCGGTTCGGGCCCGAGCCCAGGATGAGCACCTTGGGGCGCTCGGTCTGCGGGGCCACCTCCGACTCCGCCGCCGGGTCCAGCTCATAGCTGGAGTAGTGATACGGCGTCTTGGCCTCGAATTCGGCGGCACAGGTATCGACGGTCTTGTACACCGGACGGATACCCATCCGGTGGCGCAACGACCGAACACCGTTCTCCCCTGCCAATTCCGGACGCAGCGCGGCGATCTGACGATCGGAGAGCCCGTAGTGCTTGGCGCGCCGCAGCAGTTCCTCGTCCAGGATCGGCGCCTCGCGCAGCTCGGTGCCGAGCCGGTTGATCTGGGCGATTTCCTCCACGAACCAGGGATCGACACCGGTGACCTCGGCCACCTGCTCGACGGGGGCACCCGCGGCCAGGGCACGTTCGATGCCGTAGAGCCGGCCGTCGCGCGGCACCTGCAACTCCTGCAGGAAGGCATCCAGATCCTCGATGGGTCCGGCGTTGTCCGTCCAGAATCCGGCCGCGGAAGTCTCCAGCGAGCGCATGACCTTCCCCAGCGCCTCGGCGAAGTTGCGGCCGAGGGACATCGCCTCGCCCACCGATTTCATGGTGGTGGTCAGGGTGGCGTCGGCGCCGGGGAACTTCTCGAAGGCGAACCGGGGCGCCTTGACGACGACGTAGTCCAGGGTCGGCTCGAAACAGGCCGGGGTCTCCTTGGTGATGTCGTTGACGATCTCGTCGAGCGTGTACCCGATGGCCAGTTTGGCCGCAATCTTGGCGATGGGGAAACCTGTTGCCTTGGAGGCCAGCGCACTTGAGCGCGACACGCGCGGGTTCATCTCGATGACGATGAGACGACCGTCGCGCGGGTTGATGGCGAACTGGATGTTGCAGCCACCGGTATCCACGCCGACCTCGCGCAGAATCGCGATACCGAGGTCGCGCATCTTCTGGTACTCACGGTCGGTCAGCGTCATGGCGGGCGCGACCGTCACCGAATCTCCAGTGTGCACGCCCATCGGGTCGACGTTCTCGATAGAACACACAACCACCACGTTGTCGCGGCCGTCGCGCATCAGTTCGAGCTCGAATTCCTTCCAGCCGTAAATGGATTCCTCGATCAGCACGTTCGCCGAGGGCGATGCCGAGAGCCCCTCCCCCGCCATCCGCTCGACGTCCTCGGGGGTGTAGGCCATGCCCGAGCCCAGGCCGCCCATGGTGAACGACGGGCGCACCACCACCGGCAGTCCGAGTTCCGAGACGGTTTCGCGGACCTCGTCCATGGTGAAACAGACCCGCGACTTCGCCGACTCGCCACCGACCTTGGCGACGATGTCCTTGAACCGCTGCCGGTCCTCACCGCGCTGGATCGCTTCGAAGTTGGCGCCGATGAGCTCCACGCCGTACCGATCCAGCGCACCGTTCTCATAAAGCGCGACCGCGGTGTTCAGCGCGGTCTGACCGCCCAGAGTCGGCAATAGGGCGTCGATCTTGTTGCCCTTCTCTGCCTGCGCGGCAAGAACTTTCTCTACGAACTCGGCGGTGATCGGCTCGACATAAGTGTTGTCGGCGTACTCCGGGTCGGTCATGATCGTCGCCGGGTTCGAGTTGACGAGGCTGACCTGTAACCCCTCTGAACGCAGCACACGGCAGGCCTGGGTGCCCGAATAGTCGAACTCGCAGGCCTGGCCGATCACGATGGGGCCAGAACCGATGACCAGGATGTGGTTGAGGTCTGTGCGACGTGGCATCAGCGATTACCCCGATTCTCAAGTGCCGTGACGAACTGGTCAAAGAGGTACTCGGCGTCATGAGGACCCGCCGCCGCCTCCGGGTGGTACTGCACCGAGAAGGCCGATCCGTCCAACAGCCGGATTCCTTCCACCGTGCCATCGTTGGCGCAGGTGTGACTCACCTCGGCGCGCCCGAACGGCGTATCGAACTGCTCACCCGCCTCACCCTCGAGGGCGAAGCCGTGGTTCTGCGCGGTGATGGCGACCCGGCCGGTCGAGTGGTCGATGACCGGAATGTTGATGCCGCGATGACCGAACGTCATCTTGTAGGTGGAGCGGCCCAGCGCCCGGCCCAGCAACTGATTGCCGAAGCAGATGCCGAACAGCGGAATTCTGCGTTCCAGCACCGCCCGTGTCACCGCGACCACATGGTCCGCGGTGGCCGGGTCCCCCGGCCCATTGGACAGGAAGACGCCGTCGGGTGCGAGCGCGAGCAGCTCGTCCGGGCTGATGGACGAGGGCACCACCTGCACACGGATGCCGCGTCGCGCGAGATTGCGCGGGGTGTTGGTCTTGATGCCCAGGTCCAGCGCCGCGACGGTGAACCGGTGCGCGCCATCGGGTTCGACCACATACGTGTCGTCGGTGCTCACCTCGCCGGCCAGGTCCGCCCCCAGCATCGAGGCTTGCCCGTTGACACGGGAGAGCAGGAAGTCGGTGGGCGCGTCGGCCACCGTTCCGCTGAAGATCCCGGCCTTCATCGACCCGCGGGTGCGCAGGTGGCGCACCACGGCGCGGGTGTCGATGCCGGCGATACCGACGACGTGCTGCGCCTTGAGGGCGTCGTCGAGAGAGCCGTTGGCGCGCCAATTCGATACCCGGTTGGAGGGGTCGCGCACCGCGTAGCCGGCGACCCAGATCTTGCCGCCGCGGCTCTCGTCGTCCTCGTCGTTCCACCCGGTGTTACCGATCTGGGGTGCGGTCGCCACCACGATCTGACGGTGGTAGCTCGGGTCGGTCAGGGTTTCCTGGTATCCCGACATGGCCGTGCAGAACACCGCCTCACCGAGGGTTTCACCCACCGCGCCGAACGGCTTACCGGTGAAAACGCGCCCGTCTTCGAGAACGAGCACCGCCTTGTCACTCATGACGCCTGCTTCCATTCCTCGTATTCACTGCGCGGTCGGGCCAAAAATCCGGTGTCGATCTCGGTGCCCGACGGCAGCCGCCACCGGATCGCGAGAATTCCCTCGTGGGTGAGCACCTTGCCCGCCAGCGCCTTGGCCGTGCGGATCTCGGTGATGACGTCGGCGGGGATCCAGATGTCACCGGTGCCACTGCGCTCCAACAAGATTCCCTGCGAGTAGCGGGTCAGCGTGGCATTGGATCGATAGCCCAGATCGCCCACCGCGATGCGGTCTTGCCAGTCCGGCGCGATGGTACTGCCGACATAGAGACCCTCCACGGGTTCGATGACGACGTCGCCCCGCTCGGCGGGCGTCATCGGCAGCTCGCCCACTACATCGGCCTGTCGCTGTGCGCGGGCGTGCCAGCCGCGCCACATCAGGCGAAAAAGCAGCACGGCCAAGGTCAGCGAGGCGCCCGCCATGATGAGCGCGCCGACAAAGTCCCCGTGGTTCATAGTGAATCCTCTTCGCGCGAGCGGCTCATCGTTCGACCACCTTCCCGTCCCGTGCGGTGACGCGACCGCGCAACAGCGTGGCGGTCACCGTGGCGGGCAACGTCATCGATTCGAATGGGGTGTTGGCCGACTTGCTGGCCAATCCGTCGCCGGTGACGGTCCAGGCGGCGTCGGGGTCGACGATGGTGAGGTTGGCCGGTTCACCGACCGCCAGCGGACGCCCCTGATCGGGCAACCCGACGATCTGCGCCGGGCGCTCACTCATCACCCTGGCGACATCGCGCCAGGTGAGCAGCCCCGACTTCACCATGGTCTCCACGACCACCGAGAGCGCGGTCTGCAGCCCGAGCATTCCGGGGCGTGCCGCCGCGAACTCGCAACATTTCTCGTGATCGGCGTGCGGTGCGTGATCGGTTGCCACACAGTCGATCACCCCGTCGGCGAGGGCCTGGCGCAACGCTGCGGCATCAGAGGACTCCCGCAGCGGCGGGTTCACCCGATACACACCTTCATACGACGCCAGTCGCCCGTCGTCGAGCAGCAGGTGGTGCGGCGTGACTTCGGCGGTGATGGAAATCCCTTGCCCCTTGGCCCATTTGAGCAGCTCGACAGTGCCCGCAGTGGAAGCGTGGCAGATGTGCACCGGGGCCCCGGTATCGCGGGACAAGATGGCATCACGCGCGACAATCGACTCCTCGGCGGCACGTGGCCATCCGGTCAGGCCCAGCCGCGCCGCGTTGGCGCCTTCGTGCGCGACCGACCCGACGGTGAGTCGCGGCTCCTCGGCATGCTGGGCGATGAGAACACCCAGCCCGTTGGCGTATTCCAGAGCGCGGCGCATCACCAGCGGGTCGTGTACGCACTTGCCGTCATCGGAGAACATCCGCACGCGGCCCGCTCCGCGCGCCATCATCGCCATCTCCGTGAGTTGCTTGCCCTCCAGCCCGACCGTCACGGCACCCACCGGATGCACGTCGACGAGTCCGACCTGCTGGCCACGCTGCCAGACGTGATCGGTCACCACAGGGCTGTCGGCCACCGGGTTGGTGTTAGCCATCGCGAACACCGCGGTATATCCACCCAAAGCCGCTGCCGCCGAACCGGAGTCGATGGTCTCGGTGTCTTCACGGCCCGGCTCGCGCAGGTGAGTGTGCAAGTCCACGAATCCGGGCAGCAGCACCTGGCCGGGTGCCTCGATGGCGGTATCGACCTCCGTCTCGATGCCCGGGCCGATACCGGCCTCGATGCGGGTGATCTGCCCGTCCTCGACGAGGACGTCGACCTGCTCGCCCTCGCCATACAGGCGCACGCCCTTGATCAAGATGCTCATGCGAGCACCGCCTCATCGGAACCGACCAGCAGGTGGAACAGCACGGCCATGCGGATATGCACTCCATTCGATACCTGTTGCAGAACAGCGGATTGCGACGAGTCAGCCACCGAGGACGCGATTTCCATACCGCGCAGCATCGGTCCTGGGTGCAGCACCACCGCATGCTCGGGGAGCAGCCGCTGCCGCGCCTCGGACAGGCCGTACAGCACCGAGTACTCGCGCGCAGACGGGAAGAACCCGCCGGTCATGCGCTCGGCCTGCACCCGCAGCATCAGCACCGCATCGGCGCCCGGAAGTTCGGCGTCCAGATCGTGGGTGACCGTCACCGGCCAGGTCTCTACCCCGACCGGCAGCAGCGTCGGGGGCGCCACCAACACGACCTCGGCGCCGAATGTACTCAGTAGCAAGGCATTCGATCGAGCAACCCGGCTGTGCAGAATATCGCCGACGATCACGATGCGCCGGCCCTCCAGCCCACCGAGTCGCTGGCGGATGGTGAGCGCATCGAGCAGCGCCTGGGTGGGGTGTTCGTGGGTACCGTCACCGGCGTTGACGACGGCCGGACCGCCCTCACCTTCGGCGGTTCCGTCTGAAGTCCAACGCGCCAGTTGTGCGGCTACCCCGGAGGCCGGGTGGCGGACGATCAACGCGTCGGCGCCGATCGCGCGCAGGGTCAACGCGGTGTCGCGCAGCGACTCCCCCTTGGCCACCGAGGAACCGGAGGCACTGACGTTGATAACGTCCGCGCTCATCCACTTGCCCGCGACCTCGAAGGAAACCCTTGTGCGCGTGGAGTTCTCGTAGAACATCGTGATGATGGTGCGGCCGCGCAAGGTCGGCAGCTTCTTGACCTCGCGTCCCGCCAGCGCCTGCAGGAACCGGTCGGCGTCGTCGAGGATGGCGGTGGCCTCATCACGCGTGAGGTCGGCCGCGGAGAGTAGATGCCTCATGAGTCGGCACCCTTGATGATCACGGCGTCGCAGCCGTCGTGTTCGGCCAGCAGCACCTTGACGTCCTCCGAGCGTGCCGTCGGCACGTTCTTGCCGACGTAATCCGCCCGCAGCGGCAGCTCGCGATGTCCGCGGTCGACCAGCACCGCCAGCTGCACCGCACGCGGCCGGCCCAGGTCCCGCAGCGCGTCGAGCGCAGAACGCACGGTGCGGCCCGAGAACAAGACGTCGTCGACGAGCACCACGAGGGCACCGTCGACGCCACCCTCGGGAATGGAGGTACGTTCGAGCGGGCGGTGTGGTTTGTTGCGCAGGTCGTCGCGGTACAGCGTGATGTCCAGGAATCCCGCGGGCACCTCGACACCGGAGAATTCGGTGATGTGGGCGGCCAGCCGCTTGGCAAGGGTGGCACCGCGGGTGGGAATACCGACCAGGACGACACGTGGGGCGTCACCGGAATCGGAAAGCGCGGTCTTTTCGATGATTTGATGCGCGATACGCGAGATGGTCCTGCCGACATCTGCGGCGGACAACAGTTCTCGTCCTTCTTGTGCTGCGCCCACGCTTACGCGAGACCTCCTTCTCCGCCTCACTGGACGGATCGTTAAAGGATGTCACTTATCGCCAGGGAGCTTAGCATCCGGGCACCCGCCAGCCTCCGCTGACAGTATGGAGAGATGGCCGAACCCGATTCCACCTTCGACGCTGCCCTCGCCCCGATCCGTGCCGCGGTGGACGACCGCATCCTGGCGGGCGCGGTGACGCTGGTGTGGCAGGGCGGGCAGCTCAGACATCTGGGCGCCACCGGCTACCGCGATGTCGATGCCGGCCTGTCGATGACCGAGAACACCATTTTCCGCATCGCCTCCATGACAAAGCCCGTAATCAGCGCGGCGACGATGGCGCTGGTCGACGACGGCACGATCCGTCTGAGTGACCCGATCACCACCTGGCTGCCGGAGTTCGCCGAGATGCGAGTGCTCAGAGACCCCGACGGCCCCCTGGATGACACATTCCGGGCACCACGCGTGATCACGGTCGAGGATCTGCTGACCCACCGCAGCGGGCTGACCTACGACTTCATCTCGACCGGACCGATCGCGAAGGCCTATCACCCGTTGCACACCGCGGCGTTCAGCGAGCCCGATGAATGGATCGCTGCCATCGCCGCGCTGCCGCTCGTCTACCCGCCGGGAGAGCGCTTCCACTACAGCCATTCCACCGATGTGCTCGGCCTCCTCATAGCCCGCGCGTCCGGGCTGCCGCTGAACACGCTGTTGCGTCGGCGCATACTGGACCCCCTCGGGATGAACGACACCGACTTCTTCGTACCCGAGCACAAGGCGAGTCGACTGGCGCGCCTGTACGGCCTGGGAGACGACGACCGAATCGTGGTGGCCGACCATGGCTATCTGACCTCGATGCCCACCTCGGCGCCCACGCTGTGCCGTGGCGGCGGCGCTCTGGCCAGCACCGCACGCGACTACCTGACCTTTGCGCGGGCCCTGCTGGGCGGTGGCCAGGCAGACGGAGTCCGCATCCTGTCCCCCGAATCGACGGCCGCGCTGCGCACCAACCGGCTCACTCCGGCCCAGCGCAAGCTGCCGTCTTTCGGCCTGCCGTACTGGACCGGGCGCGGGTTCGGTCTCGGCCTGTCCGTCGTCATGGACCCCAACGAGGCCGCGCTGTTCGGGCCGGGTGGCACCGGCACCTTCGGCTGGCCGGGAGCATTCGGCACCTGGTGGCACGCCGATCCGAAGGCCGACGCGATCCTGATGTTCTTGCCGCAGTGGCGCATGCCCGACCTTGATCCGAAGGCCGCGCTGGGGCGCACCGCGACAATTCGCCTGCAGCTGCTACACGTGCAGTTCGGGCAGGCGGTGTACGCCTCGCTCTAGACGCGGCGAGGCTCTGTAGGCGTTCTTGAGCCGTGGGTACCACCATTCAGACATCGCCTGTTCCACCGCCAACGCCGACCGACACGAGGTACGAAGATGACGATCCTGGCTCCGGAGGCCGTCGATGAATCGCTCGATCCGCGTGATCCGTTGTTGCGGTTGAGCACGTTCTTCGATGACGGCAGTGTTGAGTTGTTGCATGAGCGGGACCGCTCGGGTGTGTTGGCTGCTGGTGGCACGGTCAACGGGGTCAGGACTATCGCTTTTTGCACCGATGGCACCGTGATGGGCGGGGCCATGGGGATCGAGGGCTGCCGCCACATCGTGGCCGCCTACGACACCGCCATCGAGGAGCAGTCCCCGATTGTGGGGATCTGGCATTCCGGTGGTGCCCGTCTGGCCGAAGGGGTTTCGGCCCTGCACGCCGTGGGGCTGGTCTTCGAGGCCATGATCCGCGCCTCCGGTTACATCCCGCAGATCTCGGTCGTGGTCGGCTTCGCCGCCGGCGGCGCCGCGTATGGCCCGGCACTGACCGACGTCATCATCATGGCCCCGGAAAGCCGCGTGTTCGTCACCGGACCCGACGTGGTCCGCAGCGTCACCGGCGAGGACGTCGACATGGCCACCCTGGGCGGCCCCGAAGCCCACCACAAAAAATCCGGTGTGTGCCACATCGTGGCCGACGATGAACTCGACGCCTACGCCCGCGGCCGCAAGCTGGTCGGATTCTTCTGCCAACAAGGCGTATTCGACCGCGGCCGCGCCGAAGCCGATCACACCGACCTGCGCGCACTGCTGCCCGAATCAGCCAAACGCGCCTACGACGTACACCCCATCGTCAACGCCCTGCTCGACTCCGATGACCCGTTCGAGGAATTCCAGGGCAAATGGGCGCCGTCGATGGTCATCGGCCTGGGCCGCCTGGCCGGGCGAAGCGTCGGCGTGCTGGCCAACAACCCACTGCGTCTGGGGGGCTGCCTGAACTCCGAAAGCGCCGAAAAAGCCGCACGCTTCGTGCGCCTATGCAACGCCTTCGGCATCCCGCTGATCGTGCTCGTGGACGTGCCCGGCTACCTACCCGGTGTCGGCCAAGAATGGGGCGGGGTGGTGCGCCGCGGCGCCAAACTCCTACACGCCTTCGGTGAAGCCACCGTTCCGCGCGTCACCCTGGTCACCCGCAAGATCTACGGCGGCGCCTACATCGCCATGAACTCCCGCTCACTGGGCGCCACCAAAGTCTTCGCCTGGCCGGACGCCGAGGTCGCCGTCATGGGCGCCAAAGCCGCCGTAGGCATCCTGCACAAAAAACAACTCGCCGCCGCCGCCCCCGAAGACCGCGAAGCCCTGCATGAGGAACTCGCCCTCGAACACGAACGCATCGCCGGCGGCGTCGACCGCGCCATCGAAATCGGCGTCGTCGACGAAGAAATCGAACCCTCACAAACCCGCGCAGTACTCACCCGCGCCCTCGCCGAAGCCCCCTCACGCCGCGGCCGCCACAAAAACATCCCCCTATAAACATGGGACGCAGCCATCATTTCTGATCGGGCATACTGAGTTGTGCCAGCAGGCTTTTGAGCCTTTCACGTTCTTCGCGCGTCAGGCCGGCCGTCACTCGGCGTTCTGCCACCGTGACCTGTCGGCGAGCTAGTTCCAGACGCTGCAATCCTTCTCCGGTGAGAGAGGCCGGCAATGTGCGCCCCTGCTCCGCAGCGGTTGGCCGGTCCACCAGCCCGTCGTCCTGAAGCTGTTGCAACACATCGCACATCGCCTGCCGACTCACATGCGCTCGACGCGCCAGCTCGGAATTGGACAATCCCGGAGCGGCGCACAGAATCTGCAGGCAAATGAAGGCCGGCAGCGACAGCCCAAGAGGCTCCAGCCGTACAGTCACGTGTTTTTGCAGCAGCGTCGCGGTACGGGTGAGCAAGTAGCCCAGGGGCACGCTCTCCTCGGTGTCGGCTGAACCGGCAGTAGAGCACTTGCCTGTCACGACACCAGGCGCGGAGGCGATGCGGCACCCTCACGCCGGGTGAGAGCCTCCCGGACCAGCACCAGGGTTTCCGGCGCCGATGCTTGAATTGCCTGCGGTGCTGGGCTTTCCCGCCGTGTCAGCCCACTGAGCGCACCCTTGCCCAGCTCCACGCGAATATCGGCGCGGTACTGCCGGAGCGAACGGACGCAAAGATCCCACCGCACCTGGCGCGTCAACTGCCGGACCAGGCGGTGTTTGAGATCCAGCGGCCCGGTGACGAGCGTGCCATCGGCGTTCGACAGCAGCGGGTATCGGGACATCACGACAGCCGTGTTCTCGAGCGCGGCACCGAATTCCTGTTCCGCAGAGGCCATGTACGGCGAATGGAAGGCCCCGGCCACCTGCAGCAGCTTTATCTGGGTATCGGGCGGCGGCGAGGCACGCAACTGATCCAGGTCCTCCAGCCGCCCGGCGGCCACCACCTGTCCCGGGCCGTTCACGTTCGCCACGAACAGTCCTAGTTCCTCGACCGCTCGAGTCACCTCGCATAGGCCGCCGCCAACCACCGCCGCCATTCCGGTGGGCTCGTGGTCGCAGGCGCTGCGCATCGCCAGTCCCCTGAGCCTGGCCAACCGAACGGCATCGTGTGGGCTCATCGCACCGGCCGCCGCGGCGGCGGCCAGTTCTCCCACCGAGTGTCCGGCAAAGATCAACCGGTCCGGCAGCGTCAGCTCACTGCGAAGCCTGTCGAAGACCAGCAGCGACGTGGCCACGATGAGTGGTTGAGCGATCGCGGTATCAGTGATCTCGTCGTTCTCTGCCACTGTGCCGTAGTAGCGCAGGTCGAGATCGGCAGCCTGCGAGAATTCGTCGATCAGGGCAGATCCCGCGTCATCCAGCCACGGTGTGATCATGCCCTTGCGCTGGGCTCCTTGTCCGGGCATCACCATTGCGAACATGTTCATCCTCCTGAGGACCGTTAGACGGAACTGACAACGTCGCGATAGGTGAGACGCGGCAATCTGGGGTGCCAGGCGTCGGGGCCGGGCTTGCCGATGTTCACCACCACCAGGGATTGATGCACCCCGTCCGGAAAGAACTCCTTGTCGACCTCACCGGCATCGAATCCGGTCATCGGTCCGGCCGCCAACCCGGCTGCCCGGATACCGAGGATGAAGTACCCGACCTGGATCAGCGCATTGGTCCGCGCGGACGCGGTGCGTGCGGACACATCCTCGAAATAGTCCTTGGCTTCCGGAAGGTGCGGAAACTGCGTCGGAAGCTCTTCGTGGAAATTCAAGTCAGCGGCCAGGATCGCCACCAATGGTGCGGACTGAGTCTTGGCCTGGTTGGCGCCGAGCATGTGCTGCACGAGCCGTGATCGCGCATCACCGGAACGGACCAGGACCACGCGCAACGGCTGCTGGTTCATGGACGTGGGCGCGAACTTGATCAACTCGTAGACAGCCTGCATCTGCTCGTCGGATACCGGCTCGTCGGTGAACGTGTTGGCCGTCCGCGCCTCACGGAAGAGTAGATCTTGCGCGGCCGTGGGCAACGCCAACAACGCCGGCTCGGGCTCCGTTACCCCTTGCAGCAGTGGAGAATCACTGTCATACCTGACATGACGTGATTTGGTCTGCAGATCGCCGTCCACCCGGACGAGCACATCGTGGACCACACAGCTCGGATTGGCCTCCGCGGGCTTGCCCGGCCGGGTCTTGATGACCAGGCAGTAGACCGTGGAACGAATCTCGTCCGCATCGATGTATTCGAGGTCGATCATCGAGAAGTAGTGCCGCTTCTGCACCGGATCGTGTTTGCCCATCTCGCGGAAGTCATACAGGTCGTTGATGATTCCGGCTCTCGTGACGCTGGCGGGCAGGGCCGTGGTGTGGTCGAAGATCGCATCCTCGGTGAAGGTCGCCGCATAGCCTTCGATGTCCTGCGCATCGAGCCGCTGCATCTGCCTGGCGTAGAACTGCTGCACCTCCGTGTAGAGGCTCGTGCTGATCTCAATGGTCGTCATGGTCGGTTCCCCTTGATCTCATCTTCGGTCTCGCCAGTTTCATTAGCGCAGCTCGAATCTCGGTCAAGGGCGGCATAGCAGGGCTTGACCGGAGCTATAGCGCCGCCGTGCATAGTCGCTTTCATGACTTCGACAACGACTCGTAAAGTTGCTCTCATCACCGGTGCGACCAGTGGCATGGGTTTGACGATCGCGCAGCATCTGGCCAAGCAGGATTTCGCCGTTTTCCTGTGCGCCCGCAGCGAGGAGTCACTGGCCCAGACCATCAAGCAGCTGCAGACCGACGGCTACGAAGCCGACGGGGTGACCTGCGATGTGACCGATCCCGAGCAGATACGCGCCTATGTCGCCGCTGCCGTGGATCGTTATGGACCAGTTGACATACTGGTCAACAACGCCGGCCGCAACGGCGGCGGAATTACCAAGGACATCACCGACGAACTCTGGTTCGACGTCATCAACACCAATCTCAACAGCGTCTTCCTGATGACCAAGGCGGCACTGACCACCGGCGGAATGCTCGACCAGGGCTGGGGCCGAATCGTCAACATCGCCTCCACCGGCGGCAAGCAGGGTGTGCTCCACGGCGCACCGTACTCGGCGTCAAAGCACGGAATGGTCGGATTCACCAAGGCATTGGGCCTGGAACTGGCCAAGACCGGCGTGACGGTCAACGCCGTATGCCCCGGCTTCGTCGAGACGCCGATGGCAGAGCGTGTCCGCGAAACCTACGCCACGCTGTGGGGTGTGGATGCCGAGGAGGCTGGCAAGCGTGTCGCCGCGCGCGTACCCATCGGCCGATATGTGGACACCGAAGAGGTGGCGGCCATGGTCGATTACCTGATCAGCCCCGGCGCCAATGCGGTAACCGCACAAGCCCTCAATGTCTGTGGCGGGCTGGGGAATTACTGATTTCGCCGCCAGGTCAGTATGCGCCGCTGCTGCCTGTCACCCTGCTGGAGCGCACCGATCAACGTCAGCCTATCGACACCGAAGTCGTACTGACGGGTCTGCACGGTGCCAGCCCAGGCCGGATTGGAGCACACCGTGATGTGGTGCAGCACTATCGATCCGTCCACTTGCCAGTGCCCGGCGTATCCCATGAACGGGACCGCGCCGGGCACTGGTTCGCCACGCATCATGCTCACCGACAGCGCGCCCTCGGCACCGTAGTAAAGCAACCCCACCGGCGAGGGACCCAGCGGCCCCTCACTGGTGACCCCGCTCTCGTCGAGATCGTAATAGGACTCCAATCGCCACTGCCCCACGAAGTCACGGGGCCGTACCGACTCACTGGACGGCATGTGCGGACCCCCGGCGGGCGTGGGCTTGCACCAAGTCCGCAAGCGCCTCAGCCAGCTCGTCGGGCATGGTGATCATCGCGTCGTGCCCAGTCTCCAGTTCCCGGACGGGTTCGCCCACGGGCGGATAGGAACGCGGCATCAACTGCGCCCGCAGCGACGTCCATGCCTGGCCACCACCGGAACAGTGGATGTGCGCACGCGGGATGCCCTGCAGCCGTTCCGGATTGTTCAACCGCATGACATCGGTGAAGGTACGCAGCGACTGTGGGCTCTGCATCGAACGCACCCAACTCAGGTCGGGCTCGTCGGTCACGCCGTAGCAACCCTCGACGCCCGGGGGCATGCCGGCCACCGGCACCCGCCAGCCGTCGCCCTCGGACTGCGCCGCCTCGGCGAAGGCCTGCACGTTGACCGGAAGAATATCGGCCACAGCCTCGCCATCGCGCGCGACGAAGGTATCCAGATACACCAGTAACCCTATGCGGGAGGGAATCTGGTCCGCGACAGCCGTCACGACGATGCCGGCGTAACTGTGCCCTACCAGGACCACGTCGGTCAGATCCTCGTCCGTGATCAGGCCCACGATGTCGTTGACGTGGACATCCAAACCCACCTGCGGCCCCAATTCGGACGCTCGCTCCCCCAGCCCGGTCAGGGAGGGGGCATAGACGTTGTGTCCCGCGGCTTCGAGCACCGGAGTCAGCCTTTCCCAGCACCAACCACCGTGAAACGCACCATGTACCAACACATATGTCGTCATGTCTAAGCCTCCATGGATTCGGAACGCATCCCCACCGCCGGCGGGGGCACTGGTTCGGGACGCAGGCCCCGGCCTATCACCCGGGCAATCAGTCTGGGCAACAAGGGAAATGCTCGGATCAGTCGTATCAGCAGCGGACGTTCGGCGGGCGGACGACCGGCGGTCGGGTAAAGATCCGCCAGCAGATACAGCTGTGCCCACTGCACTATCTGGGCCGGATACTGGCGGCGGCGCTGCACACGGGCCAGCTGCGCCACCGAGGGTCGAGCACCGGAAGCCAGCACCGGGCCCAGCATGCGTGCCGCGGCAACGGCGTCTTGCACGGCAAGGTTTATGCCCACGCCGCCGGCCGGCGACATCGCATGTGCCGCATCGCCGATCGCCAACAAACCCGGTCGGTACCAGCGCCGCAATCGATCCACGCGTACATCGAGAAGGTGAAAGTCGCTCCAGTCGTCCAACTCTTCGGCCAGTCTGCCCGCGAACACCGGATAGATGGCGGCGATCGCGGTCTTCAGGGCGTCCAGCCCCTCGCGCCGGATCTGTTCGTAGCCACCCTTGGGGATCATGTAGGCGATCTGCCAATAGTGTCCACGATTGAGGCAGACGATGAAGTAGCCCCTGCCGCTGCGGACCGCCGAAACCGGATCGTCGGCCGCACGGCTCAGCCGGAACCACAACACGTCCATCGGTGCCGTAGACGCGGCCAGGCCGAGTTCTCCGGTGGACCGCACGAGTGACCGCCGCCCGTCTGCCGCGATCACCAACTTGGCCCGAATCTGCAGCACGCCACCGGGGCCGCTGGCTCTCACCCCCACCACGTCCTCGCCCTCGTGAATCAACTCGGTGGCCTGAACCTGCTGCAGGAGTTCAAATCCCGGATAGCGCCGGGCCGCGGAGGCGACGAAGTCCAGCACGTCCCACTGCGGCATGAAGGCCAGGTACCGGTATCTGCCAGGTAGCGCCCGGAAGTCCGCGAACAGCAATTGGCCGGAGTCGGTGGCGATCGGCAGAGTCTCGGCCTTTGCATGCGGCAGCTCGAGAAACTGGTCGATCAGCCCCAGCTCGTCCATCGCCTGCAGTGTCGAAGGGTGAACCGTATCGCCGCGGAAGTCCCGGAGAAAATCGGAATGTTTCTCCACCACCGTCACATCGAGACCGAATCGGGCCAGCAGCAGACCGGCCATCAGACCGGCCGGGCCACCACCGATGACACACACGTCGACGGCTACGCCAGGCATTCGGGCACCTGACCGTCGTTGTATCTGACCATGTCGTCGAACGCGGCCATCACGTCAAGCGGTACCCCAAACTCACCTTCGTGTGGTGCGGCACCGAGTTCGGCATAGGCGCGGTAGAGGTTACCCACGAGCCGTTCGGAGTCGATCAAGCCTGCGAATTCGCCCAATTCGGCACGGTGAGCGACCTCGAGCGGTCCGATGCCCTCGGCAGACCCCTCGGCAGCCAAGCGCTGGACCCAGGTCAAGTAGGCGATCGTCTGCTCGAATACCTCCGGCCCGGTCAGTGGACCGTGCCCGCACACCACCGTGGTGGCACCGAACTCCGCGAGCCGGCGAATGACCTGTAGCGCTCCCGCCACCGAGCCCATCAGGTTGAACGGCGTCGCCCCCGAGAGCACGATGTCACCGGCGAAGAGAATCCGATCCTGCGGAAGCCAGACCACGGCATCGTTGGTGGTGTGTGCCGGACCAAGGTGTATCAACTCGGCCGCACGGTTCCCGATGTGCAGCTGCAAGCGCTCGGTGAAGGTCACCGACGGCAGGGTGACTCGGACGTCTCCCCATTCGACGTCGGGCCATAGCCGGGTGAGGGCAAGGCCGGCCTCGTCCATCTCCACTCGGGCGCGCTCGTGCGCGATGATCGTGGCCTGGGGGCCGAACAGATGGTTGCCGAAATGATGATCACCGTGGAAGTGGGTGTTGACAACGGTGCGCCGTGCACCGGGGGCCAGCCCGTCGACCGCCGCCACCAACCGCCGATTGCGGCTCTCGGTAGCGAGGGTGTCGATCACTACCGCCCCCTCCGGGCTCACCACGATTCCCGAGTTACTGAGGCACCAGCCCCCGGGCAGCTGAAGATAGGCGTAGACCCCGTCCGCGATCTCGGTGATCCGATCGGTGTCCTGTGCCGCCAGCCCGCGGGTCAAGTGAGGTTTTCCGCGAGGGACTCTGCCCAGTACCCGGCATGGGTGAGGGTCGATCTACTATTGGCTCCCAGTGCATTACGCAGATACTGCTGTGCATCCGCGATGCCCTGCCCTTCGCCCAGCACGGTGGCTATCGCCGCCGGGTTGATCGCGACCATGTGTTGCGACCTGGCGACCGCCCCCTCCGGCCCGTCGGTGAACTCCCACACCCCGCTGTGCCCGAGCAGCAGTGCGGGCGGCAGTTGCTGTTTATACACAATCTTGCTGGGGCTGAAACACAACCTGACCGACCTGGTGGTGTGACTGCTGCCGTCGCCTGTGACGGTGTCCATCTCCATGTCTTGCACACCACCCGCGGCTTCGACGAGGTTGACCCGTCCCACGTGAGGCAAGCGTTGCGGCCATAGGTCGCTGCGTTCTACGAACGTGTAGATATCGGACGCCCGACCCGAGAGATGCACGGTGTCCTCGAACACCTGGATGATTTCCGCCGGCGCATAACCGCATTCGGCCACCAGTTTCAGCGCGGCCAGTTCTTTTTCACTGTTGGCGTTGACCGCCTCGACGATGGACTGCTGTGCGGCATCATCGCCATCGACTGTGAAGTGGTGGTCGAGCACGACCTCCGTGCGGCCACCGGGACGCTGGGCAAAGCTCCAACTGCCTCCCATCGACGCTATCGGGGCGGCGCTGCGTTCTTGAGCGAACTCGACACGTTTCGCCTCAGGGTCGAAGGTCCTGCGAGAAACCCAATCCCGCACAACACCGTTGACTGTCGCCCAGATGTGAAAACGCTCCGCCTGTTGATCGTGCTCAAGCAGATCTACGTAGACCGTCGGACCGAAGATGACGGGCCAGCGGGTGACATCGGCCACCAGCGAATAGACCGACTCCACGGGGGCCGTCATCTCCAACGTGTGCGTCAGAGTATGCGTTGCCGGAGAAGTCATGCCGCACCCGCCAATTGGGCGTTGATGACATCCAGCATCTGCTGCGGCGTGGTGAGGTCGGCCAGCTCTTCTTCCGCGATATGCACTCCGTACTCGCGTTGCAGACGTGCAGCCGTTTCCATGAGAGCCAGGGAGTCGTAACCGAGCTCTTCGAATTCCGTTGTCGCACTCTCCGGGCTGATTTCGGTGTCGTCCTCACCACCGGCGCACGCCACCAGGATCTTATGCAGCTGAGCGAGGGTAATTTCGGCCATTTCCATTCTCCTTCGGTAATTTTGCGTGTTCAGCGGCGGACGACGACGGCAGAGTTGAAGCCCCACCGGCCGCGCGCCAGTATCAAGGCGGCCGACAATGACGCCTCGCGTGGTTGACCGTGAACGAGGTCGAGCTGGTATTGCTCGGGAACCTCGGTGGTACCGACCGTCGGTGGGATGACTCCGTCACGCAGCGACAACAACGCCGTTGCCACATCCAACGGTCCGCCCGCGGCATAGAGCCGACCGGTCATCGACTTCGGAGCCGTCACCGGCACGCCACGCGGCGAGAAGGTCGCCGCGATCGCCTCCGCTTCCGCTGCGTCGGCCCCGGTCACACCGGCCGCGTCCGCAAAGACCACATCGATATCGGCCGGGGTCAACCCGGCATCGGCGATCGCCATCTGTGCGGCCCTGGCCAGCCCGCTGGGCAGCCCGAGTCCTGGCGCGGGATCGAATGTCGAGGCGTATCCGGCGATCTCCCCGTGAATGTTGGGAGCATTGCGCGCCGTCGCGGAGTCCGCGTCCTCACAGATGAGGATGCAGCCGCCCTCACCCGGTACGTATCCGTTTGCATGCTGATCGAACGGCAGATATCCCTCGGTCGGGTCCGTTGCCCTGGTGATGTTCCCGGTCGATATGTGCGACGTCCAGCCCCATGGGTCAAGAGCCGAATCCGCGCCACCGGAAACCACCAGTGCGGTGCCGCGCCGAACTGTACGACGCGCGTGCCCAAGAGCATCCAGACCGCCCGCCTGCTCGGCCACCAAAGCGCTACTGGGGCCACGCATTCCGTGCCGAATCGAGATCTGCCCGGTGTTGACCGCGTAGAACCAGGCAAAAGATTCGTACACGCTGACATGCTCCGAACCCTGGGACCACAGTTTTTGGAATTCTCGGTGCGTGAACTCGAACCCGCCCGAGGCCGTCGAGGTGACCACGCCCATCTCGTAGTCGGTGAATTCCTCTGGATCCACCTTGGCATCCCCCAGAGCCCACTCCGCGGCCACGAGCGCGAGCCGCGTCGAGACATCGGTCTGCGGCAGCAGCCGTCCGGGCAACAGTTCCTTGGCATTGAAATCCTTGAGCTGTCCGGCCAGGGTGCTTGAGTACCCGGAAACATCGAATCTATCCAGGGTTGAGATGCCGGTATGCCCAGATACCGTTGCTTCCCAGTAGTTTTCGGTACCCAAGCCGTTCGGCGCCAGCACGCCGATACCGGTGATCAAGACCCGCTTCATGCCGATGCTCCCAGCATCTCGGCCGGACGGCTCAGCACCATCGCGGTCTGGAAGCCACCGAACCCGCTGCCCACCGTCAGCACATGCTCCATCTTGTGATCGCGTGCCGTCACCGGCACATAGTCCAGATCGCATTCCGGGTCCGCCTCATGCAGATTCGCGGTCGGTGGGACAACTTGGTTCTTAAGGGCCAGTAACGAGGCCGCGATCTCCACGGACCCGATGGCTCCCAGGGAATGACCCACCATCGACTTGATCGAACTGACCGGTGTGCTGTAGGCGTGCTCGCCCAAGCTGCGCTTGAAGGCCGCGGTCTCGTGACGATCGTTCTGCCGCGTACCCGATCCGTGGGCATTGACGTAGTCGATCTTTGTCGGGTCGAGCCGCGCCTCGTCCAGGGCGATGGTGATCGCCTCGGCCATTTCCCGCCCGTCGATCTTCAGCCCGGTCATGTGATAGGCGTTGCAGCGGGTGGCATACCCGGACACCTCGGCGTATATCTGTGCACCGCGGGCCCGTGCGTGCTCGAACTCCTCCAGCACGAACATGGCCGCACCCTCGGCCAGCACGAATCCGTTGCGCGAACCGTCGAAGGGGCGCGACCCCGTCTCCGGGGTGTCGTTACGCGTGCTGGTGGCCTTGATGGCATCGAAGCAAGCCACCACGATGGGTGTGATGGGCGTGTCCGAGGCACCGGTGAGCATCACGTCGGCACTGCCCTCGCGAATCAACGCCGCCGCATGGCCCACCGAGTCCAGTCCCGAGGTGCACCCGTTGGACACCATGGTCACCGGGCCCTGAGCCCCTACGGTCCAGGCCACCTCTGCGGGCATCACGCTAGGGATCATGTAGTCAAACATGTGTGGCGACAACGCCTTTGGATCAGAGAGCCAGTCCCGCCCGGAATCCGACAGCACCAGATACTCCTGCTCCAGGCTGGTCGCCGCCGCAACCGCGCTACCAAGGCTGACCCCGAGGCGGTATGGGTCGAGCCCATCGACATCCAGCCCGCTGTCGGCCACCGCCTCGCGGGCGCAGACCACTGCGAACTGGGTGGCGCGATCCATGCGTCGAATTTCCTTGTGCGACAGACCTTCTTGCTCGGCGTCGAAATCAGCCTCGGCGGCGATCCGAGACCGGTAGGGGGACGCATCGAAGTAGGAGATGCCACGGGTCGCAGTCCGTCCCGCGGCCAGCAGTTTCCAGAAATCGTCGGCGCCGCGACCACCGGGTGCGCGTACACCGATGCCGGTGATGACTACTCGTCGGTTCATCTCCCACCTCTCATTTTGTATCGTTATTACCGTCCGACCTATTGTGGAGAGGCCCTACTCAAAGACCGCTCAAGCTGTCATATACGAGCCGAAAAACGCGAAGACCGGTGCCAATCAGCAAAAAAAATCCACCAGCGTTGCTGGTGGATTTGATGAGCTTGTCTTGTCAGGAAACCTGAGACGTAAGTCCAGTAACAGTGTGCGGAATCAGACCGGTGAGATACCGGCCGTGTTCTGTTCTCATTCGATTGGCGACGGTATCGTCCGATGAGGAAAGGATGTCGCCGTGCAATCTTTGCAGCTTTATGCAAGGCTCTAATCCGAGACCGGCGGCCAGTGTTTTCCTGGCCAACTGAAATACACCCAAGGCTTTGTCTCGCCAGCCCGCAAGACATAGCGCATACATATAATATGCGTATAACCGCTCGTGGTAAGGGAACCGAGAAACCCAGAGTGCCAGGTCGATGGCGGCTTCCCGATATCGCTCAAGGCGTAGTTGAGCCTCGATACGTAATTCGAGATTTGCCAGAAATATACACTCGAATTGATCTTTCTCCGATGCGAGCAGTCGCCCGACCTCGATGTCGACAAATGCCGGACCGGTCCATATCTTCTCGGCATTGCCGAACAGCAGAACCGCCTGATGATCGTTCCCGGACTCCTTGGCGCATCGCGCCGACTCGATGCAACTTTGATACCTACGCAGGTCAAGGCTTATTTCTTGAGTGCTGAACAAGTAGCCCATGTTCTTGGTCTGCAGCATCGACGAGGCGACCTGAGTCACACTCATGTCGAATTCCTTGGCTATTGTCTTGCGAATACTCAGGATGTAGGTCTGCACAACGGTAGTGGCACTCTTGGGTGGTTCTTCATCCCATAGTTCGTCGATCAGCACCGCCGCCGGGACAAAACGTCCGGCCCGAGCCAGGAGCATGGCAAGGACCTGTCGTTGTTTTTTCGCCGACGGTGTGGCGTCCCGCTCCCCCGCGGGCAGAGATAACGTCAATGACAATGGACCGAGAATATTAGCCTCTGCGCGAATTACCATACTTCACTACCTCCGCGTGGTACCATTAAGGGGCACGCCAATGTGCTACTGATCTACGGTTATCGATATCCTCTCAGGATCTTCCAAGCCTAACTGGTTACATCCATTGCCGCTTGGCGTATGCGTTACCGTACGATTAACATCGCATGATCTCGGCGATCGTACGTGACAATCTTCACCGCATATGACATATTCGAAGATTACTTGTTGCCAAGCTCCGTTCCGCCATCCGCCGTAATGATCTGTCCGGTCATGTAACTGACTCTTTCACTGGCGAGAAATATCAGCATCTCTGCTATTTCTTCTGGGGTGCCTATTCGGCCGAGCAATGACGATTCGGCTTCCGCGCGACTCGCCGGGCTCAACCCGGCCACCAGATCGGTCTCGATCAGGCCTGGGGCCAGACCATTGACCAGAATCTGCGGAGCAAGTTCTTTGGCGAGTGCCACGGTGAAACTGTTGAGCGCCGCCTTCGACGCCGAGTAGGCCATTCCCCGTGCGGTGGCCATCGACAGATTCCCGCGCATGGACGAGACGTTGACGATCCGTGCACTGCCGTCACGCGGCATATGTGGCGCCACCGCTTGGCAGAAGTTGAATACACCAATCAGATTCGCGTTCAGATGCCGATCCCAGTCCTGTCTGGTCAGTTCGGCGAAGGCTCGGGGCGCTGCCACCCCGGCGCAGTTGACCAAAGAGTCAATGCGGCCGTGGACACGTACAACCTCCCGGACCGCGTCGGCGACCTCGACAGAATCACCGACATCGGCCACCACGCACTGGCCGCCGATATCGGCTCCGTGTTGTCGCAGGGCATCGCTGTCGGTGCGACCATGCAAAACAACGTCCGCCCCGGCATCCTTCGCCAACCGTGCGGTCGCCAACCCGATCCCCCGCGAGGAGCCGGTGATGAGTACTACCCGACCCCGCATAACACCCCGTCCTTGAGCTCTTGCCTTCCTTCGCCGTCTGTTGTGACCAATGTTCCGTCGATAGCTCAAGAACGACTCAAGCACCGTCCGGTGCGCCGCGCCGCGAACTGCGATCCTTCGCATTGCCGACCTCGGCTTTCAGCGCAGGCCGTAGGCTCGATACGCCACCGAGAGAATCGAGATGACGATGACCGATCCAGCAGGCACCGAGCAGTCGTTCAACGAGGCCAACATCGCCGAGTTCCGTGCCAACGGCGGCAAGGTCGGCGGCCAGTTCGAGGGTTTTCCGCTGATGCTGCTGACCAGCACCGGGGCCAAGTCGGGCGCGGAGCGGGTTAATCCCTTGGCGTACTTCGATATCGACGGCAAGGCCTACATCGTGGGCTCGTCGGCGGGCAGGCCCAAGAATCCGGCCTGGGTGGCGAACCTGCGCGCCAACCCCGACGTCGAAGTGGAGATCGGCGCCAAGCCGAAGGCTAGGGCCACCGCTGTTGAACTCCCCCGGGCCGAGCGCGACCGCATCTTCGAGGTCGTCAAGCAGCGAGCACCCGGCTTCGCCGAATACGAGACTCTCACCGACCGGGTGATCCCCGTGTTCGAGATTCGGCTCGGCTGAATTACTCGGCGGAGCCGGAGGCCGAACCGCCGCGGATGTGCGGGGTCACCAGCATCAGCTGACCCAGGACCCCGTTCACGAAGGCCGGCGAGTCATCGGTGGAGAGCTGCTTGGCCAGCTCGACCGCCTCGTCGACGGCCACCACCTCGGGCACGTCCTCGGCGTGTAGCAGCTCCCACACCGCAACCCGCATGATCGCGCGGTCGACGGCGGGAAGCCGGGCCAGCGTCCAGCCCTGCAGATGCGAAGAAATCAGCTCGTCGATGTGCGCGGCATGCTCGGTGACACCGTGCGCGACCGTCAACGTGTACGGGTTAAGCGGATCCACGTCGGGCTTCGACTCCGCCAGCGCACGACGCTCCTCGGCCACCGCAGCGGCCGTCATATCGCGCGCCTCGGCCTCGAAGAGCAGGTCCACGGCCCGCTTACGCGCCTTGCGGCGGCCTCCCTTGGCCGACGCCCGGCCGGTCGAGCCGCTATCAGCCATTCACGCGGCCGAGGTAGCTGGCATCGCGGGTGTCGACCTTCAGCCGGTCGCCGGTGTTGATGAACAGCGGCACCTGAATCTCGGCACCGGTTTCCACCGTCGCCGGCTTGGTGCCCGCGCTGGAACGGTCGCCCTGCAGACCCGGCTCGGTGTGCGTCACCACCAGCTCGACCGAAACCGGCAGCTCGATGTAGAGCGGCGCACCCTCGTTGAACGCCACCTGCACGGTCATGCTCTCCAGCAGGAATCGGTGTGCATCGCCCACCAGCTCCGGGGACAGGTGATGCTGCTCGTAGTCCTGGCTGTCCATGAAGACGAACGAGTCGCCGTCGCGGTACAGGTAGGTGGTGTCGCGGCGGTCGACGGTCGCGGTCTCGACCTTGACACCTGCGTTGAACGTCTTGTCGACGACCTTGCCCGAGAGCACGTTCTTGAGCTTCGTACGCACGAAGGCCGGTCCCTTACCGGGCTTCACATGCTGGAACTCGGTGATCTGCCACAGCTGACCATCGATGTTGAGCACCAGGCCGTTCTTGAAATCGGCGGTTGAAGCCACGTGTTCAGTCTCCTCTTATCACTGCTCAGTCGATAACGATGAGTTCCTTGGGGAACCGGGTCAACAGCTCCGGCCCATCGGGCCGCACCACGAGCGTGTCCTCGATGCGGACTCCGCCCCGGTCGGGCAGGTAGACCCCTGGCTCGACGGTCACCGCCGAGCCAGCAAGCAGTGTACCGGTGGCTGCAGACCCGATGCCCGGTGCTTCGTGGATCTGCAGACCCACACCGTGTCCGAGGCCATGGCCGAAGTTCTGTCCGTATCCGGCGGCAGCGATGACATCACGTGCCGCCGCGTCGACGCCCTTCAGCGATGCTCCGGGCGCCAGGGCCGCCCGTCCCGCCGCCTGCGCGCTCAGCACCAGCTCGTAGATCTCCTGCTGCCAGGGCGCCACCGATCCCAGTACCAGGGTCCTGGTCATATCGGAGTGATAGCCGCCGACCAGCGCACCGAAATCGATCTTGACGAAGTCGCCGGCAGCCAATACCGCCTCGGTGGGCCGGTGATGCGGGATCGCGGAGTTCGGCCCGGCGGCGACGATGGTCTCGAAGGACACACCGTCCGCGCCATGCTCACCCATGAGGTTCTCCAACTCACGCGCTACCTTGCGTTCCGTGCGCCCGGGCCGGATCCCTCCGGTCTCGATGAGCGCCGACAAGGCGGTATCGGCTGCCGCACAAGCCCTTTCCAACAACAGAACCTCGGAGTCATCTTTAACTTCGCGGAGTTTCTCCACCCGGTTGGGCGCCCGCACCAGCTCGACTTCGCCGTCCGCGGCCGCCAGTTTGTCGAATCCGTCGACGGTTACCACGTGGCTTTCGAAACCCGCTCGCCCCGCTCCGGCGAGCGCCACCAGCGCCGCGCCATAGCCGCGGTCGATCAGGGCACGCAGATCCGGAACCTGCGCCGCGGCCTGGGTGCGGTACCGGCCGTCGGTGCACAACACGGTCGCCTTCTCATCGGGTCCGTCCGCGGCGGCGACCCACAGTGCCGCCGCGGATCCGCTGAAACCCGTCAGATAGCGAATGTTGATCAGGTCGGTCACCAGAAGCGCGTCGAGTCCGTCGGCGCGTAGCCCCTCGCGGAGCCGTTGCCTACGGTCGACGTGACTGCGGACGGTCGTCATAGGTGTCGACGCTACCGCGATACGCTGGGCCCATGCCCGAAGCTGGAACACGTTCCATGACGACACAATGGCTCGCCCGCGGTGCCGTCTTCGCGGTCCTCATGGTGTTGATCCGTGTGGTGCAGGGATTGGCCATCAGCCTGTGGGAGACCCACGGCACGGCCATCAACGTCGTACTCGTCCTGGTCTTCATCGCGGCGGTGTCGGCATGGGCCGTCGCGGACGGCCGCGGGGATGCTCAGCGCAATCCCGATCCCGACCGTCGCGACGATCTGGCCATGTGGTGGCTGCTGGGCGGTATCTTCGCCGGCGTCGTCAGTGGTCTGGTGGTCTGGCTGATCAGCCTGTTCAACGACGGAATCTATGCCGCGAGCATTCTCGCCGAGCTCACCACCACCGCGGCGTTCGTGGCTCTCCTGGTGTTCGCGCCCGCCATGGTCGGCGTCTTCGTCGGTCGGCTGCTCGTGGATCGCAAGCACAAGGAGCACGCCGCTCTGCAGCAGTCCGATACCGACGTGTTTCAGGCCGTTCAGGAAGAAGCGGACGTCACGAAGTAGCGCAGGGCCAGCAGGTATCCCTGCACGCCCAGCCCGACGATCACTCCCGTGGCCAACGCGCTGAGGTAGGACTTGTGCCGGAATTCTTCGCGGGCGTGCACATTCGAGATGTGCACCTCGATCAGGCCGGCGGTCAGCTCCGCGCAGGCATCTCGTAGCGCCACAGACGTGTGGGTGAAGGCGCCGGCGTTGAGGATCACCGGATCTTTCGCGTCGGCGGCATCGTGAACCCAGCCCAGCAGTTCTGCTTCGCTATCGGTCTGGCGCACCTGAACCTCGACACCCAAGGCGCCGGCCTCGGCCTCGATGAGAGAAACGAGCTCCGCGTAGGTGACGCTCCCATAGACCGCAGCCTCGCGCTTGCCGAGACGGCCCAGGTTCGGGCCGTTGAGAACCTGAACCGTCACAGGAACACTCCTTCGCCGCGCGCCTCGCCCGCCACCACCGAGTAGGCAGCTGCCAGCAGCGACGGATCGGGTCCTTCCAGACGTCCCGGCTTGGCCAATCCATCGAGCACCACGAAACGTAGTATGCCCGAACGGGTCTTCTTGTCGCCCTGCATATATTCGACCAATTGCCCCAATGCGTCGGCGTCGTAGCTGACCGGCAGCCCCAGTGCGGAGAGCACCCGGGCATGACGATCGGCGGTCTCGTCGTCCAAACGCCCTGCCAAACGGCCCAATTCGGCAGCGAACACCAAGCCGACCGACACCGCGGCGCCATGACGCCAGCGATACCGCTCTCGCCGCTCGATGGCGTGACCAAGGGTATGGCCGTAGTTGAGGATCTCGCGCAGTTCGGCCTCTTTCTCGTCGGCCGCCACCACCTTGGCCTTGACCGCGATCGAGCGTTCGATGAGTTCGCGCAACACCGGCTTGGACGGATCGATCGCCGCCTGTGGATCGGCCTCGATGAGGTCGAGGATGGCGGGGTCCGCGATGAAGCCCGCCTTCACCACTTCGGCCATCCCGGCGACGATCTCGTTGCGCGGCAACGAGTCGAGGGTCGCCAAGTCCACCAACACCGCCCCCGGCTGATGGAATGCACCCACCAGATTCTTGCCCGCCTCGGTGTTGATGCCGGTCTTCCCTCCCACCGCGGCGTCGACCATGGCCAGCAGCGTGGTGGGCACGTGGACCACCTTCACTCCGCGCAACCATGTGGCCGCGGCGAACCCGGCGGTGTCGGTAGCCGCTCCTCCCCCGAGGCTGACGACGGCGTCCGTGCGCCCGATCCCGATGCGGCCCAACACTTCCCAGATGAAGCCGAGCACGGCCAAGTCCTTGCCCGCCTCGGCGTCGGGAATCTCGACGCGATGCGCGTCGATTCCGGTGTCGGCCAGGGTCTTCCGAATCTCCTCGGCGGTGACGGCCAGGGTGGGCTGATGCAGGATCGCCACTTTGTCGGAGCCCTTCAGCGCGTCCACCAGCTCACCCAGCAGACCCGTCCCCACGATGACCGGGTAGGGCGGATTCACCTCGACGGTGATCGTCGTCGGGTTGGCGCTAGTCATTGTCTGCTCTTTCCTTGGTTTGGGTTCCGGGAGTGTCGGTGTGCGGGGCGCCCGAGGCCCGGCGCCGTGAGCGTGGGCGCCGACGAGGCCGCCGCCGCCGCGAGGAGACGGGACCGGTACCCGTCTCAGGGTTCTCCAATCGCGAGACGATCATCCGCACCACCGCACCGGGGTTTCGCCTATCGGTGTTCACCTTGATGGTGGCGACCTCCCGGTACAGCGGTACGCGCTGCGACATCAGTGCCTGATACTTCTCGGCGTGGTTCGGCCCGGCCAGCAGCGGACGCACCACGCTGCCACTGGTACGTCGAATGCCTTCCGTAGCACTGATTTCCAGATACACCACGGTGTGCCCGGCCAGGGCTTCCCGAACGCCCGGGGTGAGCACGGCGCCGCCACCCAAGGAGACCACGCCGTCTTGTTGATCCAATGCCTGCCGAATCACCGATTCCTCGATGCGCCGGAACTCCGGTTCTCCGTCGGTGGCGAAGATATCGGCGATGGTGCGCCCGGCCTCGGTTTCGATACCGGTATCGGTGTCATAGACATTGACGTTCAACGCTTTTGCCAGTCGACGGCCGATGGTGGACTTACCCGACCCGGGTAGCCCGACGAGGACGGCTTTGGGGCTCATCCCGCTGTATTAGCCGCTCTTCGCGCAGGCTGCTCATCGGAAGCCTCCCGGCGCGGCTCCCGCTGCGCCACCGCGTCCAGATACGCGCCGACGTTGGTCTTGGTCTCGGACAGGGAGTCGCCACCGAACTTCTCCAGGGCGGCGCGCGCCACCACCAGCGCCACCATCGCCTCGGCGACCACACCGGCGGCCGGAACCGCGCACACGTCCGAACGCTGATGAATGGCCACGGCCTCGTCGCCGGTGGACATGTCCACCGTCGCCAACGCCCGCGGAACGGTCGAGATGGGCTTCATGGCCGCGCGCACCCGCAGCGGCTGGCCGTTGGTCATGCCGCCTTCCAGGCCGCCGGCGCGATTGGTGGAGCGCAGGATGCCGTCGGGGCCGGGGTAGATCTCGTCGTGCGCGGCACTACCGCGACGACGCGCGGTGGTGAACCCGTCGCCGATCTCCACACCCTTGATGGCCTGGATGCCCATGATGGCGGCGGCCAGCTGGCTGTCCAGCCGGTCATTTCCGCTGATGAACGACCCCAGACCCACCGGCAGACCCGAGACCACGACCTCCACCACGCCGCCCAGGGTGTCGCCGTCCTTCTTGGCCGCCTCGATCTCGGTGATCATGGACTGTTCGGCCTGTGCGTCGAACGCCCGCACCGGGCTGGCATCGATGGCAGCCAGGTCCGCGGCACCGGGAACCGGCCCGTCGTAGGGATCGGAGTCGCCGATGGAAATGACGTGCGAGATGACATCGACGCCCAGGGCTTGTTTGAGGAAGGCCTTGGCGAGGGTCCCCACCGCCACACGTGCGGCGGTCTCGCGCGCACTGGCCCGTTCGAGCACCGGTCGGGCGTCATCGAATCCGTACTTGAGCATGCCGGCGTAGTCCGCATGGCCCGGCCGCGGCCGGGTCAGGGGCGCATTGCGCGCGATGTTCTCCAGCTCAGCGGGATCCACCGGGTCCGGGGACATCACGGTCTCCCACTTGGGCCATTCGGTGTTGCCGACCTCGATGGCCACCGGACCGCCCAGGGTCAGGCCGTGCCGGACGCCGCCCAGCATGGTGACCTGGTCGGCTTCGAAAGCCATGCGCGCGCCACGCCCATAGCCCAAGCGGCGGCGCGCCAGCTGCCTGCCGATGTCCTCCGATGTCAGTTCGACACCAGCGACCATGCCTTCCAAGACCGCGACCAACGCGCGTCCATGCGATTCACCTGCCGTGATCCAGCGCAACACGTGCACCATTGTCCCATGCGGGCTGGCCGGTCCTCCAAATCGATCCGCACAGTGGTTGGTTCTTTGTCAGATGCTCCTCAGATACCCGGTGCAAGGGTGCACAGCCCGGCCGCCACCGCCGTCGCCAAGCACATCGACGGCCCATGCGGAACCGACACTTGCCGGCGGCCCAGTGCCAGCAGAACCACACCGATCAGCCCCGTCACCAGCGGCGCACCGATCGCCGCCAGAAACCAGGCGTCCACACCGAACGCCCCGGACAGGCCGCCGGTGCCGAGGGCGAGCTTCACGTCCCCCGCCCCCATCGCCCGCGGCGACAGCGCGTGCGCCACCAGATACATGACGGCCAGCCCCACCGCACCGGCCAGTGGCAGCGCACTGCGGTCGAGTACCGCCAGCACGACAACCACTGCCGCGGCGGACAGCGTGAGCCAGTTCGGCAGCCTGCGATACCTGATGTCGTAATACGACAGTGCCGCCATCCAGCACAGCACCACCGCCCCCACCCCGTAAATCATGTGGGGAATGTAACGCCACGAGGCTAGATTTGGAGTAGTGACGAGAACATTGTGGAGTCCGCAGGAATACAGCCGGTTCGGCGATGAGCGCAGTCGTCCGTTCTACGAACTTCTCGCCCGCGTTCCGGCCCCGAACCCACGCACCGTCGTCGATTTAGGTTGCGCCAGTGGCGCCTTGACGGTGGATCTGGCGAATCGCTGGCCGAACGCCTCGGTGCTCGGTCTGGATTCTTCCGCGGAACTGCTCGCGACGGCCCCCGCCGATCTACCCGCCAACCTTCGCCTTGAACAAGCCGATATCGCCGATTTCCATGCCACCGGAGTGGACGTGCTGTTTACCAATGCGGCCTTGCAATGGCTTCCGCAGCACCGCGAACTCATCGCCAGGTGGGCACAGCAGCTCAATCCCGGCGGGTGGCTCGCCTTCCAGGTTCCGGGCAACTTCGGTGCACCCTCGCACGCCCTGATGCGCCGGGTCGCCGAATCGCCACGCTGGGCATCGCGTTTGGATGGGGTCCTCCGCGGTACCGAGAGCACCGATACAGCCGAAAATTATGCGCGCCTGGCGATTTCCGCCGGCTTGGTTCCGGATGCCTGGGAAACGACGTACGTGCATCTGCTCAGTGGAGACGACCCGGTGCTGCGCTGGGTACACGGCACCGGTCTGCGGCCGGTGATCTCGGCGCTTACTCCCGACGAATTCGCCGAGTTCGAGCAGAAATACGCGGCACTGCTGCGGCACGCCTACCCGCGCACGGGTGATGTGACACCGTTCGGATTCCGCCGAATCTTCTGTGTGGCTTCCAAGCCCGATACGGGTCGATAGACTCAGCCGGTGCCGGATACCAATGCCCAGGAACGCTCACTGACCGGGCATGAGGCCCGTTGGGAACGGCACAACTCGGCTCGGCAGACCCGAATCGTGGAATCAGCCGTCGAATTGCTCGACGAAACGCCGCCCGGCACCGAGATTCCCGTGCAGTCGATCGCCAAGCGAGCCGGACTGGCCAAGTCGGTGGTGTACCGACAGTTCGAGGGACGCGAGGACCTGGACCGCCGAATCCGCTCGTATCTGCTGCAGGACTTCGACGCGACAATCTCCTCACAGCTGGACGTCAACCGGGGTTCGATCATCGATATCGCCACCAGAACCATTCGGGCGGTTCTGGATTGGATGACCGACTACCCGCATCGTTATGAGTTCATGCGCTCCGGCGCCACCGACGAGGATCCCGGCGTCGACGCGATCAGCACAGTCAAACTCCGCATGGAGCAACGTGTCCGAGGCGTTCTGATCCCGATCACCGAGATGCTCGGGATCGATTACAGCCCGTTCGAGTCGGTTACCTATGCGGTGGTGACCATGGTCGAAGGTTCGCTGTCCCGATGGTTGCGCGAAGCCGAGCCCGTACGCAACCGCACCGAGATCGTCGAGGATCTCGCGAACTACGTCTGGTACGTGTTGGACGGAGCGGGTGGTTCGGTCGGCGTGTCGCTGGACCCGACGACCGAACTCGTGACCGCACTGGCCAAACTGTCAGGCGCCAACCGCTAGCGGCGTGCCCGCGGGCGAACGATCCGGCTCGCTGCGGTACCGCGACGGACGACCGTCGATGTGCAGCACCTTCCACAGCGGGCGCACCCACCACGGCCGCATTCCGATGTCCTCGGTGAGCTTGCGCATATCCCCGAAATACTCGGCAAGAGTGTGACGGGCATGCGCGCTGCGCCAGAAGGCCTGCTTGAAAACCTCACGCGGGATACCGAACTCGGCGGCGAAGCTCCGTGGCGGAATCATGATCTCGTTGGCCAGCAGCTTCATGACGACCGGGAACAGCAGGGTGCACAGAGCGCGTTTGCGCGCGCTCATCAGCGGCATGTGTACGCGCAGGAATTCACCGGCGAAGGAGATGTGCCGCGCCTCTTCGGCGACGTGGATTTCCATCGTGCGCCGGACGGCCGGCGGCAGGTCGACGTCCTTGCGGATCAACGACTTCTGGTAATGGTCGATGGGCTCTTCACCGCCGAGGATGCCGATGAACAGGACCACATGGGCCCAACCGCCCGCTACACCGATTATCGGTGACAGCCTGCGGAACCACTTGCGCATGCCCGGCACGTCGTCACCGATGCGGTTGACGAGCTCCTGGAACATCTGGATGTGGTTGCACTCCTCGGTCATCTCGTGGAGGCAGTAGCGGAACTCAGGCGAGCCGTTCGGCAGCTTCATGAGGTACTGCATCATGCCGCGGATCAGAATGCTCTCGAAGGCGAGTCCGACCTTGACGCTGTTGGCCAATCGCCAGCGGCCGATCTCGATTTGACGGTCGAGGGGCAGATCCCGGTACCACTGGGTGGCGCCGAGGGTGTCCAGCTCGGGGTTCAGCACCCAGCGGGGGTCGTTGCGATCGATTTGATAATCGGGCGCATCCCAGTCGATGTCCGTGAAGGGATCGAAGTGCAGACGCACCGAGCCTTCGGACAGCGTGTGCAGTGTCTGCAGGTACTCCGCGTCGAAATCGCTCGGCCCGGGGACGGTGTAAAGCGGCATTGCTTCCTCCTCGAATTGCCTACCAATTTACTGGGACGCGGCATCCCACGCAACATCTGATGGGACCGAAAGTCCCACAAATTTCATTACCGCAGGTGAGTAGGGAGACCCCAGCAGCGGACATGCTCGAATGCGCGTGCAAACGCTCTCTTCAGGGATGTTCAGGCACGCGCGGAGTGTCAGCGCAGAACCGCGTCCATCGCCGCACGCGGGGCCGCCTGCCCGGTGAACAGCTCCACCTGGGTGAACGCCTGGTTCAGCAGCATTTCCAGGCCACCGACCACCACCGCTCCCCGACGCTGCGCCACGGCGGCCAGTTCGGTCGGCCACGGGTGATAGATGACGTCGAGAATCGCCGGAGCCGCGGCCAGGGACTGCGCGTAGGGAGCGGCCCCGTCTGCGGGAACCGTGCTGATCAACACCCCAGACGATCGGCACACCGAGGACAGCGCCGCATCGTCGAAACCAAGCACCGAGACCGGCAGGCCCAGCTGCTCGGCGAGTTCGACAACGCCCCGAGCTCGGCCCGCGTCACGCGCCACCACGGTGAGAGACTGCACACCCATGGCCGCGAGCGCCACGATCGCCGGACGGGCGGTCCCGCCGGCACCCACGATCACCGCCGGCTTCCCGCACGGGTCGATGCTCGCGCTCCGCAGTGCCCCGGACACCCCGTCGACATCGGTGTTGTCCGCATGCCAGCCGTCACCGGCGTGCACCAGCGTGTTGGCGGCACCGATCGAACGGGCCCGCTCGGTGGCACTCGACGCGAACTCAAGGGCGGCGAACTTGCCCGGCATGGTTACCGAGAAGCCCACCCACTCGGGCCCGGCGCCGCCGACCACATGGGGCAGCTGCTCGGCCGTGCACTCGATGCGTTCGTAGGTCCAGGAGGCCAGACCCAACGCACGGTAGGCCGCCAGGTGCAGATCCGGTGAGCGCGAATGCCCGATCGGCGAGCCCAGCACCGCCGCGCGGCGAACGTCAGCTGCACTCATGCTCTTCGCCCGGGTGGCTCATCGCGCACTGTCCAGGATGCCGTTCTTCTTGGCCAGCTCGATATTTGCCAGGTGCTCGTTGTAGTCGGCGGTGAACAACGTGGTGCCTTCGGCATCGATGGTGACGAAGTACAACCAATCCCCCGGCTCGGGATGCTCGGCGGCTCGCAATGCCTCCGGGCTCGGCGAACTGATCGGTGTGGCCGGAAGCCCCTGCGACACATAGGTGTTCCAGAGTGTCTTGCGCTCGCGGTCGTCGTCGGTGGTCGCGACTTCCTGCCGATCCAATGGGTAGTTCACCGTGGAGTCGAATTCCAGCTTCTGATGCTTGGCGAGCCGGTTGTAGACCACCCGCGCCACCTTTGCGAAATCACGAGGTTTGGCCTCGCGCTGCAGCAGCGAGGCCACCACCAGCACCTCATACGGCGACAATCCGGCCGCGTCGGCGTTGAGCAGGCCGAGCTGCTGGTATTGCGCGCTGCTCTCCCGGATCAACGAGGCGAGAATCTGCTCCGGCTCGGCCATCGGGTCGAAGTCCCAGCGCCCGGCGGCGATCAATCCCTCGATGCGGCGGTGATCGTCTCGCACGGCGTTGACACCGTTGGACGCCCAGTCCGGGACCGCCAGCTCGGCCTGCGACGCGGTCGTGGCGGCCTGACGTAGATCCGAGGCGGCCACACAATGCTTGTCGCCGTCGAGGTCCACACACGAGGCCCGGGCGATCAGGGTGAAGATGCCCTCGGTGACCGCGCCGTTGGCTACCGCGGAGACATCATCGAGCTGACGGCCCTCGGGGATGACCAGCAGACCGACCCGGTTCTCCTGCTCCGCGAGACGGGCGACGGCCTCCTTACCGGGGATCTTGGTGCGCAGCTTGTAGAAACCTGGCTGGATCGCCGCGATGGCCTGATTGCCCTGCGCGGCATCGGTGAACGCGCTCGGGGTGGCCACCACACCCTCATCCTTCAGCCGCTGTCCGATGACCTTGGTGGTGTCGCCACGGTGCACCTCGAAAACGAAGTCCTTGACGCCGGACCCCGAGTAGTCGGTAACGGGAGCGTCAGCGCCGAACAGGCTGTCCCACAGCTTGGCTCCGCCGACGACCGCCGCGACCGTGATGATGACAACCAGCGCCAGGCCCAGCAGGCCCGCGTTACGCCGGCGACGCGCCGCTGCTCTGCGCCGAGCCCGTTCACGACGAGTCTCACGCGGGCGGGGGCCAACAGCGACCGGCACGGCCCGGCGGCCGCCTCCCCAGTCGTCGTCCTGCTCCTGGCGATCGTCCCAATCGCGCCAGTCGCTCAACGCGAGCCCCCCTCACTGTCAGACGCTCTTCGTCCGAGAGCCTCATCACCGCCGCACCGGCGCCGCTGCTCAAGCCAATCCTGCAGAATGGCCACCGCTGCCGCCTGGTCGATGATGCCGCGCTGCTGACGAGACCGTACTCCTGCTTCGCGCAAGGAACGCTGGGCGGTGGTGGTAGTGAAACGCTCGTCTACTAAACGCACCGGCACCGGGGCGATACGTTCACCCAGTTCGCGGGCGAACCCGGCCGCGTCGCGTGCCGATGCCCCCGTGCCCTCACGCAGGTTGCGTGGCAGGCCGACGACGACCTCGACCACGCTCATCTCCTCGACCAGCTCGGCGATACGCCGGAAATCACTGTCTTCCTTGCTATCCCGCGCGACCGTCTCGACTGGTGTGGCAAGAATTCCGTCCGGGTCGCTCGACGCGACGCCGATCCTGACGGTACCCACATCCACGCCGAGACGACGCCCTCGGCCCGGGTCGTCGGGGCCTGGACGATCCGGGGAGGGAGCTGCGGTATCGGGCACTCGGTTCAGGCCCGGCGGATCTGGTCACGCAACGCCTGCAGCGCCGCGTCGATGCCGGAGGGATCCTTACCGGAACCCTGTGCCGTATCGGCCTTGCCTCCGCCCCGGCCGTCCACGGCCGGGCCGATCGCGGCCACCAGGTCGTTGGCGCGCAGCCCGGCGTCTTGGGCCGCCTGATTGACCGACACCACGAAGGGCACCGAGCCGTCGCCCGCGGCGATCAACGCGACGACGGCGGGATCGCTGCCGAGACGGCCGCGGATGTCCCCCACCAGGCTGCGCAGATCGCCCGCACCCGTTCCGTCGGGTAGCCGGTGCGCCACCACCGTGGCGTTGCCGATGCGTTCCGCGTTGTCCACAAGTGTCGCGATCGAAGCCTTCACCGAAGCCAAACGCGTTTGTTCGAGCTCCTTTTCGGCCACCTTGAGCCGCTCCACCAGCGTGGCGACACGCCCGGGAACCTCGTCGGAGGGCACCTTCAAACTCGACGAGAGCGCCGCCATCAGCGCGCGTTCCTTCGACAGATAGCGGAACGCATCGAGTCCGACGTACGCCTCCACGCGACGGACACCTGAGCCCACCGAGGATTCCCCCAGCAGAGTCACGGGGCCGATCTGTGAGGAATGCGCCACGTGGGTGCCACCACACAGCTCCAACGAGAACGGTCCACCGATATCGACGACGCGCACTCGGTCGCCGTAGTTCTCGCCGAAGAGCGCCATCGCACCCATCGACTTGGCCTGGTCCAGATCGGTGACGAAGGTGTTGACGGGGTAGTTGGCCTCGACCGCCTTGTTGGCGACGTCCTCGACCTCTTGGCGCTGGGCGTCGGACAGCGCACCTTGCCAGCTGAAGTCGAAACGCAGGTATCCGGGACGGTTCAGCGATCCTGCCTGAACGGCGTTGGGGCCCAATACTTGCCGTAGCGCGGCATGCACCATATGGGTACCCGAGTGGCCCTGGGTCGCGCCGTGACGCCAGTGCGGATCCACCGAGGCGACCACTTGATCGCCCTCGACGAACTCACCGGATTCCACCGTCACCTTGTGCACGAACAGTGTTTTCGCGATCTTCTGAACATCGGAGACCTTTGCCTGCGAGGTGGCATTGGTCCCGTCTCCACGAATGGAACCGACGTCGGCGATCTGGCCACCCGACTCGGCGTACAGCGGGGTGCGATCCAGCACGATTTCGGCCTCGGCGCCCGCCGAGGCGACCGGTACCCGGGCACCATCGACAAAGATGCCCAGAATCCTTGCCGCCGAATCTAATTCGTCGAATCCGGTGAACTCCGTGGGGCCCGCGTCGACGAGTTCGCGATAGACCGTCAGGTCGGCATGGGCGTGCTTACGGGCGGCGGCGTCGGCCTTCGCGCGCTGCCGCTGCTCGTTCATCAGGCCCCGGAAGCCGTTCTCGTCCACCGAGAGTCCGGCCTCGGCGGCCATCTCCAGGGTGAGCTCGATCGGGAAGCCGTACGTGTCGTGCAGCGTGAACGCGTCGGTGCCCGAAAGAGTGGTTTTGCCTGCCGTTTTGGTCTTGTCCGCGGCATCTTCGAACAACTTGGAGCCCGACGCCAGGGTGCGGTTGAAAGCGGTCTCCTCCGCTACCGCGATGCGGTTGATGCGCTCGAAATCGGTGACCAGCTCCGGGTATGACGGGCCCATGGCGTCACGTACAACAGCCATCAGCTGGCCCATCATCGGCTGCTCGACGCCAAGGAGTTTGGTGGAACGGATGATCCTGCGTAGTAGGCGGCGCAACACATAGCCGCGGCCTTCGTTGCCGGGGCTCACCCCGTCGCCGATGATGATCGCCGCAGTACGCGCGTGGTCCGCGATGACGCGGTAGCGCACGTCGTCCTCGTGACTGCCTTGCCCGTACCCGCGCGGGGCAACCGCCGCCACGCAGTCGATGACGGGCCGCACCAGATCGGTCTCGTAGACGTTGTCGACGCCCTGCAGCAGACAGGCGATGCGCTCGACACCCATACCGGTGTCGATGTTCTTGCGCGGCAGCGGCCCAAGGATCTCGAAGTCAGACTTCGAGGTGCCTTCGCCGCGCTCGTTTTGCATGAACACGAGATTCCAGATCTCGATGTAGCGGTCCTCGTTGGCCTCCGGACCACCCTCGATGCCGTACTCGGGGCCGCGGTCGTAGTAGATCTCCGAACACGGGCCGCAAGGGCCGGGAATGCCCATGGACCAGTAGTTGTCGGCCATGCCGCGGCGCTGAATGCGATCCAGCGGCAGGTCGGCGACCTCACGCCACAGTTCGATGGCCTCGTCGTCGTCGAGATAAACCGTGGCCCAGAGCTTTTCCGGATCGAAACCGTAGCCGCCCTCGGACACCGGGTTGGTCAGCAGCGTCCAGGCGAGGCGGATCGCTTCCTTCTTGAAGTAGTCACCGAAGGAGAAGTTTCCGGCCATCTGAAAGAAGGTGTTGTGCCGGGTGGTGATGCCCACCTCGTCGATGTCCGGGGTGCGAATGCATTTCTGGACACTGGTGGCCGTGTTGTACGGCGGCGTCCGCTGTCCCAGGAAGAAGGGCACGAACTGGACCATGCCGGCGTTGACGAACAGCAGGTTGGGGTCATCGAGGATCACCGAGGCGCTCGGTACCTCGGTGTGACCGGCCTTCACGAAGTGGTCCAGGAATCGCTTCCGGATCTCGTGTGTCTGCATGTCGTCCTTGGGTGTAGCTGGGGAATCTGACCGGACCACCCTACCGGTGTGTCCGCCTACCGCCGGTATACGCCAAGGTCAGCCGGCACCGCCACCGAGTATCTACTTCGTCACAGGGCGCCGAGCTAACCGCAAACAGACTCCCGACACATATGAATGGCCGCAGGTAGCGATCGCAGCAATTGCGACTTTTTTCGTGCCCGCAGACTGTTGAACCGGCCGCCCGCTAGGGGGCCTCGGGCGCGTAGCGAATCGAGTTGTCAACGGCACCGCCGATGGGTGCGGTCGCCAATCCCGTGAACGGGCCGAGGAACGGGCTCAACAGAATGCCGGCGCCCGCCTCGGCGGCATTTCCGGCGGCACCGGCTCCGACATCGCGTCCGTACTGCTCCACCCACGGGTCAACCGGCGCGGGCGGCGGAGCCGGGTCTTCGAGAACGGGCTCGGGGCCGGGTTCGGGCTCCGGGTCCGCCCACGCCAGTGCCGGTGCTGTGATCACGGCCAGTGATGCCAGCAGTCCGCCCGCAGCCAAACGCATACCCAATGCCATGTCGTCCAGTATGCCGACTGTGTGGGTCAGCGCGTGATCCCGCGCCGGATGATGGCGCGCAGCTTGTCCAGTCGCGATCCGATCTCGCGTTCGTTGCCGTGATCGGTGGGCTGGTAGTAGTCGGCGCCCACCAACTCGTCCGGCGGGTACTGCTGAGCCACCACACCGTCGCGGTCGTTGTGCGGATAGACGTAGCCGACGGCGTTGCCGAGTTTGGCGGCCCCGCTGTAGTGCCCGTCGCGCAGATGGGGCGGAACCAGCCCGGCCTTGCCCTCACGGATGTCGCCCATCGCCGCACCCAACGCAGCCGGGACCGCCCCCGATTTCGGCGCGGTCGCCAGGTGGATGGTGGCGTGGGTGAGGGTCAGCTGCGCCTCCGGCATGCCGATGAGTTGCACCGTCTGCGCCGCCGCCACGGCCAGGGGTAGCGCGGTGGGGTCGGCCATCCCGACGTCCTCGCTGGCCAGAATCATCAGCCGCCGGGCGATGAAACGCGGATCCTCCCCCGCGGTCAGCATGCGCGCCAGGTAGTGCAATGCGGCGTCCACGTCCGAGCCACGGATCGACTTGATGAAGGCACTCACCACGTCGTAGTGCTGGTCGCCGTCGCGGTCGTAGCGCACTGCGGCTCGATCCACCGACTGCTCGACCACCTCCACGGTGACCGTCTGACCAGCCTCTGCGGCGACCTCCAGGGCGGTCAGCGCCCGCCGCGCGTCGCCGGCGGCGAGTTGCACCAGCAGGCTCAGCGCTTCGGGGTCGACGGCCACTGCCCCACCGAGCCCGCGTTCATCGGCGACAGCCCGGGTGAGCACCTCGCGAATATCGTTGTCGGCCAACGGTTGCAGCTGCAAGATCAGTGAGCGCGAAAGTAGCGGCGCCACCACGGAGAAGGAGGGGTTCTCGGTGGTGGCGGCCACCAACAACACCACGCGGTTTTCCACGGCGGCCAGCAACGCGTCCTGCTGCGTCTTGGAGAACCGGTGCACCTCGTCGATGAACAACACCGTCTGCTGGCCGTGATAAGCGAGGGCGGTGCGGGAGTTTTCTATGACGGCCCGCACCTCTTTGACTCCGGCGGACAGCGCCGACAACGCCTCGAACCTGCGGCCGGTGGCCCCCGAAATCAACGATGCGAGAGTTGTTTTCCCGGTGCCCGGCGGTCCGTACAAGATGACCGAGGCCGCCCCGGAGCCGTCGACCAGACGACGCAACGGGGACCCTTGCTTGAGCAGGTGCCCCTGCCCCACCACCTCATCGAGAGCCGCGGGGCGCATCCGGACGGCAAGCGGCGCGTTGGGCGGCACCCCCGGGTCCGTGGGGGCACCGAAATCGCCCCCGGGCACGTCGAACAGGCTGTCTGACACGTCTCAGGCTTACCACGTCGGGCCGACGGGTTCAGCCCGCCGGTTGCGTGACGAAATCGATGAGTTCCTCCACACGGCCGATCAGGGCCGGTTCCAGGTCGGTCCAGGTGCGCACCTTCCCCCGGATTCGGCGCCAGGCCTCTGCGATCTCGGTTTGGCTGCCGTGCGGCCAGCCGAGCGCCTGGCAGATGCCGTGCTTCCATTCGATGTCCCGCGGCACGGTGGGCCAGGCGTGCAGGCCGATCCGCTCGGGCTTCACCGCCTGCCAGATGTCGACGAACGGGTGCCCGACCACCAAGGTGTGTGCGCCGTAGGGGCCCTTCTGCACTGTTTCGGCGATACGCGACTCCTTCGATCCCTTCACCAGGTGATCGACCAGTACCCCGAGCCGGCGGCCCGGGCCGGGCTGGAATTCCTTCACGATGGCCGCCAAGTCGTCCACCCCGCCCAGGTACTCCACGACGACGCCTTCCACACGCAGATCGTGGCCCCACACCTGTTCGACGAGTTCGGCGTCGTGGCGGCCTTCCACATAGATTCGGCTGGCCAGCGCGGTGCGTGCCTTGAGGCCGTGCACCGCAACCGATCCCGAAGCGCTCCGGGTCACCTTGGTGGGTGTGTGCCGCAGCGGTTCTTTGAGAATGACCGGCTTGCCGTCGATGAGGTACCCGGGGCCGACGGGGAACCCGCGAACTCGGCCGTGTCGATCCTCCAGATCCATCCGCCCGTACTCGATGCGCACCACGGCGCCCACGAATCCCGTCTGGGCGTCCTCGACGACCGTGCCCACGGTCGCGGCAACCTCGGTCGATTGCACACGTCGCGGGGCGTGCGGGTTGTTGGAGAGGACGTCGGATCCATAACGGTCAGCCACCCGGCGATCGTAGGAATGCGTCCATGTCCCATCGCGTTGCGACGCGCCCGCGTGACTAGACCGTGACCGGGACCGCGTGCGCGTGGGTGCGGGTGGCCACCACCGAATCGGTCAGCACCCCCTGCACATACAGATCGCGGGTGCGGGACCGCTGCACCTTGCCCGAGGAGGTCTTGGGCAGCTGACCGGGCTGCAGCAACACGACGTCGGCCAGTGCCAGGCGCGTGCGATCGGACACCGATCGCTTGATCTGGGCGATGTGTGCGTCATCGGCGCTGGAGCGTTCGGCGGCGATCACCACCTGCTCGGTGATCTCGCCCGGGACCGAGAAGGCCACGACATTGCCCTTTCGTATTCCCGGCACGTCCTCCACCGCCCACTCGACCTGTTGCGGGTCGTAGTTGCGGCCGTTGACGACGAGGATGTCCTTCTTGCGCCCGGTGACATAGAGATTGCCGTCGACGACGAATCCGCGATCGCCGGTGCGCAGCCACCCGTCGGTACCAAACGCGTCTCGGGTCGCCTCCTCGTTCTCGAAGTACCCCGCGGCGACGGACGGTCCCCGAAACTGGACGTCGCCCACGCGACCCTCGGGCAGCTCCTGTCCGGCTGCGTCCACGATCCGCACACCGTGGCGATCATCGAGTGTCTTCCCGCAGCTGACGAAGGTCAGGACGTCATCCCCCACCGCGGCAGGCACGACGAGGCCCTCATTGCGGTAGGCGGCACCGGAAATCGGCAAGCGCTGGAAACGGTCGGCGAAGCTGTCGAAGGTGATCGCCAAGGTGGCCTCGGCCATGCCATAGGCCGGCATCACCGCCTCCTGCCTGAGCCCGTATGGCGCGTACGCGTCGATGAACGCATCCAGCACGTCGGCGTTGATCGGCTCGGCACCGCAGCCGAACACGCGCATGCTGGAGAAGTCCCAGCCGGTCTCGGGTGCCACCGCCTTCTTGACGGTCAGCGCGAACGCGAAATTCGGCGCGAATGAGACGGTTCCGCGATGCCGCGACACGGTATCGAGCCAGACGCCCGGGTCGCGCAGGAATGCCAGCGTGGGCAGATAGGTGGCTTGCAGCCCGAACAGCACCACGCTCAGGAAGTGCCCGATGAGGCCCATATCGTGGTACAGCGGCAGCCAACTCACCAGACGTTCGGTGGGGTACTTCTGCGGCTCCAGGCACCGCAAGTTGGTCAGGAAGGAGTGCGCGTTGGCCCACAGGGAGGCATCGGTCACCTGCACGGCCTTCGGTTTCCCGGTGCTGCCGCTGGTGAACTGCAGAAAGGTGATCTGGTCGGCTGTGCGCAGGGCCGCGTCCACGTAGTCACCACCGGCGGTGACGGTTTCGGTGTGGACGACGGCCGCCACCTGCTCACCGAACCTGGTTGTCAGACTCAATACCTCGTCCACCCATTGCGGCGTGATCAGACCGCGAGATCCACTGGAAGACAACACCGATTCGAGAAAATCGAGATAGGCGTCCTGCTTGCCCAAGCTGGTCGGCGGGTACAGCGGCACCGGTATCGCGCCGAGCCACACGATCGCCAGGAACCCGGTGACGAATTCGCGGGTGTCCGGCACCACCAGCGCCACCCGCTCACCCGGGGCGATGCCTTGCGCGGCCAGCGCACCGGCGCCGCGCGCCACCTCGTCAAGCAGCGCGGCGAAAGGCACCAGTACCTCACGGCGATCGTCGCCGACAAAGGTCAGTCCTCGAGTCGTCGATGCGGCGTTGGCCTGCAACGCGGTAACCAATGATCGCGGGTTGTCGATATCGAACATCGTCACGCTCCGTTCAGGTGTTGCGCTGCGGGTTGAACAAGGCCGGCAAGGATTTTCACGGTGCGGTCGATCTGATCGAAACTATGGCTTGCCGTGACGAAGAAGCGCAGTCGTGTCTGATCGTTGGGCACCGCGGGATACAGGATCGGGTCCACGTTGATGCCGGCCTCGCGCAGTTGGGCGGCCAACAGCAGCGATCTGCGGGAGTCGCCCACCACGAACGGGATGATCGGCGTTCCGCTGCTATCGCCGAATGAGAGCCCAGCGGCCGCGAAGGCCGCGCGCATGTAATCCGCGTTGGCATGCAGTGTCGCAACACGTTCCGGCTCAGCCTGCAGGATCTCGATCGAGGCCAGGGATGCCCCGGCCGAGGCCGGTGGCAGTCCGCAGCTGTAGATGAACCCGGGCAGGCTGTACCGCAGGTATTCGATCAGCGCCTGGGATCCGCCAAGATATCCACCGCAGCTCGACAACGATTTCGACAGTGTGCCCATCCAGATGTCGACCTGAGCGCGGTCCACGTCGAAGTGTTCTCCGATGCCGCCACCACCCGCGCCGAGGACGCCGATGGAATGCGCCTCATCGACCATCAGCAGTGCGTCGTGCCGCTTGGCCACCTCGATGAACGCCGGAAGGTCCGCGATGTCGCCGTCCATGCTGTACGCGCCCTCGATGACCACCAGGGCGCGGCGGTAACGATCGCGAACAGTGGTGAGCAACTGGTCGAGATGGGCGGCGTCATTGTGTTTGAACGGACGGCGCGTCGCACCGGAAAGACGGCAGCCCTGCATGATGCTGTCGTGGGCCAGCGCGTCGTGCAGCACGATGTCTTGCTCGCCGAGAATATGGCCGATGATGGTGACATTCGTGGAATGCCCACCGACCAGCGTGACCACGTCCTCGACCTTCAACAGCCGTGCGATGGCCGCCTCCAGTTCGCGATGCACCGGCTTCTCCCCCGACAACAGGCGGCTCGCGGAAACCGATGTGCCATAACGGCTCAGCGCCTCCTGGGCGCGAGCAGTCACACGATCGTCGCCCGATAACCCGAGGTAGTTGTAACTGGAGAAGTTGATCAGCACCCGGTCACCCACCCGGGTGGTGTCGTTGACGACCTGCTGGTGCACGGTGAAGTACGGGTTCTGTGTGCCGTCGCTGTCGAAGTCCCGCAATCGCTTGTCCAGCGCCTGCCATTCCGGAAAGTCCGTGATGGTGCGCTCGCGAGCGACCTTCTCGACCGCGGCTCCATCGAGGACCTCATCGTCCGTGTGGAGCACCGGCTCACCTGCGGCCAATGCCACGACGTGGCCGACGGTGAGGTCCTTGGGGCTGAAGTCCTTCAGCGACAGCTCGGGATTGTCCTTCTGCAGGGTCTTGAACAAGTCGGTGAGCATCAGCGAGTCGAAACCCAGATCGCCGACCAATGCCTGTCCGGGCGTCAGCGCGGCAGCGTCGTAGGAACCGATGCGTGCGATCTCCTTGAGCGCATTGTTATCTCGAGCCACGGTCGTGCGCGGCGAATTCACCACCGCCGACGGCGCCACAACGGCGGGTATCGCCGGAGCAGCCTGGACGATCGGCGGCAGCTCGACTGTTTGACCGCCCAATACCGTGGTCAGCAGCGCGGTCTGTTCACGCCACAACGAGATGATGTCTTGCACGAGTGATGATTCCTTCCCAATGGGTGCGGACGGTGTCCGCTTCGTCTCAGAGCTGTCCGGACCGCCGGCCGCCACACTGCGTCGTGTCGCGCGCTTCTTCACCGGCCACAGCGACTTGGCCGGAACCGGTCGCGCGGTGAGCAGCGCACCCCGATGATCGGAGGCTCCGGCCAAGTCGACACTTACCCCCACCGAACGCAATTGGGCCCGTAGTCGATTGAGTAGACGTGTGTGCTCGGCACTGTCCACGGCGACCAGATGATCGGCGGGCACGCCGGCCGATCGCACGAGGTTCAGCAGAGCATTCCCGGCGCCGATCTGAACGAACACGGTCTCGGTATCGCGCAGAGTGCCAAGTGCATCGGAGAACCGCACCGATGCGAGTGCGTGCTCACGCCAGCGCTCCCTGATCTCCTCGGCATTCGAGTAAGCAGAGGCCGAGATGCACGATATGAATGCGGTTTTCGGGTCCTCAAGAGCGAGCCCGTCCACCAACCCGACGATTGCCTGGTTGGCCGGTTCCAGCAGCGGGCTGTGAAAGGCGTGCGAGACGTTCAACACCTTATGCGCCACCTCGGCGGCGGTGAGCAGGGCGCCTGCGGTGGCCAATCCGTCGGTGGTGCCTGCCAGAACGGTCTGATCGGCGGCGTTGTGATTGGCCACCCACACCGACGGGACGGCCTCGACGAGCGCACGCAGCACCGTCTCCTCGCCCCGGCAGGCGATCATCCCTCCGGCCGGAATATCCGCTTCGACAATCGCTTCCCCTCGCCGGGCGGCGAAACTCACCGCCTGCTCATCGGACAGCACTCCGGCGGCCACGGCCGCCGCGAATTCGCCGACGCTGTGTCCGAGCACCACGTCCGGCGTGATGCCGGCACTGGCCAGGTGCTCGGCCAGAGCCAACTGAGTGATCAGCAGCGCGGGCTGGCAGCGATCGGTACTGGCCAGCTCCATCTCGGCTTCCACGGTGAGCTCAGCCGGATACATCACGTCGAGCAACCCCGGGCTGTCCGCCGCTGCGGCAAGACGCTCGACTGTCGCATTCACCTCGGGCACAGCATTTTTCAATGACGCCAGCTCATTGACGTTCTGCGCTCCCTGACCGGTGAACAGGAAGCAGACCCGCGGGGCCTCGGACGTCGGCCTGGCTTTCCGGAACCAGACGTCCTCGCCTATCCGGACCGGCATTTCGCCGTCGGCCTTGAGGATGGCCAGTGCTGCCCGTAGATGTTCGTGAAGTTCCAGGATGGATCCGGTGACGATCAACAACTCCACGCCACGGTCCTCGCGACGGGACAGTGTCCGGGCCACCTGGCCGAGATCCAGATCGGGCGTGGCGTCGATGTCGTCAAGCAGATATTGGCAGCGCACCTCGACATCGCGTACGTTCTCGCCGCGAATCGGTATCACCCAGGAATCGCGTGGGGTAACCACGTTCTGAGCGGTGGTGGGCCCCGGCGCCTCCAGAAGCACGTGCACGTTGGTTCCGCCGAATCCGAATGCATTGACACCGGCCACATGCGGACGCGTCGGCATCTCGGGCAAGGTGGTCGCGGATTCGGTGATCCGCCAACCCCGCTCCTCCAGGTTCAGACCATCGCGGCGCTCGCGGATGTTCGGCTGCGGCGGTATGACACCGGTGCGCAGCACCAGGGCGGTCTTGATCAGCCCGATGATCCCCGCCGCAGACATGGCATGCCCCACATTGGCTTTCGCGCTACCCAGATACCGCGGCAGATCCCCGCGGTGCGGCAGGCACGAGCTCAACGACTCGACCTCCACGGCATCACCCACCGGGGTGGCCGTACCGTGCGCCTCCACATAGTCGATCTGCCCGGGTTGCAGGCCACCATCCGCGAGCGCGAATTCGATCGCGGCACGCTGTCCCGCGGCCTGCGGTTCCATGGGTCCCGCCCCGGCACCGTCGTTGTTGCATCCGACCCCACGCAGCCAGGCATGCACCTCACCTCGCGCGGGCAGGGTGTCCTCTCGGGCCAGCACGATGACGCCGGCACCCTCACCGAGCACAAAGCCATCGGCTCCCGCGTCGAAGGGCGCACACACACCGGACTTCGAGACGGCACCGATCTTGGAGAACATCACCAGCGAGTCGGGCACCAAGTTCAGGTGCACTCCGGCGACGATGGCCACCTCGCACTGCCGCGATCGTAAGGCCAGCACCGCATTGTTCAGCGCCACCAGCGATGACGCACAGGCCGCGTCGACCGCCATGGACGGACCACGCAGATTGAAGGCTCTGCTGATCATCGCGGCCGACATGTTGAGCAGGGAACCCGGCATGGTGAACGGACGCACCACGGGAACATCGGCCGTCAGTGCCCGCGAGTCGATGTCGGCGAGATTCGGGGAATCCCCGAATTCGCCCGCTCCCAGTTGAACCCCACGCAGCGGCGCACTCACCACCACCTCGCGGAAGTCGGATGTAGAGATGCCGACGTACACGCCGACCCTGCGGCCCGCGAAACTCTGCTGATCGAACCCGGCGTCCTCCAAGGCCTCACGCGTGGTGGTCAGCAAGATGCGGTGTTGCGGATCCATGACCTCAGCCTGTCGCGGCGAGATCCCGAAACTGAGCGGATCGAACCGGTCGATACCGCTGACCGCCGCCATCACATCGGTGTAGGTGGTGTTGGGGCGCTTGCCTTCCGGATCGAAGAAGGGCCCGTGCTCCCAGCGCTCCCGCGGGATCTGTCCGACGGCACTCTCACCGCGCAGCAGCATCTGCCAGAAGGATCGGACATCCCCGGCCCCCGGAACCTGGCACGCCATGCCGACGATGGCCAGCGGTTCCGACGGACCGTTCCCGCGGCGCGCGTCCATCAGCCCGCGAGCTCGGCGGTGAGGTGTGTGCGCACAACCGCGGCCAGGTCGGAGATCGTCCTCACTCTGACGAGCTCACGCGGCGGCAGCCGCACCCCGGTGGCTTCTTCGATATGCGTCAGGAATTCGAGGGTCTGCACCGAGCTGTAGCCCAGATCGGCGATCTCGGCCTCGGGGGTGAGCTCGGGAAGCTCTTCGGTGGCCACCGATTCGATGGCCTCGAAGACGAGGTCAAGATCCTCCGAGAACGCAATGTTGTGCGATGTCACCAGTCACCTCAAATATCTACGCGCGGACTATTTTTCGCAGCGGATGACAACGCTGTCATGGCGAACAGCGTCGAGGCTATGGAGATCGGAGGTGCGCGATAAACCCGGCGTGTCCTGATGTGTCAAGTCAGCGGCAGGACCTGCCTTGTATGTCAGGTTGGATGACGTACAAGTGTGACACTCGACACTTTAGGGAATGTATCAGCCATTTTGATCGGCTGAAAGATACTCGCGCACAGCCTATTCGAGAGTCTGCCATAAGATCAGGCTGACCGAATGAGCCGAGACGCTAGTCCTCGATGAGGGTCTCGCCACGCAGCCCCGCGATGACGGCAGCGGCATGCTCGGCCACGAGCTGATCGCCCACCCGTTCGGCCGCCGCGTGCAACGCCGTCCATCGGCCCAGCAGCGCGGGATGGCTGGGTGCGGGGTTCCCGAACACGACCGTGTCTTCGTCATCGTCGAGGTCAACATCCACCGCGAAGTACTCATGGGTGGCGAGCCACACCCACATCAGTCGCGCGTCCAGGATGCGTCGCGTGAGAGTCTCGTCGTCGGCCAGCGCCGGAGCGATGGACACAACATCGGAGCGCCACGCTTCGGTCATCGCATCATCGAGTTCGGCGACTTCTTCACGTTCCGCGGCGCCCAGAAACTCCGGATAGACGGTCAGCGCGTGCGCGATATCCAACACGATGTCGCGGAATCCGCCCCATTCGTAGTCGAGGATTCGGACGCCGTGTTCGGTGACGAGAATGTTGTCCGGGGCGACCTCGGAGGGACTGAAGGCCCGGACCCCACCCTTCCCGAAGAATTCAGCTGTTTGCTGCAAGCGAGAAATCAGCGCCGATGGCACCTCAAGGGAGTACTCGCTTCTCAGGATCTGCTGCAGCGGCGCGATGGTTTCGGCCCCGCCAAGGCGCTGCTGCGACGGGTCGACGTCGATCTTCTTGACGTCCAGCCGACGGAGCAGCGCAGCAAAGTCGCCTTCCCGCCCGACAGTGGCAACGTGCATGCGCCCCAGGGCTTGCGCCCACGCCATCAGCGCGTGGTTTATCGCAGCACGATTGCGCTCGGCGAGCAGCTCGGACATGGTCGGCGCCGAACCCAGGTCGGTGAGCACGATGAGACGGTCGGCAATGGAATAGGCAACCAGCTCCGGACCCGGCCGATGCTTGGCCGTCAAGGAATTTGCGAACTGATACGAGACCACCTCGCGGAGCACCGCGGCATCGGATCCGCCCTCGGGCACCTGCTTGATCACCATCGACTTCGGCAACGCGAACGGGTTCTGCACAGCGCGAACCCGGATGACGATCGCAGGCCCGCTGCCACCGAGATCTTCGGGTTCAGCAAGCGTGACCGTCGCCCCCGCGCGTTTGGAGAGCAACTCCTCGGCTGTGGCGATAACCTGCGCGACGGGGTCTGCCAATAATGTCGTCATTACCGTCTCACCATACCCCGTCTTTATAAGACTGTGGGGCCGCACACACTCATCGCGATATTCACCTCAAGATATTTGCCAGGCCTCTACCTGCGGTGATTCGGTTACCCGGGCGGATAGTCAGGCGGCGGTGTCGCCCGCCGCCATGACCACCTCGTGGATCAGGCGCATCTTCTCCAGGACCGGGACCGGCAGCACGAACGGATACAAGTCGTCACGGCCCATGGACCGGTTGACCATGTTGAGCGACCACGACAGCGGCAGCCACATCTCGATGATGGTGTCGAATCCGCTGGGACCCAGTACCCGGCGATCGAAGGTGCCGCCCGCGGGCGCCAGCGCGAAGGATGCGGCGGTATCCAGGGTGTCCCGAATGTGCAGGTAGTGCGCGAAGGTCTCCGCCCAGTCTTCGGCGGGATGCATGGTGGCATAGGAAGAGACGAAACTCGCCTCCCATCCCTCGGGTGCGCCCTGCTGGTAGTGCCGATCGAGCGCGGCCTGATAGTCGGCGTCCGCGTCGCCGAACAGCCCCCGGAACCTCTCGAGATAGTCCGAAGAGCTTCCGACCAGCCGGTAGTAGAAGTAATGCCCGATCTCATGGCGGAAATGCCCGAGAAGGGTGCGGTACGGCTCGTCCATCGAGACGCGGAGCTGCTCGCGGTGAACATCGTCGCCTTCGGCAAGATCCAGGGTGATCACTCCGTTGTGATGCCCCGTCATGACCTTTTCCTGTTCACTGGACAACAGGTCGAAGGCCAGCCCGAACTCGGGGTCGATGTCGCGCCCGGTGACGGGCAGTCGCAGCTCGGCGAGTTCGGCGATCAGGCGTCGCTTGGCTCCCTCCGCCTCCGCGAATGCCGGCAATGCCGTGCAATCACTGTCGCTCGGCCGGGTCCGGGTGAGCGCGCAAGAGGCACACAACGTTGCCGTACCAGTGCCGTTGACCAGCCAATTGCATTCAGCGACATGCAGGTTCGCACACAGCTGATGGTTTTCGCCGTCGACGAATCCTGGAACGTCGTCGTCCGCGATGACCAGTAGCGCCATCTCGTCGAGTGAGAATCCGACGTGACTGCCGCAGGACAGGCACACCGAGTTCTCGAACGCCAAGTGCTGGCCGCATTGCGGGCAGGTGAAGTCACGCATGAACGGAATTCTCCTCGCAAGGTGCGACATCCACCGAGACTTCGATGGTGCTGCTGTCGGAGTCGGTGTAGATGATGCCCCGCAAGGGCGGAACATCGGCGTAGTCGCGGCCCCATGCGACGGTGACATACCGCTCGTCGGCCATCGTGTCATTGGTCGGGTCGAAGGCGACCCAGCCGTCGGGCGGGACCCACACCGCCGCCCAGGCATGAGTGGCGTCGGAGCCGACGAGGCGGGGCTGCCCGGGCGGCGGATTCGTTGCCAGGTAACCGGATACGTAGCGCGCCGCCAACCCCTGGGTGCGCAGTGCGGTGGCCGCGATCCGCGCAAAGTCCTGACACACCCCTTCCCTCGCCGCCAAGACCTCGCTGACCTTGGTGGAAATGGTGGTCGAACCGGAGCGGTACTCGAAGTCGCGGTAGATGCGGCCCATCAGGTCCACGACGGCCTCGCCCAATGGCCGACCGGCAGTGAAACTCACTGCGGCGTAGGCACGTACCTCTTCGGTGATCTCCGGAGGCACCAGGTCCAGCACGAACTCGGTGGCCAGCGCCGCCGCCCCGGTGGGCGCGCCGCAGGCCGGACGGGCCAACTCCCATGCCTGCTGCCAGCCCGCTCCGGGCGGCGCCGGGTTCTCGACGTCGACGATCGAGTGCGCCGTGACGGTCAGCTCGCGGTGCGGCGTGGTGACGTGGAAGTAGGAGCTCAGATTCCCGTACAGATCCCTGCCTGCGGACCTGTCCGACGGGTCCGGCTCGACGATCAACTCACTGGATTCGCAACGCTGACAATCGGTGTCACGCGGCGTGAGATAGCCACGCCCGTACGAGCTGGTGACATCGTCGGAGTATCGATACAGGGTGCGATGTGTCACCTGATAGCGAATCATGGCAGCCTCCGCCTCGTGTCGGGACCCCACAAGGGCTGCATTCCGGTCGGCATGGACAGGTGGGTGGCGGTGACCACCGTGGACAATTCACGCAGTGCCTGATGGACGTTGTCGAGGGTTTCAGCCAAGGTCTCGCGCTGCCCGTCCTCTCCGGCCGTGTCCAGATCGGCCGGGTCGATTCGGCGCAGCTGTGTCACCAGGTCTTCCACCAGTCGCTCCGGACGTGAGGTTCCCGAGGCACTGGGCAGCGACTTGAGGTCGGTGCGCAGTGACTCCACCTGGTAGAGCAGGGACCTGGGGTTGTCCGCGTCGAACAGCAGCAAGTCGGCCACTGCCTCCAGGCTGATCTTGCCCCGGGTGCGACGGCGGTAGATCACGGAGGACTCGCAGGCCACCAGCGTGGATTCGGTGACCGACTGGTCGGCCGCACGACCACGGACGGCGGTGAGAGTGGAACGCAACAGCGCGGTCAGGCCGAGGCCGCGTTCGATGCGCTTCCCGATATCCATGATGGTCCAGCCGATATCGTGAACCGTCGACTCCGCCGCCAGCCCCGACAGCGCGAGAAGCCCTGCCAGCACCTGGGTTTGAGTCGCCGCGAGCACGGTGTCATCGGCACGGGTGGGAACGTCACCGGATCGGGTGAACTCGTCGTACTCGGCCGCTCCGGCCGCGATGGCCCTGTCCATGCCGCCGAGCACCATCCACGTGTCGTTGGACATCTGGTCGCGGACCGCACGGGCGGCCAGACCGAGCCGCTCCACCGACTGCGCCAACGAACCGGCCCGTTCCTTGTCCACCGTCAAAGACCACAGCTGTGTTCCCAGGTCATCGGATCCGGTATCGGTGCCGGTGATGTCGCCCAACGCCTTCAACAGCACCGGGACGCATTCACTGGCCTCCATGAACTGCCGATAGCGGTACTCGTGGAACCGTTCCCGTGTCACGGACAGCAACCTGACCAGGTTCTCCGCACGCTCGCCGTACCGGCCCAGCCAGAACAGATCGGACAGCACGCGCGGCGAGCTGACCGCGTCGGACCCCGTCGACCGTCCGCTGGGCAGATCCAACGGAGCTACCGTCAGCGCCCGCTCGGTCTGATCACGATCCGGCTGCTGAACCCAAATGTCTTTGGCGGCCGAACTGTTGAGCGTCGACCCGGAATACCCGGAGGTGGCGACATAGCCGAGGCCACCGATCATCGGCGCATACCCGCCGCGCTGCGCCACCGTGAACAGACGCATACCGACCGGCGCGGCGGTGAGCGCGCCGGAGCGCAGGTACGTCGGGGCCACCGACAGTTCGGGGAGCTCTTGACCGACCCAGCGCCAGGGGGCCGACTCGATGCGCGACCGCAGTGTTTCCAGGGTGTGCGCGGACTCCAATGGTCCGGTGTAAACCTCTTCCCCCACTGTCGATTTCACCAGTAGAGAGTCCAAGTTGGCGAGCAGATGCGAGCGCTCGGCGTCGATACCGCCCCACCAAGACTGTGCGCCGGACAAAGCGAGCGGCTCGTCGAGTATGCGCTGTGATAGGTCCGGCAGGAAACGTGCCAGTCCGGGATTCTCCAGCACTCCGCTGCCCAGCGAGTTGACGACGGTCACCGCGCCGCGACGGAGCACCTCGACCAGACCCACTACACCCAACCGTGAATCGGCTCGCAGATCCAACGGGTCGGAGTAGTCGGCGTCCACACGGCGCAGCACCACGTCCACCCGGCGCAGGGTACCCAGCGAGCGCATCCACAGCTTGCCGTCGCGAACCACCAGATCCGCGGACTCGACCAGCGGGAAACCCAACACTGAAGCCAGGTATGCCTGATCGAAGGACGTCTCCGAGTGGATGCCGGGACTGAGCACCACCACCACCGGGTCTTCCACAGATTCGGGAGCCACGTCGATGAGCGCCAGCCGCAGTGTCTGCGCGAAAGAAGAGGTCGGCCTCGGCGCCACCTTCTCGTACAGATCGGGAGCAGCGTGCGCGACCACCCGCCGGTCCGCCATCGCGTAGCCCGCACCGGACGGCGCCTGTGTCCAGTCCGCGTTGACGCGATAGTCACCGGTGGCGGTGCGGCCGACATCACACCCGAGCAGAAAGAGTTGATGTCTCCCGGGCAGTGCCATCCCGTGGGCGGCGCGCACGTATCCGGGATGTGCGAAGAGCAGCTCCGGCGGCAGCGCACCGGAACTGATCAGCTCCTGCGGGCCGTACAGGTCGTGCAGAACGGCGTCCAGCAGCGTGGCCCGCTGGGTCAGTCCGACCTCCAGGACATTCCAGTCGTCCGGGTCCAGCAGCAGTGGCAGCCCGTCCAGTCGCCACGGCACCGGATGGGCGGGAGCGTCGGGCCCGGCCGCCGAGACACGCCTGGAGTCCATGTAGGTGATGCCGTCGCTGTCGACCAGGGTGCGGACCCGGTCCAGCAGTCGGTCCAGACCCGGGCGGCCGCGTTGCGCGATGGCGTCGGCCAGGTCGGTCCAGCCCGGGCGGACGCTGCCGTCCGGCGCCAGGAACTCGTCGTAACCCACCTGGCTGCCTCGGCGCCCGACCTCGAACAGTGCGCCCTGCGCGCGAGCGCTGCGGTACTGCGCGATCAACGGGTTATCGCCCAAGCCGAATCCGGATCCGACGGGAGCCCCCGAAGCAGGTGCTGCCACCGGCCGTACCTTCCTTCCCGTTTCCGCTGTTTTGCCTGGTCCTACCTGCGTCCCACTGTTCTCGCCCGGCGCAGATCCAAGATGCCGGGCGCCACCGCATCAGTGGACATGCGCGCTTGTTTCTCGCGCAAGTCTGACAAATCGACGCGCCCGGTGGTGTAACCGGTGGCATCGAAACGCCGACCACGGCGTGCCTCGGCGGCCACGGCATTGACCGGAGGGTCGTCGTAGGACCGGCCTCCCGGGTGCGATACGTGGTACGTACAGCCGCCCCGGGACAATGCGTTGGCGGTGTCGATGAGCTCGAAGCGCAGCGGGTCGTCGACCGTGATGCTCGGGTGCAACGCGCTGGGCGGCTGCCACGCGCGATAACGGACTCCGGCCACCTGCACATCCGGATTGTCCGTGGAGAGCAGTGGGATGGGCTCGCCGTTGCACGTGACGACGTACCGCGAGCGATCCGCTCCGATCACGCGCACCTGCACGCGTTCGATCGAGGAATCCACATACCGCGCGGTACCTCCTGCGGTGGCCTCCTCCCCCAGCACCCGCCACGGTTCGATGGCACCGCGCAGTTCGATCTCGATGCCGTCGAATACCGCTGTTCCGATCCGCGGGAATCGGAACTCGGTGAATGGATCGAGCCAACTGGTCTCAAAGGCGATGCCGTGCGCACGCAGGTCCGCGGCGACCTGTGCGATGTCGTGAATAATGAAGTGCGGCAACAAGTAACGGCCATGCAGGTTGGCGCCGTGACGGATGAGCGGTGCACGCAGGGGTTGTTCCCAGAATCGGGCGACCATCGAGCGCACCAGCAGCGACTGGACCATCGCCATCTGAAAGTGCGGGGGCATCTCGAATCCGCGCAGCTCCAGCAGACCCAGACGCCCCCGGGCGCTGTCGGGGCTGTACAGCTTGTCGATGCAGAACTCGGCGCGATGCGTGTTGCCGGTGATGTCGGTCAGCAGGTGGCGTAGCGCGCGATCGATATGCCAGGGAGCCTCCGAATCGGCGAGCCGCTCGATCTCGGCGAAGGCTATTTCCAACTCGTACAACGCCTCTTCGCGCCCTTCGTCGACGCGCGGAGCCTGCGAGGTGGTGCCGACGAACCGCCCCGAAAACAGGTAGGACAACGCCGGGTGATGCTGCCAGTAGGTCAGGAGCGACACCAGCAGATCGGGCCGGCGCAACAGCGGCGACGTCGCCGGCGTGCGGCCACCCAGCGTGATGTGGTTGCCACCGCCGGTGCCGGTGTGGGTGCCGTCCACATCAAACGATTCCGTGGTCAGCCGCGCCTTGCGCGCTTCCTCGTACAGCACCTGCAGCTGCCGGGACTGCTCGGCGAAACTGCCGGTCGGAGTCACGTTGACCTCGATCACCCCGGGGTCGGGGGTGACACTCATGACCTCCAGACGCGGATCCGGCGGCGGGCCATACCCCTCGATCACCAATGGGCAGGTGACCGCCGCCTCCACGCGCGCAATGAGGTCCACGAAATCGTCGACGCTCTCCAGGGGCGGCAGAAACAGATACAGCAGATCGTCGCGGATCTCCGCGACGAGAGCGGTGGGAGGCACCCCTTCGGCGGGCACGACGACGGCGGCCGTCTCCGAGCGCTGAGCCTTCAGTTCCACGGCGGCGCTCAGCGGATCGGTCTCGGACCGGTGCGGCGTCGGCTGCCAGGACACGGAATCCAGCGGGAGCCGCAGACCCGCCGGAGAGTCGCCTCCGGTTAGCACTATCCGGCCGCGGCGTAGTCGCCAGTCCGCACTTTCCCAGCCGTGGCCGTCCTCGCTGCGATGCAAGGGCAGCACATGAGCCGCCGGACGAGTCACCGGATCATCCAGCCGTGCCAGCAGTTCTGACCGCCGATTCGCCGAATCCTCCTCTGGTGCAAGGTCATCGGTAGGCTCCACCGGATCGCCCGCGGGACGCCGAACCGACGCGGCCAGCCGGCCCAACGGGTCCTCGTACGCCGCACGCACCTGACTGTCGGGCAACCCGAGATCGCCTGCGAGGGCCAGCAACAACGCACGATCGGCACCCTCGGGCGTAGACCATTGACGGTCTTCGTCCCACGGGTCCGCCAGCAGCTCGGGGTCCGACCACAACGGCCGGCCGTCACGTCGCCAGCACAGAGCGATCTGCCACCGCGGCAGAGGTTCACCGGGGTACCACTTGCCCTGACTGCGCTGTACCAAACCTGTTGGCGCCCACGCCGCCTTAAGGCGAGCGGCAAGGTCGCTGGCACGCACCCGCTTCTGGTCACCGTCGGCTGCGGTGGTCCATTCCTCGGCGGTCTGGTCGTCGACCGACACGAAGGTCGGCTCGCCGCCCATCGTCAATCCGACGCCGGCCGAATCGAGCCGCGCGTCGATCTGCGCGCCCAGAGCCGTGACGGCCTCCCACGCCGACGCGGTGTACGGCAGCGTGACTCGTGGATCTTCGTGGACCCGGGTGACGGTGTTGGAGAAGTCCAGCGTCGATTCGCACATGTCGGTGGCGCCGGTTATCGCCGCGGATGTCGACGGATGTGGCGTCGCGGAGAGCGGGATGTGGCCCTCGCCCGCGAGCAGTCCCGAGGTGGGATCCAGGCCTACCCATCCGGCCCCCGGGACGTACACCTCGGCCCAGGCGTGCAGATCGGTGAAGTCGGCGACCGGCCCTGACGGGCCGTCGATCGCAATGATGTCCGAGGTCAATTGCACCAGGTATCCGGACACGAAGCGGGCGGCAAGCCCCTTCTGTCGCAGGATCGACACCAACAGCCAAGCGGTGTCCCGACAGGAGCCGATGCCCACCGCCAGCGTGGTGTCCGGGGTCTGCACACCGGGTTCCAACCGCACCGCGTAGCCGACATCCGAGCACAACGCCTGGTTCAGGGTGACCAGGTAGTCGATGATGCGTGTGGTCGGCGGCATCGTGAAGTTCGCCACCCAGGCGCGGACCAGTTCACCGGGCCCCGAACCGGGTACGGATTCATCCACCGGCTTGAGGTAGGGCTCCAGATCGGCCGCCAACGCCGGCGGATAGGCAAATCCGATGTGTTCGGCCCACTCCTCGATGAAGAAGTCGAAGGGATTGACCGATTTCAGATCCGCGATGAGGCCGACGGTGATCGACAGTTGCCGTGTACGGTTCGGAAACACCACGCGGGCAAGGAAATTGCCGAATGCGTCCTGCTGCCAGTTGATGAAGTGATCGTCGGGAGCGATGCGCAGTGAGTAGGCCTCGATGGGAGTTCGGGTGTGCGGCGCAGGGCGCAGTCGAATCTCGTGCGGATGCACCTGCACGAGTCTGTCGAATGCGTAGCTGGTTCGGTGCTCCAGCGCCACCTTGATGCCCATCGGCTGATCCCACCATAACCTGGCGCTACCCGCATGGCCTGCGATTCAGAGCACAAGGAACCGGCGGCCTTCCGGGCCGACGTGCCGGTCGTCGCATGTAGCTCGAGCGTGCGAATACGGTCGAAAATGGGCCGGGAGACGACACTATTCGCACACTCGGCTCGCGAGTTCTTCGGCTAGGCCCGGCGCAGCTCGAAGATTGGGATGGGCCGGTCGGTCTTCTCCTGGTAGTCGGCGAACACGGGAACTCGCTGCACCACCTTGGGATACAGCGCGTCACGCTCAGCACGGGAGAGCTGATGGGCAACGACGTCATATCCGTCGGTTCCGATGTCGATATGCGCATGTGGATTCGCGCGCAGGTTGTGCACCCATGCGGGATCCTTGTCGGCGCCGCCGAATGAGCCGACGATGTAGATCTTGTCGTCGATGTCGAAGTAGGCCAGCGGATTCAGGCGCTTCTTTCCGCTCTTGGCGCCGGTGTTCGTCAACAGCAGGATCGGCACGCCGGCGAATTGCCCGCCGACCTCGCCGCCGTTCGCGTGGAACTCCCGGGCTATCCCGTCGTTGAATTCGTTGATCACCGAGGTGGGTTGCTCGTTGAAGGGTGTGTCATCACTCACCTCACCAGAGTGCCACCGTTGCGCCGCGTTCTCAGGTTCCACTGTCAGGATGACTGGGTGACGGTGGCGGCCTCTGCAGATCGACGGTGGTTCGGTTCGACCGAGATCCTGGTGGTGGCGCTCATCGCGATGGCCGTGGCCGCGGGGTGGTTACGCGAGGTCGTCGACGGCAACGAGAAGCTGGCGACCGCGGGCACGGTGTTCTGCGGGGTGTTCGTCCAGGCGGTCCCGTTCCTTGCACTCGGGGTGATCGTGAGTGGGCTCGTCGCGACATTCGTCACGCCGGAACGTCTGGCGCGCTGGCTGCCGAACCGGTCGGTTGCCGCGGTAGCGGTGGCGGGCGTGAGCGGCGCGGCATTGCCCGGCTGCGAATGCGGGTCCGTTCCGGTGGCGCGCCGGCTGTACGGGCCGGGATCCGTTGGCGCCGCCGCGCTCACCTTCATGTTGTCCGCCCCGGCGATCAATCCGGTGGTGTTGGTGGCCACCGCCGTCGCCTTCCCCGGCCAGCCGAAGATGGTGCTGGCACGCGCGGTGGCGTCCCTGCTCACCGCGATGGTGATGGGCATGGTCTGGTCACGGTGGGGCCGCGACAGCTGGGTCACCCGCAGGCTGCCCGCCGCGCACGCCGGATCCTCTTCGCGCTGGACGACATTCACCGAGGCCGCGCGGCACGACTTCCTGCAGGCTGCGTCGTACTTGGCCATCGGGGCGGTCGCCGCGGCGGCCTTGCATGTGCTGGTACCGGCCTGGGTGTTCGAGCATCTGGCCGGCAACCTGCTGGTCGGGGTGGTGACCATGGCGCTGCTGGCCGTGGTGCTGGCGCTGTGTTCGGAGGCCGATGCGTTTGTCGCCGCGAGCATCACAATGATGCCGCTGATTCCCAGGCTGGTGTTCCTGGTGGTGGGTCCGGCGGTCGACGTGAAGCTCATCGCGATGCAGTCGGGGATGTTCGGGCGGGCATTCGCGGCCCGCTTCGCGCCCGTGACGTTCGTGGTGGCCACGCTCGTGGCGACCGGTGTCGGTGTGGCAGTGCTGGGGATCTCATGAGACGCGATACCGAGAACACCCTGCTGATCCTGTTGGGTGTCAGCGTCGCGATGATCGCCGTGACTGGCACCTTCACCCGCTACGTCAAACCCGGGCTGCTGCCGTGGCTCGCCGCGTCGGCGGTCATCGTCATCGGACTGGGTCTGGCCGCGATCGTGCGCGATGTGCGCCGTGGCCGCACCGATCACGATCACGACCACGAGGGCCACGGCGATCACACGCACAAACACGGCGCCACATGGTTTTTGGTGCTGCCGATCGTCCTGCTGATCTTCATCGTGCCCCCGGCGCTGAGCGCACGTTCCATCGCGCCCGCCAACATCACGGCCTCGTCCAATACGCCCCGCCGGGCCTTCCCCCCGCTGCCGCCAGGCGATGCGCCGGCGGTACCGCTGCCGGAGGTCCTGATGCGCATCGCCGCCGGTTCCTCGGACACTTTGGTGGGACGCACGATCACCGTCACCGGTTTCACCTTCAAGGAGGGCGCGCGCACCGACCTGGCCAAGATCGTCATCGTCTGTTGCGCCGCGGATGCGCAGCTGGCGCGGCTGCAGATGTCCGGGCCGGCGGCCGCATCGGCGTCGGCGCTTCCGGAGAACACCTGGGTGTCGGTGACCGGGACCGTCCCGGACGGGCAGAGCTATCGCGGCCCCTCGTCGATTCCCGTGATCGAGGTCAAGGGCGTCACCCGCACCGATCCGCCCAAGAGCACCTACTGACGGGAGTCGCGTTGCGGTACAAGGCCTACCTGTTCGATGTGCAGGGCACGCTGCTGGACTTCTTCGAGCCCGTCTCGCACGCGGTCGCCGAGTACGCCCCCGGCATTGACGCCGCCGCTTTCACCCGCGCATGGCGCGCGGACTACTTCGACCGGGTGGCCAACCTGAGGCAGTCCGCGGAGGACTGGACCCGGGTTCAGGACCTGTACGCGCACGGTTTCGCGGATATCTGCGCGACGTTCGGGCTGCCGCGCCCGGACGCTGCGACGGCCGCGGTCGTCGCAGCCGGCTGGCAGCGGCTGGTTCCCTGGCACGACGTGCCCGGCGGCCTGGTGCGGCTGCGCGCGCATGCCCTCGTCGCGACGTTGTCCAACACCGACATGGCCACGATGGTGAATCTGTTCAAACACCTGGGCATTTCATGGGACGCGGTGCTCACCGCCGAGGTGTTCGGACGATTCAAACCAGACCCGGTGACCTACCGGCGTGCACTTCGCTATCTCGGTGTGGAGCCGGGCGAAGCGGCGATGGTGGCCGCGCATCCGTACGACCTGCATGCCGCCCGAGAGATCGGGATGGGAACTGTGTTCGTCTCGCGGCCATACGAATACGGCGATCCCGTGTTGGCTCACGCCGACGAGGGATTCGACCAGCAGGTCGCCGACATCAACGACATCGCCTGAGGCGGTCTCGGATCTAGCGCAGTCCCCGGGGTCGCACCAGTAGTACCAGCACCCCGGCCAGCACGATGCCGAACAGGTTGACCGCCAACTGCAGCGTGGATTGGCCGGCTATTTCCCATTCCCCCACCGTCGCCGCCACCACCGCGAATCCGGCGGCCGGCACGGTGGTGACCGAGATGAACACACCCACCAGCGCCGCCGATTTCGCCGACATCAGCGAGAGCATGCCGGCCGCACCCGCCAACAGCGCGACCACCAGCGAGAACGGCCCCACCTGGAATATGAAGTCGACCTGCTGCAGCTCGCGCACGCTCTTGAGCGTGACCCATCCCGCGGCCTCGGCGGCCAATGCTCCGACTCCGGTCACGGCCATCGCCACCGGAAAACCCACCACCAAGGCGAGCAGCGATCGGCGGGCCAGCGACCATTTGCGCCGCACGATCGAAACCGCAAGTGCGGCAAGTGGGCCGAACTCGGGTCCCACCACCATGGCACCCACGATGGTGACCGGCGAATCGGTGACCACACCGACCGCGGCGATCAGGCAGGCCAGGCACAGGAAGGCCAGAAAGGTCAGGTTGAGGGTCGACTCCTCGCGGGTGCGGCCGATCAGCTCATCCCAGACGACGGCGTCGGCGGGGTCGCCCTCGGCATCGTCCTCGGCATCATAGGCGGTCTGCGAAATCACGGTGTCGAGCACCTCGGCGGTGATCGATCCCCGCTTGTCGATGTCGATCGACTTGAGACCGTCGAGCACGTCGTTGGCGGTCTCGCGGGCCACGTCGGCCGTGATCACATCACCCTCGGGCGCGATCGCCGCCTTGGGCACACGCACAATATGAGCGACTCCCATTGTGGTGGAAAGGAATTCCACCACCTGGTCGGACAGGTCGGCGGGTGCGATCACCCGAACGTGCAGCACGTGCGCTACGCGTTCGCCGGCTTACCCGGCGTGTCGGCCTTCTCGGGCTTCGCGTCGATCCCGGACTCCTTGCGCTGCGCCGGGGTGATCGGCGCCGGGGCGTCGGTCAACGGATCGACACCACCGCCGGACTTCGGGAAGGCGATGACCTCGCGGATCGAGGAGGTGCCCGACAGCAACGCGGTCACCCGGTCCCAACCGAACGCGATGCCGCCGTGCGGAGGAGCGCCGAAGGCGAAGGCATCCAACAGGAATCCGAACTTCTCCTGGGCATCCTCGTTGCTGATGCCCATCACCTGGAAGACCCGTTCCTGGATATCGCGGCGGTGAATACGGATCGAGCCGCCGCCGATCTCGTGTCCGTTGCACACGATGTCATAGGCATAAGCCAGCGCCGACCCCGGCTCGGTGTCGAAGGTGTTCTCCGACTCCGGCTTCGGCGAGGTGAAGGCGTGGTGCACCGCGGTCCACGCGCCAGAACCGACGGCCACATCGCCCGCGGCGGTTGCGTCATCGGCGGGCTCGAACAGTGGGGCGTCCACCACCCAGGTGAAGGCCCAGGCGTTCGGGTCGATCAACCCGAGACGCTGCGCCACCTCGCCGCGTACCGAGCCCAACAACGCGCGCGATGACTTGGCCGCACCCGCGGAGAAGAAGATGCAGTCTCCCGGCTTGGCGCCGACGTGGGCGGCCAGCCCGTCGCGTTCCGCGTCGGACAGGTTCTTGGCGACCGGCCCGCCCAGGGTGCCGTCCTCGCCCACCAGGACGTAGGCCAGGCCCTTGTGTCCGCGCTGCTTGGCGAACTCCTGCCAGCCGTCCAGGGTGCGGCGCGGCTGGTCGGCACCGCCGGGCATGACCACCGCGCCCACATACGGCGCCTGGAACACCCGGAACGTGGTTTCGGAGAAGTAGTCGGTGCACTCCACCAACTCCAACCCGAACCGCAGGTCCGGCTTGTCGCTGCCGTACCGGCGCATCGCTTCGGCATAGGTGATGCGGGCGATGGGCGTGGGCACGCGGTAGCCGATGAGGTCCCACAGTGCGACGAGGATCTCCTCGGCAAGCGAGATGACATCGTCCTGATCCACGAAGCTCATCTCGATATCGAGCTGGGTGAACTCGGGCTGCCGGTCCGCGCGGAAGTCCTCGTCCCGGTAGCAGCGTGCGATCTGGTAGTACCGCTCCATGCCTGCGACCATGAGCAGCTGCTTGAACAGCTGCGGGCTCTGCGGCAACGCGTAGAAGCTCCCCGGCTGCAGACGGGCGGGAACCAGGAAGTCGCGGGCGCCCTCCGGTGTCGAGCGCGTCAGCGTAGGGGTTTCCACCTCGATGAAATCGTGGCGGGACAGCACGGCGCGTGCAGCGGCGTTCGCCTTGGAGCGCAACCGGATCGCGTTGCCCGGCCCCTCGCGGCGCAGATCCAGGTAGCGGTACTTCAGGCGTGCTTCCTCGCCCGCGGTCTCGTCGAGCTGAAACGGCAGCGGCGCGCTCTCGTTCAGCACGATCAGTTCGGCGGCGTTGACCTCGATCTGCCCGGTGGGGATCTCGGCGTTGGCGTTGCCGTCGGGCCGGACCTCCACGACACCGGTCACCTCGACGCAGAACTCGGCACGCAGCCGATGGGCCTGCTCGAGCACCGCGTCATCGCGGAACACGACCTGGGACACACCGGAGGCGTCGCGCAGATCGATGAAGATGACGCCGCCGTGATCGCGCCGTCGGGCCACCCAGCCGGCAAGCGTCACCCGCTGTCCGGCGTCCGACTCCCGCAACGTACCCGCGTCGTGAGTGCGCAGCACAAAAGATCCCTTCGAAAAGACGGTGTTAAGACGTTTGAGCCTAGCGGGCCGTCGTACCGGCTCTGCCGGGTGCGGCCTCAGTGCACCTGGGCCCAGGCAATACGACGTACCGAGTCCGGATCCTCGATGGTGACGTCGGAGCGGGATCGGATGATCCGGGTCCGACGACCATCTGCCCCATAGGTAGGCCAATCCTGCGGCCCGTGCCCCGTGGCGAAATCCAGCCAGGCGCGCTGCATGCGGCGGCCGACCGACGGCATCATCCGTGCCCCCAGGGGGCTCAGCAGCATCCCGACAAACGACCCGTAGCTGTGCTGCACGTGCACGATCTCGCTGCCATGGGTGGCGCCCAGGCCGAGGAGCTTGAGGCCCCATGCGGTGTGGTCGAAGCGGTACATATAGGTGTCGACGAAGGCACTGTAGGCGTCGGCGAAGGCCCACATGGGGGCGGCGAACATGGCGTCGGAGCCCACCGAGACCAGCGCCGCACGACTCGGGTACCCCGGGTAGGCCGCGATGATCGCGTCCTGGTACTCGGGGCCTATCCGGTTGAAATACCCGTTGATGGTCGGCTCGGTGGTGGGCAGCATGGGCGGTTTCACCCGGGCGAACATCGACGCCTCATGGCTGTTGGAGCCGATGATGAGCGGCACCTGATGCACCTCGCCGCGCCGCGCCGCCTCGATGGGGTGATGCGGCAGCAGCTCGGTGCCGTGCGCCAGGCCATAGCCGAGGACCGGTGTCTCGGTCGCGCTCTCGATCTGCAGCTTGGCAGCGCCGCGGCGCAGTTCGCGCTGCGGCAGGACCTTGAGCCTGCTGGGGTCGGTGACGTCGAGCAGCTCCAGGTATCGGTGCGCGCGACGGTCTCGCAGCGCCTTGTCCGCAATCAGCGGCAAGGCCGGGCTCTGCGCGATGGCCCGACCGAACAGACCCTCGGCGGCCGGGCTGGCCAACAGCGCCAACACCGAGGTCGCCCCGGCCGACTCGCCGAAGATCGTCACGCTGTCGGGGTCGCCACCGAACGCCGCGATGTTGTCGCGCACCCACCTCAGCGCCGCGATCTGATCACGCAATGCCAGGTTGTCGTCGAAACCTTGCCCCAGCGCGCTGAGCTCCAGTCCGCCCAGGGCGCCGATCCGGTAGGTGACGTTCACGACGACGACGTTGCCGTTGGCGGCCAGTCGAGCCCCGCTGTACAGCTCCAACTGCCCGGCACCGAAGACGAATGCGCCGCCGGGGATCCACACCATCACGGGCAGGCTGGCATGCACATCCGGCGACCACACCGTGACGGTCAAGCACTCTTCGCCGCGAACCTTGGGGTCGTCGCGTCCGGCGCCCACGAACGATTTTCCTTGCGGGGGCAACGGAGCATGTTCGATGGCATCGCGCACGCCGTCCCAGGGCTCCAGCGGCACGGGAGCCAGGAATCTGAGCTGTTCGACGGGTTGCCGCGCATACGGCACCCCACGCCAGACCGAAACACCGCCTTCGGTGGCTCCGCGCAGATCCCCCAACGGCGTGCGGACGATGGTCGGCAGGGCGACGTCAACGGCCACGTACCGCATCGTAGTGCGGTCGGGTGCGACGCACGCGGCGGCGCCGCCGGAAAGTAGCCCTGAGTCTTCCCGGGGTACATGAATTCTTCGCCATGTAGCGGTACGTGCGTCTGAGGAGTATGCAAAGGTATCGGCAGCCGACAGCGCGGTGGCACGGACACAAACTTGGGAGTGGCAACCAATGACCTTCAACGAAGGCATGCAGATCGACACCAGCACCACCTCGGGCGGCGGCATGGGCCGCGGCCCCAAGATGGCGATCGGCGGTGGCGTCGGCGGGTTGCTGATCGCGGTGGTGGTCATGCTGCTCGGCGGTGACCCCAGCCAGGTTCTGCAACAACAACAGAGCCAGCAGCAGTCGGGCCCGGCGCAGGAGCAGACGCAAGACTTCAGCCACTGCAAAACCGGTGCCGACGCCAACAAATCGTTGGACTGCCGCATCATCGCGACGGGGAACTCGGTGGATGCGGTCTGGACACAAATCCTCGGACCGAAGTACCCGCGGCCGGGCGTGAAACTGTTCAGCGGCCAGGTGAACACCGGATGCGGCGCAGCCTCCACGGAGGTCGGCCCCTTCTACTGCCCCGCCGATCGGACCGCGTACTTCGACACCAGCTTCTTCCAGGTGCTGGTCGACCAATTCGGATCCAGCGGTGGCCCGCTGGCGCAGGAGTATGTGGTGGCCCACGAGTTCGGCCATCACGTCCAGAACCTATTCGGCGTGCTGGGCAAGAATCACCGTTGCGCCGAGGGGCAGGCCGGCGGCGGTGTGTGCACCGAGCTGCAGGCCGACTGCTACGCAGGCGTGTGGGCAAAGCACGCATCGACCACCGTTCAGGAAGGTACCGGCGTTCCGTTCCTGAAGCCGTTGACGGAACAGGACATTCGGGACGCGTTGTCGGCCGCATCCTCGGTGGGTGACGACCGGATCCAGAAGCGGGCCACCGGACGCGTCAATCCCGAGGCCTGGTCGCACGGTTCATCCGAGCAGCGTCAGCGCTGGTTCACCCAGGGATACGACACCGGCGATTTCCGCACCTGCGACACCTTCAACGCGGACAACCTGAACTAGATCTCGGCGGGCCGTCGAAGCCACAGTCAGAACAGCGTTGGCTCCGGCGCGGGCGCCAACTTCGTTGGTCTCGTTGGGATTTCTTCGCGATGCGAGGACAGGCCGTACTTGCCCACCAGCGGCCCCACCCGCTCACGCAACCAGGCCCGGTACTCCGCGGGAACGTACGCGCCCTTGCGATACAGCGCCCGGTAGCGGCCCACCAGCTCGGGATGCGATTGCGATACCCACGACATGAACCAGCCCCGTGTGGTTCCGCGCAAATGCAGAGGAAAGACCGTGACACCGGCCGCACCGGCGTCCGCGATACGGCCCAACAGATCGTCGAGATGCTCCACCGTGTCGGTCAGGAACGGAAGCACCGGTGCCACCATCACATGCGGTGCAAACCCGGCCTCGCGTGCCGCAGTGATCAACGACAGCCTCGCCTGCGGCGTCGGTACCCCCGGCTCGATTTCGCGGTGCAACGTCTCGTCGCCGATCGCCAGCGATATCCCCAGACTCACCGAAACCTGCCGGGACGCCTCGGCAAGCAGCGGCAGATCACGGCGCAGCAGGGTTCCTTTGGTGAGAATCGACATCGACGTGCCCGAATCAGCCAGCGCCGCAATGACGCCCGGCATGAGCTGATAGCGCCCCTCCGCCCGTTGATAGGGATCGGTGTTGGTCCCGAGGGCGACGGTCTCACGGCTCCACGATGTGCGCCCCAGCTCTTTCCTGAGCACCGGAACCAGGTTCGTCTTCACCACGATCTGGTTGTCGAAATCGGCACCGCTGTCGAACTCCAGGTACTCGTGGGTCGGACGCGCGAAGCAATAGCGGCAGGCATGCGCGCAGCCGCGAAACGCGTTGACAGTGAATCGAAACGGCAACATGGACACGGCCGGGACCTTGTTGAGCGCGGACTTGCACAGCACCTCGTGAAAGGTGATGCCCTCGAACTCCGGCGTGCGCACGCTGCGCACCAGACCGATCCGCTCCAAACCCGGGAGCGCACCGTCGTCAGCATCCAGCGTCTGACCGTCCCATCGCATACCCTTATGCGAACATATGTTCGATGCGCGTGTCAATCCCCCTCTCCGTGTCAGAATGCGAATCTAGTCTTGGTGCCATGAAGCAGCAGTTGCACTTTGTCACCATTGCCGCAACGGATCTGGACGCCACCCGACATTTCTACGGTGCGCTGGGCTGGACCCCGCTACTCGATGTCGAGGGTGAAATCATCTTCTATCAGGCCGCACCCGGGCAGCTGCTGGGCTTCTTCCTGGCGGACAAATTCAACGAGGATCTCGCCGCGCCCGGCGACCATTCGCGTGTCTCCGGAATCACCTTGGCGCACAACGTCGATTCCTCCGAAGAGGTGACCGAACTGTCCGGCGCCATGCAGTCCGCGGGCGGCACGGTCCTCAAGCCGCCACAGCCCGGTCAATTCGGCGGGGTGTTCCACGCCCACATCCAGGACCCCAACGGACTGATCTGGGAAGTCGCCCACAACCCCGGCTGGCGCATCGGCCCCGACGGTGCCGTGCAGCTCGGCAACTGACACCGCATGCGTCAAACACGGCGGCCTGGTTGACTTGTCGCGTGACGGATACCGCGACAGAGCTCCTGTTCTCCTACGGAACCCTGCAACAGGCAGAAGTACAGCGCACCACGTTCGGTGAGGAACTCAACGGGCATGCCGATGCCATCGTGGGATTCGACCTGGACTACGTGACCATCACCGACCCGCATGTCATCGCGGCCAGCGGCAGCGATCGCCACCCCATCCTGCGTCCGTCGGCCGACTCGGCCGCCGAGGTCCCCGGCACGGTCTTCTCGATCACCGCCGAACAGCTGGCCGCCGCCGACGAGTATGAAGTCGACGACTATCGACGTATTTCCGTACCGCTGCGTTCGGGTGCGACGGCGTGGGTGTACGTGTTCGCGGGCTAAGCGGCTACCACTTGCGCAGCGAGCAGGTGACGGCGGTCTCTCCGTCGGCCTGGGTGGCCAGGGCGCCGTCCACGTACACCTCGCAGTGGAAGACGGGGGCACCGGTGACGGCCTTGGCCGCGGCGCTGGCGCTCACATATGCCCACTGAGTCGGGTCGTTCAGGGTGGTCTCGACGACGAACGGAGCATCGGGCGCGATGCGGGTCGAGTTGCGCACCAAGTACTTGCTCGATTCCGAGTCGTACGCGGCCTGGCTCGGCGGCTCGGTCTGCAGCACGAGCGTCTGCGAAAGGAAGTCACGGTCGGAGCTGATCACGTACTTCACCTGGTGCGGCGCCGCCTGCGCCATCGGGGCGATAGCCACCGACGACAGCGTCAGGGTTGCGGTACTGGCCGTCGCGAGCAGAGCTGCGGTGATACGTCCCATACGTGTCATATCCGCGATGCTAGCCGCGCCGTTACTTCGTCGACAATCGAACCGATCGACACGGGCTGCTGCACGCCGTCCGCGAGCGTCTTGAGCTCGATGTTTCCCTCACCGATTTCCCGGTCACCGGCGACGAGCGCGATGGAGGCACCGGAGCGGTCCGCTCCGCGCATCGCCCCCTTGAGACCACGGTCTCCGTAGGCGATATCGGTGCGAATCCCGGCGTCCCGCAACTGGGCCGCCACCTTCACGAGCACCGACTTGGCGTCCTGTCCCAGCGGCACGCAGAACACCTCGCATCGCCCGCTGTCCCCCACTGTGACGCCCTCGGCCCGCAGCGCCAGCAGGGTTCTGTCCACCCCGAGCCCAAAGCCGATACCGGACAACGACTGTCCCCCGAGCTGCGCCATCAGGCCGTCGTAGCGTCCGCCGCCGCCGATCCCGGACTGCGCGCCGAGCCCGTCATGCACGAATTCGAATGTGGTCTTGGTGTAGTAGTCCAAGCCGCGCACCAACCGTGGATTCACCACGTACTGCACGCCCAGGGCGTCCAGATGGCCGAGGACCTGGTCGAAATGCGCCTTGGCCTCCTCGGAGAGATGCTCGAGCATCAGCGGCGCATCGGCTGTCATCTCGCGCACCTCGGGCCGCTTGTCGTCGAGCACGCGAATCGGGTTGATACGGGCCCGTTCCCGCGTCGCCTCGTCTAGGTCCAGGCCGAAGAGGAATTCCTGCAACAACTCTCGATACTGCGGTCGGCAGGAGGCATCGCCCAGCGAGCTGATCTCCAGGCGGAAGCCGGTCAACCCCAGCGACCGGTACCCGGCGTCGGCGATCGCGATCACCTCGGCGTCCAACGCCGGGTCGTCGACACCGATCGCTTCCACACCCACCTGCTGCAACTGGCGATAGCGGCCGGCCTGCGGACGCTCGTACCGGAAAAAGGGCCCGGCGTAACGAAGTTTCACCGGGAGCTGGCCCCGGTCCAGGCCGTGTTCGATGACCGCACGCATCACCGAGGCTGTGCCCTCGGGGCGCAGCGTCACCGACCGGTCGCCACGGTCGGCGAAGGTGTACATCTCCTTGCTGACCACATCGGTGGACTCGCCCACACCACGGGCGAACAGCCCGGTGTCCTCGAAGACGGGCAGCTCGATGTAGCCGTACCCGGCCAGTCGCGCCTGCTCCAGCAGCCCGTCACGGACGGCTAGGAACTGCGCGGAATCCGGTGGCGTGTAATCCGGAATACCCTTGGGGGCGCTAAAAGTCTTCTCGCTCACTGGACTTCCTCGAGGAACGGGTTGGCGCGTCGCTCGTCACCAATGCTGGTGGCGTTGCCATGTCCCGGCAGCACCACGGTCGAGTCATCGCGGGTGAGCAGTTTGGCCGCGATCGAATCGAGCAGCTGCTGGTGGTTTCCACCGGGCAGATCGGTGCGCCCGATAGACATCTGGAACAGGGTGTCACCGCTGAACACCACGTCGACGGGCCCGCTGTCGCTATCGACCTCGATGCCGAACACAACCGAGCCCCGGGTGTGCCCCGGCGTGTGATCGACGGTCAGCGTGATCCCGGCCAATTCCAGCTTGTCGCCGTCGCCGATCTCGACGAGCTCCTTGGGCTCGGCGAACTCCTGGCCCTGGATGAATTGCCCCAGCCCCGGACCGATCCCGGCGAGCGGGTCGGCGAGCATCACGCGGTCGTCGGCGTGGATGTAGACCGGGATTCCATATTCATCGGCAAGAGGCTGCGCCGTCCAGGTGTGATCCAGGTGCCCGTGCGTCAGCAACACCGCTTCCGGGGTGAGATCACGCTCGGCCAGAATCTCCTTGACGCCGGGTATGGCGTCCTGCCCGGGGTCGATGATGACGGCGGGGCCGCCCTCGTGTGGCGCCACGATGTAGCAGTTCGTGGCGAACATGCCCGCGGGAAAACCGGTGATCAGCACCCGACCAGCTTAGGCGGCTGCGATGAGCCGCTTGCGCGAAGAGCATCTTGAGGGCGTTGCACCTTCTCTCAGGTGTGGCTGGCACACTCTCTGGCGACCTAGATTCTTCGATGATTCCTCAACGGACGCCCTAGAAGGAGAGCACGGTGCCGACCAACGAGCAGCGACGTCAGACCGCCAAGCGCAAGCTTGAGCGACAGCTGGAGAACCGTGCCGAGCGCGCCCGTAAGCAGCGGATCTGGGCGATCAGCGGTGTCGCCGTGGTCGCGGTGGTCGTCGCGGTAGCCATCACCGCGTGGTTGGCCATCAGCAAGAGCGACAAGACCGACACGGCGCTGGACACCAACTCCACGACGCCGGTCTCCACCGTCGACGCACCGCCCACCTCCTCCTTGCCGACCCCCGACGAACCACCCGTCACCGGTCCGGCCCTGCCCAAGTTCGTGCCGTCCGCGGAGGTGGGCGCCAATTGCCAGTACCGGCCGGCGGACAAGCCAGCCAAGACCATCGACAAGCAGATGCCGCGCAGCGGAAAGGTCCCGACCGATCCGGCAACGCTCACCGCCAGCATGAAGACCAGCCAGGGCAACATCGGCCTGGTCCTGGACAACGCCAAGGCGCCGTGCACGGTGAACAGCTTCGCCAGCCTGGCTCAGGGTGGATATTTCGACAACACCATCTGCCACCGGATGACCAGTGGCGGCCTGTCGGTGCTGCAGTGCGGTGACCCCACGGGCACCGGTTCGGGTGGCCCCGGGTACGAGTTCGACAACGAGTACCCGACCACCCAGTACAAGGCCGATGATCCGGCGGCACAGCAGGCCGTCGTCTACCCCGCTGGGACGTTGGCGATGGCCAATGCCGGCCCCGGCACCAACGGCAGCCAGTTCTTCATGGTCTACAAGGATTCGAAGCTGCCGCCGCAGTACACGGTGTTCGGCACGATCGACAAGACCGGCATGGACACCTTGGCCAAGATCGCCAAGAACGGCATCAAGCCCGGTGCCCGTGGCGCGGGCGACGGCGCTCCGGCCCAGGAAGTCAAGATCATCGATCTGCAGCTCGACTGACATGATTTCTCGTCGCGCGCTTCTCGTCGGTGGCCTCGCAACGGTGGGGGTGGTGGCGGTCGGTTGTTCGCGAAGCGACGACCGCCAGCCCGCGCCGAACGAATTCGCCGCACTGGAAAAGAATTTCGGCGGCCGCATCGGCGTGTACGCGTTGGACACCGGTTCGGGTCGCACGGTCGGCCATCGAGCCGATGAACGCTTCCTCATGTGCTCGACGGTGAAGACCTTCATCGTGTCGGCCATCCTGCACCGTCGCCGCAGTGTTCCTAGCCTGCTGGACAAGCGGATTCAGTACACACAGGCCGATCTTCTGGAATGGGCGCCGATCACGTCGCAGCACGTCGCCGAGGGCATGAGCGTCTCGCAGCTGTGCGATGCCACCATCCGGTACAGCGACAACACCGGCGCGAATCTGCTGATCGCCGAACTCGGCGGCCCCAAGGAGACCGAGAAGTTCGTTCGCGGCCTGGGCGACAACGTCTCTCGCATGGATCGCACCGAGGATCAGCTGAACATCCCCGACGGCGACCTGGACACCTCGACCCCGCAGCAACTGGTGACCAACCTGCGCAGACTGGTGCTCGACGAGGGGCTGGATGCCCAGGGACGCGATCTGCTCACCGACTGGTTGAAGCGGAACACCACCGGCGATCAGTCGATCCGGGCAGGGGTTCCGTCCGGCTGGACGGTCGGCGACAAGACCGGCAGCGGATTCAAGGGCGAAACCAATGACATCGCGGTGATCTGGCCGCCGGGCCGGGCACCCATTGTCGTCGCGGTGCTCACCGTCCCCGAGGACCCGAAGTCCACTCAGGGCAAGCCCACGATTGCCGCGGCCACCCGAATCGCGTTGCAGGCCTTCGGGATCTAAGCGGCCGAGGTGACCCGGTAAACGTCGTATACGCCTTCGACGTTGCGTACCACATTGAGCACGTGTCCCAGGTGCTTGGGATCACCCATCTCAAAGGTGAACCTGCTGATGGCAACTCGATCGTTCGAGGTGGTCACCGAGGCCGACAGGATGTTCACTCGCTCGTCGGCCAGCGCCCTGGTCACATCGGAAAGCAGCCGGTGCCGGTCCAGCGCCTCGACCTGGATGGCCACCAAGAAGACCGAAGACGCCGAGGGCGCCCAGTGCACCTCGATGATCCGTTCCGACTGCTGCTGTAGGGATTCGGCGTTGGTGCAGTCGGTGCGGTGCACGCTGACTCCCCCGCCGCGGGTGACGAAACCCAGGATCTGATCCCCCGGCACCGGCGTGCAGCACTTGGCGAGCTTGGTCAGCACGCCCGGCGCCCCTGGCACCGCCACCCCGACATCATCGGAGCGCCGCTGCCGGATCGGCATGGTCGACGGGGTAGACCGTTCGGCCAGTTCCTCCTCGGCACTGTCCACACCGCCGAGCTGCGCGACGAGGCGCTGCACCACGTGCCGGGCCGAGACGTGCCCCTCGCCCACCGCCGTGTAGAGCTGCGAGGTGTCCTGGTAACGCAGCTCACGGGCCAGCGAGGCCATGCCTTCGCCATTGACCAAGCGCTGCAAGGGAAGACCACCACGGCGCACTTCGCGCGCGATGGCGTCCTTACCGGCTTCGAGTGCCTCCTCGCGACGCTCCTTGGCGAACCACTGCCGGATCTTGGCCTTCGCGCGGGGCGAGACCACGAAGGTCTGCCAGTCGCGTGAGGGTCCGGCGTTGGCGGCCTTCGAGGTGAAAACCTCTACCACTTCCCCGTTTTCGAGCTTGCGCTCCAGTGCCACCAAGCGGCCGTTGACACGCGCGCCGATGCAGCGGTGGCCCACCTCGGTGTGCACCGCATAGGCGAAATCCACAGGGGTCGATCCGGCGGGCAACGTGATCACATCGCCCTTGGGAGTGAAGACGAAGATCTCCTGGACCGCCAAGTCATAGCGCAACGACTCCAGGAACTCGCCCGGGTCGGCGGCCTCACGCTGCCAGTCGAGCAGCTGGCGCATCCACGCCATGTCGTCGATCTCGGCGGCCGCGTGGGTAGGAGGAACGCCGTTGCGGCCCTTGGCTTCCTTGTACCGCCAGTGCGCGGCGATGCCGTACTCGGCGGTGCGGTGCATGTCGCGGGTACGAATCTGCACCTCCAGCGGCTTGCCCTCGGGGCCGACCACCGTGGTGTGCAAAGACTGGTAGACGCCGAAACGTGGTTGAGCGATGTAGTCCTTGAATCGGCCGGCCATCGGCTGCCACAGGGAGTGCACCACGCCCACCGCGGCGTAACAGTCGCGAATCTCGTCGCACAGAATCCGCACACCCACCAGATCGTGGATGTCGTCGAAGTCGCGGCCCTTGACGATCATCTTCTGGTAGATGGACCAGTAATGCTTGGGGCGCCCCTCGACGGTGGCGCTGATGCGCGAACCGTTCAGGGTGGCAACGATTTCCGCACGGACCTTGGCCAGATAGGTATCGCGTGAGGGCGCCCGGTCGGCGACCAGTCGCACGATCTCCTCGTACTTCTTGGGGTGCAAGATTGCGAAGGACAGGTCTTCGAGCTCCCACTTGACGGTCGCCATACCCAGCCGGTGTGCCAGCGGCGCAATCACTTCGAGTGTCTCGCGGGCCTTGCGCGCTTGTTTCTCCGGCGGCAGGAACCGCATGGTGCGCATGTTGTGCAGCCGATCGGCCACCTTGATCACCAGCACACGGGGGTCGCGCGCCATGGCGATGATCATCTTGCGGATGGTTTCGCCTTCGGCCGCGTTGCCCAGCACCACCTTGTCGAGCTTGGTCACGCCGTCGACAAGATGGGCGACCTCGGTGCCGAATTCGGCGGTCAGCTGTTCGAGGCTGTAACCGGTGTCCTCCACGGTGTCGTGCAGGATCGCGGCGACCAGCGTGGTGGTATCCATGCCCAGCTCGGCCAAAATGTTCGCGACGGCCACCGGATGAGTGATGTAGGGATCGCCCGACTTGCGGAACTGTTCGGCGTGCCGGCTCTCCGCCACCTCGTAGGCACGCTGGAGCACCGACCGGTCTGCCTTGGGATAGAACTCGCGGTGGACGGCGATCAGCGGTTCCAGGACCGGGCTGACGGCACCGCGCTGAGCGGTCATCCGGCGTGCCAGCCGTGCCCGCACGCGACGCGATGCGCTCATGGTGCCGCCGCTGACCCGGAGTGACTCAGTTACCGGGCCGGGGTCGTTCACGACAGGCAGGGATTCGACCGCGACCTGGTTCTCGCTGGGCACGCGCTCGTCAGCCACGGTTCACCTCCTACCGCCATAGATTATCTCTCAGATGGTGCGCAGCGCAGTTAATGGCAGCGGCGCCACGGCCCGGCGGCCACCGAGATCGGCCAGTTCCAGCACCACACCTGCGCCGATCACCTCGGCTCCGGCGACGCTGAGCAGCCTGGCCGTTGCCGCCAGCGTTCCCCCGGTAGCCAGCACGTCGTCGACGATCGCCACCCGGCGGCCGGCGAGCTCCACTCCGTCGGCGGGGATCTCCAGCGCCGCGGTGCCGTATTCGAGCTGGTAGGTCTGCGAATGCACCGGTGGCGGCAACTTCCCGGCCTTGCGTACCGCCAACACGCCCACTCCGAGCCGGATCGCCACGGCGGCCCCCAGCAGGAAGCCGCGGGCGTCGATTCCGGCTATGAGCGTGGCACCGCGAGCGCCTTCGGCAAGCGCGTCGGTGACGCGCGACAAGCCGTCGGAGTCCGCGAACAGCGGTGTCAGATCCTTGAACTGCACCCCGGGCTCGGGAAAATCGGCGACCTCGCGGGTGAGCGACGCGACAAGCGCGGCCATCTGGTCCGTCACGCGGGCAGCACCCAACGATCCATGTTCCATCCGGCACCCCACCGAGTGACGCTCGGTGTGGCGGCGTACATCGACTTCGGCGCGATCAGCACGCGCGGCTGCCGGTAGAGCGGCAGCGTCGGCAGGTCGTTCCACAGGATCGCGGACGCATCGCCGAGCAGCCGGCTCTGGTCACGGGCATTGGTGGTCACCGCCAGCGCGGCGATGATGCCGTCGATCTGGCCGTTGGCGTAGTTCGCCGGGTTCTTGCCCTCCCGCGCGCGCAGGGCGTACGCGTCCATGAGCCACGAACCGGTCGATCCGCTGCCAGGAGCGCCACCGATGGAGCTGAGCAGCGCATCGATCTGATTGTCCCGCAATGAATCCGGTCCCGTCTCGGGCTTGCTGACGTCCTGCACAGTGATCCCGGCGGGCTCGCAGGCCTGCGCCATGGCGGAAACGATCGCCGCACGACGCGGATTGGGTGCCTGGTATCCCACCCGAACTGTCAGCGGCCGGTTCGCCGTGGCGGCACGGGCCGCGACGGGATCCGAACGCATGAATCGTCCCGCTTCGGCGGCGGCTTCCACCGAGGCGAACGAGTCGCCGATGCTGGTGTCCAGCCGCGCATTCATCACCGGCACACCGGCGATTCCCGCGATCGCATCGCGTGGGGTGCACAGGGCCACCGCACGGCGCAGATCCGGAGCGCCGACCGATCCTGCGGCGCCGAAGATGAGTTGTTCCACGCCCGAGCCGGGTTCTTCGGTGAGCGCGAAACCGTCGGGAGCGGTGAGCGTCCCGGCCGATCCGGCCGCGACGTCGACCACTTCCAGGTCCCCGTCGGAGAGGCGCTTTTGCACGTCGATGCCGCTGGGCCACACCGTGACCCGCTTGGTCACCGGCGGGTTGCCCCACCATTTGTCATTGGCGACGAGCACGACAGATCCGTCGTCGTTGTACCCGTCGAGCTTGTAGGGGCCCGACGATGGAAACTTCGACAGGTCCACATCGGACCCGAGGTTCCACTGGTTGTTCCAGAAATCGGCGATCTTCTGCAGTGTCGGCACATCGTTGGCGGCAATGGCGCCGGTCAAATCGATGTTCCCGCCGAGCTTGTCGGCCACCACGTGCCACGGCAACATCGTGGTGGCGGTGAACAACTGGGTCCAGTCCGTGAAGGCGCGATCGGGCGCGAAGGTGACCCGCGCCGTCTTCTGCCCCGGCTTGCAGTCGACCGTGGAGATGTCGGCGTATCCAGCCGTGCTGGCCGCGTCGAAATCAGGCAGCCTGCCCGACTGTGCAAACCACGCCAGCACCATGTCTTCACAGGTCACCGGCTTGCCGTCCGAGTAGACGGCCTTCTCGTTGATGGTGTAGTCCAGCACCAGCGGAATGCGGCCCACCACCTCGACGGTGCCGAAGTCGTGGTCGGCGATCACCTGGCCGTCGGGCCCGTGGAAGCCGAAACCGGTGAGCACACGATTGAATGCCTGCGCTCCGGCCGATGCGTTGCCCTCGACACTGTTGACGTTGTATGTCGCGAGACGACCGTCAACGGCATAGTCGAGCGTCTTGGCGGCAGAGGTCCAACACGAGGTCAATAACCCCGCCGCGAGCAGCACCGTGGTCACGATGGCGCCGATTCGCGCGTTTCGTCTTGCCCCGGTCCGTGCTGGACTCCATGAATCCATCAGTGCCGCCGCGCGTTTCGCTTACCTTGAGGGCGGGCACCGGGCCTCGGTTTGGCGGGCCGCACCCCGGTCGCCGCAGCATCGGATGAGGCCGCTTTGACGGTTTTGCTGCCCGTGTCTGCCAGGGGCGCGGCATCGGGCTTACGGCGGCTCAACACCTTCTTGGTGTGGCTCGAGACCAGTTCCGTACGCTCACGCAACGCCACCAGCAGCGGGGTCGCGAAGAAGATGGACGAGTAGGTACCCACCAGGATGCCGACGAGCTGAACCAGCGCAAGGTCTTTCAGTGTGCCGACGCCCAGCAGCCAAATGGCTACCACGATGAGCGAGAGCACCGGGATCACCGAGATGAGGCTGGTGTTGATCGACCGCATGAACGTCTGGTTCACGGCCAGGTTGGCATGCTCGGCGAAGGTCCGCCGTGACGTGTGCTGGAACCCGTGCGTGTTCTCCTCCACCTTGTCGAACACGATCACGGTGTCGTACAAGGAGAATCCGAGGATGGTCAGCAGGCCGATCACCGTCGCCGGGGTGACCTCGAAGCCCACCAGCGAGTACACACCCGCGGTGACCAACAGGTCGAACACCAGCGCGGCCAGCGCGGCGATCGCCATGTAGCGCTCGTAGCGGACCGCGATGTAGATGCCGGCCAGCACCAGGAACACGACGAGCGCGATGATCGCCTTGTTGGTGATCTGCCCGCCCCACGTCTCCGAGACGTCCGAGTCGCTGATGGAGTCGATGGACGGCTTACCGTCCGGCCCCTTGGGCGCGAACCTGTCGAACAACGCCTTGTGCAGCTTCGCCGACTCATCGTTGTCGAGCTTCTCGGTGCGGATCTGGATCGAGGCCGTGTCACCGGTTCCGGTGACGACGATCGATTCCGCGTCGTGGCCCAGGGTTTGGCTGAACACGTCCTCCGTCTGTTGGACGGTGGCGTCGCCCTTCGGGAACCACACCTTGGTGCCGCCCTCGAAGTCGATACCGAAGACAAATCCCTTGATGGCAATCGACAGGATCGCGATCACCATGAAGGCGCCGCTGATCCCGAACCAGAGCTTGCGCTTGCCGACGACGTCGACGGCACCGGTTCCGGTGTACAGGCGGTAGAAAAACCCGTGTTCCGGTACCGCGCTGGTGGTCTCGACCGCCGTGGAGGTGGGCTCCTTTGCGGAGGTCTCGGCGTCTGTGACGTCCTTGTCGGTTCCGTTGCCGTTGCTCACCGTGTCGTTACTGGTGCTCATGCGTGTGCTGCCGCCTTACGTTCACGGGCAATCTGCTGGACCGCGCCGAGCCCGTTGTACGCGGGCTTGGACAGGGTCGCGGACTTGGAGGACAGGTAGACGAGTGGCCACGTCACCAGGAAGACCACCACAACGTCGAGGATCGTGGTGAGTCCGAGGGTGAAGGCGAAGCCCTTCACCTGCCCGATGGCCAGGATGTAGAGGACCACGGCGGCCAGCAGGGTCACCGCGTTACCCGACAGGATCGTCTTGCGGGCGCGTGCCCAACCGCGCGGTACCGCCGAGCGATACGAACGGCCTTCGCGTATCTCGTCTTTGATGCGCTCGAAGAACACCACGAACGAGTCCGCAGTGGTACCGATACCGATGATCAGACCCGCGATACCCGCAAGATCCAGGGTGTAGGAGATGTATCTGCCCAACAACACCAGGATCGCGAAGACCATGGCGCCGGAGGCCACCAGGGACAGCGCGGTCAGCACGCCCAGTACCCGGTAATAGATCAGCGAGTACAGCAGCACGATCGCCAAGCCGATGGCGCCCGCGATCAGGCCGGCCCTCAGCGAGGTCAATCCGAGTGTGGCCGAGACGGTTTGCGCATCGGAAGACTCGAACGAGAGCGGCAACGAACCGTACTTGAGGGCCGCCGCGAGCTGCTTGGCCGAATCGGCGGTGAACTGCCCGCTGATCTCGGTCTTGCCGCCGGGGATGGGCTCGCGAATGGCCGGAGCGCTGATCACCTTGGAGTCCAGCGTGAACGCGGTCTGGGTGCCCTGCTGCCAGTGCGCCGAGGTGTAATCGGCCCAGACCTTGGCGCCGGTGGGCTTGAATTCCATGCTCACCACGTAGATACCGCGCTGCTGGTCCAGTCCCGAGCTGGCGTCCTTGATCTCCTCGCCGCTGATGATCGACTTGTCCAGTAGATAGGCGGCCTTGCCGCCCTGGCTGTCGTCACCGCAGGTGACCAGCGGCAGGTTCGGGTCGTCATTGCCCGCGAGCGGATCGTCGGAGTCGTAGCAGCGCGAGGCCTGAACCTGCAGCGCCAGCATCTGAATCCGCGGGTCCTCGCTCTGCCTGATCTGCTTCTCGAAGTCGATCAGCTGCTTGCGTTCCTCACCGCTGCCCGGCTTGGGCGGCAGATCGGTGGGAGGAGCCGGAGCCGTCGTGGCATTCGGCGTCGCCGGCTTGGTCGCCGGAGCAGGTGGCGGCGGCACAGGTGTGGTGGTTTGCGCGGGGTACGGCCGCGGCTGCGGCTTCGGGGACGGCGCGGCGGGCGCAGGCTTGCCCGCACCCGGCTCCGGCGGTGTCACCTCTTGCCCGCCCGCGGGCTGACCGCCCTGCGGCGCGCCGGGCTCCGGTGTTTCCTTGGGCTGCGCCGGTACGGCCTGCACAACGGGCCGAATGTAGAGCTTGGCGGTCTGGCCCAGGTTGCGGGCCTCACTGCCGTCGTTGCCGGGGACCGTGATGACGAGGTTGTCGCCGTCGATGATGACCTCGGATCCGGAGACACCGAGTCCGTTGACGCGCGCGTTGATGATCTGCTGCGCCTGCGTCAACGCTTCCTTGGTCGGCTTGGAACCGTCAGGGGTGCGCGCCGTCAGGGTGACGCGGGTTCCGCCCTGCAGGTCGATGCCGAGCTTGGGTTTGGGCTGCTTGTCGCCGGTCAGAAAAACCAGCAGGTAGGCGCCGATGAGCAGCACCAGGAAGGCAGCCAGGTAGCGCATGGGGTGCACAGGGGCCGATGGCGAGGCCACGTGTCCGGTCTCCTTGCTTGTCGAGGGCGGGTCGGGGGGCTTTCAGCGATGTGAGCAAAGGCGAAAGCCGCTACTCCTTGGTCAGCTCGACCCCGCTGCTCTCGACATCGCGAACCGTGCCGTCGTCGGCGGCCGCGCTGTCTTCAACCTCGTCGACGATCTTGTCGCGGACGGCAAGCTTCATCCAGCGGGTCACGACGCCGGGTGCGATCTCCAGATCCACGGTGTCGTCGGTGACGGCGGTGATGGTGCCCTGCAGGCCGGACGTGGTGTGTACCCGGTCGCCGATCGCCAGGGACTCGTGCAGCTCGATGGTGGCGTCGAGAGCCTTGCGCTGCCGCCGGTTGGCGAAGAAGAGGAATGCGCCCATCACGAGGATGAGCGGCAAGAAGACGATGATCGATTCCATGGCGGCTTTCGGGGTTCTTTCCGTTGGGTTTCCGTTGGGTCCAGGTCAAGGCAGGCAGGGTCGGCGTGAAACGAGCACGCGACAAGTCACCAGTGTGCCATCTGACTCTGTGTAATCGACGCGAACCCCGGGCCTCCGCATATGCGGGTGTCTGTCAGTCGAACAGCCCGACTTGCCCCAGGACGTGTGGCGGCGGGGTCAAGCCCAGGTGCGTCCACGCCAGCGGCGTCGCCACACGTCCGCGCGGAGTACGGGCCAGCATCCCGGCACGCACCAGAAACGGCTCGCACACCTCTTCGACGGTGGTCGACTCCTCCCCGACCGCCACTGCCAGCGTCGACAGGCCCACCGGACCGCCGCCGAAACTACGCGTCAACGCCGAAAGCACCGCCCGGTCCAGACGATCCAGGCCCAGCTCGTCGACGTCGTACACCTCCAAGGCCGATTTGGCGACGTCCACGGTGATCACCCCGTCCGCACGCACCTCGGCATAGTCACGGACACGCCGTAGCAATCGGTTGGCGATACGCGGGGTGCCCCGGGACCGCCGAGCGATCTCCGTGCCGGCGTCGGCCCCCAACTCGATGCCGAGGATCCCCGCCGAACGGGCCAGCACGAGTTCCAGCTCGTCGGGTTCGTAGAAGTCCATATGTGCCGTGAACCCGAACCGGTCGCGCAGCGGACCGGTCAGCGAGCCCGAGCGCGTGGTCGCACCCACCAGCGTGAACGGAGCCACTTCCAGTGGAATGGACGTCGCACCGGGCCCCTTGCCCACCACGATGTCGACCCGGAAGTCCTCCATGGCCAGGTACAGCATTTCCTCGGCTGGCCGGGCGATCCGATGGATCTCGTCGATGAAGAGCACATCGTGTTCGACGAGGTTGCTCAGCATGGCGGCCAGGTCGCCCGCGCGTTCCAGCGCCGGCCCGGAAGTCACCCGCAGCGACGATCCGAGCTCGGCGGCGATGATCATGGCCAGCGAGGTTTTTCCCAGCCCGGGCGGTCCGGACAGCAAGATGTGGTCGGGCGTGCCGCCACGATTCTTGGCACCCGACAGCACCAGGTCCAGCTGCTCGCGCACCCTCGGCTGACCGATGAACTCCCGGAGCGACTTGGGGCGTAGCCCCGCGTCGATGTCGTTCTCGCCCACGGTGAGCGCGCCGGACATCTCGGCGCTCTCGAAGTCGTCCTCGGCGCCGTCCAGTTCGTCGAATCGACTCATCGCGTCTTACCCAGCAGAGTCAGCGCCGATCGCAGCACGGTCGAAGTGTCTTCATCGGAGTTGTCTTGGGCCAGCACGGTATCGGTGGCCTGCTCGGCTTGCTTGGCGGCAAAACCGAGGCCGATGAGTGCCTCGACGACCTGCGTGCGCACCAGCGACGCGGTGCCGCGCCCCAATTCGGTGGACCCGCTGGGGGCCGCTGCCACCTTCTCCCGCAGCTCCAGCACCATGCGCTCGGCACCCCGCTTGCCGATGCCGGGCACCCGAGTCAGCGCGGCGACGTCGCCGTCGGCCAGCGCCTGACGCAGGGTCGACGCGTCGTAGACCGCGAGTGTGGCCATCGCGATCTTCGGCCCCACTCCGGACACCCCGAGCAGCGTCAGGAACAGGTCACGGGCATCGGTGTCGGTGAAGCCGTACAACGTCATCGAGTCCTCGCGGACGATCATCGCCGTGATCAGCCGCACCGGGGTGCCACGACGCAGCGTCGACAGCGTCGCCGGGGTGGCGTTGACGCGATAGCCGACGCCGGCGGCCTCGATCACCACATGGTCGAGCGCGATGTCGATGACCTCGCCATTTACCGAAGCAATCACCGGGCCACCGCCTTCATCCGGGCCGCGAAGGCCTTCCGTTGTTTCTCCGCCGCGGCCTCCGCCTTGGCCATTCTGGCCAGCATGGGCGCGCGCCAGCAGTGACAGATTGCCAGGGCCAACGCGTCGGCGGCATCCGCGGGCTTCGGCGCCGTCTGCAGGTTCAGGATGCGGGTGACCATCGCGGTGACCTGGGATTTATCCGCCCGGCCGTTCCCGGTGACGGCCGCCTTGACCTCCGAGGGGGTGTGGAAATAGACCTCGATCCCGCGTTTGGCCGCGGACAGCGCGATCACGCCACCGGCCTGGGCGGTGCCCATCACCGTGGAGACGTTCTGCTGCGCGAAGACGCGCTCGATGGCGATCACATCCGGGCGGTGCGTGTCCATCCAATGCTCGACGACCTCGCTGATCGCCAGAAGCCGTTGTGGCAGAGGCTGATTGGCGGGGGTACGCACAACGTCGACATCCAGGGCGACAACCCTACGACCCGAAGACGCCTCGACCATGGACAGACCACACCGGGTAAGACCCGGGTCGACTCCCATCACCCGCACGTGCCAGCCCTCTCGCCGTAGAACAATTGTTCGATCAGCATATCGAGGGGTTCTGCCCATTCGGCACAGCAACACGCGAGGGCTCTGGAAAATGTCAACATGCGTTGGCCTAAGCTCAGCGCATGTCTCTCGAACCTCGGCGATCGGACGCCACTCGCGCGGCCATCCTCGAGGCCGCCCAGGAGCACTTCGCGGGCGTCGGATACGAGAAGGCGACCATCCGGGCGATCGCGGCAACCGCGGGCATCGACCCGTCACTGGTGATGCGCTATTACGGCAACAAGGGCAAGCTGTTCGCGGCCGCCGCCAACTTCGACATCCAACTGCCCGAGAACCTCACCGAGATTCCGCGATCGCAGCTGGGGGCCGCTCTCGTCGAGCACTTCCTGGAGAAATGGGAGGCCGACGACACCATGGTCGCCCTGCTGCGGGCGACGGTGTCACAGGAGTCGGCACGCGCACGCATGGCCGAGATCTTCAGCAGCCAGATGGTGCCGGTTATCGAATCGTTGACGGCAGACCGCGCGCTCGAGCGGGCGACGCTGATTAGTACTCAGATGATCGGCCTGGCCATGTGCCGGTACGTCATCCAGCTCGGGCACGTGCCCGATATGACGCACGAACAGATCATCGAATTGGTCGCCCCGACGATCCAGTACTACCTGGATTGCTCGACGGATGACTGCGGCGCTTCCTAGCTCGCGCGTCCCGCGGAGTCGCGAACCTTCAGGGCTCCTCGCTCGTCGACGAGCGAGAAGTAGATGGCGCTCACGGCGGCAAACACCGCGGTCCAGATCAGCAGACCCACGGAGTTCACGGCGAACGCCTCGCCCAGCAGGATGGCGATGACCCCGGTGATCATCGGACTGCGCACATGCCGGCTGCCCAGCCGATCGAACTGCACGACGGTGCGGGTCACCAGGAATGAGCCGGCAGCGATCAGCAGGGTTCCGACCACCGTCGCCGTCATCGACATCTGATCCGACATCCACGAGGGCACCCCGATACCCACGCCATAGAGGATGATCAGCGGAGCCACGACCGCGACGGCGAACGGCAGTGCGAGAACGGCGCGCGCGGCGCGCCACAGGGTTGTCGATTCAGGCGCGGGAGCGACTGTTTGTGTGGCCATGACGGGCCTCCCCTCACTTTTCGATGTCTTAGATGTACGCCTGCCTGACATGCGCTGTCAACAGATGTTGACCAACAGTCGTTGACATCACAGTAACGCCGCCCGGTGACGTTTGATTCCCGGCAGCCGGCACGATTCGGGGTCGGCGTCCCCCGCCGATTACTGTCGTCGGGGTGTCTGCCGGAAAACTGCCTAGCGAGAAAATGATTCAGTGGTGGCCGCCCCTCGGCGTGATGGCGATGCTGCTGCTCGGATTCTCCGTCGGAAAGGGTTCGACCCCATTTGACGTGTGGTTCTTCGATGCCACCCAGCACGTATTCGGGGTACAGCCACGCTGGCTGCTGTTCTTCACCGACTGGGTGTTCCTGGTTCCGGTGCTCGCGGTGTGCGTCGGTTTCGAGTTGTACCGGCGGCGGTGGCGAGTCGCGGCGGTGGTGCTCGTCTGCCCGTTCGTGGCGAACTGGACCACCCAGGCCACCAAGATGCTGGTCGGCCGCGAAAAGGGCGGCTACCTCGCCTACCCCAGCGGGCACACCACCTTCGTAGTGGCGGTCATGGGGATGCTGGTCCTGGTCGCCGGCGGAGCCCTATGGGCCTACATCGCCGCCGGCATTATCAGCACACTCGGACTGCTCGGGCAGGTCGCCTGCGGGTATCACTACGTCACCGACACCATCGGCGCCGTGCTGGTCACCACCGCGGTGGTGACCCTGGCGTTCTGGGCCGCGGGTCAGTCTTCGTCGAGCGCGGCGAGTACCTCGTCGGACAAATCCACGTTGGTGTAGACGTTCTGCACGTCGTCGCTGTCTTCCAGCGCGTCGACCAGCTTGAACACCTTGCGGGCGGTGTCGACGTCGACGGGCACGCTCATCGACGGCTGGAAGCTGGCCTCCGCCGACTCGTAGTCGATCCCGGCATCCTGCAGTGACTGACGGACCGCGATCAAGTCAGTGGGCTCGGAAATGACTTCGAAGGTCTCACCCAGGTCGTTGACCTCCTCGGCGCCCGCCTCCAGCACGGCCGTGAGCACGTCGTCCTCGGACAGACCGTTCTTCTCCAGCGTCACAACGCCCTTGCGGGAGAACAGGTACGAGACCGAACCCGGGTCGGCCATGCTGCCACCGTTGCGGGTCATCGCGACCCGAACCTCACCGGCAGCGCGGTTGCGGTTGTCACTGAGGCACTCGATGAGCACCGCGACGCCGTTGGGGCCGTAGCCCTCGTACATGATGGTCTGCCAGTCGGCTCCACCGGCTTCCTCGCCGGCACCGCGCTTGCGGGCCCGCTCGATGTTGTCGTTGGGCACCGAGGTTTTCTTGGCCTTCTGAATGGCGTCGTAGAGCGTCGGGTTGCCGGCCGGATCGCCACCGCCGGTCCGCGCGGCGACCTCGATGTTCTTGATCAGCTTGGCGAACTCTTTGCCACGGCGCGCGTCTTTGACGGCCTTCTGGTGCTTGGTGGTGGCCCACTTGGAATGGCCGCTCATGTACCCCTGTACTACTTTCTCTAGGTTCTGTCGCACTTCTGCGCTGCCCGAGTGTACTCGCGCACCTAGGGTGAATCACATGACTGTCCTGGTGGAAGACCCGATCGTCGACGCGGTGCTGGACCGATACGCGTCGACTGTCGGCGACAGCCTCACCGATTACCGCAACCACCTGTATCGCGGCATGAACTACCAGTTGCGCCTTCTCGGCATGACCCAGGCGCCGCCGGAGATCGCCCTGGCGTGGGCGACACACGACATCGGCATCTGGACCGCCGGTACCTGGGACTATCTGGACCCTTCGGTCGATCTGGCCGAACAGCTGGCGCCGGAGTTCGGCATCACCGACGTCGCTCGCCTCAAGGCGATGGTGGCCGACCACCACAAGCTCAGGTCGTCCGACGACCTGTGGGTCGAGACCTTCCGGCTGGGTGATCGGATCGACGCCTTCCGCGGCCTGTACGCCTGGACCGGACTGGAACGAGCCGACGTGCGCGAGGTGGTGGAGGCACTGCCCTACGGCGGTTTTCACGGATTTTTGTTGCGTACCGCCGGCAAGTGGACGCTCAAGCACCCGTCACGCCCGATGCCCATGCTGCGCTGGTGAGTGAGCCACCGCGAGCGCATACCGCACGCAGGTGAATCGAGCAGAATCGCTGCGCCTGGTATGCGCTCGGCGTCAGGCCCCGCGCACCATGTCGACGAAGAGCTCGTGCACCCGGCGGTCACCGGTCACCTCGGGGTGAAATGCCGTGGCCAGCGCGCTGCCCTGCCGAACCGCGACGGGATGCCCCTGCGCGCTGGCCAGCACCTCGACATCGTCGCCGACCCGTTCCACCCACGGCGCCCTGATGAACACCGCGTGCATCTGTCCGTGCAGCCCAGCGAAGTCCAGGTCGCCCTCGAAGGAGTCCACCTGGCGCCCGAAGGCATTGCGCCGCACGGTCATATCGATGGCGCCGAGTGCCACCGCATCCGGTCGGGTGTCCAGGATCTCCGAGGCGAGCAGGATCATGCCGGCGCACGAACCGTAGACCGGCAGGCCGTCTCGCAGGCGCTCGGTCAGCGGGTCCAGGAGTTCGAACACGCGCAGCAGATTGCTCATCGTGGTCGACTCCCCACCGGGGATGATCAACCCGTCAACCTTGCCGAGTTCCTCGGGGCGGCGCACTCCCAGCGCCTCGGCACCCGAATCTTTCAGAGCCGCAACATGTTCCCTGACATCACCCTGCAATGCCAGCACGCCGACCAGCGGACTCACGCCATGTTCCCCTTGGCGATCGAGGCCTCGTGCGGGTTGCGCTCGTATCGGGTCAGCCCCTCCTGCACCACCGCGGCGACCATGCGGCCCTCGCGGTCGAAGATCCGTCCCTGGGTCAGCGCCCGCCCGTATCCGGCCGACGGCGATGTCTCGTCGTACAGCAGCCATTCGTCGGCGCGGAACGGTCGCAGGAACCACAGTGCGTGATCCAGCGATGCCGTCTGCAGCACCGCATCCCGGTGCGGCACTTTGGAGGAACTCAGCAGGGTCAGGTCGCTCATGTAGGCGAGCGCGCAAATGTGCAGCACCGGGTCGTCGGGCAGACGCTTGCGGCAGCGGAACCATACCCGCTGCTGCGCGGCCAGCCGCGGCCACTTCTCCATGAGGTCATCCGGCACGATCCGGATATCCCATTCCGCGAACTGCCGGAACAGATCGCGGCTGAACGACTCCTCATCCTGCGCGTCCGGCAGGTCCTCGGGCGCCGGCACCGGTGGCATCAGGTCCTGGTGTTCGATGCCGGAGTCCAGGGTCTGAAATGAGGCCGACATGCTGAAGATCGCCTGCCCGTCCTGGATGGCGGTCACGCGACGCGTGCAGAACGAGCGGCCATCCCTGACCCGGTCCACGAGAAACACGGTGGGCTCGTTGGGATTTCCGGGCCGCAGGAAGTATCCGTGCAGGGAGTGCACGAGGTACTCCGGGTCCACGGTGCGTACCGCCGAGACCAGCGACTGCCCCGCGACCTGCCCGCCGAAGGTGCGACGAAGACTGCTCGGGGTCACGTTGCCCCGGAAGATGTCCTTCTCCAGCTGTTCGAGAGTAAGGATCTCCTCGATATCGGCCATCCGCTAGTTCTACCAGCCGCGCTCGGCGAGCCTGTGCGGCTGCGCGATGTCCTCCACGTTGATGCCGACCATCGCCTCACCCAGGCCGCGCGACACCTTGGCCAGCACGTCCGGGTCGTCGTAGAAGGTGGTGGCCTTCACGATCGCCGCGGCGCGCTGCTCCGGGTTGCCGGACTTGAAGATGCCCGATCCGACGAACACACCCTCGGCACCCAGTTGCATCATCATCGCGGCGTCGGCCGGGGTGGCGATACCGCCGGCGGTGAACAGCGTGACCGGGAGCTTGCCCGCGCGCGCGACCTCGACCACGAGCTCATACGGAGCCTGCAGTTCCTTTGCGGCAACGTACAACTCGTCCTCGGCCAGCGAGGTGAGCCGACGGATCTCGCCGCCGATCTTGCGCATATGAGTGGTCGCGTTCGACACGTCGCCGGTACCGGCCTCACCCTTGGAGCGGATCATCGCCGCGCCCTCGGTGATGCGGCGCAGTGCCTCGCCCAGATTGGTGGCACCGCACACGAACGGCACGGTGAACTTCCACTTGTCGATGTGGTTGGCGTAGTCGGCGGGGGTCAGCACCTCCGACTCGTCAATGTAGTCCACGCCGAGGCTCTGCAGGATCTGCGCCTCGACGAAATGCCCGATACGGGCCTTGGCCATGACGGGGATGCTGACGGCGCTGATGATGCCGTCGATCATGTCGGGGTCGCTCATGCGGGAGACGCCCCCCTGGGCGCGGATGTCGGCGGGCACCCGCTCCAGCGCCATGACGGCCACGGCGCCGGCGTCTTCGGCGATCTTTGCCTGCTCGGGCGTGACGACGTCCATGATGACGCCGCCCTTGAGCATCTCGGCCATACCGCGCTTGACGCGAGCGGTACCAGTTCCGGTCTCGGGGGACGTTCCATTGGTCGTGCTAGTCAACTGGGGGCTCCTGAATGTCGGGTTCTGCGACCAGTCTAATGCCGCTGCACCAGCGATTTTGCCGCGGGATGTGCGGTGACGGCGCTCACCCGATCTGGACTGGCTCGCGCCGTGCACCGGTGGCCACCGCATCCACTGCACAGGCGGCCTCCGCGAGCAGCTCTCCCAGCTGATTCGGATAGACCTGCTCCCCCGAAGCCGTCAGCGCAGCGATCTCTTCGGCATCACACCAGCGATGTCCGGTGATGTAGCGCTGCTCCAGATTGGTACGACCATCGGTGGCGGGTTCGAACCGCTTGGTGCGGTGCACGAAGAACAGTTCCTCGGAGCGGATGGTGGTGCCGTTGAAGTCGAAGACGGCGACGCGACGCCAGAGCGGGCCCACCAGGCGCCCTGAGGGGACGGTCAAACCGGTTTCCTCGACCAGCTCGCGCACCGCGCCATCGGCCAGCTTCTCCCCCGGCAGCGTTTGACCGCCGACGGTGAACCACCAGTGCACCGCCGGGCTGGGGGCCGCCGGGTCGAAGCCGCGTAGCAGCAGCACCCGTCCGTCCTCGTCCAGCAGGATGATGCGCGCCGAGGTGCGGAAATTGGGCAGCGCCGGATCCTCGGTGCCCACACCCTGACGATCTATGATCTCGAAATACGTTGGCATCGGCGCTGTTCCACCTAGCCGCAGCCACCGCACCGGGCGGCGCACGCGAAGCGCGAGGGTGTCGCGCACGGCGTCGTTGTGAAAGCGCCGGGCGATGAGCACCCGCGTCTCGGCATCGGCCAACTCGGCTACCAGCGCCGGACGCAGCGCCTCGGCGTCGACCGTCGACAACGCCGAGGCCAGCTGGTTCTCCGCGTACTCGCGCCGGTCACGTTCGGCACGTTCGGCTTTCGCCGCCAGCCTGATCAGCTGCTCGTCCTTGAGTGCGTCCCCGACCGCACGTGCGACGACGGCGCGACGAGCCAGCGCCGCATCCAGCGCCTGCCAGGACAGGTCACTGCGCACGTGCAGCCGGTCCAGACGGTTGGCCACCAGGTAGGCCCAGAGCAGGCCGAGTGCGACCAATGTGGCGATGATGGCGATGACGACGACCGTCAACGCCGAGAACGTCACCAACTGTCGACCTTGACGCGCGCTCCGGAGGCGGTGACCGTTTCGTAGACGAGCATGATCTGTTGCGCGACCACCGACCAGTCGTAGCGTTGCACCGCTTCGGTGCCCGCCGCCACCAGCTGTGCCCGGCCTTCGTCGTCACCGAGCACCTCGATGATGGCCGCCGCCAACGCATCCGAGTCGCCCGTCGGCGTCAACCGGCCGGCCTTGCCGTCCAACAGCACCCGCCGGAAAGCATCCAGCGAGCTGGCGACCACCGCCGTTCCGGCGGCCATGGCCTCCACCAAGACGATGCCAAAGCTCTCGCCACCGATGTTGGGTGCGCAGTACACATCGGCGCTGCGCATGGCCGAGGCCTTGGTGGCGTCGTCCACCTGGCCAAGGAACCGCAGGTGCTTGGCCAACGGACCTGCCTGCGTACGTAACTCGGCCTCGTCCCCGCGGCCCACGATCAGGATCTCCACATCGCCGAAACTGGCCGCGATCTTCGGCAGCGCACCCATCAGCACATCCATGCCCTTGCGCGGCTCGTCATAGCGCCCCAGGAACAGCACGGTCTTGCCCGCACGGGGGTACCCCTCCAGCATGGGCGCACCGGAGAAAGACCGGACGTCGACACCGTTGGGAATTTCGACCGCGTCGGATCCGAGCGCTTCCATCTGCCAGCGCCGGGCCAGCTCCGAGACGGCGATCCTGCCGACGATCTTCTCGTGCCAGGGCCGCAATACGGCCTGAAAAACACTGAGTGTCAACGATTTCGTGGTCGACGTGTGGAAAGTGGCGACGATCGGCCCCTCCGCCACCATGAGCGCCAACATCGAAAGGCTCGGCGCGTTCGGCTCATGCAGATGCAGCACGTCGAAGTCCCCTTCGACCAGCCAGCGCCGGGTCTTGGCATAGGTGGCCGGGCCGAATCGTAGCCGCGCCACCGAGCCGTTGTACGGAATCGGAACGGCCTTGCCGCCCGAGACCACGAAGTCGGGTAGCTCCAGATCCGACGACGACGGCGCGAGCAGACTGACGTGGTGGCCACGGTCACGCATGACTTCCGCCAGCTGCACCACATGGGATTGGACGCCGCCCGGTACGTCAAAGGAGTACGGGCAGACCATCCCGATGCGCATTACGCCTGCCCACCAACGGGGTCCGACTCCCGGGTGGACTCGGGCTCCTGTGCGGGGGCAGGCTGCGACGGATGCGTCCGCAGCTTGGTGCGGCGCTCCTCGGACAAATCGTCGAGCCACAACGGCTGCAGCATGTGCCAGTCCGCCGGACGCTCCGCGATATTGGCCGCGAACTCGTTGGCCAGCGCCTGCGTGGCCTGGGCGACATCGCCCGCCGATGTGTCGATGGGCGCCTGGATGCGGACTCCCCATCCACCGTGCGCCTCGAACCAGCAGTGCGCCGGCAGCAGGCGCGCGCCGGTATCGACGGCCAAACGTGCAGGCCCGGCGGGCATTCGGGCCTCGGCACCGAAAAAGTCGACGGGAACGCCGCTGCGGCTGAGGTCACGATCGGCCATCAGGCAGACGACGCGGTTTTCCCTGAGCCGCGCGGCCAGCGTCTCGTAGGGACCCGTGGAGTCACCACTGGACGCGAGCACCTCGAAGCCGAGCGTCTCCCGGTAGTCCAGGAAGCGCCGATACAGCGACTCAGGCTTCAGCCGCTCGGCGACGGTGGTGAAGGTGCCGTAGGTCTGCGCCAGCCATACCCCCGCCATGTCCCAGTTTCCGCTGTGCGGCAAGGCGATAATCGTTCCGCGGCCTTCGGCCTGCGACGCGTCGAGATTGCGTCGCCCGAACAGGCTGCTGTCCAGCCGGGCGGCAAGGCGCTCCATGTTCTGCGAGGGCAGCCGGAACGCCTCACGCCAGTACCGGGCGTAGGAGCGCATGGAGTCGATCATCAGCCGGTCGGGCACCTCACGGGGGTGCACACCGAGCACACGGGCGAGATTCTTGCGCAGCTGCTCGGGTCCGCCCTTGCGGGCGCCGACCATCGCGCCGACGTCGAATATGGCGCGAGCAATCGGATCCGGCGTCATCTGCGTTACGTTCCAACCGGCGGCATACCCCCAGTCCGCAGCGCGTTCGCCCCATACACTCATGACTGATTCGTCTCCGCGGTGTCTTGTCCCGCATCGGAATTGGGCAGCAGGTCAAGGGCTCCCGGAGAGATGCGGACGGCGTGCATGCGCTGCGCCACCGTCACCAGGCTCGCGATGGCCAGCACCCACATCGCGGTGTGCAAGGGCCACTGCACCCCGAATCCGCCGCTGAAGATCGCTCCGGCAAGCACGATGATGAGCCGCTCGGGCCGCTCGATCAACCCACCGTCGGCGCGCAGTCCGGATGCCTCGGCGCGTGCCTTCACGTAGGAGATCACCTGGGAGGTGATCATGCAGATCAGTGTGGCGACAACCAAAGAGGGTGATCCCCATCCGAATGCGGCCCACCACAGCAGTCCGGCGAACACCGCACCATCGGCCACCCGGTCACAGGTCGCATCCAGCACCGCACCGAACCGGGTTCCTCCGCCACGAGCCCGGGCCATGGCGCCGTCGAGCATGTCGAACATCGCGAACAGCCACACCGCCATGCCGCCCCAGAACAGGTGGCCGATGGGGAACAGCGTCAGCGCCGCGACGACCGAAGCCGCGGTGCCGAAGATTGTGACCGTGTCGGGGGTGAAGCCGGCGCGCAGCAAGGCATTGGCCAAGGGGTTGGTGATCTTCGCGAATGTCTCCCGCGACAGGAGGCTGCTCATGGCAACTGCTCCCAGGCCGTGGCAAGCAGCTGCCGGGTGTCGCGCAGCAGCTGCGGAAGCACCTTGGAATCGCCGATGATGGTGATGAAGTTGGCGTCGCCGCCCCAGCGCGGCACCACGTGCTGATGCAGGTGCTCGGCCAGCGATCCGCCCGCCGCGGTACCCAGGTTGAGACCCACATTGAAGCCGTGCGGGCGCGACACCTTCTTGATCACCCGAATCGCCTTCTGGGTGAAGGCCATCAGCTCTCGGCTCTCATCCTCGGTGAGGTCTTCGAGCTCGGCCACCTGCCGGTACGGCACCACCATGAGATGGCCCGGGTTGTACGGGTAGAGGTTGAGAACGGCATACACATGGTCGCCACGCGCGACCACCAGTCCGTCTTCGTCGGCCATCTCCGGGATCTCGGTGAACGGCGCCGAATCCGCGCTGGGCGCCTTCACCGCTTCGGCGATGTAGGACATCCGGTGCGGACTCCACAGCCGCTGCAGATGATCGGGGTCACCCACGCCCCGGTCGATGATGGTCGAGTCCTCGCTAGTCACGGGTCCCCAACTTCATGAGTTCAGCCGTCGGCGATACGTTTTCGCGGCGGTTCACCCAGTCGAGGATGGCGGCGACGGCCTCGTCGCGAGGCACACCGTTCACCTGGGTGCGATCACGGAACCGGAAGCTCACCGCACCGGCCTCCACGTCGCGATCTCCGGCCAGCAGCAGGAACGGCACCCGCTGGTTGGTGTGGTTGACGATCTTCTTGTTCATGCGGTCGTCGCTGGTGTCGACCTCGGCGCGGATACCCTGCGATTTGAGCTGGGAGACAATGTCGTTCAGGTACGAGGCGTGCGCATCCGCGATCGGGATGCCCACCGCCTGCACCGGCGACAGCCAGGCCGGGAAGGCACCCGCATAGTGCTCGGTGAGCACACCGAAGAACCTCTCGATGGACCCGAACAGCGCGCGGTGGATGAGCACCGGCCGCTGACGGGTTCCGTCGGCGGCCGTGTACTCCAGCTCGAATCGTTCCGGCATGTTGAAGTCGAGCTGAATGGTCGACATCTGCCAGGAACGGCCCAGGGCGTCCTTGGCCTGCACCGAGATCTTGGGGCCGTAGAACGCCGCGCCACCCGGATCGGGCACGAGCTGCAGGCCGGAGTCGCGCGCCACCTGCTCCAAGGTCCTGGTGGACTCCTCCCACACCTCGTCGGATCCAACGAATTTCGTCTCGTCCTTGGTGGAGAGTTCCAGGTAGAAATCGTCGAGCCCGTAGTCGGACAGCAGGTCGAGCACGAACCTCAGCAGGGAGGTCAGCTCCTCGTGCATCTGCTCACGGGTGGTGTAGATGTGCGCATCGTCCTGGGTCATGCCGCGCACGCGGGTCAGGCCGTGCACCACACCGGACTTCTCGTAGCGGTACACCGAGCCGAATTCGAACAGCCGCAGAGGCAATTCACGGTACGAACGGCCCCGGGCCCGATAGATCAGGTGATGCATCGGGCAGTTCATGGGCTTGAGGTAGTAGTTCTGCCCCGGCTTGCGCACGGTGCCGTCCTCGTTGAGCTCGGCGTCGATGTGCATCGGGGGGAACATCCCGTCGGAGTACCAGTCCAGGTGCCCGGAGGTTTGGTACAGGTTCTCCTTGGTGATGTGCGGGGTGTTGACGAACTCATACCCCGCGGCAGTGTGCTTGGCGCGCGAGTAGTCCTCCAACTCCTTGCGGACGATTCCGCCCTTCGGGTGGAAAACCGGTAAGCCGGAACCGATTTCGTCGGGAAAACTGAACAGGTCGAGCTCCACGCCGAGCTTGCGGTGGTCGCGTCGCTGCGCCTCTTCCAGCAGTTCGAGGTGCTTGTCGAGGGCCTCCTGCGACTCCCAGGCGGTGCCGTAGACGCGCTGCATGCTGGCGTTGGCCTGGTTGCCGCGCCAGTAGGCCGCCGAGCTGCGGGTGAGTCGGAACGCCGGAATGTGCTTGGTGGTCGGGATGTGCGGGCCCCGGCACAGGTCGAACCATTCCCGTTCGCCGGTACGAGGATTCAGGTTGTCGTAGGCGGACAGCTCGTCGCCGCCGACCTCCATGACCTCTGGATCGAGGATCGGAGACTTGTCTGAGTCTCCAGCAACGAGCTCCAGCTTGAACGGCTCGTTCGCCAGCTCGGCCTGAGCCTCTTCCACCGATTCGTACACTCGGCGCGAAAAGCGTTGCCCCTCTTTGATGATCTGCTTCATCTTCTTCTCGAGGGCGGTCAGATCCTCGGGAGTGAAGGCGTGATCGATCCCGAAGTCGTAGTAGAAGCCATCGGTGATCGGCGGTCCGATGCCGAGCTTGGCCTGCGGGAAGAGGTCCTGCACGGCCTGCGCCAAGACGTGCGCGGCGGAGTGCCGGATGACACTGCGGCCGTCCTCGGTGTTGGCCGCAACCGGCTCCACCTCGGTGTCGGCGTCCGGAGTCCAGGACAGATCCTTCAGCGCGCCGCCCACCCGCACGACGACGATGGCGTCGTCTCCCTTGCCCGGCAGGCCGGCCTCGCGTACCGCGGTCCCTGCCGTCGTCCCGGCCGGCACCCGGATTGGGGCCACAAGGGAAGACGGGTTGGGCGCAGTCATCGGCAGTTCTCCAATTCAGGGACGGGGGGATTGCGAACTCATGCTATCGGTCCGCACCAGCGCCTTCCCAGCCTGATGGGCGCCATGAGCACTTAGGCCGACTGCGCGCGGAATGTGTTCCGATATGCCAGCGGCGAGACCCCGGTGAGTCGGCGGAACTGCTCCCGGAAATTCGCAGGTGAACCGAACCCCACCTCGCGGCCGATCCACTCCACCGGTTCCCCGGAACGTTCCAGCAGCTGCTGGGCGTGACGAACCCGCACCCCGGTCAGCCACTGCATGGGCGTCTGCCCCGTTTCCGCACGAAACCGCCGGTTGAGGCTGCGCACACTGGTGGACGCCCGAGCCGCGAGGTCGTCCAGGGACAGTTCCCGGTGGGCGTTGTGCTCGATCCACGCCAGGATCTCGCCGAGACCGGCCTCGGCGCGCTGACGGTTCCGGATGACGTACTGCGCCTGGCCGCCGTCACGGTGCAGTGGCGCCACCGCCACCCGCGCCGCCTCCGAAGCCACCGCCGCGCCGTGATCGCGCGCGACGATGTGCAGACACAGGTCCAGCCCCGCCGCGGCGCCCGCGGAAGTCAGCACGTGCCCCTCGTCCACATACAGCACGTCGGCGTCCAGATGCACCGTGGGGAACATCTCCCGGAACAGGTCGGCGGCCAACCAATGCGTGGTGGCCCGCTTGCCGTCCAAAATCCCGGCTTCCGCGAGCGTGAAGGCTCCCGCACATATGGAGGCGATGCGCGCGCCGCGCCGGTAGGCGGCCTGCAGTGCCGCGATGACGCCGTCGGGCGTGGGTGCGGTCGGATCATTGCGCGCCGGAACCACAATGGTGTCGGCGTCCGAAAGCGCTTCGAGCCCAAGATCTGTCGCGATGCCGAACGGCCCCGCGGAGACGATCGGCTCGGTTCCGCACACCCGCACGCGGTAGGGCCGAGTGCCGTCGGGCAGATAGACGCGACGGAACACTTCGACCGCGGTGGCCAGGTCGAACCCGACGGTTTCGGGGAGCGCAAGCACCACCACGGAGTGAGGCTCGCCCGAACGACCCGATGACACGGAGTGCATCCGGCCAGCCTAGCTCCGCGTTGGCAATATCTCGTCGGAGTATGGCTATCTGGCCACTTCTGTCCAGATTCCCGCTGCGTGAGCATGACTTTCATGCAGATAGCGATCCTGGCCTACCCGGGCATGACGGCACTCGACGCGATTGGACCGTACGAAATGCTCCGGGGAATCCCCGACGCACAACTTCGGTTCGTCTGGCGCGAGCCGGGCCCGATAGTGACCGACAGCGGCGTGCTGACGCTCGGTGCGACCCACTCATTCGACGAGACCCCGGCACCTAACGTCGTCCTTGTCGGCGGCTCGATACCCGCCACCATGAGCACGGCCACCGACGAGAGCGTCCTGCGCTGGCTGCGGAACGCACATCGGACCTCGACGTGGACCGCGTCCGTCTGTAGCGGGTCGCTCATTCTCGGCGCCGCCGGAATCCTGCGCGGCAAGGACGCCACCTGCCACTGGGCCGGACAGCGAGTGCTCGCGACCTTCGGAGCGAATCCACAGCGGGACAAGAGGATCGTCCGCGACGGCAAGGTGATCACCGCGGCCGGCGTATCGGCCGGGCTCGACCTCGGGCTCTGGCTCGTCGGCCAGATCGCCGGTCGGCCGCGCGCCGAGGCCACGCAACTGTGCATCGAATACGACCCGCAGCCACCATTCGATACCGGCCACATGAGCAAGGCTTCCACCCGCAACAAGGCGGATGCCGTGCGGATGATGAAGAGCATGATCTCTGCGCGCGAGGCCGGTGCGGAATTCGCCGCCGGTTCAAAAGTGTTGTGGACGAGCGTTATCGACCGCGTACGGCGAACGTCAGCCGCCAATTCCTAGCGGACTCTTGAGCCAGGGCGTCTGGATCCCGAGCAATGCGGCGATCCAGCCGAGGGCTCCCAGTACCCAGAGCGTTGCCACCACCAGCGCAGCGGTGAAGAGCACCCCGATCCCCCGCAACCACTGGGGTTGCGGGGAGAACCAGGCCATGAATCGGTCGTAGCGGTCCCTGACCGCACGGAGAAGCTTTCTTGCCCAGGAGAACTCGGAGGCAAGGATCGCCAGGCCAAGAAACACGATCGCCCAGCCGGGCCCCGGGTACGGAATGGCGATGATGCCCGCACCCAGCACCACCAGGCCGATGACCGCGACCATCATGCGGTAGAGCAGGTCCAGCGCAGGCTTGTCCCGCACCCCGTCGCGCCATCGAGCCCACCGACGCGTGGCCCGGTTCACGGCTGGCCGGGGTTGAGTTTCACGAACAGCGCGTCGGCCTCGGCGAGCACGTCGTCGCCGTCGAGCAATCTGCTGGTCAGGAACACCTTGCGGCCCTCCACCCGCTGCAGGGTGCAGTCGTACTGCAGCTCCTTCTCGATGGGGGTGATCTTGCGGTAGTTGATGTTCAGGTACGCAGTGCGCAGCTTGCGCAGATCGGTCAGCAGCATGGATCCGGTGCCGAAAATGGTGTCGAAGAGCAGCCCGAGGCATCCGCCGTGCACCGCCCCGTTGCGCCCCAGGTGGTAGCGGCCGAATGTGGCCGTACCCGCCAGAACCCCATTGTCGAAGCTGTCGATGGTCATCGGGACCAGCAAGATGTTTCCGCGCAACGGCAGATCGGTGCGCCGGCCCGAGGGCGAGTCCCATTCGGAGACCTCATAGGGAGCCAACAGCTCATTCATGGCATCGAGCTGGTTGGCCAGCTCGGTGACCACCTCGTCGGGAGGCAATGCGGCGCGAGCGCGGTCCTGCAGGGTGCGCAGCGCGTCGATGAAGCGGCCATAGTCGGGGCCGCCCTTGAGGGTGGGATCGGGAGGGTTGAACCCGCCGCCCTCGTGCGCAGTAACTGCTTCCTCTGTGGTCATGCTCCCCTACGTTATTGGGGTGGATATTGAACGACTGAGCCAGCTCCCGTTCACCTACCCCGAGATCGGCGCGACGGCCGGTGAACTGCCCGCCGAATACCACCACGTGCGGGAATCTCGGCAGATCGGAACGGGTAGGGCACGGTTCGAGGAGGCCGCCGCCAGTCTCATGCGGTTCGGCATCCAGCGCGGGATCGGGCTGCGGGTGCTGACGTCGGCGCCCGCTGCTGCCGAAGGCGTGAACGTGGCGACACGGCTCTGGCCGTTCTGGGCCTTGTGCCGCGTGGTGTATCTGGTCGACGAGCCGAATCGGCGCGGTTTCGCGTACGGCACCTTGCAGGGGCATCCCGAGACCGGTGAAGAAGCGTTCATCGTGCGCTTCGATCCAGCTAATGATGTTGTTTCCGTGGAGATTACGGCCTTCTCGAAACCCTCGTTCTGGTGGGTCCGCGTGGGCAACTTGGTCGTGAAGCAACTGCAGCGGGCAGTAACTCAGCGGTACCTGCGCGCACTCTGAACGCCGCGTCTCGGCGTCATCCACACATAACCCTCCCCCGGTAACCTACGGGTTAGCTGGGAATTCGATACTGCTACCCATATGGATAGCTGCCGGACCGCCTGCACGGGCGGCGCGCCACGTGTCGGCGGGGCCTGCACCCAGCCCGGCACCAACCTGTACGACCGCGGCTTCCACGAACCCACCCATGAGGGTGCCAACCCCCGTACCCCGCTGGGCACCAATCCGCAGGTGCCCTTCGGCACGAACACCACCACCGTTCTGCAGTAAGCCCATCACGACACGATGCCCGGTCGACGACGTTGTCGGCCGACCGCACACCCCGGGAATGAAACAGGGCGCCGCAGAGTAGAAATCTCACATGGAACTCAATGACGCCGCCCGCGCACTCATCGGCGCGGGTGCCGATGCCACGCTGGTGACCATCAACCCTGACGGCAGCCCGCAGGTATCCGTGGTGTGGGTTGCCCTGCAATCCACACCAGAAGGCGACGAGCTGGTGGCCGCGCATCTGTCGGGCAACTACAAGAAGCTGCGCAACATCCGACGCGATTCCCACGTCGCCGTGACCATCCTTGCTCCCAGCCAGCCCGGGCAGCAGCGTGAATATCTGGCCGTCACCGGTTCGGCACGCGTGGTCGAGGGCGGCGCACCGGAGCTGCTCAGCCAGCTCGCCGTCGCGCTGCTGGGCTCGGACGAACACTTCCCGCCACCCAACTCCCCGGACGGCTACCTGACTCGAATCCGCATCGAATCGGTGGGTGGCCACGGCCCCTGGGTCTGACTCGGTCTCGGTCCCTCCGAGATGACATCTACGCGGGTCAAGTACGTAGACACACTCGCGTGAATGTCATCTCGGCGCCGAGGATCTGACCTCAGTCGCGGATAACGCCCTTGGTGCGCATCAGGAAATCGGCGAGAAATCCGTCGTGCGGGATGTGGGGCGCGGCGTAGGAGGTCGGGTGTCTGCCGCTGTAGACGTTGGACACCGTCGGTTCGGCCACCAGGGCGTCGATGAGTTCCCCGTCGCTGGTGATCGCAGTGATCACCAGCGAATGCCGCAGCGGGACAACGCCGTCGGCGCGGCTCCACGGCGCGATCCACACACACGGGAACGCCAGCTCGGTGTTGAGCTTGTCGACGTCGGCTCGCTGTAGCAGATGCACGGCCGGCCGCAACGCGGCCGAACCATCGCCGAGGTCGGCAACCACCTGCTGGGCACCGAGGAGCGCGGTCGCGCCCTGCGCCCTAGCGGCCAGATACTCGCCGACGCGGCGCGCGGCATCGAGTGGCTGGACCGGCAAGACCGCCCGTTCATCGGTGACGGGCAGCGGCGTGATCTGTGCAAGCCTGGCCGCGATCGCCTCCGCCAGGGGTCGCGGATCGCCCTCGAAGAGAACGGCCGTGGTGTTGGTACACGCCATGCCACCGTGTCCGCCGATCGACTCGACGACGATGTCGAGGTAGTCACGCCAGTCGTGTTCGGCGGTGATCAGGATCTTGCTGCGCCCAGGACCATTCACCATCACCGTGGGGTCGCCGGCGTATTTGCCCACGATGTCCTGCCCGCCGTAGACAACGGAAAGGTCTGCCGCGGAGATGATCTCGGCCGCGCCCGCATGGTCGGTGGGGAGATACAGAGCATCTTCGGGCCGAAATCCCGCGGTGCGTAACGCATTGACGAGCCGGTGCCCGGTGAAGGGCTCGCGCCGCGAGGGCCGGATGGCCACGCGATAGCCCAATGCCAGTGCCTGCGCCCACGCACCGTGCACACCGGGACTGTTCCCCGATGCGTGCACGGCCAGCACATCACCCCGGCGCACCCAGACTGAGCTCCCCTGACGAGTGCGTCCGTCGTGCCAGTGCAGGGCCGCTCCCGTGGGCCGGGCGGGTGCCACCGCGTCCATCGCACGGCGCACGGCCTCCGCGACGCCGTGCGCGCTGGAGCGTGCGACGGCGACGGGCAATCCCGCGACCCGGCTGACGGCGTCGACGTACTGATCGAAGCCCTGGCCCCCGATCTCCGTGTCGGTGAAGATCTCGGCGGCTTCGGCCAGCGCGGCGTCGCGCCGATTCGGCGCCAGGGGCCCGGCGGCGCGCTGCGCACCGATGCTGCGGCTCACATACAGCGAGGGCACCATGCTCAACTCGGCGACCGGTTCCCCGGCCATGTCGGTGATCACCGCACGCGTGCGGGTGCGGTATTCGCCGGAGGGGCCTAGCGCGTCCACTGCGATCACGATCAGTAGACGCCTTCGACGACTGCCTCGCCCTCGAAGGTCGCGACGGGAACCACCTGACTGACGGAATCACCGATCTGGTCGTCGGGGCCGGGTATCCGGATCGCACTGTCGCGTTCGAGGTTGTTGGGGATGAACATGCCCTTGCTGATGTGGTTCATCACCACCTGGCCGCGCTGGCCGTGGGGCACCGGCTCGCCTGTCTGCGGATCGACGACCCAGAAGACGACATACGGCGAGCGGGGATCGAACACGAAAGCATCACCCACCACCCGAGTCTTGGCCTGCGACAGGATCATTGTGCTGCCGAACGCCATCGCGATCTGGGCCGACGGGAAGATCTCACGGAGCAGGTCCAGGGTGTCCAGATCCACGTGCGCCCCGCTGATCAGGATGTAGCGGATCTTCTGATTGACCAGCTCCACCATGGCGTCGTCGCGGGCGATCGCGCCCAGCAGCGGCGGGCTGGTGTGCAGGTTGGCCACATTCTGGGTCTGCAGCACGAACCGCGCCTGCTCCAGCACGTGGGCCACGTACGCCGATACCTCGGCGGTGGCGCCCCGTGCGGCCAGCTTCTTGACCCAGCGTGGATCCAGGTCGACGGGATAGAAGACCGATTCCAGCCGCTCGCTGACGGCGCGGGAGAAGTGGCCTACGCCGTGCGGGCCGCTGGGCATGAGAAACAGCAGGCCCGCGCCGGCCACGAACCCCCCGGCGGTGAAGTCCTCGAGCTGCCACCGGGTGACCTGTTCGACCCAGTCGGGCAGCTGCGATGTGCGTTTGGGTGCGCCGGTGGTGCCACCCGACTCGAAGACCTTGGGCAGCGGAGCGGGCGCTCCATAGCCGCGCGGAATGAGGTCCTCGACGGTTGCCTCCCGCAGCTCGTTGACCACGTTCGGAAACAGCCTCAGGTCATCGAAACCGTTCACGTCGGTCAGCGGGCGAAAATCCAGGGCCGCTGCGGTGCGCAACCAGAATGGAGAGCCGGTGTCTTCGCCGAAGTGCCAGGCGATGGCGGCCCGCAGATACGCCTCGGGGTCGGTCACCGGAACTGCCCTCGGAATGTCCAGTAGCGAGAAGTCGATCTCAGCCATCTAGCAATCCTGGCGCAGGAAAGGCGATCCTAGAAGGAGTTTCACCGCCGTTCGCGGCGCGTTAACCGACTGGAGCTGCCGCCCGCTCCTCGATCTCTCGGCGCAGCTCCGTTCCCGACCACGTCTTCTGGCCGCGAGAGGTCAACTCGTGAACGAGGCTCACGAGTGCGGCGTTGACCGGTGCGCTCGTGCCGAGTTTCTTGGCGAGTTCGACGACTTCACCGTTGATGTAGTCGATTTCGGTCGTCCTGCCGAGGGTGATGTCGTCGAGCATGGACGAACGGGCCTGAGGGTCGATCTCGACCATATGTCGCGCCAACCGGGCGAACAGCGCGTTCGGCATCCGCAGCACCCAGGGCATGAATGCCAAGGGTGCGGCCAGAGGGCTGACCACCGGTTGTTTGTTGCGGCGCAGAAGTGCCAGGGCCTCCCGCTGGGCGTCGGCCAGCACCAGGCGGTATTCCCGTTCTCCCAGCTCGGCTTTCAGGGGCAGACCCGAGAGGGCGTTGACCGCGTTGTTCAGGTTCACCACCAGCTTGCCCCACTGCACCGCGGACATGTCGTCGCGCACATCGGTGGGCAACCCGCACTGCGTAAGCGCCTGTGCCAGGGATTCCGCCCCGGCAGAGACGGAGAGTTTTCCCTGTGTGCCCTGATGAAAGCGCGCCGGCCCAACCTGTGCGACATTGAAGCCGACCATTCCGGTGATCACCTTGTGCTGCTTGACGTATCGCGAGATCTCGACCGGGTTACGTATCCCGTTCTGCAGGCTGACCACCACAGCTCCGGGGCGCAGTCGTTCGGCCAGCGATTGGGCCATCCCCGCGGTCGCTGCGGACTTCACCGTCACAAGCACGACATCGACATCCCGCACCACGTCAACATCCTCGGAAAACACGCAATCCTGCCCGGGAATGGTGGCCGACCACCCCTGGTAGTCCGACAGAGCCAGACCGTGCTCCACGATCGACTGACCGAGGCTTGCCCGGCCGATGTACACGAGGTGATGCCCGGCGGTCTGCAGGCGGCCACCCACATAGCAGCCGATGCTTCCGGCTCCGGCGACGGCGATTCTCATGGCTACACCTCTGTCTCGGAAAGTTTTGCGAGCGCGTCGATCTCCACCAACAGCCCCGGCGGGAGACCGCCGAAAAGAGTGGTCCGGGCCGGATACGGCTTACAGAGGGTGTCTTCGAACGCCCTGTTGAGTTCGGCGAATCCTTCGGGGGCATGAAGATAGACCCGCAGCATCAGCACATCACCCAGGTCGGTACCCGCCGCGTGCAAGATCGCCTGGATGTTGCGCAATGCCTGGACGCTCTGCTCGTAGACCGTCTCACCCGCAAGGGAACCGGTTTGGGCGTTGATCCCCACTTGGCCGGACACCTGCAGGGTGTCGCCGATGCGCACCGCCTGCGAGTAGGGGCCAACCGGATGTGGCGCCAAATCGGTTTCGATCCAGGTCTTCACCATCTGAACTCCTTTGTTACCACACGAATTGACCTTGTCCGGCCTTACGAAGCTGCCCTCATGAGCCGGACAGGGTTGCCTTCAGGACACGCAGCGCATTGTCGCCCAGAATCCCCGAGACCTCCGCGGCGTCGAAGCCCGCACGCAGCAATGCCTCGATCAACGACGGGAATCCGGTGGGTCCGTCGAAACCCTGGGCGTATCCGGGAATGCCGTTCATGTCGGTGCCGATGCACAGGTGGCGTGGACCGACCAGTTCCGCCAGGTAGGAGGCGTGGCGGGCGAAGTCATCGACATCGCGCATGCCCAAACGGCGAAAACCCATTGGCCACAACCCGATCAGTCCGCCGGTGGCGGCTATCGCGCGCGCCTCCTCGTCGCCGATATAGCGCGGAAACTCCTGTACCGCCGATGCCCCGGTGTGCGAGCTGATCACCGGCACCGATGTCTGCTCGCATGCCGTCAGGGTGGTCGCCGCGTCGGCATGCGCCAGGTCGATCAGCATGCCGAGCCGGTTGGCCTCTGCGACAACCTCTTTGCCGAGGGCGGTCAGGCCCGAGGAGTAGCGCCCGGCCCGAACCGCCCTACTGCCCCGGTTTCCCGACAACGAGGTACTGATGGTCCCGAGCCCGTTGTCCGCGTAGTGCACCAGGCCCAGCACCCGCACGCCCAGTCGGTGAAGCTCCACCAATCGGTCCGGTTGCGCACCCACGACATCGGCGCCCTCGACGCCGAGCATGACCGCTGAGTCGCCCCCTGCCATCTGCTCGGCGGTGTCCACCACTGCCACACCCGCCGCACGGGCCTCGGCGCGTGCGAGGTCCAGCTGGGCCTTCACGCCACTCCAGGGAGAGCGGAATCGCCACGCGGTGCCCAGTGCCGCGTCGCCGACGGCGGTGATGATCGCAAGGTTCACCTTGCCCCGCGCCAGTTTCGACAACGGCTCTGCCGGCATGTCTATTGCCTTGCCGCCCACCGCGCGTAGCCATCTCGGCATGATGCTGAGTCCGTGGGTGTGCATGTCCACGGTCAGTGCCGTGTCGTTGAGCCTCTGGGATTGCTCGGCCGTGGAGCTCATCTCCGGGAATCCTCGATCCGGGTCAACGCAGGGCCTCGGGAGCGGTTCTGATCACGTCGTCCCATAGCGGCTGGAACTGGAACCAGCCCGCGACCGGGGTGCCGATCTGGTTGTAGACCGAGACAGCCGTCTCGTGGTCGATCGTTCGGGGTTCTCCGGCGGCCATGGCAAGCAATTGCGCCTGGCAAGAGCGCTCCATCGTGATGAACCACCAGGCGGCTTCGGCCACCGAATGGCCCACGGTGAGCAACCCGTGGTTCTGCAGGATCACCGCCTTGGCCGGCCCGAGCGCAGATCCGATGGCTCTGCCCTCTTCCAGATCGCTGACCACGCCGCGGTAGTCGGTGTACACCGCGTGGTCTTGGTAGAAGGCACAGGCATCCTGCGTGATGGGCAACAACGGCTGCCCCAGCGACGAGAACGCCTTGCCGTGTATCGAGTGCGCATGCGCCGCGGCGATCACGTCGGGCCGCGCCTTGTGGACCTCGGAGTGGATGCAGAACGCCGCCCTGTTCACCGGACGGGTCCCGGTGATCACATTGCCGTCGTGATCGACCTGGATGAGATCAGAGACCGTGATGTGTCGGAAGTTCATGCCGAAAGGATTGACCCAAAACGTGTCGGGGAACTCCGGATCGCGCACGGTGATGTGCCCGGCCACTCCTTCGGAGAAGCCGAACGCCCCGAAGATGCGGAACGCGGCCGCCAGTTCACGGAGCCGACGCTCGCGCTCCTCCCCGACTGTCGCCGGCGGCGCCGGACTCAAGAGATCGGCATCGGCGGAACCGACTATGTACGCCGACAACTCGTCACCCACCACAACATCCCCAGAGGTCATGCGCCCACCTTTCAGTACGACTCTGTATCCAACGTCCACAAGCTACTCCCGTCCGGGAAAACCCGTCAAGAAAAACCGCCGCGATACGCCACGGTGAATATTCCTACATTTTCGGCCAATCAGGTGGCCGATAACCATGCGCCCTTATGGAGGCACCTGAGCGATTCAATGGGCCTCGGCCGCACGCAGGCATTACGATACATATCTGTATCGAAGTCGAGTATCACTGAGCATCACCGGAAGGGCGCCCATGTCGACTGGTTCCACTCGCCGGCGCGAACACACCCGTGCACGCCTGATGGAGGCCGCGCTGGATGTTTTCGCCGACCGCGGATTCCATGGTGCGAGCATCGAAAACATCTGCGAGAAGGCAGGATTCACGCGAGGCGCGTTCTACTCGAACTTCGCGGGCAAGGATGAGCTCTTTTTCACCTTGTTCGACGCGAGCAGCGAGCAGCTGATCGCCCGGCTGCGGGCTGCGCTGGACGAATGCCGCACGAGCCCCGATCCCCTCAGCACCTTCATCCGCGCCATCGACGACAAAAGCCCCGCACAGCGCCGCTGGTATCTGATCAGCATGGAATTCACGCTGTATGCGATCCGGGAACCGAGCGCCGCCGTGGTGCTGGCCGAGCACGATGCACGGCTACGGCGCGAGGCCGCCGGGGTGATCAACGAACTGATGTCGATCGCTCACCGGGAACTGATCATCGACACCGAGCTGATCGCCCGACTCGCGACCGCGTTGCGCGAAGGGGTGGCCGCGCAGTTCTACGTCGAACCCGACCTGGCCGAGACCCAGATGTTGGAACGGCTCGCCTTCCCTGCCATGCTGCGCGCGTTCTCCCAGCCTGCAGGGGCGGCCGGGAGCCACGACTAGCTGCTATCGGATGTATTCGCGCCGCCTCGACAGGTCTTGATCCCCGCATGGGAGTAGAACGCTTCCCGACAACCTCTCCCCGGAGAGTGGTTGAGTTTTCACCGCTCTGATGACTCGTGGCCCCAATGGCTCATGCCGGTCATCAGGCGGAATCGCGCAGCATGTTCGTAACATCGTTGTTCCAGTAAGCAACTTTCCGATCGATACGGTCGCACGATGATGTCCCCGGCAACATATGACACATCAGCTCCTGCCCCTGAGGAACACGGATACCACAAGGGGTTGAAGAACCGCCAAGTCCAAATGATCGGTATCGGGGGTGCCATCGGCACGGGGCTGTTCATGGGAGCCGGCGGCCGGTTGCACAGTGCGGGACCGGGCTTGTTCTTGGTTTATGCGGTCTGCGGCGTGTTCGTGTTCTTCATCCTGCGTGCGTTGGGCGAGCTGATCTTGCACCGGCCGTCCTCGGGGTCCTTCGTGTCGTACGCCCGCGAATTCCTCGGCGAGAAGGCAGCGTACGTCGCGGGCTGGATGTACTTCTTCAACTGGGCCGCCACCGCCATCGTCGACGTCACCGCCATCGCGCTGTACATGCACTACTGGAGCGCCTTCAAGGCCATCCCCCAGTGGTCCATCGCACTCATCGCCTTGGTCATCGTGCTGACCATGAACACCATCAGCGTCAAACTGTTCGGTGAGATGGAATTCTGGGCCGCCCTGATCAAAGTGGTTGCCATCATGGGATTCCTGGTCATCGGAACCGTCTTCTTGGCGGGCCGCTTCACCATCGAGGGCGCCAGCACAGGGCCATCGGTGATCGCGAACAACGGCGGCCTGCTGCCCACCGGCCTGATGGCCCTGGTCATTGTCACCTCGGGAGTCGTCTTCGCGTACTCCGCTGTCGAACTGGTCGGCATCGCCGCCGGCGAGACCGAGAACCCGGAAAAGGTGATGCCCCGGGCCATCAACTCAGTGGTGTTCCGAGTCGCGGTCTTCTACGTGGGTTCGCTCATCTTGCTGGCACTGCTGCTGCCCTATGGGACCTACAAAGCCGGCGAAAGCCCCTTCGTCACCTTCTTCTCCCGGATAGGCGTGCCGTACGCCGGCGATGCCATGAACTTTGTGGTGCTCACAGCCGCACTGTCCAGCCTGAACGCGGGCCTGTACAGCACGGGGCGGATTCTGCGATCGCTGGCGATGAATGGCAGTGCACCAAAAGTGTTGTCACGTATGACCTCTGGCGGAGTGCCCTTCATGGGCATCGCGGTCACCGGCGCCCTCACACTTGTCGGGATATTCATGAACCTGGTCATTCCCGCCGAAGCCTTCGAAACCGCTCTGGATCTGGCGGCGCTCGGAATCATCTCGTCGTGGGCCACCATCGTGATCTGCCAGATCCAGCTCTACCGCTGGTCGCAGCGAGGCATCCTGCAACGGGGCAGTTTCCGGATGCCCGGAGCCCCGTACACCGGGTACCTGACGCTGGCATTCCTAGCGGCCGTAGTGGTGCTCATGTGTTACGAGAACGCGTGGAACCTGATCGCGATCGTGGTACTCATCCCCGTGCTGACCGCGGGCTGGTACCTATGCCGCGGCCGAGTACTGCAGCTCGCGCAGGAGCGTATCGGATACACCGGCGCCTACCCGGTGATAGCGCACACCCCCATGCTCGACGACCCGCCAGGCGGCCGGGACGGGTAGGGATCGCCGTTCTAGCTTCTCCTGGGTATTTGGTTGAAGGGGCGCGGTTCCCGCGAGCCCAGGGCGTAGTTCTCAGCCTCGTCGCGCCATGTGATCCATCAACAGCTCCACCCGAACAGACACGGTGTAGGCCAATGGCCGCCCACGTTCATAACCGACTCTAATCAGCGCGTGCGGGAAGCGTGGAAAGCATTCCCGCCTGCACGTCCTTGGTGGTCCCGGCTGGGTTCGAACCGGCGACCCCTCGCGTGTGAGGCGGCTTGCATGCACTCTACGCATTTCGATTCTGTATAGGGAAGTCCATCCAGCAGCATTCTTAGTCCAGGTCAAGCAGGTTCGTCTGTCCGCTGTGGGTCATCGGTGGGTCAACGAGGGATTTTACGGGTCCCGCCCCCTGTCGACCGTCTTCGGAACCGACGTCAACGCCGCGATAACGGCGTTCCCACCTGGGGGCAACGCCAAGCTCCCACTAACACGTCCGCAGCACCCTTCATGGCAACCGTTGGAGCTTATCCAGAAGACCACAACAGCCGGAACCAACATCACTACCGGCGGCGTCGCAGCAGATAAGAACAAGCTCAGTGCCGGTCTCCTGTCGAGCGAAGCTCTACGTCGAGAAGGGCGAGACCGTCGTCGCCTGCCCGCGGTATCGAACGACTTACGGCGTCGATGAACTCCGCGACGACATGCGGACCCGCGCGTGGGATCAGCCCATGGCCGGAGCTGACGTACTGCGCACGATGAAGCTCGCCGGCAAGGCGCCACCGCCCTCGACGTTCTACAAGGTGCTCCGTCGCGTCGTGCCGCGCCTATATCTGCACGCGGACGGCCAGCGCAACCAGCACCGGACGCCCGGCTGCAAGGAGCTGTACGCCTACGACGACGTTCTTGCCAAGCTAGTGGAGACACCAACCTGTCGATGGCGGGTGCACCGCAGACATTCGGATACGACTCGTGCGTGAACGAATCTGTGGGCGTTTTGGTGACCACGAACAAAGACTGTGGCTATTCGCAGAAGAGGTACCCAAGGGTTTCTCCTGTCGCGTCTCCAGCACGCTCGACTAGCTCCTTCTCGGCTTCCTTCACGGCAATCCGAGCGGCCTTTAATGTCATGCCCAGTGCCTTCCCAGAAGGGACGTAGTCCACGAATGTGCATACGCCCACTCCCGCCGACTTCCAGAAATTATTCCAAACTTCACAATCTATGCCGTCTCTCGTGACCCCAAAGACGCATTTCGGCACCTCGACAGGCGGGTTAGGTAACGCAGTCGGAGATGGTAATTGTTCACAGCCATCGACTTGTCTGCACTCAGCCGGAGTCAATTGCCGCGGTATACCAGAATTCGCGTTATCCTTGACGAATTGTTCGATCTGTCGTCTGACTGAATCAGTTGCTCTCAGTTCCTGCTGGCACTCAAAGTCAGTTACGGTGAGTAGGTCCTTTTTATATTCGCTAAATAGTTGGTCGCCCTTGGAGAAATTTTCACGACCAGACAACAGAGTGAGATTGTCTGGAAGATTCGCAACCAGCACTTGCTGATCACGTGTCAGCTTCCAAAAATCGTCTATGTCTAAAAGTCTTCTGATCGGTATTATGTGCTCAACCGACCATCTATCCTCCCTGGGAAGCGCTTGGTTGTACGCATGATTGTTCCAGTCCTGGGCCATCTCGTTCACCCGTTTCCAGCTGTCTAGCTGCTTGCCCTTCTGCCTGATATTGTCAGAAACGCCAGGGAACTTGCGATTAGATTTTACTGGAATGTACTGGTTGCTAGGGCATTTTTTATCGCAATCAGGGTTGCCCTGGGTGCAGCCGGCCTCGCGAATCTGAGTTTGACCGTCAGTACTTGTGTCATCTCCACTGGAAGGGGTAACTGAGCACTTCTTAGGGTCCAGCCGATTGGCGGCCAATGCCACTTTGACAGCATCGGCTATCTTGGCATCAAGATCGCTATCTCCAGTACTCATACCAAGGTATGTGGGAGCAATATTCAGCTGGCTGGCGACGCCCAGTAGTGTGTTCATACAACGCTGGTCATCGTCGTTCGAATCGTCTATATCCGTGTTGTCGGATGAGTCTTTATCGGCACGCTGATTTTGCTGCCCGGGCTGCTGTTGCTGTTCCTGCCCGCGCTGGTTGAGCTGATCACTGAGCCGTTGCCAGTCGTTGTTGACTTGTTGGTTGTTAGGGGCGTTGTTGTAGTTGATGGGTTGTTGTTCGCCGTTGGCGGCGCGGTTGTAGCTGCCATCCCGGTTTTGGGCGGACACTTGGCCGGGTTGCGCTGCTTGGCTTGGTTGGGGTGCGGCGCTGTTGTAGATGGAGATGCCGTTGTTCTGGTCCAGGGGAGGCTGTCCACGGCCAGGTTCGTAGGGAGGCATGGCCGGCATGGAGGGTGGGACGAATTCGGTTCCGCCTCCCGGGGGACCGGATGGGGTTCCGCCTCCGGGGTTTCCGCCGCAGTCTGGTGGGCAGTCCGCCCGTGCGATTGCCAACACAGGGCTGGTGCCTGAGGCGGGCTGGGGGCTCATGACCGGGACACCGATGGCGGCCGCTAGAACCGCGAGAGCGGCGGCGGTACTAGACGCTCGGCGAAGCATCTTGCGTGTGGACTCCTTTGGAAACCAGTGGGGTTGGTCTGATTTGGTCTTCATCGTGTGCCCCTAGTTCGTGCCGCAGTACGCGTTGTTGTTGGACGGCAGCCTGCGGGTGTTGGTGGCTGGTGTGATGGGTTGGCAGAGGGGTCCGGTGAGCATGTTGGCTTTGACCCAGGTGATTTCGTCGTTGGCGATCCGTAGGCAGGTGTCGTATTGGTCGCCTTGTTGTCCGAAGGTGGCGACGCAGTTGGTGGACATGTTGGCGAACAGGGTGTTGTTGCAGACGTCGACCGAGGTACCTCGCGGCGCGGCGTCCATGCACATTTGTTGACGCATGCAGGAGGGTGCGAAGTCCGCGGTGCGGCCGTCCGGTGATCGGTATTGGCTGGGGCCGCCCGGGCACATGCCTGAGTGTCGTTCGGCATAGAGCACCGGGTCGACGCCTGCGGGCCGGTACTTGCCGTCGATGTCGGTGACGTAGTCGGCAGGGACTGTGATGACTTGGGGTGCGCTGATGCCGTTGGGCATGCCGTCCCAGTCCGCGGTCAGAGCACCGCTAGTCGGAGTGTTCGAGGCGCGGTACGAGAGGGTGATCTCGATAGGGAAGGCGAAGATGTTGGCCTGGCCCAGGTTGATCAGGATGTTGGTTTGCCTGGGGAAACCTGGCCCGATACCCGGTGCCACGTTGATCGCGGCACCTTGTGTGTCGCGGGCCACCGGGATGGAGAATGTGCCGATGACTGTTGCGGGGCGACCTGGGTGAGGGTCTGTTTCCACTAGTACGACGTTGGTGCCCTGACGCAGGTGCGTGCCTTCCGGGATTCTGACGCCGACGGCCATATCCGAGGGCGAGAAGATGGTCTTGCGGCGGATGATGATGTCGCCGCCACCGCCGGAGAACGGGACCACCTGGTAATCCACATCATTCGAGGCATACGTTGCTCCCCCGTCGCCTGACCAAGCCGCGGCCTGCAGCGTCATCTCCCCTGGCAGATGGATCGCGATGTTCTTGCCGGCCCAGGTGGTCGGGAAAAAGATGCCGTCCTTGGCGAACATCGGCACCGTAAAGTTCGACAGCTCGCGCGCGGCCGCGAGCGGCTGACCCATACCGTTGCCCTCACCCTGGGGCGCTGACGACGAGACCTTTGCGCCGCCGATGTTATTGATGCGGGGTGCATCTTGGGGCATCTCCCGCGGCGCAGGCAGCGGCGGCGGAGTCGGAACCGCCGGGTCGGCCACTGCCATACCGAGGGTCGTCTTCGAACCAACAGTGGGCGGGACCACAAAAACGGCCGCCAGGAGCGTCAGGCCCACCAACATCAAACGTCGCAGCAGTGACGTCGCGGAGGTTTTTGTCATTAGAGGTCTTTCGGTTCGCCGTAGACGGTTTGGGTGTCGTTGCCGTTCTCGGTGCGGATCCGGAAGGTCGCGAAGGACTGGATTTTGACCTGGCCGCCGCAACCGTCGGCTTCGACGTTCTGGTTACGCACCTGCGACACGGCATGCATATTCCGGAAGTTGATGCGGTCCATCGGCAACTGCGCCAAACCACCCGGCTTGAGCAGCACCCGCATGTAACCACCGATGTGCTCTTGGGCCCCCACCGAGGCACCACCGGACACTCCACCGAAACCGCCGCCTTGGCCGCCGCCTCCGCCGGAGCCGCCTTGGCCGCCGCCGTAGGCTCCGCCGTAGGCCTGTCCGGAGAGCTGCTGGCTAAGCGTAAGACCAAGATCTCCGCCAAGTTCGACACCGGAGGACGAGTCGGTGCGACAGCCCACGAAGTACCCCGTCTCCAGCTGCGCGTCCTGGATGACCGCAGAACCCGCCCCGGCGATCGTGGCCTCGGCACGGTACGACACCCGGGCTTGCCAGGAGTTGCTCGCCCCGGCGATGTTGTCGATGTGATCGATCACCTCGTTAGTCATCGTCAACCCGACAGTCCAACCATCATCGGTTACGAACTGCTGCTGCTGATCGGGCATCACCTGCGGGTCGGCGAAGGCATACGGAGCACCGGACAGGAGTGCCACTGCAACTGTGAGTGATGTTGCGACCGGCACGCGACGTCTTGGGCGCCTGCGTCGTAATGCAGTAGTCAACGGCATATCTCCCCGTCGGAGCACGAACCTGTGCATGGGTGCCGTCCCCTTGGCTGGCACACGCAGATTTATAGCAGTCAATGCTCGCTATAGCAACATTTACTAGCAAAACAATGCCTGTAGTGCGCTTACCGGTAAAGAATTGCGGTAGGGTGACCGGCGGGCGGGAAAGCCGAAGAACGGATGGGGACAATGCCAAACAAGGGTCACGATCAACAGGTTGCTGAGGACATGCGCGCAGAGAGCCTGGCCGCTAAGCTCACCAAGTTGTACGAGGTGATGAGTCCTGCAGGCGAAGCTGTCTCCGACGCGACGGTCGCCGATGGAATCTTCGAGAAGACGGGGGTGCAGATGAGTGGGCCGTACTTGTGCCTGCTGCGCACCGGCAAGCGCACCAACCCGACCGTGCAGAACGTGCAGGCCATCGCCGAATACTTCGGAGTCCCGGCCTCCTACCTCATCGACGCCGGCGCCGACGCCGCGATCGAATCCGAGCTGCGCCTCGTCAAAGCCATGCGCGACAACGGCATCCGTGACATCGCCACAAGATTGTCGGGGCTTACCCCCGAGTCGATCGGGAATCTGGCCGGCATCGTCGATCGCCTGCGTGAACTGGAGAACCTGCCACCGATCGGACCCACTGATGAACCTTCGACGTAAACGCCCACAACACACAGGCTTACCCGAAACCGACATGCGTCAGCTCATCGGACAGCTTCCCGTACCCAGCCCCTTCGACCGGACCGCGTTCATCCACACCGTCGAACAGCTGCGCGGCCGCCGGATCACCCTCCTGCCCGTCGACGCCACGCTATTGGCGGGAAGTGCGTGCGGTCTGTGGCTAGTGCGCGAACACGACGACATCGTGCTGTATCAAGACGGAACCTCCCAGCTGCACGCCGACCAGATCATCCTGCACGAACTCGGCCACATGCTGCTCGGCCACGACAAGAACGCGAAAACAGACACCGCGCAAATGGTCTCAGCGCTCACCCCAAACCTGGACCCCGGCACGGTCAAAGCAGCCCTCGGTCGCAGCGCCTACAACACCACCGCCGAACACGACGCCGAACTCTTCGCCAGCCTCATCCTTAGCCACTCCCCCAAAGACCGAACCCTCACCGACGTCCTCCTCGGGCGCCAGTGACCAGCGCGGTACCCGGCTTCATCTCTTGGCCAGTCTTCGCCTGTTTCGTGTTGGTGCTGGCTTTTCGACGGCGTTGGCTGGGCGCCGGGCTCGCCGCCCGCCACCGCAATCGTGCACTGACTTACCTTGCCGCCACTCACCTGGCCAGCGAACCGCAGGTACAGCACCTGCTCGCCACCACTATCCCAACCACAGCCGGCACCACCTCCCAAATCCCTCTGGCACTGCTACTACTAACGTGCCCTGAAGTCATCGGCATTATCGCGATGACCGATGGCCTCGACCCCGACACTCTGGTCCGCGGCTACCGCCACTACCGCACCGCGACCGTCGCCACCATTACCGTGCTCTACTTCGTCGCGATCACCCCCCGCAGGCAGGATCAACCCATCGCCCTGGCCAGCGACAACTCTGAAGTACTGGCCGCCGCCATCTGGTCAATCCTGTCGGTCACCGCAGCCACCATGATCCTGTGGCAGCTCACCAAGAACCTGCGCCAGACACGCACAACCACCGCACAACGCCTCATCGCCGTCGAACTGGGCGCAATCGCCGCTTTGATCTGCTTACCCGGCTTGAGCATCTTCACCCTGGCCCTACTGGAACGCCTGGACCTGGCCTACACCTTGACTGTGCGCCAAGCCATCTACTCCTACGCCAGCTTCGGAGCCCTCCTGGCCGCCCTGCCCCTGGCGCTGGGACCCTGCTTCGTCGCCGCACAAGCCCTCCTGCACCGCGACACCAACGGTCGCACCTGGCGCAAACTCCAACCCCTCTGGACCGACCTCACCACCGCCTACCCAGACACCGTCCTCAACCCGCCCCCACAACGATTCCAACCCGTCACCGACTTTCAACTGCACCGCATCATCATCGAAATACGTGACGCCCTACTACAACTGGCCCCCCACATCACCGCACTCACCGACACCGACCGACAACAACTCATTCACGTCTGCAGACCAACCGCCGGTGACCAACTGAGCGCACAACACGCGCTACAGATAGCCAAAGCAATCGGCCGCACGACTACCGCCAACCCCTCACCCACCAGCATGACACCCCTGCCCACTGCCACCAGCCGCGAAGACGAACTCACCCAACTCATCGACCTCACCACCTGGTGGCCTGCGGCCAAAATGCTTGCGCGACAATAATATTTCAAGATGACGGCGACACCACAGCGATCGCAGGACCGGTCGATATCCAATTTGTGAGGGCTCCGATGTTTGTTATCGAAGACGACGAGCATGCCAAAGAACTCGGCAGGTACCGGCACAGGGCGGACGCAATCACGGAGCTGCGGCGCCTAGCCCAGTTGCCGTGGGATGTATCGCTACACTTTCAATGCGTGTTTACACAACGCCGTGGCGCGTCACTTGTAAAATCGCATCGCTTGATTCATTAATCATATTCCTGGCCATGGCATCTGCCGAAGGATGCGGCAACGTGTAGCCGCCGTCATTTGATAGCCGAATCAGGATGCCGTGAACGGCGTTTCGTGTTGCCGCAAAGCGAGACATCGGGTCAGGCAATGCACCGGCAGCCTGTAGTTGAGCCATATCGACTGTCGGCAGGTAGCTCGCCAAGGTGTGAGTCTTGTCGGACTCAATGCGGGCGAGATCACCTGCCAGAGCCGATATCTCGGCCGCACCGGCCATCTCACCTAGCGCTCGGGTCTCTCGCTGGTATCGAGTAAGCAGAAACGGAAAGGTTCGATCCCCTGGCGGCGGGCTGACATCGAGTGCCGACAGCACCGCCAATAGCCAGTGAGCCAACCGGATCCCTGCAGCACCCAAATTGGGTTCGCACTCAGTGACAAGCTGGTGGCCAAGGTAATAGGCGCGGTCCAGAGCTGTTCTCGAATCCGTCCGCGGATTCAGATCCAGATTCGGACCGTACGTGGACATGTAGCGACCTTCAAGTCGATCCGCCGCCAAGCCGAGTAGGCCCAAATGGGTGTAGACGTGGAATGCTGCGAAAACCCTGTGCGTGTCCCATTGATTCTGTGTGCCACTTGCCCCCGCGATGTTCCACGGAGCGGTCACACGCAGTAACGCTCGGCCAGACAGATCAGCCTCACCGGGCAGTTCCGCCAGAACCGAATGCGCATGTCGGAAATCATAAAATTTGTGATGTAGCGCTTCGTGTAAAAGATATTCTGCTGTGCGCCAAGGATTCCCGAAGGCAGACTCCCCGATATAGAACGTACCAGGGATGAGGACGGTGGAGCCTGAGGACATGCTCTTGCCCGAATCAGCTGGGCCGACTACTGCGATCTGGGTTGCGTGTTGCAGCGCCGAATACGCCAGATTCGGAGTGAGTGCCTCCAATAGCTCAAAGCCCTGTTGAAGCTGGCGGACTTGTTCGCATGTCGGTTCGCGCAAGTCGCTGTTTCGAAAGTAGAACCGAGAGGCCGCCCTAAACACTCGCGTACACGGATCTTGTCTACGCTCCTCGCGCCAGATCCGCGTCGGCACCTTTCCCGATAGCCCAAGTGTGCGACCTTCGGCGATAGCACTGGGCGGCCCGTGCTCTCCGCTTCGTAACTGTTCAGCGCATTGCTCGAACACCGCCTCCCTATCGCGGCCGCAGGTCGGCCCAACCTCGTCAACACCGCTGGTTCTAGCGTAAAACTCATCGAGGACCGCGATACGCACACTTGTGTCCTGCAGGTACGCGCGCGCTGTTGCCTGATCGACCGTCTGAAGCTGCTCGTAGAAACCCCTTGCCGGCGCGGACGTCTCTGCGAGTCTCCCTAAACGCCGATCGATGACGGCGTACATGCTCGTCAGGATGTACTCGCTGGCCCCGAACGGAAAATGATCGGCAACAAGATGATCAATCTCTTCATCCGAAACTACGGACCGTACGACATCTACAACGCTCATGTACGCGCGTCCCCGTCTGCTAGCTGACTTTAGTGCTGGTGAACATGGTTGCCGGAGGCTGGATCATCGAGATCCACATGCCCTTGAGTCACCCGCGAAATCGGTGCATCTTCGTCGTGAAACTCCTCAACTTCGCCGGTCGGCAGATCAGACAAGGGGTCGTCCCGTAGGCGATGCGGCTCCTGTCTAATCGGTGGCGGCCATTTGTCCTGCCAATCTGGACCGTTCACCATCGCTAGTGCGAGTGGACGTGGTTGCCGGTGCCCGGATCGTCGACATCGATGACACCGGGACCGCCACGGCCACGAGCCTGAACTTCCGATTCCTTCAGTGCCGCAGCATCTTCGGGGCTCAGATCCTCTGTGGATTTCTTGTCTGTCATGGCAGTACCTCTCGTGTTGGGTGACGCGCTGCGGTTTCTTTGGCCCGTCGGCAAAGCCGACACCGAAGATATATCAGTCAATGATTATCGACGCAAGATTTACCAGAAAAATTCTTGGGGTCTGAGTTGACCTAATATGAGACGGCCCTACTGGAATCAAGCCGACCATCCGGACCTCGCAAACACTGAAAATCCCGTTGACTGTGCCGTTGGGGCACGGTCAACACTGATTGCGTGAACCCCGCAGACAATCGTTACCAGGATCACCGCCTGCCCGGCTGGCCCGAAGTGAGTGTGGCCGTCCTGGCCGCCGCAGTGCTCTATATGGTCGGTGCGGTGACTGCTCTCCGGCTCCCACCTGGCTGTCCAATCTCGCCCGGTCAGGCCAACTTCCTCGTTTCAGGTCTTGCCCCCTTGGGGGCTTTCGCTCTGGCTGCACTTGTCCGGTTCCGAGATGTGCGCCCCTTCGGGGTGCGGCGCGTGCACGCCGGTTGGTTGGTCGTGGCCATGGGAGTCGGCTTGGCATGCTTCGTGTTGAGCTGGCCGGTCTCGGCGCTGTTCGATCCGTTTTTTCCCGGCTCGGAAAGTGTCCAGCAAGGTTATCGGGACGCGGCCAGCGCTGGCTTGTCCTCACTCGTGGTGACCTTTGCGCTCGGCGGGCTGCTCACGCCCCTGGGTGAAGAGGCGCTGTTTCGCGGCGTCTTGGCACAGTTCCTCTCACGTTGGGGCACTTGGATCGGTCTGTTGGTCAGCGCAGCCGTCTTCGCGCTCGCTCATGGCATTAACGCTGTCATGCCACTGGCATTCGTCATCGGGCTCAGCACCGGACTGCTGCTACAGCTTTCCGGCTCTATCTGGCCAGGAGTGCTGGTCCATGCCGTCTACAACAGTTTGGGTATCTTTTACCACGCCGTCGCCGGCGGCTGACTCGAATCAGCATCTCAGGCAACTTGCTAACCAAACGCCATATCCCAGAGGCCTTTTAGCCAAGATTGGCTCGGAGCCAACGTCCCGCCAACTTTCGCATGAGTCGATGGCTCAGGCCCCCTAGAAACAGATCAACCCCGGCGCGCCGTAGCCATCTATCGGGTCAGACGGATCGTGGGGCCTAAGCCGCAGAACCCGTACCTTGCTCACCGAAAAGTAGGCGCTAGAAGGCGAATTAGCATCTGACGGCGCACCCTCGCCCGTCACCGCTCGACGGCACTAGAGCTTGTACCGCAGGTACATCATGGCCAGGAAGAGGAGCACGAACGCGCCAAGCCCCAATCCGGCAAGCACGCTCTTGAGAGCCAACGAGATGCATACGACCGCGACCGTAGGAGCGACCACCCAGTAAACCCACTTCTGGACAGTACTTTCACGGGGCTCAGCCAAAAGGCCGATGCCTCCACACACCGCAGCCATCAAGGCGATGTAAAAGTCTGGTTCCGGGGCTCTCATCGCCTGACTCCATGTGTGAACCACACCGAGGCACCACCACAAGACATTTCAGCAATGCGATTGCTGGGCAACATGATTCTGCCGACGCTCAACGGTGCGGGGTCTGCAGGCCGTACTCCACGGCCGCATCGATTGCCACCAACCATGTGAGGGAACACAGGCCGACCAAGACAGCGTGCCAGTAGCAGAGCCGTTCGTTGAACCGGACCCTGCGAGCCACCGCCACGATCGCAAATATCACGCTGATACCGAAGGTGATCCAGAATCCCAAGTACAAGCCTGCGGACCAGAAGAACTGGAACAGCACCACCGATAGCGTGAAACACAGCAGCATGCTCAACCCGAGGCCCGCCGCGAACGACAAGACTGTGAGGACGGCAGTTCTGGTGCTCAAAATGTCCAACTGCCAGAAGGTTTGAGAACGAATCCATGCTCGTCACTGGCAGTGTCGAGGCAAGCCACGATCGTATTGGTATCAACCACACACGTGACGTGGCCGTACGAGACCTTCTGCCCCACTGCGAGTAGGGATCCCCTGTTGATCGGTCCCGGCGACTTACCATCGCAGCCTCCGTAGAAGTAATGCGACAGTTGATACGGCGCCCCGGCACTGTCGTCGCCGGGCCCCACCGAGCCGACCACACAATCGCCAGATTTCGGAGTCGCCACCTCGCGTTTCATGAGATCCGTGGTGGGGATGTTGTCGACCCCCACAGGAGCACCTCCACACCTGACGCCTTGCCCAGAATCCGCAAGCTCCTTTGGGGCACCAAATCTGCAGCCGATGTCGTAGGGAGTGACAAAGGCCAGAAAACTCATGTCCGTGGCGCCCTTAGACCACCGCGTGATGTAAGGCTCTGGCGATACGGCGGTGAACTTACTGAGATCGGGGAACCCGCCCGGCTGCGCCTGAGCCGGAACCGCGAAGACACTCATCGCCGCGCCACACAGCACGACAGCGGCGAACACAAGCTTCGCCCCACCGTCAACAATTCGCATCTGAAATCCCCTCCACGTAAATCACCCAACCTTCGGTTCATCCTCCCACACCGTATGGTTTGCTGTTTGCTTACACTGTGCTGGTGTGAATCAGACTCGCGCTTGCCCAATGGTGGATACAATGGCCCGTGTATACAGCCCTAATCTTCACCACAGCGGGCATCCCGGTGGCAGTCATCAACCGCAACGAACAGGGCCAATGGCTCGGCTGGTGGACCGGCATCGCGGTCGTGGCGCTCGTCGTCGGGCTGGTATGGGCATTGGCCGCGCGGTCCAGGGCGCCGCAGCTGCGCCAGCTGCTCGACGGCCTGACACCGGCCCAGTATCGGCAGGCCGCCAAGGCGGTTCTGTCGGGGCCGATACCTGCCGAGCCGGCGGTCCGACGCGCCGCCGCACGCTTAGCCCAGAACACGATTGAGCGTCAGCTGCGCATGATGACACCCGCAGTGCGCAAGCTCTTGATCGGAATCATGGCCGTCAATGTCCTTATCCAGGTGGGCATCTCAGCCACCGGGGCGATAACCAGCTTTACAACCATCTGCAACGCCGCCGTGTTTGCAGGGTTGGCAGTGTTTTGGTGGCTCTATCCCCCGCTGCTCGAGGCCCGAGCAGAACTATTGGCAGGGCCCGTGCACGCACCGTTGCCTGAATCCGGCGAGTATCGCGCCGCCATGGAGAATCGCCCGTGAGCCCGCGGATCGCCGGGGCGGCACCCACCGCCGGCCTGGAGATGTACGTGCCCGTCGCACACCGCAGGCGACTACGCCCCGTCGTGGTGCCATGGGCACGCATCGCCGATCAACTCCGTCCCGGAATGCTGGAGCGACTGCGCGCCGACTGAACAGTTACAAGAACCGACTCCCGTAACCCGACCGGCCAGTCAGCTACTCTCATACATGTTCTGAACAGGTGGGATGAAAACGGGGGTTACACGGTGCAAAACAATGATCCGGGTTCTCCCGGGCAGCCAGAACCACCGTCACATCCCGGCGGGTATCCCTGGGGCGCTCCACCACCACCTGCGCATTGGCCCGCACCCCCTCCCGCCACACCACACCGGCCGACACCGCGCTACTGGTACATCGTCGGCGCGGCACTGATAGCGGTTGGCCTGATCGGGGGCATCAGCCTATTCGTCGCAGGACTGGTCTACGCCCTCAAAGGACCCACCAGCCAGTTCGACGCAAATGGCTCTGCCACATCACAATTCGCTTCAGGCGAACAGATGATCATCTACGTCGCCGATGTCGAATCCGTACCGAAACTGACCCAGAACACCCGCTGCGTGGCCCGCGATGAGAACAACAACGATGCCACCGTCAGCCGCTACAACGGCTCCCTGAGCATCAACCAATGGAACGCGCTCTACGTGGTGACCGCCCACCAAGGCGGCACCTACACCGTCAGCTGCGCCGGCTACTTAGACATCACCTACGGACTCGGGCCCCGCGCCGGGACCGGCGCCATCACAGCGGCTTTCGCAGGTCCCATCGGTGGCATCACACTCACAGGAGCAGGAATCACCATCCTCATCGTCACCGCATCACGACGACGCAAAACAACACCACCGCAGCACCCGTACGGCAATCCGTGGCCGCAGTGATGGTTGGGAAACGTACCGAAGACAGCAGCAGACCGTCGCGGCCGCGGACAAAGAATCCGTACGCGCACTGGCGCTTGGTGATCGCGGTACCCGTGTGCACACTGTTTCTGGTAGCCGCGGTGCCCATCGTGATCCGTCCAGCGATCTGCGATCACAAACCCATGAGCCAGTGGGATCGCTGTCACCACACCGGAAGAACGCAAGAGCAACTGGTCACAGGTAGCCCGGATCATGTCCCCGACGGCGGGTACGACATACACAAACAGAGCCTCTACAACCGGATCATCGCCGGTGCGGCAACCGGTTTAGGGACAGCCGGGTGGGTAATCGTCATCGCCTGGGCCCGGCACGAGTACCTCCGCCGAAAAAGCCCCTCCTCGCTGTAGACCGTTACGCCGGGCGACGTATTCTCGGGTTCACCCGATCGCGGGTGTTCGAGTCTCCAGACCGGACAGCGATCTTCCTGAGACTCGGCGATGTGTACCTCGAACTATTCGGCGGGGCACCAGTTGATACCCGAGGCGCTTCGAGTGGATCGGCAGACAGCCCTGAGTACCCTGGGTCCTTGCGGCACATCGCATTCCAGGTGGATTTCGATCAATACGCTCCCGGTTGGCGGAGTATGTGGCTATCCGATCCGGACGGTGCCATCGTTGAGGTAGGTCAGGGATACCGAGACGCTGAGATCGGGCACGTAGACAAACAGCCTGACTGCGACGCACGGGGCACGGGGCACGGGGCACGGGGCACGGGGCACGATCCAAGGGACTCCAAAGATGCTGCTTTGTATAGCATTTCATTAGTCGATATCCGGAATCGGATGTGCCGCCGCAGCATCCGATGGAAATCCGAGTTGTAGCAGCGAGACTGGTTTGATATCCGCTCTTACACTGCGCTGGCGTGGATAAGACTTGCACTTGCTCCCCGGTGGGTAACAGTGGCTTGTGTATTCAGCCCTGATCTCACCGCAGCGGGCCTCCCGGCGGCGATCGCCAAGCGCAATGAGCCTGGCCAATGGTTGGGTCAGCCAGACGAGGTCTCCCACGATGTCACTGCCGATCCCATAGGGAAGATTCTCGGCCAGCTGGACCTATCGACCTCACAGCCTTGCGCGGCTCGCACGCAGAACTGGGCCGAGTGATATCTCAACCCCTTGATGGACACGGTACGCGGGATTTTTCGACAAGAACCTAGGTAACACCCCGGTCGTCGACATCCCGGCGCAGCCGTCCCCAGGTAGGCAATCCTTCAAGACCTGCTCTGCTTCTGTTGGTTGCCCATGGCTTCCAGCGTGGAAGGTGGTGGGGCCGCTGGGCCGACAAACCAGGTGAACCATGCAACTGCCTTGAGTAATCGATGCCACCACGGTGTCGTGCCCGACTGCATCGGCACATAAGGAACCGTCTGCGGCGCTGACGCCGCATGTATTTGTGCGGCGGAGAACCGTTTGGGCGGCGCATTCCTTGGGCTCTTGGTATCGCTCAGGCTCTGTTCGTGATCGCCGGGTGGATCGTCCATGGGCGTGCCGTCCTTCTACCTGCAAATTCTGTGGTCCCGGCTGGGTTCGAACCAGCGACCCCTCGCGTGTGAGGCGAGTGCTCTTCCGCTGAGCTACGAGACCGCATGTTGATCGTTGATGGCTGATCAACCGAGGTGAAAGGCTAGCACGAGACGCCGGAAAGACCGAAGTCCGGCAGCCTACGGGCCCCGCACGCAAGGGATTTGTGATTAAACCTCTCGTTCGACTACTGTTTCACTTCGCACCGGGTGACGATCTCATCCGTTGCGCGCGGATGTAGCGCAGTTGGTAGCGCATCACCTTGCCAAGGTGAGGGTCGCGGGTTCGAATCCCGTCATCCGCTCGAAGGGGTAGACAGGCATCCCTAGCGGTGGAGTGGCCGAGTGGTGAGGCAACGGCCTGCAAAGCCGTGCACACGGGTTCGATTCCCGTCTCCACCTCCATAAAGACCCGCGCGATTAGCTCAGCGGGAGAGCGCTTCCCTGACACGGAAGAGGTCACTGGTTCAATCCCAGTATCGCGCACCACAGTTCTTGCAGCTAGTTGGCGGTTTTCCACCCCGGAATCGGGGCTGTGTCACGCTGATCACACGACGCGCGAGTCCCTGGTCACGAGGGCCGCATTCAGTTCGGGACGAGTATCGGTGAGATAAGGGTTGGCGCGCTGCGCTGAGCGGACCGCTTCCGTGTCGATCTCGGCGATGATCGTGCCGCTCCCCGATTCGATACGGTCCAGCACACCCCCATCGGGACCGACGATGCTGCTCCGGCCGACGTAGGTCGTCGTGTTCTCGACACCGTCGTGATTGATGTAGGCCAGATAGATCTGGTTCTCCCAGGCACGCGCCCGGATCACGACATCGGCGACGATCTCGAAAGGCGTCATCTGTGCCGTCGGCACCGCGAGCAGGTGCGCACCGGCGAGGGCACTCATCCGGGCGTTCTCCGGGAACTCGATGTCGTAACAAATCATCATGCCGATGTTGACGTCTCGATACGGCACCACGGTCACCGCCTGGCTCCCCGGCGTGAAGTACGCACGGTCGATCTCACCGAACAAATGCGTCTTGTGATGGCGACCACGCACGGCGCCACGCTCGTCGATGAAGACGGCGCTGTTGTACAGCGCCCCCGCAGCGCCACTTTCGGCCAGCCCCACGATGATCGCGATCTCGTTCCGTTCCGCGATGGCGCGGACCGTGTCGAGATGATCTGCGCTCACCAATTCCGGTAGACGATCCCCGATGTCGTATCCGGTCACGAAAAGCTCTGGCGTGATGAGTAGATCTGCTTGTCCGGCTACCCATTTGGCAGCCTGGTCGAGTTCGGCAAGGTTAGCCTCCGGGTCCGCTGGGCTCCCGGCCGACTGCAGGCCCGCGACTCTCAGTTTCGTGGAAATCAACAAACCTCCGGTGTCACAACGTTCTTATTACTCTGAGGCACACGGAGCTCTCACGCATCCGAGACACCGAGATCCCGGTGCGGGAACGTGCACACGCCAGCCCCTCCGGCGATTGTGATGATGGCGTTCTAGTCGACCAGGACGCCTCGGTTGGACAGCTCGGCGAGTGTGACTGCCGGTAGTTGGAGCCGCCGTGCCTCCGCAGCGGATACCGAGACTGGGATCGCCTGTGCAAAGTTAAAGGCGCTGCTCGGGTCGTAGCGATGTTTGATCTCAACTAATCTGGCGTAACTGTCGCGGTACAACCGGTGCGGCCGCGATTCGACGTCGGTATTGGTCCAGTTGAGGTAAGCGCCACAGGCGTAAGGCTGCACCAGACTGTAAAGACCACTGACCCACGAGACGCAGGCGTCGTCCTGGCGTACGTCGCTCCAGTCGGACCGGATGAGCATCAGCTGCTGCATTTGACCGTGAGCGAAGGAGTGGATTCCCCTGCCAGCGGCGGCGGCTAGTTCTGCACCACCGGGCAGGCACCATACAAATGAGTTGCCGGGTGCTTTGGTATGCCAATCGCGAAGTATGCGCATGAGGTTCCTGTCCAGCGGTTGGTCGAAGAATGGTGACGCGGTCGCCGCGCGGGTACCGACGTCAAAGGACTCGCCGCCGACCTTCTGCAGTAGCGCCGCCATGGCGGCAACGAATGTGGTTGGTGTTATTTGCTTTTCACTCGGAGGTGGTACATCCCTGAGTAGATGTGTCAACAAATCATCGAGCTCTTCGGGCGTGCCCGGAAAGATGCCGGCCACATCAATCCGGTTGGCTGACGTTGTCGGCCACATCACCAGCAGTGGCGTCAGCCGACTATCGGTGTCCGGTGCCCACCGCTGCCACGCCTCGTAGACGTCCTCGAACTGACTCCACGGCCATGACAGTCGATACCACACGGCGGCAGACAGCGGCGTTAGCCGTAGCGTGAAGGCGGTGATGATGCCGAAATTGCCTCCGCCAGCGCCAAGACAGGCCCAATACAAGTCCGGATGGCTGTCCGGTGTCACACAGTGGATCTGTCCTTGGGCATCAACCAGGTCGAATGAGATTACGTTGTGAGCCAGCGCACCCAGCCAGCGAGTCAATCCGCCCAGCCCTCCGCCGGTGATCAAACCACCCATACCCACCGAGCGGCCAACCCCGCCCGGTATTACCCGGTCGATCTGGCCTAGTGCTTCATAGACATCGTGCAGATGAGCGCCAGCCCCCACCTTGGCTCGCGTGCAATCAGAGGCGACACCAACGGCATTGAGATCTCTCAGGTCAATGACGATGCCATCCGCAACGCCCGAGAAGCCGTCTACCGAGTGTCCACCCGAGCGGATCCGAAACGGTATTTGCCGCCGCTGCGCATCCAGCAGAGCCACGGCCACCTCGTCTGTGCTGGCCGGAAACACAACCTCCAGGGGGTCCGCGTGAAATCGCCGGTTCCATCCACGACACAAGGTTTCGAACTCATGATCGGACCGAGTGATGCGTCTAAGAGCAGGAGCAGCTCGCATCTGACTTCCTCACCCAATTTGAAACTGTATAGAACACAACGAGTATGACAGGCCATCGAGTTTCACATGACAAAATCGGCACCGCGCTGTTGCGCCGGACTCCGTTCAGACATGCCTTCAGGTACACCGCAGCCCCCTACCGGTGGATGGGCCCGTCGGTGTCACTCAAAGCCCGCCCGGAGCCTCCCGAGGTTTCGGCGATGATCTGTGCCGCAATGGATATCGCGGTCTCCTCGGGGGTGCGGGCATTGAGATCCAGGCCCAGTGGGCTGCGCAGCCTACGCAGCTGATCGTCGGTGACGCCCTCCTCGCGCAGGCGCGCCACCCGATCGGTGTGCGTGCGCCGCGAGCCCAGCGCACCGACAAAGGCCACCGGTGCCACGGTCAGCGCCGCCGCCAGCATCGGCACGTCGAACTTGGGATCGTGCGTCAGGACGCACACCACGGTGCGCCCGTCGACCCGCCCGGCATCCACCTCCGCCCGCAGGTACCGGTGCGGCCAGTCGACCACCACCTCATGGGCATGCGGGAACTGCGCCGGCGTCGCGAACACCTCGCGGGCATCGACCACCGTCACCCGGTAGCCCAGCTGGCTGCCGGTGCGGCTCAAGGCCCGGACAAACGCGTTGGCCCCCGCCAAGATCATGCGCGGGGGCGCCGCGAATGCTTGCACGAACACCCGGTGCAGACCGGACTGGTCGGGTTCACAGCGATCGGCACCGGCCACCGCACTGCTGCCCGCACGTATCAGCGCTGCGACGTCGCCATCGATCTGCGGCCACGGCACCGACTCCCCTGGCCGCACCAGGGCCCAGTCAGGAATCCCCGACAGAGTGCTCACCAAGCCCACCGACTCCCCCGCGCCGAGTGCAGACTGCAGCTCTCGAAGCAGCGGCAGCCGCTCGGCGCCAACACATTCAGTGACGACTTCAATCTCACCACCACAGGTGAGACCAGGTGCGATCCCGTCGTCGACACCGAATCGCTCACTGACACACAGCCCCGTGGCCAGCACCTCGCGTGCCGTCTCGATGACCGCCGCTTCCACGCATCCACCGGACAGTGACCCGATGACCATCCCGTCGGCCGGCACGATCATCGTCGCGCCCGGCTCACGCGGAACTGCGCCACTGACCTCCACCACGCGTGCCAACGCGACGGCGCCACCATCTTCCAGCAGGGCGATCAGATCCCCGAGCACATCCTTCATGCGGGCTCCCCTGCCCCGGACTCGTCGATGGCCTGCCACACGCGCGCCGCGTTCATCGGCAGGCGGTACATCCTGACGCCGACCGCGTCGCGGATGGCGTTGGCCAGGGCGGGCGCCACCGGGTTGTACGGGGACTCACTCATCGACTTGGCACCGAGCGGCCCGAGGGTGTCGTAGGTGTCGGCGAAGTAGACCTCGGTATCGGGTAGATCCACCAGCCGCGGAATGTGGTAGTTGCGCAACGCGATGGTGCTGACGTAGCCGTCCTGTACCAGGATCTCCTCGTAGAGCGCCGACCCGATGGCCTGTGCGACACCGCCCTCCACCTGGCCACGGCACTGCTGCGGGTTGATGACCACACCGGCATCGGCGGTCTGTATCGACTGCAGAATGCGCACGGTGCCGGTCGCCGGATGCACCCCCACACGGAATGCCTGGACGTTGAAGGCAACCGAGCGTGGTGTGCCCTCGTGGCGTCCCAGCGCCGTCAGTGGTTGCGGCGCTGCGGCCGCGATATCGGCCAGGCACAACAGCTCCACACCGATCCGCACCCCGTCCCGGCCCAGCACGCACTGGGATTCCGGCACGGCCAGTTTTGCCGCGGCGAACCGGATGATCTTGTCTCGTAACAGCTCTGCCGCCCTGTGCACGGCCAGCCCCGCGACGGTGGTGCCGGCCGAACCGAACGCCCCGGTGTCATGGCCCACTTCGTCGGTATCGGCCTGGTGAATATCGATCTGGTCTGGGGCGCAGCCCAGCACGGCCGCGGCCAGTTGCGCGTGCACGGTGGTGGTGCCGTTGCCGAACTCGGCTGACCCCACGGAGATCCGATAGCGGCCCCGCGCGTCCAGTTCGGCGCGGGCGTCGGCCACGTGACCGCGTGGGGGCACAGTCGCGATCATGGCGATGGCCGTGCCCTCACCGACCTTCCAGCCAGCGGGCAGCGCCGTCCCGTTACGCGCCGGGTCCGTGGCGCCCTGCGCCAACGCCTCCTGTGCGAGGTCCAGGCATTGGTCCAGTCCGTAGCTGCCGAACTCCAGGTCGTCTTCTTCCACTTCCCAACTGACGAACCGGTCCCCCGGGACGATGGCGTTGCGGCGCCGGAACTCGAACGGGTCGATGCCCAGTTCGCGTGCCAGGTCGTCGAGGGCCGATTCGATACCGAACAGCACCTGCCCCAGCCCGTAGCCGCGGAACGCACCGGACGGGAGGTTGTTGGTGTAGACCGCCTGTGCATCGACTCTCTTATTCGCACAGCGGTATTGGGCCATCGATTCGTTGCAGCCGTGGAACATCACGCCCACGCTGTGGTTTGCGTAGGCCCCGGCGTCGGAGAGCACGTCGACGGCCAACGCGGTCAGCTCACCGTCCGGGCTCGCCGCGGCGGTCACGTTGACGCGCATGGGGTGGCGACACGGCGCGATGGTGAACTGGTCGCTGCGCGTGAACTCGTAGACAGCGGGCGCCCCGGTCACACGCACCGCCAGCAGCACCAGGTCTTCGGTGAGCATCTCCTGTTTGGCGCCGAATCCGCCGCCCACCCGCGGCGCGAACACCCGAACCTGCTCGCGCGCCAGGCCAAAGACGTGACAGAGCTCGTCACGGACCAGAAACGGCACCTGGCTGCTGGTGCGCAGGACATAGCGGCCGTGCTCGTCGCGCCATCCCACCGACCCGTGTGTCTCCAGGTGGACATGCTGTACCCGCGCGGTCTGCCAGCTGTCGCTGACCACCGCGCCTGCCTCCCGCGCCCGCGCCACCGCCGCCTCGACATCACCGACCTCGCCGTGCACCTCGGCCACCAGATTGCGTGCGGGATCGGCGATCCTGGCGCCCGGCCCCTTGTCACCGTGCACCAGGTGCACTCCGGGACGCTGCGCCAGCTCCGGATCGAACACCGCGGGCAGCACCTCGTACTCGACGTCGATGTGCTCCAGCGCCCGGTGTGCGATGGTGGGCGAGTCCGCCACCACCGCCGCGACACGTTGCCCCGCGAACCGCAGCACACGATCGAAAATCAATGTGTCGTCGGGATCGTCGGTGCGCTCGTGGTGACGGGCGGTGGAGAAGGGCACCCCCGGATCGTCGCGGTAGCAGAGCACCGCCCGTACCCCCGGCAGGCCGCGGGCCTTCTCGGTGTCGAGCCGCGTGATGCGGGCCGACGGGTACGGGCTACCCAGTACCGCAACATGTCCCACGCCGGCCGGCAACTGGTCCATGGTGTACAGCTCGGTGCCGGTGACCACGCGTGCGGCGGCGGGCGCGCTGACGGTGTCCTGCGGTGCTGTGGCGCCGCCGATAGCGGCGCGGATGGGCCGGTAGCCGGTGCACCGGCACAGATTGCCCTTCAGCGCATTGCCCAGATCCTCGGTCTGGTCGCCGGTGAGGGTGGCCGCCGTCAACACCATGCCGGCGGTGCAGAATCCGCACTGGAACCCGGCATGATCGATGAATCCGCGCTGCACGGGATGCAGGTCGTGCTCGTCCCCGAGGCTTCGGACGGTGAGGATCTCGGCATCCGTGGCACGGTGCGCGGGCACGATGCAGGAGTGCTGGGATGCCCCGTCGACCAGCACCGTGCAGGCACCGCAATCGCCTGCGTCGCAACCCTTCTTGACCTCGCTGTGGCCATGCTCGCGCAGGAAGGTGCGTAGGCACTGCCCGGGGCGCGGGCTGGTGTCGATGATCTGGCCGTTGACCTTCATGGGCGCCCGCTCGTGAGTTCCTCGGCGACCTCGCGGGCCAGTTGCGCGGTGACCGCACGGCGCCACGCGGCGGTCCCATGGGCGTCGGTGTGGAACTGCGCGGCGGGAATCGCCGCTGCGGCCTCGTGCACCCGCTCCGGTTCGGCGGGCACCCGCAACACGACCGGTCTGCGCGTGCCCGCGGTGACCCCCAGCACGATGTCGGCGCCGTCGAGTCGCCCGGTGACCAGTGCACCGGATCGGCCCAGCGCCGAATAGGCGATCTTGCGCAGCGCCGTCGGCTGCGACAACGCACGGGAGGGAAAGGTGATGGCGCGCAACACATCACCGGGGCGCAATATCGTCACGTTGATGTCGGTCACGAATTCGGTGATGGCGCAATGCTCGTCGGTGCCATCGCGGCGCCAGATGAGCAGTTCGGCATCGAGGGCCGCACACAACGAGATCATCGCCCCGGCGGGCAGGCCCAGGCAGATGTTGCCGCCGACCGTCGCGGTGCGCCAGATCTTGAACGAGGCCAGCAGTGCCCGGGCGCACTGCCCGAAGAGGTTCACGGCCTGCCACTCGGGCGGATACGAGGCGTTGACGAACCGTTCGATGCTGCAGGTGGCACCCACCTGCAGACCATCGCCGTCGACCGCCAAATCCGGCCAGCGCATACCGGCCAGATCCACCAACCGCCGCAGCCCCGGCTGCGGCTGGCTCATCAGCCAGGTACCGCCCGCCAGCACTCCGTCGTGCTCACCGAGACCGCTGAGGTCAGCCCGGTCCCGTGGAATCATCACCGACTCGATGGTGTGCAGATCCATCAGCGCAACCTGCTCATCAATCCATGATGCGCCGCGCGCACCGCGGCGGCGACCCGGTCGGTGTCGACCGTGAGCATTTCCCCATTCCGGACGATCGATTTGCCGCCGACCCACGAACACCTGATGGGCGGCACCTCGCCCAAGATCAGCGCGGCCACCGGGTCGTCGATTCCACTATGGGCCAGCGTGCTCAGGTCCCACAGCACCAGGTCGGCGCACTTGCCGACCTCGATCGAGCCGATCTCTTCGGCGCGGCCCAGCAGCCGGGCACCGCCCAGCGTCGCCAGCTCCAGTGCGGTGCGGGTGCTCAGCGCCGTGGGCCCGCCGACGGCGCGTGCCAATAACAGCGCCTGGTGCGCCTCCTCCAGAAGACGCCCCGACTCGTTGGAGGCCGCACCGTCCACACCCAGGCCCACCGGCACCCCCGCCGCCACCAGCTCCCGGGTACGGGCGATACCGGCGCCCAGGCGCCCGTTCGAGGTCGGGCAGTGCGCGATGCCGGTGCCCGCACCGGCCAGCCGGGCGATGGAGGCGTCGTCGAAGTGGATGCCATGCGCGAACCACACATCGGGCCCCAGCCAGCCCAGCCCTTCCATGTAGTCGAGGGGGCTGCAGCCGAACCGCTGCGCGCAGTAGGCGGTTTCGTCCTCGGTTTCCGCCAGGTGGGTGTGCAGCCGCACGCCGTGCTCGCGGGCCAGCAGCGCCGACTGCCGCAGCAGCTCACCGCTCACCGAGAAGGGCGAGCACGGCGCCACACCGATGCGCACCATCGAGCCGGGCGCCGGGTCATGCCAGCGCGCGATGGCCGCGGCGCTGGCCTCCAGCGCGGTGTCGATCGACTCCACCAGATTGTCCGGCGGCAACCCGCCGTCCGATTCGCCCAGGTCCATCGAACCTCGGGTGGGGTCGAACCGCAGTCCGACCTCGCGGGCTGCCTCGATCTCGGCCTCCAGCAGATCGCCTGCACCCGAAGGAAATACATAGTGGTGGTCGGTGGTCGTGGTGCAGCCGGACAGCGCCAGCCAGCTCAACGCACCCTGCGCCGCCACGTGCAGGCCGTCCGCGTCAATACCCTCCCACACCGGGTACAGGGCGGTAAGCCATTGAAACAGCGTGTGATCGGCGGCCAACCCACGGGTGATCCACTGGTATAGGTGGTGGTGTGTGTTGACCAAGCCCGGTGTGAGCAGACAGCCACGGCCATCCACTCGCACTACATCCGGCAATGCCCGCCAGGGGTTGGGTTCCCCGGCCATCAGTACCGCGGCAATCCGGCCGTCCTCGACAACCACCGTCGCATCGTCGATTTCCCGGCGTTGCTGATCTACGGTGGCGGCGAATACATTCTCGATCAACGTTATTGGACTCATCGAGGCACCCCGCTGTGGTGCTTTGTGCTGCGCCACCGAGGTGCACTGTGCACTATGGTGGCATGGACCCGATCGCCGCTGCCGTCTATCGCGGGCACATCTTCCACATCACCGGCTCCCCCACGGTGGCCGATGCGCCCGCACATCTGCAGTCGATTCCCGACGGCGCCCTGGCGGTCGGCGTCGACGGCGCGATCGCCTATTGCGGCCCGTATTCCCAACTGCCCCGGGAATTCACCGCATGGTCCGTGCGCGACCATCGCGGGAGCTTCCTGCTGCCCGGGTTCGTCGACACGCATATGCATTTTCCGCAGGTGTACTGCACCGACTCCTATGGCGGTGGCCAATTGTTGGAGTGGCTGGAGCACTGCATCTTTCCGGCCGAGGCGCGCCTGTCCGATCCCGCGCTGGCGCGGCGCGCGGCCGTCGCGTTCTGCCGCCGCCGGATCGCCGCCGGAACCACCGCCGCGATGGTGATGGGCTCGGCCTTTCCGCAGGCGCAGGAGGCCTTGTTCACCACGACGCGCGCCGCAGGCCTGCGCATGGTCAGCGGGCGCGGCGTGCAGACCACCGGGCCGGACAGCGCCGGGCCGCTGCTGACCACGACGGAACGCGCAATCGAGCTGTGTGCCCATGAAATCAGCAGCTGGCACGGGGGCGATCTCACCGATGTGGCGTTGGCCCCGCGGTTCTCGTTGTCGGTCACCGCGGACACCCTCGCGGCGCTGGGCGAGCTGTACGACACCGTGCGCGGCGACGGTGTCTACTTCCATTCCCACCTCAACGAGAACGCCCGGCCCAACACCGGTGAGGTGGATGCCACGCTGTCGGCGTACGGGGTGGCGAGTTACCTGGATACCTATGACGGTCATTTTCTGCCCGGCTCCCGTAAGGGCGGCGCAACTCTGCTGGGCCGCAGGAGCATCCTGGCGCACGCCGTGCACTGCCAGGACGCCGAACTGGCCCGGCTCGCCGAGACGGGCAGCTCCATCGCGCATTGCCCCACCTCCCAGCTGTTCCTGGGTTCGGGCACCATGCCCTGGCGCAGAACCGTCGCCAGCGGAGTCAACGTCGCGCTGGGCAGCGACGTGGGCGCCGGCGACGAATGGCTGTTGAGCCGCGTGCTGAACGACTGCTTCAAGGTCCACATGTCCGAACCGGCTTCGGCCGCGGTATCCCTGCATCCTGCCGAGCTGCTGTTCACCGCCACGCTGGCTGGAGCACGGGCACTGGACCGCGAAGACACCTTTGGCAATCTGGATTCGGGCAAGGACGCCGACTTTCTGATCGTCGATCCGGACCGGTGGCACCCCCTGGCCGACACTCTCTCCCACGGCGTCCGATCCGACGACGGGCAGGTGGCCGCCGAGCAGACACTGTTTGGCCTGCTGATGGGGCTGCGCGAGCCTGCCATCAGCGCTGTGTTGGTGCGGGGGCGCGATATCACCGGCTACCTCGACGGCGACCGCTAGACCAACCAAGACAGATGCGGGTACCACGCCGGCCCGGCATCCGGGGCGTCGTCGCGGGCGACGATGGCCTGAATCAACCCGTACGGACGATCGTCGGCATGGAAGACCTCGTTGGGATTATCCAACCCGAAAGGCGATAAGTCGTAGACGAAGTGGTGCTTGTTCGGCGCCGAGAGCCGGACCTCCGCGATCGACGGGTATGCCGCCAGAACGGCCTTGCCGATCTCGTACAGCGTCTGCTGCAGGGCCAGCGAGTGCACGGTGGCGAACCTCTCCAGGATGATCGCCTTGACCCCGGCATACGTTGCGTCCCAGTCGATATCGGTACCCACGAAGCGCCACTTGGCCACCAGCGAGGTGGCCATCACCCGATCAGTCGTCGGCTGCAGGACCGTGTACTTGTCTTCCAGGAAGTCGTGGAACTCCGAACCCGTCGACTTCAGTACGACGAGATCCTTGAGGCCGCCGACCACCCAGGTCTGCTGCTGCGTGCCGACACCGTCGACGGTGATCTCGGCGGTGCGCACCTCCTGACCCTTGCGGACCCAGGTGTGGTCATGCTCGCGCCCATCGACAACGACACGCTCCCAGGCATATTCGTCGATCTCGATACGTGCCCCGGTCACCGGCTCGTATTCGTCCACGAAGTGGTACGCCAGGTCCAGACCGTACCGCTCGATGGTCTCGATGCCCTTCTCCTTGGCGTAGGCGTAGATGGTCTGCTTTTGGCTATCGGTGGGCAGCACCTTGCGCTGATCACCGTCGGTGTAGGCGGCCGCGAAATCTCCGCGCAGCGCGCTGCCGACATTCAGGTCCTTGATCTCGTGGCGCGGAGCGTCGCGGTAGATCCGGACCACCCGATTCTCGGCCTTGCCGTACTGGTTGCCTCCCAGGACGATTCCCATTGATGCTTCCTTTCTCAGCTGCCGCGGTAGGTCGAGTAGGCGTAGGGGCTCAGCAACAGAGGGACATGCAGGTGTGCGCCGCCGTCCGCGTGAAAGCTGACGATCACCTCCGGGTAGAAACCCTCGATCCCGTTGTCGGCGAACCAGGTTCCGGTGTCGAACACCAACCGGTACGGCCCGGATGCCAACACCGTACCGGTGAGGTCCGCGATCCTTCCGTCGGAATCGGTGGCGCCGCCCGCTACCTGAGATCCCGTGGCGTCCAGCAGCATCACCCGGACACCCTGTGCCGGTCGCCCGGTCACCGCGTCCAGGACATGGGTACTCAGACCCGTCACAATTCATCCTCCGTCTCGATCTCGTCGGCATGCCTGCCCGCGGGCCCCAGCATCCGCACCAGTCGGCTGCGATTGATCTTGCCCAACTCCATTCTCATGACCCGGCGTTCGTTCTGTGGATCGTTCTTGAGCCGCTCTTCCAGGATCGTCAGTAGCTCCTCGGCAGGTCTACCGTTCGCGAACACCAGGTATACGTAGCCGAATCGCTTCTCGTACTCGGCATTGGCTTCCCTGAGCCGGGCCAGGACCGCGGCGTCGGCACCGGCCACACCCGACTGCTCACGCTGGGAGGCCGCGCTCTCGGAGCGCTCCCCGATCCTCGGGTGCCCGTCGAGCGCCTCGTCCAGGTCCGTCTCCGTGAGCTCGGCCAGGATCAGGTCCGCACGGTTGTACAGCGCCTGCTCGTCGCGGAACGGCCTCCCGGCCGCCACCCGCACCGCCCATATCCGCGAGGCGCAACACTCGTAGAGCCAGTGGATCGCCTGGTTGTCGGACAGCTCGTTGAAGCTCTCGATTCCCCGCCAGTCAACGCGCCGCATGGAAATCCTCGAAGCGACCGAAACGAGCGGCCGTGATGGGGTTGGCGTCGGCCACCAGATCATCGAACCGGTAATTGGCGATCTTCGCGATCTCGATGAGCGCGAAGGCACGCTCGCTGGTGGTGGAATTCTCCATCCGGCTCCACCCGTTACGCAGCAGACGCTCGTAACGCTCGGTCTCGCGTGCGCAGATCACCAGCGGAAAGCCGAAATGCTCGCGATAGGCGTTGGCCAGGCTCACCACGTTGTTCAGTTCGCTCTCGTCCAGCGTCTGCAAGATGGTGTGGTCGACGGCTGCCATCTCACCAGCTTCGTCCTCGGCGCCCAGATCGGGGAACGATCTGATGAGTTCGAGCTGCTCCTCGTCGCCGCCGGTGAGCATCGCCTCCTGGAAGGCGCTGCGCAGGTCATGGGTGTCGGCGAACGGCCGCTGCCGGTAGGCGCGGTCCACCACCCAGTGCACGTCCTGCACCAGGCCGCCGAAGGTGCGGCGAAACTCCTCCAGGGTCATCTCGTTGACCTGCGCGAGCCGAATGGCACCGCCCCCGGCCACCGCCACGCCCCGGCTGCCGGTGTGGAAGAACAGCAGGTTCAAGACGATCGCGGTGATGGCGCCCATGGTGATGCCGGTGCTGAACGGGATCTGCAGCAGCCCCGGGACCGCCTGGTCGATTCCCGGAAGCGCCGGAACGGCGATATCGCGCCCGTGGTCCAGGACCGTCGACGGGCCCGAGGACTGAGAGAACTGCACGTACATCCCCATCGCCAGCGACGTACTGGCGATGATCAGGTTGCGGTGGTCGTTGAAATCGACCTTGCCGAGTGTCTGAATACCGACCACCGCCACCGTCGCGAACAGCGTCATGGCGGCCCCGCCCAACACCGGGGCCGGAATCGACTCCACGATCTTGGCGGTCTTGGGCAACACACCCAACCCCATCATGATCACCCCGGCGGCCGCTACCACCCAACGGCTCTTGACACCGGTCAGGCGCACCAGCCCGACGTTCTCCGAGAACGCCGTATACGGGAACGAGTTGAAGGTGCCGCCGATCATCGTGGCGATGCCGTCGGCCCGCACCGTGGCAGCGATATCGGCTCCGCGCACCCGCTTTCCGACGATCTCGCCGGTGGCGAAGACCGCACCGGTGGATTCGACGGCGGTCACCAGCAGCACCACGATCAGCGACACCACTGCGATCACATCGAAACGCGGTGCTCCGAACGCGAACGGCGAGGTGAACCCGATCCAGTCCGCCTCGCCGACGCGGGTGAAGTCGGTGTCCCCGGCCAACCACGCGATGGCGGTACCGGCGACCAACCCCAGCAGCACGGCGATGGTGCTCCAGAAGCCCCGGAAGAACCTCTGCATCAACACGATCGCCGCGATGGTGCCCACCGCATACACGAGCCATCGCCCGTTTCCGGGATCGTGGGCGGCCACCGGGCTGTGCGGGTTGCGGACAGCGTCTCCGATGCCCACCGGCAACAGCGATACCCCGATGATCGTGATGACCGAGCCGGTGACGATCGGTGGGAAGAAGCGGATCAGCCGGGCGAAGAACGGGGCGATGAGGAAGGTGAACGCGCCCGCGGCGATCACGGCGCCGTAAACCGTGAGCAGCCCTACCCTGCCGCCGCCGTGGTCATTGGCGATTTTGATCACCGGGGCGAGGGTGGCGAAGGTGACCCCTTGTAGCAGCGGCAGCCGCACGCCGATCTTCCAGAACCCGACGGCCTGCAGAATCGAGGCGATACCGCAGGTGAACAGGTCAGCCGTGATCAACATGGTCAGCGCCTCGGCGTCCAGGTCGATAGCCCGCGCGATCAGCAGCGGCACCAGTACGGCGCCCGCGTAGAACGCGATCACGTGCTGGACGCCCAGGGTGACGAGTTTGCCTGCGGAGGGCACCTCGTCCACCGGGTGGATCCTCTTGCGTGCGGCCCCGGGCGCGGCCGGTCGCGTCGTGTCGGCGCTCATCGCGGAACCTCCCTGCCTCGGTGTGCCGACGCATACCCGCCGGACGCGCAAGCGACGCTAGATCGAACGTGTTGCGGCCAGGTTGCCGGGTGTCTATATTTTCCCGGCGGGCCGCACCCGGCTACGCCTCGGCGGCCACATCCAATTGTCCTGCGGCAGCGACTATCACCGACTCCAAACGGTCGTGATGGGTGGCCGCAACGGTCAGCAGGGCCTCGGTGTCACGCCTTGCCACCGCTGTGATCATCGCCTCATGATCGGCGTGCAGTTGCAGTTGATCCGACGCCGAGACCGTCCGCATCACCTGGAACGGCTCGGTCAGATTCCACGTGGCCTCGAACATGTGCAGCAGGCGGTGCATGCCGCAGGGCAGCACCAAGGCACGGTGAAAACGACGGGAATGCTGGTGGAAAGCGCGGGCATCGCCCTCGACGGTCGCCTGCTGCAACAGCTGATGTTCGGCCACTGCGCGATCTAGGTCTTCCGGGGTTGCCAGCGCCACGGCCTGCGCCAGTGCGGCACGCTCCAGAACGCCTCGGGTGAAATAGATCTCACGAAGCTCCGGCAAGGTGAGCTGCGCGACGCGGTATCCCCCGTTGGCCCGGTGGTCCACAAGTCCTTCCGCGACAAGGGTCTTGAGCGCCTCCCGGACCGGAATGGGGCTGATTTGGTACGTGTCGGCCACCTCACCGATGGGGATCATCGAACCCGGCGGTGCGGCACCGTCCAGGATGGCCCGCCGCAACCCGTCGAGCACACTGGTCTGATCGTGACCAGACCTGGTGGCGCGCAACTCGTTGATCAGCCTCCGATAGCGGAACGTACGTGACACTCGCCCTCCATCGCCGTCGGCCAAAACACGATTTTGCCAGTGCAGGCGCCCCGCTGCCCTTGCTGGCGACGCAGAGTTAACGCGAACGTTTCATGACCGGCTGCCCGCCGACCTCAGCACCGCCCGCGCCGTGCGCGGCCGACGTACCCTGTCGGCCATGCGCATACGCGTGATCAACCCCAACACCACCGAGACCATGACGAAGTCCATCGGCGCGGTGGCCGAATCGGCGGCCTGGCCGGGAACCAGCATCACCACCGTCAACCCGGACATGGGACCGGTGTCGATCGAAAGTCACTACGACGAGGCACTGAGCGTGCCCGGTGTGCTGGCCGAAATACGCCGCGCCGAGTCCGAAGGAGCCGACGGGTATGTGCTCGCCTGCTTCGGTGATCCCGGCCTCGACGCGGCCCGCGAGTTGGCCACTGGCCCGGTACTCGGTATCGCCGAGGCGGCCATGCACATGGCCAGCCATCTGGGCCGCGGATTCAGTGTGGTCACCACCTTGGAACGCACCGCCGGGCGCGCCTGGGATCTGGCCGAACGCTATGGGATGTCGCGCTTCTGCCGAGGAGTGCACGGCTGCGATATCGCGGTTCTGGAATTGGACCAGAACCCCAGAACCAAGAACATTCTCATCGAGCATTGCCGCCGCGCCGCCCTCGACGACGGCAGCGACGTGATCGTGCTGGGCTGTGCCGGAATGGCCGAACTGTGCTGGGACATCTCGTCCGAGATCAGGCTACCGGTGATCGACGGTGTGGCCGCCGCCGTGAATCTGGTGCAGTCGCTGGTGTCGATGGGCCTGCGCAAATCGGGGCGGGGCGAGTTCGCCCCACCACCGGCCAAACCCTATGTGGGACTACTAGATTCGTTCGGTTCGAGCGCCACGGGGTGAACCCGGCGCCAATGCTCGGCGATGTCGATGCGTTTGGCGATCCACACACCCTCGTGAGCTTGCACATGGTCGAGGAACCGTTCGAGCGCGACGGTGCGCGCCGGGCGGCCCACCAGCCGACAGTGCAGTCCCACAGACAACATCTTCGGGCTGCCCGCCTGTCCCTCGGCGTACAGACAGTCGAACGCGTCCCGCAGATGCGTGAAAAACTGCTCCCCGCTAGGGAATCCGGCCGGCGATGCGAATCGCATATCGTTGGTGTCCAGGGTGTAGGGCACAACCAGGTGCTCAGCCACACCACCGTGGGCAGGTACCCGCACCCAGTACGGCAGATCGTCGGCGTACGAATCGGAGTCGTAGGAAAACCCCCCGTGCTCGACCACCAGCTGTCGCGTCTGCGGTGAATCGCGACCGGTGTACCAGCCCAGCGGGGCCGCACCGGTCAGGTCACGCACGATCTGGATCGCCTGCGCCATGTGCTCACGCTCCACATCCGGCGACACCAGCTGATAGGACTGCCAGCGCAGCCCATGACAGGCAATTTCGTGCCCGAGTTCCCCAAACGCGGCTACCGCCTCTGGGTTGTGTTGCAACGCCCGCGCCACCGCGAAGATCGTCAGGGGCAGGCCACGGCGCTCGAACACCCTCAAGACCCGCCAGAGCCCGGCACGTGATCCGTATTCATACAGCGATTCCATGCTCATGTGCCGGTTGGGGAATGCCTCGGCCGGGACCATCTCCGACAGAAATGTCTCCGAAGCCGCCGAGCCATCCAGAACGTTGTTCTCGGCGCCCTCTTCGTAATTGAGCACGAACTGCACCGCGATCCGGGCCTGGCCGGGCCACCGCGGATGCGGCGGCGTGCGCCCGTAACCCACCATGTCGCGGGATGTCGCGTATCCAGCCTCGTCATGAGCCATCGTGGGCACGATAGTAGGCCGCCCGATTCGCCGCATCGAATCACGTTCCCGGGGAGGAATTCCGACCCGGGAAAATATTGTTTCCGCGCAACACGACGGCAACACCGACCGCTTAGCTTCGAGTGTCACCAGCTTTTCCGCCGCTGGTCGACGATCCGAAGGAGGTCAGGTGACCGGCGTACTCACGGCCGATGCCATCGCCCCGGCAACCGGGCACAGCGCCGCCGGAGACAGCGTGATCAAGCCCGGGTACGACCCGGCGTTGACCAACGGCGATCTGGCACCGCTGCGGACACAGACCTGGACCAGCTACAATTTCTTCGCGTTCTGGATGTCCGACGTCCACAGCGTCGGCGGCTATGTCTTCGCGGGAAGTCTTTTCGCGCTGGGAATCTCGGCCTGGCAGGTACTACTGGCACTGGTGATCGGGATCGTGGCGGTCTATGGGCTGTGTAACCTGGTGGCCCGGCCTTCCCAACAGGCCGGCGTGCCATACCCGGTGACCACCCGGATCGCATTCGGTGTGCGCGGGGCCAATCTGCCCGCCGTGATTCGCGGTCTTATCGCCGTCGCCTGGTACGGAATTCAAACTTATTTGGCCTCAGTGGCATTCGTGCTCTTGGCGGTGAAGTTCGAGCCCTCGCTGAGCCGTTACGGCAACGCCGACGAGTACGGATTCCTGGGCTTGTCGCTGCTCGGCTGGGGCGGATTCCTGCTGATGTGGGTGCTACAGGCCGCCGTCTTCTGGAACGGCATGAACGCGATCCGCCGGTTCATCGACTTCTGCGGGCCCGCCGTATACGTCGTGATGCTGGCACTGGCCGCCTACCTTGTCGCCGAGGCCGGCTGGCAGAACGTGCATTTCAGCCTCGCAGAAGGTGCGCCCAAGAGCGGCATGGCCGCCGCGACGGCCATGCTCAGTGCGATAGCGCTGGTGATTTCCTACTTCTCGGGACCGATGCTCAACTTCGGCGACTTCTCGCGATACGGCAGCAGCTTCGAGGAGGTCAAGCGTGGCAACTTCCTCGGATTACCGCTGAACTTCGTCTTCTTCGCAGTGCTGGTGGTGTGCACGGTGTCGGCGGGGGCAGCGGTGATCGGCCGCTCCCCGGACGGCGCGGTCATCACCGACCCGGTGCTGATCGTGGACAAGATCGACAACACCACCGCAGCGGTGCTGGGTGTACTCACCTTCGCGATCGCCACCATCGGGATCAACATCGTGGCCAACTTCGTCTCGCCGGCTTTCGATTTCTCCAATCTCGCCCCGACCCGGATCAGCTGGCGCGCCGGTGGAATGATCGCGGCGACCGGGTCGATCCTGATCACCCCTTGGAACCTCTACAACAATCCGAGCACCATCCACTACACACTGGACACCCTGGGCGCGGTGATCGGCCCGCTCTTCGGCATCCTCATCGCCGACTTCTACCTGGTGCGCAATCGCAGCATCACGGTGGACGACCTGTTCACCCTCTCCCCTTCGGGCGCGTACCACTACCGCGGCGGCATCAACCCGGTCGCGGTCGCCGCCACCGTCGCGGGCGCGCTGGTGGCCATCGCGACAGTGGTCTGGGGCAGTGCCTACGTGGCGAGCTTCACGTGGTTCGTCGGCGCGGGAATCGGCTTCGGCGTCTATCTGCTGGGCATGCGGCACACCCCGACACATCTGATCTACGGCCGGTAATCACCATCGACACCGTCGCCCAGATGCCCACACGGCACCTCGATCACATCGGCGCGCACGGCCAGGTAGGGGCCGGCTCCCCGGTCGCCCGCCAGCACGCTGAGCACCGGATCGACGTGTTCGGAACCGAGATACACCGGATGCCCGGGCCGCCCCGCATACGTCGCGCGGACAAGTGCCGAACGGCAGCGCCCGCTGGCACGCAGCACCGCCGCCACCACATCCGGCCCGATGGACGGCAGATCCACCAAATGGATGAGCACCCCGGCCACATCCGTGCGCAAGCGCACAAGTTCCAGTACCGACCGCACCGACTCCGACACGCCGTCCCGCCATCGCACGACCTCGACACCCCGTGCGGGCGAAGGTATCTGGGCCGATGCCGCCCCGTGTGTCACATAGACCTCGTCGCATCCGCCCCGGTCCAGCGCGGTGACGGCCAGCTCGAGCCACCGTCCGTTCTCGGCGAGGATCTTCGGCATGCCGTAACGATTGCCGGCGCCCGCCGCCAGCACCGCACCGACAACGACACCTGCCGCGGGGTCAGGTTCCATACTCCTATCGAACCGCACGCCCATGTCGTGCGTAATACGGGCTGAATCCGGTGTTCACATCCAATAAACAGGCCGTGGTTACGGTCGCGCCCATGCCGACCGCGATCGAGGTACCCGCCAGCGAGATGGTGCGTCTGGCGAACAAGCCACCCTGGTATCGCTCGCTATTCGTCCAGCTTCTGGTGGCGATCGTCGCGGGTGTGGTCATCGGCTGGCTGTGGCCGGGCCTGGGCGCCGACCTGCGCCCCTTGGCCGACGGTTTCATCAAGCTGATCAAGATGCTGATCGCGCCGATCATCTTCTGCACGGTGGTGCTCGGCATCGCCCATGTCGGCGACCTCAAGTCCGTCGGCCGCATCGGCATCAAGGCGCTCATCTACTTCGAGGCGGTGACCACCTTCGCGCTGCTGTTCGGCCTGCTGGTGGGAAATCTCGCCAAGCCGGGAGCGGGCTTTCACATCGACGCCGGGACGCTGGCGACCGGGGCCGACGCCATCGCGAAGAAGACCAACAACGGCGAGCTGCCACACACCGTCGAGTTCCTGCTCGGCATCATCCCCTCATCCATCGTCTCGGCCTTCGCCGAAAACGCATTGCTTCAGGTGCTGTTCTTCGCGGTGCTGTTCGGCCTGGCGCTGGCCAAGTTCGGCGAATCGGGTCCGCCGGTGGTGCTCGAATTCATCGACCACCTCAGCCACATCTTCTTCACCATCATCGGGTGGATCATGCGGCTGGCGCCGTTGGGAGCGCTTGGCGCGATGGCCTACATCGTGGGCCAGTACGGCATCGGCTCGTTGGGCAGCTACGGCAAGCTCATCGCCGCCTGTTATGCCGCCGCGCTGCTGTTCATCGGCGTTCTGGCGGTCATCGCCCGGCTCTTCGCAGGGGTAAACCTTTGGAAATTCGTCGTCTACATCAAGGACGAACTCTTCCTGGCTCTCGGCACGGCCTCCACCGAAGTGGTGTTGCCGCGCATCATGACCAAGCTGAACCACGCGGGATGCTCCAAGACGACCACCGGACTGGTCATCCCCACCGGGTACTCCTTCAATCTCGACGGAGCCACCTTGTACCTGTCGATCTGCGTGCTGTTCCTCGCGCAGGCCCTGGGCGTCGATCTGACCCTCGGCGAACAGATCACCGCCGTACTGGTGCTGATGTTGACCTCCAAAGGCATGGCGGGCGTACCGGGTTCGTCGTTCCTCGCACTCTCGGCCACCGTGGCCGCCATAGGACATGGCGCCATCCCGGTGGCCGCCGTCGCCCTGCTGCTGGGCGCCGACCGGATCATGGACTCGATGCGCGTCTCGGTGAACCTGCTGGGCAATTGCGTGGCGACGATGGTGGTGGCCAATTGGGAAGGCCAGCTCGATAAGGCCCGCATGCGCAAGGTTCTCGCCGGTGAACAGGTCGCGGACGAGCCCGAGGAGGAATCGGCAGCTGCACACCCCTGAGCACCGCCACAACGAGTCTGCGAGCATGGGACCCGTGGCAGCGGCATCCTCACCGAACCCATCAGATGCCGGTAGCCCCGGCTGGCTGGCTCCCATCGCGGAGCTGCTGGCTGCCGCCGACGCCGATCTCGCCACCGCCTACCCCGAAGGCCGCGACGAACCGCAACCCATCCACACCGTGTACGTCAGCGCGGCCCTGGCCGACGTCGAGATGCCCGGGAAATGGGGAGCATCCGCACTGGCGCTGACCGCGCGTCACGAACCGTCGCTGGCGGCGCTCGACGCCCAGGGCGTCCTGCCCCGCGTCAAGGAACGCCTCGCCGCCGACCCCATCCAGGACCTGCGGCTGGACTTCGAGGACGGCTACGGCTGGCGCGAGGACAGCACCGAGGACACCGACGCGCGCAAGGCGGGACGCACGTTGCGCGCACTGTCGATAGCGGCGAATCCTCCTGCGGTACTGGGCATCCGAATCAAGGGCCTCACCTCACTACACCTGCGGCGCAGCGTACGCACCCTGGAGCTGGTGCTGGACGGCGCGTCGGGAGTGCCGCGGGGCTTCGTGACGACCATCCCGAAATTCCGCACGGTGACTCAGGTCGAGGCGGCACTGCGCCTGTTCGACGAACTCGAGCGCGTACACGGATTGCCCAGCGGTTCACTGCGTTTCGAGCTACAGATCGAGAGTCCGCAAGCGGTGCTGGGTGCCGACGGCACCGCCACCCTGGCCAAGGCAATCCACCTGGCGCAGGGGCGCCTGACCGCATTGCATTACGGCACGTACGACTACAGTGCGGCCTGCGGGATCGCCGCCGAACAACAATCCCTGGAGCATCCGGTGGCCGACCATGCCAAGGCGGTGATGCTGGCGGCCGCGGCACAGACGGGTGTGTGGGTATGCGACGGCTCCACGCAGGTGAACCCCGACGGCTCCCCCGACCAGCAGACCGCGGCGCTCACCCGCCACCACCGGCTGGTCACCCGCGCACTTGAGCGCGGCTACTGGCAGGGATGGGACATGCACCCGGGACACCTGGTGACCCGGTGGCTGGCCACCTACGGATTTCACCGGCGCGCGCTGGCGGTGGCCGGTCCGCGCATCGTCGCTTACCTGCAGCGCCAGGGTGGCGGTGTGGTCGACGAACCGGCGACGGCCCAAGCCCTGGCGACCGGGATCCTGCGTGGCCTGGACTGCGGCGCCTATACCGACAGCGCGCTACCGCCGGGATGCGACCGGGCGGTGCTGAATCAACTCGTGCAACGCACCACAGCGGGCGCTGCGACAGGAGGAACCGACCAGCGATGACCGGCAACACACCCGCGGGACTGCCCGACTTCACGATGTTGCCCGACCTGGCGCTGCGACCCCTGGGCGGAGCAGTGATCTGGGCCAACGACGATCTGTTCGCCGAGAAGGAGAACCTGATCAAACCCGGGCCGGCCGACTACCGGCCCGCAACCTTCGGGCACAAGGGGCAGGTTTACGACGGATGGGAGACCCGACGCAGGCGTGACCCGGCGGGCGAGCCCGGCCACGACGCCGCCATCGTCCGGCTGGGCGTCCCCGGCGTGATCGCGGGTGTCGTCGTCGACACCGCGTGGTTCAAGGGCAACTATCCGCCGGAGATATCGGTCGACGCGGCAGAGATCGAGGGGTATCCGCCCGCGGACGACATCGCCCGGGACACCGCCTGGCAGAGCATCATCGGCCGCACGAAGGTCTATGGAGACAGCCGCAACGTCTTCGACGTCGATTCGTCGCGGCGGTGGACGCACGTGCGGCTGACCATGTACCCCGACGGCGGCGTCGCCCGGCTGCGCGTGCACGGTCACGGACGGCCCGACCCACGGTTCCTCGACGCCGGGCAGTTCGATCTGGCCGCCATCGAGAACGGCGGCCTGGTCACCGATTGCTCCAACCGCTTCTACAGCTCACCGCAGAATCTGCTGTTCCCCGGTGTCGCGCGGGTCATGGGCGACGGCTGGGAGACCGCCCGCCGCCGCGACGACGCCAACGACTGGGTACAGGTGCGGCTCGCCGGCGAGGGAGTGCTGCGCCTTGCCGAGATCGACACGTCCTATTTCGTGGGCAACAGCCCCGGTGCGGCGGGCCTGCAGGGCCTGACCGCGCAGGGCCACTGGGTACCGCTGCTGCCGCGCACGCCGCTGCAGCCCGACACCCGGCACCGTTTTCTGGTGGAGAGCCAACAGCCCGTCACGGACGTGCGTCTGGACATATACCCCGACGGTGGGCTCGCCCGCCTGCGCCTCTTCGGCGACCTCACGAGCGCGGGACGGGCCTCCCTGCAGGGCCCGTGATCGGTCCGCGCCTGGCACAGCTCTAGCGGACGTCAATAGACTCCTTCGACGTGACCGAACCAGAGAAGACGGATTCCGCACCCACCAAGGACGCGGGGGCCGCCCTCGACGTGGAAGGCTCCGGTGTCCAACCCCCCGTGTCCGACCGGATACGCAGGGCTTTCTGGTGGCTGGAGCGCTTCGCACCGGCCATCGGGTCGCGCTGGGCGGTCGAGCTGTGGTGCACCCCGCCGGTCATCGAGTCGAGCCTTCGCATGCCACCCGGTGTGCCCCCCGGCGAGCCGCTGGAAGCCCACTGGGACGGGCATCGGATTGCCGGTGAGTCGTGGGGTGAGGGGCCGACGGTCTATCTGGTCCACGGCTGGGGCGGTCAACGCACGCACCTCGGGATCTTCATCAAGCCGCTGTTGCAGGCCGGTTACCGAGTCATCGCCTTCGACCTGCCCAGCCATAACGAGTCGGCGGCGGGCGCGCTCGCGCCGGGGCGCACCACGCTGATCGAGTGCGCGCACGCAGTGGCGGCCGTCATCAAGGAGCACGGGCCTGCCCACGCGGTGGTGGCCCACTCCCTGGGAGCCAACGCGACCACCTTCGCGGCCTCCTATGGCGCATCGGTGGGCCGCCTGGTGTACCTGGCGCCGATGGGCGACTTCCCCCTCTACCTCGACCTGTTCGCCGCGCGCCATGGCTTCGGCAAGCGGATACGCGCCGGACTGCAGCGCCAGCTCGAGCGCCGCATCGAGATGACGCTGCCCGAAACCGAATTGGTCCGCGTCGCTGCGGCCGCCGGGCATCCCCCGCTGCTGCTGATCCACGACCCCGACGACCCGGACACGCCGTACGCGTCGAGCGAGCGTCTGGCGCAGTCATGGCCCGGTGCACGTTTCCTCGCGACGAAGGGACTCGGGCGCCTGGCGCACTTCCGAATCCTGCGGCACCGCCCCGCGATCAACGCCGGTCTCGAATTCATCGGCCCCGCTTCGGATTAGCCGATAAATGGACCGGCGCCGACTCCGCCCTCCGACCACGTGACGAATACCAACGGTAGTAATCGTTCTGCACCCGGCTGACGATCCCTGGTGCAACCCGGTACGAGTCGCGGTACAGAACGCCCAAGGGATTGTTCACCTCACGACATTGGCGTCGGATCCCGTCGACAACCATGTCGACGCCCTCCTCCAGGGTGAGCGACGCGTACTGGCTCCAATCCGTCGGGGCGATCATGTCGGTCGAGACCAACGGAAGGTGGATGTTGGTGACACGCACCCCATCGGCACGGCTCTCGATGCCGGCGATGCGTAGCACCGCATCCATGGCCGCCTTCGATCCGACGTACGCCGAGAAATCCGGCAGGTTGCCCAACACCCCGATCGACGAACTGTGCACGATGTGCCCCGAACCCCGGGCACGCATCCCCGGCAGCAACCGCAGCACCAGGCCCACTCCGCCGAGATAGTTGATGGCGACCGTCCGCTCGTAATCGTGCAGCCGATGCTCCGAATCGGCCAACGACCGCATGATCGAGCGGCCCGCATTGAGCACCAGAATGTCCGGCGCCCCAAAACGTTCGAGCACCTCCTCGGCGACGGCGCCGGCACCCTCACCCGTCGACAGGTCTCCCCGCACGGCGTGCGCGGCACCGCCACACGCAGCGATCCCGCGAACCACCTCATCGAGCTCGTCGGCGCGGCGCGCGGTCACGACGACGATGGCCCCGGCCTCGGCGATGCGCTCGGCCAACCGTCGGCCGATACCACTCGACGCACCGGTGATCACTACGGTGCGGCCGCGCACGCGGTCGGCAAGTGTCGGCGTCCACGGATAGCGCACGCCGACGGGCTTGGTAAGGACGTTGATCAGGTGCCTGACGGCCCGCATCCGCTCTCCCATGATTCGCATCGCAGTAGCTGACAGCGGTCAACTCCGGGCCAATGATCATGTTGGCAGCACTGGTTGTCAAGATGGCCTGGGGCTTCCCCGTTTACCCCTCACGTCTCGCTGTTGTTTGCTATCGTTGCCGGTAGGTGCGAGTTCTGGGAGTCGTATGCGATTCGGCGCGATAGTTTTTCTCATCGCCACACTGACTTGCGCGTGCGTATCCCCTAGTAGCTCAGCGCGGCATGACGAATGGTCCTCGCTCGTGTCGATGCTGGCCGACCAACAGAAGGCGCTGCACGAAAAGGACCCTCTCTACGACCTTCCCGGCACTCCGAGACCGACGACACGCAACGACATCCGCGTCAAAGAGCGTCAGTGGGGGCACTATCTCGACGCCGATCATCGGGAGCTGCTCCAGGTCTCCGACGGTCTGCACGCCTTCTGCGGTTTCGAGGACTTGTTCTCGCTCGCCGAATCTGCGCCCGGCTCGAAGAACTGGGAAGGCATGAAGGCGTACATCGAAGGTGCATCCCTGGGCCCCGAATACTTCGGCGCTCATTCCTTCGACCAACTGCGTCCCGTCTTCGGCGACCCGGACTACTACGGCGTGACCGTCACCGTCTCGCACTCGTACTTCAGCGATGAGCCGGGTGTGGTCTACGAGCTTGCCGGTGACGGACCCAACGGGATCGGCACCTACCCCACGCTGATGGACGCGGTACGGGCCTGCGCGGAGCGGCATGCCAAGGAACTGCGGAACGTGGCGACGTAGCCGGGAACCAAAACGCAGGCGTGGTCGTCTGACCTAACAAGAAGCACTTCCGGGGGATACATGGCATGGGCACGGGGAGCCGCGGGAACAACACCCGCTAACACTGGCCACTGTCCACATTCTCGCCGGCCAGCCATATTTCACACCGTAACCAGATAGGTTGAATGCCATGCCCGATCTGCCTACTCGCACCTACACCGAGTTTCCCGGAATCAGCACGCGAGCCTGGGAGCACCCTGCCGATCGGGCCGCACTGCAAACACTGCGCAGCCTGAAGGGCTTCGACACCGTTCTCAAGGCGCTGGCCGCGCTGCTGCGCGAGCGTCAGCATCGGCTGATGTACCTGGCAACTGCCATTCGCGTGGACGATCGGCAGTTCACCACGCTGAACGACACCCTTCACGACTGCGCGCGCGTGCTCGATGCTCCCGAAATCCCGGAGCTGTACGTCATCCAGGGGCCGTATGCCAACGCCTTCACCATCGGCATGGACCGTCCGTTCATCGTGCTCACCTCAGGCCTGCTGGACCTCATGAACGAGCAAGAGCTGCGGTTCATCGTGGGCCACGAGCTCGGGCATGCCCTGTCCGGACATGCGGTCTACCGCACCATGCTGATGCACCTGATGCGGCTAGCCGGAAATCTCGGCTGGATGCCGATCGGTGGGTGGGCGTTGCACGCCGTCGTCGCCGCACTCATGGAGTGGCAGCGTAAGTCGGAGCTTTCCGGCGACCGCGCCGGAATGCTGTGCGGACAAGATGTGGATACCGCCATCCGGGTGGAGATGAAGCTGGCGGGCGGGTCTCGACTGGACGAGATGGATACCCAGCGGTTCCTGGCGCAGGCCGCCGAATACGAGCGCACCGGCGACATGCGTGACGGCGTGCTCAAATTGCTCAACCTCGAACTGCAGTCGCACCCCTTCTCGGTGCTTCGTGCCGCCGAACTCAGCAAGTGGATCGATCGCGGCGAGTACGGCGCGATCCTCGGCGGAAACTATCCGCGACGCGAGGACGACGAACGCGCCGACCTCGGAGCCGACTTCCGTTCCGCGGCCAAGTCATACAAGGAGAACTTCGATTCCTCGACAGACCCACTGATCTCGGCGCTGCGCAATTTCGGGTCCACCCTCGATGGCGTCGTGAACGTCGTCGGGCAGGGTGTCACGGATGTCGCCACCGACGTACGGCGCCGATTCTCTGAGTGGCGCACCAACTCCGAGCGCGACGAACCCCGCGACGCCGACGCCTAGCAGCGACCGCGGCCATGGACGATCAGAACTACATGAACTTCTTCGTGGAGCGACCGGCGTCCGACGCGGCGGTAGTCGGAGCCTGCGCCCGGGCCTGTGGCATCGCCCTGGAGTCCGACAAACATCCGGACGAGGACGCGCACGGCTACGTCCAGATCACCCAGTACACGGACGGATTCGCGATGGGACTGTGCATCATCTGGCCGCCCACCTCGCCGGTTACGCGTCCCCAGGAATCCGTGGCACGGTCCATGGCCCATGAGCTGCGCCAGCGGGTGCTCTATGACGTCGAGGACCCCAGCGCGGATACGGGCGAACGATGGATTCTCGCGACACCTGGCGGCGCGATCGCCACGGTCGATGTCACGGAATACGAGGACGGTGTCGGCCTGCGGGGAGCTCCGTGACATCCCCGGATATTCGGTGGTCGGCGCCGGCCCGCGCCGATACGCTCGCCACACCATGACCTCGACTCACGACCCGCACGCACTGCGCGCCACCATGCGTGTGGACCTCGCGGCGGCGCTGAAGGCTCGCAACAGCCAGGCCGTCAGCGCGCTACGGACGACAATCGCCGCGATCGATAACGCCGAGTCGGTGGACGACACCACGGAAACCACGCCGGGCAGCACTCATATCGCCGGAGCGGCAATGGGTCTCGGTGCGGCCGAAGCGCCCAGAAGAGTGCTCTCCCCCGCCGACGTGCGCGCCGTGGTGCGGGCGCAGATCGAAGACCGCACCGCGCAAGCGGATCGCTACGAGGCTCTCGGCCAGGCGCAGGCCGCGGCCCAGCTGCGCGGCGAGGCGCAGATTCTGGCCGACTACCTATAGCTGCCGGTAGCGCCGCGCGATGCCATCACAGAGGATCTCCACACCCTTGACGATCACCTCACGCGGATTGGTCACCTGCGGCAGATCGCCCACCCCCACCAGCGCGGCCAGCCGTGGCGATTTCGGCACGCCGGCATTGCCGGAGATCAGCTCGGACAAGCCCGAAAAGTCGGTGCGCGCACCCGGAGATACCAGCTGTCCGCCGACCGCCCCGAGACCGACACCCTGCGAGTAGCTCCAAACCTGGAAGGCCAACTCGGCCGCCTCCGGCACCGACACTCCGAGATGACCGAAGGCCTCCAGCATCCAGTCGAAGCACACCAGGGTGTCCGGCTGCATCCCGTTACGTGGCACCGCGTACGCCAACAGCACCCAGGGATGCGTGCTGTACAGATTGAAGTCGTACTCGACGGCGACACGCACTCGGGCGCGCCAATCCGGGTCGCCCACCATGTCAGCGGGGTAGGCGAATCGCCGGGTGACCTCCGCGGTCATCTCGACCAGCAGCGCGTCCTTGTCGGCCACGTGGCGATACAGCGACATGGCGCCCACCCCGAGTCCGTCGGCGATCTTGCGCATCGACACTCCGGACAGGCCGTCCGAATCCGCAATCTCGATGGCCTTGGCAACAATCGACTCCAGCGTCAGGCGCGGATCCGTCACGACGCTTCCTCCAAACTCGATTGACCAGCTCAGCCAATTTGCGTACAGTGTACCCAGTCTACTGCGTACGCCGTACGCGCCACAACATCACCGGAGCGATACCCCATGACCAGCTGTAAGTCCACTGCGCCAGAAAACGCGACCACCCCCGAGGGTGCCCGCGCTGGACGCCGCGCGTGGTTCGGGTTGGCCAGCCTGTTGCTGCCCGTCTTCCTGGTGTCGATGGACGTCTCGGTGCTTTTCCTGGCGATGCCACGACTGTCCGAGTCGCTCAACCCCTCGGCGGCCGAGCAGCTTTGGATTCTTGACGTCTACGGATTCCTGCTCGCGGGCCTGCTCATCACCATGGGCAATCTGGGCGACCGCTGGGGACGGCGCCGCCTGATGCTGTGGGGCGCCACCCTTTTCGGCGCCGCCTCGGTGCTCGCCGCCTTCGCGCCCACACCACTGGCGCTTATCGCGGCCCGTGCGCTCATGGGCATCGGCGGGGCAACTCTGCTGCCCGCCAGCCTGGCGCTGATCGGGGTCATGTTTCCCAACGCCCGCCAGAAGGCACTCGCGGTCGGCATCTGGGCAGCGGCCTTCTCCTTCGGTGCGGCCGTCGGGCCGGTCATCGGTGGTCTGCTGCTGCACCACTTCTGGTGGGGCTCGGTATTCCTCATCAACGTTCCGGTGCTGATCGTGCTGCTCCTCACCGCGAACGCGCTCATCCCCGAATACCGCAACCCGGTGCGGGAGCCCTTCGACCTCGCCGGCGTCGCGCTATCCATGATCGGCATCATGACGCTGGTCTATGCCATCAAAGCCGCTGCAACACACGGGTTCTCGCCTTCAGTCGCGATCACCGGAGTGATCGGCGTGGTCACGCTCGCGATGTTCGTCCGCCAGCAGATGCGTAACCCACATCCGCTGCTGGCGCTCGATCTGTTCCGCAACCGGACTTTCACCGTGGCAATCGTCGGCACCGTCGCCGCGATGGCCACCTTCGGTGCCACGACGTACCTCACCGGGCTCTACGTGCAGTCGGTGCTCGGGTTCGATGTGCTGTCCGCGGCGTTCCTGGGGCTGCCGATGGCGGTGACCGTCGCCTACTTCTCGATGGACGCGGCGCGTATCGAACGCCTGCTCGGCGAACGCTGGACGTTCGTCGTGTCGCTGCTGTCCATGGCCGTCGGCAACGCGGTACTGCTCGCGCTGGGCCCGCACGGACCGGTCGGGGTGTACATCGCGGCAACGGTGATCGTCGGTGCCGGGGCGGGGGTCATGTTCACCTTCGTCTCAGCCGTCGCGCTGGGCGCGGCCCCCAACGAACGGGCCGGTCAGGCCACAGGCATCTCGGAGATGAGCTTTGAGCTCGGCACAGCCTTCGGGCTGGCGCTGTTCGGTGCGCTCGCCTCCGCGATCTTCACCGCACGCACCCATGTGCACGAGACGCTGGGGCAGGCCATGGCCCGCGCCAAGGACATGGGCGGCGAAGCGGGTGCCACCGCGGCCGATCTGGCCCGGATCGGATGGACCGACGGCATCCATGCCGTGGCTGGGACCTCGACGCTGCTCCTGGTGGCCACCGCCATCGCGGCCGCCGTGGTGATGCGGCCCCCGAAGGAGTAACCCGGCCCTGTCGGGAACCTTCGGCGCCCCGGGCTCGTAGAACACGTATGACCCGCGAGATCCGAGACATCGACTCCACCAATGAGGCCGTTGCCCACCGCGTGATCGCCACGGCATTCGCCCAGGACCCCGTGGTCCGGTGGGTGAACGCCGATCCACGCCGTGACGTCGCGATATTCCGTGGGATATCACTGGCCCTGCACGGCTCCGGCCAAGGCGAGTACCTGCTCTACGAAGACGGTGTGGCGGTCGGAGCCGCACATTGGGATCCCCCGAGCTGGGAGCCGCCGGCCGCACAAAAGATGCGGGCCATCCCGCTGCTGCTCGGCGCGCTACGGCTGGGCGTCGTGCGCGGAGTCGCCCTGGCACGCGCCGCCGCGGCAGTTCGCCCTACCCACCCGCACTGGTATCTGGCGACCATCGGCGCCGCGGTTCCCGGCACGGGCATCGGTTCCGAACTCCTCAAGCACCAGATCGATCAGATCGAGGGGCCCGCGTACCTGGAGAGCTCCAACATTCGCAACAACCCGCTCTACGAACGCTTCGGGTTCAAGGTTGTCGACGAGATCAGACCCTTGTCCGACGGTCCCACGCTGTGGGCGATGTACCGGGACTGATTGCGCCGCAACGTCGCTGATGGCAGACCTGCCGGATTGCCGAGAATCGGTAACGACCGCGACTACGCTGGCGATGGAATACCTAGAGTTCGGTGTGTATTAGTGCTGATAGTTGTTCCCGCCCGGCATGGCGGGAGCGCCGGTAGTACAGAAGGTTGAGATGACGACTGTTCCGCCTCCCGTCGACGAGGACACGGCGATGCGGATTTGGGAGCTTCCCGAGGAGAATCCCGAACCGCCCGCACGGTGGAGCAAGTACGTGCCCGGCGAGTCACAGCTGCGTGCAGCGGCCTTCGGCACGCTGGTCGGCCTCCTGGTCGCGGTGATTCTCGGCGCGGCCTATGGCGCACAGCCCGGCGGCTCGCTGTGGGCATTGGATCGCACAGTCTTCCCCACCCACGCCCAAGACGTGGCGGTGCGTGCGGTGGTCTCTCAGCTCAAGAAGGCTCAGGACATCCTGGGCAACGGTAAGCAGCCCACACCCGATCAGCTCACCGAGGCCAGGACCTCACTCAACGAGGCCAAGCGAGGACTGGAATTCGTCTCAGCCTCCGACGAGCGCACCTCGCTGCAGAATCTTTATCTGCAACTTACCCAGCAGCTGCGTCAATACACTCCCGAGCAGGCCCAGCAGCTGCCCGCGCTGCCCGCTCCCGCGGGGGTGAACACCGACGCGAATCTGGCCGCCAACGTCGGACCCGCCGCACCGGCATCGACGCCGCCGAGCTGGGGTTATGCCGCCGCGGCCAGTGCGCCGGTCCCCCAACCCCAGTCGTACTCGGTGCCCCCGCCGCCCGGCATTCCGGTCGACCCGGTCGCCGACTGGCCTGCTCCCGTCGCGCCACCGCTGACACCCAACCTGCTCGACCTGGGCGGGTATGACCCTTCGTGGTCGCTGCTCTATGGGTACAACGTCCTGGACTGGTTCAACTGGGGGCTCTCCGGTTTCAACCGGTACGGATACGACTTCATGGGCTTCGACCGCTGGGGCTACGACCGCTGGGGCTACGACCGCTGGGGCTACGATCGCTGGGGCTACAACTGGGATGGCTACAACTGGTCCGGATACAACCGCGACGGCCGGGATCGCGATGGCCGCAACGAGTGGGGCCAGTTCCGCGACGAAGATCCCCGCGACCAGGGTTGGTACGACCGGTATCACCCGTACCGGCAGTACTACGAGTGGAAGTTCCAGAACACCAACCCGGTGTTCAGCCGAAGCCTCTGGGACCAAACGCACGGAATCGATCCGGCCCAGTACCGCGACTGGAACCTGAATCGCAACTGGGACAACCCTTTAGAGCGCGACTGGTCACCCGTGGTCCGCGTTGCCGACCGCCCGGCCCTGGCCGAGCCCGTCGTGAACCTGGACGCATCTCTGGCTCAGTTCATCGCCGCCGACAAGTCGGCCCGCCCCGCGGACGACCTCATCAAGGACCTGTCGACCAAGTCCGTCCGAAACTTCAGCAAGGAACTCGCAACTCCGGACCCGGCACCCGAAAAGCTTCCCGCGCCGGGATCTCCCGTCGACGTAAAGCCTTCCGCACCACCGGTGTTGACGGTGCCGGCCCCGACGGTGCCGCCCAAGCAAGTACCCGAGGATTTCACGCCTCCGTCGCTGCCCACCGTCCCGCCGCTGACGCCGTCTCCTTCCACAGAGCCGCGCGCGACGTCCAGCACCTCAAGTCCGGTTCCGTCCACAGAGCCGTCGCACGTGCCGGCGCCGACGTCCGGGCCTCCGACCAATGCCACCACGAGCGCTCCCGCACCCGAGCCCACCTCGGTCGCCCCGGCACCCACGCCGAAGGACGAGACATCCGCGCCGGTGACGACACCGTCGGCACCGACTCACGAGACCCCGGTGACGCCTACTCCACGGCAGACGATCACCACGCCACCGTCGGAGACCGTCGAGCCCTCCGCCGCGCCCGAACCGACCAAACAGCGGAGCACACCGACGTACGAGGCCCCGACCTCCGAAGCACCCGCGCCGCGCGCGACAGTGGAGCCGGCCCCCGCCGAGACGCCGGCGAAGCAGGCGCCCGTGGAGCGTGAGACAGCCCCGTCACGTGCCTCGGCGCCGGAGCCGACTCGTGAAGCGCCGGCGCGGGAAGCGCCTACCTACAGCACTCCCGTCCAGGCGCCGAGCATGGGCGGTGGCAACAGCGGCGGAAGCGGCGGTGGGGGCCGTCACTAGCGAGGACCCCACCGCACGGTCGGTAAGGGTAGCCTTAGTTCATGCCTACGACATGGATGGACACCGTGGTACACCAGGTGCGTCGGGTCGGCGACTTTCCGTTTCCGCACCAGGCGGCATTCGTTCTCGACAATCCGATTCATCGAAAGTTCGTCAATCCCGCCGGCGTTGCCGAGCGGCTGGCCCTGCGAGGCGACGAGCGCGTATTGGAAATCGGCCCCGGCCCGGGAATCTTCAGCGCACAGATCGCGCCGCGGATACCGTCCGGACACCTGGACCTGTTCGACGTGCAGCCGGAGATGCTCGAGAAGGTAAAACGTAAGCTGGACCGGGCCGGGTATCGCAACGCCGGATTTCATTCGGGTGATGCCAGCAATGGACTCCCGTTCCCGGATAACACCTTTGATGTCGCATTTCTCGCCAGCGTGATCGGCGAGGTGCCCGACAAGGCGGCGTGCATCAGGTCGCTGGGACAGGTGCTCAAACCCGGCGGGCGGCTGATCTTCCAGGAGATCTTCCTGGATCCGGATCGTCTGGGAGTCTCCGAACTGCGCGCCCTCGTCGAACCGGAGGGTTTCGTGTTCGCATCGGCGACCGGCAGCCGCTGGCGCGACATCGTGGAGTTCACCCGAGCCGACACGAACTAGGGTTGCCCCTCGGGTCAACCGAGGAACAACTTCACCTCCCTTCACGGTTGAGAGAATCATCCACAGAGGGAGGCATTCGGTCATGCGCGAGTACACAACTGTCGCCAGCGCCATTGCCGGACAAGGGTCGTCGTACTCACCAGACCTGCTTGGCGCTGGGCTCGATGTGGTCTTCTGCGGAATCAATCCCGCCGCCACCGCCGCCGTGGACGGCCACAATTTTTCGAATCCCAGCAACCGCTTCTGGGAAGTGCTGTACAGGTCGGGCTTCACCACTGTGCGTTTGCGGCCCGAAGACGAACGCCAGCTGTTGACCTACGGCTGCGGGATCACCGCCGTCGTGATGCGCCCGACAGCCCGCGCCACCGACATACCGACCACCGAGTTCCGGTTGTCTCGCGAAGGCTTCGAACGCAAGATCCGTCAGTTCGAACCCCGCGTGGTCGCGTTTCTGGGCAAGCGCGCGCTAGCCGCGATGCTCGATGACCCACACATCGCGTTTGGACGGCAGGCCGCCGGCTTCGCCGGGGCAACCAGTTGGGTGCTACCCAACCCCAGTGGACTCAACCGGCGCTTCACGCTCGATGCGCTCGTGTCCTCGTATTCGCAGTTGCGCGAGAGCCTGGTCGACGGCCGTTGACGGCGGCCGTGATCAGCGCAATTCTTGAATTTGCATCCCAAATAACGGGAGGTCGATTGTGAGGAATACCATATCGGGATATATCGTTAGTTTAGGTAATCTACTTTTCAGACTTCCTGAGAACACCCCTGTTGATTCGAGGCTGCCCATGACCGTGACCCATGACATCGACCCGCAGCAAGAGCAGCTGGCCCGTCGTATCGAGAACCTCCGCGACAGCGATCCCCAATTCCGCGCGACCCAACCCGATCCCGCGGTAGCCGAACAGGTCTTGCGCCCCGGCCTGCATCTTTCCGAAGCCATCGCGACGTTGATGACCGGATACGCCGAGCGCCCCGCGCTGGGAGAACGTGCGCGCGAGTTGGTCACCGACCACGACGGTCGCACCGTCCTGCGACTGCTCCCCCGTTTCGACACCGTCACATACGGCGAATTATGGTCCCGCACAACATCTGTTGCCGCATCCTGGCACCACGACCCGGCCCATCCCGTCAAGAGCGGCGACTTGGTCGCGACCCTGGGATTCACCAGCATCGACTACACCGTGCTGGATCTTGCGATCATGATCCTCGGGGGCGTCGCGGTGCCGTTGCAGACCAGTGCACCCGCCTCCCAGTGGACCACCATTCTCGCCGAGGCCGAACCCAACACCCTGGCGGTCAGCATCGAATTGATTGGCACCGCACTGGAATCCGTGCTTGCCACCCCAACGGTCAAGCAGGTCGTCGTATTCGACTACACCCCCGAGGTAGATGAGCAGCGCGAGGCGTTCGAGGCCGCCGGTGCACGGCTCGCGGGAACCGGAATCGCCATCGAGACACTCGATTCCGTCGTCACCCGCGGCGCGGAGCTTCCCGCCGCACCGCTCTACGCACCGTCCGCGGGCGATGATCCGCTGGCGCTGCTCATTTACACCTCGGGCAGCACCGGTGCGCCGAAGGGCGCGATGCACAGCGAAAACATCGTGCGCCGCTGGTGGATTCGCGAAGACGTCATGGCCGGAACCGAGAACCTACCCATGATCGGCCTGAACTTCATGCCGATGAGCCACATCATGGGTCGCGGCACCCTCACCGCCACCCTGTCCACCGGTGGACTCGGGTACTTCGCCGCATCGAGCGACATGTCAACGCTTTTCGAGGACATGGAGCTGATCCGTCCCACCGCACTCGCTCTGGTCCCCCGCGTCTGCGACATGGTCTTCCAACGGTTCCAGACCGAGGTGGACCGTCGCCTCGCCGGCGGCCAGGCCGCCGATGCGCAGGCCGTGGCCGCACAGGTAAAGGCCGAGATCCGCGACAACCTCTTCGGTGGCCGCGTGCTGGCGGTCATGGTGGGCTCAGCGCCGCTGTCCGAAGAGCTGGGCGAATTCATCGAATCCTGCTTCGAGTTGCACCTGACCGATGGCTACGGGTCCACCGAGGCCGGCATGGTGTTCCGCGACGGCATCGTGCAGCGACCACCGGTCAACGACTACAAGCTCGTCGATGTGCCCGAACTCGGCTACTTCTCCACCGACAAGCCGCACCCGCGCGGTGAACTGCTCCTGAAGACCGACGGCATGTTCCTCGGTTACTACAAGCGCCCCGAGGTAACCGCCGGCGTCTTCGACGAGAACGGCTACTACATGACCGGCGACATCGTCGCCGAGCTGGCTCCCGACAACATCCAGATCATCGATCGCCGCAACAACGTCCTCAAGCTCTCTCAGGGCGAGTTCGTCGCGGTCGCCACGTTGGAGGCCGAATACGCCAACAGTCCTGTGGTGCATCAGATTTACGTGTACGGCAGCAGTGAGCGGTCCTACCTGCTGGCCGTGGTGGTGCCCACACCGGAGGCCGTGGCCGCCGCGAAGGGCGACGAGGCGGCACTCAAGGCGACCCTGGCCGACTCGCTGCAGGACATCGCCAAGGAGATCCAGCTGCAGTCCTATGAGGTCCCCCGCGACTTCATCATCGAGCCGCAGCCGTTCACCCAAGGCAACGGTCTGCTGACCGGCATCGCCAAGCTGGCACGGCCGAATCTCAAGGCGCACTACGGTGAACGGCTGGAGCAGATGTACGCCGACATCGCCGAGCAGCAGGCTGCCGAGCTTCGGGCGTTGCACGGAGTGGACCCGGACAAGCCCGCGCTGGAAACGGTACTCAAGGCGGCGCAGGCCCTGCTCGGCGTCTCGTCGGCCGAACTGGCCTCGGACGCTCATTTCACCGATCTGGGCGGCGATTCCCTGTCCGCACTGTCCTTCTCGGACCTGCTGCGTGACATCTTCGCGGTCGAGGTGCCCGTCGGCGTGATCGTCAGCGCCGCCAACGACCTCGGCGGTGTCGCGAAATTCATTGATGAACAACGTCATTCGGGCGGCACACGGCCGACCGCCGAGACAGTGCACGGCGCCGGACACACCGAGATCCGTGCCAACGACCTGACCCTGGACAAGTTCATCGACGAGGCCACCCTGCATGCGGCACCGTCGCTTCCGAAGGCCGTCGGGATCCCACACACCGTCCTGCTCACCGGGTCCAACGGCTACCTGGGCCACTACCTGGCACTGGAATGGCTTGAACGCCTGGACAAGACAGACGGCAAGCTGATCGTCATCGTCCGCGGTAAGAATGCCGAGGCCGCCTACCGCCGACTGGAGGAAGCCTTCGACACCGGCGACACGCAGCTGTTGGCGCACTTCCGGTCGCTGGCCGGCAAGCACCTCGAAGTACTGGCCGGCGATATCGGCGACCCCAACCTGGGCCTGGATGCCGACACCTGGCAGCACCTGGCCGACACCGTCGACGTCATCGTGCATCCCGCGGCCCTGGTCAACCACGTACTGCCCTACAGCCAGCTGTTCGGACCGAATGTCGTCGGCACCGCCGAGATCATCAAGCTGGCCATCACCACCAAGATCAAGCCGGTCACCTACCTGTCCACGGTCGCGGTCGCGGCATATGTCGATCCGACAACATTCGACGAAGAGTCCGATATCCGGCTCATCAGCGCGGTGCGTCCGGTGGACGAGCTGTACGCGAACGGCTACGGCAACAGCAAGTGGGCCGGTGAGGTGCTACTGCGCGAAGCACATGACCTGTGCGGTCTGCCCGTGGCCGTCTTCCGCTCCGACATGATCCTGGCCCACAGCCGCTACACCGGACAGCTCAACGTCCCCGACCAGTTCACCCGACTGATCCTGAGCCTCATCGCCACCGGCATCGCACCCGGCTCGTTCTACCAAGCACACGCCACCGGCGAACGCCCGCGTGCGCACTACGACGGATTACCGGGTGACTTCACCGCCGAGGCGATCACCACCCTGGGCACACAGGTACCCGAAGGGAGCGAGGGGTTTGTGACGTATGACTGCGTGAACCCGCACGCCGATGGGATCTCACTGGACAACTTCGTCGACTGGCTCATCGACGCCGGCTACCCCATCCAGCGCATCGACAACTACACCGAATGGTTCAACCGCTTCGACACCGCCATCCGCGGCCTCCCCGAAAAGCAAAAACAGCACTCCCTACTACCGCTACTGCACGCCTTCGAGCAGCCCTCCGGTGCCGAAGACCACGGCGTCGTCCCGGCCAAGCGCTTCCAGCACGCGGTGCAGGTCGCCAAGATCGGTCCGGCCGACCAGAGCGGCAATACCGACATTCCTCATCTGTCGGAGGAACTGATCGTCAAGTACGCCAAGGACCTGGAACAGCTGGGTCTGCTGTAGGTCCGGCTGAGCCCGCCGGCTTACAGAATCCACGGTTTCGTAAGCTGCCGATATGACGATCGACGCCACCGCTGACAACACCAAGGAAGCACGTCGTCAGCGGTTGGGAGAACGCGTCAGGCGTCTCTTCACCGAGGATGCTCAGTTCCGAGCCGCCAAACCCGATACCGGGGTGGATGCTGCCGTCGCCGTGCCCGGCCTGCGGCTCGCGCAGGTGGTCGCCACGATCATGGACGGGTACGCCGACCGTCCTGCACTCGGGCACCGCGCCCAGGAGCTCATCACCGATGGCAGCGGTCGCTCGTCGCTGCGTCCGCTGCCCGAGTTCGAGACCGTCACTTACGGAGAGCTGTGGGGCATGGCCCGCGCGCTGGCCTCCGCCTGGTATCACGATCCACACGCACCGATCCGGACCGGCGACTTCGTGGCGATGCTCGGCTTCACGAGCGTCGACTACACCGCCGTCGACCTCGCCTGCATCCATCTGGGTGCGGTGGCGGTACCGCTGCAGACCAGCGCGCCCGCATCGAACTGGACCGCGATTCTGGCCGAATCAGAACCCTCGGTGCTGGCGGTCAGCGCCGAGTTGCTGGATGCGGCAATCGAGTCGGTGGTGGCCACACCGTCGCTGCGGCACGTCACCGTCTTCGACTATCACGCCGGCGTCGACGCGCAACGCGAGAGCATCGAATCGGCGCAGCGTCGGATCGACGAGGCCGGCCTACCCATCGCCGTCCACGTGATGTCGGCGGTGATCGGGCACGGCCGCGCACTCCCGGATGCCCCGCTGTTCACCGCCGAGGAGGGCACCGACCCCTTGGCACTGGTGATCTACACCTCGGGAAGCACCGGCACCCCGAAGGGAGCCACCTACACCGAGAAGATGGTTGCCAAACCGTGGCTGCGCGCCGATACGCTCAGCTCCAAGGCCGAAATTCCTTTGATCAACCTGAATTTCATGCCGATGAGCCATGTGATGGGCCGCGGCAGCCTGGTCACCGCGCTGGCCTGCGGGGGCCTGGCCTACTTCGCGGCATCCAGCGACATGTCCACTCTGTTCGAGGACATCACCCTGACCCGGCCCACGGTGGTGACGCTCGTTCCCCGGGTATGCGACATGCTCTTTCAGCGTTACCGCAATGAGGTCGAACGCCGAGCCGCGGTGGATCCGACAGCCGATCCGGCCGCTCTCGATGCCGAGGTCAAGTCCGACATCCGCGAGAACCTTTTCGGCGGGCGTGTTTTGACGATCGTCTGCGGCTCAGCCCCGCTCTCCGAAGAGCTGGCCGCCTTCATCGAATCCTGCCTGGATGCCCGCATCACCGATGGTTACGGGTCCACCGAGGCCGGAGTCATCGTGCGCAACGGCCGGATTCAACGCCCACCGGTCATCGACTACAAGCTCGTGGACGTGCCCGAACTCGGCTACTTCTCCACCGACAAACCACACCCGCGCGGTGAGCTGCTGGTGAAGGCGGAGTCGGTGTTCGGCGGTTACTTCAAGCGGCCAGATGTCACGGCCGACGTGTTCGATCCCGACGGGTACTACAAGACCGGAGATATCGTCGCCGAGCTCGAACCCGACAAGATCCAGATCGTGGACCGGCGCAACAACGTGATCAAGCTGTCACAGGGCGAGTTCGTAGCGATCGCCAACCTGGAAGCCGAATACGCCAATAGTCCATTGGTGCAACAAATCTGCGTCTACGGCAGTGGCGAGCGCTCCTATCTGCTGGCCGTGGTCGTACCGACTGCCGAGGCATACGAACAAGGCCAGGGCAACGACGAGCTGCTCAAGCGTCTGATCGCCGAGTCGCTCCAGCAGGTGGCACGCGAGGCCGAACTGCAGCCCTACGAGGTACCCCGCGATTTCCTGATCGAGCCCGAACCGTTCACGGCTGCCAACGGTCTGTTGACCGGCATCGCCAAGCTGGCGCGACCCAAGTTGCACGAGAAGTACGGTGCCCGCCTGGAGCAGATGTACTCCGACATCGCGACCGCCCAGGCTCTTGAACTGCAGGCGCTGCATTCCGCGGGGCACGAGGGCAAGCCCGTTCTGGAGACGGTACAGCGTGCGGTGACGGCACTCTTGGGACTGTCGGCGGCCGAGGTGAGTCCGGACGCACACTTCATCGATCTGGGTGGCGATTCACTATCTGCCCTTGCCTTTTCGGATCTGCTGCGCGACATCTTCGCCGTCGAGATTCCGGTCGGCGACATCGTCAGCGCGGCCAACGATCTGACCGGTATCGCCCGCATCGTCGAGACGCGTCGCGACTCGGGCTCGACCCACTCTCTACCCACCGCCGACTCTGTGCACGGCGCAGGGCACACCGAGATCGGCGCTGCCGACCTGACCTTGGACAAGTTCATCGACGAGGCCACCTTGCACGCCGCGCCGACGGTTCCCCGGGCAGTCGGTATCCCACACACCGTCCTGCTCACCGGGTCCAACGGCTACCTGGGGCGATTCCTTGCCCTGGAATGGCTTGAGCGCCTGGGTAAAACCGGTGGCAAGCTGATCGCCATCGTCCGCGGTAAGAATGCCGAGGCCGCCTACCGCCGCTTGGAAGAGGCCTTCGACAGCGGCGACGCCGAGTTGCTGGCGTACTTCCGGTCGCTGGCCGACAAGCACCTCGAAGTCATTCCCGGGGACATCGGCGACTCCAACCTGGGCCTGGATGCCGACACCTGGCAGCACCTGGCCGACACCGTCGACGTCATCGTGCATCCCGCGGCCCTGGTCAACCACGTACTGCCCTACAGCCAGCTGTTCGGACCGAATGTCGTCGGCACCGCCGAGATCATCAAGCTGGCCATCACCACCAAGATCAAGCCGGTCACCTACCTGTCCACGGTCGCCGTGGCAATCTCGGTGGACCCCAAGGTGTTCGACGAGGACTCGGATATCCGCACCATCAGCGCGGTGCGCCCCCTCGACGAGGGATACGCCAACGGATACGGCAACGCGAAGTGGGCCGGTGAGGTGCTGCTGCGCGAAGCACACGATCTGTGCGGTCTGCCCGTGGCCGTCTTCCGCTCCGACATGATCCTGGCCCACAGCCGCTACACCGGACAGCTCAACGTCCCCGACCAGTTCACCCGACTGATCCTTAGCCTCATCGCCACCGGCATCGCACCCGGCTCGTTCTACCAAGCACACGCCACCGGCGAACGCCCACTCGCCCACTATGACGGCCTGCCTGCGGATTTCACGGCGTCGGCCATCACCGCCCTCGGGCCCATCGAGGGGTTCCACACCTACGATTCGGTGAACCCGCATGCCGATGGGATCTCACTGGACAACTTCGTCGACTGGCTCATCGACGCCGGCTACCCCATCCAGCGCATCGACAACTACACCGAATGGTTCAACCGCTTCGACACCGCCATCCGCGGCCTCCCTGAAACGCAAAAACAGCACTCCCTGCTACCGCTACTGCACGCGTACCGCTATCCGCAGCACGCGCACAACGGTGCCTTCCTGCCCGCGGTCAGGTTTCGCGAAGGCGTCCACACCGCTCAGAACACCGACATCCCTCATCTCACCCGTGATCTCATCGTCAAATACGCGACAGATCTCCGGCAACTCGGACTGCTCTAGTCGCACGAATTTCTGTGCCCTGCTTTCAATTCCGCGCCAATACCGGTAAAAGCACGGATTCGGGTGTGGGCCCGGTGTTAGTGTCCCCGGCATGGGACAGTGGTCGCGCGACGAACTGCAGAACATGTTCGATCACCACCTTCGGGTGGTCGACGAAATAGGCCCCAAGGGTGATTGGGCCAAATACGCCGACCTGTTCTCCGAGAACGCCACCTACATCGAACCGACATACGGCACCTTCGAGGGCCGCGAGTCCATTCGAGAATCGATGGTCAAGACGATGTCGGAGTTCCCCGGCGCGGAGATGCCGCACTACTTCCCCAATTGGCATGTCGTCGACGAGGAGCACGGCTGGATCATCTGCGAGCTGGTCAACAGAATGAAGGACCCTGGTGACGGAAGCATCTGGGAGGCAACCAATATCAGCATCTTCCGTTACGCCGGCGACAACCAATGGGCCAATGAGGAGGACGTGTACAACCCGATGCAGTTCATGATGGCCATCCAGGGTTACGTGCAGCGCAGCAGTGAGCTGGGCTCGCTGTCTCCCTTGGCCGAGACCTTCGGGAAGAACATGGGGTGGCTCGGCTAGCTCGCCGCCAGGAATCGGCCCGCCTTGACCGTGCTGCCGAACCCCTCGATGAAGGTGCCGTAGGAATACACCGGCTGCCCACCCACGATCGTGGCCGCGATCGCGTTGTCATTGCGGCACACCTGCCGAGACACCCCGAATTCCTCCATGTACTGCTCGTGGTACTCCTCCAGCGAATCATCAAGGCCCGCCGGGTCGATCACGGCAATGTCCGCGGTGTCACCTACCCGGAGCCGTCCGGCGTCCAGGCCATACCATTCGCCTAGCTCACCGGTGAGCCGGTGCACCGCGGCTTCCAGCGGCATGAACGGCTTACCGGCCTCGGCAGCCTCTTTGACGCGTTTGAGTAGCCGCAGCCCCGCGTTGTAGAAGGACATGTTGCGTAGGTGGGCGCCGGAGTCGTTGTTACCCAACTGGAAATGCCGGTACTTGATGGCCTCGTTGAGCACGTCGGTGCGGTCGTTGGCAATGGTCGTGTGCCAACGCACCTTTCCGGGGTACTCGGACACCAGATCGAGGAAGGCGTCGACGGGCTGCACCCCGCGCGCATCGGCCACCTGGCCGAAGGACTTCCCGACCACCGATTGGTCTGGGCAGCCGACGATCTCGGTGTCATACATGTCGCGGTTCCAGGCCACCACGCCGTACTTCTGGGCCATCTCCTTGCGGAACCGCCGCCGATACCCCTCGTCCTTGATCAGGTCGACCCGCTGGAGCTGATCGCGGATGTCCAATGCCGCGGTACCGGAGGCGAATTCTTCGAAGATGACCAGATCCATGCCGTCGGAGTACAGATGAAAGGGCACCGCCAGCAGCTGGAAGTTCACCTGGGAACGCAACAGCGGGTTCAAGCCACCGGTCGCCGCCTTGAGAAGCTTGATAACCGAGCGGTTGCTCTTGAGATCGAAGGCAGCCAGCAACGTGGTCTTGAGCGAGCGTCGCCAGGGCCGCGCACCGCTGAGCAGAAAATGCATCACCGTCTCGGGCCGCTTCTCGACATCGAGGTTCGACTGCACCACGGCGCCGCGCCTGCGCACCACGTCGTAGAGGGCTCCGTATTCACGCCACGTCGCATAGGTGGACGGCAACTGGCGTCCCGCGAATCGCGTCCCCTCAAGCTTGGAGAAACGCAGCCGATCGGTGGACAGGCCCGCGAATCCCGCGTCCAGAGCATCGGCCACCATGGCACGCATCCGGGACAGCTCCTCGGATGTGGGGCGCTCGTCGTAATCGGTCGCACGCGCCAGGCCCATGACGGCGGCACGGATATCGGAATGCCCGATCAGCGTTGCGACGTTGGCGCCCAATGGAAGTGACTCGATGACTCGACGGTAACCCCGTGGCCCGTCCCAGTCCTTGTGTTCTTTGAGGGCCGAGTGGACCGCGTCCCACGGCAGGGCCTCCACGCGGGCGAACAGATCGGCCACATCCTCCGGGTCCGCGTACACCGCAGACATCGAGCAGTTGCCGTAGATGACCGAGGTGACGCCGTGACGCACCGATTCCCCGAGGCCGGGACTGACAAGGATCTCGGCGTCGTAGTGGGTGTGCACGTCGACCAGGCCGGGGACGACCCATTTGCCGTCGGCGTCGATGACCTCGTCGGCATCGGCAGGTGAGAGACCGGGCGCCATGGCCACCACCTTGCCGTCGCGGATCCCGACATCCACGGCTTGTCCGGGTGCTCCCGTCCCGTCGAATACCAGGCCGCCGCGCACGAGCAGGTCAAATGTCGCCATAGTCGATACACCTCATCCGATCAGCAGATACTCAGCTTATCGCTGCCTGTTGGTACCTGTTTTCACGGCCCATCTGCACCTTCACAGGTACTTCACAACTGATTGCTACCGTGCGGCATGAACTGGGTCGACCATTTCGAGGAGAACCGCCGGCGCAACCGCGAGATCGATGCCGCGATCGACTGGCGCACCGACACCACGCTGTCACCGCACACCGCGCGGATCATCGGGCACTCCCTGCAGCGCTTCGAGATCGGCGAGCGCGGCGACGGCGATGTGCTGCTTGGCAAGGCACGCATCGGCGACCCCCACTATGCGCGAGCACTCGAACTGTTCGTGGCCGAAGAACAGCAGCACGCCCGGCTACTGAGCCGAAGCCTGGAGCACCTCGGTGTGCCCCCGTTGGCACACCATTGGTCCAACGCGGTATTCGTCTCGGCGCGCCGGATGTCCTCGCTGCGATGGGAGGTCATGGTGCTGGCCGTGGCCGAGGTCGTCGCACTGAGCTACTACGCCGCGATGTCTCGGTGCGGCGATCGTGCCGTCGAATCGATGTCGCGGCGGATACTCGACGACGAACACCACCATGTGGCCTTCCAGATCGACTCCCTGAGCAAGGGATTCGAGTCCACACCCAAGGCCATGATCGCGCTGCTGCGCACGTGCTGGCTGGTCCTGGCCACCGGGGCCACCGCCGCGGTCACGCTGGATCACGGTGCGGCCCTGCGGGCCTGCGGATGGACCCGGGCACGGTTCGTCCGTGACGCCTGGCGCAACTTCCGGCGGGTGTCGCCCGAAGCCTTTCCCGTGCGGATCAACCGTCGAAGAAGATCTCCACTCGATCCGATTCCGGCAACGTCTGGCACGCCAGCGTGAACCCCTCGGCGATCTCGCTGTCGATCAGAGACTCGTTCATCAGCATGCGCGTCTGACCCGACCTCACCGAACAGATACAGGTGGCGCAGGCCGACTCCCGGCACACATAGGGCGCGTCGATCCCCGCGTCGAGAAGCACGTCGAGCAGCTTCTTACCCGCCGGCCAATCCAGAACATGTGTGCTGCCGTAGATTTCGACTTCCAGCACCGTGTTGCCGACGGCGCCGCTGCTGGTTACCCGGATGGCCTCGGCTGTCACTGGCCCACCGCGCGACGGCCAGGCAGGCGATCATTCAGCTCGCCCTCGGTGCCGAAGAGGATGCCCTGCCACTTCTCGAGCAGCTCTTCGGTGTCGATGTCGTTGGGGTGGAATCCGGGGCGCATGTATTCGGCGATATCGCGCATCAGCCCCTTCACCAACGGTCCTCGGTACACGTCGATCGTCTGACGCAGCACCGCCAACGGCTTCCAGCCACTGGGATCCGTGAGGATCGACGCCAACACCGCGAGCGTCATCAGGGGCAGCGTGCCCGCCCAGATCAGCGACATCACGCCGATGCGCACCGACTCGGGGCCACCCACCGCGCGATACACGTCGAAGGCGACCGACTTGTGCTCCATCTCTTCCATGGCATGCCAGTTCAGGAGGTGGTGAATCTCCTCGGACATCGGAATCGCTTGTAGTTCAGCACTGGAGAGCACCCGCTGGGCGAGCACCGCGGTGTAATGCTCGGCGGCCGCCGTCATCGCCAGATGCGCGATCTTCGGCGCGCGCTTCTCCAGCGCGATGACCAGCTTCTCGCGCCGGCTCCCCTCTTCGAAGTTCATGATCCGGACCAGGGGGTAGCCCATGTCGACGATCTTCTCGTTGAGCTTGCGGTGCTCACGGCCATGCATGGCCTCCTGGCCGATGAAGCCCGCGACGCGCTTCTTGAGTACCGGGTCGGTGATCTGGTCGGAGTAGTTGCGTACCGACCTGATGAAGGACTCCTCGCCGGGAGGAAACGCACCGGAAAGGAGCGACACCAGGTGACTGAAGACGATGTCGCCCTCGACATAGTGCTTCTTCATGGGGGCCGGCTCACCGAACCGGAAGTTCATCCGGCGGACCTTGGGCAGTGCCTGGGCTGCGACTCCCGGTCGCCCCTGCTCGACAACAGCCATGACGGAACTCCTTCCTTAGACGTCCTCATTGACGTCTGACCTGGCAATTCATTAGTAGTACTCCGAGTACTACTGCTAGTATCCATACCGTACGGCGTGAGCACAATAGGCAGCAGCAGTGTGTCGCCCGAACCGAAGAGCCAGAGGCCGGGCACACGTACCATCACTGGTGATGAGAGGCGTGGAGAGTGTGAGCACAGCCATCGCGTCGAAAGCCGCCCCGGTACCCGCGAGACGTGGCGACCGGCGCAAGGTTGCCCGAGAAGAGTTGTTGGATGCCGCGTTTCGCGCCATCGACAGTCTGGGCGCCACGGTCAGTATGGACGATATCGCCCGAGAGGCAGGTGTCGCGAAACCGAAGTTGTACCGCTACTTCGAGGACAAGGCCGACCTGCACAGCGCCATCCTGGAACGCGTGCAGGACCTGGTGTGGAACGCGGCCACGACGCGTATCAACCTGTTGACCGACTCGGCCCGCGACTTGGTCCAGCACGGCGCCACCGAGTACGCGCAGATGATCTCGGATCACCCGAATGTGTTGCGCTTCATCGTGCACGGCCACTTCGTCAACTCCACTGACGGCACGGAACGGCTGGTGGAGACCGCACAGCAGATGACGCACGACATGGCCGAGATACTGTCGAACGCGATCGATGACGACACGGTCGACATCGACGACGCCGACCTGGCGATCAGCTCGGCGGCCGGCGCCATCGGCACCGCCACCGAATGGTTCCTGGGCCCCAATCTGCTGCGCGCCGAGCCGATGTCCATCGACAAGTTCGTGGAGTACCTGACCACCGTGCTGTCCGGACTCGCTGCATCGATTGCCGAGTTCAACGGACTGACCCTCGATCCTGATCAGCCCCTGCACCTGGCATTCACAAGTACACGCGGCGGAGTCTCATGACCGACCGCATCCCCCTGGCACGCATCACCCGTGGCCGCGCGCTGGGCAAGCTGGCTGCCGGCCAAGCCGTGCGCACCGCAAGCAACCGGCTCTCCATGATCGGACGATCCGAGCAGGCACGTGAGCTCCTGGCGGAACGATCGACACTGCAGGCCGCCGATCAGCTCGTGACCGTGCTGGGCAGCCTCAAGGGTTCGGCGATGAAGCTCGGCCAATTGCTCTCGATGCTCGAAGTCGACATGGTGCCGGAAGCTCACCGCGAACGCTTCCGCCAGAAGCTGGCCCGGTTGCGCGATCAGGCGCCACGCGAACCGTTTTCGGTGATGCGCCCGATCATCGAATCCAACCTGGGAAAGCTGAGCAAAAACTTCAGCGACTTCGACGAAACCCCTGTCGCCGCCGCGTCCATCGGGCAGGTCTACCGAGCCGTCCTGAAGGACGGATGCAAGGTCGCCGTCAAAGTCAAGTACCCCGGAGTGGACGAAGCGGTGCGCGCGGATATGCAGAACCTGGCCCTCTTCACCAAGTTCTGGCGCAAAGCGCTACCCACGCTGTCCAATTCGGCATTCATGGACGAGATCTCCATGAACTTGGAAAGCGAGCTTGACTACCCCCGCGAAGCGCGTACCCAACACGAGATCGCCGAACGCTATCGGGGACATCCGTTTATCGTCATTCCCGACTGCATACCGGAACTGTGCACCTCACAGATCCTGGTGACAGAATTCCTAGACGGCGAATCCTTCCCCTACATGCAGACGCTCGCCGACGAAGAACGTAACCGTATCGGAGAGCTCATCTTCCGCTTCTACATCGGCTCGCTGTTCCAGGACAACGACTTCTGCGGAGACCCTCACCCGGGCAACATCTTGCGCACCTCCGACGGCACCGTCGGATTCGTGGATTTCGGGTTGTACAACCGGATGAACCCCGAACATGTGGAGTTCGAACGGCAGATCATGCGTGCCGCCACCGAGGAGCGCGCCGAAGACATGTACAAGGCGATGGTCGGTCGCGGGATCATCGATCCCCACGCCGACGTCACCCCTCAGGACTGTCTGGAGTACTGCCACGCAGCGTCGGGCTGGAACTTGGTCGACGAAGAAATGACCATCACTCCGGAAATTGCCTCCAGTGCAATGATTCTCGCGGTCGACCCACGGTCCAGCGAGTTCTCGGGCATGCGCCGCCAAAACCTGCCGCCGGAACACATCTTCTCGCGCCGCGCCGATTTCTACACCTTTGGCGTCCTGGGTCAGCTCAACGTCACCGGCAACTGGCATCGCATCGCCCGCGAATGGATCTACGGCGAGCCACCCGCCACCGAGATCGGACAAGCTATCGCGCAGTGGCGCGCCTCCCGCTAGCGCAGCAGTCCGTCGATGGCGCGGCCGAACATCCATTGCCCGCCGACCTCGGTCAAGCGGTCGAAAATGCGCGGCACACCGCGGACACTCACATCTTCGGTCCACACCACACGCGAGCCGGCGCCCTGCTGGTGCACCTCGATCTCGGCCCATCCCAGGATCAGCTGCCCCGTCTTCTCCAACCGGCAACGACCGGGATCACCACCCCGTGGCGGCTCCCACCCAGTGATAGTCATCGGGTCGTCAAAACCGATGTTCCCCAATCTCGTTCGGCCGACAAACGTGGTCCCGACACCCGCAGGCGAGGCGCTGGTCACGAAGACCCTCGTCAGCGGAATGTGCTCGCTGTGTCGCGGCCAGTCGGTGATCCGCGCAAACGCCTCGTCGGCGGGCAGCGGGCTGACGCGCTCTATTCGGAGAAGGGCCATAAGCCAAACAGTTTCGAGGGCGCCTGCTGAGCACGCAAGGCGACGATGGTGTCCGCCAGGGTTTCCCGCGGATCGCGATAGGTGACGCCGAGCTCGCGCTCACTCGGGGTGTCGTCCGAGGCAGGCATCTGCGTGTAGTACTGCATGCCCGCCTCGGTCACCGGAGTACCCAGTGGCACGTAGCGGCCGATCTGATCCATCACCGTGCCCGCCGCGCGCAGCACCGAGTCCGGCACCGGAACGGCCAGCACGGTACTGCCGGCGGTATCGGTCAGCAGATCCACCAAATCGTCGACCTCCAGCCGGTGACCGCCCGCGGTATAGCGCCGCGGGCCACGCCCCGGCGCCAACAACGCGGCATGCAGGACGGCGAGGTCGCGGACATCGACCACCAACCATGCCGCGCTGCGTCCCGGCACCGACCTCGTCAACAGCGCCCAGCGCACGCCCTCGGCGGCCTCACCGAATTGATCGCCGACGGGTGGCCCCAACACCATGCCCGGATAGGTGATGGTGACCGGCGCGCCGGAGTCCTGCAATTCGCGCACGTACAGCTCGACCCGCGCCTTCGACTGACCGTATCCGTCGCTGCCACCGGCCGCGGGCAAGCCTGCTTCGAACGTTGCCAGGCCCGGCCGGAACAGCGCGGTGATGCTCGAAACGTGCACGAGCGGATCGAGACCCCGGTCAACCGCCGTGCCGAGCACGTTGCGGGTCCCCTCGAGGTTGATGGCCATCATCCGGTCGGCCTCTTTGGGGTCGGTGCTGACCATGGCGGCGCTGTGCAGCACCGCGTCGCACCCGTCGAGCGCGGCCTCGACCGAGCCCCGATCGGTGATATCGCCGACGGCATAGTCGGACACGTCGACGCCGAGAGTCGCCACCGTGGTGTGCAGGCGCGCTTCCTTACGCACCAGAAAACGGACCTGATGCCCGGCGTCGGCGATAGCCTTCGCGGTCCAACCGCCCACGAATCCGGTACCGCCGGTGACCAATACGCGCATTCTTCACGTCCCCTCCGGCTCGGCGGCCCGTACCAATCAGGACATCGTAGGTCGTCAGAGCCACCAGTCCGGGCGAATGCCCAAGAGCCGATGCGCCACCGGCCCCCGCACCGCGTGTGCCAAGATCGCTGGGTGCGTCTACGCCCTGCCCTCCAGCTCATCGCCGTTCTCGCCGCCATCGCCATGACCTTGGCGCCGGTGGCGTCCGCGCAGCCCGACCGCATCACCCCGATCGGGCACATCGGCGAGACGCTGCACTTCGACTACGGCACGATCGGCGCCGATGTCACCGTGCACAACATCGAGCCCACTGGCGTGCCGGCCGGCATGGCTCCCCCGCGCGGCATCATCTGGAAGGCCAACGTCACCATCCGGCCCACCAAGGTGCCCAATGCGTACGCGCTGTTGATGGCACTCAAGCTCGGCGGTATCTCACCGGAGACCGGGGATGCCTATGAGCCGCAGCGCACCGATGAGCCAGACGACCTGAACTACGCGCTGCGCAATGCGCCGCAGGGCTCCACCGTGAGCGGTGCCGTCTACTGGGACGTCTACCGGGGACCGGTGCGCCACATCGTGCTGCGGTCGGCCCAGACCCAGGTCCACCTGGCCCAGTGGGACCTGTAGTTCTTCAGTTCTCCCCGCGAGCAGACGTATAAGCCCCCGCACGTCCGGCGTGTCGGGGGCTTATACGTCTGCTCGGCAGAAAAATCAGCCGGGCTGGAACAGGTAGTTGCGGAAGGTCTCGGTGACCTTATCCACGGGCCGCCAGGAATCGGCGCTCCACACCGACATCCGGTAGTCCCGCGCCGCGAACCACGCGACGATGTCCTCGGCCGTACGCCCGAAGCGCTCCATGTGGCGGTCCTCGACCTCCAGCATCATCGCGGGACGGGTCCGCTCGATGGTCTTCTCACCGCTGACCAGCACGTCGAGCTCGGCGCCCTCGACGTCGATCTTCACGAAGTCGATCCGCGTGATGTTCAGGCGTTCACAGAACCCGTCGAAGCTCTCGGTGTCCACGACCACTCGGATGTGCTCGTCGAACTCGGCGTTGGAACCCAGCCCGTCGGCCCCGGCGTCGACGAAGGACCGCCCGGTGATGGGCTTGCCGTTGCGCAGCGGAACACTCATGACCTGCTCGCCGATGCTGGTGCCGAGCGCGACGGCGTGGCGGCGCACATTCTGTGCGCTGCGCAGGCCCAGCGCCGCCGAGGAGGTGGCATGTGCGAACCGCAGCGGCTCCAGGCTGTAGACCAGACCATCGGCGCCCACCAGGCGCGCCAGCTCCGCGGTGTAGAAGCCTGCGGCCGCACCGACGTCGATGCATACGTCACCCGGCTTGACCACCTGTGCGATGCCCACCAGTTCGCTTTCCACCCACGGGGTGGTGCGGGCCAGTGTGCGCAGGCCCTGCCCCACCACCGCGTCACGAATCTCGCCAAAGGCCGTCACGCGCCGCGTCATGTGGTGCTCCTCCTGTAGGTCGCAAGGGTCTGGAACCGGGCCAAGTATAGGTAGCCTGCCGATCATGCCGATTCAGGTCAGCGTCGCGACGGTCGCCGACAGCGCCGAAGTCGCGGCAGTCGCCGCCCGGACCTTCCCGCTCGCATGTCCCCCGTCCTCGACGCCGCAGGATATCGCGGCGTTCATCGCGACCAATCTCACCGCGATCCAGTTCGACGAATACATCCGCGACAACCGGGTGTTGGTGGCACGCCAGGACGATGCGCCGATTGTCGGGTACGCGATGCTGGTCGACGGCGTCGCCGACGATCCCGATGTGCAGCGCGCGGTGACGCTGCGGCCCGCCATGCAGCTCTCCAAGATGTACGTGCTGCCCGAATTCCACCAAGCCGGGGTGGCGGCCGCGTTGATGACCGCGGCCCTCACCGAGGCCGCCACACTCGGGGCAACCGGAGTGTGGCTGGGCGTCAACCAGGAAAACGAACGCGCACAACGCTTTTACGCCAAACACGGCTTCAGCCGCAGCGGCACCAAGACCTTTCAGGTGGGCGAGCGCCTGGAAAACGACTACGTCATGCAGTGTTCGGTAGCGGCGCCGCGCTGAGCGCCAGCAGCCGCGAGGTGGCACGCAGGTACTTCTTGCGGAAGCCGCCGGCGACCATCTCGTCGTCGAAGATGGTGTCCAGCTTCGCCCCCGAGGCCTGCACGGGGATACCGGCGTCGTAGAGGCGGTCGGTCAGGGCCACGATCCGCAGCGCCACCGCCTGATCGTGCACCTGCTCTACCCCCGCAACGAAGACGGCGGACACGCCTTCGATCAGCGTCAGATAGCGCGACGGATGCATGCTTGCCAGGTGTCGGCACAGATCCTCGAACTGGTCGAAGGTGGCGCCGTCGATCGAGGCCGCCAGCTCGCGAAGCTGCTCATCGGTGTGCGGTTCCGGGGCCGGCGGCAGGTCACGGTGCCGGTAGTCGGGGCCCTCGACGCGCACCGTGTTGAAGATCGCCGACAACGCGGCGATCTCACGCAGGAAGTCCTGCGCGGCGAAGCGGCCCTCGCCGAGCTGCTCGGGCAACGTGTTGGAGGTGGCGGCGATCGACACTCCGCGCGCGACCAGCTCCGAGAGCAGCCGGGACACCAGTGTGGTGTTGCCCGGGTCGTCCAGTTCGAACTCGTCGATGCACACCACCGTGTAATCGGCGAGCAGCTCAATGCACTCCAGGAAGCCGAAAACTCCAGCCACCTGAGTCAGCTCACCGAAGCTCGCGAACGCCTTCGGGCCGGGCACGGTGTGATAGATCGACGCCAACAGGTGGGTCTTGCCGACACCGAAGCCGCCGTCGAGGTAGATACCCACTCCGGGCAGCACCTCGCGCTTACCGAACAGCTTCTTCTTGCCCGCGCGACGGGTCGTCGCCTCCTGCGCGAAGGCGCGGCAAGATTCCACGGCCGCCGCCTGCGTCGGCTCGTTGGGGTCCGGCCGGTAGGAGTCGAAGCTCACCGAGGTGAAGGTCGGCGGCGGCACCAGCTGGGCGATCAGCCGCTCGTTGGAGACGGTGGGGTGCCGGTCGGCAAGGTGCTGAAGGGACAAAGTGGCACCGGATTGCGGATCAGTCACACGGGCAGCGTAACGGCGTGCTGAGATCTCTTTGTGGCCGACAGTGACGGTGAACAGGCGATTCGGGACCCGGCTGGGATGCAGCTCACACAGCTGACAACCGGGGTATCGGTGGATTCCGGTGAGCTGGCCGATCTCTATGACTACCCGTCGAGCGACGGACTCTATTTGCGCGCCAACATGATTGGCAGCTTGGATGGTGCCGCGACGATGACCGGATTGTCGGGCGGACTCGGCAACGACGGCGACCGGGCGGTGTTCGCGGCGATGCGGGCAAATGCCGATGTGATTCTCGTCGGATCGGGCACCGTGCGCGCCGAGCGCTACCACGGGGCACATCTGACGGTAGGTCTGCGCCAGCGCCGCCAGGCCCGCGGACAGGGTGAGGTTCCGGTAATTGCCGTGGTCACAGGCTCGGGTGCGGTAGATCCGAGCACTCCCCTGTTCAACGAATCGGAGGTTGCACCCCTCGTCGTGACCTCCGCCCCGGGCGCGGCGAACGTCGCGTCCCGCGTGCCGGGTGCACAGGTTCTGGTGGCCGACGCCGGCGGAAAGATCGACCTGCCCGCCGCGCTGGCGACGCTGCATGGCCGGGGCCTGTCCCGGGTGCTGTGTGAGGGAGGCCCGTCCCTACTCGGCGCCCTGCTGTCAGCACAACTCGTCGACGAGCTGTGCCTGACCACCGCACCCACCACCGTGGGCGGCGCCGGGTCTCGCATCGCGTCGAGCCACTCCGAAGTGCTCACCGCGTGGCGACGGGTGTTGCTGCTGGGCGATGCCGACGGCTACCTGTTCACGCGGCACGTACGGGCTTAGCCAACATTCACCCGATACTGTGGTCGGCATGCGTGCACGGCTGACGGGGGCGATGGCGGTTGCCCTGCTGCTGACGGGGGTGACGGCTGGGTGCGCCCCCGGCCCCTCGGCGGGACCGCATTTCGCGATGGACGAGGGCCACGGAAATGCCGGCCCCTCCGTGGCACCGCCACCGAGCGGCCCCCCGTCGATCGACAAGCCCAAGGTCGACCTGTCCTGGCAGGACTGCACTCGTGACGTGCTCGCCAGCGCCAACATCACCACCTCGCCGACGTTCAGCCTCGAGTGTGCCGAATACAAGGCTCCGCTGGACCCGATCAACGGCGCGCCAGGCAGCGTGACGCTGGGCGCGGTGCGTGCCAAGACCTCGCAGACCCCCGCCGATGCCGGCCCGCTGGTCTTCACCACAGGGTCCGATCTGCCGTCCTCGGTTCAGCTGGCGACGTGGCTCAACGGCCCGGGAGCCGAGGTGCTCAAGCAGCGCCCCGTGGTGGCCGTCGACCGCCGCGGTATCGGCCGATCCGACGCCATCACGTGCCGCGACACCTGGGACATGCGGGACATGCGAGATCAGGCGCAGAACCGCGGTGGCGATGACCCGGTCGCGAGCCTGGGCAAGATCGTCGAGACGGCCACGACCAACTGCACCGACACCATCTCCCCCGGCGACTCCGCCTACAACGACGCGCATGCCGCCGAGGATCTGGAGGCGCTGCGCGCCCAATGGGATGTGCCGAATCTGGCGCTGCTCGGCATCGGCAGCGGTGCCCGGGTTGCCCTGGCCTACGCCGGATCCCATCCCAACAAGGTGGCCCGGCTGATGCTCGATTCTCCGGTGGCCGCCGATATCGCCGCGGAGGCCGCAGCCGAGCAGCGGCTCAAGGGCCAGCAGTCGGCATTCGACGCCTTCGCCGCGCAGTGCCTCGCCAACAACTGCCCGCTGGGGCCCGATCCCGCCGGGGCCGTGGGCGACTTGTTGAACCGAGCACAAAACGGCGGCCTTCCGTGGTCTCGGGCGACGGTCGTCAGGGCGATCACCACGGCATTGGCGTATCCGGTCGGCGACGGCACGGCCGTCGTGCAGAACCTTGCGAACGCGCTCAACGCGGCGCGCGGTCCCGACAGCGCCGCGCTCACCCCGCTGGTCGACCGGGCCAATGCGCTGCGCGATTCCGACGGCCAGTTCGTCAACTCCTGCAGCGACGCGCTGGCCCGCCCCACCCCCGACCGGGTGCGCGAGCTGGTGGTGGCCTGGGGCAAGCAGTACCCGCTGTTCGGTCGCACCTCCGCCCTGGAATTGGTGAACTGTCTGCAGTGGCCCAGCGGCTCCAAGCCGAACCCACCGCAGGACCTGAAGATCAACGTGCTGATCCTCGGCGGGCAACACGATCCGATCTCCGGCAGCGAGGGCGTCTCGGCGACCGCCGCGGTGATCATCAACGCCAAGGCGGCCAGCAAGCGCGTCATGTGGCAGGGCATCGGCCACGGCGCCATCGTCTACACCCCGTGCGCACAGCCGCCCGCCCTGGCATACCTCAACGACGGAAAGCTCCCGGAGACCGACACGTTCTGCCCGGCCTAGTCGTCCTTACCGGAGCCGCGCCGGGCGCTCAGGGTACGGTGCCTGCGTGGTGTCAGTCGATACGTTCGTTACGGGCTTCAAGAACTCGTTGAAACCTCCGACCGCACCGCGATCGGTTTCGGCCATCCTGCGATCGGCGCTGTGGCCCCTGGCCATCATGGCGGTGATCCACCGCAGCTACGTACTGGGCACCAACGGTTACATCACCGACGATTTCGGGCCCGTCTACCGCGCCGTCATCGCCTTCAAACGGCAGCAGCCGGTGTACGCCGAGAACTTCAACTACGTCGACCCGCATTACCTCTACCCGCCGGGCGGCACCCTGCTGCTCTCCCCGTTCGGGTACCTGCCGGTGGATGCGTCGCGGTACTGGTTCATCACCATCAACACCATCGCGATCGTGATCGCGGCCTACTTCCTGCTGCGGCTGTTCAACTTCACGCTGGCCTCGGTGGCCGCACCCGCGCTGTTGCTGGCCATGTTCTGCACCGAAAGCGTCACCAACACCCTGGTTTTCACCAACATCAACGGCGTGGTGCTGCTGCTGGAGGTGCTGTTCTTCCGCTGGCTGCTGGACGGGAACAAGAATTCGCAGTGGTGGGCCGGAGTCGCCATCGGCCTGACGCTGGTGGTCAAGCCTCTGCTGGCGCCACTGTTGCTGCTACCGCTGCTCAACCGGCAGTGGCGAGTGTTGGCAACCGCCTTCGGGATTCCGCTGTTGTTCAACGTCGTGGCCGTCTTCGGCCCCGCCAAGATCGGGCCCTTCAAGGTGCGGGTGGTCGACCCGGGCAACTTCGTGCACCGCACCGTCAAATACATGCTGGAGCCGCGCGACTACTTCAACTCCTCGATCCAGGGCAACGGTCTGTACTACGGGTTGCCGACTCCCCTGATCTGGAGTCTGCGCGGCGCGTTCCTGGTGATCGCGCTGGTGAGCATCTGGCTGCTGTACAAGCACTACCGCCAGCGCGACCCCAAGTTCTGGGCGCTGACCACCGGCGGCGTCGTGCTGACCGCGTCGTTCCTACTGCTGGGCCTGGGACAGGGCTACTACTCGATGGCACTGTTCCCGTTCGTCATGACGATCGTGCTGCCCAACTCGGTGCTGCGGAACTGGCCCGCCTGGCTGGCGATCTACGGGTTCTTCTCCATGGACCGCTGGCTGCTGGGCCATTGGCCCACCACGGGCCGTGCCCTGGAGTACCTGAAGATCACCTACGGATGGTGCCTGCTGCTGATCGTCGTGATGATGGTGCTGGTGCTTCGGTACCGGGATGCCAAGGCCGCTGGCACACTGGATCAGGGGCTAGACCCCGACTGGATGCGCGAAAAGGCACAGACTGAGGAGCCGTCCGATGAGCGAGCCGAAGGTGAATCTGACCGACGAGCAGTGGCGCGAGCGACTGACTCCTGACGAGTTCGCGGTGCTGCGTCGTGCCGGCACCGAGCGGCCGTTCGTCGGCGAGTACACCGACACCAAGACCGAGGGCGTATACGCCTGCCGGGCGTGTGGTGCCGAGCTGTTCCGCAGCACCGAGAAGTTCGAATCCCATTGCGGGTGGCCGTCGTTCTTCGATCCGGCCGATTCGGATGCGGTGATCCTGAAGCCCGACGATTCGCTCGGCATGCGGCGCGTCGAGGTGATCTGCGCCAACTGCCACAGCCACCTGGGGCACGTATTCGAGGGCGAGGGATACCCCACGCCGACAGACCAGCGGTACTGCATCAATTCCATCTCGCTGACGCTGCAGCCGTCCTAGTAAGCCGACACGCCGCATTGGGGCGTATTCGTATCGCACGTGGACGCCACGAGACGGCGTGTCGGCGCAATGGGTCTACGGCAGACGGGCGACGAGTTCCTCGGGCGAGATGCGCGGGCCGGTGAAGAACGGCGTCTCCTCACGCACATGCAGCCGCGCCTCGGTGGCGCGCAGGTCGCGCATCAGGTCCACGATGCGGTACAGCTCCGGCGCCTCGAACGCCAGCAGCCACTCGTAGTCGCCGAGCGCGAACGCCGGCACGGTGTTGGCGCGCACGTCCTTGTAGGCACGCGCGGCGATCCCGTGATCGGCGAGCATCTTGCGCCGCTCCTCGTCAGGCAGCAGGTACCAATCATAGGACCGCACAAAGGGATACACGCAGATGTAGGCGCCGGGTTCCTCCCCCGCGAGGAAGGCCGGGATGTGGCTCTTGTTGAACTCGGCGGGCCGGTGCAGGGCCGCGTTGCTCCACACCGGAGTGCTGGCCCGGCCCAGTACGGTGGTGCGCCGAAAGTCGCTGTACAGCGCCTGCAGCTTCTCGATGGATTCGGCGTGCGACCAGATCATGAAGTCGGCATCGGCACGCAGACCGGCCACGTCGTAGATGCCGCGCACCACGACGCCGTCGTCCTCGTGCCGCTTGATCAGGGTGGCCACCTCGTCGGCGACACCGTCGCGGTCTTCGCCCAAGCCCCCGTCGCGCAGCTGGAACACCGAGAACATCAGGTAGCGGATGGTGGAGTTCAGGGTGTCGAAATCGAGGCTAGCCATGCCCCCATCGTGCCACGCTGTCCCGCGCGGCCTGAGAGGCGGCGGCCACACAAGCCGGCACCCCGATGCCGTCCAGGTAGGAGCCCGCCACCGCTATTCCCGGCGGCAACTCGGCGCGCAGTGCCTGCACCACCTCGGCGTGGCCGGGGCCGTACTGCGGCATGGCGTCGATCCAGCGCGCCACCGCCGTATCCATGGGGGCGACGGAAACGCCGAGCACCGTCTCCAGGTCGGCGACGGCCCAGTGCCGCAGCTGCTCGTCGCTGGTGGCCCGCGCCACGGTGTCGCCGAAGCGTCCATAGGACAACCGGACCACCTGGGTACTCCGCCCGCGCAATCCCCACTTGCTGGTCGAGAACGTTATGGCCTTGGTATGCAAGGCTTCTCCCGATGCGACGAGTACGCCGGAGTTGGCGGGGATCGGGGCGTCGCCGGGCAGTGTCAGGGCCACGACCACCGAGGAGGCCACCGGAATGGTCCGCGCCGCGGCCGCCGACTGCGGTGCCACCACATCCAGAATGTCGGCCGCGCGGGGTGCGGGCACCGCGACGACGACGGCGTCCGCGCGATCGGAGGTGCCGTCACCGACGACGGTCCAGCCGTCTCCATCACGCTCGACACCGGTGACCGCGAGCCGCCGGTGTTCGGCGCCGCTGCGCCGCCAGAGTTCCTCCACCAGCACCGTGTAACCGCCGTCGATGGCACCGAAGATGCCGGTGGCCGAGATCGGCGGCAATGCCTGCCGGGCCGCGGCCAGCAGGCTGCCCGCCCCCTCGTCGAGAGCCTTGGCGATACCGGGCGCCGCCGTGCGCAGACCCGTCGTGGCGGCCGAGCCCGCGTACACGCCACCGAGCAGCGGGTCCACCAGCCGCGCGACCACCTGCGGGCCAAACCGCAACGAGACCAGGTCGGCGACCGTGGGCTCGGCTCCGATGGTCCAGTGCATATCGCGCTGGGGCTCACTCTCGATGCGCGCGACAGTCTCCTCGTCGACGAGACCGACAACCGAGGACGCGGAGGCCGGGATGCCGTTGACGGTTCGCGTGGGTAGCGGATGCAGGCTGCCACCGGCGTAGACGAGAGGCCGCGCCCCGGTGGTCTCCAGCGTGCGATCCGCCAGCCCCAATTCGTTCAACAGGTCCAGCACCTCGGGACGCCGGGTGATGAAGGCCTCGGCCCCGATGTCGACTCGGTGCTCGCCCAGGCTGATGGTGCGAAGAATCCCGCCCAGCTGCGCGGCGGGGTCGTACACGGTGAGGCGAACCTTCTCGCCGAGCTCACAGCGCAGCCGATACGCAGCCGTCAGACCCGAAATACCGCCCCCCACAATGGCTATGGAGGAGATATCGGCCACGCCCGCGGAGCTCACAAGGAGTGCACCAACGCCACCGCATCGGTGAGGACCGCCGGATCGGTATCCGGCAGCACGCCGTGGCCCAGGTTGAAGATGTGCCCGGCAGCACCGTCGGCCACCGCCTGGCGCCCCTCGGCGACGATGCGGCGCACCTCGCTCTCCACCACCGGCCACCCGGCCAGGAGCACCGCCGGATCGAGATTGCCCTGCAAGGCCTTACCGGGTCCGACCCTGCCCGCGGCGACGTTCAACGGGGTGCGCCAGTCCACACCGACCACGGTGGCGCCCGCCTGCCCCATCGCACCCAGCAGCTCGGCGGTGCCAACCCCGAAGTGCGTCATGGGCACACCGGCGCCCGCGAACTCATCGAAAATTCTTGTGCTGTGCGGTAATACGGCCGAGCGATAGTCGGCCAGCGACAGTGCACCCGCCCAGGAATCGAACAGCTGCAGCGCGTCCACGCCGGCGTCCAGCTGTGCACGCAGAAACGCGATGGTGATATCGGTCAGCGCGGTCATCAACGCATGCCACGTCTGCGGATCGCCCAGCAGCAGGGCCTTGGTGCGCTGGTGGTGTCGGCTGGGGCCGCCCTCCACCAAATAGGAGGCCAGGGTGAAGGGGGCGCCCGCGAAACCGATCAGCGGGGTCTGTCCGAGCTCCCTCACCAGCAGTCGCACCGCCGCGCTGACGGCCTCGACCTGACCGGGCTCCAGACGCGGCAGCACCGTGACATCGGCGGTGGTGCGCACCGGTTTGGCGATCACGGGGCCGACATCGGGAACGATGTCCAGGTCGATGCCGGCGGCCTTCAGCGGGACCACGATGTCCGAGAACAAGATGGCGGCGTCCACCTGGTGCCGACGGATCGGCTGCATGGTGATCTCGCAAACCAGTTCAGGGTTGAAACAAGCGTCCAGCATGGCGTGATCGGCACGCACCGCGCGGTACTCGGGTAGCGAACGCCCGGCCTGCCGCATGAACCACACCGGCGGGCGGCTGGGGGTCTTACCCGCGGCAGCAGCCAGGTAGGGAGAAAGCGGCAGGTCGCGGCGGGTTTTTGCCTCCGTCGCGCTATCTTCGTTCAATCCGGTCATCACCGCCCATGCTGCCATGGCAACCCTGCACGGCGCGCCTGCGGGAGCATGTCGGCCCGGCGCGCTACCGTCCATTGCTGTGACGTCTGCCGAACCAGCCCCGTTCCGCGCGGCGGTCGACGCGATGAACTCCGTGACCGCGCGTCCGGAAATCGAGCTGGGCACTATCCGTCCCCCACAGCGGCTGGCGCCGTTCAGCTATGCACTCGGCGCGGAGATCAAGCACCGCGACGTCGATAACGTGCCCGAACAATCCGAGGGCGACGCGTTCGGCAGGCTAATCCTGTTGCACGACCCCGACGGTGATGAGGCATGGAACGGAACCATGCGGCTGGTGGCCTACATCCAGGCCGATCTGGATGCTTCCGAGGCCGTCGACCCGTTGCTGCCGGAGGTTGCCTGGAGCTGGCTCGTGGACGCGCTCAATACGCGCACCGCGGATGTGACAGCGCTGGGCGGAACCGTCACCGCAACCACCTCGGTCCGCTACGGCGATATCGCCGGTCCTGGGCGTGCCCACCAGCTGGAGCTGCGCGCATCCTGGACCGCTACCGGCACCGACATCGGTACCCATGTCGAGGCGTTCTGCGAAGTGTTGGAGCATGCCGCGGGCCTGCCGCCAGTGGGTGTGACGGATCTGGGGTCGCGCCACCGCGCCTAGCGCATACGCTGCTGACTCAGATATGGACACAGACTCCGAGCTTCCCGAACCAACACCGCTGCTGCGCCCCGCCGAAGGGGTGCCGCCGATCACCGCGTCGACAGATGAGATCCGCGCGGCTGCACGACGTTTAGCCTCCGGCACCGGCGCTTTTGCGGTCGATGCCGAGCGAGCCTCGGGGTTCCGTTACTCCAATCGGGCCTATTTGATCCAGATCCGGCGCCGTGGCGCGGGGACGGTGCTGCTGGACCCGACGAATGTTCCGGACGCTCTCGGACCGATCGTGGAGGCCTTGAGCGCCGACGAATGGATCCTGCACGCCGCCGACCAGGATCTGCCATGCCTGGCCGAGCTGGAGATGAGGCCACCGTCGCTCTACGACACCGAATTGGCCGGGCGCCTCGCCGGATTCGAGAAGGTGAATCTCGCGGCGATGGTGCACCGACTGCTGGGCCTGGGCCTGGCCAAGGGACATGGCGCCGCCGACTGGTCCAAACGTCCGCTGCCGGACGATTGGCTCAACTATGCGGCGCTGGATGTCGAAGTGCTCGTCGAACTGCGTGAGAAGATCGCCGAAGTGCTTGCCGAACAAGACAAGACCGAATGGGCGCGGCAGGAGTTCGAGTACCTTGCGCACACACCGGCCTCGGCCACCCGACGGGACAACTGGCGCCGCACCTCCGGCATCCACAAGATCCGCAAGCCCGGACAGCTGGCCGCTGTCCGCGAATTATGGCTCAGCCGTGATGAATTGGCCCGCGCACGAGATGTAGCCCCCGGACGGACGCTACCCGATTCGGCGATCGTCGAAGCGGCGCTGGCCGACCCCAAGTCCCGCGCCGAACTGATCGCCCTCCCCGTCTTCGGTGGCCCCCGGCAGAAGCAGCAGGCCGATCGGTGGCTGGCGGCGCTGGCCAAGGCGCGCAGCGGTACGGCCGCACCGCCGGTCAACGAACCGACCACTGGACCTCCACCGGTGTCGCGATGGTCGCGGCGCAAGCCCGAGGCCTATGCCCGCCTGGAAGCGGCACGGGCGGCCCTATCGGCGCTCTCCGAGCAGATCACGGTTCCCGTGGAGAACATCGTCACCCCGGAGATCGTGCGGCGAATCTGCTGGGATTGGACCGGAAACGGCGACGTTGACGAACTGCTGGCCGGCCATGGCGCACGTCCGTGGCAGCGGGAGCTTACCGTGCCGATCCTGGCCGCCGCGCTGGCCGAGTAACCCGCCGACACGCCGTGTTCTGCGACCGGTACTCGCGAAACCCGTCGTAAACCGTAGCTTTCGATCGAGGGTTAGTCGACCTGCTGCGTCGCCGGGTTCACGGTGCTGTCCCCGATCTCGCGGCTCATCGCGGCCACCCATCCGGTGATCTTGCGGGCGATGTGCTGATCGGTCAGACCAAGCTGCTCAAGGACCTGCCCGCGCGACGCGTGCTCCAGGAACTGCTGCGGCACACCGATATCCCGGCTCGGAATGTCCACATCTGCATCCTGCATCGCCGCGGTCACCGCACTGCCGGCGCCGCCGTGCACGCCACTGTCTTCCAGGGTCACCACCAGGCGATGCTGGCGGGCCAGCTCCACCACATGCTCGGGCACCGGCAGCACCCAGCGCGGGTCGACGACGGTCACACCGATCCCCTGCTTGCCAAGCCGCTCGGCGGTCGCCAGGGCCGTCGAGGCGAACGAGCCGACCGCCACCAACAGCACATCGGCGTGCAAGCCGCTGAGCGGCCGCGCCAGAATGTCGACCCCGTCGCGCCGCTCTACCGCCGGGATATCCTCGCCGACTTCGCCTTTCGGGAAGCGCAGCGCGGTCGGACCATCCTCGACGGCCAGCGCCTCGGTCAGCTCTTCACGCAGCCGCGAGGCATCGCGCGGCGCGGCGACGCGCATTCCGGGCACCACGTTCAGAATCGACAGGTCCCACATACCATTGTGGCTGGCCCCGTCGCTCCCGGTGATCCCCGCCCGGTCCAGCACGAAAGTCACCGGGAGCTTGTGCAGCGCGACGTCCATCATCACCTGATCGAACGCGCGGTTCAGGAACGTGGAGTAGATCGCCACCACCGGATGCAGCCCGCCCATCGCGAGCCCGGCCGCGGAGGTGACGGCATGCTGCTCGGCGATACCGACGTCGAACAGCCGATCGGGGAAACGCTCACCGAACTTGCTGAGCCCGGTGGGGCCCGGCATGGCCGCGGTGATCGCCACGATGTTGCGATGCTCGCTGGCCACGTCGATGAGGGCATCGGAGAACACCGATGTCCAGCCCGGGGCCGAAGCCTTGATGGAACGACCGGTTTTCGGGTCGATGACACCGGTGGAGTGCATCTGCTCGGCCTCGTCGTCCTCGGCCGGGCCGTACCCCATGCCCTTGCGGGTGATCACGTGCACGATCACCGGGCCGCCATAGCCGCGGGCGCGCCGCAGGGCGTCCTCCACCGCGTGCTCGTCGTGACCGTCAACGGGCCCAACGTATTTCAGCCCCAGGTCGGTGAACATGACCTGTGGCGACACCGCGTCCTTGACCCCCACTTTGAGGCTGTGCATCAAGGCGTATGCCAGCGGCCCCACCACCGGCATGCCGCGCAGCAGCTTCTTGCTCTCGTCCAGAACCTTCTCGTACGACGGAGTGAGCCGCAGTCCGGCCAGGTGCGAGGCGAGGCCACCGATGGTCGGCGCATAACTGCGCCCGTTGTCGTTGACGACGATGATGATGCGCCGATGCTCCTCGGCGGCAATGTTGTTCAGGGCCTCCCAGCACATGCCACCGGTGAGCGCACCGTCACCGACAACCGCGACAACATGCCGGCGCCGTTGCCCGGTCAACTCGAATGCCTTGGCCAGTCCGTCCGCGTAGGACAGCGCAGTCGAGGCGTGGCTCGATTCCACCCAGTCGTGTTCGCTCTCGGCGCGGGACGGGTACCCCGACAGACCGTCCTTCTGGCGCAGTGTGTCGAAATCTCCGGAGCGGCCGGTGAGGATCTTGTGCACGTACGCCTGATGCCCGGTGTCGAAGATGATCGGGTCGTACGGCGACTCGAAGACACGATGCAGGGCCAGCGTCAGCTCGACGACACCCAGATTGGGCCCGAGATGGCCGCCGGTCGCGGCGACCTTATGGATCAGGAACTCACGGATCTCGTCAGCGAGTAAGTCCAGTTCTCGCTTCGAGAGACCCTGCAGGTCACCCGGCCCCCTGATGTCGTCAAGCATCTGGCCAGTCTACGCAGCAATTCAGATTCGGTCGCTTGGAGCAGAGCCAAAAACATCCGGCACTCCGTCGTGGTCGGCATCGAGGCTCTCTTTAGCCTCGATGCGCCGGTACGCCCGGTTCCGCAACCGCAGCACCACCGAGGCCACCGCCGCCGACGTCAACGAGCCCGTCAGCACACCCACCTTGACGTGAGACGCGGTTTCCGCGCCCAACCCGGATGTCGCCGACTCCGCGGCTCCAAACGCCAGTTCGCCGATGAGCAGGGAGACCGTGAAGCCGATCCCGGCGAGCAATGCCACCCCGGCGATATCGAGCCAACTCAGGTCGTCGTCGAGGCTGGCCCTGGTGAACCGTGCCAGCAGGTAGGTGGTGAGGAAGACTCCGACCGGTTTGCCGACCAGCAGGCCCAGGACCACCCCCAGCGCCACCGGGTCGAGCAGCGCCTGGCCCAGCCCCGTGAAGCCGCCCAGGGTCACGCCTGCGGCGAAGAAGGCGAACACCGGAACCGCGACACCGGCCGACAGCGGCCGCAGGCGATGCTCGAATCGTTCGGCCATCCCGTGCACATCGGTGCGGCCGTCGCGCCGCAGGACGGGAACGGCGAATCCCAACAGCACCCCCGCCACGGTGGCGTGCACACCCGAGGCGTGCACCAGCGCCCAGGTGGCCACCGCCAGCGGCACCAACAACCACCATTCCCGTCGGCGGCGCTGCACCGCCAGCGCGAACAGCCCGAGTGGGATCAATGCCAGCCCCAGCGGCCCCCAGTGCAGCTCATCGGTGTAGAAGACGGCGATGACGATGACCGCCAGCAGATCGTCCACCACCGCAAGGGTGAGCAGGAAGGTACGCAGTGCCGAGGGAAGGTGGGTTGAAATCACGGCGAGCACGGCGAGCGCGAAGGCGATGTCGGTGGCCGTGGGGATCGCCCACCCTCGCATCGCGGCCCCTTCACCGGACGCGTTGACCGCGAGATAGACCGCGGCCGGGACGAGCATGCCGCCCACCGCCGCGACGATCGGCAACGCGGCTCGGCCCGGGTCCCGCAGGTCGCCCGCCACGAATTCGCGTTTGAGTTCCACACCCACGACGAAGAAGAAGATCGCGAGCAATCCATCGGTGGCCCAGCCCGCCAGCGTCAAGTTCAGATGCAGCCGCTCCGGCCCGAGCGTGATGGCCCCCAACCGGTAGTACCAGGAGCTCCACGGCGAATTGGCCCAGAGCAGTGCCGCCAGGGCCGCCACCACCAAGAGCACGCCGCCGACGGTTTCCTTGCGCAGAATCTCGGCGACGCGCGACGACTCCGCCCACGATCCGCGGGTGAAGACGCGCTGGCTGAGTCGCATGAGTCGGTGTCCGTTCCTTTTCCGGCAGGGTCAAGTACCGCCGACCAGACTTCCCGGCACACCTGGGGTCACTTTATAAGATCTTTACGCTCGCCGCCGTCTCACCGGGTGAGCAGCGCGAAGCTTTCGATGTGATGCGTCAGCGGGAAGGCGTCGAACACCCGTAGCTCACGCACCTGGTATCCACGCTGCAGATACAGACCCACGTCACGCGCGAATGCCGCTGCCTCACAACCGATATGGATAACCCTTGGAACGTTGGCCGCGGCGATCTTCTCGATGATCTCGCGGCCGGCACCCGCCCGGGGCGGGTCCAGCACCGCGACATCGGCCTCTCCCAAGTCGCGCATCGCGTTGCGCACCGATCCACAGATCATGGTGATCTGACGCAGATCCCCCAACGCACCCTTGGCGCTGCGAAACGCGGGCCGCGATGTGTCGACGCTCACGACGCTTCCGGTACGGCCCACGGCTTCTCCCAGCGCCGCGGCGAAAACCCCGACACCGCCGTACAAATCCCACGCGCGCATGCCCGGCTCCAGTTCGGACCATTCGGAGACCAGTCGGCTGTAGGTGTTCGCGGCGTCACGGTGCGCCTGCCAGAACGCGGTAACCGGTACCAGCCAGTGCCGGTCCCCCACCTTCTGCACCGCGACGTCCTCGCCCTCGACAATCGTGCGTCCGCGCAACACATGTCGGCGTCCCTGATCGTCTATCACGGCGTGCAGCGGACCTTCGGAACCTAGTTCGGGTTCGTCCAGTCCATCGAGCAACCCCGGCACCACCTGCGCGCAGCGCAGATCGGTCACCAACTCGTCACTGTGATACCGATGGAAACCCGGCCGACCCAAGGCGTCGACGTCCAGACGTACCCGGGTACGCCAACCGGTGGGATCGCCGGTTCCGATCGGCTCGGCGGCGCCCTGCCACTCATACTTGCCCAGCCGTGCCAACTGCTGACTCACCACGTCGCCCTTGAGCTCCCGTAGATACGCGGGATCGACGAAAGATAAATCACAGCAGCCAGACTCGCCGCTGCCGTGGGCGATGGGACACAGCGGATCGATGCGGTGCGGTGAGGGATCAAGCACCTCGATCGCCGACCCATGCCAGAAGCTGGCCTGCCGATCGTCGGTGATCTGGACACGCACCCGCTCGCCGGGCAGCGCATATCGGACGAAAATGACGCGCCCGTCGTGCCGGGCCACCACACTGCCCCCGTTCGCAGGTCCACCGGTCTGGACCTCCAGGATGTCGCCAACCGTCATCGACGAACCATCACGCGTCGAACCCGCGCCGCGAGTCACCCGGCGCGAACTGCCCGTCGAGCTCGCGGCGGCGTTCAGACGAATCGAGTTGCCAAGGAACGGATGTGACCATGACATTGGGAACGAACAGCAGACGTCCCTTGAGCCGCAGCGCACTCTGGTTGTGCAGCACCTGCTCCCACCAATGTCCCACCACGTACTCGGGGATGAATATACAGACGACGGTGCGCGGCGCTTCCTTGCTGATGCGCTTCACGTAATCGAGTATGGGCCGGGTGATTTCGCGATACGGCGAGGCGATCACCTTCAGCGGTGTGCTGATATCGCTTGTCTCCCATTCCCGGACAAGCTCGCGGGTATCCCGGTCGTCGACGCTGACGGTCACCGCTTCCAGCACGTCGGGACGGGTGGCCCGGGCATATGCGAGGGCGCGCAGCGTCGGCTGATGCACCTTGGAGACGAGCACGACGGCGTGGGTGCGGCTGGGCAGCACCACTTCTCCCTCGTGGTTGTCCAGCTCGCGGGCCACTGTGTTGTAGTGCTTGTGAATCATCTTCATGAGCACGAACAGCAGGCCCATCGCCAAGATCGCGATCCATGCTCCGGCAAGGAATTTGGTCACGAGGACGACCAACAGCACCGTGCCGGTCATGATGAAGCCGATGGTGTTGATGATGCGCGAGCGGATCATCTTGCCGCGTACCGCCGGGTCGGTCTCGGTGGTGAGCAGCCGAGTCCAGTGCCGCACCATGCCGATCTGGCTGAGGGTGAAGGACACGAAGACACCGACGATGTACAACTGGATGAGGGCGGTCACCTCGGCCTTGAAGGCCACCACGAACAGGATCGCAACGGCGGACAGGAAGATGATGCCGTTGGAGAACGCCAACCGGTCGCCGCGGGTGTGCAGCTGCCGGGGCAGGTAGCGGTCCTGCGCCAGAATCGATCCGAGCACCGGGAAGCCGTTGAAGGCGGTGTTCGCGGCCAGCACCAGGATGAGGGCGGTCACCACGGTGATGAAGAGGAAGCCGATCTTGAAGTCTCCGAACACTGCCTCGGCCAGCTGCGCGACCAGGGTCTTCTGGTGATAATCGGCGGGGGCACCCACCAGCTGCTGGGCCGGATCTTCGGCGATCTTCGCGCCGGTGCGCTCGGCCAGCAGGATGATGCCCATGAACAGCGTGATGGCTATGCCGCCCAGGAGCAGCAGCGTGGTGGCCGCGTTGCGTGACTTCGGTTTCCGGAAAGCGGGCACACCGTTGCTGATCGCTTCCACACCGGTCAGCGCGGCACAACCCGACGAGAAGGCCCGCGCGACAAGGAAGACCAGCGCGAAGCCCATGATGCCGGTGCCTTCGCCATGCATTTCGAAGGACGCCGATTCCGCCTTCAGCGGGGTGCCGAGCACGTAGATCTGGAACAGCCCCCAGCCCAGCATGAGATACATGCCGATCATGAAGGCGTATGTGGGAATCGCGAACGCGGCACCCGATTCGCGCACACCACGCAGATTCATCGACATCAGGATCACGATGGCGACGACCGCGAACGTCACTTTGTGCTGGGCGACAAGCGGAATCGCCGAGCCGATGTTGGACATCGCGGATGACATGGAAACCGCAACGGTCAACACGTAGTCCACCAGCAGCGCGCTGCCCACGGTCAGACCCGCGGTGGGCCCGAGATTGGTGGTGACCACCTCGTAGTCGCCGCCGCCGGAGGGATAGGCGTGCACGTTCTGCCGATAACTGGCGACCACCACCATCATCACCGCGGCGACGGCGAGGCCGATCCAGGGCGTCATCGCATAGGCGGACATTCCCGCGACGGAGAGCACCAGGAAGATTTCCTCGGGCGCATATGCCACCGAGGACAGCGCGTCGGAGGCGAAAACCGGCAGCGCGATGCGCTTCGGCAGCAGGGTATGGCCAAGACTGTCACTGCGAAACGGTCGGCCGATTACCAGGCGCCGAGCCGCCGTAGACAGCTTGGAAAGCGTAGACACGAACGCCAACATTAGGCCACGCGAGCAATCGCGGTACGGTCTCACTTGACATCGCTGTGTCTGGTGCCGTGACGCGGCGTCTAACTATTGCGACGAAGCCGTATCCAGAAAGGTCAACCGGTGCGAGTAGTGGTGATGGGCTGCGGGCGCGTGGGCGCCGCGCTGGCCGGCGGCCTGGCCAGGATCGGCCATGAGGTGGCGATCATCGACAAGGAAGCCTCGGCGTTCAACCGGCTCGGTCCCGAATTCAGTGGCGAACGCATCGTCGGCATGGGTTTTGACCGAGACGTCCTGCTGCGTGCCGGGATCGAGCGGGCACAGGCCTTTGCGGCGGTCTCCTCCGGTGACAACTCGAACATCATCTCGGCCCGGGCGGCTCGGGAGACCTTCGGTGTCGAGCGGGTGGTGGCCCGTATCTACGACGCGAAGCGCGCCGCCGTCTACGAGCGGCTCGGCATTCCCACCGTCGCGACGGTGCCGTGGACCACCGATCGCCTGCTGCACGCTCTTACGCGCGAAAGCGACACCACCAAATGGCGTGACCCCTCCGGCTCGGTTGTGGTCACCGAGCTGGCGCTGCACGAAGATTGGATCGGCAAGCGCATCACCGCGCTGGAGGCCGCCACCGGCGCCCGGGCCGCCTTCATCATCCGATTCGGCACCGGTGTGCTCCCCGACGCCAAGACGGTGATCCAGGACAGCGACGAGGTGTACGTCTCCGCGGTGTCGGGACGAGCCGCCGAGGCCATGGCCATCGCGGCACAGCCTCCCGGTGAGGACGCCGACGACGATCACACCGGGGGTGCCCGATGAAGGTCGCCATCGGAGGAGCCGGTGCCGTCGGGCGTTCGATCGCCCGCGAGCTCATCGAGAGCCGTCACGAGGTCACCCTGCTGGAACGCAACCCCGAGCACATCGATCCGGAGGCGGTACCCGAGGCGCAGTGGCGTCTGGGCGACGCCTGTGAGATCAGCCTGTTGGAGGCCGAGGAGCTGCACACCTTTGATGTGGTGATCGCGGCGACCGGTGACGACAAGGCCAACCTGGTGCTGAGTCTGCTGGCCAAAACCGAGTTCGCGGTCGCGCGTGTCGTGGCCCGGGTGAACGATCCCCGCAACGAGTGGCTGTTCGACGATGCCTGGGGCGTGGACGTCGCGGTGTCGACACCCCGAATGCTGGCATCCCTGGTCGAGGAGGCCGTCGCGGTGGGCGACGTGGTGCGGCTCATGGAGTTCCGCAAGGGACAAGCGAACCTGGTGGAGATCACACTGCCAGACGACACCCCGTGGGGCGGTAAGCCGGTGCGCAAGCTCGAACTCCCCCGCGACGCGGTACTGGTGGCGATCCTGCGCGGATCGCGCGTCATCGCGGCGCAGCCCGACGAACCGCTTGAGGGCGGCGACGAGCTGATCCTGGTGGCCACCGCCGATATCGAGGACGAGCTACACCGGGCCGTGCTGCCCGAGTAATCCGTGGTTAGGCGGTCGGCTCCGGCTCGGGCGCTTGTTCGGTGTGACGGCGCACATAGCGGATCACCAGCAGGGTGACCAGTGCACCGACGGCCGTCAGCGGCCAGCCCATCGCGATCTTGGCACCACCGAGCCAGGCCGTGTTGCCGGCCAGATAGAGCCACTCTTGCACGATGAATCGGACGGCGAACAACAGGATCCACGCCACCGTCGCGATATCGAAGGCCGTCAAGATGCGCCGATTGCCGCGCCACGACATGTCGCCCCCGGTGGCCCAGCTGTACGCGTAGCCGACTATCGGGCGGCGGATGATGACCGACACCAGGAACACGGTGCCCCAGAAGAAGTTGGCCCAGATGCCAATGAGGAAGTAGCCCTTGGCCTCTCCGAGCAGATACGCGATCAGCGCGCTGATACCGACGCTGATGAATCCCGATATCGCCGGCTGCAGCGACTCATGCCGCACCAGTCGCCAGATCAGGACCAGCGTTGCGGCCGCCAGGGCCGCGACGATCGCGGGGATCAGCGAGGAGATGCTGACCGCGACGACGAACACGATCACCGGAATCGACGAGTAGACGACGCCCTGCCATCCCCCGGCCTGATGCCACATCTCGTGCAGCGGAGAACTTCCCGGCTCTTCGGGTTTGGTGCCGGGCACGCTGAATCTCAGCTGCGGGCCGTCCGCGGTGTCCGAACCGACATGCGCGCCGCCCGAGCCGTCGGGCTCGTGCGATGGGGTCTCTGGCACTTAGCGCTGGATTTCGTAGTACGGGTTGTGAATCACCTTGCCGCCGTTCTCGAGCTTGCCCAGGCGACCGCGAACCAGCAGGGTGCGGCCCGACTCGATACCGGGGATGCGGCGCTGGCCCAGCCAGACGAGGGTCACGGTGTCGGTGCCGTCGAACAGCTCGGCCTTCACGCCGGCCACACAGCCCTTGGAATTGGTCTCCACGGTGCGCAACGTGCCGCACATGGTGACTTCTTGGCCGCGTTGACAATCAATGACGCGCTGAGCACCGGTGGCGGCGGCGTCGTCACCGATTTTCTCGGCGTCTACTTGCTCCAGGTCCTCTGTCAGTCGACGGGTAAGTCGACGCAGATAACCGCCGGTGGTAGCCACTTCCAGTCCTGGCCTCTCAACATGCCCGATCGTTTGATCCGTGCATCCGCCACCGTAGACCTTTGCGCGCCCCGATGCCAGGCGACCCCCTGGGTCTCCCGGACACCGGGCAAGATCAGGTGCGTGACCTTAGAACTTGATGGCCACACGGCTATTCTCATGCCCGGCACGGGCTCCGACGACAACTTCGTCAGCAGGGCCTTCGGGCCCGCCCTCGCCGCGGCGGGGGCCACCCTGATTGCCGTGCGCCCAGAACCGAACGACCTGGTCAACGGCTATGTACGGGCGCTCGACCGGGCCGCCCTGCGCGGTCCCATCGTGGTCGGCGGAGTATCGATCGGCACCGCGGTGGCGCTGACATGGGCCTTGCAGAACCCCGGGGCGACGGTGGCCGTGCTGGCGACGATGCCCGCGTGGACCGGGGCACCGGAGAACTCGCCTGCCTCGGTGTCGGCCCGGGTGACCGCCGAATCCCTGCGGACCGACGGATTGGCAGCGGTGACCGCCGCCATGCAGGCCAGCAGCCCCGGCTGGCTGGCCGCCGAGCTCACCCGATCATGGGCCGTCCAGTGGCCGGGCCTCCCCCGTGCCATGCAAGAGGTTTCCGCGTTCGTGAATCCCTCCGCCGACGACATCCGCGGACTGACCGTGCCCTTGGCCCTGGCCGCGGCCACCGACGATCCGATCCATCCGCTCACGGTGGCCCAGGATTGGGCGAACTGGGCGCCGCGTGCGGCGTTGCGCACTTTCAGCCTGGATCAGCTGGGCGCCGACCCGACCTGTCTGGGGCGGGCGTGTGTCGGCGCGCTGAGCGACATCTGAGTCACAGCCCGCGTGCGGCAGGGTCGGCGGTTGCCTCGATCTTGAGCACCAGACCATCGCGCACCGTGAGGGTGACCACCGCGAAGAGCCTGCGCTGCGCGAAGGCCAACAGGACCGGCTGCCCGAACGGCCCGCCCACCAACGTGGCACCGTGACCGAGGTACATCAGCAGGTTGGTGGCGACATCCGTGCGTCCACGGTTGACCTGCGGCGGCGGTGCGGGATCGCCGATAACGGTGCCCACTCCCCAGACGCCGGGGTCCAGCACCGCCATCAACCCGGTGAGGTCTCCGTTGGCGCATGCGGTGACGAACTTTTCGATCAGCCGTTGATGCTCGGCACCGGTGACAGCTCCGGCCCGCGATGCGGACTGCTGAAACCGGGCGCGCGCACGCCGCGCGAGTTGGCGGCAGGTCCCCACCGGACGACCCACCGTCGAGGCGATCTCTTCGAACGGAACCCCGAACACGTCGTGTAGAACGAACGCCACGCGCTCGCCGGGGCTCAGCGAGCGAAGCACCTCAAAGAGGGCACCGCGCACCTCGTCATCCAGGGTGACCCGGTCGGCGGGATCCGCGCTTGCCGATCCATGCAGCGGCACAGCAGATTCCACCATCGGTGCGGCGCCAGCCTGCTCGCGGCGCATCCGCGCCGAGCGCAACTGATCCAGGCACAACCGGCCCGTCACCACCGACAGCCAGGCGCGCGGTTCATCGATCTGTTCGTCGTCGGCGCGTGCCAGCCGCACGAACGCCTCTTGGGCCGCGTCTTCGGCGTCCCCGACATCCCCGAGCATCTGATAGGCCAGGTTGACCAGGTACGGATAGTGGTCACGCCAGGCCGCGGTCACCAGCGCGTCGTGGGTGGACGAGGAGCTCATGTCACTACGACGATTCCGTGGCCCCGAAAGTTACCGATCCGGGCGGTAACCTGCGTAACTTTCCGTGCCCGCGCCCCGTCGTAGTCATGTGGGCCCAAGACCCAGATGAAACCATCCGAACCTCCCGAATTGGAGTACCCGACATGACAATTCTCGTCACCGGCGCAACAGGCAACGTGGGCCGTCCTCTTGTCGATCTACTGGCCGCGGCGGGGGCCGAGGTCCGCGCGGTCACCCGGCATCCAGAACATGCGAGCTTTCCACCACAGGTCACCTCCGTTGCGTCGGCCCGGGCCGGGCTGGACGGCGCCACGGCCGTCTTCCTGAATTCGCGCGCATTGGGAGAAGATCTCGACGATTTTGTGAATCATGCCGCACACGTTGGCGTTACACGCCTGGTTGCACTCTCGGCCATCAACTGCGAGGACGACTTCTCCCGTCAACCGTCCCGCTTCCGCGGTGACCGCAACAAGGAGGTGGAGCAGCGCGCCGTCGATTCCGGGCTGCAGTGGGTGAGCCTGCGTCCGACGGTCTTCGCCTCCAACTTCCTGGGCATGTGGGGCGCGCAGCTCCAGGCGGGCGATGTCATCCGCGGACCGCACGCAGCAGCGTCGGCCGCTCCGATCGCCGACAGCGACATCGCCGAGGTCGCGGCCCGGGCCCTGCTCACCGACGAGCTCCTCGGCCAGCGCATCCCGCTGACCGGCCCGCAGGCTTTCACCAACGCCGACCTGGCCGCAGTGCTCGGCGACGTCCTGGGCAGGCCACTGGAATACCAGCAGGTCTCCGATGACCTCGTGCGCCAGCACTTCGGCCGCCTGGGATTTCCCGTCGAGTTCGCCGACGCGTATCTGGCGATGCAGGCGGCCACCGTCACCGAGCCGGCCGTCGTCACCCACGAAGTAGATCGGATACTCGGACGCCCCGCCGAGACGTTTGCATCCTGGGCCAACAGGTTCCGGACCCGATTCACTCCCGCCGAGTTCGCGGCGCAGAAGGGATGACGACCGTGACCAGCACACAACCACCACGGTGGCTCAAACCGATGAACAAGCTGGTGCGGGCATTTCACCGCCTCGGCGTCCCCACCGGCCCGGCCATGGTGCTCACCGTCCCCGGCAGAAAAACCGGCCAACCACGCCCCACGCCGATCACCCCCTTCGAGATGGATGGTCACCTTTTCGCCGTCGGCGGCTACCCGGGCTCGGACTGGGCCCGGAACGCAACCGCCGCCGGCGCCGGAACGCTCACCCGACGACGTCGTGTCCAGCACGTCAGGATCAGCACCGTGCCTCCTGAGACGGCCCGGCGTGCACTGCGGGAATTCGCACTGCAAGTCCCGGTGGGCGTGCGGTTCGCCAAGAGCGCGGGGCTGGTGCGCCACGGCACCCCGGAAGAGTTCGAGGCCCTGGCGGGAACGTTGTCGGTCCTTCGGTTCGACCCGGATTAGATCCCGGAGGTCGGTCCGCCGGACCTAGCCGCCGGTGATGGTGGAACGCAGCTGCTGCATGGCCGACCCGGAGACGCTGCGGCGGGCCACGGGCGTCGGATCATCCTGCGGATCGGGTTCCGCCACGACGGCCTCGGCCTCCGCCTGGGCCATCGCCTGCGCCTGTGCCTGCTGCAACTGCTCCAGCATCGGTTCCGGCAGGGCGACCGGCAGCGGGGTCCGCACCGGGTACGGGCTGTCATCGCGCCGCACGACGGTATCGGCCACCGCCTCGCGCGCCTCCTCGGCCAGGGCGTCGAAGGTTTCGGCCGGGCCCTGCAGCACGCAACGGATCATCCAGCGGTAGCCGTCCACGCCGATGAAGCGCACGGAGCCGCCCTCGGCGACTCCCACGACCTCACGACCCCACGGACCGTCGGCAATGGAGACCTCGGCGGCTTCCTTGCGCAGCGACTCAGCCAGCTCGCCGGCGATCTCGCGCCAGAGACCGGCAGATTTCGGAGCCGCGTAGGCGGCCACCGAGTAACGCCCGTTGGGCGTCAGCACAAAGACCGCACCGGGAGCACCCGCCGCGGTCAGCTCGACCTGAATCTGCCCGGTTTCGGGCACCGGGATGAGCACCGAACCCAGATCCAAACGCCCGACTCCGGCGTCCTCGGCACTGTCGAAGTCCTCGATTTCATATGGGCCGTCAAACGTTTCGTCTGATCCCGACGCGGAGGCGTCCGCCGCGTCGTCCAGGTCGTTGAGACCACCACTGCGGTGTAAAGCCATCACAAACTCGCATGTCCGCCGCTGGATCCGTACCCACCCGCACCGCGGGTGGTCACGGCCAGACCGGCCTCGTCAAAGGAATCCACCTCAACCAGCTCGGGCAGTTCGACCTGCTGAACCAGCAATTGCGCGATCCGGTCGCCACGGGCAATGACGATCGGGACCTCGGGATCCAGGTTAATCAGGTTGACCTTCACCTCGCCACGATATCCGGCATCGATCGTGCCGGGGCTGTTGACGATCGAAAGTCCCACGCGTGCAGCCAAACCCGACCGCGGATGCACCAAGCCGACCATCCCCGAGGGGATGGCCACGGCAATACCGGTGCCCACCAGCGTCCGGCGGCCGGGTTCGATCACCACGTCCTCGGCACTGTAGAGATCGACCCCCGCGTCGTCGGCATGCGCACGGGACGGCAGGGGAAGCTCTCGATCGAGGCGAACAATCGCCAATCTCGTAGGTGTGGGCACGATCGCCCAGACTACCCTTGGCCGCGTGATGGCCTCCCCCAGCAACACGACCGATGTCCGCTACCTCGAGCGGCTGTGGGTTCCATGGTGGTGGGCGCTGCCCGGCTTCGGCGCGGCAACGCTGCTCGGGCTGGAGATCAACCAGAGCATGCGTCAGCTTCCCGCCTGGGTGCCCTACCCGATCCTCTTCGCGATCGTGGCGGGAGTCTTGTTGTGGTTCAGCAGAATTCGCGTGGAGGTCACCACCGGAGCGGACGGCACCGCCGAGTTGCGCGCCGGATCGGCACATCTGCCGGTGAGTGTCATCGCCAAGTCCGCGGCGATTCCTGCCACCGCGAAAAGCGCGGCGCTGGGCCGCCAATTGGATCCGGCGGCCTTCGTCGTGCACCGGGCATGGATCGGCCCGATGGTTCTGGTGGTCCTCGACGACCCGGATGATCCGACCCCGTACTGGCTGGTGAGCAGCCGCCACCCCGATCGGGTGTTAGCGGCCCTCCGGAGCTAGTCGGCGGCTAGGCCGCCCGACCCGCACGGCCCCTTAGGCCGCGCAGTCGGTGCAGATCAGCTGACCGTTCTTCTCACTGGCCAGCCGGCTGCGATGATGCACCAGGAAGCAGCTCGAACAGGTGAACTCGTCGGCCTGCTTCGGGATAACCCGCACCGAAAGTTCCTCGCCGGACAGGTCGGCACCTGGTAGCTCGAACGATTCGGCGGTTTCCGCCTCATCGACATCGACCACCGCCGACTGTGCTTCGTTACGACGAGCCTTGAGCTCCTCTAACGAGTCCTCTGACACATCGTCGGCGTCGGATCGCCTCGGAGCGTCGTAGTCGGTAGCCATGCGTCCATCCCCTTATCAACATCTCGTCATCAAGCTTCTGCATAGGCGCAGCAAGGCTTTGTACCAGGCTGAAACGGACACCACAAACTATTAGTGCCCGTATCGCGTCGGATCTTTGTGTGATTTACATCACACAGTAGTGGACACCTCGTCTATTTCGCTGTCTGTCGCCCGGAAGTCCGCTGGCCTAGAGTGCCATCCGTGGTCGCAGACATCACCGAGGGCACCTCAGTAGACAAGTACGGGCGCCCGTTCCGCCGCCGGAACTATTTGCCAGCATTGATCCTCGGGGTCGCCTTGCTGGCCGTCACCGTTTTCGTCTGGGCCTCGGCGCTCACCCGGGAAGCGCCGGTCAAGGAGGCGACCGCATGCAATCCGCCCGCGCAACAGACCGAGCCCGGATCCGGAACCATCGGTAAGCCGGTGTCGCGGTCCGCCCTGACGGGAACCAATCCTGCAGCCCTCAACGACGTCAAGGTGCGCGTGCTCAACGCCAATGGCCAGGCCGGTCAGGCCGGTGACGTGTCGGCCGCCCTGCGCGACCTCGGATTCCCCGCGCCGACCGCCGACAACGACCCCTTCTACCCCAGCGGGTCCCGCCTGAACTGCGTCGGCCAGATCCGATTCGGGGAGTCCGGGTACGCCAACGCCATGACGTTGTCGCTGGTGGCGCCATGCGTCGAGTTCGTCGAGGACAAGCGGTCCGACGATTCCGTGGACCTGGCCCTCGGCAGCGAGTTCACCGAACTGGCCGCCGGGAACGCCGTCACCTCGGCGCTGAACAGCCTCCGATCCGGCAATCAGACCAGCACGGATTTGATCACCCGGGCGCGGCAGAGCACCTGCTAGCCGGGAATCGGCGCCATCGCGCCGATCTCCGTCAGGAGCTGCCCGAATTCGTCGGCGATTCCGGGTGCCATGGCCGCGATGAGCCTGCCGTCAGGGCTGCGGGCGTCCGCGCCGGGCAGCACCACCACCGCGCCCGCCTCACGCGCGATGAGTTCGCCCGCAGCCCAGTCCCACGGCCCCAGCCCGTGCTCGTACTGCGCGTCGACGCGGCCCTCGGCCACCCCGCACAGATCCAGGGCCGCCGACCCGATGCGGCGCACGTCCCGCACCCGGGGCAGCAGCTGCGCCACCAGTTGCGCTTGGCGTTCGCGCCGCACGGTCGAGTACGCGAACCCCGTGGCCACCAAGGCAAGCCGTGTGTCGCTCACCGGATTGCACGCCAGCGGCCGCTGCAACCCATTGGCCTCACGCACGGTCGCACCGGCGCCTGAGGCCGCCGAGAAGACCCGGTCAGCGGCGACATCGGCCACTGCACCCGCCACCGTCTGCCCGTCCACCTGAGCCGCCACCGACACCGCGTACGCGGGGATGCCGTAGACGAAGTTGACCGTGCCGTCGATGGGATCGATGACCCAGCGCACCTCGGAGGAGCCCGTCTCGCCCTCTTCCTCCCCCAGGACCCCGTCCCCGGGGCGCAGTGAGGCCAGCCGGCGCCGCACCAGCCGTTCGCAGTCGGTGTCGACGAGTGTCACCGGATCCGTCTCGGAGCTCTTGGTGCGTACGGACACCGTCCAATCCACGGTGGCGCGACGATGTCGGACGAACTCGGCGGCCTCCGACGCCACCCGCACCGCCACCGAACGCAACGCTCCCGCATCGATTCCCACGCGTCTATCGCAGCACAGCCGACAGCGACACGCGCGGCGTGCCCGCGGGCATTAGGGTGTCACTCGCAATCAGTGTGTTCCGGCTGTGTTCGCTGCCCATGTGCGCCAGCCGTGTAGACCCAGGGCCAAGGAGCGCCGATGACCGCCACCGATTCCGGACCGGCCACCCCCGCAACGGGAGCCGATGATGCCCAGCAGCGTGGATTCGGCATCGACGTCGGCGGCAGCGGGATCAAGGGCGCGATCGTGGACCTGACGACCGGCGAGATGATCGGCGAGCGGATCAAGTACCCCACCCCTCAGCCCGCCACGCCCAAGGCCGTGGCCGAGACCATCGCCACAGTCGTGCGCGATTTCTCCTGGACGGGCCCCGTCGGCGTGACATACCCGGGCGTGATCGTGCGCGGCGAGGCACGCACCGCCGCGAACGTCGACAAGTCCTGGTTGGGCGTCAACGTCCACGACATCATCAGCGCCGAACTGAACGGTCAAACCGTCGCGGTGCTCAACGATGCCGACGCCGCCGGGCTGGCCGAGGACCGCTACGGCGCGGGCAAGGACCAGTCGGGCGTGGTCGTCCTGCTGACGTTCGGAACCGGTATCGGGTCGGCCGTCCTGCATGACGGAATCCTGTTGCCCAATACGGAGTTCGGTCATATCGAGGTCGACGGCATGGAAGCCGAGCACCGCGCCGCGTCGTCGGTGAAGGAAAAGAACGACTGGAGCTACAAGCAGTGGGCGCCCGAGGTCACCAAGGTCCTGGAGGCCGTGGAGAACGCGCTGTGGCCCGACCTGTTCATCGTGGGCGGCGGCATCAGCCGCAAGGCCGACAAATGGGTGCCGCTACTGACCAACCGCACCCCCGTGGTTGCCGCTGCACTGCAGAACAGCGCGGGGATCGCGGGCGCGGCGATGGCCGCACACGCTGGCGTTTCGCCTTAGCTTTTTCACAGGTTCTGCACTCTTGTCGTTACAATGGCATTCAGCAGCCGCACACAGGACCCCCGAGCTCGCGGCGAACACCAAAAGACAGCCAAGATTCTCGATTTTGCATGCCCATGCCGGTCGATGAAGTAGCCAGGAAAGGGCGTACGTGGCAGCCACGAAAGCAGCTCCGGTGAAGCAGACCACCGCCGCAACACCTTCGAAGACCACCGCCACCAAGGCAGCCCCCGCCAAGAAGGCGCCCGCCAAGGCCGCGCCGGCCAAGAAGGCGCCCGCGAAGAAGGCACCGGCCAAGGCCACCGCCACCAAGGCCGCGCCGGCCAAGAAGGCGCCCGCGAAGAAGGCACCCGCCAAGAAGGCCGCAGCCAAGGCCACCGATCCCGCTCTCGAGCCACAGGGCACCGCCGAGGACGCCGAGCTCGAGCCCGGCGACGATCTGGACACCGACCTCGCCGACGACGCCGACATCGAGGCCGACCTGGCCGAAGCCGCCGCCGAACCGGAGCCCGAGGCGGAAGCCGAGAGTGACGACGAGCCGTCTGAGAAGGACAAGGCGTCCGGCGATTTCGTCTGGGACGAGGAAGAGTCCGAGGCGCTGCGGCAGGCCCGTAAGGACGCCGAGCTCACCGCGTCCGCCGACTCGGTGCGTGCGTACCTCAAGCAGATCGGCAAGGTCGCGCTGCTCAACGCCGAAGAGGAAGTCGAGCTGGCCAAGCGCATCGAGGCCGGCCTCTACGCCACCCAGATCGTCACCGAGCTGACCGAGAAGGGCGAGAAGCTTCCCGCCGCGCAGCGCCGCGACATGATGTGGATCTGCCGTGACGGAGACCGCGCCAAGAACCACCTGCTGGAAGCCAACCTGCGTCTGGTGGTGTCGCTGGCCAAGCGCTACACCGGCCGTGGCATGGCCTTCCTGGACCTCATCCAGGAAGGCAACCTGGGTCTGATCCGTGCGGTCGAGAAGTTCGACTACACAAAGGGTTACAAGTTCTCGACGTACGCCACCTGGTGGATCCGTCAGGCCATTACCCGCGCGATGGCCGACCAGGCCCGCACCATCCGTATCCCGGTGCACATGGTCGAGGTCATCAACAAGCTCGGCCGCATCCAGCGTGAGCTGCTCCAGGACCTGGGCCGTGAGCCCACGCCCGAAGAGCTGGCCAAGGAAATGGACATCACGCCGGAGAAGGTGCTGGAGATCCAGCAGTACGCGCGTGAGCCGATCTCCCTGGACCAGACCATCGGCGACGAGGGTGACTCGCAGCTCGGTGACTTCATCGAGGATTCCGAGGCCGTGGTTGCCGTCGACGCGGTGTCCTTCACCCTGCTACAAGATCAGCTGCAGTCGGTGCTGGAGACGCTCTCCGAGCGCGAGGCCGGCGTGGTGCGTCTGCGCTTCGGTCTCACCGACGGCCAGCCGCGCACGCTCGACGAGATCGGCCAGGTGTACGGGGTCACCCGTGAGCGCATCCGGCAGATCGAGTCCAAGACCATGTCGAAGCTGCGCCACCCCAGCCGCTCGCAGGTCCTGCGCGACTACCTCGACTAGCAGGTCGGCCGCGTCGTCCTTGAGTTCTGGAAAGCACTCGGGGACGATGCCGGATCTTTGGACCGCAGCTCGGCGAACAGTTCTCATCTAGGCGGCAAGGCCCACAACGGTTTCCCGAGATTCTCCGGCTTGAGCAAGGCCTTGTCACCGCCCACTCCGTTGAATATTTGGCGTACCCATACCTGGCCGGTGGCCGTGTCGAGGACGGCGATGGTCGATGTGGCGTCAGTCCCACACGACGAGATCTGAAATCTGCCGATCTCGGGAATCTCAGACATGGTGCACCTCTCACTCTCGCGGATATGTAGCGAGAACTCTGCACCCGGATGTCCTTCCAGGCAATGAACCGACGGGTAGGCGCGAATCAAGTAGCCCGCTACGCATGTCGAGCTGACCTGCTCAGCCACAGCATGGTTCCACCCCGGTGACCGTCATCGGGCTGGAATCGAAGGACACACCATGACCGCAACACTCGAGAAAGAAGTGACCGCACCGCCACCCCTGGACGGTGAGGTCGCCGATCGGCGCAGCAAGTTTCGCAAGCTGACCGCCGAGACCACCAAGGACCCCTACGCAGAACGGGCCTTCCTTGCCTCGAAGCTGGCTGTGCTGCAATCGCATCCGAAGCTCTCGGCGGCCACCCGCCGCGAGGGCGAGGCAACGCTGGCCGAGGCCGCCGGGGTGGCGGACATCGCCGAACTGGCCTCGGAGATCACCCCGCCACCGGGGGGCGTCGGCTACGGCATGTTCTACACGAACAGCTTTCGCACCCGCTTCGCCCGCGGCACCTCGTTCTACTACGAGATCGTCTGCCCACATCAGCCCGGCGGGAACGTGGCCGACTATCTGTACCTGACCGCCACCAACCGGGCGCAAAAAGGTGTCGAGGCATTCGTGTCGTACCACGCGCAGGACATCGCACGCTTCAAGGTGTTCGACTGGGCGCGCTCGGATCACTGGCAGACCGACATCCCGTTCGCGAATCTGACGTCGTACCTGCGCAGCACCTCGTCACACGGCTGGGGCCTGCAGACGCTGCTCGTGTGGAATCAGTCGTTCGAAATCGCGCCGAACCGGTGGCGCAACGAGGTGCTGCTGCACAACCGTGCGGCCAACCGCTGGGATCTGGTGTACCGCTTCGACTACCAATCATCCACCGCCGAACAGACGTCGGGCTGGGTGGGCAGCTGGGGACCCATCGTCGAGACGTTCCAGAACAGCTACGCGAACACCCGCTGGCTCGGATTCCTCAACACCATGCTGGTGGGCCGCGATGCGGCAGGCAACTGGGGGCAGTGGGCGCTGCTGCGCGCGGCCGACTCGACCATACGCAATGACGGACATGGGTTCTCGCCACTGTTCTTGGATCCGAACTATTCGTTCGTGGTCAAAAGTTGACCGGACAGGAGCAGTCGTTCATGAGCAATGAGGGATCTCCTCCCCCTCCTGGCACCGGCCCCGTGGCCGACCGGCGCCAGGAGTTCGAAGAGCTCAGCCGCCGGCACCGGGAGGGTGCGAATGAGCGCGCGTACATCGAGCACAAGATCGAGATCGTCACGAGCGATCCCCATCTGAGCGCCGAGGAGAAGGCCGCCGCGATCGCGGAGCTGAGGCGCGCGCTGGAGTGACGGTCACGACACCCCAGAGCACGGACCCACCGGCGACACCGTCCTGTCGGTGGGTCCGGCCATACTGACAGCGTGAGCACTGTCGGCCACTGCTTCTTCCACACCGCCATTGGCAATTGCGCCATCGCGTGGAGCGACAAGGGCATCGTCGCGTTGCAGCTGCCCGAGCACGACGACGCGGCAACCCTGGCCCGTATCCGGCGTCCCGCGGGAAGCGACCTGGCGCCGCCGCCGTTCGTATCCGAGGCGATCGACGGTGTCCGGCGTGTGCTCGCCGGCGAGGACGACGATCTTCGGTGGGTTCTCCTGGATCTGGACGACATCACCGATTTCGATCGCGAGGTGTACGCGGCAACCAGGGCCATCGGCCCCGGCAAGACCCGTAGCTACGGCGAGGTGGCGGCAACCGTCGGTGCGCCGGGTGCGGCCCAGGCCGTCGGACAGTCATTGGGGCGCAATCCGATTCCGCTGCTTGTCCCCTGTCACCGGGTACTGGCGGCCGATCACAGCCTGCACGGCTTCTCCGCGTACGGCGGCGTCGTGACCAAACGCGAACTACTCAAGCTCGAACACGCCCCCGGTTTCGACGACCCCACCCTGTTCTGACGCGCGGGCCGCGCCACGGGTCTACGCTCTAGCGCAGCAAGATCCGGCTGACGCATCGGGAGAACCCATGACCGGTTTGTATGTAGCTGCACTTCTCATCGGAATCGTCGCGGGCCTGCGCGCGATGACACCCCTTGCGGTGTTGAGCTGGGCGGCATTCGCCAAATGCCTTCTGGTGGACGGTACCTGGGCATCATTTCTGGCCAGTCTGATCGTCGCCATCGTCGCCACGGTGCTGGCCGTCGGTGAGATCGTCAACGACAAACTGCCCAAGACGCCGAGCCGCAAGGCACCGCCCGCCTTCGCGGCGCGCGTAGTGCTCGGGGCCTTCTACGGTGCGGTGTTCGGCACCCTGGCCGATGGCACCTCCCCCGGGCTCATCATCGGTCTGCTGCTCGGGGCGATCGGTGCGGTGATCGGCACGCTCGGCGGCGCCTGGGCGCGTGGCAAGCTGGCCGGGGCATTCGGCAAGGATCTGCCCGCGGCGCTCACCGAGGACGCGGTCACCGTCGCGGCCGCCGTGGCCATCACCCTGGCACTCGCCACGTGAGCACACACTTTGACGCCGTGGTTGTGGGCGCCGGACAGGCCGGCCCCTCCCTGGCCGCCCGTCTGCGCGGCGCCGGGATGACCGTGGCGATCGTGGAGCGGCACCTGTTCGGCGGTACCTGCGTGAACACGGGGTGCCGCCCCACCAAGGCACTGGTCGCCAGCGCCCACGCCGCCCACATGGCACGCGACGCCGCCCGGTGGGGCGTGGTCGTCGACGGGTCTGTGGGCATGGACATGGCCCGGGTGCGGGAACGCAAGGATTCGGTGATCTTGCCCTCGCGCAACGGCGGCGAGAAGTGGCTCAAGGACCTTGGCTGCGTCATCTATCACGAGCACGCGCGCTTCATCTCCCCCACCGAGCTCGCCGTCGGCGACGAGATCATCTCCACTGAAAGAGTTTTTCTGAACGTGGGCGGCCGGGCGGTGGTACCGGACTGGCCCGGTGTCGACGATGTCCCGTTGTTCACCAATAGCTCGCTCATCGAGTACGACGCAATCCCCGAACATCTCATCGTGATCGGCGGCAGTTACGTGGGACTGGAGTTCGCCCAGATCTACCGCCGTTTCGGCAGCAGGGTCACGGTGGTGCACCGCGGACAGCGGCTGGTGGAACGTGAGGACCCCGATGCGTCGGCGATCATCCAGGAGGTCCTGGAACGCGAAGGGATCTCCTTCCGGCTCAACGCCTCCTGCATCAGCCTGTCGCGCCTGGACAGTGGGGTGGGCGTCGGTGTCGACTGCACCCAGGGCGCCCCCGAGGTGGCCGGATCGCACGTTCTCGTGGCGGTGGGCCGTCGGCCCAACACCGACGACCTGGGTCTGGAAAACACCGGGGTGGTCACCGACGACCGCGGGTACATCACGGTCGACGATCAGCTGCAGACCAACGTGCCGGGCATTTGGGCACTCGGCGACTGCAACGGCCGCGGGGCCTTCACCCACACCTCGTACAACGACTTCGAGATCGTCGCCGCCAACCTGCTCGACGACGATCCCCGCCGGGTCACCGACAGGCTGCCCTGTTACGCGCTGTACACCGATCCTCCGCTGGGCCGGGTCGGCATGACCGAGACGCAGGCGCGCGCTTCGGGACGCTCCGTTCTGGTCGGCCGCAAGCCGATGAGCCAGGTCGGCCGCGCCATCGAGAAGGGCGAAACCGACGGTTATATGCAGGTTTTGGTCGACGCCGAGACTGATCTCATTCTGGGCGCGACGATCCTCGGGGTGGGCGGCGATGAGGTGGTGCACTGCCTGCTCGACACCATGCAGTACGGCGTTCCCGCACGGCAACTACAGCGCACTGTGCATATTCATCCGACCGTCGCAGAGTTCTTACCGACCGTTTTGGGGGAGCTCCAGCCGCTCGCTTGACCTCAAGAACACTTGAGCTCGTAGCGTCGGGGACATGAGGATTCACGATGTGCGGATCACCGCTACCGATGTCCCCGGCGCCGCGCGCTTCTACTCCGAAACCCTGGAATTGCCAGTACAACTAGATCGTGACAGCGCCACGGTTCACATCGGGGACAGCACACTGACCATGGTTACCGGCCCGGCATATCACGGCGCACATCACATTGCCTTCACCATCCCCGCGGGAAGCCTGGCGGCTGCCAAGCAGTGGCTCTCGCAGCGCGTGACGCTGCAGACCGACGGTCAATGGCACGACGAATTCGACTGTGCGCCCAACTGGCAGGCGCGCAGCATCTATTTCGCCGGTCCCGACGACGCAGTGCTCGAACTCATCGAACGCAACATCCTGGACAACCGGATCAACCATCCCTTCGGGGTCGTCGACATCCGGTCTCTGAGCGAGGTCGGCTTCGGGGTTTCCGACGTGCTGCAGACGCAAGAGCTCCTGCGTGACAAGCTCGGGCTGCTGCCGTTCGGGGAGCCGACTCCGGGATTCGGCCCGGTAGGCGATCACGACGGATTGTTCATCCTGGTGCCCTCGGACGTCACCTGGCGCCCCGAGCATCGGGTACCGCCGGCCGCCGCACCTACAGTCGTCACCGCGGACGTTCCCACCGCGGTGGAGATCGGCGAGCACTACGTGCTTCAACCGTTAGGAGCGTGAGTCCCGCCAGGCCAGTGGTGCGTCGAGCACCGACAGGTCATAGTCGTTGTCGGCGTCGATCCCGACGGTGAACAGCCTCGCACCCACCTGGGCGTAGGCGTCCGCCTCGGCGGCGGTGAGCCCGCGCTCTGGATCGAGTCCCCAACTGGTGGAACGTTCGATCTCGTTGTGGTCGCGGCCGATTCGTTCGGCCTCGGCGATCAGGATGTCGTTCTTGCGCCGGTAGGTGTCGATGTCGCCGAACGCATGCCAGATGTGGGCATGGCGGGCCACCAAGGGAATGGTGCGCTTCTCACCGCCGCCGCCGATCAGGATCGGGATGGGACGCACCGGTTGGGGCAACAGCTGAGCCAACCGGTTCTCGATCCGCACGAGGCTTTCCTCGAACAGGTCGAACCGCGAACCCGCCGTCCCGAACTCATACCCGTAGGTGGTGTAGTCCCTTTCGTACCAACCGGCGCCGACCCCGAGAATCACCCGGCCATCGCTGATGTGGTCGACGGTGCGCGCCATGTCGGCCAGCAGATCGGGATTGCGATAACCCACGCCCGTGACCAGCAGCCCGATCTCTGCGCGCGAGGTGATCTCGGCCCACGACCCCAGAGCCGTCCAGCCCTCGAAGTTGTTGACGTCGGGCTGTACCGGGTCGAGCACCACCCCGTTGCTGCCTATGGTGCCTGCGGGCCAGTGGAAGTGGTCGTAGCCGAAGATCACATCCGCGCCCTTGTCCTCGGCGCGGAGCACGGCATCGCGCCATTGCTTGTAGTTCTGGGCCTTGGCGGGCCGCAGCTGAATGCCAATGCGAATGCGTTCCGTCACATCGCAGTCCAATTATTCGATCGCCTCCGGTATTCCCCGCCGCTTACGCTCACCGCCATGAAACGCGTCAAGATCTCGTCGGGCGGTGAATGGGAAGCGACCGTCGGATACTCGCGAGCGGTGCGGGTGGGCAGCCATATCGCCGTGGCCGGTACCACCGCGGCGCGCCCGGGCCAACCCCCGATCGGGGGCGCTGACATCGCCGAACAGACCCGAGAGGCGCTGCGTCGAATCGGATCGGCGCTCAATCAGGTGGGCGCCTCCTTGGGCGACGTGGTGCGCACCCGCATCTTCGTCACCGATATCGAGCGGTGGCGTGAAGTCGGTTCGGCTCACGGCGAGTTCTTCGGAGACATCCGTCCCGCGGCCACCATGGTCGAAGTGTCGGCGCTCATCGATCCCGCGCTATTGGTGGAAATCGAGGCAGACGCCATCATCGGTAATTGGTCAGACCACTAGACCTCTTACCAATCGTGGTGCTACGGTGACGGCATGGCACTGCAGCCGATCGCCCGTCAGTCGATACCCGACGAGATATTCAGCCAGCTCGCGGCCCAAGTCCTCACCGGCGACCGCACGCCCGGCGACACATTGCCCAGCGAGCGAGCACTCGCCGAGGCCCTCGGGGTATCGCGCACCGCAGTGCGCGAAGCGCTGGGCCGCCTGGAACGCTCCGGCTTGATCCACATCCGCCAAGGCGGATCGACGGTGATCCGCGACTACCGCAGCGATGCAGGTTTCGACGTGCTCCCGCTGCTGCTCGCCTATGGCGGAGACGTGGACCGTCGCACCCTGGCCAGCGTCATCGAGGCCCGCGCCATCATCGGCCCCCAGGTCGCGCGATTGGCCGCGCAGCGGGCTCACCAAAGCCCCGGCGTCGCCGACCGGTTGCGCGCCATGACCGCCACGCTGGAATCGGAAAACGATCCACTGCAACGGATGTGGCAGGCGCTCGGATTCTGGGAGCTGGTCATCGACACCGCCGACTCGATCGCCTTCCGGCTGGTGTTCAACACCATGCGCGATTCATATGTGCGGGCATTGGATGTGCTCGTGAACGTCATGGCGGCCGAGGTCGGTGACATCGGCCATTACCGCGCGCTCGCCGATGCCGTCGCGGCGGCAGATCCCGATGCCGCGCAAGACGCCGCTGCCGAGATGCTCGCCTTGGGCACCAAGGCCTTTGACGACCTCCTACGCGAGATGGAGAAAGAGAAATGACCCGCACTGCCACTCGCAAGGGCATGACCCTGCGCGACGCTCTTGTCGAGTTCGTCAAACATCCCACCCCATGGATGTTGGTCGTGTGGTCCGCTGCGTTGCTCGGCGCTCGAATCACCTTGGGCGGCTGGACAATCGCCGACGCCATCACACCTATCGTGCTGGTGGCCATCTCGCCCATCGCCGAATGGCTGATTCACGTCGGCATCCTGCACTGGCGTCCACGCTCGGTCGGACCGGTGAAGATCGACTCCCGACTGGCGCGCGATCACCGCCTACATCACCAGGACCCGCGAGACATCCCGCTGGTCTTCATCCCCTTGCCGAGCCTGGTCGTGGTGATCGCGGGATTGACCGCGATCGGAATATTTGCTTTCCCGCGCACCGGACTTGGTCTCACCTTCGCGCTGACCATCGCCCTGTTCCTGGTGTTCTACGAGTGGACGCACTACCTCGTCCACACCGACTACAAGCCGCGTCACGCGATCTACCGCGCAGTGTGGAAGAACCACCGCTATCACCATTTCAAGAACGAGAACTACTGGTTCACCGTCACCAGTTCGGGAACAGCCGACCGGCTGCTCGGAACCTACCCGGACCCTCAGCAGGTGCAGTCGTCACCGACTGTGCGAGACCTGCACGCGCCCAGCATCACCGGCTAGCTTCCGGAATCTGGCCCATGGCTGGCGCCCGAGTAGCCGCTCTGTTGATGGTCCGGTCCGCCGACATGATTGCGCGGCCTACTACCGGAATTGGTTGCCACAAAGAAGCCCAGCCCCGCGATAAGCAGGACAATCACCGCCACGACGACGATGACGGCGGTCATCACACCTCGGCCCGCTCCGGACGTAATGCGAAGTAACGCAACTTCTTCCCGAAGGCGATCTGGAGTTCGCGGCGACCGCCGCGGCGCACCAGGGCTATACGCCGCAGGCCCTCGGCGACCTCACGATCCAGCACCCAGTCGCGCAGACGCGGCAGCTCGTAGGTGTACTCGCGGAATTCCTTGGCATCGCACAGCACACAGCACTGCATGGAGTGCAACCGCGCGTACTGCTCGAATTCAAACTCCCAGTTAGGCATTTCGTCGAGCCACGGCACCGCCTTGGCGACGTCGTAGCGCCGCTTGACCCGCAACTGCTCGCCCGCCGTCAGCGCCGTGTATTCATCGAATCCGGACGGCGCATTGCCGGCCAGCAGATCCGACAGCACCGAGAGTTGACGACGCCGTAGCGTCTCGCGGTTGTCAAGCATGAACGACACCCGCCTTGATCGCCTGGCGGACCACGGAAAGGTCCGCGCTGACGCTGGCTTCGTCGATCGACCCGTCGCGCTCGATCAGCACGCCCAGGCCGCGCCCTGCGGTGAGCACCACGAGCTCGGTGAGCAGATCAGCCACCGGATCGATGATGTTGTCGGCGTGGGTATCCCAGTACAGATTGCCCTCGAAGCGGCCGCCCGCGATGTGGACGTACGCGACGCGCTCGAGGGGAAAACGACGCAGCAGCGCGACGGGATCGGTGCCGGAAGCCACCGCCGTCGCGTACAGATTGGGAACATCGAGCACCAACCAACAGCCGGTGCGTCGAGACAGTTCACGCAGGTAGTCGGGCTCGCTGAGCTCATTTTCGGGCCATTGCAAGGTGGTGGCCACATTTTCCAGGGCCAGCGGCACACCGAGGTCGTCCTGAACTCGGGACACATTGTCTACCAACACGTCCAGCGCCAGCGTGGTGCGCGGAGGAGCCACCAGGTGCCCCGCCTCAAGCACGCCGCTGCTGCGACCGCTCTCAAAACCTGCCCGCACGAAAGCGACGTGCTCGCTGACCATCGGAGCGTCGAGTTCCGCAGCGAGGGCGGCCAGGTGCTTGACGCGCTTGGCGTCGGGCAGGTCGGCTCCGGCAAGACCCAGCGACACCCCGTGCGGCACGACGACGGTCCCCGACTCACGAAGGCGCGTCAGTTCGGCGGGTAGCTGTCCGGGGCGAAAGTTCTCGGCGACGATCTCGGTGAAGGCGAGGTTCAGGGTGTCGTCCGTGACGGCCCCACGATTGAACATCGCAGCAAGCTCCGGGCGCCACGAGGCGCCAACCGCGGGCTCGTCGGCCAGCACGGTCTTAAGCGGGTGATTTGAAGAGGCCACCGCGGTTACCCCCTTATCTCAAGACCGACGAACTAGGCCAGTCTAGCTACCACGTTGATAGCTTAGGAAGTGCTTGGTGCCAGCGGCTCAAAATATCCGTCCGATCCCGGCCGGAAATTCGCCACAGAGGTAACTGCGGCTATCGGCAGCGGTCCGTACAAGTGAGGGAACAGCATCGATTCGGGGTCGCTGGGCACACCCGGTTCCCAACGTACCGGAGAGTCAAGCAGATTCAGGGCAACAGACAATACGACCAGATCACACCTTCCGCGATACAAGCGGTTGGCCGGAAGGTGAATCTGGTACGGCGCGGAGAGATGAATGAAGCCCGTTTCAGCCAGTGACGTGGGCCGATGCTCCCCCTGCGCCCGAGCCGACGCCCACTCCTGGGCGGAACAGATGTGAAGAAGTTCGGCGTCATCCGTAGGCATCGACTGCATCACACCAGCCTGCCTCAGCCCTGTAACACCCCGAGCGTGAGCCGCGACACACCGGACACACATGGGGAACAACCGAAACCCCCCAAACGTCTGACAAAGTACATACATAGGCGCCGAGCGGTTCACCGGACCGCAAAGCTCAGGAGAGATACGGAGGAGCCATGAACGCAACTCTGACCAGTCCAGAGCTGACGAAGGCTGACCGCTGCGATCGTTGCGGAGCGGCTGCCCGAGTTCGCGCCACACTCCCGTCGGGAGCCGAGCTGCTTTTTTGCCAGCATCACGCCAATGAGCACTCCGAGAAGCTGAACGCCATGTCTGCCGTGCTGGTCATCAGCGGGCCCGTCGAGGATTAGTCACCGCGGTTTCACCCCCGGTAACCACCGCTGACAGTCCCATCAGGAATGCTGGTGTGGCCATGAGTGAGAAGCCGCGCCATGTCTCGATGGGTCGGGACGTCTTACACGTCATTCGCAGAACCGCCGTAAAGAGTTGGGACGACTCGATTTTCGCGCAGTCTGCCCAAGCCGCGTTTTGGCAGGTGTTGTCGCTACCGCCACTGCTTTTGGGCATCTTGGGAAGCCTGACGTTCGTCGGGCCGCTGTTCGGTCCCGACACGCTGCCCGAGATCCAAGAGCGCCTACTGCGGGTGGCCAACAGCGTGTTCAGCAAGAGTGTGGTCGCCGAGATCATCGAACCGACGATCATCGACATCATGCGCGATGGGCGCGGCGAGGTGGTGTCCATCGGATTCGTCATCTCGCTGTGGGCGGGGTCGTCGGCGATATCGAGCTTCGTGGACTCCGTCGTGGAGGCCCATGACCAGACACCGTTGCGCCACCCCGTTCGTCAGCGGTTCTTTGCGCTGGGACTGTATGTCGCCGCGTTGGCGATGGCCGTGGTGACATTGCCGGTGATCGCGCTGGGGCCCAAACGCATCGCCGAGGTGGTCCCCGACTCGTGGAACGCACTGCTGCGGTACGGCTACTTCCCACTGTTGGGTATCGCGCTGGTGGCTCTGGTGACGCTGTTGTACCGGGTATCCCTACCCAGACCGCTTCCTTCGCACCGGCTTTTGATCGGAGCGCTGCTGGCAGTCACGTTCTTCGTCATCGCCAGCCTCACGCTGCGGTTCTACCTGAACTGGATCACCCGGACCGGATACACCTACGGCGCGCTGGCCACCCCGATCGCGTTCCTGCTGTTCGCCTTCATGCTCGGATTCGCAATCGTGCTCGGCGCCGAGCTCAATGCCGCCATCGAGGAGAACTGGCCGGCCGGGGCGACACACGCCCGCCAGCTACGGGAATGGCTGAGCCCCCAAAATGGCCAGAACGGTGCCACCGAGGGGGCAGCGGACGCTCCCGCAGACTCCCCGGAGGGCTGTTAGTCCCTCTTCATCATTTCGTAGATGCGCTTGCAGTCGGGGCACACCGGCGAGCCGGGCTTGGCCGACCGGGTCACCGGAAAGACCTCACCGCACAGAGCCACGACGTGGTTTCCCATGACCGCGCTTTCGACGATCTTGTCCTTCTTGACGTAGTGGAAGACCTTCGGCGTATCGCTATCAGTGGTTTCGTCGACGGTGGTGTCCGGACGCTCGATCGTCTGCGTGTCCATTCCTACATTGTGACATTGTGGAGATATGAGAAAAGAGCTGTCGTTCGATGACGACGGCCGTCCAGTACTCATCACAGCGGCCGCGGTCTCGGTAGAGGACCAGCATCGAGCTAGGGTGCGCCGCTATCTGACGCTGATGGCGTTCCGCATCCCCGCTCTCCTGGGCGCCGCTTGGGCCTACAGCGTGTGGCACAACGGATGGATCTCGCTGGCCATCTTGGCCGCGTCGATCCCGCTGCCGTGGATGGCCGTGTTGATCGCCAACGACCGGCCGGCCCGCAAGGCCGAGGAGCCGCGTCGTTACGGCCCCCAGACGCAGCACCACGCGCTGTTCCCCACCGCCGAGCGCAGAGCCATCGATCCCGCTTCCTCGCCGCAACGGCAGGTCCCGCCGGAAGGCTCTGCTGACCCGTCTTAGGGACAGCTATGTCAATTCTCAGGACATTCTCAGCTGCATCCGACGAATCCGCAGGTCAGTGACAGCGCCATTCGGGAACCTCAGGAACTTTCTGGGCCTACCGGGCGTTGCAACACATGAGACTTACGGATCAACTAGGAGGCAGCGATGGCAAACGCCACGACCCGTCCGGCCCGCACTACTGAGTCCGAGGATCTGGACGCCCAGAGTCCAGCCGCCGACCTTGTTCGGGTGTATCTGAACGGCATCGGCAAGACTGCTCTGCTTACGGCGGAGGACGAAGTCGAGCTGGCCAAACGGATCGAGGCGGGGCTGTACGCCCAGCACCTTCTGGACACGAAGAAACGGCTCGGCGAGGCCCGCAAGAAGGATCTGGCGGTCATCGTGCGTGAGGGCAACGCGGCGCGCAGCCACCTGCTGGAGGCGAACCTGCGTTTGGTCGTCTCGCTCGCCAAGCGCTACACGGGCCGCGGGATGCCGCTGCTGGACCTGATCCAGGAGGGCAACCTGGGCTTGATCCGTGCGATGGAGAAGTTCGACTACGCCAAGGGCTTCAAGTTCTCCACCTACGCAACCTGGTGGATCCGTCAGGCCATCACCCGCGGCATGGCAGATCAGAGCCGCACCATCCGCCTGCCCGTGCACCTGGTGGAGCAGGTGAACAAGCTGGCGCGCATCAAGCGCGAACTGCACCAGCGGCTCGGCCGGGAGGCCAGCGACGAGGAACTGGCCGAGGAGTCCGGCATTCCCGTGGAGAAGATCGGCGACCTGCTGGACCACAGCCGGGATCCGGTGAGCCTGGACATGCCTGTGGGTACCGACGAGGAAGCACCGCTCGGTGACTTCATCGAAGACACCGAGGCCATGTCGGCGGAGAATGCCGTCATTGCCGAGCTGCTGCACTCGGACGTGCGCAGCGTGCTGGCCACGCTGGACGAACGCGAACAGCAGGTCATCCGGCTCCGGTACGGACTCGATGACGGCCAGGCGCGGACGCTGGATCAGATCGGCAAGCTGTTCGGGCTGTCCCGCGAGCGGGTGCGCCAGATCGAGCGGGAGGTCATGGCAAAGCTGCGCCACGGCGACCGTGCGGAGCGCCTGCGTTCGTACGCGAGCTAGCTGACCTACTACCCTGCCCTCGGGGCGCTGCGTTATGGAAGCGCAGCGCCCCGATTTGCGTTGTAGATCGGTAGACTGAGCACGACCGTAAGGGGCGAGTAGTGAACGATCTTGTCGATACGACAGAGATGTATCTGCGCACGATCTACGACCTTGAGGAAGAGGGCGTGGTGCCGCTGCGTGCTCGCATCGCCGAAAGGCTGGAGCAGAGTGGCCCGACCGTCAGCCAAACGGTGGCCCGCATGGAGCGCGACGGCCTACTGAACGTCGCCGGCGACCGCCACCTGGAGCTCACCGACAAGGGCCGCGCGCTCGCGGTATCGGTCATGCGCAAGCATCGGCTGGCCGAGTGCCTTTTGGTGGACATCATCGGACTTCCGTGGGAAGACGTGCACGCCGAGGCATGCCGCTGGGAGCACGTGATGAGCGAAGACGTCGAGCGTCGCTTGCTCACAGTGCTCAACAACCCCACCACCTCACCGTTCGGCAACCCGATCCCCGGCCTGTCCGAGCTGGGTGTGCCCGCAGACAGGTCCGAGACCGCCAGCGCGGTGCGTCTCACCGAGATCCCGTCGGGATCTCAGGTCGCCGTGGTGGTGCGCCGACTGGCCGAACACGTGCAGGCCGACACCGATCTGCTGTCCCGCCTCAAGGACGCCGGTGTCGTACCGAACGCACGCGTGACCGTGGAACCCTCCCCCGACGGCGTCATCATCATCATTCCCGGTCATGAAAGCGTCGAGCTGACGCACGAGATGGCCCATGCCGTCATGGTCGAGAAGGTCTAACACACGCGTCCGGATTGCCGGATGTTCCTGGGCGGCAGGTTGATCCCCAGCTCGTGAGCAAGCCGGAATCCGGTATCGGCCAGCGTACGGATCTCGTCGGGCCGCATACCGGTGTGCAGCGCTGACATGAGCAATTGCCCCAAGCGATGGTCGGGGTGGACCGCGAGCGCGCTATCCAGAGCGACACCCGCCAGCGGACCGTCGCCGCGCACATAGGCACTGAAACCCAGTAGCACCAACGTCTCCGCGCGCCAAGGCGCCGGCAGCAGTCGACTCAGCGCCAGCCACAGCCTTTCCACGTCGTCGGCCAGCACGCCGACCGCCAACGCGCACACCGTGTCCCGCACACGCACGACCGCGAGGGAGCGAGCGATCGCGAGCAGGTCCCGGTTCGAGAGCGGCTGGGATTCTGCCGTCCGGCAGGCTGCCCACATCACGCGGTTCACCGCGCGCCGGTCCGCCGACGCCTGATCGCCCTGTCGTCGGGACGGGCGCCGCAAGGAGTCTGCCAGCGCGGCGGAGCGGCGAGTGTCGGTGGGCGCGATCAACGCCACGAGATCCTCCCGGCGGCGATGCACGGTCCTGCCCGCCAGCACCGCGGCCGCCGTCAGCGGTGAGCACTGCGGATCGTCGATGGGGCCGCCCGCACCGCATCCGTCGTAGCAGCGCCACCACCCGCCGGGGGCGACACGGTCCGCCGCGTGTCCGGCGATCAACGAGATCCCCTGGCGATCAAGATGTTTGGCCAACCGGCCGATGATCTCACCGGCTGCCCGCTCGTCGAGACTCGCGCTGATCACCACGGCGATCACCGCGTCGGCCGGGCCCGGAGCCAGAACCTCGGCCAGCGCCGCGAACGCCGCGCTCTCGGGGTGGTCCAGGTCATCGAGATCCCTGCGCAGAATCGCCTCGACCAACCCGTTGGCAAGGGTGACGATCACCAGAGAATCTTCGGGGACGAACCCCAGCATCGCCGGTAGCGCGGCGATCAGCGCCGAGGGCCGGTTCAAGCGGAAATCGGGGCGACCGGGAGGCCCGGGAATCAGTGATGTCATGCCCGCACCCTGACGGCAAGGACCGTCACCTCCCCCAACGCGCGCTGGGCTTATGGACGACGCCCGAAGTTCTGTGGATGCAACCGCGATTGTGGACAAGTCCGTCGACCACGCCAAGCGTCAGCGGAAGTTGTCGTGCACCTTGAGTACTGCGGCGGTGAACGCCTGATCCAGGAGCACAGCGTCGGGCTCGATGCCCTGAAAAGTCATGTATGTGGCCTGAATTCGAATATCGGCGATCTGCGCGATGAGCGACAGGGTCGTCTGCGTGCCGCTGCCCGTTCCGGCCGGCGACACGGTCTGATTGACCGCGACCGAGTCATCGGCATTGATGGGCGGAGCGACCGCCTGCGAGGCCGTGACCGTGCTCTGAGTCTGATCGGGACCGCTGAAGGTGAACGAGCCGCACCGCTCCAACTGAGTCTTGTACGTGGCAAGTGGCTGCGGCACCCGCAGCACGGCGACCGTAATGGTCGAATTGTCGGAGGCATTGGTACCCACCGCCACCGCCGCATCCTGCGGCACCGCTGGAAGAGGCGGTGGTGCGCAGGTGGCCGGGGCGACGGTCGCCTGCTCGGGCACACCCCGCATATCGCGAAGTGCCAGGCCGGCCGCGTTCGGGTCCAACGTGCTGGCCGGATACTGGTGCGGGAAATCCGCCGGCGCCAGCAGTAGCGGCGCCACCGGGCCCGTTGGCGCCCGCGGCGGTGCTGGCGTGGTGGTCAGCGGGGACGACGCGCCGCCCGATGACTGCACGGCAGATCCCTCGATCGCCCGCGAGCATGCGGGCGCCGACAAACACGCGGCCGCGCAGCAACCAGCCACAACAATCGTCGCCAGCAGCCGCGATGCCGTCACGCTCACATGCTGCCATCGGCACCGGCCGGGCCTTAGGAGGCGCGCGCGAGATTCGACAGGGACAAGTGTTCATGTCACCGTGACACGGACGGCATGCACGATTAGGCGAATCGGCGTATGAGTACACCCATGACCAACGGTCTTCGCGCAAGCGGCTCATCCCCGGCAGCAGATACCCCCAAATACGACCTCGTCGTCATCGGATCGGGCCCCGGCGGCCAGAAGGCGGCCATCGCCGCGGCCAAGCTGGGCAAGACGGTGGCAGTGGTCGAACGCGACAACATGCTCGGTGGGGTCTGCACCAACACCGGGACCATCCCGTCCAAGACGCTGCGCGAGGCGGTGCTGTACCTGACCGGTATGAACCAGCGCGAGCTCTACGGCGCGAGCTATCGGGTGAAGGCCAACATCACCCCGGAGGACCTACTGGCCCGCACCGAGCACGTCATCCGCAAGGAGATCGAGGTGGTGCGCGCGCAGTTGCAGCGCAACCGCATCGACTTGATCAGCGGCATCGGGCGATTCGCCGATGAGCACACCGTCATCGTCGAGGAACCGTCGCGTGGAGAACGCACCACCCTGCGCGCGGATTACGCCGTCATCGCCACCGGCACCAACCCTGCCCGTCCCTCGGGTGTGGCCTTCGACGAGAAGCGTGTCCTGGATTCAGACGGCATCTTGAATCTGCGTTTCATCCCGGGGTCGATGGTGGTGGTCGGCGCCGGTGTCATCGGCATCGAATACGCGTCGATGTTCGCCGCGCTCGGCACCAAGGTGACCGTGGTGGAGAAACGCGACTCGATGCTCGACTTCTGCGACCCGGAAGTCGTTGAGGCCCTTCGCTTTCACCTACGCGACCTGGCGGTGACGTTCCGATTCGGCGAAGAGGTCACCACCGTCGCGGTCAACGACACCGGAACCATGACCACGCTGGCCAGTGGCAAGCAGATTCCCGCCGACACCGTCATGTACTCCGCGGGACGGCAGGGCCAAACTGACCAGCTCGACCTCGCCAAGGCCGGCCTGGAGGCCGACAACCGCGGCCGGATCTGGGTCGACGCGAACTTCCAGACCAAGGTCGACCACATCTATGCGGTGGGCGACGTCATCGGATTCCCGGCGCTGGCTGCCACCTCGATGGATCAGGGGCGCTTGGCGGCGTACCACGCATTCGGCGAGCCTTCCAAGGGCATGACCGACCTGCAGCCGATCGGTATCTACTCGATCCCCGAGGTGTCCTATGTCGGCGCCACCGAGGTTGAACTCACCAAGAACGCCATTCCGTACGAGGTGGGTGTCTCGCGGTACCGCGAGCTGGCACGCGGCCAGATAGCCGGGGATTCCTACGGAATGCTCAAGCTGCTGGTGTCCACCGAGGACCTCAAGCTGCTCGGGGTACACATCTTCGGCTCCGATGCCACCGACCTGGTTCACATCGGGCAGGCGGTGATGGGCTGCGGCGGCACGGTCGAATACCTGGTCGACGCGGTTTTCAACTATCCGACGTTCTCCGAGGCGTACAAGGTGGCCGCCCTCGATGTGATGAACAAGATTCGTGCACTGAATCAGTTCAAGGCCTGAGGGATTTCGCGCTCGGCGAATACCTGCCGCACCCGGAATTCGCATGCCGCCCGGGCCGTTGAGGGCATAGATACATTCGCCGTTTGCCTGCCGGTAAGGGACACTGGTAGGTAGAGAGCGCGAAGGGAGGCGAAAGCGATGACTAGCGACGACGGAGACCAGCAGCCGTACCGGCCGGATCAGAGCGGCATGTACGAGTTGGAATTCCCGGGCCCACAACTGGCGGCTGCCGATGGGCGCGGCCCCGTTTTGGTGCACGCATTGCAGGGTTTCTCCGACTCCGGCCACGCCGTGAAGCTTGCTGCAGCACACCTGCGCACGACGCTTGAGAGCGAGTTGGTGGCGTCCTTCGCGATCGACGATCTGCTCGACTACCGGTCGCGCCGGCCGGTGATGACGTTCAAGAGTGATCACTTCACCGAGTACGCCACGCCGGAGCTCAACCTGTACGCACTCAAGGACACCAAGGGCACGCCCTTCCTGCTGCTGGCGGGCCTCGAACCGGATCTGAAGTGGGAGCGATTCGTCAACGCCATCCGGCTGCTCGCCGAGCAGCTCGGCGTGCGCAAGACCATCGGCCTGGGCGCGATTCCCATGGCGGTTCCACATACCCGCCCCATCACCCTGACCGCGCACGGAAACGACCGCAAAACGCTGGAGGAGCACCCCGGTTGGATCGATGAGGTTCAAGTGCCGGGCAGTGCGTCCAACCTGTTGGAGTTCCGCCTTGCCCAGCACGGACACGACGTGGTCGGCTTCGCCGTTCACGTCCCGCATTATCTGGCGCAGACCGATTACCCGGAGGCCTCTCAGCGACTGCTGGAGGAAGTGGCCAGGACGGGTGACCTGGATCTTCCCCTGCAGGAGCTCACCGAGGCCGCCGCCAAGGTGCGCAATCAGATCAATGAGCAGGTAGAGGGCAGCGAGGAAGTTGCCCAGGTGGTCCACGCGCTGGAACGCCAGTACGACGCCTTTGTCGCGGCCCAGGAGAACCGTTCATTGCTGGCACGGGACGAGGAACTACCCAGCGGTGATGAGTTGGCCGGGGAGTTCGAGCGATTCCTCGCTGAACAGGCCAAGTTCGGCGAGGACCCGTCAGGGCCATCGCCGGAAGGGCCCATTCTTTAGCCCGGTTATGCGCTCGCCGCGCCAAATTTGCGGCGAAGGGTCAAAATACTTGACATGAATCCTCCGCCGCGCCTCCTGCGTCCGGTGCCGGATACGGAGCGCGTCGACGAACTCGTGGACGGCGACGACACCGAATCCGCCGCCGAGGTACCGACCCGTCCGCGGATGGAGTTCCGCACCATCCACGGCTACCGGCGTGCGTTCCGGATCGCCGGATCGGGGCCTGCCCTGCTGCTCATCCACGGAATCGGCGACAACTCCGCAACGTGGGACAGCGTGCACGCGCAGCTCGCCGAACATTTCACCGTGATCGCCCCGGACCTGCTGGGACACGGTCAGTCGGACAAGCCCCGCGCCGACTACTCGGTGGCGGCCTACGCCAACGGCATGCGAGACCTGCTGGCGGTGCTGGACATCGAGAAGGTCACCGTCGTCGGGCATTCGCTGGGCGGCGGCGTCGCGATGCAATTCACCTACCAGTTCCCCCACCTGGTCGAACGACTCATCCTGGTGGCACCGGGCGGGGTGACCAAGGACGTCAACATCGTATTGCGTTGTGCGTCATTGCCCTTCATCGGTGACACACTCGGGCTGTTGCGGCTACCGCTGGCCATGCCCATGATCCGCTTGGGCGGCGCGGTAGCGCGCGCAACATTCGGACGGGCGGGAATGGCGCGCGATATCCCCGATGTGCTGCGGGTTCTCGCCGACCTACCCGAGCCCAAGGCGTCGGCCGCGTTCACCCGGACATTGCGCGCCGTGGTGGATTGGCGCGGGCAGGTGGTCACCATGCTCGACCGATGTTATCTGACCGAATCTGTTCCCGTGCAGTTGATTTGGGGTAGCGATGACCTGGTCATCCCGGTCAGCCACGGCCACCTCGCCCATGCCGCGATGCCCGGTGCAACGCTGGAGATCTTCGACCGGTCCGGGCATTTCCCGTTCCATGACGACCCCGAGCGATTCATCGGCGTTGTTCGCCAATTCATCGCCTCGACCGATCCCGCCGAGTACAACGAGGACGAACTGCGCCGACTGCTGCGCACCGGTGTCACCGAACATGCCATCAGCGGGGCCGCCCGTACTCGCATGGCGGTACTCGATGCCATGGGTACGGACGAACGCAGCGCCACCTGACCCGAGAGCGCAAGAGCGGTCGAAGATTTGCGCAGCTCCCGGGTACCTGAGTGCACAATGCGGACGCGACGTAGAGTCGAGGAATGAGCGTTGATGTCGCGGTTGTTCGCGTATTCACCGACGAGACAGGCAACTTCGGCAATCCCCTGGGGATAGTCGACGCCGCCGACGTCGCCCCGGCGGACCGCCAGGAGATTGCCACCCGGTTAGGTTTCAGCGAAACCGTGTTCGTGGATCTGCCTGCCGAAGGATCCAATACGGCGCATCTTCGGATTTTCACTCCCGCCGCCGAACTCCCCTTCGCCGGGCATCCGACGGTGGGGCTGGCCTGGTGGCTTCGCGAACGCGGGACGCCGGTCAATACCCTCCAGGTCCCGGCCGGTGTGCTCCAAGTGAGCTACGACGACCGCACCTGGATACGCGCCCGATCCGATTGGGCTCCCGAAACCGATTTCCACGAGGCAGACTCCCCCGCCGATGTGGAGGCGGCCGACCCTGCCGACTACGCGGACGAACTGCTGCATTGCGTGTGGGCTTGGCAAGACCGCAATGCGAACCTGGTGCGATCGCGGGTCTTCGCGTCCGATCTGGGTGTCAGCGAGGACGAAGCGACCGGGTCCGTGGCGGCACGTATGACCGACTTGTTGAGCCGGGATCTGATCATCAATCAGGGCAAGGGATCGCAAATTGTCACGCAATGGAGCGCCGAGGGCTGGGTGACGATCGGGGGCCATGTCGTGGCCGATCAGTCGCTCACGCTGGACTAGCACCCCAGTCAGGTGCCGCCGCACAGGTCAGGACGGCGTAGGTGCGTCCCGGTGGGCTCTCAGTGCGGCGATCTCGCGTTCGAAGTCCTCCGCGGAGCTGAACCCGCGGTACACCGACGCGAAACGCAGGTAGGCGACCTCATCCAGGTCACGTAGCGGGCCGAGAATCGCCAGGCCCACCTCATTGCTGGGAATCTCCGGGGATCCCGCCGCACGGACGGCGTCTTCGACCTGTTGGGCGAGCAGATTCAGCGCGTCATCGTCGACGTCGCGGCCCTGACAGGCCCGCCGCACACCCTTGATGACCTTGTCGCGACTGAATGGTTCGGTGACGCCGCTGCGCTTGACAACGGCCAACACAGCGGTCTCCACGGTGGTGAAACGACGGCCACACTCCGGGCAGGATCGCCGACGGCGTATCGCCTGACCCTCGTCAGCCTCACGAGAATCGACAACGCGCGAGTCTGGATGACGGCAGAACGGACAGTGCATTACTGCTCCTTCGCCGGTTCTGGACTCGATGTCATTGGTCCGGGTGGGCTGCCGCACGGCGCAACGCGCCCAGACCGGTGTCGAGGATACCCGTGCTCCCGCACGTTCGAAGGTCACGTCCGTGCGCCGATCAGCCGACCGGGGAAACCAACGTCTGACCGGCTTGCACTGTCGCCGAGTCGAGTTCATTGAGTTCACGGATCTTGGACACGACCGCCGAGCGCGGTGCGTCCGGCGCGACACGCGAGGCGACGTCCGCCAACGTCTCTCCGGGAGCGACCTGGACCACCGCCACGCGATCGGGCACACCAGGTCCGCCCAGCCCGGCAGCACTGACCTGGCCGAGCATGAGCAGCCACATCGTGGCGACCGCGGCACCCACCGCGACGATGACGGTGGCCTTCAGGCTCACCGGGCGACGACCGTGCACCGCCGTCGAGACGCGAACTCCGGTGCCCCGGTAGGCCACCGGACGGCCGGCCGGCCTCCGATAGGCGACGGTGCGCACCGGCAGCGCCCGGCGCTGGGTCAGCGGATACTCCGCGCTGTATGCGCGTGGCTGCGGGGCGTATGCGCGTGGCGCGTAGTCGCCGGCGTGGGAACTGCGTGACGTGGTGAGAACATTGGTGCCCATCTGCATGCCCTTCCTGTCTGTCGATCGGTTGGCCCGTTCGCTCTTGTGTTCGAATGTACTCGATCATGTGTTCGATGTCCGAACATGTGATCGATTTGTAGCATCCGACACCGACAAGTGGCTCCGACCAGCGGTGATGCGGTATTCAGCAGGCTCATCCGCGACATTTCGCGACACGCATCGAACACATGTTTGATAAATACCGTCGACAGGTCTAGATTCGGGCGCATGAGCGATACACCCAGCAAGGGAGCCGCCACCGGTTCACTGACCGAGCGCCAGCGGACCATCCTGGAGGTCATCCGCGCATCGGTGAATGAACGGGGCTACCCCCCGAGCATCCGCGAAATCGGAGACGCCGTCGGGCTCACCTCCACCTCATCGGTCGCCCATCAACTACGCACTCTCGAACAGAAGGGCTTCCTGCGGCGCGATCCGAATCGTCCACGCGCCGTTGATGTTCGAGGACTCGACGAATCCCACGGCCAGTCGGCCACCACCGATGTGATCGGCTCGGGCGATCTGCCGGAGCCCACGTTCGTGCCCGTCCTGGGGCGCATCGCCGCAGGTGGCCCCATCCTGGCCGAAGAGGCCGTCGAGGATGTGTTCCCACTCCCCCGCGAACTCGTCGGCGAGGGATCGTTGTTCCTGCTCAGGGTGGTCGGCGAATCGATGGTGGACGCCGCGATCTGCGATGGCGACTGGGTGGTGGTCCGCCAGCAGAACGTCGCAGACAACGGCGATATCGTGGCGGCGATGATCGACGGCGAAGCCACCGTCAAGACATTCAAACGAACGGCGGGTCAGGTCTGGCTGATGCCGCACAACCCGCTGTTCGAGCCGATCCCCGGCAACAACGCCGCCATCCTCGGCAAGGTCGTCACCGTCATTCGCAAGGTTTAGGCCGCCCCGGGCGGTCGCCCGGGGACAGAATCGTCGTCCGAGGACGTCAAGAACAGCTGCAAATGCGCCACATCATGCCAGCTGCCCAGCTTGTAGCCGATCCGCCGGTAGAGCGCGACCTGCTCGAATCCCATTGACCGGTGTAGTTTTTCACTCGCGGCGTTGGGTACTACGACGACGGCCAACACCGTGCGGTAACCCAGATCGCGCAGCCGGTCCAGCAATGCCGCGTACAACTGCCGTCCTGCCCCGCGCTGTCGACGCGCACCGTCGACGTAGACGCTGACTTCGCACGCCCACTGGTAGGCGATCCGTGACTTCCACGGCACCGCATAGGCGTATCCGAGTATCTCCGCGCCGTCCTCGGCGACAAGCCAGGCATGCCGGTGGGCCGCCGTCTGGATGCGTTCGGCAAGAACGACATCCGACGGCGGCACCTCCTCGAACGAGATGGCAGTATCGGTCACATACGGCGCGTAGATCGCCGCGCACGCGGCCGCATCGGCGGCCGTCGCGTCACGAATATGCACCGACGATCAGAGCGAACGCCCGATGATCTCCTTCATGATCTCGGTGGTTCCGCCGTAGATGGTCTGGATACGGGAGTCCATGTACGCCCGGGCAACCGGGTACTCGCGCATGAAGCCGTAACCGCCGTGCAGCTGCAGGCAGCGGTCGATCAGGTGGACCTGCTTCTCCGTGCTGTACCACTTGGCCATCGCGGCCTGCTCGACGCTCAGCTCTTCCTTGTTGAGCAGCGAGATGAACTCGTCGACCATGACCCGGATGATCGTCGCGTCGGTCGCGAGCTCGGCGAGCAGGAATCGGCTGTTCTGGAAGCTCTTGATGGGCTTGCCGAATGCCTTGCGCTCGGTCGTGTACGCGATGGTCTCCTCGAGCACCGACTCCATCGCGGCGGCAGCCATGACGGCGATCGACATGCGCTCCTGCGGCAGGTTCTTCATCAGGTAGATGAAGCCCTGGCCCTCTTCGCCCAGCAGGTTGGCCGCGGGCACCCGGACGTCGGTGAACGACAGCTCGGCGGTGTCCTGAGCATCCAGGCCGACCTTGTCGAGCTTGCGGCCGCGCTCGAAGCCCTCCATGCCGCGTTCCACGACGATGAGCGAGAAGCCCAGCGCGCCCTTTTCCGGGTCGGTCTGCGCAACCACGATCACCAGGTCGGCGTTGATGCCGTTGGTGATAAAGGTCTTTGAGCCATTGAGAATGTAATGATCGCCGTCCTTGACAGCGCGGGTCTTGATGCCCTGCAGGTCGCTGCCGGTGCCGGGCTCGGTCATGGCGATGGCCGAAATCAGCTCACCGGAACAGAAGCCGGGGAACCAGCGGGCCTTCTGCTCGTCGTTGGCCAGGTCCCGGAAGTACGGGCCGGCGACATCGTTGTGCAGGCTGAATCCGACGCCGGTGTGGCGTCCCTTGGTCACCTCTTCGGTGATGATCGTGTTGTAGCGGAAATCGATAAGACCACCGCCGCCGAACTCCTCGGGCATATCGGTGCCCAGGAAGCCCTGTTTGCCAGCCTCGACCCAGAGTGCGCGGTCGACGATCTTGTTCTTCTCCCACTCCTCCTTGTACGGCTCGGCATGCCGATCCAGGAAGGTCTTGAACGACTCGCGGAACAGTTCGTGCTCGGGTTCGAAAATGGTGCGTTTGAACTTAACGGCGCCGGCCATGATCACCTTCCGGTTTGGATTTACGTACTTGGCAGAATGTATACCAACCCACTGGTCGGTCGGTACTCGCCTACCTGGTTTCGACGGACAGAAAGCCTAGAGTCATTTGGATGACCAGGCCTGCGTTTTCTGCTCTTCACGCACGCGGTTCATCGCGACTTTCGCACACCCACTGGGGTGCCTTCACTCCCGAGGTTCACGACGGAGAAGTGGTCGGCGTCACACCCCTCGCGACCGATCAGGACCCTTCCCCACTGCTGCAGAACATCCCCGGCTCGATCCGGCACCAAGCCCGGGTAACCGGGCCATCAGTCCGCCGCGGATGGTTGCGCGACGGGCCCGGCCCCAGCACCGCCCGCGGCTCGGACGAGTACGTGGAGGTGTCCTGGGACGAGCTCACCGAACTGCTGGCCGATGAACTGCGACGCATCGTCGACACCTACGGCAATACGGCCATCTATGGCGGCTCGTACGGCTGGGCCAGCGCAGGGCGCTTTCACCACGCCCAGAGCCAGGTGCACCGATTTCTGAAATTACTTGGTGGCTACACCTTTTCACGTCACTCCTACAGCCTGGGCGCGACCGGGGTCATCATGCCGCATGTCATCGGAACTCACGACGGACTGTTCAAGAGGTCGACCTCCTGGGACGTCATCGTCGAGAACACCGATCTGCTGGTGTCGTTCGGTGGAATCGCGCTGAAGAACACGGGCGTCAACCATGGGGGCACCACCGCACACCCGGCACGCGATGCCCTCAACAGGTTTCGCGACCGGGGTGGGCGCATCGTCTCGTTCAGCCCGCTACGCGATGACATCGATGGCGACTGCGAATGGCACGCCCCGGTTCCCGGGACCGACGTCGCGATCATGCTCGCGCTGGCACATGTGCTGGCCGTGGAGGGGCTCGCAGATCTGACCTTCTTGAGCAGCTACTGCACCGGCTACGAGCGGTTTGAACGCTATCTACTGGGCGTCGACGACGGCGTACCCAAGAGCCCGGAGTGGGCGGCACACATCAGTGGCCTGGACGCGGCCGAGCTGCGTACCTTGGCGCGCCGGATGGCGGCGGGACGCACGCTGGTGACGGTCAGCTGGTCCCTACAGCGGGTGCGCCATGGTGAGCAGGCACCCTGGATGGGACTCACCTTGGCCGCGATGCTCGGTCAGATCGGGCTTCCCGGAGGCGGTTTCGGCCATGGCTATGGCTCGATGAACGAGCCCGGGCTGGCCCCCGTCAGCTGCCGGCTGCCGACCTTCCCGCAGGGCCCCAACCCCGTCGAGACGTTCATCCCGGTGGCTGCCATCAGCGAGCTGCTGCTGCGCCCGGGCGAGACGCTGGCCTACAACGGTCAAACGCTCACCCTGCCCGACATCAAGTGCGTCTATTGGGCGGGCGGGAATCCCTTTCACCACCACCAGAACCTGCCCCGGCTGCGTCGCGGCCTGGCGCGTGTCGACACCGTCGTGGTGCACGATCCGGTCTGGACGGCGATGGCCAAGCACGCCGACATCGTGGTGCCGTCCACCACCAGCCTCGAACGCGACGACTTCTCCGGCAGCCGCAATGACCCGCTGTTGGTGGCGATGAAGGCTGCCGCACCGCCCTATGCCAACTCTCGCGACGACTACACGACATTCTCGGCGCTGGCTGACAGGCTCGGTTTCGGCGAGCGATTCAGCGAAGGGCGCACCTCCGCCGAGTGGTTGCGCCACATCTACGCCGAATGGGCAGGCACCCTGAACTTCCCGGTGCCCTCCTTCGACGAATTCTGGGACAGCGGCTATCTGAAGCTGCCGACCGATCAGGGTCTGACACTGCTCTCGGACTTCCGGGAGAACCCCGAGGCGCACCCGCTACACACCCCCAGCGGGCGAATCGAGATCTTCTCGGCGACCATCGACCAGTTCGGATACGCCGACTGCGGCGGCCATCCACGCTGGTATGAACCCACCGAATGGCTCAACGGGCAACGTGCCGAGCACTTTCCACTACACCTGATCGCCAATCAGCCGCGAACCAGGCTGCACAGCCAACTCGACTTCGGCGGCACCAGCCAGGCATCGAAGGTGCAGGGCCGCGAACCTCTCCGCATGCACCCGCAGGATGCGGCCGCTCGTGGCATCTCCGATGGCGACGTGGTGCGGGTGTTCAACGACCGCGGCAGCTGCCTGGCGGGGGCGGTTCTCGACGAAGGGCTACGACGCCGGGTGGTGCAGCTCTCGACCGGGGCGTGGTTCGATCCCGTCGACCCATCTGATTTCGATTCGCCCTGCGCACATGGAAACCCGAATGTCCTGACCGACGACTCGGGCACCTCGTCCCTGGCGCAGGGATGCACCGGTCAGCACGTGTTGGTACAAATCGAGCGGTTCGAGGGCACACCCCCACCGGTGCGGGCGCACGTCCCGCCACGGTTCGCTGCCCACGACTAGAGCGCGGTCAGGACCGCGGCAAGCGCCCGCGGAACCCGGCCCACCACCCGTGTGCCATCCGCCAGATGCTCGGTGGATTGCACCTGGCCCTCGGTGTGGATTCGGGCAACCAGATCCCCACGCTCGTAGGGGATCACCACGTCGACGGGCACGTCTCCACGGGGCACCGCCTCGGCGATGGCCTCGCGCAGCGCGGCGACCCCGTCACCGGTGTGCGCCGACACGAACAACGCCTTGGGTAATGCACGACGCAGCTGCGCCAATGCCAAGTCACCCGCCGCATCGATCTTGTTGATCACCAACAACTCCGGCGCCGCAGACGCATCATGATCGGCGACGACCTCGCCAATCACCTTGCGCACCGCCTCGATCTGGGCCAGCGGCGCCAGGTCTGAGCCATCCACCACGTGCACGAGCAGGTCCGCGTCGGCCACTTCTTCCAGGGTCGACCGGAAGGCCTCGACCAGCTGGGTGGGCAGGTGCCGCACAAAACCGACGGTGTCCGTGATGACGAATTCGCGTCCGTCGTCGAATGTTCCGCGCCGTGTGGTCGGCTCAAGCGTTGCGAACAACGCATCTTGAACCAGAACTCCCGCGCCTGTGATCGCGTTCAGCAGACTCGACTTGCCCGCATTCGTGTATCCCACGATCGCCACCGACGGGGTATCGCTTTCCAGGCGACGGCTGCGCTTGGTGTCGCGAACCGTCTTCATGTCACGGATTTCGCGGCGCAGCTTGGACATGCGTTCGCGGATTCGGCGCCGATCGGTCTCGATCTTTGTCTCACCGGGGCCTCGGGTACCCACGCCGCCACCAGCGCCACCGGCACGGCCACCGGCTTGGCGGGACATCGATTCACCCCAGCCGCGCAACCGCGGCAACATGTATTCCATCTGCGCCAGCGACACTTGCGCCTTGCCTTCGCGGCTGGTGGCGTGCTGGGCGAAGATGTCCAGGATCAACGCGGTGCGGTCGATGACCTTGACCTTGACCGCCTTCTCCAGGGCCACCAACTGCGCCGGGCTCAGCTCACCATCGCAGATCACGGTATCGGCGCCGGTGGCCAGGACGATCTCGCGCAGCTCGATCGCCTTGCCGGAGCCGATGTACGTTGCCGGATCGGGCTTTTGACGGCGCTGAATCAGTCCTTCAAGCACTTCGGAGCCGGCCGTCTCGGCGAGCGCGGCCAGTTCGGCCATGCTGGCCTCGGCCTCCTGTGAGGTCCCATCGGTCCATACGCCCACCAGCACAACCCGTTCCAGACGCAGCTGCCGGTATTCGACCTCGGTGACGTCGGCGAGTTCGGTGGACAGCCCCGCCACACGTTTGAGTGCGGCGCGGTCTTCCAGCGCGAGTTCGCCGTCGGTGGGCGTCAGATAGGTGGTGGGCATATCAGTTGCCGATGGTCCCATCCGACGGTCCTCGATCGCATCCGAATTATCCGCAGGCGCCAATGCCACCCCACCACTCGTCGGAGATCTCGCCGTCGGCGAGCAGCATGGAAGGCCCCCGCAGGAAGCTGGACTCACCGGTGACCGTTACCCGCACCTGTCCGCCGGGGATGTTGACGACGAGCTCGCCGGTTTCCTGCCCCAGATGACGCAGACCCGCATACGCCGCTGCCACGGTTCCCGTACCGCAGGAACGGGTTTCACCGACGCCGCGTTCGTGAACGCGCATGTACACCGCACCGTCGGCCGGTGCGGTCAGCACCTCGACGTTGGTCCCGTCGGGAAACAGCCCCTCGTCGAAGGTGACCGGAGCACCCACATCGAGCATGCGCAGTTGTTCGGTGCTCAGATCCGGGTCCACACAGGCCAGGTGCGGATTGCCCACGTCGATGGCCAGACCGGAGAATCGCCGGCCGCCGACGGTCGCCTCGCCCGAGCCGAACTCCTTCACCGGGCCCATGTCGACGGTGATGTCAGCCGTGAGCTGGCTCCAGGAGTTGATGCGCACCGGCCTTGGCCCGGCCAGGGAGGCGACCACGAACTCGTCGCGGTGTTCCAGCCCCACCGACCGCAGATAGTGGGCGAACACCCGGACGCCGTTGCCGCACATTTCGGCGATCGATCCGTCGGCGTTGCGGTAGTCCATGAACCAGTCTTCGATGCTCACCCCGGCGGGTTTCTCGGTCAGAACTGCGCCCTCAAGGGCGGCGCCCACGGTGGTGACGCGCAGCACGCCGTCTGCGCCGAGCCCCCGTTGCCGGTCGCACAGCGCCTGGACGGCGGGCACCGATAGGTCCCGCTTGATGTGGACATCTGGCAGCACCACGAAATCGTTCTGAGTGCCGTGGCCCTTGGTGAACTTCACGTATTCGAGGATAGGCGCCAGCGCGACTCGATTTCTCCACAGAGGCCGGCATCACCCGCGCGGCCCCCGGCCAGCCATGCGACGCGGTGGTCACGACCGAACCACGAACGCTGGCGGCGCACATAACGCCGCGTGCCGATGAAGGTCAGTTCGCGTGCCTGCGCCAGCTTATCGGCTCCTGCCCCGGCATCGAGCGCGGCGATCACCTGTGCGTATCCGATGGCCCGTGATGCCGTGACGCCCTTACGCAACCCCGCGTCCAGAAGATTGCGGACCTCCGCGACAAACCCCTGCTCGAACATCAGATCCGTGCGCAGCGCAATCCGCTCGTCGAGTTTCTCTGTCTCCCAATCCAATCCGACGATCATGGTGTCCCAGCGCGGCGCTCCGATGGTCGGCGCCGACGCTGCGAAGGGCTGGCCGGTGAGCTCGATCACCTCCAGGGCGCGCACCGTACGGCGTCCGTCGGTGGGCAAGATGATCGCCGCGGCGGCCGGATCGCGTGCGGCGAGTTCGGCGTGCAACGCGGCGACCCCGATCTGCGCCAGCCGCTGCTCCCAGCGCGCACGCACCTGCGCATCCGTCGCGGGGAATGTCCAATCATCAAGCAAGGCTTGGATGTACATCATCGAGCCACCCACGATCACCGGCACATGTCCGCGTGCCCGGATGTCCTCGATGGTCGCGACGGCCTGTTGTTGATAGGTGGCGACCGTGGCGGTCTCGGTGATATCGAGCACGTCGAGCATGTGATGCGGGATGCCCCGCCGCTCGGCCTGCGGCACCTTGGCCGTTCCGATGTCCATGCCGCGGTAGAGCTGCATGGCGTCGGCGTTCACGATCTCCCCACCCAAACGCTCGGCGAGATCCAGCGCGAGCGCCGACTTGCCCGTGGCGGTGGGGCCGATGACGGCGATGGGCCGCATCACCGCACCCGCCAGGTGCCGACGAAGTACCCGACTCCGTAGGGAGACCCGCGATACAAGCACTGGGCGTCTACGGCATCTGTGCCCACAAGTCCGGCTAGTGCCTGATAGGCAGCGCCCCCGGTGATGATGTCCGGTACCTCGTGCAACGAGGCCACATCCCCCTGCCCGAGCGCGTCGGTGAGCGCCAGTTGCATCCCTTCGGCTTCGGGCCGGTAGCCGCCGGGCGCCTTGTCGGTGAGGGTGTTGGCGCCGTCGGCGATCACCAGCACGCCCGGGGGCGTGGGCCACGCCCCGATCTCGCGACGCAACTCCCGTCCGAACGCGCCGGCGTCTCCTTCGGCGGCGTCCAGAAGACGTACCTCGACCTCTTCGGCGCCCACACGAGCACGCAGCCACCCGGCAATCAGCACCGGCAGCGGAAGCTCCGCACCCTCCTCGGCCGCATTCGAGAGCGACACATGCACGTCAACGCCGTACCCGGCGAACGTCCCCGCCACCTCTGGGCCGTACCGGCCGATCCCCACTCCTATGGCGATCCAGCGTGCGGGCAAGCCGCTTACCGCCGCCGTCGCGGCATCGCGCAGATCGGCAGTTTCCTCGGCTGCCGTCCCGCCCAGCTCGGGCACGAGCAGCGGGGTCGACGGGCAGATCGCAATCGCCAGACTCACGCCACTACACCCCCGCGGGTGGCCCCGGCCTGCGCGGCTCCGGCGAGCAAGATCGCCGCACCCCACTGATATCGGCTGACCCTACGCTTGGACCATCGTGACTCGATGACCAGCGCAAAAAGCAGCGAGGAGACCATCAGCGTCTGCACCAGGATCACCGAACCCTGCCCCAGCGCGGCAGCCTGCAGGCCGAATCCGACCATGCTGATCAACGTCCCGAGCCACCATGGCCAATTGCGCAGCAAGGTGGTGATGGGCCCCAGCGCGCCGACATCCTCAGCGGCAACGGCGTGCGCCATGCGCTGGTGGATGACATCTCCGAATGCGACGCACGCGGCGGCCCCGATGGCGAGTGCCGACGTGATATCCGCATCGGACATCACGGCCTCCTCGCGGGATCATCTGGCATATGTTCGCCCGTGCGGCGATGACACCTGTTTGAATGAACGGTGTAGTGAGCTTAGGGCGCCGTGTTGCGCGGCAACAATTGTAGGAAGAGGTTTCGATGCCGGATCAGTCACCACAGCACGACAGTGTTGCTCCCGCCCCCCAGCCCGGAGTTGCTCCCGCCCCCCAGCCCGGAGCCGCCCCCATCCCCCGGCCCGGGCCGAAACCTCATCCGATGCCGCGACGTCCTGCGGCATCGGCACCCGCCCCTGCGGCCCATCACGTCGATCCACACAAGTTCGGCCGCGTCGATGACGACGGCACCGTGTGGCTGATCACCTCGGCCGGCGAGCGTCAGATCGGGTCCTGGCAGGCCGGTGACGCCGACGCGGCATATGCGCATTTCGGCCGTCGGTTCGAGGATCTGGAGACCGAGATCCAGCTGCTGGAGCTGCGGCTCGGGTCCGGATCGGGCGACGCGCGCAAGATCAAGGCGGCGGCCGAGCACTTGGCGCAGACGCTGCCGACCGCGGCGGTGCTCGGCGATGTGGACTCTCTGTCCGCACGGCTGTCGGCGCTGCAGGAGTCCGCGGACACTCAGGCCGCAGCGGCACGCGCCCAGCGCGATGAGGCCCGGTCGGCGAGCATCTCCCGCAAGGAAGAACTCGCCGCCGAGGCCGAGGAGCTGGCCGCCAATTCCACGCAGTGGAAGGCCGCGGGAGATCGAATCCGGGCCATTCTCGACGAGTGGAAGTCCATCCATGGTGTCGACCGCAAGACCGACGACGCACTGTGGAAGCGGTATTCGACGGCACGTGAGACCTTCAACCGTCGCCGCGGCGCGCATTTCGCCGAGTTGGACCGCGAACGCGCCGGAGCCCGGGAAAAGAAGGAAGACCTTTGCAAGCGGGCCGAGGCGCTCTCGGACTCGACCGATTGGGGTGCCACCGCCGCGGCGTTCCGGAACCTGCTCAACGACTGGAAGGCCGCAGGGCGGGCGCCCAGGGAGACCGACGACAACCTGTGGCACCGCTTCAAGGCCGCTCAGGACAAGTTCTTCTCGGCCCGCAACGCCGAATCCGCTTCGCGTGATGCCGAATTCGTGGCCAACGCCGATGCCAAGCGCGCATTGCTGGTAGAGGCCGAGAAGATCGACCCGGATGCCGACGTGGATGGTGCGCGAGCAGCCTTGCGCGCCATCGGCGACAAGTGGGACGCGATTGGCAAGGTTCCGCGCGAGCAGCAGGCCGATCTGGAGCGGCGGTTGCGTGCTGTGGAGAAGAAGGTGCGCGAGGCCGGCGAATCCGGCTGGGGTGACCCCGAGGCGGAAGCACGTGCCGAGCAGTTCCGGGACCGTGCGCGCCAGTTCGAAGAGCAGGCCGCCAAGGCAGATGCCGCAGGCAAGACCAAGGATGCCGAGAAGGCACGGGCCAGCGCCAAGCAGTGGCAAGAATGGGCCGATGCGGCAGTGGCAGCGGTCAAGAGCCGATCGCGCTAGTTACTTGCCCTGGTCCTCGTCGTCCTCGAAGGCGTCGTCGAGGAAGGTGCGCTGATCACGCTTAGCGGCCTCGCGGCGCTCCTGCTCGGCGGCCAGCTGCACCGCGGTGCGTGACCACACCACACGCGCCCAGTGGAAGGTCAGCAGAATGACGGCGATCCAGGCGATCACCAACCCGATGCCCGGGCCGGGATGTCCCGTTCCGGCGGTCTGCCGCGTCCAAATTGCCAGCATGCCAATGACACTGGCAACAAACGAGCCTGCCAGCGCGATCCAGGACAGCACCCAGCGGCGCGTCAACAGCGCCAGCATGGAGAACCCGACACCGAACACCATGGCGAGCCACACAAAGATCCGGGACGGCACCCGCACCGATTCCTGATCGGCAATCGCCCCGTTGACCAGAACGTCGAATCCCCTGGCGTGGCCGGTGTGCGGCAACACAAAGGTGAGCAGCAGCGCGAAGACCAGCACGGCCACCACCATCGCCCGGGCACCCGGATCGATTTCGCCGGCGACCTTCTTTTCGGCCGCGTCGATATCCTTGTGAAACGCGGCGAACTCCTCGAATTCGGCGTCTTTCCCGGATTCGGAGTCACTCATAGCCCGCACCCTGCAACCTCAATCTGCTCTGTCTTGGGCGCCCCGATCGCGGGCATTCCCAAGCCAATTCCCGGTGTACTCGGCTTCTTGCCGGATTCGTGTGCGTCGCCGGCACGGGTGCGCCGGTGACTCAGCACTCCCCCGTCGGCGATCAGGTGATGCGGTGCGGCACCGGTGACCTCGACACCGATGACATCGCCCGGGCGCAATTCCCCGTCGACGTGCCCCTGCGGTCGGAAGTGGACCAGACGACCGTCGCGAGCGCGCCCGCTCATCCGGGCGGTCTCGCCGTCCTTGCGGCCCTCCCCGGTCGCGATCAGCACCTCGATGATGCGACCGATCTGCTTCTGGTTCTCCTCCAGGGTGATGGACTCCTGCAGCGCGATGAGCCGTTCGTAGCGTTCCTGCACAACGGCTTTGGGCAGCTGGCCGGGAAGCTCCGCGGCCGGGGTGCCCGGCCGGATCGAGTACTGGAACGTGAAGGCACTGGAAAAGCGTGCGCGGCGGACCACCTCAAGGGTCTGCTGGAAATCCTCTTCGGTCTCACCCGGGAAACCGACGATGATGTCGGTGGTGATCGCGGCCTCGGGCATGGCCGACCGCACGTTGTCGATGATCGACAAGAAACGCTCGGACCGGTAGGAACGGCGCATCGCCTTGAGAATTCGGTCCGAACCCGATTGCAGCGGCATGTGCAGCTGCGGACACACATTCGGGGTCTGCGCCATCGCCTCGATGACATCGTCGGTGAACTCGGCGGGATGCGGCGAGGTGAATCGCACGCGTTCCAAGCCTTCGATGCGACCGCAGGCGCGCAGCAGCTCCGCGAAAGCGCCACGATCACGGCCGATCTCGGGATCGGCGAAGTTGACGCCGTAGGCGTTGACGTTCTGCCCGAGCAGCGTCACCTCCAGCACACCTTGGTCCACCAGCGCCTGCACCTCGGCCAGAATGTCGCCGGGGCGCCGGTCGATCTCCTTGCCGCGCAGGGAGGGAACGATGCAGAAGGTGCAGGTGTTGTTGCAGCCCACCGAGATCGACACCCAGGCGGCGTAGGCCGATTCACGGGTCGCGGGGAGCGCCGACGGAAAGTGCTCCAGCGCCTCGACGATCTCGACTTGGGCCTCGTTGTTGTGGCGCGCGCGTTCCAGCAGCGCGGGCAGCGAACCGATGTTGTGGGTACCGAAGACCACGTCGACCCACGGCGCCTTGGAGAGCATGCCTTCGCGGTCCTTCTGCGCAAGGCACCCGCCGACGGCGATCTGCATGTTCGGGTTGGCGGCCTTGCGGGGCGCCAGATGGCTGATGTTTCCGTACAGCTTGTTATCGGCGTTCTCACGCACGGCGCAGGTGTTGAAGATGACGATGTCGGCGTCGGTGCCGTCAGGCGCCTTGACGTATCCGGCCGCATCCAGGAGGCCCGACACCCGCTCGGAGTCGTGCACATTCATCTGGCAGCCGTAGGTGCGGACCTGGTACGTCCGGACCGCCGAATCCTCGGAAGTCACGGAACTGGTCACCGACTTATGGTACGTGCCCGCGCTCAGGCGGATTTCCGGACGGATGGACGACGCCTCCACCATTCGTCGGCATCACAGGAGTACTGCTGAATCCCATGTAGGCAAAAGCCCAAGTACACCCAGTTCATGGCATCCGCCGGGTCGGCCAGCAGACTAGGCAGCGCCAGGAAGAAGACGCCAAATACGTACAAACCCACCACCGACCAGAAAACCGCTGAACGTGGATATCCGGTTTGAGTCGGCGGTTGCGCGTGGAAAAGATCACGCCACGTGAGCATGGTCATTGCCCCGGCGATCAGCGCGATGACCGCAATAATCCACTGCCACCATGAAGCGCCGTGTACGACCGCGATGACGAAAGCACCGAGCCAAAACACTCCGGCAGAAAGATCGAGAGCCACCCGCCAGCGCTTCTTCACCGCACCCGCTCCGGAACGCGCCAGCCCTGCCACCAATCGTCGATGCTGCAGATGGCATTCACGGCCAACCACATCCACCAGCCGGCCCCTATCCACGATTCCGGGAGCGTCGGCTCTGTAAATACGCCGCCAACAGCTAGCAGGACGACGCCCGCGAGCAACGCGATGACAATCGCGAACGAGACATCTCGTCGGGGACGCGGCCGCTCAAGAATCTCACTGTCCCGCAGGTGCCGCCCCGCGTCGACCGTCACCTGGCTGGACGGCGTGACTAAACGCATTAGCGAGCTGGGCAACATGCACACCCCGAAGGCCAGCCCGAAACTTGCCAAAACCCAGCCCCACGAGGTTGCCCCATTTATCACCGCGACCGGAAAAGATACGATGAACAGAACCGATGCCAGTACTCGCGCGAGCGCATTGATTCGCGGACCTTCATAGGAAGGTCGTCGTCGCGTGCGCATGACTTCAGTATTACAGATGTTTGCTGGAGTCAGCATCGTGAGGTGCCTGCTCAGCAGCCCTCCGATATGCGGGCCGATTCGTTCCATGCTGCAAAGGTGAGAGAAACCCGTATTGTCTGACCATGCCGGTGAGCACCGACACGTCAACGAGCGGAGACAAAGCCTCCGCAACAAGCACCCCGATGATCTCCCTTGAGCATGTCGACAAGCATTTCGGTGACTTGCACGTCCTCAAGGACATCACCCTGGAGATCCCCCGCGGCCAGGTCGTCGTCATCCTCGGACCGTCCGGTTCGGGCAAGTCGACACTGTGTCGCACCATCAACCGTCTCGAACCCATCGACACCGGAACCATCCGGATCGACGGCAACGTGCTGCCCGAGGAGGGCCGCGCACTGGCGAACCTGCGCGCCGAGGTCGGAATGGTCTTCCAGTCATTCAACCTGTTCTCACACAAGACGATCTTGGACAACGTGACGCTGGCGCCGATCAAGGTACGCAAGCACGACAAGGAAACGGCCCGCAAGCGCGCGATCGAGTTACTCGAACGTGTCGGCATCGCCAGCCAGAAGGACAAATACCCGGCTCAGCTATCCGGCGGGCAGCAGCAGCGCGTCGCCATCGCGCGCTCACTGGCCATGGGCCCAAAGGTCATGCTGTTCGACGAGCCCACCTCGGCGCTCGACCCCGAAATGGTCAACGAGGTTCTCGACGTCATGGTCTCGTTGGCCAAAGAGGGCATGACAATGCTGGTGGTCACCCATGAGATGGGGTTCGCACGCAAGGCGGCCGACCGGATCATCTTCATGGCCGACGGCGCGATCGTCGAGGACTCCGACCCGGAGAGCTTCTTCACCAACCCGAAGTCTGACCGTGCCAAGGATTTCCTCGGAAAGATCCTCGGGCACTGATGCAACGGCACACCGCGCTGGTGGTGGCTCTGGCCATGGTCGCCACACTGGTCAGTTCCTGCGGCAGCACCGAACCACGGCAGCTGCTCGGGTCGATCAGGGGCGGCACCGTCATCCTCGGCACCAAATTCGACCAGCCCGGGGTGGGCTTGCAACACCCCGACAAGAAGATGAGCGGATTCGACGTCAAGATCTCCGAGTACGTCGTGAACGCCATCGCCGATGAGCTCGGCGTCAAGCATCCGACCATCCGCTGGTATGAGACCCCTTCGGCGCAGCGCGAACAACTGATCGACAACGGCACGGTCGACATGATCGCCGGGAGCTACTCGATCAACTACAGCCGCGCCCAAAAGGTGTCGTTCGCCGGCCCGTATCTCATTACCTACCAAGGCCTCCTGGTGCGCAAGGCGGACGACTCGCTGACCAAGTTGGACGACCTGAACCGCGGCAAGAAGCTGTGTTCGGTGTCCGGATCGACTCCCGCGCAGAACGTCAAGAACCTGCTGACCGGTACCCAGTTGCAAGAGTTCGACTCGTACTCCTCGTGTGTCGAAGCGTTACGACGCGGCAAGGTCGACGCCCTCACCACCGATGAGACGATCTTGGCCGGCTATGCCAAGCGATACGAGGGCGAGTTCAAGCTGATCCAGATGAACTACGAGCTCAGCAAGCCGATGTGCATCGGAAAACCCAAGAAGCAGAAGAAGAACGGCGACCCGTTCTCTAGGGAAGTCTACGGGATCGGCCTGGCCAAGGGTGACACCGCGGCCATCGAGGCCATAGACCGAGCACTGGACAAGATGATCGCCACGGGAGTCTGGGATTCGGATCTGCGGGAAGCACTCGGCGACAGCACAATCGATGACTGGGAAAGGCGCGCGGCAGGCGGCACCTACGGACTCAAGCCCGACCCCTCGTTGGCCGCGGTCGAGAAGATCACCGGTACCAAGCCTATTGCCGATAAGGCGTGTGAGGCCGCGTGAACGCGCTGTGGGCGAACATGGGGCCACAGTTGTGGCCCGCATTCTGGACGACTCTCAAACTGACATTCTTCTCGGCTGTCGGCGCTCTGATATGGGGCACAATCCTCGCCGAATTGCGGGTCTCGCCGGTGCCGATCATGCGGATCTTCGGGACCTGGTACGTCAACCTGGTCCGGAACACACCGCTGACTCTGATCATTCTGTTCTGTTCGGTGGGCCTCTATCAGAATCTCGGTATCGCATTGGCGCCCGAGAACTCCAACTTCATCAAAAACAACAACTTCTGGCTCTCGGTTCTCGGGTTCTCCTTGTACACAGCAACTTTCGTGTGTGAAACGCTGCGCTCGGGCTTCAACACCGTTCCGCTGGGCCAGGCCGAGGCCGCCCGGTCCCTCGGATTGCCGTTCTGGAGGGTCTTGGCCCTCATCGTGTTGCCGCAGGCAATGCGATCAGTGCTGGCCCCGATGGGCAGCGTGCTGATCGCGCTGGTGAAGAACACCTCGATCGCCTCCGCGATCGGTGTGGCCGAGGCCGCGCTGTTGATGCGGTCGGAGATCGAGCTCTTCGCCGATCAGATCGTGTGGATCTTCCTGATCATCGCGGCGGGATACATGGTGATCACGTTGACGATCGGGCTCACCTTCGGATACTTCGCGAAGCGGTTGGCGGTGAAGCGATGACCGGCAGCGCCACCGTCATGTACGACGCACCCGGTCCGAAGGCCCGTGCGCTGCATCGAATCATCGCCGTCGGGTTCACCGTGGTGGTGGCCGCCGTAGCGGCCTGGGTGATCTGGACTCTGGTCGCCAACGAACAGCTCACCGCCGAAAAGTGGTCACCGTTCCTGCATCTTGATACGTGGACCACGTACATCCTGCCCGGCCTGGTGGGCACCATCACTTCGGCGGCGTTGTCGATCGTCTTCGCGTTGGTGCTCGGCGCGGTGCTCGGCATTGGACGACTCTCCGAGCACCGTGCCGTGCGCTGGATTTCCAGCGCACTCGTCGAATTCTTCCGCGCCATCCCGGTACTGATCCTGATGGTGTTCTCGTACTACCTGTACGGCCAGCAGGCCGTGTTCCCCTCCGAGTACCTGGCATTTGCCGCCGTGGTGACCGGCTTGTCGCTGTACAACGGTTCGGTCATCGCCGAGATTCTGCGGTCGGGCATCCAGTCGCTACCCAAGGGACAGTCCGAGGCCGCGGTGGCGCTGGGCATGCGCAAGTCACAGATGATGCGACTGATCCTGCTCCCCCAGTCGATCGCCGCGATGCTGCCGGCACTCATCTCGCAGATGGTCATCGCGTTGAAGGACTCGGCGCTGGGCTATGCCTTCGGTTACATCGAGGTGGTGCGTTCGGGTATCCGCTCGGCGTCCTACTACGGCAACTATCTTCCCGCGCTCGTCGTGGTCGCGATCATCATGATCGTCATCAACTTCGCACTGTCCTCGCTGGCCACCAACATCGAACGGCAGCTGCGTGAGGGCCGAAAGAAGAAGAGCCTCTTGGAGGTTCCGCACGCTCAGCCCGAGCCCGGGTTGGTCACCAAAGATCTGCTGGAGACGCGCGGTGTGGACCCCGCACACAAGGATCTGCGCCAGGACTACGGCGAGTAGTCAGCGGATCGGCAGCGGTGACTCGTCACCATCGGGGCGCGGACCGAAGAGCCGGCGTTCCACCTCATCGATCGGGGTGTCGTTGATGCTGGCTTCCCTCCGGGACATCAAACCCTCGGCGGTGAACTCCCACAGCTCGTTGCCGTAGCTGCGCCACCACTGGCCGGATTCGTCGTGCCACTCGTACTGGAAGCGCACGGCCATCCGGTTCTCGCGGAAGCCCCAGAGTTCCTTGCGCAGCGCGTACCCGTTTTCCTTGGCCCACTTACGGGTGAGGAAGGCGACGATCTCGGCGTGCCCGGTGATGAACTCTTCGCGATTGCGCCACACCGAGTCCTCGGTATAGGCGGCGGCAACACTCTCCGGATCGCGGGTGTTCCAGGCATTCTCGGCGGCGCGCACCTTCTGGCGAGCGGAGTCGATGTCGAATGGCGGCAGCGGTGGACGCATGATGTGTCTTTCCTTGTCTACACAGACGGGTTGGCGGGTGAGGGTTCAGCTTCTCCCCATCGCAGGGGGCTGGCATTGGGGGTCTCGACGACCTCGTCGATGGTGAAGTCGACCGAGCATTGTGCGCCCGGGGCAAAGGTGTCTTCATTCCAATTCAGGCGCGCGGTTCCGGTGAGTTGCAACGCCGATCCGTTGTGCCAGTCAGGGATCAGCAGACCACATCGGGGATCGACATGCAGATTCCCCAACGTCATGAACATCGAGTTGCCCAGGTAATCGGGCCAGCGCAGCAGGTTCGGTGAAAGCACCTGCAGAAAGCCGGGATTGCCACCCCGGTGTGACGCATCGGCATTGCCCTCGCCGTCGGCAGTGCCGATGATGAACGTGTCGGCCGCTGAAACCGTCAGCCGTTGTTCGACATTCAGCGCAATACCCCGACGCGGATCTACCGGCAGGCCGGGTCCGACACCGACTACATCGCGCCGCGCAATGTACTTGGGGCAGTTGGAATACACCTGGTCGGTGGTGACAATCAGGCCCTGCTCCGCCGGCCTCGCCGTGCCGTTGACGCGCATCCGGCGGCGGCGCTGCGGTTGCAGTGCGATCAAACCGACCTTGCGCTCCGATTGCAGCGGCACCGCCAGCGGATCACCGCAGACCGGTACTCCCTCGATCGCGATGATGCGGGTGCTTGTGGCGTGCGCGAAGCCGGGGGGACCAACGATCTGACCAGCCCACATCCGCCCGTCGTCGTCATGCGCTGATACGAACACCATGGGTTGAGCGGCCAGGAAGGCCGCCGCAACCTCGGGTATCTCCGAGGAGATGATCCGTCCGACACGAATGGCGCTGTCGGACTGACCCATTCGACGCTGGACGGCCAGTTCCCCGGCGTGATAATTCATCTCAGAAGAACCCGCATGTCGGCGCGTCACCCGATGGCGCCGCGTGGTGGTCCACGCCCGTCGCCGCGAACACCTCAAGACGGATGCCATCGGGATCGCTGAAGAAGATCCCACCAGAGGTGGCGCCCTCCCCGTGCGCGACAACTCCGTCGTGTACGAACACTGTCGACAGTTCCTTCAAGATTGCCTCCACCTGCTGCACCTGCTCTACGGAATCCACTTGGAACGACAAATGGTGCAAGCCGGGCGTGGCACTCGAGAATTCCCCGCTGCTCTGTTCCCACAGGGTGAGCACGGGCCCGCTGTCGAATCCGAGGAATGCGAATCGCTGCGCGCCGTCCGCGCTCAGCACCAATTCGTCGAATCCGAACGCCCGACGGTAAAAGGCGACCGACTTCTCCAGATCGCTGACGTTCAGCCCGATGTGACCGGTGACCACGCGAGGTGCGATAGCAGTGCTCATGGATGAAACCTTTCTAACCTATAATTTTTGTTGACTGGTTATACCGTAGGCGCGTACGTCAACCCTTGTCAACCGTCTATCTTGTTTTGGGGGTTAGAATCTGTGTCACACACTCCCCCTCGAAGGAGGCAGCTAACCTCAGGCCATGGCCGATCCACGACCCCACCTCGGCGAACCGCTCGCACTGGACCTACTGAACACCCGGTGGATGAGTGGCGATGGGCTGCAGGATCTGCTCACCGATGTCGAGGGTTTGCATATCTGGTTGCGCACCAACAACCTTCACGATCGATGCGGCGCCGACGAGCAGACGCGAGAGGCGCTGCTCGCCGCACGCGATGCCATCTATCGCGCGGTGAAGGAGGCCCAGCTCGACGACATCAATACCCTGCTGTCCCGCGGCGCGATCCGCCGCTCCCTGACCGACGACGGGCCGCGCGACACCGCCGAGGTTCCCGAATCGTGCTGGCTCCCCGGCTGGCTCGCGGCCGACAATCTGCTGGCCCTATTGGCCGAGTCCCCCGACCGCATCAAACAGTGCGCGCACCCACAGTGCGTGTTGTTCTTCTACGACACGTCCAAGAACGGTGCCCGACGGTGGCACTCCATGGCGACATGCGGAAACAGGGCGAAGGCGGCTCGGCACTACGCCAAGAACACGTGAGAGAACTTCACAGCCGCATCACAGGTTAGATTCTTACTCAACTATCACAATCGAAGTATTACGTAACAGGTATCACTTCGTTACCATAATCATCATGCGAAACATCGTATTGACCGTCGGCGTGTCTGCCGTTTTTGGAGCGGCATGCACGGGAGCAGCCCTTACGAGTGCGCCGGTGGCCTACGGAGCTCCGTTGAACTTCGACTGCCTGCAGGTCGCGACACCGGTCGGCATGAACCTGACCTGCGTGAACCCCACTCCGTTCACTATGGACGCACATTTCAAGGGGAACTGCGGTCCGCTCCCGATGCTCAATGAGGACACTGAGATCGGGCCATTCAAGACGATCTCGCGCCAGGTGCCGTGCCTGCCGGGCGTGCAATCACCGTCGGCCGAAGCCTCGATGAGCATGCGATCCAACGCGCCAGACGAAGGTGCCCCGCCACCGGATGCTCCAGCACGCCCGTTCGGCCTGTAAGCGGAATAGCGGTCACCCGACGTTGCGGCGCTCCGCTTCCGAGGCCAGGGCGATCTTCACCACGTCGTAAGCCAGGGATTGACCGTATCCGCGGCGCGCCAACATGGCGACCAATCGTCGTGCGGCCCTGCCCCCTCCGTCATCCAGGTTCTCGGTCCTCAGCTTCTTCGCGACGAGCTCCTCGGCGCGCGACCGTTCGGAGTCTGCGTCGATCTGCGCGAGCGCAGCAGCTGCGTTCTCGGCCGAGACCCCCTTGGTCCGCAGCTCCGCGGCCAAGGCGCGCTTACCTTTTCCGGAGTATGTGTGCCGGGACCTCACCCATTGGGTCGCGAAGTCGGCGTCATTGATCAGCCCGGCGGCGGCCAGCCGGTCCATGACTCGGCCGGAAACCTCATCGGGGTACCCGCGCCGCACCAGCCTTTCGGTCAGCTCGGCGCGGGTACGCGCCCGACTTGTCAACAGGCGAAGGCAATATGACCACGCCTGCTCGTCCCGCGAGTCAACCGGTTCACACGTCGGGGCTTCGGGGACCGACGCGATCCGGGCTCGCAGATCGTCAAGGGTTCCTTGTGAACCCGGTGGAGAAATCGAGTTAGAAATCGACTGGGGCCGGGACGACTTCGTCATCGGTCAACACCGCTCCGATACCAAGCTTTTCCTTGATCTTCTTCTCGATCTCGTTGGCGACATCGACGTTCTCCAGCAGGAAGTTACGAGCATTCTCCTTGCCCTGCCCCAGCTGCTCACCTTCGTAGGTGAACCAGGAGCCGGACTTACGGATGAAGCCCTGTTCCACACCCATGTCGATAAGCGAGCCCTCCTTCGAGATGCCCTTGCCGTAGAGGATGTCGAACTCGGCCTGCTTGAACGGCGGTGACACCTTGTTCTTGACAACCTTGACGCGAGTGCGGTTACCCACCGCGTCGGTGCCGTCCTTGAGGGTCTCGATGCGGCGCACATCCAGACGCACCGAGGAGTAGAACTTCAAAGCCTTACCACCGGTGGTGGTTTCGGGCGAGCCGAACATCACGCCGATCTTCTCGCGCAGCTGGTTGATGAAGATCGCGGTGGTGCCCGAGTTGTTGAGCGCACCGGTCATCTTGCGCAGCGCCTGGCTCATCAGGCGGGCCTGCAGACCGACATGGCTATCACCCATCTCGCCCTCGATTTCGGCGCGCGGTACCAGCGCGGCCACCGAGTCGATGACGATGAGGTCGATCGCCCCGGAGCGCACCAGCATGTCGGCGATCTCCAGCGCCTGTTCACCGGTATCGGGCTGCGACACCAGCAGCGAGTCGGTGTCGACGCCGAGCTTCTTGGCGTACTCCGGATCGAGGGCGTGCTCGGCGTCGATGAAGGCCGCGATGCCGCCGGCACGTTGCGCATTGGCAACCGCGTGCAGCGCCACGGTGGTCTTACCCGAGGATTCCGGACCGTAGATCTCGATGACACGGCCACGGGGCAGACCGCCGATACCGAGCGCCACGTCCAGCGCGATGGATCCGGTCGGGATCACGGAGATGGGCTGGCGCACCTCGTCGCCGAGCCGCATGACCGAACCCTTACCGAAGCTCTTGTCGATTTGTGCGAGCGCGAGCTCGAGAGCCTTCTCGCGATCCGGTGCCTGCGCCATGGTGTTCTCCGTTTCGTGGTCGTGTTCGAAGATCTGGTCTTCGATCGGTTGAGGCAGACGCTAGAACAGCCCACTGACAAGTGGCTGACCTGCGCAAACCATCGCGCGAACATTCACAACACTAGGCCGAACATCTGTTCGAATCAAGCAGGCGCGCCGGTACGGCGTGTCACCGCGCCGTCACCACAGATCGCGCGGGACATCGAAGTCTGCACACAGTGCCCGCCATACATCCCGCGGTTCCACCCCGTCTTCGACAGCCTGTGACGCCGTGCGCCCACCCAGGGCCGTCAGGACGTGATCGACCAGCACCGACGAGCCGTAGACCGCACCGAATCGACCGGTGACAAGCTCGTGAAACTCCGTCAGACGCACACCGTCACCTTAGAGCCGCCATCGCGTCCTGGCACACCCGTACCGCATCCTCGACATCGACGGCGCCCTCGGCAGCCCGGCGAGCGGCTTCTGCGTACCGTTGCTCCCCCAGCACGCTGCCGATGGCCGTGGCCAGAGAGTCCCGGTTGAGCGGCCGCACCAACTCGGCACTTCCTTGTCGCACAACACGATTCGCCAGTTCCCACTGGTCTCCCCCGCCGGGTACTACCACCACCGGAACCCCGGCCAACAGCGCTTTGCTCAAAAAGCCATGTCCCCCACCACAAATCGCCAAGTCAGCTCCGGCCAGCAACAGATCCTGACGTGCCAGACCCGCAATCGCCCAGGCGGGCAAGCCCGACGCGGGCGGGTCCAGCGCGGAGATGACCACGCGCGCACCGGCGGATTCCAGTGCCTGTACCGCCAGTTCGGTCATCCCCTCGGCTCCGGTGAAAGCCGTCGAGGGCGCGATCACGACCACCGGACCCGAACCCGAAGGCGGCTGCAGCACAGCATCAGTGGGCTCCCAATGCAGCGGACCCACCACAACCGCCTCGGCCGGCCAATCGGGGCGCGGCACCTCAAGCGCGGGCAGTGTCGCGATCAAGCGGCGCACAGGACCCGGATCACGAGCGGGCAGTCCGATTTCCACCCGCACCTGCGAACGCTGCCTCAGTCCCTCGTCGATCGACCTTTGTGTGAGCCAGCGCATCACCCCGTCGCGCAGCCTGCCCCGCACACCCACGCCGGGGGCCAGGCCACTGCCCAACGGCGGCAAACCTTTTGACGGTAGGTACAGCGGATGTGGATTCAGCTCCACCCACGGCACCCCAAGCAGTTCGGCAGCCATGCCGCCGCAGGCGGTGATCACATCGGAGACGATCAGATCCGGCGCCAGTTCCCTGAGCTGATCCAGATTGGCCACCGCCATATGGGCGGCCCGCTGATGAATTTTGGCGCCGGAGTCTTGGTCGTCGTCAGCAACTCGGGGCTGCAGCCCCAAAAGCTCTACCGACTCCAGCCCCACCGCACGGGCCTGGTCAAGCCATCGTGTTCCCGTCAACAACACCGGATCATGCCCGGCAGCGGCGAATTTCAGGCATAGCGCGATGGCGGGAAAGGCATGCCCGGGATCGGGACCGGCGACCACGGCAACACGCACGGCCCTACCCTGCCACAGCGATTCGGGCTACGTTGAAACGCATGACCGATACCACGCTGGAACGCTCCACCCTGACCCCAGCCGAGACCGTCACCCGCTTCCTGGAGGCCGCCCAGAACGGCGACACCGAGTTCGCCGAAAAAGTCCTGGACGAGAACCTCGTCTACCAAAACGTGGGCCTGCCCACCATCTACGGACGGCGTGCCGCGCTGAAGGTCTTCGAACCGCTCAAGCGGCCCGGCTTCGGGTTCGAAGTGCAGATCCATCGCACGACCACCAACGGGAACACCGTGATGAACGAGCGCCACGATGCGATCGTCCTGGGCCCGCTGCGCCTGCAGTTCTGGGTGTGCGGGGTCTTCGAGGTCTCCGAGGAGGGCACCATCACCCTGTGGCGCGACTACTTCGACATGTTCGACATGTTCAAGGCGACGCTGCGAGGTCTGGTGGGCATTCCGCTGCCCGCGCTGCGGCCGAGTTTCTGACCGCTACGCGGTCTACGAATCGGTCCAACCCGCCTTGGGCTGCAGCCCGATATCTGGCCCGCGCCCTTCTCTGAGCTGCGGCGTGTGCCTACCGTTGTCCCATGACGGATACGCTCGCCCCCACCCGCCCCATCGAGATCGTCGAGGAATTCTGGGACGCCATGCGCCGCAGCGACCTCGCGGCCCTCAATCTGCTGCTCGATGACGACGTGCGCTGGGAGAATGTCGGCCTGCCCACGGTCCGGGGGCACGCGACGGTGATGCGTGCGTTGTCCTCGCTGAACCTGCCCGGCGCCGGTTTCGACGTCAAGATCCACCGGATCACCGCCAATGGCAACACCGTGATGACCGAGCGCACCGATGTCGTCATCGTGGGCCCACTGCACATCGCGTTCTGGGCGTGTGGAGTCACCGAGGTGTCCGCCGACGGCAAGCTCACGCTCTGGCGCGACTACGCCGACGTCTGGAACATCACCAAGGGCTTGGCACGCGGCGTCCTCGGGATCCTCGTGCCGGCCCTGCGCCCGAAGCTCTGAGCCTTCACGACAACGGCGTCTTGTCGCTTTCCGTCACCGCGCGATAGAGCAGCACCCCGCCCAGGATCAGCACACCGACCACCAGCATCGGGACCACGAGCTTGAAGATGGCACCCACCACCAGGAATGCCAGCCACACGACCAGCAGTACGCCGATGATCTTCCACAACACAGGTACCCACCGTTCTCTCGACTTGCCGCGATAGAACAAGCCTGGCAGGGCAATTGGTGCCTGAGGAAGCCTGAACGCCGAAGATCAGGGAAAGATCAGGGATTACCCTGACAGCTGGCCGAGCTCGTCGAGCGCACCCGCCCACCCGGTGAGGCGATCGGTGGCCGACACCAGATCATCGAAGAGCGGGCCACGCGACATCGGCGATGCGATCACGGCGCCGCCGTTACCCGCCGACACCAACTGCGCTGCCGCGGTGACCAATTCGTTGTACTGACGGACACCCGTGTCGAGCTGCGCGGTGAACGCATTGATGGTCGGTTGCAGGTACTCGCGTGTGTGCGGCGCCTCGGCCGCCGCCCGCTCCATGGACACGACTTCCTTGGCGGTAGCGGCCATCACATACGCGGCGCGGTTGGCGGCCGAAAGAACCTGCCGCCCTTCACTGTCCGGAATCATGCTGCCGCGCTCCACCACACCGAGCAGCGAGAAGAGTGAACGCTCGGCCGCGTCCAGGGCCGCCATCGGCGGACGCGCCGCCGATGCGAAAGGCGGCAGCCTGCGCTCCACCCCCGGCCGCGGTGGCGGCAACGGCTCTGCCTTGAGGAAGCGGTACCGCACGAACAGATAGGTCGCCGGAATCGCACAACCGGCCGTCAGGAGCGCGGGGATGATCAGCAGCCAAGGCGGCGCGCCGGTGGTCGCCAGCACGGTGGTGACCAGCAGTCCGGCCACACATGCCAGCGCCCAGCGGATGCTCCACCGCTTGGCCCGCAGCCGCTTTCGCAGCAGCTTCTCGCGCTTGTCGGACATCGCACGCATGCGCGCGGCGAGCTCCTCACCGAGATCGTTGACATTGCTCACCACACGGCGCAACAGCTGATCCCAGCCTCCTTGCGCCGCGGCGCGGCGGGGCGGCTGAGGGGTCATGTTCACATTGTGCCCGAAAATCCGGCGGTCGCCGAGTGCGAATGCAGATCAAACAAACCCGCCGAGCGCGAACCCTGGGGCTTACACTCGGCGGATTGCATCGCCAGCGAGATGACATTCACGCTGGTATTTCTCCAAAAATCACCGCATGAATGTCATCTCGACGACAGGGGCTACTGCTGGCCCAGCGGGTTGGCCGGGTTGGCCTGCTCGGGCGCCGTTGCAGGCGCGGGAGTCGCGGTGCCTCCGGCAGGCAGGGCCTCACCCTTCATGGAAGCGCGGATCTGCTCCAGGCGTGAATGTCCGGCCATCTGCACGCTGGCCTGCTGCACCTCGATCATGCGGCCCTGCACCGAGTTCTGTGCCAGCTCGGCCTGGCCGAGGGCGTTGGCGTAGCGACGCTCGATCTTGTCGCGCACCTCGTCCAGGCTCGGGGTGTTACCGGGCGCGGCCAGCTCACTCATCGACCGCAGCGAGGCGGACACCTGCTCCTGCATCTTGGCCTGCTCCAGTTGGCTCAACAGCTTGGTGCGCTCGGCGATGCGCTGCTGCAACATCATCGCGTTCTGCTCCACGGCCTTCTTGGCCTGGGCGGCGGCGGCAAGTGCCTGATCGTGCAGCGCCTTGAGATCCTCGACGCTCTGCTCGGCGGTGACCAGCTGGGCGGCGAAGGCCTCGGCGGCATTGTTGTACTCGGTCGCCTTGGCGGCATCGCCCGCGCCGGTGGCCTGATCGGCCAAGGTCAGAGCCTGGCGCACGTTGACCTGAAGCTTCTCGACGTCGGCGAGCTGACGGTTGAGCCGCATCTCCAGCTGACGCTGATTCCCGATGACCGAGGCGGCCTGCTGCGAGAGCGCCTGATGGTTCCGCTGCGCCTCCTCGATGGCCTGCTGTATCTGCACCTTCGGGTCTGCGTTCTCGTCGATCTTCGCGTTGAACAGTGCCATCAGGTACTTCCACGCCTTGACGAACGGGTTAGCCATGAGATCGATCCGCCTTCTGCTTGGATGCCGGTGGTCGTCGCTACCTACGACTGCGTGGGTCTCAACTTATCTGTTGCGTGCCAATCCCCACACCCCCTATAGGGCGCGAAACAATGCGACCGCCACAGTAGTTAGGCGGCCGCCATTGCGCGAACCTGGGGAATGACCACCTTGGTGGCGACGTCGATCCCACTGAGCGAACCGGCGGGCGCAGCCACGGGAGCCTCACGATGCGCAAGCCTCTCGCTGACCTCGGACAACACCTGCGACAGCGGGACCTCGAGTGCGCCGCAGATGGCTGCCAAGAGCTCACTGGAGGCTTCCTTGCGACCGCGTTCGACCTCGGACAGATATCCCAGGCTGACACGCGCAGAGTCCGACACCTCGCGCAGCGTCTTGCCCTGCCCGGAGCGAGCGCTCCGCAGGGTGTCGCCGATGGCTTCTCGAAGCAACAACGCCATGTCCTTCTCCTTTGCGTCCTGAACGTCGGCGTCCATACCGCGTGTTAGTTGAGTCTGCCTTGCTCAACGTTGCCACGCAGCGTGAGGTTCCCGCTGAGTTCACACGGATTTTGACTCGTGCGCCACACCTGGGTCTAGCGTCTCGCGACCGACGCCGACGCCGCATGTTTGAGGTCCGGCGCGGACAACGCCGCCGCGGTGACCACAATCAGTTCGTCGATCATTCGCTGCCGGTCGGGTTCGGACGGGATCTCCTCGTGGAGATACAGGGCCGCCGCCGCGAAGAGCAACCGGATTCGCAATGCGAGAGTTTCGCGAGGCTGGTGCGGCAACGCAGTGGCCAGGGCATCGACCAGCCGCTCGATACCCGGCCTCAGAACCTCCCTGCCTGCCTGAAGCAACCGATCGTTGCCCTCCAGACGCGGTTTGACCAGGAGCTCGATGAACAGCGGCGCGATGTGGGGCTCCATACCCAACAGCGGCACCGTGTAGGCCCGCACCAGATCCTCCACGGTGTACTCGCCGCTGGCCGTCACCTCATCGATACGCCGAATCCGTTCGGCGGCAAGGGGGCTCATGGATCGCTCCAAGAGCGCGTACAACAAGCCGTCTTTCCCGCCGAAGGTGTAGTTGACGGCTCCCACGTTCATCCCCGCCGCAGTGGTCACGTTGCGCACAGACAGACCGCTTACCCCGTGCTGAAGCAAGACCTGCTCGGCGGCATCCAGTAGCTGCGTGCGGGTATCGCGCTGTGACATGACCCTCATTCAAACACAGTTGCAACTGCGATCCGGTCCCATTAGCCTCACTGCCAAACATTGTTTGAATCAGTGTTAGAAACAACGTTTGACCAACGTGAGGAACCTCGATGAACAATCTTTTCCGGGCATGCCGTTCCACCACGCGCAATCTGAGCGCGTCGATTGCGGTGGCCGCCGTCGCCGTGGGTCTGATGGGTGCATCCGGTAGCGCCGCCGTGGCCAACGCCTTCTCGCGGCCCGGCCTGCCGGTCGAATATCTCGAGGTGCCCTCGCCGTCGATGGGCCGCGACATCAAGGTGGAGTTCCAGGGCGGCGGGCCCAAGGCCGTCTATCTGCTGGACGGGCAGCGGGCACGAGAAGACTGGAACGGTTGGGACATCGAGACGTCCGCGTTCGAGTGGTACTACCAATCAGGGGTGTCCCTGGTGATGCCCGTCGGCGGCCAGTCCAGTAACTACACGGACTGGTACAAGCCGGCCAAGGGCAAGGATGGCGTCTGGACCTACAAATGGGAGACCTTCCTCACCAACGAGCTGCCCGGGTGGTTGGCCACCAACAGAGGGGTCTCCACCACCGGCAATGCGGTGGTGGGCCTGTCGATGGCCGGGCCCTCGGCGCTCACGCTCGCGGTTTACCACCCCCAGCAGTTCATCTACGCCGGCGCGCTGTCGGCGCCGCTGCACATCTCGGCCAACAAATGGCAGATCGGCATCTCGATGGCCGACGCCGGCGGCTTCAACTCCGCGGACATGTGGGGACCCGAGGACGACCCCGCGTGGAGCCGCAACGACCCATATCTGCATATCGACAAGCTCATCGCCAATAACACCCGACTCTGGATCTACTGCGGTAGTGGTGATGCGACAGATCTCGACAAGGACCGCAACGGCTTCGAAACCTTCTCCGGCGGCGTCATCGAAGGCCAGGTGATCGGCGCCAGCAAGGAATTTGCCGACGCCTACACCGCCGCGGGGGGCACCAATGCCCACATCGACTTCCCCAAGGGCGGCATTCACAACTGGACCTACTGGGGACAGCAACTCCTGGCCATGAAACCGGACTTGGTCGCGTATCTACAGAACCACTAACGGATCCTGCTGCGGGCTTCGGCCCCGTGTCAGGGGGTTTTCGGCCGAGGGCGCAGCGCCTGCACCAGGTAATCGATGCCGGTGATGACGGTGAGGGCCACCGCCAGCCCCATCAGGACCACGGCAGCGGTGTGCCAGTACCCGGTCAAGGGCAGCAGATAGCCGGCGATCGCCAGCGACTGCACCATGGTTTTGAGCTTGCCGCCCCGGTTCGCGGGAATCACACCGTGACGGAGCACGGAGAAGCGCAGCACCGTGATTCCGATCTCGCGTACCAGGATGACCGCGGTTACCCACCACGCAAGGTCGCCGAGCACGCTCAGGCCGACCAGCGCCGCGCCGATGAGTGCCTTGTCGGCGATCGGGTCGGCGAGCTGGCCGAACGGGGTGACCAGCCCATAGCGGCGGGCCAGTACCCCGTCGTAGCGATCGGTGGCGATGGCCAACGCGAACACGCCGAAAGCGGCAATGCGCCATGAGGTTTGGTGCCCACCCTCGGTGAACAGAACGACGACGAACACCGGTACCAACACGATGCGCAGCACCGTCAGAATGTTGGCAATGTTCAGCACCGGCACCGGCGCAGCCGAAGCCGCGGAATCGGGCTGGGTTTCCGGTGGCATCGGCACGTCAAACACCCTATCTGTTCTAGGGCTGGCTACTGTTCACGCATGAGCGCTGAAGGTACCTCCGGCATCTCGACTAACACGGCCCCCGCAGTGTCCGTCCGTCGTGCCCGTACCTCCGATGTGCCCGGTATCAAGACACTCGTCGACGTCTATGCGGGCCGCATCCTGTTGGAGAAGAACCTGGTGACGCTCTATGAGGCCGTCCAGGAGTTCTGGGTCGCCGAACTGGATGGGGAGATCGTCGGCTGCGGCGCCCTACACGTGCTGTGGTCCGATCTCGGCGAGGTGCGCACCATCGCGGTGCACCCCCGGCTCAAGGGCGCCGGCGTGGGTCATGCGCTGGTCAGCCGGCTGCTGGACGTGGCCCGGGAGCTTGAGCTCAAGAGGGTGTTCGTGCTGACATTCGAGGTCGACTTCTTCACCAAACACGGGTTCCGCGAGATCGACGGCACCCCGGTGACCGCCGAGGTGTACGAGGAGATGTGCCGCTCGTACGACACCGGTGTGGCCGAGTTCCTCGATCTGAGCTACGTGAAGCCGAACACCTTGGGTAACACCCGGATGCTCGTACATCTCTGAAACGCCGCCTTCACGGCAGGGCGGTCGGTCATGATCGAGGCATGCCACGACTGCGCCAGGTTTCCCGCGCCGAAACCGATGATCGACTTGTCCATCGCATGTACGACCAGATCTTCGGCGACCGCGACCCGGTCACCGACCCGGGAACCACCACGGGCACACCCGGCGACTGGTGGACGGTGTTCGCGCTCGTGCCCGAAGCCCTCAAGCACTCCGTTCAGGGTTTCGCGTTCTACCGCAGTCCCGATCGCAAGCTCGACCCGGTGTTGCGCGAGCTCGGCCAGACCCGCGCGGGTTGGGCGCGCCGCAGCCAGTTCGTCTTCTCTCAGCACTGCAAGTCGTGTCGCATGGTCGGAATGACCGAGGAGATGATCGCTGCCATCCCATCCTGGAGCACCGCTGACTGCTTCACCCCGGTGCAACGTGCCGTGCTGGCCTACACCGATTGTCTGGTGCTCGACGGTGGCCGTGTTCCCGACGGGGTGTTCGCCGCGCTGAAGGCGCATCTGTCCGACGAGGAGATCCTGGAACTCACCTACATCACCGCCATGTACGAAATGCACGCGGTGATGAGCACGGCACTGCGCTTGGAGTGGGACAACCGCGATGAGCCGATCGTGGAGATCGCCGCACCCGAGGGATTCACGTCCTTCGATGTGGGCGACGCCATCGCCCTGCGGCGAGACGAAAACGCCTAGAAGTCTTCGGGGACTCCGCCGTCGTCCTCGTCCTCGTCGTCGGATCCCCCGCCGCCACGGATGGAGGCCATCACTCCGGCGAGGTCCTCGGGCTTGACCATCACCTCACGCGCCTTGGAACCCTCACTGGGGCCGACGATTCCGCGTGTCTCCATCAGGTCCATGAGCCGGCCTGCCTTGGCGAAGCCGACGCGCAGCTTGCGCTGCAGCATCGAGGTCGAGCCGAATTGGCTCGACACCACCAGCTCGACGGCCTGCAAGAAGGCGTCCATGTCGTCACCGATGTCGGGGTCGACATCCTCCTTGCCCGGCCCCGCGGACCCAACCTTGGTGGTGGTGACGCCCTCGGTGTACTCGGGCTCAGCCTGTTCCTTGCACGCGGCGACGACGGCGGAGATCTCCTCATCGGTGATGAACGCGCCCTGCATGCGGATGGGCCGCCCCGCGCCCATGGGCAAGAACAGTCCGTCACCCATACCGATGAGCTTCTCAGCACCTGGCTGATCCAAGATGACGCGGCTGTCGGTCAGCGATGACGTCATAAAGGCAAGGCGCGAGGGAACATTCGTCTTGATGAGACCGGTGACCACGTCCACCGACGGGCGCTGGGTGGCAAGCACCAGGTGGATACCGGCCGCGCGGGCCTTCTGGGTGATGCGCACGATGGCTTCCTCGACATCACGCGGCGCGGTCATCATGAGGTCGGCGAGCTCGTCGACCACCGCCAGAATGAAGGGGTACGGGCGATACTCACGCTGGCTGCCCAGTGGCGTGGTGATCTCTCCGGAGCGCACCTTGGCATTGAAATCGTTGATGTGTCGGACCTTGCTGGCCTGCATATCCTGGTAACGCTGTTCCATCTCCTCGACCAGCCAGGCCAGTGCCGAGGCCGCCTTCTTCGGCGAGGTGATGATCGGCGTGATCAGGTGCGGGATGCCTTCATAGGGCGTCAGTTCCACCATCTTCGGGTCGATCAGGATCATCCTGACCTCCTCCGGCGTAGCCCGCGCCAGCAGCGAGACCAGCATGGAGTTGACGAAGCTCGACTTGCCCGAGCCGGTGGAACCGGCGACCAACAGGTGAGGCATCTTGGACAGGTTGGCCGAGATGAAGTCGCCCTCGATGTCCTTACCGAGGCCCACGACCAGCGGGTGGTGATCGCGGCGGGTTTCGGGGGCGGTCAGCACGTCGGCCAGACGCACCATCTCCCGGTCGGTGTTGGGCACCTCGATACCCACCGCCGACTTGCCCGGGATCGGGGCGAGCAGACGAACACTGTCGGTGGCCACCGCGTAGGCGATATTGCGTTGCAGGGCGGTGATTTTCTCCACCTTCACGCCGGGGCCGAGTTCGACCTCATAGCGGGTGACGGTGGGGCCGCGGTTGAATCCGGTGACCGCGGCATCGACCTTGAACTGCTCGAGAACCCCGGTGATGGCGGCGATCATGTCGTCGTTGGCCGAACTGCTCTCCTTCGGCGGATCTCCCGCGATGAGCAGGTCCAGCGACGGCAAGGTGTAGGGGCCCTCGATCACCCGATCGACAACGGGCATCTGCGCTTTCGGCTTGGCCTTCTTGGTCGACTTGACCACCGGTGCCGGCTTGGGCGCGGGCGGGGCAGGCGCCTCGGCGATCGCCGCCGCTTCGTCCTCAAGCGGGTAGTTGTCCATCGGGGTGGCACCACGCGTGAATTCGCGTGTCGCCTCGTAGTCGTCTTCGGGCTCGGTGTCGTCGTAGTCGTCGTAGTCCTCGTCGTCCCATTCTTCGTCCCATTCTTCGTAGTCCCTGGGCGCGAACATGTTCCGAAGGGTCTCTGGGACGTCGCGGATCGTGGTGCCGGTCAACAACAGCACGCCGAAGACGATCGCCATTACGAGCAGTGGCGCGGCGATCCATGCGGTCAGCCCCTGTGCGAGCGGTCCACCGATCACAAAGCCGACGAATCCACCTGCGGCGGCACGGCCCTCGGCGGAATCGGGAGATCCCGCGAACAGGTGCCACAGGCCCAGTATCGGCAGCGCGACCATGGCGAAGCCCAGCAGTAGGCGTGGACGTTCTTCCGGGTTGGGCTCGGTGCGCATCAGGAACACCGCGATCACCAGCGCGATGATCGGCACCAGGGCGACACCGGAGCCGACCACCGCACGGAAGGCATCGTCAATCCAGCCACCTACCGGCTTGGCGGCGTGGAACCAGGAACTCGCCCCCACCACGAACGCCACGCCCAGCAACGCCAATGCGATGCCGTCGCGTCGATGGCCATGCTCGATGTCGTGCGCGCGGCCCACCGACCGGAACAAGGATCCGACACCGTGCGCGCAGGCATGCCATCCCGCTCGCGCTCCGCGGCCCAGCGCGATCAGCGGCGTCGTCCAGTGCTGGTTACGACGCTGATTGCGTCGGCGCTGTGCCGGACGACGGGTCGGCGCGGTGTTGCGCGACCGGGGTCCCGACTTGGTGTTCCGGCCACGCGAACGGCTGACAGTCTTACTCGCCATGGGCGACAGCCTAGTCGCAACAGCCACATCTGCACCATCTGCAACACGGGCAAAACCGCTAGTAAGCAAATGTTTTGTCACCTACGCGAGGCCGCCCCGAGACAGTCTCGTGACCTGAGAAACCTGCCCTAGCGTTCTGGCCGCGGCTTGGTCTCGCCCAGCCAGGACTGATTCGCCGCGATGTAGAACTGGTCGCCGTTGAAACTGCTGGCCGAATGCCCCCGGAAGCAGTAGACACCCTCGTCCTTGGTGACGGCGCATTTGACGGCCCGGTAATTGAAGTAGTTACCCGGCGTGAGGACCGGCGGACGCGTCGCGGGCGTGAACAGCCGCTCGTTGGTCGTGTCGAAATGCGCACGCCAGTCCCCCGGGAACCACGCCACCTGATCGGTGCCGGCAGGCGCCCCCGGGAACGAACCGTTGCAGCCGAAACTTCCGTCGATCCAGACCGCACAGTTGAGCCCGCGAGGCGTCGAGAACCAGGCCCCGTCGGTGTCATCGCGCAGGAACTGCTCGAAATCCGCCTGCCTGAACTTGGTGATGTTGTTGACATCGGGATAGGGATTGGGATCCCCCGTGATGTCCGGGTCGGCCGTCGCGACGCCGAGCGATCCGACCATCAGTCCCAGCGCCAGCGCGGTGACGCCCAGCATCCGCGTGAAAAGCCGCACTCCGACCTCCCCGATTATTTCCGTGGTTAACCAGTCAGCAAAATAGCGATGCCGAGTGTACGGAGGTATCGAAGTGAGCGGGCCGAAACAGACCAGACACTTGACAATCACTGTTGCCAACATGGCCTGATGCTCGCTAGCCTTTCCTCATGAATGGCAATGGAGCCTTGTCGACAGTCGGCACGCACCCCAATGACTACTACTGGCGGGCCGGCATGGAACTGCGACCCGCGCCTCCCCGCCTGCGATTCGACACGATGTGGACCCAGTCGCGCAGGCACATCCTGGAACCGTGGATGGACTTCCACGAGATCCCTACCGAGACCCCACGCACCCGGCTGCTCGCCGATCACCTCTGGCAGGGCGATGAACTGATGGATGCCGTCGTGGACCGCATCCGCAAGATGCCTGCCCGCCAGGGCCGGGCGATGCTCAACCAGGCCCTGGACCACGGCATCGAGTCCATCGAGAACCCGCCTGCCGAGTTTCTCGCGCTGTTCGAGCAGCTCGACAATCCACCCGAGTGGTACGACCCCGAACTCTGGGAGCGCGGGCGGCAACTATGGAACGACTCCTCACTGGCGGCCAAGTTCGGCATGGGCTTCGGTGACACCTTCGGCACCTTTGTCGGCGACGAGGTCGCCTACGCCACCGGGGCCACCGGCAGGTTCGTCAACGACACCCTGCGCCGTAATCTCGAAACCACGGCGTGGTTCCGAAAGATGACCTATCGCGGTGCCCTGGAACGTTTTTCACAACCCTTCAAAGACACCGTGCGGGTACGTCTCATGCACGCGCAAGTACGTGCCGGGCTTCGACGGTCCTGGGGTGACGAACAATTCGCACATCACGGAAATCCGATCTCCAATTCCATGATGATGGGCGCGGCGATGACCTTCGGCCTAATCCCACCGCTCATCGATCACCAGCATGGGCGCGCCCGCACCCCGGCAGATCTGCAAGCCGCCGTCATGTACTGGGCATACATCGCCTATGTCTTCGGTGTTGCCGAGGAACTCATTCCGAAATCGGTGGCCGAGGGAATGGAGACGATGGACTACATGGTCGCCTACGCCGGCGGCCCGTCGGAATGGACCGACACCATGATGAGTGCGGCATTCGGCTTCGTGGACAAGGGAATTGCCGGGCGGATCGGGCGATTCGTCTTCACTCCGGTGCTTGGCGTCGCCGCCTACTACGGCGGCGAAGACCTGGTCCGTGCACTGGTACGCGCCACTCCCCTGCGCGACGTGCGGCTGCAACCGTGGACCGCACTCACCGGAATGGCCGTCCACCTCAACGTCCAGTTTCGCCGGTTGACCGACAAGCTGCCCGGCGCGCAACGCCGTGCACAACAACGCAATGGCGAACTGCTGTGGTGGTCGGCGATGGTGATCAACCAGGCCTTGGCCAAGTTGGGCGGAATGACCGACACGTCCTACACCCACCACGATGCGACGGCGGCGACACCGGCCGGATGTCCGGTGCCGCACGCCCCGCACATCAGTGCCTAGCTCTCGTTGCCCAACCAGGTCTTGCCTGGAGTGACGAGAAAACGGGCACCCGAGTAGCCACCCTTACCGGAACCCGCTCCGGCGCAGTACAGATGATTCTCAGGCGTTGTCGCGCAACGAACATTGCGATACTCGACGTAGTTGTTGGCCGGAAGGACCCGCTGCGTCTCTCCGGACGTAAATCGAATCTGCTCGGTGTTGTCGAAATGCGCGGACCCCTCACCGGAGAACCACCCCACCTGATTGGTACCAGCCGGAGCTCCCGGGATAGCCCCGTTGCAGCCGAAGCTGCCGTCATCCCAAATGCCGCAGCTCAACCCGGATGTGGAGGAGAACCACACGCCGGGCTTATCGGCGATCCGGAACCCCTCGAAATCGAGCTTCGCGTACTTACTGGTGTCCGGGTAGGGGTCCTTCTGTGGATCTGCCGCGGCAGGCAAAGCCGCTCCCACCGATATCGCCATACTGGCCACCGCACCCGCGATCGCAAACAATTTACGCGACATAATTTACCTCTCCCCTGTTTCCTAATAACGCCCCATGGCATATGTCATATGCAGTCGTACCCCGGAAAATGATACACACAGTAGTTAACTAGAGCTTTCAGTCATGCACAATCAGCTACCTTTCAGGATTCCTCCCCGCGTCTCCATAGGTTCATCTATGGTTATTCCATGACCGAGAAGGTCTCGCGCGGGGACTACTTCAAAGCCGCATTCGAGCTGCTGGCCACCGGCGGCAAACCGGCGCTGACCACGACCGCGGTATGCCGTCGCCTAGGCGTCACCACCGGGTCTCTCTACCACCACTTCGGTAGCGGGGCAGAGTTTTACAAGGCCGTCATCGACCACTGGGAAAACGAGGTCACTCCGGCGCAGCGCAGGCGCGCCGACGCAGTGTCCGATCCCCGGGAACGCCTCGCGGTACTCGAACAGCTGGCCCGCGACGCCGACCATGAGGCGGAAAAGGCCATCCGAGCCTGGGCCAGCACCGATCGTCATGTCGCCGCAGCGATGCAGCGGGTGGACCAGGTCAGACACAGGCACCTGACCAAGAGTTACGTAGATGCCGGGTTTGCCCCTGACCGCGCGGATACCCTGGCCCGCATCGGATTCAGCATTCTTGTGGGCGCGCAACAAATCGGCACTCGCGTGGACCGCAGGCGGCTCAATGCCGCACTCGACGAGTACTCCGTCTGGATCAACTCGTGGGTGCCTGCGGAGGCTGCCACTTCCCGGTGATCTTGGCGTACCGGGATATCAGCACAAGTGCCTCATCGGTGAAGAGTTCGCGCGGGAAGAGCTCGCGCAGCTGCCCACGCCCTGCCGCGATGATCCCCACCACCTGAGCGTTGACCACCACACTCTGCAGTTCCGAATAGTCACGCACAATCATCGACCGTGGCGTCAAAAATGATTGGCCCAGAAGTTGATTCGAGGTGGGCCGATAGGTCCAGTACGTGAACTGCGACGCGTCGAACTCGCATCGCTGCACGGTGCCGATGGGAATTGTGTGGATGTTCGCCCGGGTACGCGAACGCACCAGCCAGGTGGCCCACGCCACGATCGCCGCGAAGATCACAAAGACCACACAGGCCGCGATGGGCCCCCAGATCAGAGCGGCATATCCGATGTAGGCGACGATAATCGCCACAAGGAACCACGCCCCCTTGGACCACGAGAGGGTCCGCAGGCCACCGGAGATGAGTCGCTCCCGCACGTCTTCGGTGATGACAACCTCGCTACGGATCGGCAATCCGCCGACCGGCCCTGGATCGGTCATATCCCTCCCTCGATACCGCGCACAGCGTATCGGCAGCTGGCCACCGACGCCGGCTTCGGTACGGTGGAAATCGATCCACCCCCAACGACGAGAGGTGTTCCATGCCCACTGTGGTGGCGTTCCTGTATCCCCAGCCCGACAAGCGCGACGAGGTTCGTGCCGCGCTGCTGGAAACGATTCCCCTGGTTCACGACGAACCTGGCTGCGGTCTCTACACCCTGCACGAAGCGCAGGATCGATTCGTCTTCGTGGAGTCCTGGGCCAGCGGCGAGGCATTGGCCGAACACGCGAAGGCACCCGCGGTCACCGCCATGTTCGGCAAAGTGGGCCCGCTGCTGAGCCAGCCGCCGGAAATCGTTGTCGCCGAGCCTGTCCCTGCGGGCGACCCTGCCAAGGGTGACTTGGTCCACTGAGATGGGAAAGCTGGACGGCAAGGTCGCTTTCATCACCGGTGCCGCCCGCGGCCAGGGTCGTGCACATGCGATCAAGCTGGCCTCCGAGGGCGCCAGCATCATCGCAGTGGACATCTGCTCGCAGATCCCTTCGGTGGAGTACCCGATGGCCACCGCCGAAGACCTCGACCTCACCGTCAAAGAGGTCGATGCCCTGGGCCGCGCCATCTCCGCGCACGAGACCGATGTGCGCAACCGGGAGGCATTGCAGGCGGCGTACGACGCAGGGGTGCAAGCACTCGGACCCGTCGACATCGTGATCGCGAACGCCGGAATCGCCACCCTGACCCCCGAATGTGGAGATGACGGCTGGCGTGACGTGCTCGACGTCAACCTCACCGGCGTCTATCACACGGTCGAGGTGGCACGGCCGTCCATGGTGGAGCGCGGCGCAGGCGGATCAATCGTGCTCACCAGCTCGGTGGCCGGGCTGACCGGCATGGTGATGGACAACCCCGGAGGGCTCGCGTACACCGCAGCCAAGCACGCGCTGGTGGGGCTGATGCGCAGCTACGCCAACATGCTGGCGCCGAACAACATCCGGGTCAACACCATCCACCCCTCCGGTGTCGCAACACCGATGCTGATCAATCCGGTGACCGAGAAGCTGTTCGCCGAAGGAGCACCGGAAGGCATGTCCGACACGGGCAATGCCTTGCCGGTGGTCCTGATGGAACCCGAGGACATGGCCAATGCGGTGGCGTGGCTGGTGTCCGAGGACGCGCGGTATGTCACAGGCATCGCACTGCCTGTCGACGCCGGATTCACCAACAGGCGTTAAACAGTGGCACGGACGAACCCCGCAGCCCAGACCGCGTACGGCCCCATGGCCATCGCGGCAATCGAGCAGCACGAGCGACCCGAGTCTCGCATCGTCCACGACGAACTGGCGGCCCGAATCCTCCCTGCCGGTCTGCGGTGGTTTGTCCGTGTCACCGCGTGGTCTGCGCTGCGGAACCTGCTGATCACGCTGGCCGAGAAGAGCGGCCAGGGCGCCTGGTCAATTTTCGTGTGCCGCAAGCGCTATATAGACGACCAAATCGCCTCCTGCGCCGGCACATTCGATTCCGTTGTCGATCTGGGCGCCGGCATGGACACCCGTGGATGTCGATTGGCCCGGACCTCACCGATCCCGGTGTTCGAGGTCGACCAGCCGGTGAACGCCGCCGCCAAGCGGCGCGCCATACACACGGCAGTGGGCGCGATACCGGCGTCGGTGCATCTGGTCCCCGTCGATTTCCAGCAGGACGATCTTCCCGAAAAGCTGCGCCGAGCAGGTCACGACATGACCGCGCGCACCTTCTTCATCTGGGAAGGCGTCACACAATACATCGCCGAGCCCGCGGTCCGGTCGACACTGTCCTGCCTCAGCGCGGCGGCGCCGGGCAGTCGCCTCATCTTTACCTATGTCCAACCCGATTTCATCGACGGCTCGAACTTGTATGGAAACTCGATGCTGTACAGAAGATTTCGAGTGCGCAACCAGGTATGGATGTTCGGCCTGTCGCCGGGTGCGGTAGCGCCCCTGCTCGCCGAGTACGGCTGGCGGGTGATTGAAGATGTCAGCGGGCCCGAGTTCCAGGACCGCTATCTGACACCGGCCGGCCGCCGGCTCTCGATCACCCAGCTGGAACGGACCGTACTCGCCGAAAAGACCTAGTCGACGGTGAGCACGGTCGGCACGATCATCGGCTGTCGCCGATAGGTCTCGCCGACCCACTTGCCCACTACGCGCCGCACGGACTGCGCGATGCGACCCGTATCGGTGACCGACTGTTCGGCAAGCGAATTCAACTCGGAGATCACCATCTCTGTGACCGGATCGAGCGCCTTGGCGTCGTCTGAGAATCCACGCGAGAACAACTCGGGCCTGCCGACCGGACGTCCATTGCTGCGCACCACGACGGTGACGGCGATGAATCCACCGTTGCCCAGAACCAGACGTTCACCGACGGTGGCATCGGAAACATCCCCGTCGACGAGGCCGTGGACGAACATCTTGCCCACCGGAACCCGCCCGGATATACGGGCACGCTCGTTGTGCAGATCGACGCTCACACCGTTCTCCGCCAACACGATCCGGTCCTCGTCCACACCGGTCTTGACCGCAAGCCCCGCGTTGGCGCGCAGGTGGCGCCAGGTGCCGTGCACGGGCATGACGTTGCGCGGCCGCACCGCGTTGTACAGGTACAGCAGTTCGCCGGCGTAGGCATGCCCCGAAACATGGACCCGCGCATGGGTGTTGGTCACCACTCTGGTGCCTACCTTCGCGAGGGAATCGATGATGCCGTAGACGGCCTCCTCGTTCCCGGGCACCAGCGATGAGGACAGAATGACCAAATCGTCAGGGGTGAGAGTTATCTGGCGGTGATCACCGCGCGCCATGCGTGACAGTGCGGCCATCGGCTCACCCTGGGTTCCGGTGGTGATCAGCACGACACGCTGCGGCGCCAGCTCATTGGCCGCCTCGACGTTGATCAGATCGCGGTCGTCGACCTCGAGGAAGCCCAGCTCGCGCGCAATACCCATGTTGCGCACCATCGATCGGCCCACGAGTGCGACCCGGCGACCGTGTGTGACCGAGGCGTCGATGATCTGTTGCACCCGTGCCACGTTGCTGGCGAAGCACGCCACGATCACGCGGCCGCGCGCGGTTTCGATGAGCCGGTTCAGTGTTGGGGCAATCTCACTCTCCGACGGGCCAACGCCCGGGACCTCGGAGTTGGTGGAGTCGACCAGGAACAGGTCAACTCCCCTATCTCCCAATCCGGACAAGCCGGGTAAGTCGGTGGGACGCCGATCCGGAGGCAGCGGATCAAGCTTGATGTCGCCGGTGTGCAGAATGGTTCCCGCCTCGGTGTGCACCGCGATGGCCAGCGCGTCCGGGATGGAGTGGTTGACCGCGAAGTATTCGCATTCAAAGGGGCCGTGCGTGGAACGCTCTCCCTCGGTGACCTTGACGAATCTCGGGGTGATGCGATGTTCCCGGCACTTGGCCTCTACCAGTGCAAGCGTGAATGCGGAGCCCACCACCGGGATGTCCGGGCGCATCTTCAGCAAGAATGGGATGGCCCCGATGTGGTCTTCGTGCGCGTGGGTGAGCACCAGCGCCTCGACATCGTCGAGGCGATCCTCGATGTGGCGGATATCGGGCAGGATCAGGTCGACCCCGGGCTCGTTATGCCCGGGGAACAGCACGCCGCAGTCGATGATGAGGAGTCGTCCGCGTAGCTCGAAAACCGTCATGTTACGGCCGATTTCGCTGATGCCACCGAGCGCGGTGACACGCAGAGCACCATCGGCGAGCGGTCCCGGCGCGCGCAGATCCTCGGGTGGAGTTACCGCCACCTACAGCACCCCGGCGGCACGCATATCGGCGGCCAGTCCCTCGATCTGCTCCGGACTCGGCGGAACATTGGGCAGGCGCGGATCGCCGACCTCGATGCCCTGCAGCCGTAGACCCGCCTTGACGGCCCCCACCGCTCCCAGACGCCGGCATGCCTCGGTGATCGGCGCGACCTGGGCGTTGAGCTTGCGGGCCGTCTCGACATCACCGGCGTTATAGGCGGCCAGCAGCTCGCGCAGCGGCCCGGCAACGAAATGCGATATGACACTGACGAATCCGACCGCCCCAACCGAGAGCCAGGGCAAGTTCAGCGGATCGTCACCGGAGTAGTAGACGAGGTCGGTACCGGCGATGATCTGGGCACCGCCGTGCAGATCGCCCTTGGCATCCTTGACCGCCACGATGTTCGGGTGTGCGGCCAGCTCACGGATGATGTGGAAGTCGATCGGGATGACCGAGCGCGGCGGAATGTCGTACAGGATGACCGGAACGTTCACGGCATCTGCGACCGCGGTGAAATGTGCCAGCAGCCCCGACTGCGAGGGCCGCGAGTAGTACGGCGTGACGACCAGCAGACCGTCGGCGCCCGCGGCCTCGCACTCACGGGAGAGCTTGATGCTGTGGGCGGTGTCGTAGGTGCCGGAACCGGCGATGATGCGGGCGCGGTCTCCGACGGCGGCCACCACCTCGCGCAGCAGGGTCAGCTTCTCGGCGTCGGAGGTGACGGGAGACTCACCCGTGGTCCCGGAGAGCACAAGACCATCGCACCCGGCGTCCACCAGATGCGCGGCCAGCCGGACCGCGGTGTCGACGTCAAGGGCGCCGTCGGCATCGAAAGGGGTCACCATCGCGGTGAGCACGGTGCCGAGCCGCGCCACTGTTTCACCTGCTGTCACGGCACGAGAATACTCGCCCCGACCAACCGATTAATCCCCGGCGGCTGTGTTCTATCCCTCGTAGACCAGCGGAGAGATCGCGACCTCCGTGCCGTCGGCCAGCGTCGCGATGTCGAAGTCGCCGAAGATCGACGGAGCCAGGTCGGCGAGCTGACGCAGACAGGCGATCGCCAGGCGCCGAATCTCCACATCCGCGTGTTCGCTGGCACGCATCGCGATGAAATGACGCCAGGCGCGATAGTTCCCGGTGACGACAATCCTGGTCTCGGTGGCGTTGGGCAGCACCGACCGGGCGGCCTGACGCGCCTGCTTGCGCCGCAGCACGGCGTTGGGAACGTCGGCGAGCTTGGATTCCAGCTTCTCCAGCAGCTCGACGTACGCCGCACGACTGGCGTCGGTGGCCTTGCGCAGCAGCGCTACCAGCTCCGGGTCATCCTCGACGGCGGGCGGCAACACCACGTTGGAGTCGGCCTCGGGGACGAACCGCTGGGAAAGCTGTGAGTACGAGAAGTGACGATGGCGGATCAGTTCATGGGTGCAAGAGCGCGAAATGCCCGTGATGTAGAAGGTCGCCGACGCATGTTCGAGCACCGACAGATGCCCCACCTCGATGACGTGACGCAGGTAGCTCTCATTGGTTGCGGTGCGCGGGTTCGGCTTGGACCAGCTCTGGTAGCAGGCCCGGCCCGCGAACTCGACAAGCGCCGGTCCGCCGTCGGCATCGGTGCTCCAGTCAATATCCGGAGGTGCGATGAAGTCGGTCTTCGCAATCAGCTGCACGCGCAGCGGCACGATCTCAGCCACGCGCAACACCCTATCGAGGCCGTGCTCCTCTGCCGAAACTCCAGGCGCGCCGCCTACCATCGGCCCGGTGAGCTCCTGGACGCTTGGACCCGAGAACGGCACCCTCACCCTGCACACCGGCGTCACCGGGCGCGCGGCCCGCATGGGGCACCGGCTCACGATCGTCATGGCCTCCTGGACCGTCTCGGTCGAAGGACCCGACGACCGGCCGTCGTCGGTCAGCCTCGTCGTGGACGTCGACTCGCTGCGAGTGGACAGCGGTGAGGGCGGCCTGACGCCCTTGACCCCGCCCGAAAAATCCATCGTGCGGTCCAACGCGTTGAAGACGCTGAATGCCAAGCGATTTCCCACCATCGAGTTCCACAGTGAAGAAATCACCAGGAACGCCGCGGGCTACCTCATGTACGGCCCGCTGACCATTCACGGGGTGACGCAGCTCGCCGAGATCGACCTTGCCGTGGCCGCGGACGGCGATGACCTGCGACTGAGCCTCAACACCGAGGTCTCGCAGCGGGCCCACGACATCAAGCCCTTTTCCATGGCGATGGGATCGCTGAAGGTCGCCGACGTGGTCACCGTGTCTTTTCAAGCCCGCTGCCCTGCTGCCGAGCGGCGCTAGCCCACACTCCTGCGCAGCGCCTTCACCAGATCGCCCCGCGCGCCCACGGACACCGCGCCAAGGCCCAGCCAAGAGGCCATGCTGGTCAGCTGCTCAGCCAGCGGGCCGGCGATGCGCGAGGGATCCTGGCCCTGCTCGGCGAACGCCCCGACGGCATTGAGGGTTCCGGCCGTACGGTCGGCCTTGAGGTCGACCCTGCCGACGAGCTGACCATCGAGCAGAAAGGGCCACACGTAGTAGCCGTACTGCCGCTTGGGCGCCGGGGTGTAGATCTCGATGCGATAGTGAAAATCGAAGAGCCGCTCGACCCTTGGACGGAAGAAAATCAGCGGATCGAAGGGACACAACAGTGCGGTACCCCGATCGGCCCGCGGAATCGTCTGGCCGGCGGCCAGGTACGCGGGCGCACTCCACCCGTCAACGGTCACCGTCTCGATCTCCCCGGCACCGGCGAGTGTGGCCAGTGCCGGCTTGATCTGCCCGGCCGAAAGCCGGAAGTAGTCGCGAATATCGGCCTCGGTTCCCACTCCGAGTGCACGCACCGCGCGACGGGCCAGCTCCAGCACCGCCTCCTCGTCGGAGACCTCACGTTGATAGATCTCGACGGGAATCACCTTGTGCGCCAACTGGTAATGCCGTGAGAAACTCACGCGCTTGTCGGTGGTCAACTCACCCGAGGAAAACAGAGCCTCGGCAATCCACTTGGTCTCGCTGCGATCCCACCACGGGCCCTTACGCCCCGGAGCCTCTCGTTCCAGGTACGCCTCGATCTGGCCGGCGGTACACGGCCCGAGCTCGGCCACGGCAGCGAGAACCTGGTCAACCAGCTGCGGATTCTCCTCGACGAACTTTCGCGCCCACCGACCGTGCCGGTACTCACGCATACGCCAACGCATCAGGGGCCAGTCCTGGATGGACATCAGCGCCGCCTCGTGCGCCCAGTACTCGATCAGCAGCCGTGGTGTGCGCGCACTGTGACTCCAGGCGGCCTCGTCAAGAAGAGCGCGATCGTAGGGACCGAGCCTGCTGAATACCGGCGCATAATGGGCACGCACCGCCACAGAAACCGAATCTAGTTGCAGCACCTGAATTCTCGATATGAGCTTACGCAGGTGCGCCCGGGTGACCGAAGCCGCGGGCGCGTTGGCAAAGCCCTGCGCCGCGATCGCGATCCGGCGGGCCTGCGCGAGGCTCAGCGTCGAGCCACTCACCGGTTTCCCACGAGTCGGGCCAGCCAACCCGGATCGGACGGGTCGACCGCCTCCCCCGAGCTGTCGACGACGCCGGGCACGCCGCCCAGGCCGTAGTCGGTCAGCTGCCGCTCATTGCCCGCGGTGCGTTGATGATCGACATCGCTGACCTGCAGAGACGAAATATCGCGCAGCACATCACCCGTCACGCCGGCACCGGCGGCGATCTCGCTGATCTGAAGATTCGTAAGGTTCCCGACGCCCTCGACCGGCTGCCGACGGAACATCTCGCCGATGAAACCCAGAATCACCGCGTCGGCAGCACCCGCCTTGTCGATCAGGAACAGGGACGCGGCAGCCCGGGACGAGTAGTCGCCGCTGGCCGAAATCCGGTCCAGAAAGCTCACTGGTCGATAAGTCACCTGCAGGCGCCCCTCGGTGACGTATTTGGTGATGTCCTCGCCGTATTGTGCTTCGAACTGTTGACAGAACGGGCATTGGAAATCCACGAACACGGTGATGCCCGCTGCGACATCCCCGGCACCGCCCACCGTCACTCCCGCGCCCTGGCTATTGCCCCAGCCCGAGGCTTCTGCAGGCGCGGAAGCGGTACCGTCCACGACGCGAGTACAGCCGGTGAGCACCAGCAACACCACGGCCGCCAGCAGCAGCACCGGTCTCACCCGTCAGCCTTCCGGTAGCTCAGGAATTGATATCGCAATCCGGACTCGCTTGTCTGCCAATCGTTCTCCTCGACGACCCAGCTCTCGTCCAGCTCTGGAGCGACGGCGTCACCCGGCACGTCAGCCTCCACCACCGTCACCTCACATCGCTGGGCCAGGGGCAGGAAGAGCCGATAGATCTCCCCGCCGCCGATGACCCATGGCGCCTCATCAGACGCCGCCAGGGCCGCATCCGCACAGCCCACAGCCAACGCGCCGTCCGGTTCGAACAACGCGTCGCGCGTCAACACGATGTTGGGCCGGCCCGGCAACGGACGGACACCGGTGGGTAGCGATTCCCAGGTCTTACGCCCCATGATCACCGTGTGCCCCATGGTGATTCGCTTAAAGCGCGCCTGATCCTCCGGTAGTCGCCACGGAATTGCGCCGTCTGCGCCGATGATGCCGTCGCGCGACTGCGCCCAGATCAGCCCGATAGTTCCCGTCATACCGCGACAGGCGCCTTGATGGCCGGATGATGCTGATAGTTCTCGACCGTGATGTCTTCGTACTCGTAGTCGAATATTGAATCACGCTCCGCCAGAACGATTCTGGGATACGGATAGGGCTCTCTGCTGAGCTGTTCGGTGACCTGCTCGACGTGGTTGTCGTAGATGTGGCAGTCGCCGCCGGTCCACACGAAGTCTCCGACACCGAGTCCTGCCTGCGCCGCCATCATGTGGGTAAGCAGCGCATAGCTGGCGATGTTGAACGGAACGCCGAGGAATAGGTCGGCACTGCGCTGATACAGCTGGCAGCTCAACTTGCCATCGGCGACGTAGAACTGGAAGAAGGCATGACAGGGCGGCAGCGCCATCTGCGGGATTTCGCCGACGTTCCAGGCCGAGACGATGTTTCGGCGCGAATCCGGGTTGGTGCGCAGCATGTCCAGTGCGCCACTGATCTGATCGATGTGCTCTCCGGAAGGGGTGGGCCAGGACCGCCACTGCACTCCATAGACCGGCCCCAGTTCGCCGGCCTCCGAGGCCCACTCGTCCCAGATCGTGACCCCGCGCTCTTGCAGCCAACGCACGTTCGATTCACCACGCAGGAACCACAACAGCTCGTAGATCACCGACTTCAGGTGGACCTTCTTGGTGGTGATCAGCGGGAAGCCGTCGTCCAAGCGGTAGCGCAACTGGTGGCCGAAGACGCTGCGGGTTCCGGTACCGGTGCGGTCGGACTTCGGCGTGCCCTGGTCGAGCACGAGACGCAACAGATCCTCGTAAGGAGTGGGAACGGGCACGCAGCTAGCTTACGTCGGGGCTACGACGATTCCGGGCCCCGCCGCACGCAGCGCGCCCCGCGCAGACCACCGCTCTAGAGTTGGGCAAGCGCTTGCACCCTGGAGACGATGTCCGTGCGCAGCGCGCCGACCTGTTCCTCGGTCAACGAAGCGGCAGGGAACTTGCCGACGATGGTGAACTCGTCTCCGATCGAATAGACCTCGTAGCGTGAGGCCTGCGGCGGAGGCGGTGTTCCCGCGCTGGTGGTTCGCGGCGTGGTCAGCTGGGCGTCGAAATCTTCCAGGACCAGACCCGACGGCAGGCGCGGGATCGGCAGAACCCCGGGGTTGGTGATCCGGATGAAGGGTCCGAGATCGCCGGTGAGTACACCGTCGGCGATGTGGTGCACGCTCTGCACGAGAAATCCGCTGTCGATGTCCTCGTTGATCTGCCGCGCCACTTCGGCGCCCACGCGCACCGGGTCATCGTTCACGCGAACCAGCACTTGACCTCGGGCGATCATGATTCCGTTGGCTATCTCGCCGAGCACGGCAGGTGGCACCAGGTGCTTGCGATAGTCCACCAACGATTCGAAACCCAGGTTCACCGGCTCGTCGGCGTCACCGGGGATCAGGGCGCGCTCGGCGAGCGCGATCACACCCGTGACGAGCGTGTTGATGGTCGTGTGGCGGTTGCGCGCGGCCGTGCGCAACAACGCGGACATCTCCGGATCGAAACGCTGCTTCCAGCCCAGTACGGTGCGGGACGTGGACGAGGCTTCCGGCTGGCGGCCGCCCCACGATGTGGGCCCGAACCAGGGCTTCTCCGGGAGCGCCGTCCGGCCAAGTCCCCGGCGTGCCATCGCGGTCTCCGGAGCATCGGGGATGGGCTGGCGCGGAGGATCGGGAATCACACCCGTGGCCACGATGTCGGTGTAGAGCTCCCACAATTCGTGGAAGTAGCCATAGCTCAGGCGCGCATCCGCGATCGAATGGTCCACCCCCACCGCGACGGCACTACCGGACTCTCGCGGATGAACCAGAATCGCAAAAGTTCCATCGTCGAGCGAAAGTACTGGAAGTGACGTGATATCCGTGAGCGGCGTTGTCCGCGTCGACACGACAGTGCCCCGCACGGGCTCGGTGGTCACCCGAAAAAGGCGGCCGACGGGATCGACCCGCGCGGCGAGGTAGGGATGCTTGTGTTGCAAGACCGTTGCCGCTGCGCTTAACGCCGCAATGTCTAGATCACCGCGCAACCAGGCGATATACCAAATGGTCGTGTACTTGCGCAGATGGTTCAGTTCCGACTCTGCCGCCGAGAGCATCCGCTGCGTACCGGCGGTCTCGGCCGGGCGTAATGTGGCGTCCAAGGCAAATTCCGATTTCATGTGGCCGAATAAACGAGCGTTATCGTATGTCCATCATGTGGATAAGCCACGTATTCAGAGATTCCACGCGATTAACATCGCGTAATTTCCGAAGCCTGATTTAACAGACTATCTCGAATATGACAGATTCGAATTTGCCACTGAATGACCAGCCGGCGCGGCTACGAAGATTCCGGTGATTGGCGCCGCAACCTGCCCCCCAGCCCCTGCAGGCTCCGCAACACCGTCCGTGCCGCATAAAACCCGGCCACCAGCGTCAGGGCCAGCATGACCAGGAACATGATCAGCCAGTTGCTTCGGGTGTGCTCGATGTTCCACCAGATCACGGTGAACAGAACGGCACCGATGAAGACCAGAACGTCCCGCCAGCCGCCGCCGTAGGACAGCGCGGCCTCGCGTAGCGATCGGCCGCGATCGCTGGTGGCCACGAGATCATCGATCCGCTGGTCGATCATGCGTTGAAACGCCGCGCGGCGTTCTGTCTGTTCCTCGGGAATGCGGTCGAGCAGATCGAGATCCTTGGCGATCAATCCCCGGATGTCCGGGGGTTTGAGATTGCCCGCCACGGCACCGAGCAGCGCGCCACCGGCGATGGGTGCGGCCCCCAGGGCAAGTTCTGCAAGTCCGGGCATACCTGTCTCCTCATTGCATCAAGATCGCGGCCAGCGTGCCGCCAAGGTTATAGGCCTGCTCGCGCACCGATGCGTCGATCGGACCGACCACCTCCAGCACGTCTGCCGCCTTCTCCAGGGCCAACCCGGTAGCTATCTTGTCCACGGCAGCCGCCGCACCCACCGTGTCGTTGTTGCCGTGCACCCACAGGCCGTAGGGACGCGTGGCCACGTGATCCAGACTCGGGTAGTAGACGGTGTCGAAGAAGTGCTTTGAGCGTCTTAATCATGTCACTAACTGCCGCCCTTCCGGGACCGCGTAGATCGTGATCCTCGATACGGTGCGATGCATGAACGATGGCGAGCGAGATTCCGAAAGATACTTGCGACGGGTCGTCGAACTACTCCATGGAGTCACACTCGAACCGTTTGATCGCGACGGACGTCAACGCGCAGTCGACTACGTTTTTACTGCTGCGCGGGGCGTTCGAGGTGCCGTTGAGATGACCACATTCCGCGATCGCCGGGCCGCCGCATGGTTCAAGGAGCTAGACAGCAACGAAGTTATCGAGTGCGCGAGCACCCGCGGCTGGACCGTCATCGTCAAACTCGGAACCAAGCTCGATCAGTTGAGACAACGATTGCCGTCTGTGGTGGCGGAGTGCGACCTCCACCGGGTCGACAATCCTGCTCGTATGCCAGCGGCCCGGTGGAGCAAGGATGTCCGGTGGTTCGTCTCAGCCGGAATCGGCCTCTATCCCAGCTCGGCAACACGGCCCGGTACCGTGCGCATTCAGATGCCGCCGACTTCAGGATTTCCATCTGAAGAAGGGCTCAACCGCGACCTGAAACACCTTCTATCCGATCCGGGAATTGCGACAAAGCTAAGCAAGCTCAGCGACCATAGCGACGTCACTGAACGTCATTTGGCGGTAGGTGCCTGCGACGTCTACAGGCCTGGTCTCGACCTCGTCGCGCACCTGCTGTTTAGCCCTGACCACGTCCCCCTGCACGTTCTACCCGACGAGTTTGCTGCATCGCACGTCTGGATCACCGGCGGTAGCCATTCGGTACTGACCTGGACTCGCTCCAGCGGATGGTCGTGGCAGTCGCTACCTCGGCACTAAGCTCCCCCGGCTAGCGAATCGTGGGGTGCTCCTCGATTGAGATGGTGGTCTGGTCACCAAGTGGACGAACGTCTATCAGAACTCGACTAACGCGGGATTGAGCCTTGTCACCTGGCAGATAGGACTCGACCACATCGAACCTTGCCGACACACGCTGGTTCGGGTCGTTCATCAGCCTGGTGACCGCCTGTGCGACGCGCGTCTCAGTCACTCCGGCTGTGAACCTAGACCCAGTGTCATTTTGGAAATAGAGAGTGCCCAGGGACCACCGAAAACCGTCAATCGTCCCGATCTGGGCCTCAGTCCGCCGCTTTTCATGTGCGGACTCAAGTTCAATCCGCAGCCGGGTCGCTCCGTCGGGTGTCAGTTCAAGGTCTGCTGCGCCTACCTGTCGTTGCCGGATCGTGCCACGCACTCCCCAACCACCATGCTGAGATGCATTGACCACCCGCTTAAGCGCCGTTCGGGCTTGCGGTGGCAGTTCGGCAATCTCAGCGGCAAGCGGAGTATCCAGATCCGGATCGCTGGCAAGGGCAAGGATCGATGCCACCGTGCGAAGGGCATCCGAATCGACAGTAGAAGCCACCGTCGTTTCATCAACCGTCTGACCTTTGGGGATGATCGGATTCGCCACTCGTAGCACCACCCGGACAGATCCCGGTGTCGCACCCTCAATCAAGAGGTTCTCGCTATAGCTCTTGCGTCCAGCGCGCGCCTTTGCCGTCTCCTTGACCGCCTCGCTTAGCCCGCTCACAAACAGTGAGAACTGCCGCGCGTTCGCCGCGTTGTTCTCCACTCCAGGGCCATCGAGATGCAAGTCCACCTCAGCTTGTTCAGGACCAACTTCACGTTCGTAGATATTGATCAGCTCGGCGTCGTTACCGACAAGGCCTATCCGAATTGACTCCCGGACAGCTCGATCAGAGCTGGGATCGTCCGACCTGTAGCGGAGTGCGTCAACGAGCGACTGCTCAAACTCACGGTCAACAGCCACTATGAACTCACCTCCAAGTACCCTTTGCGGACTCCCGGAACAACAGTGTGCGTCTCATCGCGCACCGACGACCACTTTTCATCCCATGGCTTCAGAATGATGGCGACGTCAGGGAGAAAGAACCCGTCGATCAGACCTCCCATCGGATGCACTTTTTCGCTGTAGACACCAGGCTGGTCGGGAAACACGCCCAGCATCGTCCAGAGAGGCAGAAACTCCGGTGACGTCACCTTGCCATGCTCACTTGGGGGTACGACAACAACGATGTCCGCGTCCTCTGGCTCTTCCCATGCCTTGTGGGTGACGAACCCACCATCTACCCAGAACCGACATGTACTGAACTCGGCACTGACGAGATCGACGTAGAGGGTAAGTGCACGGAAGATCAACTCACGACGTGGACGAAAAGGCGCGTTCTCCACGAATATTTCGTAGACCTCATCCAGGCTCGCGGTATGCCGACCCGTCGGGAGAGTCCCGTATTGCCCGCTTGTAGCTGGAATCGGCACCGCGCGTTCCCCCTGTGTATGCCGCCTCGACCCATTGGCTGTGAATAATTACACGAAATAGCCAGCTGGCGTGCACTTGTTGCCAGCTTGTGACTCATCAGTTTTCACCGTGGCGCATCCTGGCTGCGTCGCGATTGCACAGCCCGCGGGAATCATCCAGAAGTTACCCGCGACGTGCAGAAACTGTCAGCCCATCAGCTGTGCAGCGACCGTCGCGCCAAGGTTCCAACACGCCTCGACATCAGCCTTGCTCGGCTTGCCTGACACCAAAACTGTCTCTGCGGCCTGAACCCAGCCCAAGCCGCTAGTGATCGAATTGATGGCCCGCTCAGCACCTTCCGCGCCTTCATTGCCATGCATCCACACTCCGAACGGTCGGCCAGCAGTGCTGTCGAGCAGTTGGTAATACGAGCAGTCAAATGCGTGCTTGAGAGCCCCGGAAATGTAACCAAGGTTGGCAGGCGTTCCCAGAAGGTAACCATCCGCCTCTAGCATCTCAACCGGCGACACAGTGAGTGCGGGCCGACGCACTACCTCCACACCCTCGATTTCTGGATCGGTCGCCCCAGCCACCACAGCCTCGAACATCTCCTGCATGTGGGGCGACGGCGTGTGGTGAATGATCAACAATCGCGACATCTTCGACCTCCCTCTACATGTGGGGTAATGGACAAATTAATGCTTCAGCGCACCGGACATGTACCCGAAATTCGCGGTGGTGCCGAAGAGATAGCCATCGGCGTCCAGCATGTCGGGGATCGTCGCGGCCAGCGCCGGCCGGGCCACTACCTCGACTCCGGAGATATCGGGGTCGTTGGCGCCCGCCAACACCGCGTCCAACAATTCCCGGGTGGCCGGCGACGGGGTGTGGTGCACCACGAGCAGGCGCGTCATCTGGCGGCGTCCTGCTGCATCTGCACGGCGGTACGCATGGTCTCTCGCGCCCGGCCCCGGTCCCCCGCATAGTCATACGCGCGCGCCAGCCGGTACCACCCCACCCAATCATCGGGGTCGGCCTCGACCTCGGCCTTCACGGTCGCGAAAAGAGTATCGGCGTCCTCACGGTCGACCCGCCCGGAAGGAGTTGTCCGCAGCGCGCTCACATCCAGATCACGGCCCTGCTCGGCGGCCAGCGCGGCGAGACGCTGATGCGCGAAACCCGCACGCAGAGTAGCGATCATGGCCCACAGGCCGATGAACGGAAGGATCAGTACGCCGATCCCCATACCGATCGCCGCGGGCTTCCCGGTCTGCACCAGGGCGATACCCATCCTTCCCAGGATCAGGAAGTACACCACCATCGCCGCGCACATGAACGCGATGAGGATTTTGACCCGGGCGGCGGCGGACACTACAACTCCAGCAGGGGCTCGATACCGATCGTGAGGCCGGGCCGCTGGGCGACGTTGCGAACTGCCAGCAGCACGCCCGGCGCAAAGGACGACCGGTCAATGCTGTCGTGCCGGATTGTCAATGTTTCACCGGTGGTACCGAACAGCACTTCCTGGTGCGCCACGAGTCCGGCCACACGCACCGCGTGCACCCGCACCCCGTCGACATCCGCCCCCCGGGCGCCCTCGATCCCGGTACTGGTGGCATCGGGGCTCGGCGGCAATCCCTTGCGCGCTTCGGCGATGAGGCGCGCGGTGCGTGTGGCCGTTCCCGACGGGGCGTCTGCCTTGTTGGGGTGGTGCAGCTCGATGACCTCGACCGATTCGAAGAATCGGGCAGCCTGCTGGGCGAATTTCATAGACAACACCGCGCCGATCGCGAAGTTGGGGGCGATCAGCACTCCCGTTCCCGGACTCTCGGCCAGCCAGGCCCGCACCTGATCCAACCGCTTGTCGGTGAAGCCGGTGGTCCCGACGACCGCGTGGATGCCGTTGGCTATCAGGTATTTCAGGTTGTCCATGACGACGTCGGGATGGGTGAAGTCGATGACAACGCTCGCGGCGGCGAGCACCTCCAGCGAGTCGTCCTTGTCGACGGCGGCCACCAGGTCAAGATCGTCCGCGGCATCGACGGCCTGACACATGGCCTGGCCGACCTTGCCCTGCGCTCCGAGCACTCCGGTCGCGATGTTAGTCACGCGGTCACCCTAATCCTCGGCGCGAAGATGGCGGACAGGACGCCCGTTCGATGCCGCGCCCGGAGCGATGCGAAGGCGCCGCCCCGGGGGGGGACGTCATTGCTCGCCGACGCAAGTTCACCAGGAGGCCACGCTGCGTTCGCGCGAGCTACGAAATAACTGTCGGGCGTTCGATTTGCCAGGCGATGGCGTCAACTCCTGGTTGAGCCGTTTTTTGGCTACGCAGGCGGGCGCGATTGCGCCACAGCGAGCAATCAGCTGTGACCGGCATCACGGATCTGGCAACCATTTGCCGATGTCACGCCAACCTCTCAGCTTCCTCTCAGAAATGCAGTTCTAGCTGCGATACCTCCCGTTTCGCACAGGCGCTGGTACTCTTATACCCATGTCGGGCCGCAAGCGATATGCGCGTGTGGGGGGCGTCGCGATCGCTCTCCTGGCGGCCCTTTGCCTCCTCGGCCCCGGCACGCACGGGCAGATGCTGGGATGGCGAACTGCAATCGTTGGAACTTCGCCAGCATCGAATCTGCTGCCCGAAGAGGTGCACGAGCACGTCAAAAGCTCGGTGAACGCGACGGCCACGCGGGTCCGTCAGCAGCCCAGTTCGATCCCGGTCCCCGCCGCGCTCGTCCTGACAACGCTCCTGGGTGCCGCCCTGTTGACTCTCCTGGTCTCGCGGGGCTTCGTATTCTCACGCGCCCCCGACAATTTAGGACGACAACGCCTTATCACCATCGGGATAGATCGACGCTGAGCCGTCGCCGTGACGGCAAAGACGCCGTCATACGCGTCTGACAATCCACTCATCTATCCACTGTGTCGCGCACGGGCTTCTGGCCGTCGCTGCCGCGACCTTTCATCCCGATAGGGCTTACTTTCATGACGACTCCTGTCACCGAGCAGGCCACGAAGCCGTCGCGACTGCAGAATCTGCGGCACGACCTCCCGGCCTCCCTCGTCGTATTCCTCGTCGCGCTACCGCTATCCCTCGGTATCGCGATCGCATCCGGGGCCCCGTTGATGGCGGGCCTCATCGCGGCCGTGGTCGGTGGCATCGTCGCCGGCGCGATTGGCGGATCCCCACTACAGGTCAGCGGCCCGGCCGCCGGCCTGACCGTGGTGGTCGCCGAGATCATCAACAAGTTCGGCTGGGAGATGACCTGCCTGATCACCATCGGCGCGGGCCTGCTCCAGATCCTGTTCGGCCTGAGCCGGATCGCGCGGGCCGCGCTGGCCATCGCACCCGTCGTGGTGCACGCCATGCTGGCCGGCATCGGCGTCACCATCGCGCTGCAACAGATCCATGTCCTGATGGGCGGCTCGTCGCAGAGCTCGGCCTGGCAGAACATCAAGGCACTGCCCCAGGGCATCCTCAACCACCACCTGCCCGATGTGATCATCGGCGTGATGGTGATCGCGATCCTGCTGCTGTGGCCCAAGCTGCCGCCCAAGATTCGCATGATCCCCGGCGCCCTGGTGGCCATCGTCATCGCCACCGCCTTCGCAGTGCTCACCAACTCCCCCGCGGAGCGAATCACCTTGGCGGGTGACTTCTTTGACGCGATCAGCTTTCCCACACTCATCGGTCCGGCCAACGGCGACTGGGCCGGGGTGCTGCTGGGTGTGCTGACCGTCGCACTCATCGCGAGCGTCGAGTCACTGCTGTCCGCGGTCGCCGTCGACAAGCTGCACACTGGTCCGCGGACCAACTTCGATCGCGAGATGATCGGTCAGGGCAGCGCCAACGTGGCATCGGGCTTCCTCGGCGGCCTGCCCATCACCGGCGTGATCGTGCGCAGCTCGACCAACGTCGCCGCGGGTGCCAAGACTCGCGCGTCGGCCATCCTGCACGGCGTCTGGGTGCTGTTGTTCGCCTCACTGTTCAGCAGCCTGGTGCAGCTCATCCCCAAGGCCGCGCTCGCCGGCCTGCTCATCATCATCGGTATCCAGCTGGTCAAGTTGGCTCACATGAAACTCGCTTGGCGCACAGGCGATCTGGCCGTCTACGCGGTGACCATCGTGTCGGTCGTGTTCCTCAACCTGCTGGAGGGCGTGGGCATCGGACTGGTGGTGGCCATCGGCATCCTGGTGGGCCGGGTCATGCGGGCGCACATGGACGCCCGTCCGTTCGGCACCGAAGGATCACGGCAGTGGCATGTCGAGCTCGACGGCACGCTGAGCTTCCTGTCGTTGCCCCGGCTGACCAAGACCCTCAGCACCGTCCCCCCGGGTGCGCACGTCACGCTGGCCGTGAACGCCGACTATGTCGATCACGCCATCTCGGAGGCCATCTCCGACTGGAAGCGCGCCCACGAGGCCGCGGGCGGCACCGTGATGATCGTCGAGTCCTCGCATGCCAAGCTGCACCACGCTCACACCACCCGGCCGAAGCGTCATTTCGTTTCGCGCGCCGTTGGTTTGGTGCCGTGGCGGTCCTGGCGTCGCGACGGCAACGGTGAAGCGGGCGCATCGATCATCGACGGGATCAACGAGTACAACAGCCGCGGGTCGGGTGCTCTGCGACCGCACGTGTCCGAACTGGCCGACTACCAGGATCCCGATGCGCTCTTCCTCACCTGCGGCGATTCACGCATCCTGCCCAATGTCATCACGGCCAGCGGACCGGGCGACTTGTTCACGATCCGCAACGTGGGCAACGTGGTACCCACCGATCCCGCAGACGGCTCGGTGGACGCCTCGCTCGACTTCGCGATCAACCAGCTGAACGTGAGTTCGGTTGTGGTGTGCGGGCACTCGTCGTGCGGCGCCATGAAGGCACTGCTGTCCGAATCGACCGACACACCCACCACTCCGGTAGGCCGCTGGCTCGACTACGCACGCGACAGCCTCATCGCCTTCCAGGAACACCATCCGGCCCGCGCCAGCGCGGAGGCACACGGGTTCAACGAGGTGGACCAGCTCGGGGTCGTCAACGTGGCGATCCAGGTGGAGCGCCTCATCCACCACCCGATCCTGGCCGGAGCCGTGGTATCCGGACGAGTGCGCGTGGTCGGCACGTTCTTCAACATCTCTGAGGCACATGTCTACGAGGTGGACGAGAACGGAATCGTCGGTCAGGACGGCAATTCCAGCGACGTCGCCGAGGACCCCGCGCCGGCAACCATCTGATCCCAGGCTTCTACAGGGGCGCTCCCCCGCGTAGATGCTCGAAGATCAACGACGTCTGCGTGCCCGCGACATCGGGTTGTGCGTTGAGTTTCTCAACCACGAAGGACCGTAGGTCCTCGGTGTCGCGGGCGGCGACGTGCAGGATGTAGTCGTCGGCACCCGCCAGGAAGTACACGTCGATAACCTGCGGTAGCTGCCGGATGTCCCGGATGAACGTTCGGATCTTGCCGCGCGCGTTGGCCTGCAGGCTGACCGAGATCATCGCTTGTAGCGGTCGACCGATGGCTGCCGGATCGACATCGGTGAAGAATCCACGGATTACCCCGGATTCCTGGAGACGCCGGACACGTCCATGACATGTCGACGCCGCGATCCCCACGGCTTCGGCCAGTGCACTGTTGGGTATACGTGCGTCGTCGTGCAGTTCCATCAGGATGCGGCGATCGACGTCATCGAGATCCACCCGCCGAACATCATTCGGTGAGGGCGGTATGTCGAACCGGGATTCCGGTGATTTTGCGGACATTTTTGTAATGTATCGAATCTTTCACATAAATATTGCGTGTTTATCGACGCTTCTTCACACTTGAACACGAGACTTAGTTCTGAACAGGAGAAGGAACAGAAATGCGCGTAGGCATCCCGACCGAGATCAAAAACAACGAGTACCGCGTGGCGACCACCCCTGCTGGCGTAGCCGAGCTGACCCGCCGCGGTCACGAGGTGATCATCCAATCGGGCGCGGGGGAAGGCTCCTCGATCTCCGATGTGGACTTCAAAGCCGCTGGCGCACAGGTCATCAACGGCGCCGCGCAGATTTGGGCCGAGGCCGACCTGCTGCTGAAGGTCAAGGAGCCGATCGAGCCCGAGTACGCCCTCATGCGCCGCGGCCAGACCCTCTTCACCTACCTGCACTTGGCCGCCTCGCTGCCGTGCACAGAGGCGCTGCTGAAATCGGAAACCACCTCGATCGCTTACGAGACCGTGCAGACCGCCGACGGTGCGCTGCCGCTGCTAGCCCCCATGAGCGAGGTGGCCGGGCGGCTGTCCGCACAGGTTGGCGCTTACCACCTGATGACCCCGGTGGGCGGCCGCGGTGTGGTGATGGGTGGGGTTCCCGGAGTCGGCCCGGCCGACGTCGTCGTCATCGGTGGCGGCGTCGCCGGATACAACGCCGCGCGGATCGCCGCCGGAATGGGCGCTCACGTCACGGTTTTCGACGTCAACTTGGGCAAGCTGCGCGAGCTGGACGCAGAATTCGGCGGCACCATACGGACCCGCTACTCGTCCACCATGGAACTGGAGGGGGCGGTCAAGCGAGCAGATCTGGTGATCGGAGCAATACTCATCCCGGGCGCCAAGGCTCCCAAGCTGGTATCGAATTCACTTGTTGCCCAAATGAAGCCAGGTTCGGTACTGGTGGATATCGCTATCGATCAAGGCGGCTGCTTCGCCGATTCACGTCCCACGACGCACGACGAACCGACCTACGCCGTGCACGAGAGCATCTTCTACTGTGTGGCAAACATGCCCGGCGCTGTGCCCCGAACCTCGACCTTCGCCCTGACCAATGCCACCATGCCGTACGTCCTGGCGCTGGCCGACAAGGGTTGGCGCCAGGCCTGCCGCGACGACGCCGCGCTGGCCAAGGGCCTGTCCACGCACCACGGTGCGCTGCTGAATGCCCATGTCGCCGAGGACCTTGAGCTGCCCTTCACCGACCCTGCTGAGGTTCTCGCGTAGCCCGCCCCATCGCGGGGCCGGCGCCGCCTATACCGCCGTCTCGGTGGTGAGGTCGTTGGTCCACGTCGGCATCTTGATGTTCTTGCGGTACGGCACCTTTTCGTTGAACTTGTTCACGGCGCGCCCCACCTTGTGCAGCGGATGATCGAAGTCTGTGAAATAGGTGCTGTTGACGATCGGATAGCTGAGCACCCGGAAGAGTGGCAGCCGGCGGGCGTTGCTGCTCTTTCTACCGCCGGAATCCGCGTAACGGTCGAACGCGCGCTGAATCAGGATGGTGTCGATACCCATGTTCCGCATCGCATCACCCACCCGCGTCAAGAATCCCGCGAACCGGATCACGTGCGGATTGGCCATCCCGAAAGCGCGGACTATGGTCACCGGTTTGAGCAGCGGGGCCACGTCCTCCACCAGCATCCTGGAGAACCTGCGGGTGCCCAGCATGTCCATGACCGCGAAACCCACTGCCAGGTGGCGTGATTCGTCCGAGTTGATCTTGGCGAACACCTCATGGAACAGCGGATCTTCGATCTCACCGGACAGGAACTTGAGCACCGCACCGTCGAGCCCCACCTCGAAGAACGGAATGGCGGTGGCCATGTAGACGAACGGGAGACGCCGGTCGCCGAGGCTGTCGAACCCGTGCAATGCCTGCAGCAAGGCCTTGATATCCCCGGACTGCGGCGGGATCTCACCCTCCTCCAGCATGCCCCACCGGCGCATCAGTGCGATCTCGGCATTGGCGTGCCGCTGCTCTTCGGCGTGGAAGTAACTGTAGATCTCGCGCAGGGCGTCACTGGGAGCGGTGATGCCCAGCGTGCCCATCATCCGGCCGCCGATGTGTTCGATCCACACCAAATCCGACATGAACTGTTTGAGGTCGTCGTACTGTTCGGGGGCGATTGTCTCGGCACCCGGCTTATCCCAATCGAAATCCGCCAGCGTCCATTGCCTGGCCTGCACCTTGCTGAGGACACTCTCGAAGAAGGCATCGTTCTTCGAGATATCCCTGGTGTTTTCACGGGTCAACTCGTCCGGGAGCACGGCGGTCATTGGGCTACCCCTAACTTTGTCGAATAGACGGAATCAAGTTCCTGCTGAGTGAGGATCTTGTAGTCGGCGGTGTCGATATCGGCCAAGGAACGGCGGAATTCACTTGTCGTGCCGGGGAACAACTCGTTGGCCACAGAATCGTCCGGCTGATACCAGCGAAATGCCCCGTCGCGCCATGTAGTTCGGCCGAGCCGACGCTCGGCGCGAGCCTGTTCGCGTTCGAGAGCCTCGCGACGAACCTCCATCGACACGAGGGCGAACGAATCCACCAGCGCCAAAGACTGTGTCACATAGTCGATTTGTGCCTCGATATGCGACAGTCCCGACAACGCGTGGGAACCCGACCCAGGCCCTGCTAGCAAGAACAGGTTGGGAAAACCGGGTACATTCACGCCGCGGAATGCCTTCGGTTGCGCACCCCATGCCTCATGCAAGGTGGCCTCGCCGAGGCCGCGGATGGTGAATGGCGCATCCAGGAGAACCTCGGGAGAGTCGAGCGCGAACACCAAGCAGTCGGCCTTATGCGTCATGGCATCCGCCGACCGCACGCCGATGGCGCTCACCCCGGTGACGGGCCATGGCACCAACTTGCAGTTGTCCTGCTGCAACGCCGCATAGAAGTCATCCGAGAACAGGATTCGACGGCTACCCACGCGGTACGCCGGCAGCAGATTGCGACGTAGCCAGGCATCCTTCACATTGCGATTGAGGTGGTTCTCGGCCACCGCTTCCACGATCCGGGTACCAACTCCCCGCCACACCAGACCGCGACGCAGCGCTTCATGTGAGCGGCCGGCCACCCGTCCCGCGATGGATCCCGAAGCCCGGGACAGCACGCGTCCCACCACACCCGAAGCCTCGCCACCCCAGCGCGGCAGCACCCAATCGGGGGTGCGCTGAAAGACCCGAACCCGCGCGGCCTTCTTGACCAACTCGGGCACCAGGTGCACGGTGCTGGCGCCCGCGGCGATCACCGCGACATTGCGTCCGGTGAAGTCGAAGCCGGAGTCCCAATTCGCGGTGCTCAGCACGGGACCTTCGAATTTCTCTATTCCGTCGAGATGCGGTGGCACCGGCAATGTTCCGGCGCCTACCGCGACAATCACTCGTCGCGCGAACACCGATTTCTTACCCGCCACGGTTATCCGCCACGACGCCTTGGCCGGCTCGAAGGCCAGCCCGGTGACCCGATGCCGCAGCCGCAGTACCGGCCCAAGGTCGTGGCGGGCCACGAGATCGCGGTGGTAGGACAGGACGCCCTCGCGCGTTGCCCAAACGGTGCGCGATGACGCACTGGGCGAGAACGAGTAGGACTGCTGAACGGCTAACTCGTCGCCGGCGGTGGGTGCGAATGTGCTGCGCCACCAATAGCCGCCGATTTCGGGGGCTTGCTCGAGGATCAACATGTTGTGCACCCGGGCCTGTCGCAGCCGCGCGGCCATACCCAACCCGGCCATGCCGGCTCCGATGATCACAACGTCCACGGGGTTGTTGACTGCCATGTGCGCGGTTACCGTCCTCATCGTCGTTGACGAAAGACTAACTTACGTCAACGATAGCAGGCTAGAGGCCTGATACGACAGGAGCGGTTGTAGTCACGAGACAGATTAGATGGTGATCTGAATCACAATCTAATGCTTGATCTGGTCCTCGAGTATGCCCTGGTAACGACGCATTCCGGCGATCCACCGGCCGTAGTCGGCACCCTTCTGCCGGTACATGTCGAGTACCTGCGGGTGCGGCAGGATCAAGAATTTCTCCTCCCGGATCGCCGCGAGTGCCAGCGCTGCCACCGCTGCGGGCTCGAGCACCTCGCCCGCGGCGGTGATCGATGTCCCCGCCACCCGCACGTCCGGGTCATCGGACTGGGTAAGGCCATCCAGCAGCGCCGTCTTGACTCCCATCGGGCACAGGCAACTCACGCCGATCCCCTTGTCCCCATAGGTGATCGACAGCCATTCGGCAAAGCCGACGGCGGCATGCTTGGTCACTGAATAGGCGGGCGAACCGATCTGGGTCAGTAGGCCGGCCGCCGACGCGACCGACAGGAAGTATCCGCGACCACGCTCCACCCATCCCGGCACCAGCATGGTCGCCGCGCGGACGTGCGACCGCAGATTGACGTCAATGGCCAGGTCCCAGGCTGTTTCGCCGATGTCCAGCCCGAGGCCGCAGCCGATTCCGGCATTGGCGGCGTACAGATCGACGGGGCCAAATTCATTCTCTGCCAGGGCGATCAAGCTGGCGATGTCCGCGACAGAGCTGGCGTCGGCGCGAAGACTCACGATCTTGCCCGGCCGTTGCGACGCCGTGTGAGCAGCCGCCTCGGCATCGATATCGGAGGCAACGACCTTAGCTCCGGCATCGGCCAATCCCCATGCCAACGCCTGACCAATACCCGAACCTGCCCCCGTGACAATGGCCACGCTGCCGTTGATATCCATGCCTGGCACCCTAGCCGGGCACTACTGCAATGCGGCGAAGACGCCCACACCCGCAGCGGCCAAGGCAAGAAACGCCCCGACAAGCCGGACTGCCACTGCTGGGCGTTGCGCGAATCGTTCATAGGTCACGGCGACCGTCAACGGCACCATCCACACCAGATGGGCCGCCGGCGCCAGTGCCATCGCCAACATCATCGCCCAGCAGGAGCCGACGCACGCTGCGCCGCTGAATGCACCGAATCGCAACGCCCCCTTGAGCACGGGCATCGGAAACTGTGTCGGGCAGTGACAGTCCCGCAATGCGAGGCGCTTCGCCGAGGAGAACTGCCACAACGCCGCGGCCAGCAGAAGGCCCGCGAAAAGCCACCACTTGTCGAGGTGACTGAGCCGCGGCTGTACGAACGATATGACCACACCGACCACGCTCCATATCGCGAGCCACACAACGGCGTAGACCGCCACCGCCCCGCCCCTACCCTGCCTACCGACGTACTCGATGGCAGGAAGGGTGGCCGGTCCCATCATCGCAACCGTCATGACGATCCACGAGACGATCGCGATCCACAGCACCGGCTGATGCACGACGGGCGTAGCCATCGGCGCCATGCCGGGGTGATGCATGCCCTGCATATGCTCGGCGGCCGGCGCCTCGGTATGGCTAGCCCCGTGCTGCGGAAGCAGCGCGAAACCCAACCACGACAACAGAATTATCGCGGCCGCGATCCTGGTGTATATGCCAGCCGTCAGTTCTCTGACGCGCTGGATCGCGTTGGCGACCATCACTGAGAGGATATCTCCCCGGGAGTCAGCTAGCTCGCGGATTCGATCATCGTTCGCAGTGCACGCGGCAACGTTCGCTTCGATCGGTACGGTCCGACTACCGCTGCCCCGGCCGGCCCGCTGAGCAGCTGGCGTGCGATGCCGTTGACCTCGTCGGCCGTGACGGCGTCAATCTTTTCCAGCGTGGCCGAAATCGTCCGGTGCTTCCCGTTGTTCAGCTCACTGCGACCCATGCGGTTCATCCGCGATGCCGAATCTTCAAGCCCCAGAACAAGTCCGCCGGAAAGGGCACCCTTGGCCCGATCGATCTCGGCCGCGGTGAACCCGTCCTCGACCACCGATCCCAGTACCCGCGATGTCACCTTGGCCACCTCGTCGAAACGCTCCGGCGAGCAGCCCGCGTACACCGACAACGCGCCGGTGTCGGAGAAGGTGTCCACCGTCGAGTACACCGCGTACACCAATCCACGCTGCTCGCGAATCTCTTGGAACAGACGAGAACTGAGCCCACCTCCGAGCGCGCTGTTGAGCACCGACAGCGCCCAGCGGTGCTGCCAGCCGCGTCCCGGGGTGCGCACACCCAGCGACAGGTGCACCTGCTCACCGTCGCGCGACACCAATTCCAGCCCCGGCCGGGCCGTCACCCGGCCGCTCCCCTTGCGCGGAGCCGTTGTCTGCACCGACGGGTCCAGATGTGACTTGAAGTACTTGCGCGCCAACCGCACTACGCGATCGTGTTCGACGTTGCCGGCCACCGCCAACACCATGCGTTCGGGGCGGTACCGACGCACATGGAACGAATGCAGCTGTGAGCGCGTCATCGCCGAGATCGATTCCGAGCTGCCCAGCACGCTGCGGCCGATCGGATGATCGCCGAACAGGGCCCCGAGGAACGCCTCCCCCAACAGATCCTCGGGATCGTCGTCGCGCATCGCGATCTCTTCGAGCACGACGTCGCGTTCGACCTCGACATCGTCACTGGCGCATCGCCCACGCAGCACCACGTCGGCCACCAGGTCGATGGCCAACTCCAGATCGGAATCCAGGACGTGCGCGTAGTAGCAGGTCTGCTCGCGGGCGGTGAAGGCGTTCAGCTCACCGCCGACGGCGTCAATCGACTGTGCGATATCGGCCGCCGACCGGGTGGGCGTGGACTTGAACAGCAGGTGTTCGAGGAAGTGCGCCGCACCGGCGACGCTGCGTCCCTCGTCGCGCGAACCGACGTCGACCCATACCCCGACGGACGCCGAGCGCACCGAGGGCATCGCCTCGGTGACCACTCGGAGTCCACCTGGAAGAACCGTGCGGCGTACCGCGCTCGGGACCTTACTGGGTGACGGCATCGGCCGGCTGGGCCTCCGCGGGGGCGGCGTCGCCGGCAGGAGCTTCCTCGTCGCCGACGGGGACCAGCGAGATCTTGCCGCGGTTGTCGATATCGGCGATCTCGACCTGAATCTTGTCGCCGACCTTGACCACGTCCTCGACCTTGGCGATCCGCTTGCCCTTGCCGAGCTTGCTGATGTGCACCAGGCCGTCGCGACCCGGAAGCAGCGACACGAACGCACCGAAATCGGTTGTCTTGACGACGGTTCCGAGGAACCGCTCACCGATCTTGGGCAACTGCGGGTTGGCGATGGCGTTGATCTTGTCGATCGCGGCCTGCGCCGAGGCGCCGTCGGCCGCACCGACGAACACGGTGCCGTCATCCTCGATGGAGATGTTGGCGCCGGTCTCCTCGGTGATCGAGTTGATCATCTTGCCCTTGGGCCCGATCACCTCACCGATCTTGTCGACCGGCACCTTGATGGTGGTGATGCGCGGTGCGTAGGGGCTCATCTCGTCCGGCGCGTCGATCGCCTCGGCCATCACCTCGAGGATGGTGGTGCGGGCGTCCTTGGCCTGCGACAGCGCGGCGGCCAGCACCTGCGAGGGGATGCCGTCGAGCTTGGTGTCCAGCTGCAGAGCGGTGACGAAGTCCTTGGTGCCGGCGACCTTGAAGTCCATGTCGCCGAAGGCGTCCTCGGCTCCGAGGATGTCGGTGAGCGCGACGAAGCGACGCTCGGTGGTGCCGTCGGCGAGCTCGATGTCGTCGGATACCAGACCCATGGCGATACCGGCGACCGGGGCCTTCAGCGGCACACCGGCGTTCAGCAGGGCCAGGGTGGAGGCACAGACCGAACCCATCGAGGTGGAGCCGTTGGAGCCCAGGGCCTCCGAGACCTGACGGATGGCGTAGGGGAACTCCTCGATGCTCGGCAGCACCGGGATGAGGGCGCGCTCGGCGAGGGCACCGTGGCCGATTTCGCGACGCTTCGGCGAGCCGACGCGGCCGGTTTCACCGGTGGAGAACGGCGGGAAGTTGTAGTGGTGCATGTACCGCTTGGTGGTCTCGGGTCCCAGCGAGTCGACCTGCTGGGCCATCTTGATCATGTCGAGGGTGGTCACGCCCATGATCTGGGTCTCGCCACGCTCGAACAGCGCGCTGCCGTGGGCCCGCGGAATCACGGCGACCTCGGCCGACAGGGCGCGAATATCGGTGACACCGCGGCCGTCGATGCGGAACTGATCCTTCAGGATGCGCTGGCGCACAAGCTTCTTGGTGAGCGAGCGGAACGCCGCACCGATTTCCTTCTCGCGGCCGTCGAAGCCCTCCTGCAGGCGCCCGAGCACGTCGACCTTGATCTCGTCGGTCTTCTCGTCACGCTCGGCCTTGCCCGCGATGGACAGGGCCTGCGACAGCGGCTCGGTGGCCACGGATGCGACGGCGGCGTAGACGTCGTCCTGGTAGTCGGGGAACAGCGGGAACTCACCGGTGGGCTTGGCGGCGCTGCCGGCCAGCTCCTCCTGTGCGGTGCACAGGGCCGCGATGAACGGCTTGGCGGCCTCAAGGCCTTCGGCGACAACGGCTTCGGTCGGCGCGCCCGCGCCGCCGTCCACGAGAGCGATGACATTGTCGGTGGCCTCGGCCTCGACCATCATGATGGCGACATCGGAATCACCGGCGGTGCCTACTTTGCGGCCCGCGACCACCATGTCGAAGACCGCCGTCTCCAGCTGCTCGACGGTGGGGAAAGCGACCCACTGGCCCTCGATCAGCGCGACGCGGACACCGCCGACCGGGCCCGAGAACGGCAGCCCGGAGATCTGGGTGGACGCCGACGCGGCGTTGATGGCCAGCACGTCGTAGAGATCCTGCGGGTTCAGGCTCAGCACCGTCACCACGACCTGGATCTCGTTGCGTAGTCCGCTCACGAACGACGGACGCAGCGGCCGGTCGATCAGGCGGCAGGTCAGGATCGCGTCGGTGGACGGACGTCCCTCGCGACGGAAGAACGAGCCGGGGATGCGGCCCGCGGCGTACATCCGCTCCTCGACATCGATGGTCAGGGGGAAGAAGTCGAAGTGATCCTTGGGGGTCTTGCTGGCGGTGGTCGCCGACAGCAGCATGGTCTCGTCATCCAGGTAGGCGACGACGGAGCCGGCGGCCTGCTGGGCCAAACGCCCGGTCTCGAACCGGATGGTGCGGGTGCCGAATTTCCCGTTGTCGAGAAGGGCGGTGGACTCGAAGATGCCTTCTTCAATTTCTGTAACAGACATAGGTTCTGGAATACCTCTCATACATTCTCAGTGAGCAGCACGTGGCTGCATTGGGCATGCGTGCCATCACGCGGTCAGCGCGCGGACGTACCAGCGCGAAGTGGACCCTGAAGGTGATCGGCCACGGCCGTTCGATCGAAGCGGCCGGAATCGATGAACCGCTTGCACCACGAGCGCAAGCGCCGAACCCGGCAGCCACTACCGAAGACCGCCCGTTACCCGGCGGGACCAGCATGACAACGCACACACCCTACCACCTGCGGCGTTTGCGACCACGCAGCGTGATCAGGGCAGTTCCTCCACACACACGGTGAAGTTGCGGTCCACGTAGGGGTAGCCAAGTCCGGTGAGACAGTCGTCAGCGGTCGACACGTCCTGCAGCACCTGGGTGACGCGCTTCTTGTTCTGGGCGCTGCGGTCGTTGCAGTCGACCCGTACCGGGTCGCCGTCCCACTTGTCCGGGACGTCCATGCAAGTACCGACGACCCAGTCGATGTCCAGACACAGTGCCTGGCTCTTGCGCCCGAATCCACGCTTGGCGTAGTACGACGAATCGGCATCGCGCGGACAGTCGGCGTCCGTCGCAGCCTTGGCGAAGATCTTGAAGTTGGATTTGGGGCTGCCGCACGGTTCCTTGACCATCTTGGCCTGCTGGTCCGTACCGCTGAGATTCACACAGTCTCCGACGACCAAGTCATCGGTGGCAGCGGCGGCCGAACATGCCGACAGCGCCGCCCCACCGACAAAAAGAAGGGCGATGGATATCGCGGCTGAGTGTGCAGGGCGACCCAATCGAGGGGCAGCCAAAGTCAGCGGCGCAGACCCAGGCGCTCGATCAGCGAGCGGTAGCGCTCGACGTCAACCTTGGCGACGTACTTGAGCAGCCGGCGACGACGGCCGACCAGCAGCAGCAGACCACGACGGCTGTGGTGGTCGTGCTTGTGAGTCTTGAGGTGCTCGGTCAGATCGACAATGCGCTTGGTCAGCATCGCGACCTGCGCCTCGGGGGAACCGGTGTCGGTCTCGTGCAGCCCGTACTGGGCGAGAATTTCTTTCTTCTGCTCGGTAGTCAATGCCACGGCAAGCTTCTCCATCACTGGGGTTCGCGTCGAATATCTCTGGCGGGCCACCGCGAACTGCAGCTCACGCCGAAGAGGCAGTCTAGCTGTGGGTCAGCCGCGAGCCAAAATCGTGCGGGCCTTCTCGGCGTCCTTACCCATCTCGACGACCAAATCGTCGATCGAGTTGAACTTCTCCATGCTGCGGACCCGCGCGACGAAATCGACGGCAACGTGCTGGCCATACAGATCCGCCGTGGTGTCCAGAATGAATGCCTCGACGGTACGGGCCTTACCCGAAAACGTCGGGTTGCTCCCCACTGAGACGGCCGCCTGATATCGCTCACCGGGAACGACGGTGCCCATCGTCGGGCCGTGTCCGAGCAGCGTGAACCAGGCCGCGTACACCCCGTCGGCGGGGATGGCCGAGAACATCGGGGGCGCCACGTTGGCGGTCGGAAAGCCCAGTTCCCGGCCGCGACCATCACCACGCACGACCACGCCTTCTACCCGGTGCGGACGCCCCAGGGCCTCGGTGGCCGCCACCATGTCGCCGGCATCGACGCAGGACCTGATGTATGTCGAGGAGAACGTGACGGCGTGCTCGGTGACGAGGGTGACGGCGTCCACCTTGAAGCCGAAGCGCTCGCCGGCCTTCTTGAGCATGTGGACGTTCCCGGCGGCCTTCTTGCCGAAGGTGAAGTTCTCCCCCACCACCACCTCGGCCACGTGCAGGCGCTCGACCAGCAGCTCGTGCACATAGCGCTCGGGTGAGAGCTTCATGAACTCGGGAGTGAAAGGCACCACGAGGAAGACGTCGACACCCAGCTCCTCGGCCAGCTCGGCACGCCGGGTCAGGGTCGTGAGCTGGGCCGGATGGGTTCCGGGGAACACCACTTCCATCGGATGAGGGTCGAACGTCATCAGGACGCTCTTGAGGTTGAGTTCGCGTGCGGCCTTCACGGCACGTCCGATGAGTTCGGCGTGACCTCGGTGGACACCGTCGAACACACCAATCGTCAGCACGCACCGACCCCAGTCGGACGGGATTTCGTCTTGCCCGCGCCAGCGTTGCACGGCCTAAAGCCTACTTCGGACGGCCACAGAAGGCCGACTTGGCTTTCACACTTCGCTCCCTGACTAGGCTTACCTTCGTGAGCCCCACTCGATCCGACCGGCCCGCCGGATCCGCCGACACCGATCTGACGACGGTCGCCCAGGACTACCTCAAGGTCATCTGGACCGCGCAGGAGTGGTCGCACGAAAAGGTAAGCACCAAAATGTTGGCCGAGCGCATGGGCGTGTCGGCGAGCACCGCTTCCGAGTCGATCCGCAAGCTGGCCGACCAAGGCCTGGTGGATCACGAGAAGTACGGCGCGGTGACGTTGACCGACCAGGGCCGCAAGGCGGCCGTACTGATGGTCCGCCGCCACCGGCTGCTGGAGACCTATCTGGTCAACGAGCTCGGCTACGGCTGGGACGAAGTGCATGACGAAGCCGAGGTACTTGAGCACGCGGTCTCGGATCTGCTGCTGGCCAAGATCGACGCCAAGCTCGGCCACCCTCAGCGCGACCCGCACGGCGATCCCATTCCGGGCCCCGACGGACAGGTCCCCACCCCCCCGGCACGCCAACTGTCGGACTGCGCCAACGGCGATACCGGCGTGGTCGCCCGAATCTCGGATTCCGATCCGGAGATGCTGCGCTACTTCGACACCGTGGGTGTGGCATTGGATGCGCGTGTGACGGTCGACGAACGGCGCGACTTCGCCGGAACCATCTCGGTGTCGATCGACGACACCGGCGGCGAGAAGAAGCTCGAACTGGGAAATCCAGCGGCGCAATCGATTTGGATCGTACTGGACTGAAATGGCCGACCACACGGCGTGTGAGTGCCTACTGTGCGTCGACTACGGCGATCGCACCGAGTACAACGACAGTGACCGCGACATCATCGGCAGCGTCACCGAATACGGTTGGAGCGCGCTGGGAATCGGGCCGACGTCATCGGAAGAGAGCCCGCCATTCGCCTACACCGTGGGGCTATGGCACACCATGCGCCTGCCCGAGCTGGCGATCTACGGCGTCAACGACATCACGATGATGCAGCGCGCTCTCAACGCCGTTGCCAAGCAGGCCCAGGAGGGCCGGGTTCTGCAAGTCGGCGAGACGTTCGGCGATGTGCTCGCCCTGCCCGCGGTGGACGACTACCAGGTCAAGCTCTCCCCCATCGATCCAAGTTGGTATCACCAAGAATTCGGGTTCGGACTGTGGTTCAACCGGACCAACAATGTGCGGTACCTGCAGATCCTGTGGCCAGACGGCGAGGGCCGCTTCCCCGGGAATCCCGAGCTCGATCCGCATTTCGACGATCGGCAACCGCTGATGTGGATGCCCAGGGAGTTGCACCCTCCGAGCCGGTGGATTCGCGACTGATCTGAGGCGTTTGGAGAAGTTCTGAACATCGCAGAAACGATGGAACCGAATCGCGACCAACAGCGTCGGATCTATAAAAGACCGCATCGACCCTAGGAGGGCGAGGTAATGACCTCAGCCGGAAATGCACCGTTGCAGGTGGTGATCGACGAAGTCGGAGCGCTCGGCAAGTTCGCTGCGAGCCTCGCGGACCAAATGCGGGCAGGGTCGGCTTCGTTGGATCGTGAGGTCCAGGCGCTGTTCGGCGTGTGGAAGGGCAGCGCCGCCGACGCATACCGGTCTGGCTGGGACGAAATGCAAGACGGTGCAACGAAAGTGTGGGACGCGCTGGCCAATATCGCCTCCACATTGGACGACAACGCCAGAGCATTCCAGGCCCAGGAGATCTCGACGGCATCGTCCATCCACTCGACCCAGAGAGACTGAGAAATGCCCGCTCATTCCGAGTCGGAATTCTCCTTTGACCTCGATCACATTGATCAGGTCACCGTGCGCGCACGCGGCTTCAAGGAGTTTGTCACCGAGAATCTGGATCAGCTGGACATTCGCGTGCAGAAGCTGGTGCAGAGCGGGCAGTGGACAGGCGCCGCCTCCACTGCCTACTCCGAAGCGCACCAACAATGGATAGACGCGGCACGTGAGCTGGTCGAAGGGCTGCATCAGATGGAAGAGGCCGCAAGAACAGCCCATGGCGCCTATTCCGAGGCGCAGGAAGCCAATCTCCGGATGACGAGGGGTTGACGTGCCTGTTGTCGTCGAATCAGCGGCGTACTACGCGGCCGCCAATACCTGCTACAAACTCTCAACCGATGTGCAGGCCGCATTCAAACCCCTCTCACGCGTCCTCACCCTGGAAACCAGCGGCATGGCCGGCGGCTATCAAGCGGTGAAGGCATGGTCCTCCGGTTATGACAGCCGTGCCGCAGCTCTTACGACGGTGACCACCGAATACGTAAGGGCGCTACAGCGCTTGGGAGACATCCTGATTGCGGCCGGATACAACTGGGCCATCGCGGACTGGAGGGCGAACCGCGATCCCAACAAGGGAACGGGCCCGGCTTGCCCTCGGACAATCCCATCTGAATTACCTTATGGGGCAGATGTTGTCGTGGGAGTGGCGTCGTCACACCACAACGGCCCTGGCCTCGAGACAGATGTGCCCGACCTATACCGGAAGGTTATTGCCCAGGTAGCGGGCGGTGAGATCCCGGACGGCGATACGGACAAGCTCGATCGTGCGGCCAAGGCGTGGAAGACGTTCGCCGACAACGACGCAATCTCCAGGGGCGAATCCGACCTCAGGCTCTCAGCGTCCGCGTTGAGCAATTTTCATGCTCCAGACATCCCGAACCTCAGCGAGCATCTCACGACACTCTCGACCAGCGCCGGCAGGATCAAGCTGGCCGCAAGCGATCTCGCAACCTCGACGACCGCTCACTACGCGGCCCTCAACCAGTTGCGCTCCGATATGCAATTCGCCATCGCCAGCACTCTCGGCGTTGGGCTGGCCGCCATCGCCGCAATCGCTGTTATCACTCGTGGGCGCGCCACCGCAGGAGGGGCAGAGATAGCGGCCACAGCGGTTGACGCCTGCGCATCCTCCCTCGCAGCGTGCATCCGCCCATTCCTTACGACGTTGGGTGGCATCACCTTTAGCGCAGAATCAGTTGCCGCCGCAGGGCTTGGCGCGATCATCGGGTTGTCGATAGCGACGATCACCGGCGAAACGGTTGTCTACTCCAATCGTAAACCGCCGGGTGATGCGTTTGATAAGAACGGGGCCAAAGCTCCGGGATATCCGGGTGATTATCCAGCGGGAGCGCTGCCGAAGGAGTTCGTACCGCCGAAGGAAGGGCCCAAATGGGTGCCTAATCCGAACCCTAGGGGTAAGGGTTTCGGCTGGGAGGATGCCGACGGAAACGTCTGGGTTCCGACTGGTCCGCGCCCAGGGCTCGCGCATGGTGGGCCACATTGGGATGTACAACATCCCGACGGCACGTACGAAAATGTTCGGCCACCAATGCCAGAGCCAGAAGCTAGCGGAGGAAAACCATGACCGACGAACAAACGGTGGCGCTGGAAGCAACCGGTATCAGTTACGGCTCGCAAAACGACGAAGCTGCATTCTTCGGCCGATTAGACAACATCGCTGCCGTGCAGTCGTACGACGGGGGCCACGGCAGGACGGAGGTGATAACCGTGAGCCTCGCCTCCATTAATGAAGATGTCTTGCGCGAGTTGGTCGCGCTCTATCGCCGGTACGACATTGAGCCGAGGGAACTGCGTGCATTGAACACCGGGCCCCTAGGAGCGTGGTTCAACGATCCAGATCGATGGTGGCACAAGGAAGTCTTTGGATTCAGGCCCAACGACGGCGAGACGCGTTCAGGCGCAGATGACGGGCCATGGAAAGACATGAGTCGTCGGTGGGATATCCAGGAGGCCCCGGATATCGATACAAACGTCTGGCCCAGCGCTGAAGATTACGGCAACAACAAGTCAGACCAAGTAGAGCTAGCCGTACGGAATATCAGTTTCTACTCACAGGGCGACCAAGACGCATTCTTCCAGTGGCTCAACAGGATACCTGGTGTTGAGGGCTATCGGGGGCAGGGATCCATACTGCTACTCACCGTGAATCCGAACATTGGCGAGGAATGGGATCCTGTCGAGTTCATCGCCCTCTATCGCAGATACAACATCGACATGAAAGAGCTAAGAATTCTTTTCACGAGTCGCCTCGATCCTTGGTACAGAGACCCCGAACGTTACTGGTATAACGAGATCTTCGGGTGACCGTTACAGATTCGCCGGGCGTAGCACCACAACCGACGTGGTGCGAGAACCCTTATCTGCCAGCAGTGCGATGACGCGACCTTCGGCATCCACTGCCGCATAAGTGCCGTCGATCCCCGCTGCCGCCAGCGGCCGCCCATTGCGTACCGAGTCGACCTCGGCCACATCCAGATCCCGTCGGGGAAAACCCTCCCGGCATGCGGTGTCCAGGTCCAGCGACAATGTCGCATCGTCGGCCAGCTCATCGAGCGTGCGTGCCCGGTCCAAACCGAAATCGCCAACCCTGGTGCGCCGCAGCGCCGTCAGATGTCCACCGACGCCGAGCGTGGCACCCACATCCCGGGCCAGCGCCCGGATGTACGTCCCCGACGAGCAGTCGACTTCCACGTCCACATCGACAAACCCATCGCCGGGGCGCCGCACTGCCAGCACCTCGAACCGCGAAATACTCACGGGGCGCGCTGCCAGCTCGACCGACTGCCCTTCCCGGGCCAACTTGTACGCGCGCTGTCCGTCCACCTTGATCGCGCTCACCGAGGACGGCACCTGCTCAATATCGCCACGCAGCCCGGCCACGGCGCTCTCTATCTCGGCATCGGTCACGTCTGCGGCAAAAACCGTCTGCAGCACCTGACCTTCGGCGTCATCGGTGCTGGTGCTCTGCCCGAAACGGATGGTCGCCGCGTACGACTTGGTGGTCAACGTCAGCAGTCCCATGATCTTGGTAGCCCGCTCGATTCCAATCACCAGCACACCCGTGGCCATCGGATCCAGCGTTCCCGCATGTCCCACCTTGCGGGTGGAAAATAGCCTGCGGCAACGCGATACCACGTCATGACTGGTCATCCCGGCAGGCTTGTCAACGATCACCAGGCCCGCACGGCTCAGCGGATCGGTCACGGCACCACGATCGCGGTCAAGATCAGACCCTTGTCGACGATCCATCGCCCGTCGAACGTCGAGAGCACGCTGCCGTCATTGGCCTTGCCGTCGACCAGGATTCGCGATGTGAACGTTCCATCCGGGTCCAAGGTGATGTGGGCGTCTTCGAAGCCAAGCCAGCGAGTGGTCAACGGAAACCACGCTTTGTACGTAGTCTCCTTGGCACAGAACAGTAGTCGGTCCCAGTGCGTTCCTTCGGGCAGCGCGGCCAGCTCGTCGCGCTCGACCGGCAAGGTGATCGACTTGAGCACACCGTTGGGCAGCACGTCGTGCGGTTCGGCGTCGATACCCACCGAGCGCACCTCCCCCACGCGCCCCACCACGGCGCCGCGGAAACCCTCGGTATGTGTCATGCTGCCCACCACCCCATTGGGCCACAGTGGCTGGCCCTTGTCCCCCTTGAGGATCGGGACTTCGGGAACGCCGATGACGGACAGTGCCTGGCGCGCGCAGTACCGCACGGTGATGAATTCGTTGCGCCGCTTGGCCACCGACTTGGCGATCAGCGGCTCTTCTTCGGGCAGCGGCACCAGACCCGGAGGATCCTCGTACAGTTCGGCCGACGACAGCACATCGGGAACCACCGAGGCGATCAACTGGTCAGTCACTGGCACGCTCCTTGGCAAGCCGTTCACGGAATCGTTTGGCCGCCACCCTCATCTGTTCGGTGATCTCGAAATGACCGCCGAACTCGTTGAGGTAGCCGGGCGGATAATGCGGGGCGGGAAGAATCTGCCGCAACCACGAATATGGTTTGCGCTGCGCCCACTCGCGCGGATAGCCGACAGACACCTCCTCGAACCGGACGTCGTCATACCAGGTGGTTCGCGGGATGTGCAGATGCCCATACACCGAGCACACCGCGTTGTACCGGGTATGCCAGTCCGCGGTCTCGGTGGTTCCGCACCACAACGAGAACTCGGGGTAGAACAACGCATCACAGGGCTCACGTACCAGCGGAAAATGATTCACCAGGACCGTCGGCGTCATCCAGTCCAGATCCTCAAGCCGCTTCCTGGTGTACCGCAACCGATCCCGGCACCAGGCATCGCGTGTCGCGAAAGGCTCACTCGAGAGCAAGAACTCATCGGTCGCCACCACGTTGCGATCGCGGGCGATCTTGAGCCCCTCGGCCTTGGTGTTGGCCCCCTCGGGCAGAAATGTGTAGTCGTACAACACGAACATCGGCACGATGGTCGCCGGACCACCCTGTTCCACCCACACCGGATAGGGATGCTCGGGCGTGATCACACCCATCTCGTCGCACATGTTGACCAGGTAGTCGTAACGCGACTGACCGAAGATCTGCATCGGATCGCGCGCCGTCGTCCAGAGCTCGTGATTGCCCGGCACCCAGATCACCTTGGTGAACCTGCGCCGCAACAGATCCAGCGCGGCCCGGATGTCATCACTGCGCTCGGCCACATCACCCGCGACGATCAACCAGTCCTCGGGCGAGGCCGGATGCAGTTCCTCAAGAACAGACTTGTTGGCCGACTGCCCGACATGCAGGTCGCTGATCGCCCAGAGCCTGGGCTCCCGTTCCTGCGTCATCCGGCCAATGTACCTACAGGTTTATCTTGCAGCTCTGCCCCACGTCGAGAACCCGCAGCGCACGCCCGCTTCCAACCCAGAACGCGCAGGACAGTGCCAGATCGGTCAGCAGCCCGTCGTCGAAGTGCTCGCGCGCCCGCTCCCAGAACTCGTCGTCCTCGCGCAACCCGACATGGTCGGTGGCGAAGCGATGCGCGAACTCGGCGGCCGTCCGCTCGGCCTCGCTGTACCGCGGCGACGTGCGCCACTGGTCGGCGTCCGCGTAAAAATCCCCGTCCAGCTCCCCGCTCTGGACAAAGCGGGTGTTCTGGCACACCGAACATTCATTCGCGAAGGCCACCGCCATGCGAGCGAGCTCTCGTACCCCGATCGGCAGCCGGCTGCGGTTGTACACAGCATCCGAAAATCCGGCGAAACCGGGCGCCATCTCCGGTGAGCCCATCAGCCAGCCGGCCACATCATCGTCCGCATAATTCCCAATTCGTGCCATGGCGTCACGATACTCCCGGACTAGAACGTGTTCTAGTGTTTTCGGTGTTCCGTATGAGCCAACGAGGCACGCAGCTAGACTTCGGCGCACCGCGCCCGATCAGAATGAGGTGAATTGGCATGGCCCGAAGGGCTGGACTTCTCATGGTCGTGATGGCGCTGGCGCTGAGCGGCCTCGTCGTCTGGCGCACCGCGCCCGCAGAGCGCGCCACCAGCGCACCGGTTCAGCTTCGGTTCTCCACTGCCCCCATGACCGCGGGCGCCACCACCACAATCAAATGGCCGGTCGTCCCGGTCACCGACCCTCGCCCCTTCGATCCCTGCTACGACATCCCGGGCTCGGTGATCGCCGCGGCGGGCCTCGACCAGACCCCACCGGCTCCCGAAGAGGGACTGCGCTGCCGGTACGACTCGCGCAACAACTACCAGCTGGCCGTCGAGGCAGTCGTGTGGCGCACCTACGAAGACTCCCTCCCGGCCGATGGCGTCGAGACCACCATCCAGGGACATCGCGCGGCCGAGTACAACATCATGAAGCCGACCGACTGGAACAACCAGTGGTGGGTGTCCTGCATGATCACGTTCAAGACCAGCTACGGTGTGGTCCAGCAGTCGCTGTATTACGCGTCGCAGAAATACTCCCCCGACGGCCCCGGCTGCCTCGTGGAAAACCGCCGGGTCGCAAACATTCTCGCTCCGAGTTACCGCTTCTAGCCGCGCGCCGCGATGCGCGCCTGCACCTCCGGGCGCCGCAACGGCGGCACCGTCTTGGGCGGCTGACGGCGCTGCGGCAGCGAGGCCAACAGCCGCATCGTCGTGTCCGTCACCTCCGTCACCGCATGTTCGAACGCTTCCCGGTTGGCGTCGGAGGTCTTCTGAATTCCGCTGACCTTACGGACGTACTGCCGCGCCGCCGCCTCGATCTCCTGGTCGGTCGCCGCAGGTTCCAAGCCGCGTAGTTCGGTGATGTTCCTGCACATACCTACGACAGTAGAAAGACAATCCGCGTGACGCCATGCCCCACCCACCGGTTAGTTCGTGTGCGCGTGTATACGTAAGTCATGCCAGTGACGTCATCGGAGCCGTCTAGCGCGCTACGCGAACGCATCGCCGCCGCCGCGCACGAGGTTCTCGCCAAACACCCCCCTGCCACGACGCCGGTCACCGAACTGCTGGGAGCCGTCTACGACGCAGGCTTGGCCTGGGTCCACTTCCCGGCCGGCCTGGGCGGCCTGGACGCCCCACCCGCGCTACAGGCCGTCTCGGACACCATTCTGCGTGCGGCGGGTATGCCAGACCCCTTGTTCGTCAACGTGATTGGCTACGGCATGGCGGCACCGACAGTGCTCGCACACGGACAACCCGAACTGACCGAGCGCATTCTGCGTCCACTGTTCACCGGAGAGGAACTCTGGTGCCAGCTGTTCAGTGAGCCGGGTGCCGGTTCCGATCTGGCCGGACTGGCCACCCGCGCGGTGCGCGATGGCGATGACTGGGTGATCAACGGCCAGAAGGTGTGGACCTCGGGCGCCCATCAAGCTCGCTGGGCACTGCTGGTGGCGCGGAGCAATCCGGACGTGGCCAAGCACCGTGGCCTGACGTACTTCGTCGTCGACATGACCGATCCCGGCGTCGAGGTTCGCCCGCTGCGCCAGATGACCGGTGACGCCGAGTTCAACGAGGTCTACCTCACCGACGTCCGCATCCCGGACGCACAACGTCTGGGCAACGAGGGCGATGGCTGGCGGGTGTCGATGACCACGCTGATGAACGAGCGCAGCGCATTGGGCGGCGCCTTCGATCACGGCCGCGGGGGCGGCTCGATCGGCAATGCCTTGAACCTCTGGAAACAGCGCCCCGATCTGCACACCCCCGAGCTGCGCGCCAAACTGACGAATCTGTTCGTGCGCTCGGAAGGCAACCGCTACGGCACCCAGATGCGAATCGCCGCCCAGGGTGATGCGCCCATGGGCCCGGAGGGATCGATCGGCAAGCTGATGGGCGCCGAGCTCAACCAACAGATCTACGACTTCTGCGTCGAACTGCTGGGCATCGAGGCCACCCTGTACGCCTCGTACGACATGCGGCGCGTCGTCGAGGACGATCGTCGTGCCGACACCATGTGGGCCTTCCTTCGCTCCAAGGCCAACACCATCGAAGGCGGAACCTCCGACGTGATGCGCAACATCATCGGAGAACGCGTTCTCGGATTGCCCGGCGATATCCGGGTCGATACCAACAAAGCCTGGAAGGACGTGCCCCGCGGATGAGCGCCAGCGAAGACAATCAGACCCGGATGAGCGCCAGCGAAGACAATCGGACCCGGACCAGTGAGTTCGAGTTCACCGAAGAACACGGCGACCTGCGGTCATTGGTGCGCAGTTGGTGCGAGCGCGTCTGGACCCCCGAGCATGTACGCGAGGTCCTCGACACCGGGACCATTGACGTGGACGCCTGGCGTGCGCTGGGCTCAGAACTGGGCGTGGTGGGCCTGAGCCTGCCCGAGGAGCACGGCGGCGGCGGCCTCGGCGTGATCGAATTGTCCATTGTGGCCGAAGAACTGGGACGCGCGTTGGCGTGTCTGCCGTGGGTCTCCAGTGCCGCCTTGGGCGCCACCGCCCTGGTGGCCAGCGGCGACAACGACGTCCTGTCGCAGTGGGTGCCCGCGCTGGCCTCCGGTGACAAGACCATCACCTTGGCCGGCGGCCGCACCCGGCTGTCCGACGCTATTACGGTGTCGGCCGAATCCGACGCCGACGGATGGAAACTCACCGGCGACACCGAGCACGTTCCGGACGGCGCCACCGCCGACCTGATCCTCGTTCTGGCCGACACTGATTCGGGTCCAAGCCTTTTCGCAGTGGATGGCGATGCGCCCGGTGTCGACAGGCACGCGTTGGCCACGCTGGACCTGACCCGCGGTCAGGCCAACATCCACTTCGATTCCGCCCCCGCGCGCTTGATCGGCCAGCCGGGCCGCGGTGCGGATGCCGTGGCCACCGCCCTGGATGTCGCGGCCACCGTGCTGGCCGCCGAGCAGGCCGGCATAGCCGCCCACATGCTGGATGTGACCACCGAATACGCGAAGTCCCGGATTCAATTCGGACGGATCATCGGGTCATTCCAGGCCGTCAAACACCGCCTGGCCGATATGGCCGCGGCGACGGGGAACGTGCGCGGCGCCGCCTATCACGCGGCATGGTCCCACGACGATCCGAGCCTCGACGATCCCGCGCTGGCCACCAGCATCGCACAGCAAGTGGCTTCCGCCGGTGCCGTCGAGGTAACCGCCAAAGCCATCCAGAGCCACGGCGGCATCGGTTTCACCTGGGAGCACCCGGCCCACCTGTATTACAAGCGCGCCGTAAGCAATTCGGCCCTCTTCGGGGGGCGCGCCGTACACGCCGAACGTATCGCCGAGGAGGTAATCGACGCATGACCGAACCAATTCTGTTGACGCAGACCGAAGACCGTATCTGCACCATCACCCTGAACCGGCCGCAGGCACGCAACGCGTTGAGCAGCGCGCTGGGCGAAGAGATCGTCAAGGCCGTCACCGCGGCCGACGCCGACGACAACATCGACGTGATGATCCTGACCGCTGCTGACCCGGTGTTCTGCGCGGGCGTCGACCTCAAGGAGCTCGGCAGCGGCGACCGCGCCGAATCACTCGACCCGTGGTGGCCCGAGCTATCCAAGCCAGTCATCGGCGCCATCAACGGCGCCGCCGTGACCGGCGGCCTGGAGCTGGCGCTGGCCTGCGACATCCTCATCGCCTCGGAAAAGGCGCGTTTTGCCGATACCCACGCGCGCGTTGGCATTCTGCCTACCTGGGGGCTGACCACCTTGCTGCCGCTCTCGGTGGGGCGTGGCCTGGCACGTCGCATGAGCCTGACGGGCGACTACCTGTCCGCTGAGGACGCGCTGCGCGCAGGCCTGGTGACCGAGGTAGTGGCCCACGAGGAGCTGCTGCCCGCCGCCAAGCGCCTCGCCGCCACGATCACCGGAAACAACCAGCCCGCGGTGCGCGAGCTGCTGGCCTCCTACCGCCGCATCGAGTCCGAGCTGATCGGCAACGGACTGCAGGTCGCCCTCGACGATGCTCACCGGTGGATCGACCAGAACTCCATCGCCGAGGGCGTGGAGGAGCGGCGCGCCGCCATCATGGAGCGGGGCCGCAGCCAGAACGCCTAGCGCTCGAAGCAGTACAGGGCGATTCGGCGATCCGGTCGGATATCGAACTCGCCCAGAGCGGTCCACTCGAGACGAGCAAGCACCTTGTTGATCGGACGGTTCTCGGCCGCCGGATCAGCCATCATCCGCCGGCATCCCGGATCAGCGGCGAACACTACGAACGGCAGCAACCGGATCCATCCCGAGATGACGCCTCGGCCCAGATGCTCGGTGTCGGCTGTCGCGATGTGAAATCCGGTGTCGTGCGGGTGAGCGTCGTATACGCCCGCTATCTCGTCACGTGCGGCACGGTAGAGCTCGACGTAACCCACCTCGGCACCATCCACCGAGAGGATGCAGGGCAGCGAATAGTGTCCGGCCAGCCGGTACGCGGAGTCCTCCCGCCAGCGTGCCGCCGGCCATGCTTGCTCCCAGGTCTCGACCAGGTGTGGGCGGGCGAACCATTCACTGAGCATGTCCGGGTCAGACCCGTCCGGATCGACTCGGCGCAGCCGATAGCGGGTCCCCTCCAGCAACGGCAGTGGCGGAGGTCCGGCCGCGGCAACCTCGTCGGCCACCTCGGTGATCTCGCGCTTGACGCGGTAGCCGGTGGAAGAGTTCATCGGCCGGCGGCTCCATTCGATCTGCAGACCTAGCTTTGATAGGCCCACATTCTATGAGTGTCGACCGAGGCGGCCCGTCAACCCCTACATCAGGTGCGGAGTCTCCTTATGGACCTTGTGATCGTGGTGCACTGTGCCCCCGACTATCGCGAACCCGAGCCCTGCAGTCACCAGTAACACGACGGCCGCGACCATCCCCCAGCCGTGATGTCCGGAAGCCAATGCCGCCAAACCCAACGCGGTGATCGTGACCGATACCAGACCAAGGAAGTAACCGGTCCACACCGCAAATCGATCTAGGTTCATGTCGAAACACCTCCTCATCCAGCGTCTCTCCAGAGTACTCCGCAAGTGACATGGATCACATAGCCGAGGTTTGGGCAAACCCCGATATCATCGGACGAGCAACACGAGCAGGGGGAAACATGTCGTATCCACAGCAGTATCCGGCCGTCGCGCCCCGATACTTTCAGGTCCGGCTGACCAAGCACACCGGGATGCTGATCATGTTCAGCACTCGCAGCTACACCATCACCGGAACGCTAGAACAGTGCGAAGCTGCCTACCGCGACGCGCAGACCCATAACCTGGCGGCCGGATGGTGGAGCTTCCTGTCCATCCTCGTCATGAACTGGGTCGCCATCTTCGGAAACATGGGACAGATCAAGCAGATTCGGCGATTGGCCGCGCTGCCCCCGGCCTATCAGAACCACCCACCCGTGGGATACCCGCAGGCCGGATACCCGCAGGCGTACTGATCACGATCCGGTGCCCGGCACGGCCCAGCGACCCGACAGGGCACGCCAACCGACCAGCACCAGCCGCAGGACCAGGAAAAGGCTCAGCCCAGACCAGATTCCGGCGAGCCCCCACCCGAAAGCCAGCGACAACCACACCAGCGGCAGGAATCCGCACAATGCACTGATCATGGTGGCGTTCCGCATGAACCGGGCGTCGGCGGCGCCCAGCAACACCCCGTCCAGGGCGAAGACAAGACCGGAAATCGGCAACTGACACACCAGGAACCACCACGGCACCCGCATCTGATGCAACACCGCGGCATCGGAGGTGAACAGCCCTGGCAGTACCGGAGCGCCGAGCGCCAGCAGTACCGCCAGCAGCACCGCGAACCCCAGCGAGAAGATCGTCACGCGCCGAGCCACCGACTTCGCCTCGGGCACCAAGTCCGCTCCCAACGCGGCGCCGACGAGAGTCTGCGCCGCAATCGCGAGGGAATCGAGAACCAGCGCAAGGAAGCTCCACATCTGCAGGACCACCTGATGCGCCGCCAACGCCGCGGCACCGAACCGAGCCGCCACCGCCGCGGCGCTGATGAAGCAGGCTTGAAAGGCCAGACTGCGCACCAGCAAGTCGCGCGCCAAGACCAGCTGCGCACGCAGCACCGGAGGATCCAGCCGAAGCCGCGCGTGTTCGGCGTACAGGGCTCGCAGAAAGAGGACCGCGGCCAACCACTGCCCCACCAGGTTCGCCACCGCCGACCCGGCCAACCCCATTCGGGGGGCACCGAGCAGTCCGTATATCAGCACCGGGCACAGCACCGCCGAGACCGCAAAGCCGACAATCACATAGCGCAGCGGCCGGATGGTGTTCTGCACGCCGCGCATCCATCCGTTGCCTGCCAGCGACACCAAAATGGCGGGGGCCGCAAAGATCGCGATGCGCACCCAGGTCAGACCCTGCGCTGCCACATCGGGCGCCGCCGCGATGGCCCGGACCGCTGGCCCCGCCACCGCATTCACCACGAGCACCACAGCGGCGCCGATAAGCAGTGCTAACCAGGTTGCCTGCACGCCCTCGTGGACGGCACCGGAGCGATCACCGGAGCCGAAACGTCGTGCCGCACGCGCAGTGGTGCCGTAAGACAGGAATGTCAGCTGTGTCCCGACGAGCGAAAGGACCAGCCCCCCAACGGCCAATCCGGCCAGGGGCACGGCGCCCAAGCGGCCCACCATCGCGATATCGAACAGCAGGTACAGCGGTTCGGCAGCCAATACACCCAATGCGGGTACCGCCAGGGCGATGATTCGGCGAGCCAGGCCGGACATCCCGGCCGTGCCGGTGGCGTCAGTCAAGGGCGCGAACCAGCGCCGCCACCACTTCGCCGACCGGACCCGTCGCGGAGAACCCGGCAGCCAGCCGATGGCCACCCCCACCGAAGGTGGCCGCTACCGCGGAAAGATCGACCGCAGAGCGGGCCCGCATCGATATCGACCAATGGTCCGGCTCGATCTCCTTGAACACCACCGCAACCTCGGCCTCGGTGGTGGTGCGGACGATGTCGACGATCGACTCGACTTCCTCGGTGCGCGCGCGAGACCAGACATCGTGGGTGACAACGGCATACACCAATCCCGCGCCCCCGACGGCATCGGGAATCAGCTCCGCGGTGCCCAGCACACGCGACAAGATCGGCAGCCACACGAAGGGGTGCGAATCCATGAACGTGCGGGTGATGTTCACACCGTCGGCGCCCAAGTCCAATAGCCGAGCGGCCAGCCGGTGTCCCCGTGGGGTGGCCCAGCGAAACGAACCGCTGTCGGTGACCAGACCCGCGTACAGGCAATGCGCCATCTCGGCAGTGATGTCCACTCCCCATGCATCGAGCAGCCGAGCCACCATCATGGTCGTCGAATCGGCCTCGATATCAATGTAGTTCGCGGTGCCGAAGAGCTCATTGGATACGTGGTGATCGATGACCAGCACCGGAACTGGGCCGTCGAGCAGCTCGGCGAGCTGACCAAGTCGCCGCACGCTGGGGCTGTCGACCGTGACCACCAGATCTGGATCCCGGCGTATCTCCTGCGGTCGAATCAGCAGCTCGACGCCCGGCAGGGTGCCCACCGATTCCGGCGGGGCGGCCGGGGCCCCAAAGCTGACCTGGACGTCAACGCCCTTGGCCACCAACGCCTGTCCGAGTGCCAACCCACTGCCCACGGTGTCGGCGTCGGGGTGCACATGGCAGATGATCACCACCTTGCTGGCCTTGTTCAGCAAGGCCAAGGCGCCCATTTCGTCTACGCGTGCCCCCACGGCACCCGTCTCAATCGGGACGGCGCTCATCGTCCTCGTCTGGGGCCGGGTCCTCGGCCGGAGATGCCTTGTACGGATCGGCGTCGCCGGCATGCACGGCCCCCTGCCGAACCTCGGCGAGCGCGGCATCGGCCGCGCGCGTCCGGTCCAGCAGTTCCTCCATGTGCCGGGCCGAATCGGCCATGGTGTCGAGCACGAAGGTCAGGGTGGGCGTGAACCGCACCCCTGTCCCAGCACCCACCTTGGTCCGAAGCACACCCTTTGCCTTTTCTAGCGCAGCCGCCGCGCCGGTGAAATCCGGCTCGTCGGAAAGAGTCTGCCCCATCACGGTGTAGTACACGGTCGCATCGTGAAGATCGTTGGTCACCCGAGTATCGGTGACCGTGACCATCGTCAGCCTCGGGTCCTTGATCTCGTACTCGATCGCCGAGGCGACGATGGCTCCGATCCTCTTGGCCAGCCTGCGTGCGCGGGCGGGATCAGCCACTACCTACACCTGCCCCGTTGTCTTCGCTGTGCTCATTTAGACGCGTTCCTTCTCACGAAGCTCGTACGCCTCGATGACGTCGCCTTCCTTGATGTCGTTGTAGGTCAGCGTCAGACCGCACTCGTAACCGTCGCGGACCTCGACCACATCGTCCTTCTCACGCCGCAGCGACGAGATGGTGACCGTCTCGGCGACAACGATGTTGTCGCGCAACAGTCGGGCCTTGGCGTTGCGCCGGATGATGCCCGAGGTGACCAGGCAGCCGGCGATGTTGCCGACCTTGGATGACCGGAACATCGCACGGATCTCGGCGCGACCCAGCTCGACCTCTTCGTAGACCGGCTTGAGCATGCCCTTGAGCGCGCTCTCGATCTCGTCGATGGCCTGGTAGATCACCGAGTAGTAGCGAATGTCGACACCCTCGCGGTTTGCCAGCTCGGTCGCCTTGCCCTCGGCTCGCACATTGAAGCCGATGATGATGGCGTCCGAGGCCGAGGCCAGGTTGACGTTGGTCTCGGTCACACCACCGACACCACGGTCGATGACGCGCAGCTGCACCTCGTCGTCGATCGCGATACCGAGCAACGCCTCTTCCAGCGCTTCGACGGTACCGGCGTTGTCGCCCTTGAGGATCAGGTTCAGCTGACTGGTTTCCTTCAGCGCGGCATCCAGATCGTCCAGGCTGATCCGCTTGCGGCTACGTGCGGCCAACGCGTTGCGCTTACGCGCGCTGCGCCGATCGGCGATCTGCCGGGCGATGCGGTCCTCGTCGACGACGAGCAGGTTGTCGCCAGCGCCGGGCACCGACGTGAAGCCGATGACCTGAACCGGACGCGACGGCAATGCCTCTTCGACATCCTCGCCGTGCTCGTCGACCATGCGCCGCACGCGACCGTATGCGTCACCGGCGACGATCGAGTCGCCGACCCGCAGCGTTCCACGCTGGATGAGCACCGTGGCCACCGGACCGCGACCGCGGTCCAGATGGGCCTCGATGGCAACACCCTGGGCTTCCATGTCCGGGTTGGCCCGCAGGTCCAGAGCGGCATCCGCGGTCAGCAGCACCGCTTCGAGCAGCTGCTCGATGTTGGTGCCCTGTCTGGCCGAGATGTCGACGAACATCGTGTCGCCACCGAAGTCCTCGGCCACCAGGTTGTACTCGGTGAGCTGAGCCCGGATCTTGGCCGGATCGGCGCCTTCCTTATCGATCTTGTTGACCGCCACCACAATCGGCACGTCGGCCGCCTGGGCGTGGTTGATGGCCTCCACGGTCTGCGGCATGACGCCGTCGTCCGCTGCCACCACCAGGATCGCGATATCGGTGGCCTTCGCACCGCGGGCACGCATGGCGGTGAACGCCTCGTGACCGGGGGTGTCGATGAACGTGATGGGGCGCTCGTTGCCGTCGTGTTCCACGGCGACCTGGTAGGCACCGATGTGCTGGGTGATGCCGCCGGCCTCGCCCTCGCGGACATTGGCCTTACGGATGGTGTCCAGCAGGCGGGTCTTACCGTGGTCGACGTGACCCATGACGGTCACCACCGGCGGACGCGTCCGCAGGTCCTCTTCGCCGCCCTCGTCCTCGCCATAGGTCAGGTCGAACGACTCCAGCAGCTCGCGGTCCTCGTCCTCGGGGCTGACCACCTGGACGACGTAGTTCATCTCGCCGCCCAGCAGCTCCAGGGTCTCGTCACCCACCGACTGCGTGGCGGTCACCATCTCGCCGAGGTTGAACAGCGCCTGCACCAGCGACGCCGGGTTGGCATCGATCTTCTCTGCGAAATCGGAGAGCGACGCACCGCGCGCGAGCCGGATGACCTCACCGTTGCCGTGCGGCAACCGGACGCCACCGACAACCGGCGCCTGCATGTTCTCGTACTCGGCGCGTTTCGCCCGCTTCGACTTGCGACCACGCTTCGGGGCACCGCCGGGACGGCCGAACGCACCGGCCGCGCCACCGCGCTGACCGGGACGGCCACCGCCGCCACCACCGCCGGGGCGACCACGGAAGCCGCCGCCACCAGCACCGGGAGGACCACCCGCGGGAGCGCCGGCACCGGCGCCGCCACGGTAGTTACCGCCGCCGCCACCGGGGCGACCGGCTCCGCCGGGACGGGGACCGCCACCGGGACGGGGGCCACCACCCGGACGCGGTGGGCGCGGGCCCATGGACCCGGGCGACGGACGCGGAGGCATATTGCTCGGGGAGGCACCACCGGGGCGCGGAGCTCCGGGACGCGGTGCCTGCGGCCGCGGCGCGGGGCGCTCAGCCGGCTGCGCCGAGGAGAAGGGGTTGTTGCCGACGCGTGGCACGCGCGGCGCACCGGGCTTGGGGCCAGGCGTCGCGCCCGGACGCGGGGCCGGTGCGGGTGCCGGAGCAGGTGCGGATGCTTCCTCAGCCGGGCGCGCCGCAGCGGCCGGCTTCGGAGCAGGAGCCGGGGATGCGGCGGGAGGCTCCGGCGCCGGAGGCGCCTCGACGACCGGCTCCGCAACCTTCTTCGGCGCGGGCTTGGGCGCACCGGGCTTGGGGCCGGCCTTCTTGGGAGGAGCCGCCGTCTCGGCGGCGGCACCGTTGGACGCGGCGGGTGCGGTCTTGTCGCCGCCACCGAATGATTCACGAAGTCGCCGCGCGACGGGAGCTTCCACCGTCGATGACGCGGACTTCACGAACTCGCCCTGATCGCTCAGTCGGGCGAGAACTTCCTTACTGGTCACACCGAGCTCTTTTGCTAACTCGTGTACCCGGGCCTTGCCTGCCACTGCTCTCCTGTCTGCGAGGCAGCGACTTCAGGCGCCGTGCCTCGTGTTAGCTGTGATGGACGATCATCATCGACGCTTCACGGTGTGCTCATTGTTCGTTGTTGCCAATCTCTTGGTATTGCTCAACATGTTCGAAGACCGCGGTGGTATCCGGGTTTCCGGTGATCCGAAGCGCTCGCGCGAAGGCCCGCCGCTTTACCGCCAGCTGGTAACACTGCGTCGACCGGTGCAACCACGCACCCCGGCCGGGCAGCCTATGACGGAGATCGACCACTACGTGTCCATCATCCGCAGCAACCACACGAAGCAGATCTGCAGCCAACTCTCGCCTCCGGCACCCCACACATGTTCGCACCGGTTTACCGGTCTGGGCATGTTCGAACGCCGAAGTCTCGCGCTGGATCACGGCTTAGTCTACCGTCCGCGACACCTTATTTATGAATCGCCCCACAGCCACCGGATGTAATGGCCCGATCCGGGATATCGATACGTCAATCATCGTCCCCGATATCTCGAGGCCACACCGAAGGCAGGGCATGAAATTCGCTGAAAGAACCTTCCTACGCACGTTCACGTTCCTGGCCGCATTGGTCGGTGCCACGTTCGTATTGGTCGTCGTGACCCAATCGCAGGCAACCGCCGATCCCCATCCCGGTCTGACCGACACGCGCTGGATCTTGACTGCGGAGACCGTCGACGGCGTGACCACGCCGTACACCGGCGCCGAGGCTTTCGTCGAACTTCACGGCGGCGCCGCCGACAGCCCAGAGGCCGAGAACGTACTCACGCTGAGCGGTAGGGACGGCTGCAACAACATGACGGCGACCGTCACACCACAGCCAGGCACGAACCGGCTCTCATTCGGAGGCGTCGCGTCCACCAGGATGTTCTGCCCACCGCCCACCGCCGAACAGCAGTTCGCTCGCGTGTTCAGCGGTGATCGGGACTATCGCGTGCTCGATGGCGTGCTGATGGTCACCGATCCCGACACAAGCGATAACTGGACATTCCATGCCCAGCCCGGGCGGTGACTAAGCCCGGCTCAGCTGATCGCCACCACGGCCGCCACCACACCGATCAACGCCACCGCCTTGAGGCATTCGGCCGCCACATATGCCAGATGCAGACGGCTGCGCCCGGCATATTCGGCTCCGTCGCAGATCGCATCAGTCCGCCTCATCATGGCCGGCCGCACCGCCAGCAGCTGGACTCCCAGGCAGAGGCCCGCGGCGGCGGCCGCGCCGATCGCGGCCGCGGGTAGGTCACCCACCACTGCCAGCAGCACCATGATCACCGTCAGCACGCACTCCACGGCGTTGAGAGCACGGAACACCAGGCGACCTATCCCGAGCCCCACCTGAATCGTCACTCCCGGCGCCCGGAACTTCAGAGGCGCTTCCAGGAACGAGATCGCCACCACCAGGCCCAACCAGAACGCGGCCAGCGCTACCGCCAGCACGTCCACGCGCGTCATGCCACGGCCGAAGCCAACGGACCGAACAGCTCGTGGTTGATCTGCTCCTGCGGGATACCGAGCGACACCAAGTCGTCGTTGATCGCCGACATGAACGGCCGGGGACCACAGACGAACACCGTCGAGGTGAGGTTGAGTGGCAACCGGTTCAGACTCATACGTCCAATTCCATCAGCCGGATGCTCGACATGTGCCCGTTCGTACCAGGTGTGCAAACGGCCCGCGGGCAGGCGGCCCACCAGATCGGCCAGCTCGCGCCGGTAGGCGTGCGCCGCCGCCGACTGGTCGGCGTGGAGGACCACGACCTCTCGCGGCGACTGCGTGGCGACGAGCTCTTGGAGCATGCCCATAATCGGGGTGCAGCCGATGCCTGCCGACACCAGAACCAATGGGTCTGCCGAATCGTCGAGCGTGAACTCGCCCATCGGCACGGAGACCCGCAACTGCTGACCCTCGAACACGTTGTCGTAGATGAAATTCGACACCTCGCCCGCCGGCGCGACGCCGCCGTTCAGCCTCTTGACCGCGATGCGCCAGTCGCCTTCCTGGGTGCCGCGCGACAGACTGTACTGACGGATCTGCCTCGCCCCATCCGGCAACGTGACCTGTACCGATATGTACTGGCCCGGAAGGAAACTCGGTAATTCGCCGGATGTCGCACGCAGATCGAAACCGGCGACGTCGGCCGACTCCAGCTGACGATGCACCACGGTGGCTTGCAGCCACACATCACCCGGAGCCACTCCCGCGGCGTCATAGAGCGCCTTCTCACGCGCGATCAATTCGTCGGCCATCAGCCAGTAGAACTCGGTCCATGCCTTCGCGACCTCGTCGGTCACCGCATCACCCAATACCTCCGCGATCGCGGCGAAAAGATGCTCGTAGACGATCGGGTACTGCTCGGCGACGATGCCCAACGAGGCGTGTTTGTGAGCGATCCTGTCGAGCACCGAATCGTATTGAGCACCATCACCTTCCAGTATCAGCCCGGCGAAGGCCGCGATCGATGCGGCGAGTGCCTTCGGCTGCTCCCCCGCCGCCTGGTTGCCTCGGTTGAACAGATCGCGAAGCAGCTCGGGGTGTGCCGCAAACATCTTGGAGTAGAACAGCGGCGTGATCTCGCCGATCGCACCTGCCACGGCGGGCAGGGATTGACGGATGACTGCCAGCGACTCTGCTGATAGCACTTGACTACTTCCTTTCCATTGTTGGACGGGCGATTTCAGCCACAGTCCACTGATCGAGGTCCGCGAAGAAGGCCTCCTGCGCCGACCGCAGCGCATCCCGCAGGCGACAGCTGCGCCGGAGCGGGCAGGGGTTGGCTCCCTCACAATCGATGACCTCGCCGCTGGGCTCCAATCGCCGGGCCAGCGAGCCCACGCGACGATCGAGCCCGTCGCGGGTGATGCACACTCCCCCGTGCCGCCCCCGGGTCGAGGCGATCACGCCCATTTCCGAAAGCCGGGCAACAACTTTCGTGGCATGCGTGTAGGAAACGCACAGTTGGTCGGCAAGGTCACCGGTGTGCAGCTGGGCATCCGGCCCTTCGACGGCCAGCCGCATGACGATGCGCAGGCCCAGGTCGGTGAATCGTGTCAGTTGCACATAACTTGTATATGAGATGCAAGTTATGTGCCGATAGGGACTTTGGTCAGTACCTGTGGGCGCCCCGGCGCTATTCGGCGGGGTCTGCGTCGCTTCTGATGTCGATGCGCCATCCGGTGAGCCGCGCGGCGAGGCGAGCGTTCTGCCCCTCCTTGCCGATCGCCAGCGACAGTTGGAAATCGGGAACGATGACGCGGGCAGCCTTGCCCGCCTCGTCGATGACCGATACCGACACCACCTTGGCGGGCGAAAGTGCGTTGGCGACGAATCGCGCGGGATCGGGGTCGTAATCGATGATGTCGATCTTCTCGCCGGACAGCTCGCTCATCACGTTGCGCACGCGCTGGCCCATGGGACCGATGCAGGCCCCCTTGGCGTTCAGGCCCGCGACCTTCGAGGCCACTGCGATCTTGGACCGGTGGCCCGCTTCACGAGCGACCGCGACGATCTCCACCGAACCGTCGCTGATTTCCGGAACCTCCAGCGAGAACAACTTGCGGACGAGATTCGGATGGGTGCGCGAGAGGGTGATCAACGGCTCGCGCGCCCCGCGCGATACGCCAACCACGTAGCACCGCAACCGGTCTCCATGGTGGTACTCCTCGCCCGGCACCTGCTCGGCCGACGGGATGACTCCTTCGGATCCCTTGGTCTCGCTGCCCATGCGAACCACGACCAACCCCCGCGCGTTGGCTCGGGCGTCGCGCTGAATCACTCCACCGACGATCTCGCCTTCGCGCGTGGAGAACTCGCCGAACTTGTGCTCGTTCTCCGCGTCGCGCACGCCCTGCTGGAACACCTGTCGCGCGGTGGTGGCCGCGATACGGCCGAATCCCTCGGGTGTGGCGTCCCATTCGGTGATGAGATTGCCGTCCTCGTCGGTCTCACGGGCCATCACCCGGACCACACCCGTCTTGCGATCGATCTCGATGCGCGCGTTGGGCTCATGCCCGTCGGTATGCCGGTAGGCGGTCAGCAGCGCCGACTTGATGATGTCAATCGCCTCATCGACCGTGATGCCCTTGTCGGCGGCCATCAGGTTTACCGCTGCGGGATCGATATTCATGCGCCACCTCCGGTTTCGGCTGCCCCAGCCAGATTGAGTTCCTGCGGGTTCGGCGTGGTGAACTCCACCTGCACGATCGCGCTCTCGATGTCCGAAAACGCCAGATCGCGCACCATCCAGCCCGTGCCCTTGACGGGTTTGCGCAGCACCACCTGCACCCCGTCGTCGTTCGTGATGCCGATGCGACCCAGCAGATCTTCGCCGTCGGTCAGGCGAATCTGCGCAAGCCGCTTGTGTGCCCGCCGGAAATGGGCGGGCGTGGTGAGCGGCCGGTCGACACCCGGTGTGGTGATCTCCAGCTCGTACGCATCCCAGCCGGTATCTGCCTCGTCCAACAGCACCGACGCGGCGCGGCTCAGCGCGGCGACCGCGTCCAGGTCCACCGGCGCATCCGAATCGATCACCACCGTGATGCGCGACGGCCTGCCTTCCCCGGCGCCCTCGACAACGACCACACTTTCGATCTCGACACCGGACCGGGAGAACTCCGGGCTGAGCAACTCGATCACCTGGTCGTCGCATGGCAGCCCTTCCGACGAGTCACTCGGGTGAAGAGGATCCGGCATGGCGTTTGTGGCTCCTCATCTTGAGTTGTCGGACGTTCGGCTTGCACACACTAGTCGGACTCTCGTCCTGACCAGCACTCCACCTTACGCCCGGCGAGGGCTGTCATGCGCCAACCGCACACACTGGCAGGATGGGCGAATGTCCAGAAGCCTGTCGCGCCGCGACCTGTTGATCGGAGGCGCCGCGCTCGGCGTCACCGTCGTGGCCGCCGCGTGCCAGCAGACACCCGACACCAAACCTGAGGTGGACGACCTGCAAGCGCAGATCGATTTGGCGGTCCGGGACGCGGCCTCCGCGACCGCGGCGGCGGGCACCAACGCCGAGCTGGCCCCCACGCTGAACTCGATCGCCGGTACCAGGAGCGCCCACGCAGCGGCGCTCACCAGGGAACTGAAGCGCATACCCGGCGCCGACGCGACTGTCCGCTCCAGCACCAGCGCCACAACCACCGCACCGCCAGCACCTCCACGGGTCGACCAGATCAAGTCTCAGCTCAAGGATTCGGCGCGCTCCGCGATGGACCTGGCAACCACACAGGACGGATACCGCGCCGGGCTGCTGGCCTCGATCAGTGCCGCATGCGCCTCCGCCGCGGAGGTGGATCTGCCATGACGACAACCGAGCCCACCCCGCAACCGGCCGCTGCAGGCGATGACACCGCGCTGGCCAACGCGCTGGCCAACGAGCACGCCGCGATCTACGCCTATGGCCTGGTATCAGCGCATTCGGTGCCCGACAACAACTGGCTGGTAACCGAATGCCTCATCGAGCACCGGCAGTGCCGGGAAGAGTGCATTGCCAAGCTGCGCGGCCGTCCTGTCTCCGCACCCGTGGCCGCCGCCGGCTACAAAATCCCGTTCCCGGTGAGCACGCCCGCCGATGCCAGCAAGCTGGCGCTGCAGGTTGAGACCGACACCGCGACGTGCTGGCGCGCCGTCGCCGAGCAGGCCGACAACGCCGACGATCGCAGGTTCGCGGTGCGCATGTTGACCGAGAGCGCGATCCGCGCGGCTCGCTGGCGGGTAGCCGCCGACATCACGCCCGCGAGCGTCGCATTCCCAGGCGGACCCGAGAAGGTCTGACCCTTCTGCCGCGACACGGCAGAGACGTCGGTCAGGCGAAGTGCTTCTGGGTGTCGCTGATCAACCCGGACAGCCCGCGGCGAATCACCGGCTTGAGGTGGCGGGTGAATCCGAGCGAGGGCTCGATGAAGAAGCTCCAGGTGAACAAGGAACCCGTCGCCGTGCCCACCACCTCGTAGAGCTCACCGAAGCGCTTGGTCCCCGGGAAGGTCGCCGTCTCGACGGTGAACGCATTGCGATACCGCTCCGGGCTCTCCTCCCACACGATGAACCGCTCGTTGACGGCTGCACCGGGCAGAGCAAGCTTGGCGGTACGCGTGGAGCCCACGCCGCGCGGCTCCGGAGACGTCCAGCTGATCTTGTTGATAGCCTTGCACCAGTGCAGCGGGCTTTCCCCATTGAGTTCGGCCCAGACCGTTGCCGCATCCTTGGGCAGCGGCGTGGAGAACGTGTACACGAAATCGCTTGTGCTGAAATCGCTTTCGACCAGCGGTTCGAGCTTAAAAGACGGCATACCCATTACCTTATCGCCTGTGTGACGGACGCCACGGCGTCGGCCACCGCAATGGGCTGCGTCTCCCCGGTGAACCGGTTGCGCAGCTCGACGGTCCCGTCGGCCCAGCCGCGGCCGATCACCACGATCCAGGGCACACCGAGCAACTCGGCGTCCTTGAACTTCACGCCCGGGGAGGCGGTCCGATCGTCGAGCAGCACCTCGTGGCCCAGGCGGTCCAGTTCGGCGGCCAGTTCCTCGGCCCCGGCCCGTGCCGCCTCGTCCTTGTTGGCGATCACCACGTGCACGTCGAACGGCGATACCGCCGAGGGCCAGCGCAGCCCCAGCTCGTCGTGCTGCTGCTCGGCGACGACGGCCACCAGCCGTGAGACGCCGATGCCGTAGGAGCCCTGGGTGAGCCGCACCGGCTTGCCGCTCTCGCCGAGAACATCGACAGTGAATGCGTCGGTGTACTTGCGACCCAGCTGGAAGATGTGGCCGATCTCGATACCGCGCGCCGACACCAGCTGCCCGGCACCGTCGGGCGAGGGGTCACCGTCACGCACTTCGGCGGCCTCGATGGTGCCGTCCGGGGTGAAGTCGCGGCCTACGACGAGATCCACCACATGCTTGCCGGGCTCATCGGCGCCGGTGATCCAACTGGTGCCCTCGACAACCCGCGGATCCACGAGATAGCGAACACCGTTGGCGATCAGCGCCTTCGGCCCGATGTATCCCCGTACCAGGAACGAATGCTTGGCGAAATCCGCATCGCCCAGCATCTCGTATTCGGCGGGCTCCAGCGCGGCGCCGAGACGTTTGTCGTCGACCTCGCGGTCGCCGGGCACGCCGACGGCCAACAGCTCCCAGTCCCCGCCGGGCTGGCGCACCTTCAGCAGAATGTTCTTGAGGGTGTCGCCCGCGGTGACCACTCGGTCCAGACCCGCGGAGTTGGCCCAGTCGACCAGGGTCGCGATGGTCGGGGTGTCGCCGGTCTCGTGCACGACGGCCTCGGGCAACCCCTCGATGGGCCGCGCCGGCGGTGCCGGAGTGATGACCGCCTCGACATTGGCCGCGTATCCCGATTCCACGCAGCGTACGAAAGTGTCTTCTCCGGTGGGGCTTTCCGCAAGGAACTCTTCAGAAGCGCTGCCACCCATGGCCCCCGAGGTGGCCGCGACGATCACGTAGTCCAGGCCCAGCCGGCCGAAGATCCGTTGGTATGCCTCGCGGTGGGCGTGGTAGGCCGCCTTGAGTCCGTCGTCGGAGGTGTCGAAGGAGTAGGAGTCCTTCATGACGAATTCCCGCCCGCGCAGGATGCCCGCCCGGGGGCGCGCCTCGTCCCGGTATTTGGTCTGGACCTGGTAGAGAATGACGGGGAAATCCTTGTAGGAGCTGTACTCCCCCTTTACGGTGAGCGCGAACAGCTCTTCATGGGTCGGGCCCAACATCATGTCGTTGTCGCGGCGGTCCTTGAGCCGGAACAGCGAATCGCCGTACTCGGTCCATCGGTTCGTGGTCTCGTACGGTGCGCGTGGCAGCAGGGCGGGCAACAGGATCTCTTGGCCGCCAATGGCGTTCATCTCTTCGCGGACGATGTTCTCGATCTTGCGCAGAACCCGCAGCCCGAGCGGTAGCCAGCTGTACACGCCCGGCGCGATGGGGCGCACGTACCCCGCGCGGATCAGCAGCTTGTGGCTGGGGACCTCGGCGTCCGCCGGGTCGTCGCGCAGCGTGCGTACGAAAAGCTCGGAGAGCCGGGTGATCATTGATGAGCCTCTCGGGCGAAGACCATGTTTTCGTTGAGCCTCTCGGGCGAAGACCGTCAGTTACGGTTGCACAGCATATCGGCGCGCCACCGAGGCCCCCGGCTAGCATCAATCGCATGCGTACGTGGGCGGTCATTCCGGCGGTGGCGGTACTCGGTATGGGATTCGCGGCGCCGGCCGATGCGGCCCCGGCCACTGTCAAATACTCGCTGTCGGCCATCGGAATCGGGAACGCCGACTTCACCGTCCAATACCAGGACGGCGGTCAGCTCCGTGAGGAGTCCGGACACACCTTCGCCGGGTACTACTGGGAGCGCACGGTCAAACTCGACGGGCCGCCCGTGCTGCGAGTCACCGCAGCGGGTGCGCCCAGCGTCTTCCGGATGTCCTGCCACATCACCGTGAACGACGGCATCCCCGTCACCAACGGACTGCTGTTCCGCGCCGGGGACTACACCCCGCAGGACTGCTAGGCCTGCTCGAGCTCGTCCTCGTCCAGACCCTGGTCATGCGCGGCCTGCGCCTTCTGTGCGTGCGCCACATCGGCGGCGCTGTAGGTGATGAACAGTGCCGCCACCCCCACGAGCACGGCGGTGCCGGCAATCCACAGCAGGCCGTATGTGTAGCCGTGGTCCAGGGCATGCAGCTGTGCTTTGTTCATGTTCTGCACCGGGCCCGTCGCGCCGCCGAGGTACAGCGTGCGCGAGGTGATGATCGCCTGGATGATCACCAGAACGATTGGCCCACCCAGGTTTTGCAGCATGAGGGAGATGGCGGACAGCGGTCCGATGCGGTCGGCATCCACTCCGGTGATGGCCGACAGGACCACCGGCACCACGATGGTCCCGATACCGAGCCCCCCGACGAAGATGAGCGTCGCGAAGTCCGGGAAGTACGCGATGGTCCGGTCGACCGTGGAGCCGTAGAGCATCGCACCGAACACGACCACACCACCACACAGGATCAGCACCCGCGGCGCCATGCGCGTGACAAGTTGAGAGGACAGTCCCAGGCCGATCCCCATGCCGACAACGAACGGAATCGCCGAGACGCCGGTCCGCAGCGGGCTGTACTTCATCAGATCCTGCATGTACAGACCGATGGTGATGGTCAGGGTGAAGAGCACGCCTCCGGCCAGGAAGATCGCCGCGAAGGTGGCGACCCGGTTGCGGTCCGCGAACAGGCTGAACGGCACCACCGGATTCTCCGCGGTGCGTTCGACCAGAAGGAAGGCGATCAGCAGCGCCGCGGCCGCGATCAACGACACGATCGTGTACGGCGAATCCCAACCGCGGTCGGGGCCCTGGGTGAAGCCGAACACCGCCGCGGTACAGCCCAGCGTGGCCAGCACGGAGCCCGCCACATCCAGCTTCATCGGTTCGCGTTCGGTCTCGGTCAGCGACCGCACGGCCAGGTAGATCATCAGCGCACCGGCCGGCACGTTGATCAGGAAGGCAAGTCGCCAGGACACCTCGGCCAGCGCGCCGCCGACGATCAGCCCCGCGATGGAACCCACTCCCGTCATGGCGCCGAACACCGCAACCGCGGCGGTACGCAGCGGCCCCTTGGGGAAGGTCGTCGCAATCAACGCCAACGCGGTGGGCGACGCGATGGCCGCACCCACACCCTGGATCAGACGGAAAACGGCCAGACCGATGTCCTCTTGCGCCAGGCCCACCCCGATCGAAGCCAGCGTGAACAACGCGATGCCGCCGATGAAGACCCGCTTGCGTCCGAAGGTGTCGCCGAGACGACCACCCAGCAGCATCAGTCCACCGAAGGACAGCATGTACGCGGTGATGACCCAGCTTCGGGTGGCGTCGTTGAGGTGCAACTCGGCCTGAATCTTGGGCAGCGTGACAACCGCGATGGTGCCGTCCATGGTGGCCAGGAACTGCATACCGGCGATCGCGATGACGGCATACAGGTAGTGCCGGGATGGCAGAAGTTCGCGCGCCTTTTGAGTGAGCTGCTCGACGCTGAGGCCAGACATGGAGGACACCTTACCGGCCTCTTAACGTCGCTTTAGAGATCAGAAGGCGCCGTAAGCGGCCACGGGACCGATCACGATGATCGCCGGCGGCCTGACGCCCTGCGAGCGAATGCGTTCCGGTGCGGTGGCCAGGTCTGCGCGCAGTACGCGTTGCTCGTCGGTGGTGCCATGTTGCACCACCAGCACCGGGGTATCCGCAGGTCGACCGCCGTCGATGAGTACCTTCGCGAATTGCTCGATGCGCTCGACCGCCATCAACAGCACGATGGTCCCCTTCAAGGCAGCAAGCGCGTCCCAATTGACTAACGATTCCGGATGCCCCGGTGCGACGTGTCCGCTGACCACCACGAACTCGTGGTTCACCGCACGATGGGTGACGGGCACGCCTGCCGCCGCAGGCACAGAGATCGCGCTGGTCACGCCCGGTACAACAGTCACCGGTACACCGGCCTCGGCGCAGGCCAGGACTTCCTCGTAGCCGCGCGCGAAGACGAACGGGTCGCCGCCCTTGAGACGGACGACGAACTTGCCCTGCTGGGCCCGTTCGATGAGCACCCGGTTGATCTCCTGCTGTGCCATCGCACGCCCGTACGGAATCTTCGCGGCGTCGATGACCTCGACGTGAGACCCCAGATCGGCGAGCAGCTCGGCGGGCGCCAGCCGGTCGGCGACAACCACATCGGCCTGCGCGAGGAGTCGGCGTCCGCGAACGGTAATGAGATCAGGATCACCCGGCCCCCCGCCCACGAGCGCGACGCCTTCCGGCTTTACCTCGGCGATTTCGGTGATGAGCCCGCGTTGCAGCGCCTCGTGGATGGCAGAACGCAGCGCCGCCGAGCGCTTGTGCTGCCCACCGGTCAAGACACCGACCGCAATGCCGTCGTGATTGAACGATGCGGGTGTGACGGCCGTGCCCTCCCGGGCGGAATCGGCCCGGACACAGAAGACGTGGCGCCGCTCGGCCTCGTCCACGACCGCGGCATTGACTGCCGGATCGTCGGTACAGGCGATGGCGTACCAGGCGCCCTCAAGGTCGCCGTCCTGGTACGGCCTGAGGTTCAGGGTGATCGAGGCCATGCCTTCGACGGCCGGAGTCGCGTCGGGGGCAATCACGTGCACATCGGCACCGCTGGCGATCAGCAGGCCGAGACGCCGCTGCGCGACGGACCCGGCGCCGACGACCACGACCTTGCGTCCGGTGAGGCGGAGGCCGACGAGGTAGGCGTCATGAGTCACCGCGCGAGTTTACGTGGACGCGGATCACGGGGCCGGGTTAGCCATGCTCTAATCGGTCCCAGTGCAATCCCATCGCATGCAACCAGCGGAGTTGGCCCAGGCCGCGATGACCGCCGCCCTCATGGGCGCGATCGCCGTGGTCTCTATCGTGCTGCCCGGCGCCGTGGTGTTCGCCTGGCTGGGCGCCGTACCCATGGGGGTGCTGTGTTACCGCCACCGCATCCGGGTGGCGTTGGCCGCGTGCGTCGCCGCAGGCCTCATCAGCTTCCTGATCGCCGGATTCGGCGGCCTGGTGTCGGCGTTGACATGTGCTTACATGGGCGCCATTTCCGGTCAAGTAAGACGCCGGAATCGGGGTGCCGCAACCATGTTGGCGGTCGCGGCAGTGTGGGGCGTCCTGGTCTCCACCTTCTGCGTGGGAGTGTTCGCGGCCCTGCGTAATCTGCGCGAGGTCGTCCTGGGTGCCGTGGCGGCCAATGTCGGTGGATTCGCGACGCTGTTGAGCGGGGTGCCGCTTCTGGGTGACGCCGCCGCTGGACTCGATCGTGCCGTTGCAGGCTGGATTGTGCACTGGCCGTGGTTCTTCGGGGTCTCGGTGTGGCTCATCGTCATCTTCGGCACATCTTTCGGATGGCGGGTGTTGACGCCCGTGTTGCGGCGCCTTGAAGAAGTGACCGACCTGGCCTCGGTCGGCATGCTGCCCGCGGTGCACGAAAGCAGCCCACCCGGCCCACTACCGACGGTCCTCACCGATGTCGGCTATCGATATGCCGGGTCCGACCGCGATGCCCTGGCGCCGGTGACCATGCAGGTCAATGTCGGCGAACACATCGCGGTGACCGGGGCCAACGGCTCCGGCAAGTCCACCCTCATGCGCATCCTGGCGGGCGTCACTCCCACCGCCGGAACCATCGAGCGGCCCGCGGCAGTGGGCCTGGGCCAAGTGGGCGGAACCGCGTTGGTCATGCAGCACCCCGAAAGTCAGGTCCTGGGATTGCGCGTGGGCGACGACATCGTGTGGGGGCTGCCGCCCGACCGCACCATCGACATCGAGAGTCTGCTCGGCGAGGTGGGCCTGAGCGGAATGAGCGATCGCGACACCGCCGGACTCTCCGGTGGCGAGCTGCAACGGCTCGCGGTCGCCTCGGCCCTCGCCCGGGAACCCGCGCTGCTGATCGCCGATGAGGTCACCACCATGGTCGATCACGACGGGCGACAGACGCTCATCAACGTGCTCGACGGGCTCACTGCCCATCACCGTCTGGGGCTGGTGCACATCACCCACTACCCGCAGGAGGCCAACGCCGCCGATCGTGTGGTGGCACTCGGCGGTATCGAGGCACGCCCGGACGCGGAACGCCCATCCCCCGTCGAATCTGCCGGCGGGGAAACGATTCTCGACGTGCAAGGAGTTTCGTTCGACTACGCGGCCGGAACGCCCTGGTCGCAACCCGTGCTGCGGGATGTCTCCTTTCAGGTCCACTCCGGCGACGGGATACTGCTGTGCGGCGGCAACGGCTCAGGCAAGTCGACCCTGGCATGGATCATGGCGGGTCTCCTGGAGCCTTCGGCCGGTCACTGTCTGCTCGATGGGCGCCCTGCCGCGGAACAGGTTGGCGCGGTGGCCTTGTGTTTCCAGGCCGCGCGGTTGCAGCTGCTGCGTGGACACGCTGGTGCCGCAGTTGCGGCACTGGCCGGATACTCGACCTCCGATACTGACAGTATCGATCGCGCCCTGGCCTCGGTCAGCCTGGATCCGAAAATTGGTGGGGTACTGATCGATCGACTCAGCGGCGGGCAGTTACGCCGAGTCGCCCTGGCCGGGCTGCTGGCCCGCTCGCCGCGCCTCCTGATTCTCGATGAGCCGCTGGCCGGCCTGGACGTCGACGCCCAGGCCGATCTCATCGATCTCTTGGTACGCATCCGCAATGACGGTCAGGCAGTCATCGTGATCTCCCATGACACCGACAGCCTGTCTCCGCTGTGCCCGCGCACCATCCGTCTCGAACGGGGCGAGTTGGTGAGCGCCCGATGAGCCGGCGACGCCCGTTGATGCTGATGCGGCCGGTTCCCGGGCCGTCACCCATCCACGACCTGTGGGCCGGCACCAAACTCCTGGCCGTGCTGGCGATATCAGTGCTGTTGACCATCATGCCGTCGTGGACCGCGATCGGACTTATCGCGCTGCTCATCCTCCTGACGGCCGCCCTCGCCGGGATCTCCCCCGGGTGCATCCCATCCGTTCCACAATGGGTCGGGATGCTTGTGGTGGCGGGCAGTCTGTTCACCATCGTCAACGGTGGAGCTCCCGAATTGAAGCTCGGACCGGCCACCATCGGCTTGGGCGGTTTCCTGGACTTCCTGCGTGTCACCTCGCTCGGCCTGGTTCTGATCGGTCTCGGCGCGGTGATCTCGTGGACCACCCAGGTTGCGGATATCGCTCCCGCAGTGGCACTTTTGTGTCGGCCGCTGCGCCTGCTGCGCGTGCCTGTCGACGACTGGGCGGCCACCATCTCCCTGGCGTTCCGGATGTTTCCGATGCTGTCCGAAGAGTTCCGGTTGTTGGCGGCGGCCCGTAGGCTCCAGCCACCGCAACCGGAGAAGCCCTCGCGGCGTGCGGAAGTCGTCGATCTGTGCACGGCCGCAATGGTCGTCTCGCTACGCCGTGCCACCGAGATGGGAGACGCCATCACCGCACGGGGTGGCGCGGGCCGCATCTCCGCGCATCCCGTCTATCCGGGATGGCGCGACGCTCTCGCCGCAGCGGCGCTCGTCGGCGTGTTCGTGCTCGCGCTTTTGCTGCACTGACCTCTACGCGCGCAGGATCCCGATCACTCCGAGCGTGAGGATGATGAGACCGAGCACCGCGACGATCCCGGCGACGTCGATGCGCCGCCGCGTCCTCACCCAGGTGTGCAGAGCCGACACCATCTCGTACGTCCGGCCCGGCATCGCGGCATAACTGAGCAGCGGCAAAGCCACCATCGAGAAGGCCACCACGTTGAAGAAGAGCAGCGCCATCGACTGCATGGGCTGCGTGGCTCCCGAGGCGTGGATGAGCGCGATCACCGCAAGAAAGTCCGCCGAGGGCAAGGCAATTCCCAATCCGCTCACCCCCGCTACCCACAGCGAGTTGTTCTGCAGGAAGCCGCGTACCCGCGTTGTCAGCTTGCCCGCGAAACCCGTACTCGGCGCGGCGGGGGGCCGACGCATCGACGCCGTGACGGCCAGCACTGCCGCTACCAACAGAGCCAGAACACCCAGCGCGACTTGAATGTACGGCCCAGAGACGTCCGCATTTCCCATCGGCGAGACCCGCAGCACGAACAGCAAGGTGAGTCCCAAGCTGAGTCCCATGGCGAATGCCCCGCAGAGAAACACAAACAGTTGCAGGAGCGGTCGCGGCCGGTTCAGCATCAGAACCGTCAGGCCTAATCGAGTGGGTTCAACACTCACTCCAAGGGCCATCAGCGCAACGATGGTCCACATGACTACCGCGCGGGCACAACGGCATTCTGCTCGCAGACCCGTGAGAACGTGGACTTCACGAGGTCTACGTAGCGGGTGATCGACTCCCGCGCAATCGGATTGTCCGGGTACGCGATCATCAGCGTGGTCTCCGTCGGGAACCGCGAGATGAAGATCGTCAGCTGATACACCGACTTGCTCTCCGCGTACAAGCCGATGGGATTGCTGACCAGCAGCGGGTTGGTGAACAACTGCGACAGCGGCGGGGCGCCACCGTCGAAGAAGTTGATCATCGGGTGATACGGCCGGGGCCAGGTCAGCTCGGGCACCAGTTCCAGCACCCGGTAGAAGGGCACATTCACCAGCTGCCTGCCGCGGTCAAACGATTCCTGTGCCGCGACCGCAGCGGCACCAAAGGTTCCGTCAACGGGCGCGGTGATCGGCACCAGGCCGGTAAACCATCCCGTCGTGAACATGTCCGCCTCATCACGGGCATCACTCGGAGTGATCCCGTAATAGGTGTCAGTGCCGGTCAATTCGCGCTCGGCGAACCCCAGCGCCGCCATCACACCGCCGATGAACCGTGCGCCCGCGTCCACGCAGAGCGACTCGAACTTCAGCGCCTGCTGCTCGTCCAACAGCTGCTCGGTGACGATCGCGGTACCGCATGGCACCGAGTGATCGCCCAGTGGCAGTGGGAAATCCGGAAGGCTGCCGCGGTTGCTTTCGGCGAACTGAGTCCATTCGCGGACGGGCTCGGAGTCGGGGGTCAGTCCCGAGAGGAACTCGTGCTGCCGGATGCAGTAGTCGCCATAGCTTCCCGCCGGTGGCAGCTCGATGGGAGCCCCACCCTGAACCAGCGCCTTGTACCCCATCAGGATTTCCATGATCAGCAGGCGTGCGAAGGTCGCATCCAGATGCAGATGGTCGACGCTGAAGTAGAAGGTGAAATGCCCTGAGCTCTGCACGATTCCGAAACGGAAGCAATCCCACCGGAATGGGTCCGGGGTTTCCGTGACCACCAGATCCCGCACCTCGTCGGACGTCATGTCGCCCAGTTTGACCTGGACGAATTCCACGTCTGCCGGATCGGCGATGGTGCGCCGGACGATGTTCTGCTCATCATCGAGCGAGAACCAGCTCCGGTAGGTGTCGTGCCGCCGCAAGTGCGCGTTGATCACGTGCCCCATGGCGCGCTTGTCGCACCGGCCGGGCATGTCCAAGGTGAAGACGAGCACCCGCGAGAAGTCGAGGCCCTTGGCCGCCTGCCGCAGATACGTGCGCAGATGCTGTACCTGCATGAAGCTCGGCGGGACGTCACTGACCGGTGCCTCAAGTGCTTTCGCGTACGACGCCGGCGAGGGCTGCCAGGAAATAACCGATCCCGGAGCAGGTTCCCACTTGTCGGTCAAAGACACTGTTACTGGTCCACCACGCATTGTTTCCCCTTAAGACGACGCGACTTCGGATTCCTGCTCGGCCAGCCTGTCGTACACATGCGATGCCAATGACCGCACTGTCGACACATCCGCCGGACCGATACGGACGCCGGTGTCCGCCTGAATACGGGTACGAATTTCGAGATTGCCCAACGAGTCCAGGCCGTAGTCCGGGAGGGACCGGTCGGGGTCGATCGAGCGGCGCAACACCAGACCAACCTGCTCGGCCACCAGCTTGCGGAGCCGAGTCTGCCATTCCTCCCGGGGCAAGGTCCTCAGCTCATCGAGGAACTTGTTTGTCTCCGTTTGGCTTTGGCCTGCATCCCGGAATGCCTGGGCGAACGGACTGCGCTCGACGAAGTCGGCCAGCCACGAGATTCCGGCCATCGGCGCATACGCGGTGTAGGCGCGGTCGTGCCGGAGCACCGTGTCGAAGGCGTAGGCACCCTCGTCCGGAAGGATGGCCGCATCCGCATTCTGCGCCAGGTGGGTGCCCTGCCCGATCTCCGACCAAGCGCCCCAGGCGATCACGGTCGCCGGCAGCCCCTGTGCCCGTCGCCAGTGCGTGAACCCGTCCAACCAGCTGTTGGCGGCGGCATACGCACCCTGCCCCGGCGAGCCCACCAGGGCCGCTATGGACGAGAAGGAGCAGAACCAGTCCAGCGGCTGGTCCGCGGTGGCCTCGTGCAGGTTCCAGGCACCATGCACCTTGGGCCGCCAGTCACCGCGATCGATCAGCTCGTCGGTGATATTGGCGAGCGTGGCATCGTGGACCAGCGCGGCGGCGTGCAGCACACCGCGTACCGGCTTGCCGGTCTCCGTGGCCGCCGCAACGAGTCGCTGGGCCGTCTCGGGCTCCGCGATATCGCCGAGCACCACATCGATCTCGATGCCACCCAGCCGAATCTGTTCGATGGTCTCCAGCGCCTCGGACTTGGGTGCACTGCGACCGTTGAGGATGATCCGCCCTACCCCGGCCGCCGCCAGCTTGCGAGCCAGGAACAGGCCAAGCCCGCCGAGGCCACCGGTGATGACGTACGCACCCTCGCGGCGGAAGGCCGGCGCATGCGACGGAGGTATCACCGCGTCGACTTCCCCGGCCTTGGGCAGGTCCAGCACCAGCTTGCCGGTATGCCCTGCGGCGCCCATGACGCGGATCGACTCGGCGGCCTCCTGCAACGGCGACGGGGAGATCTCCGGCAATGGGAGCACGCCGTCGGCCATCTGCCCATACAGGGCGGTGAGGGTCCGGTAGATCGCCTCCGGCCGCGTCTTGGCCACCAGCACCAGGTCGACGGCGTGGAACGACAGGTTACGCCGGAACGGGAACAGACCCAGTCGGGTGTCGCCATAGATGTCACGCTTGCCGATCTCGATGAAGCGGCCACCGAAGGTCAGCAGTTCCACACCGGCGCGCTGCGCGGCCCCGGTGAGCGAGTTGAGCACGATGTCCACCCCGTAGCCGTCGGTGTCGCGGCGGATCAGGTCGGCGAATTCCGTACTGCGGGAGTCATACACGTGCTTGATTCCCCAACTGCGCAACAGTTCTCGCCGCTCCTCGCTGCCTGCGGTCGCGTAAATCTCCGCCCCGGCGGCACGCGCGATGGCGATGGCCGCCTGCCCGACACCACCGGTGCCGGAATGGATCAGCACCTTGTCCCGTGCGGAGATCCTGGCCAGTTCATGCAGCCCGTACCACGCGGTAACATGGGCACCCGGGACGGCGGCGGCCTCCCTGTCGGGCACCTCCGCCGGGAGGGTCGCAGCCAGGTTCGCATCGACGACGACGAAGCTTCTCCAGGCACCGGTGGGTGTCATACCGCCTACCCGGTCACCGACCTGATGCTGGGTCACTCCCTCTCCGACGGCCGTCACCACTCCCGCGAAGTCGACGCCGAGTTCCTGCCGGCCTTCGAAACTCGAGTAGCGGCCGTACACGTTCAGTACGTCGGCGAAGTTGATGCTGGTGGCGGTGACCGAGACCTCGATCTGCCCCGGTCCGGGAGCCACCCGATCGAACGCGACGAAACCGAGTGACTGCAGATCGCCCGGTGTGCGGACCTCGAACCGCACGCCTTCGTTGTCCGGCGCCGCAACGGTGGTGCGCCACTCGTCGGGGCCCAGTGGACCCAGGTTCAGGCGCGCCCGGTACCAGTGGTCATCGCGCCACGCGGTCTCATCCTCTTCGGAGCCCGAAACCAGTTCGCCTGCCACATTCTGGGCGGTGGTGTGGCCGTCGACGTCGATGTGCGTGACGCGCAAGTGCGGGTACTCGGCTCCGATGACACGTACGAGCCCGCGCAGACCGGCCTGCTCCAGGTTGGTGACGTCGCCGTCCACCACTGTCTGAGCATTGCGCGTGACGACGTACAGCCGTGGCGGCTCGCCCGGCAGATCCACCAATTCTCGGGTGATGCGTACCAGATGCCGAACCTGGTCGGCGCCCTGCAGTGCCACCTGGTCCACACCGCCTTCGGTGCCCGGCGCCGTGACGACCAGCACACCGTCGAATCCTCCGGCTTCCAGCTGGTCGTACAGAAGCTTGAGTGCCGCAACACGATCGGTGTCCGGGCGCCACTGCACCAGCGCCACCTCACTGTCACGGAGCTTGAGCGAATCGATCAGCTCGGTCGCCCACGGATCCACACTCTCGCCGGTGCTGACCAGCAGCCACCGACGCGGACCACCGGAAGCCGCCTCGGGCAGCTTCTGCTGCTGCCATTCGATGGCCAGCAGTCGATTGTTGAGCAGCTGATCGCGCTGCTCGTCATCGGAGGCTCCGGTACCGAACCGGAAGCCCCGCACCGCAAGCAGAACGCCGCCGTTCTCGTCCAGCAGGTCGATGTCGGCTTCGACCTCGTTGCCGATCACCTTGGTCACCCTGGTGTAGCAGTACTGGGTAGACCGGGCCGACTCGTAGGCGTACAGACTGCGTACACCCTTGGGAAGCGGCAAGGCATTCTTGCTCGCCGCCTGAACATCCGGCAGAGCGATGACGGATTGGAAGCAGGCGTCCAGCAGCGCCGGGTGAACGATGTAGCTGCCCTGTTTTGCCCGAACCTCTCGGGGCAGTGACACTTCCGCCAGCACCGACCTCACGGAATCATCACCGTGATACGCCGCGGCCAGCCCCTGGAAGGCCGGACCGTACTGGACACCCCTCTCGTCGAACGACGCTCGTAGATCGTCGCCCTCCGCACGGTGCGGGTGCTCCGCGCGCAAGGCGGCCAGGTCGTATCCGGCGGGAGTGTCGACCTCGACGCCACCACCCAAGACCGCCGTCGCGCGTTTGGCCGTGTCGCCGTCGTCGTGCGTCTCCACCACGAACTCGAGTGCGTCCGGGGACTTCACCGTGGCGGTGGCCGATATCGGCGTGGCCTCGCCCAGCGTCAACAGCTGCTCGAACGAAATATCCTGCACCACAGAACCTTCACCGAACACCGCGGCCGATGCCGACAACGCCATCTCGCAATAGGCGGCACCCGGGTACACCGCCACATGGCGAACCTGGTGGTCGGCGATCCAGGGCTGTGCCACCGTGCCGACGTCCGCCTGCCAGATGTGACGCTCCGGCTCCTCTGTCAACCGCACATGTGCGCCGAGCAGAGGGTGCACCGCAACCGTATGACCGGCCTGCCCTTGCTGGGTCTGCGCGGAAAGATCCAACAGATACGACCGACGGGTCCAGGTGGGCAGCGGCACATCTACCAGTCCGCCGGACGGGTAGAGCACCGAGAAATCGACTGCGCCACCGGCCTTGTACAGCTCTCCGACGAAGTCGCGCAGGCCGTGGGGCAACTCCTGCTCACGACGCATGCCGGCCAGGGCGACCATCGGAATGTCGAGGCTCCGGGCGGTCTGCTCGGCCGGGTACACCAACAGCGGGTGCGGCGCCAGCTCACCGAACACTCGATAACCGTCGTCCAGCGCGGCTTGCACCGCTGCCGCGAAGCGCACGGTGTGGCGCAGGTTGTCCACCCAGTAGTCGGCGTCCATGACGGGCTTTTCCCGCGGGTCAAATGAGACCGAAGAGTACAGCGGGACAACAGGTGTCCGCGGCGTCAGATCTTCGAGAGCCTCGGCGAGGTCGTCGAGAATCGGGTCCACCTGTGGTGAATGCGAGGCGACGTCGACAGCCACCTCACGGGCCATCAATCCGCGATCCGACCATTCGGCGATCAGCTGACGAACCGTCTCCGTCGCACCTCCGACCACGGTCGACTGCGGTGAGGCCACCACGGCCAGCACCACGTCGTGGATCTCCCGGTCTGCCAGCTCCGAGACCACCTGCTGCGCCGGCAGATCCACCGAGGCCATAGCGCCGGCACCCGCGATACGCGACATCAGGCGGGAACGACGGCAGATGACCTTGACACCGTCTTCCAATGACAACGCCTCGGAAACAACCGCCGCCGCGACCTCCCCCATCGAATGCCCGATGACCGCCCCGGGCTTCACCCCATACGACGCCGCAGTGGCCGCCAGCGACACCTGCATCGCAAACAGCGTCGGCTGCACCCGATCGATGCCCGTGACCGTCTCCGGCGCCGAGATCGCCTCGGTCACCGAGAACCCCGACTCAGACTCGATGAGCGGCTCCAGGCGCGCGATGGTCGCGGCGAATACCGGTTCCTTGCTGAGTAATTCGGCGCCCATAGCCGCCCATTGCGAACCCTGGCCGGAGAACAGCCACACCGGCCCGCGATCGTCCTCGGCGACCGCCGCCTGATAGGGAGCAGCCTCGTCGGCGGCCACCTCACGCAGGCCTGCCACCAATTCGTCGACCCCGGTGGCCACAACGGAGGTGCGCACCGGCCGGTGCGCCCTTCGGCGCGCCAAGGTATACCCGACATCCGCGATGGAGACATTGGCGCGCTCTACCAGCCAATCGGCCAATCTGCCCGCAGTCCGGCGCAGCTCGTCGGCGGATGTCGAAGACACCGGGAAGATGAGCTGCGATCCGAGGGGCGATTCCACAACGGATGCCTCGGCTGGCGCCACCGGCGGGGCCTGTTCCACCACCGCATGGACGTTGGAACCCGACATTCCGTATGCCGATACCCCCGCCCGCCGTGGGCCCTCAATCCCCCCGGGCCATGGGATAACCGACTGCGGCACAAAAAGGTTTGTCTCGACGCCGGCGAGCTTCTCGGGAATTCCCGTGAAATGCAGGTTCGGCGGGACGACGCCATGTTCCACCGCAAGGATGATTTTCATCAGCCCCAGCGCACCGGCCGCCGACATGGTGTGCCCGAAGTTGGTCTTCACCGACCCCACCGCACAGGGCCCGTCGACTCCGTACACCTGTGCCAGGCCCGTGTATTCGATGGGATCACCCACAGGAGTGCCCGTACCGTGCGCCTCGATCAGTCCGACGGTGTTGGCGTCTATACCCGCGGCCGCCAGCGCCGTGCGGCATGCCGCTGCCTGTGCGTCTGAGGATGGAGTCGACTGATTCACCGTGCGCCCGTCTTGATTTGATGCCGTGCCTCGCACGACCGCCAAGATCCGGTCCCCGTCCCGTACCGCGTCGTCCAGCCGCTTCAGCAGGATCATGACGCAGCCCTCGGACATCACGAAGCCATCGGCCTCCCCCGTGAATGTGTGGCAGCGCCCGGTTGGCGAGAGCATGCGCTGCTGCGAGGCGCCGACATACCGGCGCGGTTCCAAGACCAGGTTGACGCCGCCGGCCAGCACCAGGTCACTTTCGCCTGCCGCCAGGCTCTGGCACCCCATATGCACCGTCGCCAACCCCGCGGCGCACCCCGCGTCGACCGTCAACGACGGGCCATGCACACCCAGGGCATATGAAATGCGCCCCGATGCCATGCAGAAGTTAGTACCCGCGAATCCGTAAGGTCCGCCGAGGTCCGCCGCGTCCGCAGCCACCAGTTGATAGTCGTTGTGGGTCACTCCGACGAATACCCCGGTCTGCGACCCGGCCAGCGCCCTCGGGTTCAGGCCCGCGTGTTCCACTGCCTGCCAGGATGTTTCGAGCAAAACTCGATGCTGGGGGTCGATCGAAACGGCTTCTCGCTCATTGATGCTGAAAAAGTCCGCGTCGAATCCACCGACATCTTCCAGGAATGCCCCCCACTTGGAGGGCGACTTCCCGGGCACGCCCGACTCGGGGTCGTAGTACTCCCCCAGATCCCAGCGCGCGGGGGGCACCTCGGTGATGAAGTCCTCGCCGTCCAGCAATGCCTGCCAGAACTGCTCGGGCGACTCGATGCCACCCGGGAGCCGACACCCCAGCCCGATAACTGCAACAGGGGTTACAGACGCGTTTTTCATCTTGCTACGTCCTCCTCGCACACCGACAATCCGCCTGGTAGTAGAACTGAAGATAACTAGCAGTAGAGCCCGACAGTCCTAAACATAGGGTGCGCAAAAGGAATTCGCGACTCGGGAGATCAGGATCACAGTGCCTCGCCGCAGGCCCTCAGACGACTTCGAAAAATGGCCGTTTCTATCCGCCGAATCCGCCCCGCATTAACAGCCCATTGATAGTCAGGAAACACGAAATTCACAAATTATTCGTGAGCGCATTTACTTAGCTACAAACCCTCGTTCCCAACCTTCGGAATGCTGCCAACCTTCTCGTTATGGCTGTTCAAATGGCGTTTTGCAGGGACTATCGGCCGCCCGACACGGCCGACACGGCCCATTCACAGCGATTTCCATGGTTTGCCGCATGCGCATATGTCCACAGAAATCGGCTCCGCCGAATCTATGAAATATTTATGCAATTAACTCACCGTGAGTAGAAAATACCCACCGCTCGACGGGTATCAAGATCCAATCAGCGGTGGAGTGTCACTCTCGTGGAGATCCGCCATTGATTCCGCGACGAGGACGCGTTCCCGGCGCCTCCCAGATCCGGCCGTAGACGGCCCCACGAGGGGGGTACGGCGCCGATCCTCTAGACCCGCCCGTCTCATGGTTTCCTTAGAGGTCCCATAGTTAGCTCGCTCGTGTCGCGCACCGCATCGATCTGGAGTACCGTCCCGACCATCACGCGGAACTCAAGTTCCGCGCGGGGCAACGTCGCCCATCTCGACCAGCCGCGGCAGTTCTCATCGATAAGCCCGCGTGTATGTGCCAATACGATTGAGCGCAAAGGGGTTTGGGATGTTTCGCACCATCCGAAGGATCTGGATGCCACTGCTTATCGCGGCAGTGGTGGCGGTAGGCGGGTTCGCGGTCTTCCGTGTTCGGGGGATATTCGGGTCAGAGTCATTCGGATCGTCGGCAGACAACAACGCCAAGGATGCCGTCCCGTACAACCCGAAGACCCTTCTCTACGAGATATTCGGCGAGCCGGGCGCCATGGCGGACGTGAACTACTTCAACGAGGATGCCCAACCAACCCGGGTAGACAGTGTCCAGCTGCCGTGGGCTTTCAAGATCGTCTCCACATTGCCCTCGTTGAGCGGAAACATTGTCGCGCAAGGCAATGGCGACCGAATCGGATGTCGGATAACCGTCAACGGTGAGGTCAAGATGGAACGAGTCTCCAATGAGCACAACGCCTACATTTACTGCCTGGTGAAGTCCGCATGAGGCACGGCAGCGCCGGGCACCCTCCGCGGATCGCCCGAATGATCCGGACCTTGTCGATTCCGATTATCCTGTTCTGGCTCGGTATCGCCATCGTCCTGAACGTCGTCACCCCCTCTCTGGACGAGGTGGGCAAGGCGCATTCGGTCTCGATGTCGCCCAAGGACGCGCCCTCCATGATCGCGATGATGCACACGGGAAAGGTCTTCGGAGAGTTCGATTCCGACAGCTCCGTGATGATCGTGTTGGAGGGACAGCAGGAGCTCGCCGACGAGGCACACCGCTTCTACGACGAGATCATCAAGAAGCTCAAGGCCGATCCGACTCACGTACAACACATCTCCGACTATTGGGGTGACCCGCTCACCGCCTCCGGCGCCCAGAGCGCTGACGGAAAGTCGGCATACGTCCAGGTGAATCTCGCCGGCGACCAGGGCACCACCCTGGCGAATGAGTCGGTCGATGCCGTCCGCAAGATCATCGCCGAAACCCCCGGCCCCCCAGGCGTACAGGCCTACGTCACCGGCGGCACTGCCGCCAGTGCGGACACGGGAACCGCGGGCAACAAGAGCATGCAGAAGACAACCCTGATCGCCGTCGGTGTCGTCCTGCTCATGCTGCTGCTGGTCTACCGGTCGATGATCACCACCGTGGTCGCGCTCGTGATCGTGGGGTTAGAACTCATGGCGGGTCAGGGAGTGGTCGCGACCTTGGGCAACCTCAACGTGATCGGGTTGTCCACCTACGCCGTCAGCATGGTCACCATGCTCGGCATAGCCGCCGGTACTGATTATGTGATCTTCCTGTTGGGCCGCTATCACGAGGCACGACATCGCGGGCAGAGCCGCGAGGAGGCCTTCTACACCGCATATTCCGGTGTGTCACACGTGATCCTGGGATCAGGACTCACGATTGTCGGTGCGACGCTGTGCCTGAGCCTGACCCGACTGCCGCTTTTCCGATCGATGGGTGTGCCCTGCGCGCTGGTCATCCTGGTGATCGTCGCGGCGGCCTTGACACTGGCGCCCGCGATACTGGCCCTGGGCAGCCGTTTCGGTTTGTTCGAGCCCAAGCGCAAGTACGACGAAGGCGGCTGGCGACGCATCGGCGCGGCCGTAGTGCGCTGGCCCGGACCGATTCTCGTCGTTACCTGTGGGATCGCCCTGGTCGGACTGCTCACCTTGCCGGGATATACCCCGGGCTATGACGACCGTCAGTACATGCCTGACAACGTGCCCTCGAAGGTCGGATATGCCGCGGCAGAAAGACATTTCTCGCCGGCGCGGATGAACCCCGAGATGCTCATGATCGAGGCCGATCACGACCTACGTAATCCGGCGGACATGCTGGTCATCGACAGGATCGCCAAGACGGCATTCCACGCCCGCGGCGTGGGCCGCGTGCAGGCGATCACCCGCCCATTGGGAACGCCCATCGAACACAGCTCGATACCGTTTCAGATCGGTCTGCAGGGTGCCGGGCAGATCCAGAACATGAAGTACATGAAGGACCGCATGGCCGACATGCTCACCATGGCAGATCAAATGGGAATCCTGATCGGCACCATGGAACGCGTGTACGACATGATGCGTGAGCTCACCGACATCATGCATGACATGACCGGCCAGATGAAGGCGATGCAGGGCAAGATGCACGACATGCGCGACCTGATGTACACGTTCGACGACTTCTTCAGGCCCATCCGCAACTACTTCTACTGGGAAAAGCACTGCGCCGACATTCCGATCTGCTGGGCGTCCCGCACCGTGTTCGACGCCCTCGACGGTGTCGATCAGATCACCGAGGACATGGACGGCATGCTCGTCAACGTCGACAAGATCGATGTCCTGATGCCGCGCGTACTCGCCGAGTTTCCACCCATGATCGCGATCATGAAGACCATGCACGGTTCCTTGCTGACCATGCACAGCACCATGTCCGGGATCATGAACCAGATGGACGAGAGCACCAAGAACTCGACCTTGATGGGCAAGTATTTCGACGAGGCCAAGAACGACGACTCGTTCTATCTGCCGCCGGAGGTGTTCGACAACCCCGACTTCAAGCGCGGCCTCAAGATGTTCCTCTCCCCCGACGGCAAGGCCGTCCGGATGACCGTCTCACATCAGGGCAACCCGGCCTCGGTGCAAGGTATCGAGACTGTCGGCAATATCAGAGAGGCAGTGGCTGATTCGATCAAGGGAACACCATTGGAGAACGCCAAGGTCTACATGGGAGGCACCGCCGCGACCAACAGGGATCTGCAGGAGGGCGCCAAGTACGACCTGATTCTCGCCGGTATCGCCTCACTCTGCCTGATCTTCATCATCATGCTTCTCGTCACCGGCAGCGTGGTCGCCGCCCTTGTCATCGTCGGGACGGTCGCGGTGTCACTCGGTGCGTCCGTGGGTGTTTCGGTGCTCATTTGGCAGGACCTTCTGGGCATGGACCTGCACTGGTTCGTGGTCCCGTTGTCGGTGATCATCCTGTTGGCCGTGGGTTCGGACTACAACCTGCTACTCATCGCCCGATTCAAGGAAGAACTCCATGGCGGGCTGAAGACAGGGTTCATCCGAGCCATGGGCGGCAGTGGCAAGGTGGTGACCAATGCGGGTCTGGTGTTCGCATTCACCATGTGCGCCATGGTCGTCAGCGATCTACGCATCGTCGGGCAACTCGGCACCACGATCGGGCTCGGCCTGTTGTTCGACACGCTGATCGTGCGGTCGTTCATGATGCCGTCCATCGCGGCCCTGCTCGGACGGTGGTTCTGGTGGCCCCTGCGGGTCCGTACACACGGCGACCCGGCAATTCGATGACGAAAGATACAGCAATTCAACGACAACGGACCCCTGGTCGCCTGAACAGGTCGCTGGATATCGCGATCCTGGAGGCGGCGTTCGTGACCCTCGCCGAGCAGGGATACGACGCGATGAGCATGGATGAAATCGCCGCGCGAGCCGGTGTCGGTAAGGCCGCCATCTACCGACGCTGGTCCTCCAAGGCCGCGCTTACCGCAGACGCGATCCTGCACGGGCGCCCGTCATTGGGCAAGCTCGACGAGGTGCCTGACACGGGAAGCTTGCGCGGCGACCTGCACTCCCTCTACGAGGCAAGGGATTTCGGAGATGACGAGATCCTGACCGGAAACCTGCTCGCAGGGATCATCGCCGAAGCCGTCAACGATCCGACCCTGGCGGCCGCCCTGGATGACCTGCTTCTCTCGCAGACCCAGAAACGGATGGAGCTCGTGTTCGCCCGCGCCATCGAACGCGGTGAGATAGCACGGGATCGAGACTTGTCACTCGCCTACGACATTCCGTTGGGCCTGAGCCTGACTGCGGCCCTCAAAAGGACCGTGATCGACGAGACGTACATGCGCCGCATGGTCGACGAGGTGATCCTCCCCCTGGTACAGGCGTCGGTGGCTCCGCCCCACACCGCGACCTGACCGCCACCGAGAATCTCGCCTTCCTTACCCGAAGCCACCGCTGACGGCGACCCCACCAGATACGGCAACCCCATCTACCCCGCCGGTTATCCGCGGCCCGCGCGCGCCGGACATCGAACCCGGCAGCCGAGTGCCGCGCGACACATTCAATGCCGGCAACTGGCCCGGTGCGACAACCGGTCCATGGGGAGCAGGATTGGGCGGCAGCGGCTCCGCCGATGCCCGTACCGCAGCACCGGCCAAAACACCTATGAAAACCATTGCCGCACCGAGCAACCGAATCATCGGGTCATTCCTCCACCCGTGCCCCACGGGTCCTCCAGGTTCCCGCCGGTCATCCCACCACTGATCCGGGCCGTGTGCCCTGCCTCGAGCCCGGCAGAAATCTGGGTACCCCGCTGTGGCGGTGGCAACAGCCCAAAGGCCGGTTGCGACGGGGTGGCCGCATGATTGTTGGGTGCTGCCCCGGGCACCGCCACCGGCACCGCGGGCATCGGGTTGATCGGTAGCGGTTCTGCCATTGCCATCGGCGCCTGCCACAGCACGGGGACTAAAAGTGCTGCTACACAATATAACCGCATTGTTCAGATCCTTATCGGGTCGCCGTAGATGGCGAATTCGGTATGGCCGGTCTCGGTGGACACCCGCAGGGACGCGAACGAGCGGATGGTGACGTCCCCTCCGCAGGCGTCGGCCTTCACATGGACATTGTCCAGGTCCAGTGCTGCGGTATTGCCCCGCGACAACACCATGTTGCCCAGTGGCAGGTTGACGATGACGCCCGGTTGCACCACGGTTTGCACGAATCCGCTGACTCCGGCACTGCCGCCGACTCCCATGGTTTGCAGAGGAAGCACACCGACGTTCACCGATGGTGCGATGCCTGCCGATCCTCCGATCTGCAATCCGGACGACACATCGGACTGACAGCCGAGTTGGTAACCGATGAGGAAGAGGCTGTCGGTGATGGGGTTGGCGCCACCAGTAGCGGTGGCGGTACCCGAGAGCGTGATGAACGCCTCGCGCGAGTTGGTGGCGGCCGCCAGGTTGGGTACGGAGTTCACACGCTCGTTGTCCAGTCGGATCTCCAGATGCCATCCATCCCGTGTGGTTCTCGAATACAGCTGCGGGGCCATGTCTTTAGGCTCCGCGATGGCTGTCACAGCGTCGGTGAGCCCCAAGGCGGCAACGAACAGACCGGTGCTTATCAGCCGGGCGATCACGACATCGACCGTTGCATACACAGGTTCGCGGACAACGGGTTTTCACATGCAGAGGCAGAAGCCACGAGAAGGGGTCCAATCAACGTATGCGGAACCGCCCGGGCACGCGAAAACACGCGCCGCGCGGTTGATGAGGGTTGAAAACGGAAGAAGGCGGAATAACCGCCTCGAGCGCACCTCAGCGCCGATTGATCCCCAAACACAAAAGCTGTTGCCACCCAACATTGTCGGGCGCGCGTGACAATACCGCGTCACGACGTGACATCAAGATCAGGAGCGCTGCGCCGCCGAGAAACAAGACCGAAGCGGTAAGCGGCAACCAGACCGGCTGCACAACCAGCGCGTGCCGAACACGCGTGACGGCCATGCCGTGCTGTACCGGTTCCCAATGATGAATCTCGGCAGTGTCATACAGCGACACCGGTGCCGTCGCGTCCGCCAGATGCGAACTCTCGCCGGGCAACAGAGACGCACCGCCGACCAATAAGCACAAAATCGCCAGCAGGACAGCGGAGTACAGCTGGTACCTGGGTACCCCGCGACATTGCATGTCAACGATGGTACCAGCCAAATTTCCGAGGCTCCGGGCTCAGACAGACGGTCCCGGCCGTACCGCCCGGGCCACGAATCGTGCCACGGCGTCGGGGTGCGCCGCCGGATGGGTATGCAGATACGAAGCGTGGATACGACCCTTTCCCCCCACCGCGCCTTCCCGCCGGACGCCGTCGGCGGCGCTCCAGGCCCACGCTCGCTGCCCTGTGTCGTCACGGTAATCGACCGTGGTGCGGTGGAATTCATGCCCGCTCAATCGGTGTCCCTCATCGAACAACACCGATCCGGCGATTGCCACCGCATCCCGATATCCGAGGGTCAGCGAATCGGTGAAGCGCGCACGCGCGTTGAGCACACCACACATCGGCACGCCGTCGAGGTCCTCGCACAGATAGGTCAGCCCGGCGCACTCGGCGTGGATCGGTCCGGTCAGCTCGCGAACCTGTTGGCGCAGTGTTTCGTTGGACGACAGGTCGGTGGTGAACTGCTCCGGAAATCCCCCGGGTAGCACCAGGGCCACTGTCTCGGCAGGCAGTTCGTCTCGCCGCGGGTCGAATTCGGCGACCACCGCCCCGGCCGCGGCCAGCAATTCGCGGTGCTCGGCGTATCCAAAGGTGAATGCCTGACCCGCCGCCAACGCCACCACGGGTTCACCGACCGCCGGAGTGCCGACGAGCATCTCCGGATCCCATGCGGAAGCCGTCACCTTGCTGCGGGCGGCTGCGACAATCGCCGGCACGTCGACGTGGTCAGCGACCAGCCTGGTCATCGCGTCAATCGCATCAAGTGCCGCCTGGCCGTGCTCGACTGCCGTTACAAGCCCCAAATGCCTTGACGGAACGGATAACTCCTCGGCGCGGGGCAATGCTCCGAAGACGCCGAGTCCGGCACGATCGGCTGCCGCGGTGAGGATCTCCCGGTGCCGCGGCGAACCGACCCGATTCAGAATGACCCCGGCGATCCTGATTCCCGCCTCCGCGGCGTGCACCACGAAACCATGCAAGAGCGCGGCCAAACTCTGGCTGTATCCCTTTGCGTCGATCACCAACACCACCGGCGCCCCGAGCAGTGCCGCGATCTCGGCGCTCGAACCTTTTGCGTCGCCTACCCGTCCGTCGAAGAGCCCCATCACGCCCTCGACCACGGCGATATCGGCGCCCCTGGTGCCGTGTCCGAACAACGGTCCGATCAGGTCGTCACCCACGAGCACACTGTCAAGATTGCGGCCCGGTCTTCCGGTTGCCAGCGTGTGATACCCGGGATCGATGTAGTCCGGCCCCACCTTGAACGATGCCACCCGATGCCCCGCGAGCCGCAGCGCACCCATCAAACCCGTTGCCACCGTGGTTTTACCGCTTCCCGAGGCAGGCGCGGCGATCACGATCGCGGGAACGCTAGCGGACACCACGCTCTACCATTCGATACCGCGTTGGCCCTTGCGGCCCTGGTCCATCGGATGCTTGACCTTGGTCATCTCGGTCACCAGGTCGGCGGCGTCCAGAAGCTGTTGCGGCGCGTCGCGGCCGGTGATGACCACATGCTGCATACCGGGCCGCGAACGAAGCACCTCGACGACCTCGTCCACGTCCACCCACCCCCATTTGAGTGGATAGGTGAACTCATCCAGCACATAGAAGCCGTGTTCCTCCGCCGCCAGTCGCCGCGCGATTTCGGTCCAGCCCGCCGCCGCGTCCGCGGCGTGGTCGGTCTCGGTTCCCGCCTTACGCGACCACGACCACCCCGATCCCATCTTGTGCCACTGCACCGAGCCGCCGATCCCGTGCTCGTCGTGCAGCTTGGCAAGCTCACCGAAGACCGACTCCTCGCCCACGCGCCACTTGGCACTCTTGACGAACTGAAACACCGCGACATCCGTGCCGTGATGCCAGGCCCGTAGGGCCATGCCAAAGGCGGCGGTGGACTTGCCCTTGCCCGCGCCGGTGTGCACCGCGAGAATCGGCGCATTTCGGCGCGCCTTGGTGGTGAGCCCATCCTCCGGCACCACCAGCGGTTGTCCCTGTGGCATTCGAACCTCCTGCGCTAGCTCACGCGGCGGTGGCGCCGCGCACCACACCGGCAAGCCGGTCGGCATTCAGATGATCTAGCTGTATCACCGGCGCATCGAGCTGCTGAGCCAGTGCAACCGCCAAATCCATTCTCACGAAGGATGTCTCACAGTCGATCACCACAGAGGCGACCTGCTCGGCACGCAGCATTCCCGCGGCTCGACGAGTCCGCCCCAGCGGATCGGGACCGCCGGTCGCGCGACCGTCGGTGAGCACGACCACCAGCGCGCGACGGTGCGGGTCGCGGCCGCGCTCGCGCGCCACGAGGTCGCGTGCCGCCAGGAGTCCCTGCGCCAGCGGCGTCTTTCCGCCGGTATCGAACTGTTGCAACTTGCGCCCCGCGATATGCGTGGAACTTGTCGGCGCCAATAGTGTCGCCGCGTCGTATCCTCGGAAGGTGATGACCGCAACCTTGTCGCGGCGTTGATACGCATCGCGCAGGAGCGACAGCGTGGCCCCGCTGACCGCCGCCATTTTCTGGCGGGCGGCCATCGACCCGGAAGCGTCGACCACGAAGATCACCAGATTGCCTTCGCGCCCTTCCCTGATAGCCCACTGCACATCCGAGAGCACCGGCCTGGGCAGCCTGCCGGGTTCGGTCACGCGACCCGCCGCGGACATCAACGTTCCGATCACATGCACCCCGAAACCCTCGTCCGAGCTTGGGGCGATCACCTTGCCCGTGCGATTGCGCGCGGTCGAACGCCGCCCCGGCGCTCCCATGCCCACGCCGGGCACCCGCAGCGTCTTGGCGCGAAAGGTCGCCGACGGTGCCGGACTGGGCCGGGACGGTGCAGACGTGGAAGTCGAATCCTGCTGCGATTCCTCCGCTTTGGCAGGGCTCGACGCCGATTCGGGTGCACCACCACCCGGTCCGTCGGGGTCGGGGTCCGGGTCGTCCCGGTCGGGACCATGATCCTGCGGCGGGGCGCTGTCACGCATCGCCTGATCCAACTGGTCCGGATCCAGACCCGGTTCGTCAAACGGGTCACGTCGGCGCCGGTGCGGCAGCGCGAGCTCGGCGGCCACCCGGATATCGGGCTCGCCGACCACCTCGACGCCGCGCCACGCGGCGTGGGCGACGGCCGCACGGGCCACCACCAGGTCCGCGCGCATTCCGTCCACGTCGAAGGCCGCGCACAGGGCGGCGATGCGCTGCAGTTCCGCATCGGGCAGGGCAACCCGCGGCAACAGCCCGCGGGCATCGGCGATCCGGGCCGCCAGGTCGGCTTCCTGCGACTCGTAGCGCGAGACGAAACCCTCTGGGTCTGCCTCGTAGGCAAGCCGCCGTCGAATGACCTCGGCCCGCACCGGGACATCGCGCGAGGCGTGCACATCCACCGCGAACCCGAAGCGGTCGAGCAACTGCGGGCGCAGCTCCCCCTCTTCGGGATTCATCGTGCCAATCAGCACGAATCGTGCACTGTAGGAATGGGATACACCGTCACGTTCCACATGAACGCGACCCATCGCCGCCGCATCGAGGATCACATCGACCAGATGGTCGTGCAGCAGATTGACCTCGTCCACATACAGCACGCCGCCATCGGCACGCGCCAGAAGCCCTGGGGAGAAAGCGTGTTCGCCATCCCGCAGCACCTTCTGAAGGTCGAGCGATCCCACCACCCGGTCCTCGGTCGCACCGATCGGAAGCTCCACCAGACGGGCGCCGTCCACCGAGCCCAGCACGGATGCCAAGGCGCGCACCGCGGTCGACTTGGCCGTGCCTTTCTCACCGCGGATGAGCACACCGCCGATGTCCGGCCGGACCGCCGAAAGCACAAGCGCCAGCCGCAGCTGGTCGTGCCCGACGATCGCGCTCAGCGGATATCCAGGAACCCCTGCGGTGCTAGTCATTTCCACCGACCCAGCTCATCGGGACGTGGGGTATCTCATCCTCGAGGAATTCGTCGCCGGAGACCACGAATCCCAGCTTGCCATACATGTCCTTCAGGTGGGCTTGCGCATTCAGCCGACAGCGCGCGTCACCGATCTCGGTCAGTACGGCGCGGACCAGGCGCGCGGCATGTCCCTTGCCGCGCTCCGATTCCGCGGTGCAGACCCGTCCTATCCAGAAGCCTTCGCCTGCCGGGTCTTCCAGCAGCCGTAAACTGCTCACCACGTTGCCGTCGCCATCGGCTATCCAAAAGTGCCGGGTGCCGGGCTCTAGATCGCGTCCGTCCAGGTCCTGGTAGGCACAGTTCTGTCCGACGATGAACGCCTCTGCCCGCAGCCTCAACAAGCCGTACATGGTTGTGGTGTCCAGGTCTGCCGACCAGGACGCGGCCACCGGGGCCGGCGCGGTCACTGTTCCAGGCCGAGAACCCGTGTCCCCCAGTCCCAAACCTCGCCGAACAATGACGGCTCATCCGAAAGACTGATCCCCAGCGAGGGAATCATCTCCTTGAGCTTGGGCATCCAGTTCGCGTAGCGGTCGGGGAAGCAACGCTGCATGACATCGAGCATCGCGGGCACCGCGGTGGACGCTCCCGGCGATGCACCGAGCAGACCGGCGATGCTGCCGTCAGCGGAATTGAGCACCATGGTGCCGAATTCGAGTGCACCCCCCTTGCCCTTGGCCGGCCGGATGACCTGCACACGCTGGCCCGCGGTGATCAGTTCCCAATCGGAACGCTGTGCCTTGGGCGCGAATTCGCGCAGCATGTCGATGCGGTCATCCGGGGTCAGGCGCAACTGGCTCAGCAGGAACGTGGCGAGCTTGAACTCGGTGAGTCCGACGCCCACCATCGACGCGAGGTTGTTGGGCTTCACCGAGGCGGGCAGGTCGGTGACCTTGCCCATCTTGAGGAACTTGGGCGACCATCCGGCGAACGGACCGAACAGCAGCCATTCCTTTCCGTTGATCACACGGGTATCCAGGTGCGGCGCCGACATCGGCGGTGCACCGAGCGGCGGGAAGCCATACACCTTGGCCTTGTGCCCCTCGGTCAGGTCGGTGTTGTTGGTGCGCAGGAACGCACCGCTCACCGGGAATCCGCCGAAGCCCTTGGCTTCCGGAATTCCGGCCTTCTGTAACAGACCCAGCGCACCACCACCGGCGCCGACGAATACGAACTTGGCCTTGAGCTTGCGCTTCTCGCCGGTACGTCCGTTGACGAGCTTGAGAATCCATCCGCCGTCGCTGTCACGGCTGATGTTGCGCACCTCGGTACCGAAGATCGCGCTGGTTCCGCTGCGAACTCCGAAGCCCACCAACTGCTTTGACAACTCACCGAAGTCGACGTCGGTGCCGTCCTGGCTCCAGTTCAGCCCCACCGGGTCCGAGAAATCGCGTCCGGCGGCCATCAGCGGCAGCCTGCGCGCGAACTCGTCGTCGTCGTCGATGAACTCCATCTTCGCGAACAACGGGTTACCGACCAAAGCGTCGTGACGCTTACGCAGGTACTCGACCTTGTCGGCACCGTGCACATAGCTCACATGCGGGATGGGGTTCAAGAACCCGCGTACGTCCGGCAGCACACCGTTCTCCACGGCGTACGCCCAGAACTGGCGGGACACCTGGAACTGTTCGTTGACCGTGACGGCTTTGGTGATGTCGATCGAGCCGTCCGCCTTCTGCGGGGTGTAGTTCAGCTCGCAGAGCGCAGAGTGGCCGGTACCGGCGTTGTTCCAGGGGTCGCTGCTTTCGCTGGCCGCCGCATCGAGGCGCTCGATCAAGGTGATCGACAGGTCCGGTTCGACCAACCGCAGCAGGGCGCTGAGCGTCGCGCTCATGATCCCTGACCCAATCAGGGCAACGTCTGTCTGCTCCACCTGCGCTTTTGACACCGGTTCACTGTCCTTTTCGAATCTGATGGAGTGGCCACGCTTCGCCACTACCCGCGAGTACACACAGGTTATCGCGCGCGTATATCCGTCATTCCTTCAACTAGGCTATGCCCGTGACATGGGAATCCGATGTCCTCGATGGCTACCTGCGACAAACCATTGACCTGGGCGTCGACCCTGACGGCGAAGGTGTAATTACCGCCACACTGGTGCGGCCGGAAATTCAGCCGGACACCGGGCGAGCCGTGCTCATGGTCCACGGATATACCGACTACTTCTTCCACACCGAACTTGCCGAACATTTCCTGGCTCGCGGTTATCGCTTCTTTGCACTCGACTTGCGCAAATGCGGGCGCTCTCGCCATGAACACCAGACCCCGCACTACATCAGTGATCTGTCGCTCTACGACGCCGAACTCGATGCCGCGGTAAGCATCATCAACAATGAATCCGGCAGCGCACCGCTGCTGGTGTACGGGCACTCCGCGGGTGGTCTCGTCGTCTCACTGTGGCTCAACCGGCTTCGGGTCACCGATCGCCTGGACGACATCGCGGGTCTGATCCTCAACAGCCCGTGGTTGGACCTACAGGGCCGACCTTTCCTTCGCAGCGGCGGCACCACGGCAGCGGTCAAGGCGATTTCGAGATTCCGTGCCAAACAAGCGATCCCGCTTCCCCACGAGGGCGCGTACGGCGCAAGCCTGCACAAGGACTTCCACGGCGAGTTCGACTACAACCTGGAATGGAAACCCGTCGGCGGGTTCCCGGTGCGGTTCGGCTGGATCAGCGCCATCCGGCGTGGGCATGCCGAACTACACCGCGGCTTGGACGTCGGGGTGCCCAATCTGATCTTGCGCTCGGATCGCAGCCTGCCCGGGGATGTGGACCCGGCGGCTGCGCTACACGGCGACGCGGTCCTGGACGTTCAGCAGATCGCGCGCTGGGCGGGCTGCATCGGCAACGATCAGCGGGTGGTGCCGATTCCCGACGCCAAACACGACGTGTTCCTGTCGGTGGCGGATTCGCGCACACGGGCCTACCGGGAGCTGAACTCCTGGCTGAACTGGTACGAGGCGCGCGACTAGCTCACCAGGAGCTGCTGCGCAGCACCACCTCGGCCGCCAGCTCCGGGGTGAGGTCGCGCGTGGCCGACCGCCGTCCCATCAGTTCGACGATCCGGTAGTCGCCGTAGACAAAGCGCTGGCTGGCGCGGGCGATGGCCCGGGTCGCGTCCGACGTAACCAGCACCGTGGTGTTGATCTCCACCGGAGGGCAATGCTTATCGCGGATCAGGCCGGCCCGGTCGGCGACCCGCGGATGTCCGCGATCGATAGCCACCAGTCCGATGAACCGGTCGAGCTTGCTGGCGGCCAGATCCCACGCCAGCTCCCCACCGGCACGATCTCCCACCAAGAGCGCCACCTTGACACCGATGTCGTCGAGCACTCCCGTGATCGCCTTGGCGTGAAGGTGCGGGTCATGACCGATCACCGCGGTACGCAACCCGGCGGTGTGCAGCCGCTCGCACACGGAGCGATAACTGAGTGCGAAATGTCCGGCCGCGGCCAGCATCACGACGGTGGTTCCCTTGTCCGGTCCCGACACATTGACCTGCACCGTTCGGCCGTCGATCGTGACGACCTGGTGTAGCTCACCGTCGCGCGCAGTCGGAGAAACCGGGCGCGGACGACGAAGCTCAGGCGGCGGACTCATGGATGAGCCGCTCACGCGAAGACCTTGGGCATGGGCGCACGCTACCTGAGTACGACCGATCCGGTTGGGCTTTTGACCAGCCCTATCAGGAAAATTTCACCTCGGTCTGTCAGGTCCGTTCGATCTTGTCGGCCTGTTTCGCCACGATATCCAGGAAAGTCTGGGGCATGGTCGCGGTGGCCGTGACCGACGGATCGCGCAGGTCGAAGGACGTAGCCACCATGGCTACCCCGTCGACATTCGCGAAAGCCATGTATCGAGAAGTCGTGCCCTTGGGCATGATCATTGTTTGCTTGTAGACCAAGACGCCGACGGGCCCATCCTGCACCGGTTCGGTGATCATCGGCGTACCCGGCGAATTCTTGTCGAAGAAGACCTCGTACTTGGCACACCGCGTCGCCACGGCCTTGACGTTGGTCAGGTCAATCGAGTCACGCAGCAGACTGACGATGACGTTGGCGCCGTTGAACCGTGCGATGTACCGCGCGGTGTTCTCCGGTCCGGCTCGTCCCGCATTGGCCAACCGGGGCGACAGGCCGTCCGCGCAGCCCTGCGGGTTCGACGGCATCGCACCGACAACCTGCTGGTTGTTGACGGTCACCGGGCCCAGATCCGCGACCACACGGTCGTACTTGGTACCCGCGGGCAGCTCGTCGGCGGTCAGCAGCGCCTGCGCGATACGCGCGCCCGGCCACGTGGCGGTTCCCGACACCGTTTGGGTGCAGCCCACAAGTACGAGTGCGGATGCTGCGACAGCTACTAGTCCCCGGTGCACCCGCACAGGCTATTCGACCCGCGCCGCAATTACCGGCTGTGCCGTGATTACCGGATACCGCGCCGCCCGCCCACCACGTCCGCGCGGTTCCCACACGGCATGCAGGGCGTCGACGTCGACATGGGTTTCGATGAGATCGGCCAACTTGTCCAGCTGAGCCACGCGGCGATCACCGACATTCGTGTCGGCGGCGACGATGAATCCCGAGCGGCCTGACGCGGCCGCCGCTTCGGTGAGCCACGCGCGGCGGAAATCGTCGTTGTCCAAGACTCCGTGCCAATGGGTGCCCCAGACCGCGCCAGCGACAGCTCCCTCGTCATGGTCGGTCAACCAGTGTGGCACCGCCGAACGGGTGACCGTGCCGTGGTGGATCTCGTAACCGTTCAGGCCCGGAGACACCCAGCGGCGCAAGGTCTTGACCGGCGCGAAGGCGATGTCGATATCGAGCAGACCCAGCCCCTGGACAATTCCGACACCGGACTCGACACGATCGTCGATCGTGGTGGCGAGCATCTGAAACCCACCGCAGATGCCCAGCACCGGACCACCCGAACGGGCGTGTGCGACAACCGCATCGGCGATCCCGCTATTGCGCAGCCAGTCCAGATCGGCGACGGTGGCCTTGGTACCCGGGAGCACGACGACATCGGCATCGGCGATATCCGCCGGATGCGCCGCCCACCGCACGATCACTCCCGGCTCGCACGCGATGGCCTCGATATCGGTGGAGTTGGAGATGCGCGGCAGCCGCACCGCCGCCACCCGCAGCCACTCTCGCCCTATCGGGGCAGCGGGGCGACCTACCTGCCCCGACGCCACCACAGACACCGAATCCTCTGCGTCAAGCCACAATTGGTCATCGTAGGGCAGCACACCATAGGTGGTTCGGCCGGTCAGTGCGGCTAGCTGTTCCAGGCCGGGCCGCAGCAGCGCGGGGTCACCGCGGAACTTGTTGACGATGAAACCGGCGACGAGCCGTTGATCCGCGGGCTCCAGCACCGCCACGGAGCCGAACAGGTGCGCCAGCACACCACCTCGGTCGATGTCTCCGACCAGTATCACGGGCAGATCCGCGGCCTGCGCCAATCCCATGTTGGCGATATCGGTTGACCGCAGGTTGATCTCGGCCACCGATCCGGCGCCCTCGCAGATCACCACGTCGTATTCCTCACGCAGCGAGCGCAACTCCTCGGCGACCACCTGCCGCAATTCCTCGCGATGCTCGACATAGGAACGGGCGCTCACGTTTCCCGTCGCGTGTCCGCGCACCACCAACTGCGAGGTGCGGTCGCTGCCCGGCTTGAGCAGCACCGGGTTGAACCGCACCGATGGCTCCAGACCGCAGGCGCGTGCCTGCAGCGCCTGCGCCCGGCCTATCTCTCCTCCGTCGATGGTCACCACGGAGTTGTTCGACATGTTCTGCGCCTTGAACGGCGCGACCCGAATTCCCCTACGGGACAGCAGCCGACACAGGCCGGTCACCACCAGGCTCTTACCGGCGTCGGAGCTGACGCCCCCAACCAGCAGCGCGCCGGATACGGCGCCCGTCATGGCACTGTCAGGATCTCGACCCCGTCCTCGGTGACCACCATGGTGTGCTCGAACTGCGCGGTCCATAGCTTGTCGACGGTCGCCACGGTCCAGGTGTCATCCCAGATCTCGTAGTCCAGTGATCCCAGGTTGATCATCGGTTCGATGGTGAAGGTCATTCCCGGCTCGATGACGATGTCCAGCTGGGGATCGTCGTAATGCGGCACGATGAGCCCGTTGTGAAACGTCGGGCCCACACCGTGCCCGGTGAAGGCGCGAACCACGTTGTACCCGAACCGCTTTGCGTAGGCCTCGATGACCCGGCCCACAACACTGAGCGCCCGGCCCGGCTTGACGGCGTTGATGGCCCGCATGGTGGCTTCCTGGGTCCGCTCGACCAGGAGACGATGCTCCTCGGAGACGTCCCCGGCCAGGAAGGTGGCGTTGGTGTCGCCGTGCACACCGTCGATGTAGGCGGTGACATCGATGTTGACGATGTCACCGTCCTCGATCACAGTCGAGTCCGGTATACCGTGGCAGATGATCTCGTTGAGCGACGTGCAGCACGACTTCGGAAATCCCTTGTACCCCAGCGTCGAGGGGTACGCGCCCTGAGACACCATGTAGTCGTGCGCGATTCGGTCCAACTCGTCGGTGGTGACGCCGGGGGCGACTGCCTCACCGGCCAGCGCCAGCGCCTGCGCCGCGATCCTGCCTGCGACGCGCATCTTCTCGATGACCTCGGGTGTCTGAACGTACGGCTCCCCGATGGCCTCGGCGACCTTGGACTTGCCCACGTACTCGGGGCGGTCGATCGACACGGGAACCTGGCGCTCAGGGGAGAGCTCCCCCGGGCGCAGTGCAGCACGAACAGTCATGACAGCAGCGTAGCGGGGCCTGCCGGGTTCGCTACGCGTTGATGACGATGGGGTCGCCGATGCTGACGGTGTTGTAGTACCAAGACGCGTTGTCGGGACTCAGATTGATGCAGCCGTGACTGACGTTCGAATTACCCTGCGCTCCCGTCGACCAGGGGGCACTGTGCACGTAGACGCCACCCCAGGTGACCCGAACCGCGTAGTAGACGGTCAGCTTGTAGCCCTCCGGATCATTCAGCGGAATGCCGATGGTCCGGGAATCCATGACCACGGGACTCTGCTTCTCCAGAGCGGTGAAGGAGCCGACCGGGGTGGGGTGCTTGGGCTTTCCCATCGACGCGGGCATCGTTCGCATGACCGTGCCGTCGATCTGCACCGTGAAGGTGTGACCGCTGATGCTGCCGATGCCGAGCACCTCAGAACCTGTCTGGAACTTGTACTTCATGCCGCTGACGCCATTGACCGACACGGATATCGAGGAGTGCGCGGGCCAGTACTCGGTGGGGGTGAATCGAACGGTTGCATCGTCGACCCAGCTGAAGGCTCCGGCAGGGACCTTTGACGTCGAGAACACGATGGATCGCTCGGCAGCACGCCTGTCGGCGACCGGGGCCGCGAACTGGATCGTCACGGGCATAGCCACGCCAACCGTCTGCCCGGGCGTGGGCGACACGGAAGCCACCCCGCTGGGGCTCGCCGCCAAGGCGTGGCCGAGGGTCGCCGGTGCGGTGATCGCCACGTTCATCAGGAGGCTGACGAGCCCGGTCACCACAAGCACACTCCGAAATGCTCTGCGCAAGCTCTCGATCCTCCCTGGATGCTGTTTTCTACATCGTAGTTCGTAAACGCCTAGCGGAACGTTAGCGACAGCGTGCACAATCGAATTCATGGGCCTGTCCGCCGGACTCACCTTAGAGGCGATTGTGGTCGATTGCCGTGATGCGTCCACGCTGGGCCGATGGTGGGCCGAGGTGCTGGAATGGCCCTACGCGATCGATGACGACGGGTTCGTGAGTGTCTTCCAGCCCGACAGGCATTCGCCCCTGCTGTTCTTCATGAATGTCCCCGAGCTGAAGACCGCCAAGAACCGTCTCCACCTCGATTTTCGGGGCGACGATCAGAGCGCCCTGGTGGACAGATTTCTGGCACACGGCGCCACCAGGATCGATATCGGCCAGGGTCATTCGCCCTGGGTGGTCCTGGCCGATCCCGAGGACAACGAGTTCTGTGTGCTGGCGTCGCGGCAGGATCAGGCCAGATAGTCCGGCGGTAGCGACTGGAACATGACCTTGGTGGCGCGTACCGCCGCCTCCGAACCGCCGCCCCCGACGATCAAGGTGGCGAAGGCCATGTCGCCGCGGTACCCGGCGAACCAGGCATGAGATCCGCCCGGGAATTCAGCCTCACCGGTCTTGCCGTGCACATCTCCCTCGCTCTTGATGTCCTTCGCACTTCCACTGAGCACCGTCTCGCGCATCATCCCACGCAGACCGTCGACCACCGTCGAGGTGACCGGCGGACGCTCACCGGTGATTCCGGTGATCTGGCCCGAAATAAGCTGCGGTACAGGTGTTTTGCCATGGGCGACCGTCGCGGCCGCCAGCGCCATGCCGAACGGTGTGACCAGCACCTTGCCCTGACCGAACCCGTCCTCGGTGCGTTCGGTCAGGTTCACGGTGGGCGGCACGTCGCCGGAAATGGTGGGGATGCCTGCGACGTCGTAATCGGGTCCGATGCCGAATTGCGAAGCCGCGACGGTCAAACCGTCCAACGGCATCTCGCTGGCGAGCTTGGCGAACGTGGTGTTGCACGAGTCGGCGAACGCACGCCACATCGGCACCGCGCCCAGGTCGAACTCGTTGTAGTTGGGCACGCTGCGGTCACCGATGGTGATTCGCTTCGGACAGCCCACCATGGTATCCGGGGTGGCCATACCGCGCTCGATCGCGGCGCCCGCGGTGATGATCTTGAACGTCGACCCCGGCGGAAACAGTCCTGTGGTGGCCAGCGGTCCGTCCGCGTTGGCCGCGGCGTTCTGCGCGACCGCCAGAATCTCGCCCGTGGACGGCTTGATGACCACCATCATGGCCTTCTGCCCGCGCGTATTGACGGCGTTCTGCGCGGCGTTCTGGACGGCACGGTCCAGACTGATCGTCTTCGACGGTGCGGGTGTGGGTTTCACCTCGTTGAGCACGGCGGTGTCGACACCGTTCTGGTTGACGCTCACCACGCGCCAGCCGGCTTCGCCGTCCAGTTCGTCCAGGACAGCCTTCTTGACCTGCGCGAGGATGTCGGGCGCGAAGGCATCATCGGTCGGCAGCAGATCGGCGATCGGCGTCATCACCACTCCGGGGCGCAACGCTCCCGGCCGGGTTTCCAGCGCGACGGACACCTTGTCCCAGTCATCCTTGCGCAGCGTGATGAGGTTCATCGGTGTGGTCTGCGCGCTCGCCTGCTCGGCGAGGGACGCGGCATTGATTTGATCGTCGTAGGGCCTGATCGCGTCGGCCAGCGCGGTGGCGGTGCTCATCAGCGACTTGCCGGCCTGCGAGGCGTCGAACGAGATCTTGTACAGATTTGCCGGTGCCAGCACGGTCGTACCGCCCGATTCGTTGACCGTTGCCCGCTTGGCTGGATCGGTCCGCAGTGAGAGCGATTGGCGTTCACCGAGTTTGGGATGCAGATCACTGGGTGCCCAGCGCACCTGCCAGCTACCGGCCGTACGCATCATTTCCAGGCGCCCGTTGTAGGTCCAGGTGCGTTTCTTGGGCAATTGCCAGACATAGGTCGCGTCCGCACTGCCCGTGTCCTGGGTATATTGCGACCCATTCACGGCGGCCTTGAACGAGGTCGCCTGCAGCCCCGAAAATGCTTGATCCAGACCCACTTTCGCGTCGTCGGGATCGTCGGTCAGCTTGGCGGCCGCGGCGGTGTCACCGCTGGCCAATGCCTCGAAAAACCTCTCCGCAACCGGGCCCGGCCCATCGGGGCGCGGGGTGCACGCAACCGCACCGGCCACCAGCAGCACGGTGCCGAACAACGGCAAGGACCAAAGACGTGTGGACATCGGGGTCGATGCTAAGACCGCGAACCTCCAAAACCCCGCAGGCGCACGGACGTAGCGCGCACTAGCTCGGGGAATCAGCTAACGAGGACCGTCGCGAACGTACCGATCCGCGTAAATCCCGCCCGGGCGTAGGAGGCTCTGGCCACCTCGTTGAAGCTGTTCACGTACAGGCTGGGAATCCGCCCGCTGCGATGAACCGCCACCGCGACCGCCGCCACCCCCGCGGTGCCGAGCCCGCGGCCCCGGAAATCAGGATCGACCCACACACCCTGAATCTGGCTGACACTGCGCGATTGCGATCCGATCTCGGCCTTGAAGATGACCCGTCCATCCTCGAAACGTGCCCATGCCCTACCGGCGTCGATGAGACCGGCCACCCGTCGCCGATACCCCCGTCCCCCGTCGCCATTGCGCGGGTCGACGCCCATCTCACCGATGAACATCTGCACCGACGCATTCAAGTACTCGTCCAGCTCCTCGGCGCGTACCTGACGTACCGCGGGATCAACGGCACATGTCGGTGCGTCGAGCATCGCCAGCAGAGGCTGGCAGGCGCGAACCTCGCGCGCCGGGCCCCAGACCGGATCCAGGTGGCACCACATGTCGAGAACCACATCGGCCGGACCGACCAGGGACGGGCAGATCCGGTGCTGTTCGATCGCACGTTCCGCGAACAGCCGGGTGGCCTCCGGCCCTCCCGCCAGCGGAATGATCGTTGTCCCGACAAAGCACAGCGACTCTGCCAGCGCACCGGTCGACCAGATTTCGCCGCCGATCGCCGTGGGATCGGCGCCGCGGGCCTCCACACGGGCCGCGAGCATGCAGGAGGCAACCGGGTCGATATCCAGGACGGCCCGGACCGCTTCGGTGTCCGATAGCCCGAGCACACGAACGGCATCAGAGGATGACGCCCCGGGCGCTCCAGGCGCCGGCAGTGTTGTCGTCATCGGCAATCGCTCCCGTGCTCAAGCCTCTTCGCGCGTGCGCTCATCTGTTCGTCCACTTGCGCCGAGCTTTGTTCAGCTTACGGTGACGACCGGCTGGCCTGTCGGAGTTCCGTCGGTTCCGATTTCGGTGCCCATCTCTTCGGCCAAGCGCATGGCCTCGTCGATCAGTGTCTCGACGATCAGCGCCTCCGGCACGGTCTTGATAACCTCACCCTTCACGAAGATCTGCCCCTTGCCGTTTCCGGACGCCACGCCCAGGTCGGCCTCGCGGGCCTCACCCGGCCCGTTGACCACGCAACCCATGACCGCGACACGCAGCGGCACCTCGAGCCCTTCCAGGCCGGCACTGACCGCGTTGGCGAGCGTGTAGACATCCACCTGTGCACGTCCGCACGACGGGCAGGACACGATCTCCAGCGACCGGGGGCGCAGATTGAGCGACTCCAGGATCTGGTTGCCGACCTTGACCTCCTCGGCGGGCGGTGCCGAGAGGGACACCCGGATGGTGTCGCCGATCCCCTTGGACAACAGCGCGCCGAAGGCAACAGCCGACTTGATGGTGCCCTGGAACGCCGGACCGGCCTCGGTGACACCCAAATGCAGCGGGTAATCGCATTGCGCCGCAAGCAGTTCGTAGGCGGCAACCATGATCACCGGGTCGTTGTGCTTGACGCTGATCTTGATGTCGCCGAAGCCGTGCTCCTCGAACAGACCGGCCTCCCACAGCGCCGACTCCACGAGCGCCTCCGGGGTGGCCTTGCCGTACTTGCCCAGGATGCGCGGATCGAGCGAGCCTGCGTTCACCCCGATGCGGATCGGAATCCCGGCGTCCCCGGCCGCCTTGGCGACCTCTTTGACGCGTCCGTCGAACTCCTTGATGTTGCCCGGGTTCACGCGCACCGCCGCACAGCCGGCATCGATCGCCGCGAAAATGTACTTGGGCTGGAAATGGATGTCGGCGATCACCGGGATCTTGCTCTTGCGCGCGATCTCGGGGAGCGCGTCGGCGTCCTCCTGCCGTGGGCACGCCACACGCACGATGTCGCAGCCGGAGGCGGTCAGCTCGGCGATCTGCTGCAGCGTGGAGTTCACATCGTGAGTCTTGGTGGTGCACATCGACTGCACCGATACCAACGAATCGCTGCCCACGCCGACGTTTCCGACCATGAGCTGTCGAGTCTTGCGCCGCGGCGCCAATGTCGGCGGCGGTGCGCCTGGAAGACTGGGCATGCCAAGACCGGTCATCATTATCTCCTACTGGAAAAGTCTAATCGGGTTGACGATGTCGGCGGTGATGGTCAGCAGCATGTACCCGACCACCACCACGAGCACCAGATAGGTCGCCGGCATCAGCTTCATGTAGTTGACCGGAGCGCCCACCGCCAGACCGCGGGCCGACCGGATCATGTTGCGAATCTTCTCGTAGGTGGCCACCGCGATGTGTCCGCCGTCGAAGGGCAGCAGGGGCAACAGGTTGATGGCACCGAGGGCGAAGTTGAGCTGCGCCAACAGGAGCCAGAACATGATCCACATGTCGTGCTCGACGGTCTCGCCACCCATGCGGCTTGCGCCGACGATACTCATCGGGGTGTCTACCGCCCGCTCGCTGCCCGTGATGGAATCCCAGAGTGCACCGACCTTGGTGGGAATCTTCCCGATCGCCTTGACGGTTTCCACGGCGACGGTCCCGATAAGGTTCCCGGTCGCGGGGATCGCGGTCACCGGGTTGTAGTGCTTCTGTGGCACATAGGTGCCCAGCGTGGCGCCCACGGCGCCCACCGAGACGAGCTTGCCCGCTTTGTCGTCCCACCGCTGCGTCTCGGCGACGTTCACGATGAGCGACTGCTGCTTGCCGTCACGGATGATCTCGAAGACCTGTGGTCCGCGCAGCTCTCGAATGGCGGCGACCATATCGACCGACGTGCTGAGCTGCTTGCCGCCGATGGAAACCACGTGATCGCCTTCGCGCAGGCCGCCGAGCGCCGCCGGGCCCTCCCCGGTGCACCCCCCCATGTCCTTGGGATCCGCGCTCTTTTGCGCCGCCACACAACCTGTCTGCTTGATCTCGGGATGAGTGGGCGCGTTGTTGTCCGGCAGGCCCCAGAACAGGACGATGCCGTAGAACACCACGATGCCGATAAGGAAGTTCATGGCCGGCCCGGCGAACAGCACCGCGACCCGCTTCCAGACCTTCTGCTTGTACATCGCACGGTCGGATTCCTCGGGAGTGAGATCCTCCACCGAGGTCATGCCCGCGATATCGCAGAAACCACCCAACGGGATGGCCTTCACGCCGTACTCGATGATGTCGTTGGCACCCTGCTTGTTGGGCCGATTGCTCTTGCGCTTGGTAGACCACAGCGTCGGCCCGAAGCCGACGAAGTAGCGGCGCACCTTCATACCGGTGGCCTGAGCCACCCACATGTGCCCACACTCGTGCAGCGCCACCGATACCAAGATCGCCAGCGCGAACAACGCAATTCCGATCGCGTACGCAGCCATCAGGTTCGATTTTCCTCCGCCAAGATCAATTGCGCAGCCTGCTGGTCAGCCCAGTGCTGCGCGTCGAGTACATCGTCAACGGTAGCGGGTTCTGCGACCCACTGGCCTGCGGCGTCGAGCACATCGGCAATTGTTCGCACGATGGACCTGAATCCGATACGTCCGTCCAGGAACGCGGCTGCCGCGGTTTCGTTGGCGGCGTTGTAGACGGCGGTCATGCATCCGCCCGCCTCTCCGGCGCTCCGGGCCAGGTCGACGGCGGGGAAAACCTCCGCGTTCAACGGCTCGAATTCCCAGGTAGAGACGGTGCTGAAGTCGCAGGCGGTCGCCGCGCCGGGTACTCGATCCGGCCATCCCAGCGCCAAGGCGATGGGCAATTTCATGTCGGGCGGGCTGGCCTGCGCCAGCGTCGAGCCGTCGGTGAACGTCACCATCGAGTGCACGATCGATTGCGGGTGCACGACCACACCGATCTGGCGATACGGCACACCGAACAGCAGATGCGTCTCGATGAGCTCGAGCCCCTTGTTGACCAGGGAGGCCGAGTTGAGCGTGTTCATCGGCCCCATCGACCAGGTGGGGTGTGCACCGGCCTGCTCTGGGGTGACGTCCGTGAGCTGCTCGGCGGTCCAACCCCGAAACGGGCCGCCCGAAGCGGTCAGGATCAGCTGGGCGACCTCGCCGCGGGTTCCACCACGCAGACATTGCGCCAGCGCGGAGTGCTCGGAGTCCACCGGGACGATCTGGCCCGGGGCGGCAGCCTTGGTGACCAGTGGCCCGCCTGCCACCAGGGACTCCTTGTTGGCCAGGGCCAGGCGTGCCCCCGTCTTCAGCGCGGCCAAGGTGGGACGCAAGCCCAGGGCTCCGACAAGCGCGTTGAGTACGACATCGGCCTCGGTGTTCTCCACCAGCTCGGTGACCGCACCGGACCCGCTCCGAACGGACACATCGAGTTGGGCGGCGGCCGTCTCGTTCGCCACCGCGACGTTGGTGACCCCGGTTTCGGCGATCTGTCGGCGCAGCAGGTCAACGTTGCCACCGCCGGCGGCCAGACCGACGACTTCGAAACGGTCAGGGTTGGCGGCGATGACCTCAAGTGCCTGGGTACCGATGGATCCGGTACTGCCGAGGAGAAGGACGCGGCAGACCTCTGAGCTCAGTGTCACCCGCTTATTCTGCCCCGGCGGCGCGGCTGCCCCTACCCCGCAAGCGCGACCGGGCGATGCAGGTCGATGTCCCCCTTGGCCGTGCGGATGTTCACGTCGAAAATCTCGTCCGAGGCTTCGGGGCCGTCCGCCGGTTCGAGCGCGTTGGTGAAGGCCCCCGAGTGCGTGTCGATAGCCAGCCGAGCCGCCGTGCCCCGGGCGATACCGATAGAGGTGTTGCCGCTAGCGGTCTCGAACACGAGTCCCCCGGAGACGGCCGTTCCGATGTCCACCGACCCGGATGCCGAGGCGACCCTGGCGTGTCCGCGCAGGATCTTGACGGAAAGGTCACCGCTGGCCGTGTTCCGCTTGATATCGCCGGTGAGCTCGCGGATCGATATGCCTCCCGAGGCGGTATCGACTTTGGCGGCGCCGCTGATGGCGTCGATGACGAGGTCGCCGCTGGAGGATTGGAAGCGCACGTCAGCGTAGTCGCCCTCGGCACGCACTTCCGCCGAGGCCACCGCAATGTCCAGCAGGGACCGGCTCGGCAATTCGACCACGATATCGACGGTCCCGGTACGAAATGTCAGGCCCTGCGAGGACAACACCGACAGCACGCCCTTGGAGTACCAAACCCGGGTGCGTTCGGCGGTCTTGAGGTCGAGGGTCTTCTCTTCGTCCCGGGGGCGCACCATCACGATGGTGTCGGCACGATCACTGGCGATGACCTGCAGCGTGCCGCGAGCCAACTCCACCTTGGCCGTGATGGGGTGCGGGGTATCGAAAGCAGATGGCGTAGATGACACGGTCATGATGTCCTTCCTCGGTTAACGAACCCAGCCGCTGATGGTGTTTCCATAGCGGGATGCCCTTGCCCCCGTGCGCTTTTCAGCAGCGGCGACTGCCGCGCGCACGAGCCAGGCGTTGAGTGAGATCCCCTCGTCTCCGGCGGCGGCCTCGACGGTGGTCCGCAGGTTTTCCGGCAGCCGCAGGGTGACCCGCCAGGTGCCTCCGCTGCCGTCATCCGCCGGAACCGCAGTCTCCGGCTGCGCGGGTGCCATCGGCTGGGTCATCACGAACTGCGGCTCGCGGCCGCGCAAACGCACGTCGACCGAAGCAGGGGCAAGCTCACGGGTGATCTCTTCGGCGGCCGCCGACAAAGCGTCGAGCAGGGCCAGCCGGATCGCGGAGTCCAGCGGGGCAGTCAGCCGGTCGGCCAGCTCCTCAGCGTCTGCGCCACCGGCTTTCGCGGCGATGACGAGGTCCTGGCGCACCGAGTCGACATACGGCTGCAGATCCATAGTGTCATGATGACACCATTTTGGTGTCATCACAAGTGTCACGCACACATCGCCGTCACGATTTCGGCTGGCGCGGGGTGCCTCCGTCATCCAGGGACGAGCCGGCGTGGCACACTATGGGCTGTAGTAGACGTCTGAGATTTGGAGGGTTGGCGGTGGCCACGACCGAGGTTGTCAAGTACGACGGAGTCGATGTCGAGGACGTGCCGTCCGCAGCGTTCGGACGTGGGCTTTCCGGCCAGAACCCCCGCATCTTCCACATCCTCGGCATTGCCATCGCAGCCTTCCTGCTGCTGATGCTCAAGGGCAATCACGTCGGGCTGGTCGAGGACATCTTCCTCGTCGGTTTCGCCGCGCTGGTGCTGGCGTTCACCGCGAACGACTACTTCGGCCGCCGCTCGGGCCGCATCCGCTAACTAGCGTTCGGAAGCGGCCAGCTGGCCGCACGCGGCCGCGATCTCCCGGCCTCGGGTATCACGCACCGTGCAGGAGACTCCCTGTTCACGGACGCGTCGTACGAATTCGCGCTCCACAGGTTTCGGACTGGCATCCCACTGGCTGCCCGGCGTCGGGTTGAGCGGAATCAGATTCACGTGGACCAGCTGCCCCAAGGCTTTTCGTAGCTTCTTGCCGAGCATGTCGGCGCGCCAGGGCTGATCGTTCACATCCCGAATAAGGGCGTATTCGATCGACACCCGCCGCCCGGTGACATCGGCGTAGTAGCGCGCGGCGTCCAGTACCTCGCTGATCGCCCACCGGGTGTTGACCGGAACCAGGGTGTCGCGCAATTCGTCGTCCGGGCAGTGCAACGAGACCGCGAGGGTGACACCCAACCCCTCGTCGGCGAGCCTACGGATGGCCGGCGCCAGTCCCACCGTGGAAACCGTGACACCGCGCTGCGATATGCCGAAACCGTCAGGGGGCGGCGCGGTGATCTTGCGCAACACCGTGAGCACCCGGTTGTAGTTGGCCAGCGGCTCCCCCATGCCCATGAAGACGATGTTCGACAACCGGCCCGGCCCGCCCGGCAGCTCGCCATCGCGCAATGACGCAGCGGCGTCGCGGACCTGCTCCAGAATCTCGGCGGCCGACAAGTTGCGCGTCAGTCCGCCCTGACCGGTGGCGCAGAACGGACAGGCCATGCCACACCCCGCCTGCGAGGAGATGCACAGCGTGTTGCGATCCGAATAGCGCATGAGCACGGATTCAACGGTGCTGCCATCGTGTAAGCGCCACAATGTCTTTCGGGTGTCTCCGGAGTCACAGGCCACCTGACGCACCGGGTCGAGCAGCCGGGGAAACAGTGCCTCACCCACGCCCTTACGGGCCCCTGCCGGCAAGTCCGTCATCGACGCCGGATCGCCCACCAGCCGTCCGTAGTACTGGTTGGCGATCTGCTTGGCGCGAAAGGCAGGAAGCCCCAATGCGGTCACGACCTCGCTGCTCTGCTCAGGGGTCATATCCGCCAGATGACGCGGCGGCATGGCCCGACGCGGCGCGTCGAAAACCAGCGGCAGGGATTTGTTGTCGGCAGACATAACCCGTTCAGTATCCCAGGCCTGCGCTATTTCCCGGAACTCGAACGTGCACGCACGTGCATCCGCTCCCCTTGCGGGCCGAAAATATGCAACACCTCTACCCGCTTATCCGTCGGATTACCGAACCAGTGCGGGATATGGGTGTCGAACTCGGCCGCCTCCCCCGCGGGCAGGATGAGATCGAGCTCACCGAGCAGCAGCCGCACCTTGCCCGAGAGCACATACATCCACTCGTAGCCCTCATGGACCTTCAGGTTCGGCTCACCCTTCGGCGCATGCGGCGGGATGATCTGCTTGTAGCACTGGACACCGCCCGGGCGGCGCGACAGCGGCAGGTAGATCGAGCCGTGCCGTTTGAACGGCTTGGGGTGAATGCGCGGGTCTCCGGTGGCGGGGGCGTTCACCAACTCGTCGAGCGGCACCTGGTGCGCCTCGGCAAGCAACAGCAGAAGCTCGAGGGTCGGGCGGCGCTGACCAGATTCCAGACGCGACAACGTGCTCTCGGAGATGCCCGTGGTCTCGGACAACTGCGCCAGGGTGACCTGACGATGCAGGCGCAGCGCCCGCAGTCTCGGCCCCAGGGCATCGAGCACAGCCTCCATGCGCTGACTTTGGTCGTCCATAGAGTCCATATTGGCGCGGAGGTTGCCACTTCGGCAAGAAGGCTTGCACATTTTTCAGATCCGCACCAATAGTGGTGCCATGAAGAAACTCTGGGACGTAGCCATCATCGGCGGAGGCGCCGCCGGGCTGTCGGCGGCCATCACCCTCGCCCGGTCGCGACGGTCGGTCCTCGTGATCGACGATCACCAGCCCCGCAACGCACCGGCCGATCGGGTCCACAACTACCTGGGACGCGAGTCGACGCCACCGGCCGATCTGTTCGGCATCGGGCGCGGCGAGGCGGCGCAGTACGGCGCGACCTTCCGCGATGGGCGCGTTGCCTCGGTATCCCACGCAGACAACCATTTCGATGTCTCGCTCGACGATGAGTCCACGGTGCATGCACGGCGAGTGTTGGTGGCCACGGGATCGGTCGATGAACTACCCGATATCGATCACCTGGCGCGGCGCTGGGGCCGCGATGTCCTGCACTGCGCCTACTGCCACGGCTGGGAAGTTCGGGACCGCGCCATCGTCGTGCTGGGCACCGGTCCACTCGCGGTCCACCACGCACTCGTCTTCCGCCAGCTCAGCGATAACGTCACTCTGCTGCGGCACAACGATTTTCCACTGTCGCGCGACGAAGCAGCGCAGTTGGCCTGCCGCGACATCGGTGTAGTCGACGGGCCGGTGACACGGTTGCACATCACCGATGACGTACTGACCGGGGTGCAACTGCAGACCGGCACCACAGTTCCGTGCGATGCGCTGGTGGTCGCGACGGTGGTCTCGGCGCGCATCGACATGCTGACCCCCGTAGGCCTGTCGGCTCAGGAGATGCGATTGGGAGACCACCTGCTGGGTACGTTCCTGCCGGTCACCAGGGGTGCCACCGCAGTTCCCGGCATCTATGCCGCCGGAAACGTCACCGATATCAAGGCACAGGTCATCACATCCGCAGCGGCGGGAACCGAGGTCGCCGCTGTCATCAACGCCGACCTTGCGGTCGCCGACGCCCAGGAGTTGCAGCATGCATGATCACAACAACCCGCCGTCCGACGAGAAATCGTGGGACGAGTTCTACCAAGCGCACGACGCACTGTGGAGCGGGAATGCGAACCCGCAACTGGTGAAAGAGGTTTCGGCGCTGCCGCCGCGCAACGCGCTGGACGCGGGCTGCGGTGAGGGCGGCGACGCGATCTGGCTCGCACAGCGGGGTTGGCAGGTCACCGGCATGGATTTCGCAGAAACCGCGCTGCGTCGCGCTGCCGACAACGCCACGAAGGCCGATCCCGAACTCGCCAAGCGGATCACCTGGGCACAGGCCGACCTGACCACATGGCAGCCGACTCGTCGATTTGATTTGGTGACATCGCATTTCATGCACCTGCCGACAAAGCTGCGTGAGCCGGTGTTCGCGGCTCTGGCCGCTGCGGTGGCGCCGGGAGGCACACTGCTGATCGTCGGGCACCATCCGTCGGACATGCAGGCCGCGATCGGCCGGCCAGATCTGCCCGACTGGTACTTCACCGCCGAGGACATCGCCGACACCCTCGATCCCGGCCGATGGAACGTCCTCGTCGCCGAATCACGGAACCGGACATTCACACGGGACGGCGAGGAGTTCGATATCGCCGATACCGTGCTGCGGGCCGAGCGCAAGCCCTCGGAGGGAACCTCCTAGGCGATGGCGGCGGCTTGCGCCGAGAGGGCCTCGCGCGCAGCATCTTCCACGGCGGTGAACACAGCGGGGTCCAGCCCGCGGCGGCCGACGACCGACAGGGTCGCCAGGTTCGCCGCGGGCATGGCCTCCACGGGCGCGATGCCGTCGGGCAACCACCCGATGATGGGCAGCAACGCCATGCCCAGACCCGACCGCAGGCCCGCATAGAGGCCCGACAAATCCTGTGATTCGCCGACGATCCGATACTGACGCCCCAAGGTGTGCAACGCGCTGAACATGGGTGCACGCAACGTGCACGGTTCGGTGAAGGTCATGACCTGCAGGGGCTCAGCGGAACTCACCTTGTAGCCGCGTGCCGCCACCCACTGCAGACGAACGGTGCCCACAGCATTCGCGCGGTCCAGGCCCGACCCGTCGAGTATGACCGCCAGGTCCATGCTGCCCCGGTCCACGGATTCGGCGAGGTAGACGTTGCGATCGAACCGCACCCGCGCCGACCAGTCCGGCAGGTGACTGCGCAGCGCCGTGGTGATGCTCGGCAGTATCAAGTCCGCCCCGTGTTCGGTGACACCGAGCACCAAGGTGCGCTCCTGCCCGGCAACCAGATCGTCGAGCGCCGCATCGTGGGCGCCCAAGATGCGGCGGGCATGCGTCAGCAGCTGCGTACCCTTGTCGGTGAACACCACGCCGCGCCCGGAACGCCGGACCACCGGCTCCCCGACCGCCGCCTCCAGCTTGCGCACATGCTGACTGACCGCGGATTGCGTCAGGTGCAGCACGGCGGCCGCCCGGTGGAATCCCCCGCAGTCGGCAACCGCCACCAGCGATCGCAGCGGGGCGATATCAAGGGTTGAACTCGGCATGGCGTCACCGTAGTCCGATTACAAAACTTGATCAATATTTCAGCCATCGAGCACGGGAGAGCAATACTGAGCTTGTTCCATCGACTGATCGATCACAATTCCTAATTGATTCTGATCAGTAATTATCGTTGGACATTGCCGGCCGGGAGCGGCCACCATGGCAACCATGCAGAAGACGCCCGCCCCCATGACCAAATCCTCCGCGGCGGCGCTCACATTTCTGTACGCCCTCGGCTACCCCATCGGGGCACTCTCGGTTTCTGCCATGACCCCGATGCTGGTGTTGGTCGCCCGCTTCACGCTCGCCGGAGCGATCCTGGCCGCTTGGGCACTCATCGCGAAGGCCTCCTGGCCAACCGGTCGCAAGCTCGGCCATGTCATCGTCACCGGATTACTGATGCAGGCCGTGCAGTTCTGCGCGCTGTACGAGGCCCTTGAGCACGGAGCACCCGCAGTATTGGGTGCGGTCGTCATCTCGATGAATCCCGTCGTCACCGCGGTGCTGGCCGCCCTTTTCCTCGGCGAGCGCCTCAACGGCTGGCGGCTTGTCGCCCTGGCGCTGGGGGTCGTCGCGGTATTGGCCGCCTGCGCCAATCGGCTGCTCGCCACGGGGGGCGTCGACACCGCCCTGGTGCTGCTCCTGGTCGCATTGTTGGGGTTGGCCGCGGGTGGGGTGTACCAACAACGCTTCTGCGCCGACGTCGACTTTCGCGTCAACAGCGCCATCCAGAACCTTGCCGGACTGCTACCTGCCGGCGCACTGGCCGTGCTGACCCCCAGCGTGGTCCACGACCCCTGGAAGGCGGCCGGCGCGGTCGCGGCGGTGGTGCTGTTCAACGCCACGCTGTGCACCTCGCTGTACGTCCGGTCGGTGAGCAGATTCGGCGCGGCCGCGGTGGCCATGCTCTTCTGCGTCATCCCGGCCGTCGCCGGCGTGTTGTCCTGGGTACTGCTGGGCCAGCGCCTCGATGTAGGCATGGGGATCGGCCTGCTGATCGGAGCGCTCGCATGCTGGCTCAACGCACGAGCGAGCCGGCCGGCCCGAGCCCAGCAGAAGCCCGCAATCGACGTGACGCCCGCCGCGCCTACCCGTCAGCCCGTGGTGGCCAGCTAGCCTGGCTGCATGCGTGCCCTGTTACTCGGTGGTCTGATCCTGCTGGGAGCACTGCTCCCGGTCGCCGGATGCTCGAGAGGGGCATCGGTCTCTCCGACAATTCCCCCGTCGAGTACGCCACCGTCCAGCAGCAGCACCCCTAGCAAGGCCCCCATAACGACCACGTCCAAGACTCCCGTCGAGTTACCAGAGCCTGTCGCAGGTACGCCATATGACGCTGTGGCCCAGTGGATTTCCAAGGGAGCCCCGGTGGATGCCGCCAACTTCCACTCGGCGACCAGCCAGGATGGACAGAAAACCGACCTCGGCGAGAACGTGGCATTCAAGACCCCGTCGGGCAAAACACGATGCATGACCAGCGACATCGAGCCGGACACACTGTCCTGCCTGGTCAACCTGACGAATCCGCCGAAACGGCCTGCCGATGCCGAGGGCAATTGGGTCGGTGGATGGACCGATTTCAACGGCCATCAGGTCACCGTGGGCGGCCTACACGGAGACCCGGGCCCGTTTCAGAGCGGTGACGGGAATCCACTGGACTACGGCGGCCGTCTGGCATTCGGAAACTTTGGCTGCCGCAGTGAGACTTCCGGGCTGTTCTGCGAGAACACCACGGCCAAGTCGGCCATCCGGATCAGCGACGCAGGAATCGAGCCCTTCGGGTGCCTCAAGGAGGTCACCCCAACCGGGGGCAGCGGCCGCGAATTCAGCTGCTAGCTCGAGGAGCGCGCCAGGTACTCCGTACCGCGAGGTGAAAGCCGGTAGCCCACCGGCAAGCTGAGTGTCAGACCCAAGTTCTTGAGCTTGCGTACGTGCACCTTGAAGGTCGCCAAATCTGGCCACCGGGAACATGATTCGAGGTCCTTGGCGCGCACCTCGGGGCGCTCGGAGATCTCGCGCAGCACCTCACGGGTCCAGGGCCCGGGTTTGGCACTGCGGTCCATCCGATCCAGCCGCGCATCGATGTCGGCGATGTCCGCGGCCGAAAGTTTCGCCGAAGAGGCCAGCTCGGCACGCGGATCGGCCATGTCGATCTTGCGGAATGCCAAGCGGTACAGCGGACCGGACCCTGTCGCACCGACATCGGCTCGTGCTGCCGCGGCCGAGGGGTACCCGGCCAACAGTGCGTCGGTGTCGTCGATATCGCGCGCGGCGATCTCGCCGACGGCGTCGACCTCGATGAAATCGAACTCGGTCATGGACCGGATACGGTCCGAGCCGACGCGGTAGCGACCACCCACCTTCACCTGCGGACGCTTCCAGCGCCGGTAGGCCACCGAGATGGTGCCGTCGTGGATTCCTGCCCGCAGCCTCGGCTCGAACAGCATTAGATCCCCAGATACGAGCCGTAGAGCTCTTCGAGGGCCTTCCAGTGACGTTCGGCGGCCGGTTCGTCGTAAGTGGCGTTGTCGGTGACGGCGAACCCATGCTTGGCCGGATACGTCTCGATGGTGTGCCGTACCCCGGCATCGGTCAGCACCTGGGCCAGCAGTTGCTCCTGTGCGGGCGGAAACGAGGCATCCTCTTCGGCGGCTGCCACCAGCACCACGCCGGTGATCTGATCGGCAAGACGGTGCGGGCTGTTCGGGTCGTCGGCATTGGCGAGGTTTCCGCCGTGAAAAGATGCCACGGCGCCGACTCGATTCGAATGAGTTGCCGCCACCCGCAACGAGATTCGACCACCCATGCAGTAGCCGGTCAGGCCCACCCTCTCACCTGTGACCTCGGGCTGCTGCGTGAGGAAGTCCAGAAAAGCCCCGGCGTCGGCGTCGATCCGGTCGGGAGTGAGCGTGCCCATCGTCGCGAACAGGCGGCCACGTTCTTGCGAGTCGCCAAACGCGGTCGCCAGGTCGAACGGCTTCCACTCGCCTTCGCGGTAGTAGACATCGGGCACCAGCGCCACGTATCCCAACGCCGCGAGCCGATCCCCCATCTCTCGCATGACCTCGCGCGCGCCGCCCGCGTCCGGGTAGAGGATCACACCCGATCCCGGCGCATCTGGCACGTGCAGCGTGGCCGGGCATTGCCCGTCGGCCGTGGTGATCTGGACATCGCGGCGAGACATGTTTCCATCAAACCAGCCATCCGGCCCGACAGCTACCACACTGGTATGTTGGGCGTCGCTGATCCGTCAATGACCAGGGGGAATCTGATGGCCTTTACCAACACGCTGTCGACGTCGTGGCAAATATTCAAAACATCCGCGAAGGTGCTGGGCTCGCGCAAGGAGCTCGCGGTTTTCCCCATCCTGTCCGGACTCAGCTCATTGCTCGTGCTGATCGGGATGGTGGCTCTCGGAGTCCTGCTACTGCCGGCCACCACCGGCGATTCCGTGCCGCCGCTCTTCTACCCCGTCTTCGCCGTCGGCTACTTCGTATTGACCTACGTCGTGACCTTCTGGCAGGCAGCACTCATCTCGCAGGCGAACATCGCGCTGGAAGGCGGTGATCCGAGCGTCGCCTCCGGCATCTCGGCGGCGGCACAGCGCGGTGGCCGGCTGCTGCCCTGGGTTCTCATCACCGGCGTGGTGTCCTGGATCATCAGCGCAATCGAGGACCGGGTGCCGTTCATCGGCCGGTTCCTCGAAGTCGCATGGCGCGTGGTCTCTTTCCAGGTCCTGCCCACCATCGTGCTGGAGAACCGCGGTGCAATCGATGCCGTCAAGAAGACCAAGGAAACACTCAAGAACGCCTGGGGCCAGAACGTCGTCGGCGTGGTGGGACTGAACTTTTTCACTGCGATGCTCTCGCTACCCGGAATCGGCCTGATCTACCTGGGAATGGCGGCGAACATGGCCGCGGTGAAGGCCGGCTTCGCCGCCCTCGGCGGGCTCTGGATCCTGGTGGCCTCCATCATCGGCGCCGCGCTCACCGGGATCTTCCAGACGGCGCTGTACCGGTTCACGGTCGACGGCCAGGTACCCGGGCCATTCGCCGGCGTGGACCTGCGCCAGGCCCTCAAAACGCGATAGGCGTGAGAGGTCTTACCGAGTCCTGGTACACACTGCGGGCTTCTGTCCGTGCGTTGCGCGCGTGGCCTGTGCTGCTTGGATTCGCATCCAGGTCAGTCCTGTGGAGCACTGGCATCGTCGTGCTGGCCTACGTCATTGCCAAGTTGGCGGTTCCAGACGGCCGATGGTGGGCGAGCGCGCCCACCCTGGGCATCGGCTTCCTATTCGCCGTCTACATCGCCACCGTGAATGACGCAGCACTGATCACTCAAGTGAACGGGGCGCTCGACGGCGTCGATCCGTCCATTCACAACGGGTTCTCGACAGTGGCCACCAGACGGCGGCAACTCGCACCCTGGGTGCTCGCCACCGCCATCGCGACGTACGCATTGAACGCGATCGACGGCTGGGTGGTCGGCACGCTGGCAGGGGGCCTATGGCTCTCCGTCACCCTATTGGTGCTGCCTACGATCACGCTGGAAAACGTTGGCGGAATCGTAGGAATCGCCAACGCACTAGACCACTTTCGACGTAACTGGGCACGCTGTCTACTCGGGTCAGCACTCCTGACGGTGACCTCGGTCGCACTCATGTCCGTGGGCCTCGGCCTACTCGTACTGAAGCCGGAATCCACCGGCCTGATGCTGCTCCTCAGCATTCTGGCGCTGATGTGTCTGCTGCCCGCGGTCGTTTACGCGTTGGCACTCATCCTCGTCTACCAAACGGTGCTGTACCGAGAACTCGTCGCCACACGCCCGGATTAGATAAAGAGCGTCAGCACAATCCAGGTGGCGACGGCCGACGGCAGCAGAGAGTCCAGACGGTCCATGATGCCGCCGTGGCCGGGCAGCAGCGTGCCCATGTCTTTGATACCCAGATCGCGCTTGACCTGCGACTCCACCAGGTCGCCCAGGGTTCCGGTGATGACGAGCATGACGCCCAGGGCGATACCCACGAACGGGTGATGCCCGAGCAGGAACGTCACCGCGAGGGTCGACGCCGTGGTTCCCACCACCAGTGAGCCTGCCAAGCCCTCCCAGGACTTCTTCGGGCTGATGGCGGGCGCCATCGGATGCTTGCCGAACAGCACGCCCGCGGCATATCCGCCGATGTCGGAGAACGTGACGCCGAGCATCAGGCAGAACACCTGCTCGGCACCGTTGTCCGGATAGACCAACAGGGCGCCGAAGGACGCGAACAGCGGAATCCAGGCGGCGACGAACACCGTGATGGCGACATCGCGCAGGTAGTTCACCGGTTGGCTGCCCAGCCCCTGACTCAGCAGTCGCCAGATCATGCACACCACGACCGTCGCGGCGAATGCTCCGACCGATCCGGCGGTCCCCCACGGCCAGGTCAGCCAGATCATGGCCTGCCCGCCGAAGAACAGTGGGATGAACGGGACAGAGATATCGGCCTGGCGCAGCCGCTTGGTCACCTCCCACATCGCGATCCCGAGGAAGACCGAGATGATGCCGACCCAGATCTCCTTCTGGTACAGCAACGAGAAAATGATCAGGGCCGCCAGTGCCGCCCCGACGCCGATGGCGGCCGGCAGGTTGCGTCCAGCTCGGGACTTCGCTCCCGAAGGGGGTGCAGGGTTGCTACCGGGGGCCGGAGCCGCGTCGGGGCTCAAGCCTCTTCGCGCAAGCGGCTCATCGGTGTCTCCCATGGTCGTCATTACCGGCGGCCCTAGACCTCCAGTAGCTCGCCTTCTTTGTGTTTCACCAGCTCATCGATCTGGCTCACGTACTGGGCGGTGGTCTTGTCCAGATCCTTTTCCGCACGGCCCACCTCGTCCTCGCCGGCCTCGCCGTCCTTCTTGATCCGGTTGAGCTCGTCATTGGCCTTGCGCCGAATGTTGCGCAGGGTCACCTTGGCGTCCTCGCCCTTGCCCTTGGCCTGCTTGACCAGCTCACGGCGGCGTTCCTCGGTGAGCTGCGGGATGGCGACACGGATGATGCTGCCGTCGTTGCTCGGGTTCAGACCGAGGTCCGAGTTGCGAATCGCATCCTCGATGGCCTTGAGCTGATTGGACTCGTAGGGCTTGATGACCACCATGCGCGCCTCGGGCACGTTGATACCGGCCACCTGCGTGATCGGGGTGGGGGTGCCGTAGTAGTCGATGACAACGCGCTGGAACATGCCCGGATTGGCACGCCCGGTGCGAATGGTCGCGAAGTCGTCACGGGCGACCGTCACGGCCTTTTCCATCTTCTCCTCGGCATCGAGAAGAACCTCGTCAATCACGATTGCACTCCCATCACGGTGTTACCAGCGTTCCGATCTTCTCACCTGCGACCGCTCTGGCGATATTTCCTTCGGTAAGCAGGTTGAACACCAGGATCGGCATCCGGTTGTCCATACAGAGGCTGAACGCGGTGGCGTCGGCGACCTGCAGGCCGCGATCGATGACCTCGCGGTGCGTGATCTCCGGCAGGAATTCGGCATCGGGGTTGGCGCGCGGGTCATCGGTGAAGATGCCGTCGACCGCCTTGGCCATGAGCACCACCTCGGCACCGATCTCCAGCGCGCGCTGAGCGGCAGTGGTGTCGGTGGAGAAGTACGGCAGCCCCATGCCGGCACCGAAGATGACGACCCGTCCCTTCTCCAAATGCCTTCTGGCCCGCAGCGGAATGTACGGCTCGGCGACCTGCCCCATGGTGATGGCGGTCTGCACCCGCGTCACGATGCCTTCCTTCTCCAGGAAGTCTTGCAGCGCAAGGCTGTTCATCACGGTGCCCAGCATGCCCATGTAATCCGAGCGGGTGCGCTCCATGCCCCGCTGCTGCAGCTGCGCGCCGCGGAAGAAGTTGCCGCCGCCGATCACCACCGCGACCTCGGCACCGGTACGGACCACCTCAGCAATCTGGCTGGCCACCCGGTGGACCACATCCGGGTCCAAGCCGACGGCTCCCCCACCGAACATTTCGCCGCCGAGCTTGAGCAGCACCCGCTTATATCCGGTGCGGCTCACATCGCGAGTCATCACGCCTCCTCGGTACGGGGTCGACAAAGCCGGTGCGCAAAACACAGCCATCGGGCCCGCTGCTTCCGCTCTTCACGCGAGCGGCTCATCGGAAGGCCGCGACGGCGGTGTCCATCCTGCCCTATTGGCCGACGCTGGTTGGCACGACCCGGCGAACCGCGTCCGGGTCACTTGTGCTTTCGGTGAGGCCGACGAGGGGCTCAGGCAACGGTGCGACGTGCAGAACGCCGAGGCGCTGAGTGGCACGCGTAAGCGCCACGTAGAGCTCGGCGGCACCACGCGGGCCCTCGGCCAGGATCCGTTCCGGCTCCACCACCAGCACGGCGTCGAACTCCAGTCCCTTGGTCTCGGACGCGGGCACCGTGCCCGGCAGACCCGCCGGCCCGATCACCACGCTCGTGCCTTCTCGGCCTTCCTCATCGCGCCTGAAATCTTCTATGGCCTTTGACAACTGGTTTTCGGCCAGGCGTCTGGACCACGGTAGGACTCCACAGGAGCGAACCGACTCGGGAGGCCGGGTGTCGGGCGCGAACTCGGCCAGTACCGCCGAGGCGACCGCCATGATCTCGGCCGGCGTGCGGTAATTCACCGACAACGGCCGATACAGCCAACGTCCGGGCACATATGGCTGCAACATCGCGTCCCAGGAGGTGGCGCCGGCTACCGACCGGCGCTGAGCCAGGTCGCCGACCACGGTGAACGACCGACTTGGGCAGCGGCGCATCAACACCCGCCAGTCCATTTCGGACAGCTCCTGGGCCTCGTCGATCACGATGTGTCCGTAGGTCCAGTCCCGGTCCGCCGACGCACGTTCGACCAGGTCGCGGGTGTCCCGTTCGGTGAAACGTTCGGCAAGATCCTCGGCACCCAGCAGATCGGTGGCAAAGAGGTGGTCCTCGTCGTCCATCATGTCCTCGCGACCGGTCATCAGGTCCAGAACCCCGGCGGCGTACTCGGCCTCGGCCCGACGTTCGCGCTCGGCGGCCTCTTCCGCAGCCTTGTCGCGACCCACCAAATCAACCAACTCGTCGAGCAACGGAACGTCTGAGACCGTCCAGGCGTCGCCGACCGCACGTGCCAGTGCCGAATCCGCGCCGGCGGCCCGTAATCGCTCCGGCGAGGTGTACAGCTCCGACAGCAGTACCTCCGGCGTCAGGGTCGGCCACAACTCATCGAGTGCGGCTGCGAATCCCTCGTGATCACCCAGTTCGTCGAGCAGTTCCGCACGCAGGTGCTCCCAGGCCTTCCGGTCCTCCCGGGTCAGCCACCCCTTGCCGATGCGCGGGATCGCCCGCTCGGTGAGCGCCCAGGTGAGCACGTCGGTGAAAACGGCTCGGGCCTCGTTGTGGGGCAGCTTGCTCGCACGCGCCTCCTCGATGGCCCACTGCGCGATGTCTGCGTCGATGCGCACCGCGACGTCGGCAAGCTGGATCGGCAGCGGGGTCTCGGGGACCCGCTGCCGATCCGCCACGGCCGCCGCCAGCACGTCGAGGATCTGTAGTGAGCCTTTGAGCCGTGCAGCATCCGCGTCGTCCTCTGCGGTGACCTTGAGCCCCGGCATCAGATCACCGGCCGTGGTGAACACCACGTTGGTCTCGCCCAGCGACGGCAAAACCCGCGAAATATGGCTGAGGAAAGCTGCATTCGGGCCGACAACCAGCACACCGTGGCGTTCCATCCGCTTGCGCTGGGTGTACAGCAGGTAGGCGACGCGGTGCAGCGCCACCACGGTCTTGCCGGTGCCAGGGCCACCCTCGATCACCAGTACGCCCGGATGATCGAGCCGGATGATCCGGTCCTGTTCGGCCTGGATGGTCGCCACGATGTCGCGCATCCCATTGCCGCGCGGTGCGTTGACGGCCGCCAGCAGTGCGGCATCGCTCATGCTGCCGCGCTCGCCGTCGTGCTCGTCGCCGTCCGAGAGGCCGTCCGAACCGACCACAAGGATTTCGTCGGCGAAGTCGTCGACGTGGCGACCCCGGGTCCGGAATTGACGCCGCCGGCGCGTGTTCTCCGGATGGGCGCCGGTCGCGATGTAGAACGCCTCCGCCGCGGGTGCCCGCCAATCGATCAGCAGCGGTTCGTAGTCGTTCTTCTCGTCGAGAAGGCCGATGCGTCCGATGTAGGAACGCTCCCCCGTGATGGCGTCCAGCCTGCCGAAGCACAGCCCGTCATCGGCGACATCCAACCGCTGCGCCTGGCTGGCCAGTGCGCGCACCTCGTCGTCGCGCTCGACCATGGCGGCACCGTTCTGCTGGTCGACGGGTCCGCGCAGGGCGGTGCGGTATCGGCCCTTCACGCGCGCGCGTTCGGCGTCCAGCCGCTCGTACAGTCCCGCGATGTACTCCCGTTCGGACTGCAGTTCCTCTTCATGTGTCGTCAACCGGATAGTCCCCATTTTCCTTCTAGTCCATGGCATCTGACGTTCAGCTCAGCGATTGTGCGGCATGACCGGGGCCTTGCCGCAAGCCCCCCTATGCGTTATATGTTGAAAGGGACGGGGATCTCATACCGATTGGGCGGCCACCAAGGTACGTAACTCTTTTCGCCAGCTCCACAGGCCGACGCCGGCCATCACGGTCAGAAACGTATAGAAACCCGCCGTGAGGTTGAGACCCTTGTAGAGGTAGACGCCGACGGAGAACGCATCGGTGACGATCCACAAAACCCAGTTCTCGATCCATTTTCTGTTCATCATGAACTGGGACACCAAGCTCAGCCCGGTGATGGACGAATCAAGCTGCGGGACATTGGAATCGGTGAAAAGAACCAGGAAAGCGTAGAGGCCGGCCACCAGAGCGGCCAGCGACAATGCCAGCGGCACCCACGCCCAGCGCGGGGTGCGCCGCACCACAACCCCGTGCCGGTCCGGACTCCCGCGCAACCACAGGTACCAACCCTGCACCGCCAGCGCGATGAACATGATTTGCAGGGCAGCGTCGGCATACAGGGTCTGCCTGCCGAAAACCACGATGTAGAACAACGAGCTGACGATCGCCACCGGGAAGGTCCAAATATTCTGGCGGACAGCAAGGATGACGAACAACACACCGGCCATGCTGCCGATTAGCTCTGTCGCGTCCACGGCATCAGGCTAGCCGAGCAGCAGTAAGCTCGCGCCATGGCAGCATCGGACCAGCAGCGCAGCTTCTCGTGGCTGGCCGAGCTGATCAACGCGAGCGCGCCGCGGTGCGGCGACGTGCGCGTGGTCGCCGTCGACGGCCGAGGTGCCGCCGGTAAGAGCACCTTTGCTGCACGATTGCACACCGCACTGTCGGCGACAACGCCGTCGACCGTCGTCCTGCACACCGACGACTTCGCGTCCTGGGAGACATTTTTCGGGTGGTGGCCCCGGCTGGAAGAGCAGGTGCTCGCCCCGTGGGCGCGTGGCGAGCAGGCCCGGTATCGGCGCTATGACTGGCAGACCCGCACGTTCGGTCAGTGGGAGCGGTGCGCGCCGCCGTCGGTGCTGATTCTGGAGGGTGTTGGCTCGGGCCGCTCGGCCGCGGCGGACCGCTTGAGCTCGCTGATCTGGGTACAGACCGATCAGCCAACCCGTCGACAACGCGCAGAATCGCGTGACGGCGAACAGTTGCGCGAGTTCTGGCGATTGTGGATCGATGCCGAGGAAGAACACTTCCGCCGGGATCCCACCGCGGAGCGCGCCGACCTCGTCGTCGACGGCGACTCCGACAACCGCACAGTGGTCCCGGATGACCCCGAACGCTACTTCTCGCTCGGCTAGCGTAGCGGAACCGTCGGCCCTGTGGGATCCAGTGGCGCGCAGCTGTCCTGCCCCACCGTCGCGGAGCATTTTGCCGCCGGAATCACCGGGCGGTAGCCGGCCGCGGTGCCACCGTCGCGGGTGATCTGGGTGTAGGCCGCCACGGCATCGGTGGGTACCCGCTTGAGCGCCGGATCCCCCAGCGCATCGACGGTGTACAGCCCGAAACGCGGCCGGTAGCTTCCCCATTCGTAGTTGTCGACCAGTGACCAGTAGTTGTATCCGATGATCGGGATGCCGTCCGCTTTGGCCCGCTGCAACCAGAAGACGGTGTCGCCCAAGTACTGCGAGCGGGTCACGCCGTCCGCCCTCGGCTTACCGTTGTCGGTGACCATCCCGTTCTCGACGATGTAGATCGGCAGCCCGGGATACCGCTGCGCGTAATACCGCGACACGTAGTAGATGTCTTCGGGCTGCAATTTGATATTCCAGCGTGCGGCCATGCTCTGCGCTGAGGCCGGATTGTCCGCGGCCGTGCCCGTGTAATAGTCGAACCCCAGGTAGTCCAGGCTGCCTTTGACCCGGTCGAAGAACGACCCCTCGATACCCTTCACACCAAAACCTGCGAACTGCGTCAACACATCCGGGGGGATATAGGCCTCGTTGGTCGTCACCTTCGCCTTCGAGTCGGCCTCGTGGGCCGCGCGGTACACCGCGCGGTGCGCCTCGGCCACCCGATCCAGGAAACCGTCGAACTGGTCGGGTTTGATCGCGCCGGTGCGCACCTCCATCGCCCCGAAGGCCAGCGGCTCGTTGACGCTGACCCACAACACCCCTTGCCCGGCATAGCGTTTGGTGATCGCCTTGGCGAATTCCTCGAATGCGGGGACGTTGTTCATGAAGCCCCCGCTGTCGGCCACCCAACCCGGGTACACCCAGTGCATCAGGGTGATCATCGGCGTCATCCCGTTCTCGCGCAATGTCGCGACAATGGAGTCGTAGTACGCCAACTCCTTCTCGTCCCACTTCCCCGGCTCCGGCATCACCCGTGACCACTCCAGGCCGAAACGAAACGTATTGACGCCCATGGCATGCGCATTGGCGATGTCTTCGGCGTATCGATGCCGGAAATCATCGGCCTGCTTGTACGGCTCGACCGGACCCGCCCCCAATGGATCAGATCCGGGCTCCACCGGCTTATCCGCGGTGCGGTCGACATAGCGTCGCCAATTGCTATCGGGAGCGCTGCCTTCCACCTGGTAGCCCGCGGTGGCGGTGCCCCAGTAGAACCCGCGATCCCACGCGGAGTCGTCCTTCGAACTCTCCTGCCGCGGGCTGCAGGCGGTCAGCCCCAATGCCAATACGACTGCCGACGCCATGGCGGCGCTGATCCACTTCATATAAAAACCATACACTGTATGGTTTTCTAGGTCAGGAGTCGCTCCCACACCCGACGCATATGGGCGCCCATGTCGATGGAGGGATCCGACATCCACTGAATCTGAATGCCGTCCGCCGCTGCGATCAGCGCGGCCGCCGCGAATTCGGCATCGACATGCTCAGGGACCGCGCCCACGGCCTGGCGCCCTCGCACGTACTCGGCGATCAGCGTGCGCATCCTCTCGTACCGCTCCCGCAGGTACGCACCGGCAGGGTGGTCCGGATCGACGGCGGCAGCGGCGGCCAATGAGAGATACACCGTCCCGGAGCCGGGCTTACTCGCCTTGTCGAGCATCGCTTGCGCGAGCACCTCACCGGGATCGATCTCGATATCCGAATTGCCGTACCACTCTTCAAATCTGGCGTCGGCATCGCGCTGGATCTCGGTGAGGATCACATCCCGTGTCGGGAAGTAATGCATGAGCCCGGCCAGGCTGATATTGGCTTCCTTGGCGATGACACGCATCGAGGCGCCGGCTTCCCCCTCGCGCTCCAACACCCTCAACGCCGCGGCCAGAATCTCCTGACGCTTGGCCACGCCTTTGGCGTAGCGGTTGGCATCGCGCCCGGCAGCTGGCATTGCCCGAGGCTAGCGCACAAACAGTTCGGCCCCGCACAGGAACGAATCCTGGCGGGGCCGAACTGGTTTTAGGCGAACTAGGCCTGGCCGACCTCGAACCGCGCAAAGCGGGTCACGGTGACACCGGCCTCGTCAAGCAGAGCCTTGACGGACTTCTTGTTGTCGGACACCGACGGCTGATCCAGCAGCACGACATCCTTGTAGTAACCGGTGACGCGGCCCTCGACGATCTTGGGCAGCGCGGCCTCGGGCTTGCCCTCGGCCTTCGCGGTCTCCTCGGCAATGCGACGCTCGTTCTCGACCACATCGGCCGGAACGTCTTCGCGCGTCAGGTACTTGGCCTTGAGCGCTGCGATCTGCAGGGCCACAGCGTGCGCGGCGCCTGTGCTAGTGGCATCGCCCGATGCCGATTCGTACTCGACCAGCACGCCCACGGCCGGCGGCAGGTCCGCGGCACGCTTGTGCAGGTAGGCCTCGACGGTTCCGTCGAAGTACGCCACCCGGCGCAGCTCCAACTTCTCGCCGATCTTGGCGGCCAGGTCGGCGATCGCCTGCTCGACGGTCCGGCCGTCCTCGACCTTGGCGGCCAGCAGAGCGTCGACCTCACCGATCTTCCCGGCCGCAGCCGCACCGACGATGGCGTCGGCCAGACCCTGGAACTCAGCGTTCTTGGCGACGAAGTCGGTCTCCGAGTTCAGCTCGACAAGCGCGCCGTCACGCGCGACGACGAGGCCTTCGGCGGTGGCGCGCTCGGCGCGCTTGCCAACGTCCTTGGCGCCCTTGATGCGCAGCACCTCGACGGCCTTGTCGAAATCACCATCGGACTCGGCCAGGGCGTTCTTGCAGTCGAGCATTCCGGCACCGGTCAGTTCCCGGAGCCGCTTCACATCGGCGGCAGTGAAATTCGCCATTTAGCCTTCCTCGGTTGTGGTTTCGGTGGCTGCAGCAGACGGAGCTGCACCCTCGTCGGTGGTCGCTACAGCGGAGGCGAGCAGTTCCTGCTCCCACTCGGCCAGCGGCTCGCCGGCCTCAGGCTTCTCGTCGCCGCCGGCCAGACCGGAGCGTGCCTGCAGGCCCTCGGCGATCGCGGAAGCGACGACCTTGGTGAGCAGCGCGGCGCTGCGGATCGCGTCGTCGTTGCCCGGGATCGGGTAGTCCACGACGTCGGGATCGCAGTTGGTGTCCAGGATCGCGATGATCGGGATGTTCAGCTTGCGGGCCTCGGCGACAGCCAGGTGCTCCTTGTTGGTGTCGACCACGAAGATCGCCGAAGGCACCTTCTGCATGTCGCGAATACCGCCGAGGCTGCGCTCGAGCTTGTTCTTCTCACGCGTGAGCATGAGGATTTCCTTCTTGGTGCGTCCCTCGAAGCCACCGGTCTGCTCCATCGACTCCAGCTCCTTGAGACGCTGCAGACGCTTGTGCACAGTGGAGAAGTTGGTGAGCATGCCGCCCAACCAGCGCTGGTTCACGTAGGGCATGCCGACGCGGGTCGCCTCTTCGGCGATGGGCTCCTGGGCCTGCTTCTTGGTGCCGACGAACATGACCGAACCACCGTGGGCGACGGTCTCCTTGACGAACTCGTACGCCTTGTCGATGTAGGTCAGCGTCTGCTGCAAGTCGATGATGTAGATGCCGTTGCGGTCGGTGAAAATGAACCGCTTCATCTTGGGGTTCCAACGTCGGGTCTGGTGCCCGAAGTGCGCGCCGCTGTCAAGCAGCTGCTTCATGGTCACAACAGCCATTTCGGCCATTCCTTACTTTGTCGGTTGTCGCCCCGGATCGGGTGATCCTGGGCCCTAGCGCCTGCTGCGTGCCGGAACCCAACCTCGAGATCCCTGAGGAAACCCTGGATGGGACCGCCCGACATGCTGTTCACGAGTTCGTGTGCAGACGCGCGAAGTCAACCCGCTAGGCGAGTTGCGGTCCTGAGTTTACATGCCGCGACGAGTGCTTTTCGCCACGCGTCCGCGTGGTCGGGGGTTATCCACAGGAGCCGGAATGACTCTTCCCCGCGGGGACATCTTCCGGCCACTATGACGTCGTGCGGTTCAGAGGGCTCGGCTGTCCCCTGCTGACCCTCACCCTGGCGGTGGCCGCCTCCCCCATGGCGGTCACCGCGCCTGGGGAGTCGGGAGACCGTTTCATCTGGCCGCTACATCCCCGACCTGCGGTTACTCGGAATTTCGAGAAACCGCAGGAACGCTGGAATCGGGGGCATCGCGGGGTTGACCTGGCCGGTGTCTCCGATCAGCGGGTGGTCGCCGCGGGGCCGGGAATCGTGGTGTTCGCGGGATCACTCGCGGGCCGGCCGCTGGTATCGATCGAGCACGACGGCGGCCTGCGCACCACCTACGAACCGGTCGTCCCGCTGGTGAAGCCGGGCCAGCGAGTGACGGGAGGATCGTCCATCGGCACACTGCTGCCGGGGCACCCCGGCTGCTCCGCAACGGCGTGCCTGCACTGGGGCGCCCTGCGAGGAGCCGCGTCGAGGGCGAACTATCTGGATCCGATCGGACTGTTGGCGTCCACGCCGCTGCGGCTCAAACCCCTCTAGGCGGGCTGGCAGACGTCGACGTGCGCCGGTTTACCCGTGGCCAGCGCGAGTCGGCCAACCGCGTCGTGGAAACGGTCGAGTGCGTCCTGCTCGGTCACCACCTGGTAGAACGCACGCATCTCACCGCCGTTGGCCATGCACACCCACCACGGCGGGTACACGTCGGCGACCGCCGTTCCCGGGGTCATGATTCCGAGGCTCAGGGCCCACGCGGTGGCGGCGACGGTCATGGCAGAAGTTCCGACGCGCATGCCTGGCACTCTAGTCATCGGACCGACGCCGACCAGGCTTTTGCCCACAGGTGCAGCGGCGCCAGCGCGACCAGCAGACCCTTGCCCACCGTCGTCAGCGAGTACAGACCGTCCTGGTTGCGCACGATATGGGCGAGGGTCAGCTCCTTGAGACGGGTGGTCAACACGCTGGCGGACGCATCACCGATATCGTCCTTCAGTTCCGCGAAAGTCTTTGCACCCGAACGCAGTTCCCAAACAACGAGGATCGCCCAGCGCCGACCGAAGAGATCGAACGCCGCGTTGAGCGGCTGCCCGGAATCAGAGCCCCGTACGGGTGTTCCGGGCCGTGGCGCCACAGATTGGGCAGAATCCCGGACCTCTTCCGGGGCCTCCGCCACGCCGGCGCTTGCCACCACCGCGAGAACACGGCCGGCGCGTTCGGTCATGTCCTCCGCACTCTGATCCGGGTGCCGGATCCACCACGTGATCATGGCGCCGACCATTCCCATCCAGCCCTGCGTGAACACTCCGATGTCCTTTTGGTCGCGCAGTTGCGCAACGGCTCCGCCGACGGTGGAGACCCCTTGCCCCGCCAGCGCCGCGAGCCGTGTCCTGGTCACCCGCGCGGCAGCCAGCGCCTCACTGCCCGGCGGGAGCGTCTGGTCCCAGATCACCAACCAGTCCGAGGGACGCGGAGCCAGCGCCTGGAAGACCGCCTGCAGCACCGCGCGCGGCAAAGCCAGCGTGGGCGGGGCTTCTTTCATCGCGGCCTCGATGTGATCGCCGACGATCTCACCGGCGCGCTGCACACACGCGATGTAGAGCTGCTCCTTGGTGCCGAAGTACGCCAACACCATGGGCTTGGACACCCCCACGGCCGAGGCCACGTCCGCCAGCGACATGCCCGCGTATCCACTGCGCCCAAACTCCTGGCATGCGGCATCGAGGATCTGCTGCTCCCGCTCCGCGCGGGGCATGCCCTTGGTGCCCGCCCTTGTCATGAGTCCCTTGTACCAGTTCGCGGTCCGTACTCATCGCGTATTGGTGTGGCGCGCACCACAGTAGACCGATCGGTGTGATATTGATTTGACCGACTGTTAAATTAACGATCGGCCAGTTAACGTCAACGCTCACCAAACCGGGATCAACGAGGAGCTCCGAAATGCGTGGTGCGTGGGTGTATTTGGTGTCGATAGCGACACTCTGTGTCGCCGGGGCCTATATCGCCCATCTGCGCCTGAGTGACATCCCCGACCCTGCGATCGGTCATTCGTCCAAGCCGCCGGTGATCGGCAAGCCGCGCGACAAGGTCGTCGAGTATCGGCTCGACGGACCGGCGGGTAGCACCGTCACGGCGTCCTATTTGGACGTCGACGGCGCGGTACGCGAAGTGTCGGGCACGCTGCCCTGGCAGACCACCCTGCACGCGAAGCAACTTGTCGTCCCAGTCGGCCTTGTCGCCCAGTCCACTTCGGAACAGATGTCGTGCAGCATCACGATCAACGGGCTCACACGCGATCAGAGCGCGGCCAATGCGTCGGCCGTCTCTTGCCAGGTGACGGTGGCGTGAACCTGATGAACAAATTTCGCACCCAGATACTGGACAAGTTGTGGGCACAGCCCGCAGACGTGGCACCCGCGCCGGGGCGCCCGCTGCTGGCCCGATTCCTCTACCGATTCTCGATACCCATTCTCGTACTGTGGCTCGGCGCGGCCGGACTCCTCAATCTCGCTGTGCCCCAGCTGGAAACAGTGATCAAGCAGCATGCCCGCTCGTTCCTGCCCGATGACGCCGCGTCCGTCCAGGCCATCTCGAAGATGGGCGACTACTTCGGTGGCGCCGGGACCAACAACTTCGTCTACCTGCTCCTCGAAGGTGAGTCTCCCCTCGGCGCCGAAGCGCACCAGTACTATTCATCGATCCTCGACCGGATCAACCAGGACAAGAAGCACGTCAACTCGTCCATGGACCTGTGGTCCGACCCGCAATTCGCACCGGCCAACGAGAGTGCCGACGGGAAGGCCGCCTACGTCCTGATCAACCTCAAGGGCAACATGGGCACCGCTCTGGCCATGGAGTCCACCGCGCAGATCCGCGAGCTCATCGCCCAGTACCCACCACCCAAGGGCATCACCGCGCACCTGACGGGCCCGTCCGCCGTGGTGAACGACGAGTTGGTCTCGATCAACGACTCGATCCTGATCTTGTTGGTCGCGTGCGCGGGGCTTGTCGGCGTCATCTTGCTGGTGGTGTATCGCTCACCGATCACCATCGCCTTGCCGCTGCTGGTCGCGGGGGCGGGCCTCGGTGTGGGGCGGCCGATCGTGGCATTCCTCGGCCAGCACCAGGTCATCGGTGTCTCGATTTTCGCCTCGGCGCTGCTGGCGGTGATCGTACTGGGAGCCGGAATTGATTACGGCATATTCCTTTTGGGCAGATATCAAGAGGCACGGCGGGCGGGTGAAGATCCGGTGACCGCGTACTACACGGCACTGGCCGGGGTGCAGCACATCATCATCGCTTCGGGGCTCACCGTCGCCGGGGCCACGGCATGCATGGTGTTCACACGCTTGGCCATCTTCAGCACGTCCGGGCTGCCCTGCACCGTCGCGGTCGTAGTCACCCTTGGCGCGGCGCTGACCCTGGCGCCCGCCGCGCTGGCTGCCGGCAGCCGATTCGGGTTCTTCGAACCACGCGAGGAAAAGTCCCAGCGTCGCTGGCGGCGCATCGCCACCTATGTAGTGCGCTGGCCAGGACCGGTGCTGGCGGGCAGCATGGCCGTGCTGGCGATCGCATTTCTGGCGGTACCCGGGTTCCAGCCCAGTTACAACGAGCGGCAGGCCCAGCCCAGCGACTCCCCAGCCAACGTGGGCTTTGCCGCCTCGGACCGGCACTTGCCCCCGAACATCATGTCCCCCAGCGTGTTCATCGTGGAGTCGGACCACGACATGCGCAACTCAGGAGACCTGATCGCCCTCGCGAAAATGAGTAGCGCCATATTGAACATCCCCGGAATCAGCAATGTGCAGGGCATCACCCGACCGCTGGCTGCTCCTCTGGAACTGGGGACACTACCCGCACAGGCGGGTTACGTCGGTGGACGACTGACTCAGATGACCAACCTGCTCAAACAGCGCATCGAGGACCTCACCGCCCTCAGTGGCCGCGTGGGCCAGCTGTCCCTGACGGTACGGGGCCTTGAGCAGGCCGTGCGGACCGGAACCACCGGGGCCACCCAGATACATTCGGGTGCAGCCGAATTGCGTACGAGTCTGGCGGCCGTGGTCCAAAAGGTCGACTCGTTGCGCGGTACTGCCAAACCCGCCGAGGACTTCATCGGCGGGATCCCGAACTGCCGCGACAACGACTACTGCCAAGCGGCGCTCACCGGCTTCTCACTCTTCGACGACCTGCACCGTTTCGACGGGCTCGTCGGCAATCTGGTGAACGGAACCGGAACGCTCGCACAGACCTTGCCTGCGCTCGGTGCGCAGTTGCCGGGCCTGAAAGATTTCATCAGCCAGGTCAACGCGGTCATCGCGCCGCTGCAGAGCACCCTGCAGGTGTTGTTACCTCAGGTCTCCGAGATCACGCAATTCACCGATGATCTGAGTAAGAGCTTCACCGACGGTGACCCGAACAATTCGTTCTTCATACCCACGCAGGCATTTGAGAACCCCCTCTTCAAAAGCGCTATGCCGTACTTCTTCTCAGGCGACGGCAAGGTCACGCGGATGGTCGTCACCCCAGAACGAGAGGGGTTCAGCCAGGAGGCCATGGAGCTGAGTTCCAAGATCATCCCGACGGCGCTACAGGCCATCAAGGGCACCTCGTTGGCGGGCAGCACGGTCAGTATCGGCGGACCAGGTGGCACGCTGCTGAACATCGAGGCGTTCACCCGCGAGGACTTCATCACCAGCGCCGTGGCCGCGTTCGCTTTCGTGTTCTGCGTGATACTGATCCTGTTACGCAGCCTGGTCGCCGCGATCGTGGTGATCGGAACCGTCGCACTGTCCTATGTCTCGGCACTGGGCGTGACGGTGTTCGTCTGGCAAGAACTCATCGGCATACCACTACATTGGTCTGTGGCACCACTGTCCTTCGTGTTCTTGGTCGCCGTCGGGGCCGACTACAACATGTTGCTGGTGGCCAGGTTCCGAGAGGAACTACAGGCCGGCATCAAGACGGGCATCATCCGTTCCATGGCCAATACCGGCGGGGTGGTGACGACCGCGGGCCTGGTGTTCGGGTTCACCATGTTCGCGATGATCGTCGCTCCCGCGCGCAACATCGCCCAGCTCGGTACCGCCGTCGGCCTCGGCCTGCTGATGGACACCCTGATCGTGCGGTCGTTCGTCGTGCCGTCCATCGCAACTCTGTTGGGTCGCTGGTTCTGGTGGCCGGTGGTGGTACACGACCGGGCCGCCGCGCGTGACGCCGTCCCGAGCAGCGTTGCGCCCGTGGGTGTGCCCGCGCACGGACAGCTCATTGGGGCACCGCGGTGAGGCGGGCTACGCTCGAGATGCGCTTTGGCACCGTAAATCTCGAAAGCCGTAGCTGTGAGCTGAACCTAGGCTCTCTGCGGATTCGCATCGTCACATCCCACGCTTCGAATCGCGGGTAAGCGCGGTGCCCACAGTAGTTGGAGTATCCGCGGTGCTCTTCCTGTTGGTGGTGGTAGCGCTGTGGGCGACCGGCGGCAATGACTCGATGAGCTACTACCAGCGCGAGGTGGACCGCATGATGCGCAAACAATCGCGGCAAGAGAAGGCGGAGCTGGCCGCCCACGTCCGACGTCATCGACTACGGGGCTGGGCACGTCGCGTGTGGAGGAAGAGACCCTGACACCGTCAGGCCCGTGGGTGGGCCTGATCGTGAACGGCCCGCAGGCGCGCCACGGTCACATGGGTGTACAGCTGGGTGGTGGCCAGCGTGGAGTGCCCAAGCAACTCCTGGACCACACGCAAGTCCGCACCCCCCTCCAACAGATGCGTTGCAGCGCTGTGCCGTAAGCCATGGGGCCCGATATCCGGAGCACCAGGAACCGCGGACATGGTTTGGTGTACCACCGTGCGGACCTGACGCGGATCGATGCGCCGGCCCCGGGCACCGAGAAGCAGCGCCGCGCCCGAAGCCGAGGCGGCTAGATGCGGCCGGCCCCGATCCAGCCAGGCGGTCAGCGCATCGCCGGCGGGCCCACCGAAAGGCACGGTGCGCTCCTTGTCGCCCTTACCCAAGACGCGCAACACTTTTCGCGATCGGTCGATGTCGTCGACATCCAGTCCGCACAGTTCGCTGACCCGAATCCCGGTGGCGTAGAGCATCTCGACGATCAACCGATCCCGCAATGCCATCGGATCGTCTTGTTCCGCACCCGAATGCGCTGCTTCCATCGCCGCGACGGCCTGATCTTGTCGCAGCACCGCAGGCAGCGTCCGACGAGATTTAGGCTGCTGCAAGCGTATCGCGGGATCCGTCTCCATCAAGCCGCGACGAGTGGCCCACGCCGTGAAAATCTTCACCGCCGAAGTACGCCGGGCGACAGTGGAACGCGCCGCGCCCTGCCTGGCCTGCGCCCCAAGCCATGACCGCAACACCGGCAGCGACAGGTCGGCCAGGGTGGCATCGGGACGGGAAGCTGTCAGATGATCGAACAACAGGGTGAGATCCCCGCGATAGGCACGCTGGGTGTGCACCGACCGCCCACGCTCGAGCGCCAAATGCTCGGCGAACTCGTCGAGAATCGCGGCCAGCTGCGGTGTCACTCCTTCACGGTAGCTTCGGCGGCCGCCAGCTCCTGTTTCCACACGCGGAAAGACTCCTCCGTGCGGCCACGGCGCCAGTATCCGGAAATAGAGGCGGCCCACTTGGGCGCCACCCCGCGCTCCTTGCGGATGTACGGCCGCAGATTGTGCATGACGGTCTGCGCTTCGCCGTGAATGAACACTTGCACCTGTCCGGGTAGCCATTCCGCCGAGCGCACAGCCCCGATCAGCGGCGCGTTGTCCCCCGCCAGTTCCTCGCCGACCTCGTCGGCACCGGCGCCGCGGTGAACCCAGACAACCTCGACATCGCCGCGCGTCTCGAAGTCGATCTCGTCTTGCGGACCGGCCACCTCGATGAAGACCTTGGCACGGGTCTGCTCCGGCAGTGCCTGCAACGCGACGCTGATCGCCGGGATGGCCGCCTCATCGCCGGCGAGCAGATGCCAGTCGGCGGCCGGGTCGGGTGAGTACGCGCCGTGCGAGTCGGTGACGTACAGCCGGTCTCCGGGCTTGGCCCGCGATGCCCATGGGCCGGCGACACCGGTGTCGCCGTGCACCACGAAGTCGATGACGATCTCGTGGCGGTCGGCGTCGACGGAGCGGATGGTGTACGTGCGCACCGTGGCCTGCATATCGCGCGCCTCGTCGATATCCCGCGGGCCCGGCCCCTGGTGATCTTCCGGCAGGAATATCAACTTGGCATAGCTGTCGGTAAACGAGCTGGCCTCGAAGCCGTCAAATCCGTTACCGCCGAGCACTACCCGGGTGATGTGTGGAGTCAGCGACTCGGTTCGAACTACTTGCAACTCGTGGAGCGGGCGTGCCATATCGCCTCCTGCGTTGGATCCTCTATGTCAATTGCCTTGACTATACGGAGAAATGGGCGCCGATGGGGGCCTCCGTCAAGGCAGCAATCCCCGCACAATCAGCTCGGCAGCAGCCTCGGCGTGGGCCTTGACCTGATCGGGGTCGAGCACATCCTCACCGAAGACCGTGCGTGCCATGGCCGCGCTACTGAACAGCGCGGCGGTACCGGAGGTGATCAGGAAGAAGCTCGTCTGCAGTGGCACTTCACGCAATTCACCGGCGGCGACGGCCTCTTCGTAGACCGGCCCCAGGCGTTCCTGCATGGGCAGGACGTATGCCTTACAGATGTGCTGCAGTCGCTCGCTGTCCTGGCCCGCTTCGATGTCCATAATCCTGATCAGATCTGGATGCTCGGCGGCGAACATCACAAAAATCTTGATGAACCGCTTGATGCGTGCGGAGGGGCCCAGACTCTCGTCGTCGTCAGCCAGAACCTTGTCGATGATCGCCTGAAATCCCCAGTCCACGGCGGCGTACCAGAGCTGTTCCTTGGACGAAAACCGTTGATGCAGCAGGTTGTGGCTGACCCCCAGTTCGCGATTGAGCGTGCGCATGGACATGCCCTGGTATCCGTGGGTGGCAAATGCCCGCAGCGCGGCGGTGAAGATCGCATCCACCGACACCCCTTCCCCACCTTTGCGCGGCCTGCCACGAGGGCGCCGCGCCAGCTCACCCGCTTCAGTCACGAGATCCGTCACATCCTTCCTCTCCCGCCATCATCCCCCCACTTGCTGGCAATCGCGTTAAGGACGTCCGCACAGTGGCCATGATCTTTATCGGGTTCGCCGAACGCCACCGTTACGGCCGGGCATACTGACGCGATGGATACCTGGCTATGGATCTGTGCCGGCATACTCGCCGTCGTACATCTCGGCGCAGGTTTGTTCAAGCTTCTCACCCCTTACGAGAAGATCGCGGCCAATCCCAACCTGGCGTGGGCCACCGATTTCACACCGAACGTCGTCAAGGCGATCGGGGCATTGGAGGTGCTCGGCGGGATCGGTGTGGTGGTGCCGTATGCCACGGGTATCGCCCCGGTCCTGAGCCCGCTGGCCGCCGCCGGACTGGCGATATTGCAGGCGGGTGCCTTCGGCGTCCACGTCCGGCGCAATGAATGGAAGCTTGCCCCTGTCAACGTGGTTCTGATCGTGCTCGCGGTATTCGTAGCATTCGAGTGGTACGGGTGACCGTCACCTCCGGCCACGGTGACCGAGGACTCTCACGACACGAAATCGGCATCCCTGCACAGCTCACTCACGTGTGCCGCGAAGGCGACGGCTTCGGCTGTGGCGTTGTCTGCTCGCCACACCAGGGACAGTCGCCCGCTCATCGCCGCGTCGGAGAAGTCCACCTGACGAAGCCCGTCCATCCGGTCGCTTGCCAGCTTGGGTGTCACCGCGACGCCCAAGTCCCGGACAACGAGATGCCGCATCATGTCGGCCGAACTCGTTTCGAACACGATGCGCGGCGCGAATCCTGTTGCCAGGCAGGCTTGGTCGAGAGTCGTTCGGATCCCGCTGCCCTGCGGGTGGCTGATGAGCGCACGATTTCGCAGTTCCGCCAGGGTAATCGACGTGCGCCCGGCCAGGGGGTCGTCGCGATGAACCACCGCCACAATGCTCTCCCTGGCCAGGATCTGCTCGCACAGTTGAGGCGGCGGACGCGTGACCCAACCCGTCACCGCCATATCAAGCTGACGTTCGAGGACAGCCTCGGTGAGCTGATCCGACCTCGCCTCGGTCAGCGTGACCGTCACCATCGGGTGCGCCCGATGGAATGCCGCCAACGCATCCGCGAGCAGGGGCACCGGGTACGGCACCGTTCCTATCGCCAGCTGCCCGCACAGCAGGCCGGTCATGGACTCGGCGGTCGACCGTATCTCGCCCACCGTGCGAAGCACTTTCCCTGCCAATGGCAGCAGGGTCTTGCCGAACTCGGTCAACCTGAGCACCCTGTTGGAACGATCGAACAGCTCGCTGCCGAGCTCTCGTTCCAGTCGCCGAACTTGCGCACTCACCCATGGCTGAGCAACGTGCAGCGCTTCAGCGGCCCGCGTGAAATTCGCGTGATCGGCCACCGCGAGAAAGTACTCAAGTTGCCTCAACTCCACAACGAATCACCCGGACACCCGACCCGTACCAAGGCGACAGTCAGTAATTGACGAGCCAGAGCGGACCGAACTTGGCTATCCCCAGGGTGATGAAGAGAGCTGCGATGATCAGCGCGGTGAACAGATCGTTCATGCGCTCGATCGGGCTTTCCGCCTGTGCCTTGTGGGGCTCGTAAATCTGAAATCCAGGCTCCATGACGTGTATCCCTTCGTTGATTGGTTGAAAACTGTTCGCCGTGCCACTCAGCCGAGAATGGTCTTGCGGTCTGAGTGGAAGAACGTGACCAGTGTCGTTGCACCGCATATCAATCCGACGGTGAGAATCACCTTTGACCCGCTGTACACCGAGGCGATCACCCCGCCTGTTGCGGCGCCCAGAATGAAGGAGAGGTACAGCATCGCGTACCCCAGCCATTCAAAGACCGAGCCCCGACCGAATAGATGCCGCTCGATGCCCTGCCCCAGCTTGACGACCGTCCCCGTCACGTAACTCAACGGGATGGCGGTCTCACCCTTCTTGACGAAGGAGGTGTTCAGAGCACCGATTGAGAAGGCCAACAACAGGATCGGCGTGAAATGCACGTCGATGTTCGCCGTGAAGCTCCGGTCCTGATAAAAGTCGACCGCGGCGGCAGCGAGCAGACCGAATGTGGTCAGCACCGTCGCGCCGTGTGGGTGGTTCTTCCAAAACTTGCGCCGGCAGTAGGACGCCACGATGACCCCGCACAGGAAGGCGCCGATCATCGAGATGGCGGCCATCGGGCCCGCGCCTGCCACCTGCTGTTTGTCGGTGACCTTGAACCAGGTCAGCACCGCACGCTCGGTGTTTCCGGTCATGAATGTCACGAAATAGCCTGCGCTGTGTAGGAATGCGACAGCCCCAACCATTCCTGCCAGCCCCGAAAGCAGCCAGGAAAGCCGGGCCTCGCTCCCGATAGCGGCCTCACGCGTGATGACAACATCGGCGGATTTCGATGCCGCGGCATTGCTCTCGCTATTCATGATTTCGGGGTCGTTCAGAGATCCGGCTTCCAAAGTGGCCGAACGGCTCTTACGGTTCATGGCTGCCACCTCAGGGGTTATCGATGTTGCCGACGTGGCCGTGCAGAACGACGCGTCCGTCGGCGAGTTTGTAGGTCAGATACACAATGGCCAGCTTCTTGGACTTGACCGCGTCGGCGACCACCTGGGAGCGCTGCAACAACTTGGTGCCGGTCTCCTCGACGTGGCGCGCCTCGAACTCGTCGATCCGCGACAAGCCATCCTTGCGGCCGCTCAGGATCGAAGGCATCACCCGCACCACCAGATCCCGGATGTACCCGCCGGGCACCTCACCGGTATCCAGCGCCGATACCGTGGCCCCGACCGCACCGCAGGAGTCGTGGCCCAGGATCGCGATCAGCGGCACGCCCAGGACCGCCACCGCGTACTCGATGGAACCGAGCACCGCGGAGTCGATCACCTGACCGGCAGTGCGCACGATGAACATGTCACCGAGCCCCTGGTCGAAGATGATCTCAGCAGCCACCCGAGAATCCGAACACCCGAACAGCAGCACATCCGGGTTCTGACCGTTCGCCAGCTCGGCTCGCCGGGTGACGCTCTGACTTGGATGCTGCGGAGAACCACCGACAAAACGCTGGTTACCCTCTTTGAGTGCCTTCCAGGCCGACTTCGGATCAGATGCCATATTTCCTTCATACCCTACCGGGGTATAGCATGCATGTGACCTTCAACACACAGTTGAGTTATATCAACTCAAAGTTGAATACCTGGGCACACCACTGGAACCCTCCCCACAGTCCACCCAGATATGCACTGTCAGAAGCGTATTCGTCTGTTTATGACACAGCAGCCGACAGTGTCGGCCATGGCAATCGCGCCGGTGGGCGTCGCAGCCATTGAAAGCACCCAAGGCCAATATGCCTGGCATCCGCAATTGGTGCAACAACTATCAGCAACATCTCAGGAATCATCAACGGCCACAAAGGAAATCTCGGCTCGATGAGGCGCAGGGGCAACTTTCCTGAAAGGTGCTCTCTACGTGTGGAATTCACGCGATCAGAAGATATTGTCCAGGGCGTTCAAAACGGCCGGGCGCCAGAAGGAACTCATCTAGTTGCCGCCCGAACTAGATGAAGACACGCGTGGCTGCCCACGCCAATCACACTCGCGACATGTGGTATCGCCTGCGCGAATGCATCAATTGGGAGCTTAACCCTCACCGAACAAGGCTGGTGCGCGTGATCTTCCAATCTCCCGCGACATCGACCACCATCCGCTCAAGTTCCAGAATCGCCAGTGCACCCCTCACCCGTCCCGGACTCAACCCCGACTCATGCACCAACTCCTGCACGGACGCGCTGCCCCGTCCAGGCAGGGCCTCATAGACCCGTTTCTCATCTTCGCCCAGTCCGTCGACGACACTGGCGGATCGCTCCGCAGCAGGCGCAAACTCGCCCAATCGACCAGCCAGCTCGACCACATCCTGGGCACAGACGACGAGTTGCGCTCCCCGTTCGGCGATCTCGACATGTGTACCCGCGGACGCCGCGGAGGTGATCGGTCCAGGCACAGCACCGACCGGTCGCCCAAGTGCCCGCGCCCAAGCCGCTGTGTTGGCCGCCCCACTGCGCACACCTGCCTCCACCACAACGGTGGCTCCGGAAAGTGCTGCCACCAAACGATTTCTGGTCAGAAATCGGTATCGAGCAGGGCGCACGCCGGGCGGGTACTCGCTGATGATCAATCCGTGCCGAGCGATTCGGTAGAGCAGACCGGAATGGCCCATTGGATAGGGCACGTCCACTCCTCCGGCCAGCACCGCGACTGTCATGCCGTCACCGGCCAGCGCGGCCCGATGCGCGACGCCGTCAATCCCGAACGCGGCACCCGAGACCACCGCCACGTCTCGAGTAACAAGTCCGGTGGCGAGTTCAGCGGCGACGTGCTCGCCGTATCCCGTGCATGCTCGGGTCCCGACGAGTGCTGCAGCACGCGAGGCAACCTCCGACAGCGAGTGCTCCCCAACCACCCAAAGTACGAGCGGTGATCGCCCCGTTGGCATCCTGTTCGTATCGACCGACGCGAAAGCCTGGAACTGCCACTGGGGCCACTCCGTGTCCTCCGGTGTCACCAGACGCCCGCCCAGCCGTGACAGGATCTCCAAATCCTCGCGGCCGCGATCGACATCATGCCGGGCACGCACAATGGTCCGCACCCGATCGGGCACGTCCAGTCGCCGAACTCGCTCGGCCGTCTCCTGCGGTCCGAACACCGACACCATGGCCGCGATTTCCGCACTGGGCGCCTCGGTGACGCGGGAAAGATAGGCCCAGTCGGCCAACTCGGCGCTCATCGCTTGTCGCGGAAGGTCAACGCGAGCTTGACATCTTCGCCGCTCGGCAGCTCACGCCCGTCGAGATCGGACAAAGTCCACGCGACACGAAGACACCGGTCTAGTGCCCGAACACTGATAAGCCCGCGCTCCATAGCATTGCGCAGCGGTTCCATGACCGCCCGAGACGGACGGAACTCCTTGCGCAGCAATGGGCCCGGTGCGTCGGCGTTGACACGGAACCCGTACTCCGACCATCTCCTCGCGGCACGTTCACGGGCCAACACCACCCTCTCACGAACACGCTCAGTGCCCTCTGCGGCATCGTTGAGAGCAGTTTGGCTTACCGGGTACATCCTCACCCGAAGGTCCACCCGGTCAAGCAGAGGACCCGAAAGCTTGCCGAGGTACCGCCGGCGCAGATGAGACGGGCACGTGCAATCCCGTGGATTCGCCGGCGCGCAAGGACATGGGTTCGCCGCAAGCACCAGCTGGAATCGAGCCGGGTAGGCGACCACACCGTCGCGTCGTGCCAGCCGAATCTCCCCATCCTCCAGCGGTGTCCGCAAGGCCTCTAGCGCGGGGGTGGACAACTCGGCGCATTCATCCAGGAACAACACTCCGCGATGAGCTCTGCTGACGGCACCAGGTTTGGCCATCCCGGAGCCCCCGCCTACAAGTGCGGCGACACTCGACGTGTGATGCGGTGCCACGAACGGTGGTCGGGTGATCAAAGGCCGCTGTGCCGTCAACAGACCCGCCACCGAGTGAATGGCCGTCACCTCAAGAGCCTCGTCGTCGGTCAACGGCGGCAGTAGGCCGGGTAGACGTTGCGCCAGCATCGTTTTCCCTATCCCGGGCGGCCCGGTCAACATGAGGTGATGTGCGCCGGCCGCCGCCACTTCGACCGCGAAACGTGCATCGGCGTGCCCCACCACATCCGCCATGTCTGGGATATCGATCTCCTGCCGAACCGTCAACCGGGGCACCTGATCCAGGTCGCCGTCGCCACACAGCCATGCCGTCAGCTGGCGCAAGGTCTGAGCACCCAGTACCTCGATGCCCTCGACCAGCCCTGCCTCCCCCAGGTTCGCCTCCGGCACCACCACGGTCGGCCACCCGTCCCTTTTGGCGGCCAACACCGCCGGTAGCACGCCACGGAGCGGGCGCACTCGCCCGTCAAGCGCCAGTTCTCCCAGCAGCAGGGTCTTTTCCAACCTCGTCGGCGGGATCGCCTTGTTGGCCGACAGCACGGCAGTCGCCAACGCGAGGTCGTACACCGATCCCATCTTCGGCAGCGTCGCGGGCGACAGGGCCAGGGTGAGTCGCGATGACGGCCACGTGAAGCCACAGTTGGTGATTGCCGCGCGCACACGGTCACGCGACTCTTGCAGCGCGGCGTCGGGCAGCCCGACCAGATGCACGCCGGGGAGCCCGGCGCTGATATCGGCCTCGATCTCCACCGTCTGCCCGGTCACTGCCTTGACCGCAACGGAATACGCCCTGCCCAGCGCCATCTCAGCTCACCCCGTGAATATGAGTGATCGCCGAGGCGGTGCCACCCAAACGGATCTCGATGACATCGATACGGACCGATGACCACGATCCGTTCTGAGCGGCCAGCCAAATACCCGCGAGCCTCCGTAATCTCCGCAGTTTGGCGTATGTCACGGCCTCCGCAGGACTTCCGAACGCCTGGCCCGTCCGAGTCTTCACCTCGACGAAAATCAGCATCTCACCATCGGTCGCGATGATGTCTATCTCGCCATATCGGCATCGCCAATTTCGATCCAGGATGGTGAACCCGTCTCCGCTGAGGTATCCGGCGGCGAGGTCCTCTCCGCGGGTACCGATCTGTGCACGCGTGGTGGTCGTCATGGCCCCACCATGCCGAGGGGCCCTGACGTCAGCGCGCCACGGCGCTATGCCAAACGACTCTTATCCACAAACCTGAATCCATCCACAGGTAGAACAAAACTGCACTAGTTCCACATCTTGACCGGATGGACCACCGGCGCGACCTTGCCCATCGCACCCGAAGCAGGCGCGGGCAGATCCTTGGAGTTGGGAGCCGACTTGATCTCCACGTCGTCCGGGGCCGAGCACACATCCTTGCTCGCCTTTGTCGGAGCACAGTGCACCGGAGTCGCAGAGACCACGGCACCTGGCGAATCCAGTGGCAGAGCTACCGCAATCACCGGCGCGATCATGATCAGCGCCCTTATCAGCAAAGTACCCATCGGCAGAGAATGGGCCACGCTCGCCAGATCTGCAACTCGAACGATGCCTCGCTGAGCAGTAATTCCCATCACAGACGCCCAGAATCTGCCCGATCTCATCGGGCTGCACTAGCGCGGTGCGTTGCCCTCCAGCCGATCGAGCAGTGACTCGAGCGCCTCTTCGAATTCGGTCGCGCTGTGATCCTCGCTGAGCTCTTGCTGCATCCGTTGCAGATTCGGATAGTTCGACAGGCTCCGCAGCGTCTTTCCCGGCAGCTCGTCTTCCACCGGGCTGAGCGAGGCTCCTCGCGCGGATACCTCCAGCAGCAACTGCCCGAGCAGGAACGTGGTGTACGCGCGGTACGCGGATACCGCGGTGCGGTCGTCGAAGCCATAGGAGATGAGCGTGTCCAGGAACGTCTCCATCCACTTCATGCTCCGCAGCGGTGGGCGGACCCACGGCGCCTCCGGCGGCCGAGTAGCCAATGTCGGAAACAGATGCGGATGATCGATAGCTATCGCCCGGACGCCGTGCGCCAGCCGGACGAGATAGTCCTGCCAGCCGTCCTCTTGCCTCCGGGCCGCGAGCTGGTCGTCGTAGAGCTTCTCCACCAAATGGTCGACAATTCCGCCGAGTAAGTCCTGACGACCGTGCACATGGCGGTATAGGGCCATCGCCTCCACACCGCAGGCCGAACCAAGCCTGCGCATCGTCAGCTGATCCAACCCCTCCTGGTCCACCAGCGCGATCGCGGTGTCGAGGATCTCGGTGCGAGTCAAAGATCGCGGCCGGCGCCCCTCCGGGCTACCGGCAGCCGCTCGGTTTTCCGTGTCATCCACTGTGCGTCCGTCACTCCCCACTGTGCGTGTCTGGGTTCGGGCCATGACGGCGTTCCGGTGGCGGCTTCGCCGTCCACAAGACGGTACCTCTGTCAGCTAAACGCCTGGCCAGCGGCTATTTGTTTACAAAGTAGTTTACGTAGTACACAACCCTTGCTACGGTTGTTTCAGTTGCCTCATGAGGGGGTAACACCTAGCGGTTGCACCGCGCACACGCACTGAAAAGGAGCGAAACATGAGCGATGACAACAGGGACAGCGGAGTCGAAGCCGGCCTCAAGGGCGTTGTCGAGGGCGTCGCGGGCAAGGCCAAGGAAGTATTCGGCAAGCTCACGGACAACGAGTCGCTGGAGCGTGAAGGTCAGGCTCAGCAGGACAAGGCCGAGGCCCAGCGCGAGGTAGCCACCAAGGAAGCCGAGGCCGAGAAGGCGCGCGCAGAGGCTTCCGTGCATGAAGCCCGCGAGGAAGCCGAGAAGTAAGCCAGACGCCACAGCAGCGCGCCCCTACCCACGAGAATCAGGAAACCACAAATGAATTCAACCCTCGCCGCCAATGTCGCGGCTGCACACCTCGGCTTTGGCATCGGCTGGATCGCATGGATCGTGATCGGCGGGCTCGCCGGTTGGGTGGCCAGCAAGGTCATGGGCACCGATGCCCAGCAAGGGTTGCTGCTCAACATTGTCGTGGGAATCGTGGGCGCGCTGCTAGGCGGATTCCTGCTCAGCCTGTTCGACGTCGGCACCTACGGTTTCGGCTGGGTTCTGACATTCCTCACCGCACTGGTGGGCGCATGCGTCCTCTTGTTCCTGGTGCGCCTTGTCACCAGCAGACGTTGACCAGCCGTACATCTCAGCAATCCATAAAGAAGAAGGGGCTGTAGTGATTCCGTCCACCTCGAAGAAGTTCGCAGTAGCCGCTTTCGCTGCTGCGGCCGTCTCGCTGGCAGGTTGTTCCAATGTCATCAATCAGGGTGGTGACACGACCTGCAAGGAATTCCTGACTCAAGACGAGAACGCACAGAACGACGCGGTCACCAAGATGCTGAAAGACGAGAACCAGCAAGAGCCCAGCGGGCTACAGACCACGGCGGCCAAGAATTCCGCCATGGCTTATTGCAAGACACTGGGCAACGAGAAAAGCAAGATCAAAGAAGCCCCACATATTTAGCTCGGGAGCAGCATATGAAGACGCGAACAATGAAGCCCGCCAAGGTTTTTGCCGGATGCGCCATCGCACTCGTTGCAGCCCTGGCCGGGTGTGGCACCAGTAACGACAACGGTCCCACGAGCACCAGCACGACCACCACAACCACGACGACAACGACCACCACAAACCCCGCACCCAGCGGCGCACCCGAGGGCACTCCGGCTCCCGGGCCCACCGGCAGCGGCGGCCCCAACGGAGGCTCGGGCGCGATTCCCGGCGGCCCGACCGGAGGCGGTGGCCCTGAGGGCGGCAGCGGAAGCATTCCGGGCGGCCCGACCGGGGGCGGTGGCCCCGAGGGCGGCGGAGGCCACATCCCGGGCGTCGGCGGCGGCCACGGCGGCCCAGGCGGTGGCGGCGGATGCGTCGACAACGTGGGTTGCATCAGCATCCCGTAAATCGCACCCAGAGCTGCGTCTGTCGGAGGTCTACTCCGGCAGGCGCAGTTCTGGCTTGTCGACCTCTTCGATGTTGACGTCCTTGAACGTGATCACACGCACGTGTTTGACGAACCGTGCCGGACGGAACAGATCCCAGACCCAGGCATCGGAGAGCCGGAGCTCGAAGTACACCTCGGAGTCCGTGTTCCGCGGAATCACCTCGACGCTATTGGCCAGGTAGAACCGTCGCTCGGTCTCCACCACATAGCTGAACTGCCCGACGATGTCCTTGTACTCGCGATACAGCGAGAGTTCCATCTCGGTTTCGTACTTTTCGAGGTCTTCAGCGCTCATAGGCCTTCCATTATCCCCCCTGTGTCCGATTCTCTTCGCGCAAGCGGCTCATCAATGAACTTCCCAGCGCTGCGTTGCGCACGTTCACGAAAGACTGTCGATGTTGAGCCGATGGTCCCAGACGCTGTAATGCCTGGGTGTGTACGGCCGTGCTGTATCCCTTGTGCACCGCAAATCCATACCCGGGGTGATCGGAATCCATGTCCACCATGACCCGGTCGCGACTTACCTTGGCCAGCACGCTGGCGGCCGCGATACACGCCGCGGAGGCGTCGCCGCCGATCACCGGCAGGGACGGCACCGGCAACCCCGGCACCCGGAACCCATCCGTCAGTACATATCCCGGCTTGACGCCGAGGCCGGCCACCGCCCGGCGCATGCCTTCGATATTGGCCACGTGTACACCGATGCGGTCCACTTCGTCGGCAGGCACCGACACCACGTGATAGGCCTCCGCGTACCGGCAGATCAGGGGGAACAACGTCTCCCGCATCTTCTCGGTCAGCTTCTTCGAGTCATTGAGTGCAGCAAGGCTTTTGCGTTGATTGGAACCGAGCACGCAGGCGGCGATCACCAACGGACCCGCGCAGGCGCCGCGTCCCGCCTCATCGACGCCGGCGACAGGGCCCAAGCCCACCCGGTCCAGCGTCAATTCCAGAGTTCGCAACCCCGATGCCTTGCGAATCACCGTGCGTGGCGGCCAGCTGGTAGTCATGCTCGTGCCTCAGGCCAGAACCTATGTCTGGGGGTTCACCGAGGTGACGCCGCCCCACCGTCCGGGCGGCCATGCGATGAATCGCGCCTTACCGATGACGTTGCCCACCGGCACCGTGCCGACATTCGGATCACCGGTGCAATAGATCTTGTTCTCGATATCGACGTCGAGGCCGGCATCACGATCCCGGCTCTGGCAGTGCGCGCGGGAGTCACCGCTGTGCGTGCGGTTGTCCCCCATCATCCAAAGCTTGCCCTCAGGCACCTTGACCGGACCGAAGGGGAAACCCCAGCAGCCATCGGTATTCGGTCCGATGGTCTCCGGATCCAGATACGGCTCGTTGAGCTTTTTGCCGTTGACGGTCAGCCCAGTATTCGCACGACACTCGACGGTCTGGCCGCCGGTGGCGATGACTCGTTTCACCAGGTCGTTCTCGTCCGGCGGCACCACGCCGATAAAGGAAAGGGCGTTCTGTACGTACCGGACGGCGGTATTCGACGAGCGAATCGAACGGTAGTTCCCGTTCCACTCGGGCGGGCCCTTGAACACCACCACGTCACCGGGCTCTGGGTCAGAAAAGCGGAACACCACCTTGTCGACCATGATCCGGTCACCGGTGCATCCACGGCACCCATGCAGGGTGGGTTCCATCGATTCCGACGGAATGAGATAGGGCCGGGCGATGAAGTTCTGCGTGATGCAGTAGAGCACCAGAGCGATCAGCAGCAGAACGCCGACCTCTTTGAGCATTCCCGATCCGCCGTCCTCGTCCTTGTGCGACGAAGCTTCGGAGGGCGCCTCAGCGGCTGGCTCGACCTCGGGAGTGTCGCCGGGGTCCTGCTCGGACGCTTCAGACGATCCTGACTCCCCTGACACCGGTGCTGTCACGAAAGCGCCGACTCGGTCAGCGCTTCTCCTTGATCTTGGCCTTCTTACCGCGCAGCTCGCGCAGGTAGTACAGCTTGGCGCGACGGACCGCACCGCGGGTGAGGATCTCGATGTGGTCGATGTTGGGCGAGTGCACCGGGAAGGTGCGCTCGACGCCGACGCCGTAGCTCTCCTTGCGAACGGTGAAGGTCGCGCTCACGCCACCACCGGAACGACGCAGCACGACGCCCTTGAAGACCTGGATGCGCTCCTTGGAGCCCTCGATCACCTTGACGTGCACATTGACGGTGTCGCCGGGACGGAAGTCAGGCACGTCCTCGCGCAGCGACGCCTGGTCGACAAAGTCCAGCGTGTTCATCGGTGATACATCCTCGCGGTCGCGCGGCCGGGTGGCATGCGGAAATGCACCTCAGCCGATCATTAGTTGCTTAGTTCTGTCTGGTTTCGCCGAAACAGCAGCAGACAGCTAGCCAATTGTGCCAGACAGAGGCCCTTCCAGTGAAATCGACCACCAGAGCACCCCCTTGGGCAGCGGCTATCCCGACAGTACTAGTAAGCTACCGTGACCGGAACACCTGCCACATGGGTAACAAAACCAGAGTCTGACCGCAGAGGGGGTCTACGTTATGCGCGGCCAGTACCTGTTCGTGGGCTTGACGCTCACCGCGGTGACCGCGCTGACCTCTGGATGTGTGGCGTCGGTACGCAGTGATCCGGCCACTCCCGTGCTGGCGGTCGTGAGTGCTCCCGCGGAGACGCCTCCCGTCTTCGAGGTGGAGAGCCCCACGTCCTTCGAGACCCTGCCCGAGCGCACCATTGCGGCGACCGCCCAGGCGAAGAGCGCCGGCGCCATCCTCACCGCGGTGATCAAGGACCGCTCCTCCGGGGCCGTGGTGTCCAACGGCAACAACAGCACCATCGCCATCGCCTCGGTGGCAAAGCTGTTCATCGCCGACGACCTGCTGATGCGGGAATCCACCGGTGAGGTCACGTTGACTCCCTCGGACCGCATCTCCTTCGACCGGATGCTGCAGTCCTCCGATGACAGCGCTGCCGAGATCTTCTGGCAGCGCGGAGGCGGCAACTCGATCATCACCCGCGTCGCGGCGCGGTACGGCCTTGCCTCCACCAACGTGCCCTCCGATGGGATGTGGTGGAACACCATCAGCACCGCGAACGACCTGGTGCAGTACTACGACATGCTGCTCTCCGGCGCGGGCGGGCTGCCTCCCGAGCGCGCGAACATCATCGTCGACGACCTGGCCCGCTCGACACCCAACGGCATTGACGGCTATCCGCAGCGATTCGGAATCCCGGACGGCATTCCCGGTGAACCCGTCGCGGTGAAACAGGGCTGGATGTGCTGCGTGGGGTCGGCGTGGATGCACCTGTCGACCGGTGTCGTGGGCCCCGACCGGCGGTTCATCGTGGTGGTGTCATCACTGCAGACCGCCAACGACGTGACGGCGCGCAACACGCTAACTCAGGCGGTCTCCGCCATGTTCCCCGGCGGACGAATCGAAACCGAGTAGATCGGGTCGCCGCTGCGCCGTGCGCTGCCGTGACTGTTCGGATCTCCATGCCGCGATCTTGGCGTGATCGCCCGAAAGCAGCACCGGCGGTACATCGATCCCCCGCCAACTCGGCGGCCGGGTGTACGACGGCCCCTCAAGCAGCCCGTCGGAGTGCGAATCTTCTTGTGCGGAAAGCGCATTGCCCAGCACTCCGGGAACAAGCCGCAGCACGGCTTCGATGATCACCAAGGCCGCGGCCTCACCGCCGTTGAGCACGTAGTCACCGATCGACACCTCGCGCACCCGTATTCGGGTCGCGGCGTCATCGGCGACGCGCTGATCGATTCCCTCGTATCGGCCGCAGGCGATCACCAGATGATCTTCGGTGGACCACTGACGTGCCGTCTCCTGGGTGAACGGGTACCCGGCGGGAGTTGGCACTATCAAAAGCGTTTCCGGCGTGCAGATCTCGTCCAGCGCATCGCCCCAGACCGTCGGCTTCATCACCATGCCGGGGCCGCCCCCATAGGGCGAATCGTCGACCGACTTGTGCACATCGTGCGTCCAGCGCCGCAGATCGTGCACGGCGACGTCGACCAGCCCGGCGTCGATTGCCTTGCCCGGCAGTGACTGTCGCACAGGCTGCAAGTACTCGGGGAAGATCGTGACGACGTCTATTTTCATGCCGGAACTCTCACGACAGATCCAAGAGTCCCTCGGGCGGATCGATCTCGACCACCTTGTCCACCAACGAGATCGATGTGACGATCGCGGAAACAAATGGCACCAGAATCTCCCTGCGTTCGGCACCACGCACCGAAAGGAGTTCTCCGCCCGGGGTGTGCAGTACCTCGGCAACAGTTCCGACGACCGTCCCGTGCACAGTCCGCACCGCCAGCCCCTCGAGCTGATGATCGTAGAACTCGTCGGGGTCGTCGATGGGCGGAAGATCGGCGGTATCAACCGTGAAGAGGGTGCCCCGCAACGCATCTGCCGCATCGCGATCAGATACACCGACGAACCTGACCAGCAGCCGCCCACTGTGCTCGCGCACCGATTCGATGGTGAACTCGCGACTGCCGCCACCACGAGGCAGCCGGCCCGTCAGCACCGAACCGATGGCAAAGCGCTCATCGGGATCGTCGGTGCGGATCTCCACCGACAGCTCGCCGGTGACGCCGTGCGCCTTGGCGATACGCCCGACCACTAGCTCCATCGAGCTACCGGTCGGTGTCCACCACGTCGACCCGGATGCCACGGCCGCCCACACCTGCGACGAGAGTGCGCAGGGCGGTGGCGGTGCGCCCGCCCCGACCGATCACCTTTCCGAGATCGTCGGGGTGGACGTGAACCTCCACGGTGCGGCCGCGACGGTTCGTCACCAGGTCAACGCGGACATCATCGGGGTTGTCGACGATTCCTCGCACCAAGTGCTCGACGGCGTCGACCACAACAGAACTCATCTGAGGTCCTATTCGCTTGCGGCGTCAGCAGACTCGGCGGCCGGCTCTTCGGCCGGAACCTCGGCATCGGCGGCCTCGGCCTTCTCGTCCTTCTTGGGGGCCTTCTTCTTTTTCTGCTGAATGGCCTCACCGGTGGGAGCGCCGTCGGCCTCGGCCAGGGCGGCGTTGAACAGGTCCAGCTTGCTCGGCTTGGGCTCCTTGACCTTCAGGGTGCCCTCAGCGCCGGGCAGACCCTTGAACTTCTGCCAGTCACCGGTGATCTTCAGCAGGGCCAGCACCGGATCGGTCGGCTGCGCGCCAACGGACAGCCAGTACTGCGCGCGCTCGGAATCGATCTCGATCAGGCTGGGCTCTTCCTTCGGGTGGTACCGGCCGATCACCTCGATGGCACGGCCTTCGCGGCGGGTGCGAGCATCGGCGACCTGGATGCGGTACTGCGGGTTGCGGATCTTCCCGAGGCGGGTGAGCTTGATCTTGACAGCCATGACTACAACTTCTCCTTGAGGTATCACGCGGCAATTCGGCGATACGTGCGGACGTGCACGATCCGGTTTTGCCTCGCGCGGGTCTGACCGCCGCTGGCCCTAGCCAGCACAACGGACGGTTGGTCATTGTGCCAGACCGGGGCCTACCAGCTCAAATCCCGCCGACACGCCGCATCGGGGCGGGTTCGTATCGCACATGTTCGCCATGACGCGGCATGTCGGCGGACGGGGCTACACCAGCCGGTTGAAGCATTTCGTCTCGACCCGACGGGTCAGGCGCCAGCCGTGCCGGGTCCGCACCACCGAGTCGTCGTACCAAAGCCCCAGGAAAAGGACCTGTTCGGTGTCACCACCGGGCACCATCGGGTTGAAGCACAGACTGCGCACGGTAGCCGCGCTGCGCTCGTCGTCATCGAAGTGGATCGAGACGTTTCCCAGCATGTGCGCGTACATCGGGAACGCCGGAAGCACCTGCGCCAGCCACGCCTTGACGTCCGGATACTCGCCGTCGACGCCGCCCATGGCGCGATAGTCGATGTACGCATCATTCGTGAACACCTCGTCCAGATCGTCGAACTGGCGGGTGTCGATGGCCGTTGCGTAGTCGACCAAGAGCTGTTGGATCTGCAGGCGGTCGGAAACTTCGTCGAGGGTCCAAGCGGATGTCATAGCTTGTGAGCATGCCCACTCGGACCGAAATCATCACGCAATTCGTCCCGAACTCTCCGTTGTGTCAACATCTGGGAATCGCCCTGACCGAGATCGGCAACGATCGGGCGGTGCTGAGCATGCCGTTCAAACCCGAACTGGCCACTATGGGTCACACAGTGCACGGCGGCGCGATCGCCACCCTCGCCGACACCGCCGCCATGGCAGCGGCTTGGGCCGACGATGTGGTGCCCGAAAAGTTCGGTGGCTCAACGGCTTCATTGACCGTGAACTACGTGTCCGCAGCCGACGCCGCCGACCTTACCGCGGTGGGCCAGGTGGTCCGCCGCGGTAAGCGGCTATCGAACATCGAGGTGACGGTCTCCGATTCCACCGGTCAGGTGGTGGCAAAGGCATTGGCCACCTACAACTTCGCCTAGGCGGCTCCCGCCTGGTCCTTGGCCAACAGCTCGCGCACGCGCGGGATGACTTCGGTGCCGTACAACTCCACGTTCTGCATGCCCAACCCGGGCTGGGCGGCCTGGTACACCAGGCTGAACCGGTCAGCGCCGAGGCCGCGAATGGTCTTGGCCATCTTGGCCGCCACCGTGTCGGGCGAGCCGACGTACAGCGAGCCCGACTTCACCTCGGCCAGGTACTCCTCATAGCGCGGGGCCGGCCAGCCGCGTTCGCGACCGATCGTGGTGCGCAGCTCCCGAAAGCCCGGCCAGTACTGCGCGATCGCCTCCTCGTCGGATTCGGCGATATGTCCGGGACTGTGAATGCCCAGCGGCATCGGCTCGGTGACACCGAGCTCACGTTGCGCGCGACGGTAGAGATCCACGTACGGCTCGAACCGCATGGGGTTGCCGCCGATGATCGCCAGGATCATCGGGATGCGGTATCGCACGCTGCGGACCACCGAATCCGGAGATCCACCCACGCCCACCCAGGCATGCAGCCCCTCTGCGGTCTTGGGATAGACCTCGACATTATCCAGCCCGGAGCGCAACGCGCCCGACCATGTCACCGGATCGCCGGGCAGCAGCTTCGCCATCAGATCGAACTTCTCCTCGAAAAGTTCGTCATAGTCCTTCAGGTCGTATCCGAACAGCGGGAAGGAGTCGGTGAACGACCCCCGACCGAGCACCACCTCGGCGCGGCCGCCAGAGATTCCGTCGAGGGTGGCGAACCGCTGATACACGCGCACCGGGTCGTCGGTGCTGAGCACCGTGACTGCGGTCGCAAGGGTGATCCGCTCGGTCCGGGCGGCGATCGCGGCCAGCATCATCTCCGGAGACTCCCCCACGAACTCGCTGCGGTGATGCTCCCCGATGGCGAAGATGTCGACGCCCACCTGGTCCGCACGCACACCCTCCTCGACCACGGCACGGATGGCTTCCGGATTGGTCATGCCCTGCGGGACATCGGCAAAGGTATCCAAACCAAACTGCACTTGATTCGTCATAAACCCATAAACGGACCATGGTCCGGTTATGTTCCCGATATCTGCCGCGCTAGTGTCGGACCCGATGTCCTCCCTGCCGCGGCCTCTCCGCTTCCGCGTATTCGCGGTGCTCAGCGCCCTGTTCCTCATCCTCGCGATGCCCACAGTGGCCCGTGCCGACACGGCGGCACCGCCGCCCGAGGGCCCGGCGCAGGCATGGTTGGTGGCGGACCTGGACTCCGGTCAGATCCTTGCCGCACGCGACCCCTACGCCGTACATCCCCCGGCGAGCACCATCAAGGTGCTGCTGGCCCTGGTGGCTTTGGACGAGGTGCCACTGGATGCCACCGTGGTGGCCGACGCGGCGGATGCCAAAGCCGAATGCAACTGTGTGGGCATCAAGGCGGGCCAGACCTACACCGCGCGCGAGCTGCTCGACGCGGCACTGCTGGAGTCCGGTAACGACGCGGCCAACACCCTGGCGCACCTGCTCGGCGGACGGCAGGCCACCGTCGACAAGATGAACGCCAAGGCAGCGGCCCTGGGCGCGACGTCAACCCACACCGACTCGCCGTCGGGTCTGGACGGACCCGGCATGGACATGCGATCCAGCCCTCACGATCTGGCCGTCATATTCCGTGCGGCACTGGCTAATCCAGCCTTCGCCGCGATCACCACCCAACCGGGAGCACCCTTCCCGGGACGTGGGCTGCGTAACCAGAACGAGCTGATGTACCGCTACCCGGGAGTGATCGGCGGCAAGACCGGCTTCACCGACATGGCACGCAAGACCTACGTGGTGGCCGCCGAGCGCGACGGCAAGCGCCTTGTGGTGTCGATGATGTACGGCCTTGTGCACGAGGGCGGCCCGACGTATTGGGATCAGGCCGCGAGCCTGTTCGACTGGGGCTTCGCCAACGATGGTCAGGTCACCGTCGGTTCGCTTTAGACCTTGGAATTGAGTACCTGAAGCACGGTTTCACTGACTCGGACCCGGCACATGGCATCGGCCAGCGAGACGGCGTCCTTGGGCGAGATCTGTGCCACCGCATTGCCGCCGGCGGCCGCCTCCTGAATCGCCGCCAGCTTTCCGGCGCCGTCCATGGTGTTGAAGTCCCGGCACAGCGTGTCGGCGTGGGCCGTCGCCGGCACCGCAACCGCCATGCCCAGGCTCATCATCACCGCTACGGCAAGACGCATGGCGGCGACTCTATCGAACCTGACCACGCAGCACGATGAGGTCGGGTCTCGACAGCACGTGCGGCCCGCTGCGGGGGTCCTCGCGGTATCCGATCAAGTCGGCTGGTGCACCGTGTTCCAATCCCGGCCGACCCAGCCACTCCCGAGCCCGCCACGAAGCGGCCCCCAGCGCATCGGTGGGGCTCATGCCGATGCGCGTGAGTGCGGCAACCTCATCGGAGATGCGACCGTGCGCGATCCCTCCGCCGGCATCGGTGCCCGCGTAGATCGGGATTCCGGCGTCATAGGCGTTCCCGAACGTCCTGTGCAGGCCCGCGTGCAGGTCACGCATGTGTTGGGCATAGACCGGGTATTTGCTTGCGGAGTCGGCGATTCCGGGAAAGTTCTCGATGTTGATGACGGTCGGGACGAGCGCGGTGCCGTGCTCGACCATCTGGTCGATGGTGTCATCGGTGAGGCCGGTGCCGTGCTCGATGCAGTCGATCCCGGCGCGTATCAGGCCCGGCAACGCGTCCTCACCGAAGACATGCGCGGTGACCCGTGCACCGTTGGCATGTGCGGCGTCGATGGCTTGTTGCAGGATTTCATCGGACCACAGTGGAGCCAGGTCGCCGATGGAACGATCGATCCAGTCCCCCACCAATTTCACCCAACCATCGCCCCAACGCGCTTGGAGAGCAACGGCTTCCGGAAGCTGCGATTCGTCCTCGATGTCGATGGGCAGTCCGGGAATGTACCGTTTGGGTTTGGCAAGATGTCTGCCCGCGCGGATGATCCGCGGCAGATCTTCCCGCTCGTCGAAACCGCGGGTGTCCACCGGCGATCCGGCGTCGCGCAACAGCAACGCACCCACGTCACGCTCGGCCTCGGCCTGCGCACGCGCCTCCGCGAGCGAGGTCGGCCCATGCGGCCCGACGCCGACATGGCAGTGGGCGTCGACGAGTCCGGGCAGCAACCACCCTCCGTCGAAGATCGTCTCGGCGCCCGCGATCGGTTCCAGGCTGATGAGGCCGTCATGCACCCATAGATCGATTGGCTCTTCGGAGGGAAGAGTTCGCCCCCGCAGGTGCAACGTTCTGCCCTTACTCAAAAACGTTCTGCCCTTACTCAAAACCGAACTAGTCACCCCTGGCCGGTTGGTCAACAACTAGTCGAGAAGCTCAACCTGATCATCTTGTTTGAACCTGAGGTGGTGATCGCGACCCGCATCATCTTTGAGATGAATCGATGGCTCGCCTGGGACAGGCACAGTGGTACCGTCCGCCCGCAAAGCGAGAGCTGTGGTCATTGCGATGCCTTGGAAGATGCCAGCAATACCGTTGATCCGAATCCTTCGGCCATGATGACGCGAGTACTCAAGATTTCGAGCTTGAATTCTGTTACCGGGATCGGAAATCGGAGGAATCAGGGCCATAGAGGCCACGCTACCTCGGGGTCTCTATGTTTTGAGGCAAATCTAGGCGTGCAACCGGGCGCACGAGGCCATCAGTTCTTGGGGAACTTCAGCTTCGAGATGTCGATATCGGCCAGACCCGGCGGCAATTCACCGAGGCCCTCGGGCATCCCGGACAGATCGGGGAACCCGGCCGGCATACCCGGAGGCATACCGGGGAATCCGCCCCGAATCTTCGGCTGAGTGGGACCGCGTGAGCCCTTCTTGCCCTTCTTGTTGTTCTTGCCGCCCTTGCGGTTGCTCTTCCGATTGATGGCACCCATGCCCATGCGGCCCGCCATCGAGGACATCATCTTGCGCGCCTCGAAGAAGCGGTCCACGAGCTGGTTGACCTCCGAGACCGCGACCCCGGAGCCGTTGGCTATGCGCAGCCGCCGGGAGGCGTTGATGATCTTCGGGTCGGCCCGCTCGGCGGGAGTCATGCCGCGGATGATGGCCTGTACGCGGTCAAGCTGCCTGTCGTCGACAGCGGCCAGCGCATCCTTCATCTGGCCGGCACCCGGCAGCATGCCCAACAGGTTGCCGATGGGCCCCATCTTGCGGATCGCGAGCATCTGCTCCAGGAAGTCCTCGAGGGTGAGCTCCCCCGAGGTGATCTTCTCGGCGGCGGCCAATGACTGCTCGGCATCGAAATGCTGTTCGGCCTGCTCGATCAGGGACAGCAGGTCGCCCATGCCCAGGATGCGGCTGGCCATCCGGTCGGGGTGGAAGACGTCGAAGTCCTCCAGCTTTTCGCCGGTCGACGCGAACAGGATCGGGGTGCCGGTGATCTCGCGCACCGAGAGGGCCGCACCACCGCGGGCGTCGCCGTCGAGCTTGGTCAGGACGACACCGGTGAATCCGACGCCCGCGCGGAACGCCTCGGCGGTGCTCACCGCGTCCTGGCCGATCATGGCGTCGAGGACGAACAGCACCTCATCGGGTTCGACGGCGTCTCGGATGCGCGCCGCCTGGTCCATCAGTTCGGCATCGATACCGAGGCGGCCGGCGGTGTCGACGAGCACCACGTCGAAGTGCTGGGCCTTGGCATGCGCCAGCCCATCGCGAGCCACCGCAACAGGGTCGCCGACCAGCGAGCCGACCTCCAGGCCGCCGTCCGCGGTACCCGGATGTGGCGCGAAGACGGATACCCCGGCACGCTCACCGACCACCTGCAGCTGGTTCACGGCACCGGGGCGCTGCAGATCGCAGGCCACCAGAAGCGGGGTATGCCCTTGTCCCTTAAGCCATTTGGCAAGCTTGCCGGCAAGTGTCGTCTTACCGGCACCCTGCAGACCAGCGAGCATGATGACGGTCGGTGGGGTCTTGGCGAAGGCGAGCTGGCGGGTTTCCCCACCGAGGATGCCGATGAGCTCCTCGTTGACGATCTTGACGACCTGCTGCGCCGGGTTCAGCGCACCGGACACCTCGGCGCCCTTGGCGCGCTCCTTGATGCGGGTGATGAAGGTGCGCACGACGGGCAGGGCCACATCGGCTTCGAGCAGCGCCAGCCGGATGGTCCGGCAGGTCGCGTCGATATCGGCGTCGGACAGACGTCCCTTGCCCCGTAGGCCGGCAAGGGCGTCGGTCAACCGGTCAGACAGCGATTCAAACACGCCAACCAGCCTAGCTGGCGCGGATTACGGCTCTGTGCAACCACCGACACGCCGCATCCCGGCGGGTTCGTATCGCACGTGTCCGCCATAAGACGGCGTGTCGACGCGGCCGACGAACCGGCGGCTGACTAAGGAGCGGCCGACTAACTGGCGACCTGTTTGGGCTCGGGTGCCGCGGCCGGCAGCACCGAGGCGATGGCCGCCTCCAGGACGGCTTGCTCCGGCCCGGTGCTGAGGCAGAAGGTGTCGACGACCGAAGAGCCGAGGGTGTTGACCCTGGCCCAGGCGATATCCACGCCGTGACGCTCCAACGTCGCAGTGATGCGAGCCAACAGCCCCGGCGCATCGGAGGTACGGATTTCCACGATCTGCTGGTCGACGCCCCCCGCGGGCTCGAACCAACGGATACGCGGCGGGGCGGGCGCATAGTTCGTGGGGACGGCAGGTGTCGCATCACCGACGAGGCCGGTTCCGAACTGCGCCGACTCGCGCTCACGCTCGTCGAGCGCCGCGATGATGTCCGTGTCCCCGTCGAGCGAGGAGATCAGCTGCTGGCGCAGCAGTCCGGCCGCCGGAGGTGAACCGAACCGAGGCGATACCTCGAAGGTGTTGATGGCCGAACCGGCGTGACTGGCCACCGAGGCCGAGAACACCCGCAATGAGTTCAGCGACAGCACCCCGGCGGCCTTGGAGAGCAGACCGCGTTGATCGGGCGCGATCATGCTCACCGTGTACATGTGCGGTGAGCCCGCGAGTACCAACCGCACCTGGACTCCCCCGTCGGCGGCCAGCGAAAGCAGTTCGGGGTCAATGGGATCGGGTTCGGGCAGCTGCTCGCCGCGCATCACCATCCGGCATTTACGCACCAGCTCCCCGATCAGCGATGCCTTCCAATCCCCCCACACCCCGGGGCCGGTGGCCAGCGAGTCCGCCTCGGCCAGCTGCTGCAACAGTTCCAGGAGCAGCAAGTCTCCGCCGAGCGTATTGACCACGGTGTCAATGGTTTCCGGATCGGCGAGATCGCGCCGCGTCGCGGTGTTTGGTAGCAACAGGTGATAGCGCACGATCTTGGAAAGCAGTTCCACATCGGACGGCCACAGCCCCAGCCGGGTGCCGATCTGGACGGCCAGTTCCGCACCGACGACGCTGTGGTCACCGCCACGACCCTTGCCGATGTCGTGTACCAACGCACCGAGAACAAGCAGGTCCGGTCGGGAAACCCTGGTGGTGAAGGCGCTGGCCTGGGCGACCGTCTCGACCAGATGCCGATCGACGGTCCAGATGTGCACGATGTCACGCGGCGGCAGGTCCCGTACGGGGCCCCATTCCGGAAACAGCCTGCCCCACAGTCCGGTTCGATCCAATGCCTCGATGGTGGCCACCGCAGGACGACCGGCTTCCAGCAGCACCAGCAGATCCTTGAGGGCCTCGCGCGGCCAGGGCGCACGCAGCTCGGGCGCCGATTCGGCCAGCCGGCCCAACGTGGACGCCGAGATCGGAAGTCCGGTGGTCGCCGACGCCGCCGCCACGCGCAGGACCAGCGAAGGGTCACGCTCGGGACGGGCATCGCGGGCCAGCACCACCTCGCCCGCATGCTCCACCACGCCCTCGTCGATCGGACGCCGCACCGTACGACGCAGGGCCGAAATACCGCGACGCGGAATCGAATTGGCGGCCGTGCGCAATCCCACGTCCACCGAATAGCTGATGGTGCGGGCAGCGTCGGACAGCATCCGGGCCAGATCGAACCGGTCGCCGATACGCAGTGCCGCGCCAATCTCGTCGGCGAACTGAGCAAGCAGCTGATCGCGTTCCCGCCCGGCGACGCGATGCAACTCGGTGCGGACATCCAAGATGACCGCGTGCGCGCCGTCGAAGGACTTCGCTAGCCCGCTGTCGGTCAGCTGGGCAATGGCCAACGCGCGCAACAACTGAACATCGCGCAGACCACCGCGGCCGGACTTCAGGTCGGGTTCGGCGCGGTGTGCGATCTCACCACTGCGCCGCCACCGGGCCTGGGTGTACTCGGTCAACTCGTCGAGTCGGGTCCGGATCTGCGACCGCCATTGCTGGCGTACCCCGCCGATCATCAGGCTGGAGAGCTGTGCGTCCCCGGCGATATGCCTGGCATCGAGCAGCGCCAGCGCCGCCGACATCTCCTGGCCGGCAACGTGCAAGGTGTCGGTGACCGTGCGGACGCTGTGATCGAGCCGAATATTCGCGTCCCACAACGGATACCACAGACCGTCCGCGACATCGCTGAGCGTCTCCGGTGCGATGTTCTCGTCGTGCAGCAGCACCAGGTCTAGGTCCGAGTGCGGCAGCATTTCACGTCTACCCAACCCACCCAGTGCCACGATGGCGAATCCACTCGAGTCGGTGATGCCGACCTCCGCGGCCTTTGCCGTCAGCCACAGCTCATTGAGGTCGGTCATCGCCTCGCGAATCGCACCGGCATTGAGCCGGCTGCTATCGCTGAGCAGCTGCGCCCTGGCGGCCACGAGGTCCGTTGCGGCGCCCATGTGATTACCGTCCTATGCAGTTAGAGGGCATCGGCGCCCCGCTCGCCGGTGCGCACGCGCACCACCGAGTCAACGGGGCTCACCCATACCTTGCCGTCGCCGATCTTGCCGGTGCGGGCTGCGGTCACGATGACCTCCACCACCTTGTCGACGGCGCTGTCGTCCACGACAACCTCGACGCGAACCTTCGGCACGAAGTCCACCGAGTACTCAGCGCCGCGGTACACCTCGGTGTGACCCTTCTGCCGGCCGTAGCCCTGCACCTCGCTGACCGTCATGCCGAGGATGCCGGCCTGCTCCAGACCAGTCTTGACATCTTCCAGTGTGAACGGTTTTACGATCGCGGTGACCAGCTTCATGTCTTCCTCTTTCTCCCTAGTCCGAGCTGCCAGAGCTGGAGTGGCGGCCGATAACCGAGCCACTTCCCAGTGCGACAAAGTCGTATGCACCTTCAGCGTGTTGGGATTCGTCGGCTCCAGCCGCCTCTCCCTCGTCGCTGATGCGCAGACCAATGGTGTACTTCACGATGACAGCAACGATAGCGGTGCCTATTGCCGAATAGAGCAGAACCGCCCCGGCTCCAACGGCCTGGCGCCACAGCTGTTCCACTCCACCGCCGTAGAACAGTCCCGCCACGGCCGCTCCCGTCTCGGGCGCGGCGAACAGACCGATGAGCAATGTGCCGACGATTCCGCCGACCAGGTGCACGCCGACCACGTCCAGGGAGTCGTCGAATCCCAGCTTGTACTTGAGCCCGACCGCGAGCGCACAAAGGATGCCCGCGATTGCGCCAATGGCAAGGGCACCAAGCACATTCACCGACGAGCAAGACGGCGTGATGGCAACCAGGCCGGCGACGATGCCCGAGGCGGCACCCAGCGAGGTGGCGTGCCCGTCACGGATTCGCTCGGTGAGCAGCCAGCCGAGCATGGCGGCGGCGGTGGCCACCGTGGTGGTCACGAAGGTCGAACCTGCCAAACCATTGGAGCTGGTGGCCGATCCGGCGTTGAACCCGTACCAACCGAACCACAGCAGACCCGCACCGAGCATGACGAACGGCAGATTGTGCGGTCGCATCGGCGTTCCGGGCCAGCCCTTGCGCTTGCCGAGTATCAGCGCCAACACCAGGCCCGCGGTACCGGCGTTGATATGCACCGCGGTACCACCTGCGAAGTCGATTGCCTTGAGCTGGTTGGCAATCCAGCCACCCTTCTCTGCAGCGGCCCCATCGAATGCGAACACCCAGTGCGCGACCGGGAAGTAGACGACGGTGACCCACAAGCCCGCGAACAGCAACCAGGATCCGAACTTCAGGCGGTCGGCCACCGCACCCGAGATGAGGGCGACGGTGATGATCGCGAACATCAACTGGAACGCCACGAAAACCGTCGCCGGGAGCGTCCCGACCAAGGGGATGTTGATCACCTCGGCGGCCTCGACGCCGTTGGCCGGGTCAGCCACCACAGCCTCGGCGCCGTTGCCACCGATGAGCCCCTTGAGTCCGAAGAACTGCGCCGGGTTGCCGAACAGGCCCGAGACGTCGTTTCCGAACGCCATCGAGTACCCGTAGAGCACCCACAGCACCGTCACCAGGCCCATGGCACTGATGCTCATCATGATCATGTTGAGCACGTTCTTCGCGCGGACCATGCCGCCATAGAAGAAGGCCAGGCCGGGCGTCATCAACAGCACTAACGCGGCGCTGGCCAGCATCCACGCAGTGTCCCCGGTATTCGGGACACCCATTGTCGGGAAACCATCCACTAGCGGCAGTCCTCTCAGGAATCTCAGCAGGTTGCGCTGAGAACAATGCGCAGCAGATGTTTCCGAGAGGGCGCGCGTGTGTTTCGCGTCTGTTACCGGTTTCAGCGGGCAGGAGCGGTGCGCGCCGGGATGAACGGCGATCTAGCCCAAAAGCGCGTCGACGAAGGCGGGCGGTTCGAACGGGGCCAGATCATCTGGCCCCTCCCCCAAGCCAACCAGCTTCACCGGCACGCCGAGTTCGCGCTGGACGTGAAAAACGATGCCGCCCTTGGCAGTTCCATCCAGCTTGGTGAGCGCCACCCCGGTGATGTCCACCACGTCAGCGAACACGCGCGCCTGCGCCAAACCGTTTTGTCCGATGGTGGAATCCAGTACCAGGAGCACCTCGTCGACATCGGCGCGCCGTTCCACGACACGTTTGATCTTGCCGAGTTCATCCATGAGACCCGTCTTCGTGTGCAGTCGTCCGGCGGTGTCGACAACCACCACATCGGCACCCTCACGGATGCCGGCGTCGACGGCATCGAAGGCCACCGACGCGGGATCGGCGCCCTCGGCACCCCGCACCACCTGTGCGCCCACCCGCTGCCCCCAGGCCTGCAACTGATCGGCCGCGGCGGCGCGGAAGGTGTCGGCCGCCCCGAGCACCACCCGGCGGCCATCGGCGACCAGCACACGAGCCAGCTTGCCCACGGTGGTGGTCTTGCCCGTGCCGTTCACCCCGACGATGAGCAGCACCGAGGGTTTGTCGTTGTGCGGCAGCGCCTTGATCGACCGGTCGAGCTCGGGCTGCAGCTCGTCGATGAGCACCTCGCGCAGCAACGCGCGTGCCTGCGCCTCGGTGCGCACACTGCGCGCCGCCATCTCGCTGCGCAGCCTGTCGACGATCGAGGTGGTGACGGCGGTGCCGAGATCGGCGATCAGCAGCGTGTCCTCGACCTCTTCCCACGATTCCTCGTCGAGGTCTCCTGCCCCCAGCAGCCCCAGCAGGCCGCGGCCCACGGCGTTCTGCGAGCTGGCAAGCCTTCCCCGCAATCGGTCGAGGCGTCCCGCCACCGGCGCGATCTCGTCCAGCACCGGCGACGGCGCGGGTTCCGGCCCGGATTCGGGTTCAGTCACAGGTTCGGGCACAGCCGCAGGTTCGGGCGCGGGCTCCGGCTCCGGTTCCGGGGTGGGTTCCGGTTCCGGGGTGGGCTCGGGCAACTGGACGTTGGAAATGGTTCGCCGGGGCGCGTCGCGCGGTACTTCGGCGTCATCACCGACGCTGGGCACAGGGATCGCTTGCGCACCACCCTCGCTAAAGGTGATGGTGGAGCCGGCGGTGTAGCCGCCAGAACGGTCAGTCGGTGTGGCGCCCTCGGTGATCTCAGGAGATCGTGTCAGGCTGATGCGACGGGAGCGGTAACGCACCAGTCCGAAGACCAATGCGGCAACAACCACGACGGCGACGATCGCAATGGCGATCCACACTTCAAGAGGCACCAGGGCATTGTTACAGGAACGCAAGAAGCGCCACATTGACGCCTGCCTGAGCGATCCAGTGCAGTACGTCACTCGGACCACTGGTCTGGAACGACTCGACCTGCCCTACATGGCGCTGCCCAACTCCAGCCTCGCCGGTGTCGACCTGTCTACCGAGTTCCTGGGCAAGCGGTTGGCAGCCCCCCTCCTGATCGGGGCGATGACCGGCGGGGCGAAACTTGCCGCCACCATCAACCGCAACCTGGCAGCCGCGGCCCAAGAGCTGGGCATCGGCATGATGCTCGGCTCGCAGCGGGTGATGCTGGTCGACCCGGACAGCGCCGAGACCTTCGCAGTACGCGAGGTGGCCCCCGACATCCTGCTGGTCGGCAACATCGGGCTCGCGCAGCTCGGCAACATCGCACCCGCAGCACAGCTCAACACGCTGGTCCAGCGAGTGGGCGCGGACGCGCTGGCGGTGCACACCAATCCACTGCAGGAGGCCGTGCAGCCCGGCGGCGACACCGACTTCACCGGAGGGGTGTATCGCCTCGCCGAGCTCACCCACGCGGTCGAATTCCCGGTGCTACTCAAGGAGGTCGGCCACGGCATCAGCGGCGCCGCGGCCCGCCGCCTCGGCGGGTGCCGACTGGCCGCCATCGATGTCGCGGGCGCGGGCGGCACCTCGTGGGCCCGCGTCGAGCAGTTCGTGCGCTTCGGCGCGATCACGTCACCAGAGCTTGCCGAATGGGGCATTCCCACGGCCGAGGCCCTCGTCGAGGTGCGCGCCGAGCTACCGCATATGCCCCTCATCGGTTCGGGAGGCATTCGCACCGGCATGGACGCCGCCAAGGCGATCGCGCTGGGTGCCAGCGTGGTGTCGGTGGCGCTGCCACTCCTGGCACCGGCGGTGCAATCGCCGCAGGCGGTAATCGCCTGGCTTGAACAATTCCTCGACGAGCTACGCATCGCCATGCACTGCGCCGACGTCAACACCATCGCGGGTCTGCGGCGAATTTCTCTGCGTCCCCGTTCAAGCCCCCGCTAAACAGGAGAAACCCGTCATACACTGCGGGAGTCACACCGTGTTGGCTGTGTTGTGGGTCCCAGGAGGTTCTTGGCATGAATATCCAATTCGGGGGACGTAGGAAGTTTCGGGTTGCGACGCGAACCCTTGCGGTCGCCGTCGCGGTGCTGTTGGTGTCGGCCGGTCTCGTCCGCGCGCCCAGCGCACGCGCCGACGATCTACTCAATTTCACCGGTACCACCGTCTCGGGTGCACCCTTCAACGGCGCCAGCCTCAAGGGCAAGCCGGTGGTGTTGTGGTTCTGGGCGGCCTACTGCCCGTTCTGCAATGGCGAAGGGCCACACGTGAGTGCGGTGTCGGCAGCCAATCCACGCGTCACCTTCGTGGGTATCTCGGGCCGCGGATCCGTCGGGGAAATGGAGGGATTCATCTCGCGCTATAACCTCCACTTCACCAACCTCAACGACGCCGACGGTTCGTTGTGGCGGCAGTTCGGTGTGCCCTGGCAGCCAGCGTATTTGTTCATCAACTCCAACGGCACCTCGGATTTTGTGAACAACCCGACGTCGTCGATGTCCGAGCAGGAGCTCAGTGACCGGGTGAAGGCACTGACCTGACGTCACTGGCCTTCGCAGCCGGGCTGATCGCAGCGCTCAACCCGTGCGGTTTCGCATTGCTACCGGTCTATCTCGCGCTCGTGGTGCGCGGCCCCGGGGCACAGATCGGGAAATCGCGGGCGCTGGCCCGGGCCGTCATAGCCACCGTGGTGATGGCGGCCGGATTCGTGGCGGTGTTCACTGTCTTCGGGCTGTTGACGGTTTCGGTGGCGTCAGTTGTGCAACGTTATTTGCCTTTTGTGACAGTGGTTTTCGGAATCGGGCTGGTGATCCTCGGCCTGTGGTTACTGTCCGGCCGCGACATCATCGCGCTCATGCCCAAGGTGTTGGACGCGAACGCACCCACGACACGACTCGGCTCGATGTTCGGCTATGGCGTGGGATACGCAGTGGCGTCGCTGTCCTGCACCATCGGCCCGTTTCTCGCCGTGACCAGTACCACCTTCGAGAGTGGCTCCCTGTTCGACGGCGTCATGGTCTATCTGGCCTATGCCGCCGGCATCACCCTGGTGGTGGGAACGCTGGCGGTATCCACCGCGCTGGCCAGCACGGTGCTGTTGAACGGCATGCGCCGCGCGCTGCCGTACCTGAACCGAATCAGCGGCGCCATCCTGCTCGTCGTCGGCGCCTACGTCGGCTACTACGGCAGCTATGAGGTCAGGCTGTTCCACGCCAACGGCAATCCCGACGATCCGATCATCAACGCGGCCGGGAAGATTCAGCGCACTATCTCGGGCTGGGTGTACTTGCACGGCGCGTGGCCGTGGTTGTTCGTCCTCGGTCTGGTGGCGGTCGGCGCGGCCATCTGGTGGCGCACCAACGTTTCGGAACCGCCGAGGAATTAGCCCCCTGGGCGTAGCATCATATGCATGACTAGCAATGAGACCATGGAATCCGAAAAGACTGGGTCCTGCAACAACCCCAACTGCGCCTGCGCCGACTGTCAGTGTGGATCCAGTTGTAGCTGCGGCAGCGACAAGTAACCCCAGGGAATACCGGGGGCGGGCCTATGCGTTCGCCGTGAGGTGACCGCACCCGAGTTTGCCCCATACGGATTCTTCACTCTCTACTCGGCGGTGGACGCCGAGCTGCTGCGTACCGTCGAGAACCTTGGATTTGATACCGCGTGGCTGGGCGGCTCGCCCCCTGCGGATCTGCCGTGGGTCGATCCGCTGCTTTCCGCCACCGAGCGGATCAGGATCGTGACCGCGATCGTCAACATCTGGTCGGCGCCCGCGCGAGAGGCCGGCCAATCATGGCAGCGCATCGAAGCGGCCCACCCCGGGCGCTTCATCCTCGGTATCGGCGCCGGCCACCCCGAGATCGACAGCGGCCTGCCCTATAAGCCGTACTCGGGACTCGTGGAATACCTCGATGTGCTGGACGAGGTGGGTATACCGAAGGAAGGTCGGGGGCTGGCCGCGTTGGCGGAGAAGTCACTCAAACTCGCCACCCACCGCTCGGCACTGGCACACCCGTACCTCACCCCGCCGTCGCATACCCGTTGGGCTCGTGAGCTTCTGGGACCCGATGCGATCATCGTCCCGGAGCAGAAGGTGGTCCTGACCACCGACCCCGAGGAAGCCCGCGCCATCGGGCGCCAGGCTCTGGACGTGTACCTGGGCCTGTCCAACTACCTGACGATGCTGGAGCGGTTTGCGGGCAGCAAGGATGACCTGGTCAAGCCCGGCAGCGACAAGCTGGTGGATTCCCTTGTCGCATATGGAACTCCGGAACAGATCGCAGCCCGGCTGCAGGAACATCGAGAGGCCGGTGCCACCCAAGTAGCCATCCAGGTGCTGGGCGATCCTGCCGAACGTGCGCAGACGCTAGGTGTTTTGGCTCGCGAGTTGGGTCTCTAGACCGCGCATCCGCTGCGAGACCACCTGCGTGATGCCGTCATCACGCATGCTGACGCCGTAGAGCGCGTCGGCGACCTCCATCGTCGGCTTCTGGTGGGTGATGACGATCAGCTGCGACTTCTCGCGAAGCTGCTCGAACAGCCCGATCAGCCGCTGCAGGTTGACATCGTCGAGAGCGGCTTCGACCTCGTCCATCACATAGAACGGTGACGGGCGAGCGCGGAAAATGGCCACCAGCATCGCGACGGCGGTCAGCGACTTCTCGCCGCCGGACAGCAGCGAGAGGCGCTTGACCTTCTTGCCCGGTGGACGCGCTTCCACCTCGATGCCGGTGGTGAGCATGTCGTTGGGATCGGTGAGCACCAGCCGTCCCTCGCCACCGGGGAACAGCGACGAGAACACGCCTTTGAACTCGCGCTCCACATCGGCATAGGCCTCGGTGAACACCTGCAGGATTCGCTCGTCCACGTCGGCCACCACATCGAGCAGGTCCTTGCGGGCGGCCTTGACGTCCTCGAGCTGCGTGGACAAGAAGTTGTAGCGTTCTTCCAGCGCTGCGAACTCTTCCAGGGCAAGGGGATTCACCTTGCCCAGCTCCCGCAGATCCTTCTCCGCGCGCTTGGCGCGGCGTTCCTGGGTGTCCCGGTCGAACGGCATGGGCTGGGGCGCGTTCACCTGCTCTCCGCGCTCGCGAGCCTGCTCGTACTCGTCGACCTCCTGCTGGGTCGGCGGCAGCTCGACATGCGGACCGTATTCGGCGATGAGGTCGTCGGCGGCCATACCGAACTGTTCGAGCACCTGCTCGGAGAGCTGCTCGATGCGAAGGGCCGCCTGGGCCTTGGCGACCTCGTCGCGATGCAGTGCATCGGTCAGGCGTCCCTGGGCTGCGGCGAGTTCACGAACCTGGTCGCGCACGGCACCGAGTGCCGACGTGTGCTGGGCACGGGTCGCACCGAGTTGATCGCGGCGCGCGGACGCGGCGGCCACCACACGCTCCAGGCGGGCGGCGACCAATCGCCCCGATTCGGCGACCGCGGCGGCCACGGCGGCGGCCCGCATCCGCGCGGCGGCGGCCCGCTCCGCCCTGGCTCGCGCCTCGCGCTCGGCCATCGCCGCCCGGCGCAACGAATCAGCCTTGCCGCGAACAGAATTCACCCGCTCCTCGGAGGTACGCACCGCCAGACGCGCCTCGATCTCGACGGAACGCGCCTCCTCCAGCTCGATAGCCATGTCGTCGCGGTCGATGGGCTCGTCGTCGAACAGATTGGGCGCTTCTTCGGCGTTGCGCAGCCGAGACTCGACCTCGGCCAGCTCCTCCATAGTCTTGGCGCGGTTGACTTCCAGCTGATCACGTTGCTGCGTCAGCTTTTTCACTTCGTTGTCGGCGCTGCGCGCATCCTGCCCGACGCGGCCCAGCTGTTCGTACACCGCCGAGATGGCGGCGTCGGATTCGTTGAGGGCGGCCAACGCCTGCTCGGCGGTATCTTGCCGCGCGGTCTGCTCCGCGAGCGCACCGGCCAGCGCGGCGGAGATCTCGCCCACCTGAGTCTCGGTGGCCCGCAGCTCTTCTCCCGCGGCCTCGATGGCGGCCTGCACCTCCAGCGTGCTCTGCTTCTTGTCCGAGCCACCGGCGACCCAGCCGGCGCCCACCCGGTCACCGTCGATCGTCACGGCCCGCAGCAGCGGATTGGCCAGCACCACCTCGATGGCGGCGCCGAGCTCGTCGACAACCACCACCGAGGCCAGCATCGCGGACACGGCAGCGGCCAGCCGCTCGGGTGCCTCCACCAGATCTGTCGCCCAATGCGCGCCGGCCGGCAGGCTGACAGCGGGGCGCGCGTGCGCGTGCGCAGGCCAACCGCCGAACACGATCGCGGCACGCCCTCCGTCGGAAGCCTTCAGTGCGGCGACAGCGGCCTGCGCGGCAGCCGGGTTCTCCGCGGCCACCGCGTCGGCAGCCGGGCCCATCGCGGTCGCGATCGCGCCCTGGTAGCCCGGACGCACCTTGACCAGCTGTGCGATCGAACCGAAAATTCCAGCACCGCTTCGGTTCTCAGCCAGCCACGCGGATCCGTCTTTGCGTTCCAGACCAATCGCCAAGGCGTCGATACGCGCCTTCAGCGAGGCGACCTGGCGCTCCGCCTGACGTTCGGCCGACTGCAGCTCCGCGACCCGCTCATTGGCAATCGACAACGCGGAGACCGACCGCTCGTGATGCTCGTCCAGCCCCACCTCGCCCTGGTCCAGCTCGGCTACGCGCGCCTTGACGGTGTCGAATTCGGACTGCGCGGCCTCGCCGCGCACCGTTGCCTCCCCGATCGCCTCGGTCAGCCGCTGCGCTTGGCCCTCAATGGATTCCAGCCGAGTGCGCATGGTGTCGACCTGGCCGGTCAGCCGGGCCAAACCTTCGCGACGATCCGCCTCGGCGGCAACCGCGGCCAGGTGTTGGCGCTGTGCCTGGGCGACCGCAGCCTCCCGGGCGGACAGCTCGGCCTTGGCCGTGGCCAGCTGCTCGGTCACCGTTTCCAGCTGTGCGATCAGCAGGCGTTCCTGCTCGGCGACGCGTTCGGCCTGTGCCTCGAGCTCTTCCGGATCGGGTCCGGTCGGCGCGGCCACCACCTCATCGAGGTGGCTGGCCCGCTCCCCGGCGATCCGGACGGTGGCGCTGACGCGCTCGGCCAGTGCCGAGAGCCGGAACCAAGTCTGTTGGGCCAACTCGGCCTGTGGCATCAGCTCGTTCAGTGCCGTCTCGTGCTCGGCCAGCAACGCGGTCGCCACATCGAGCCTCTCGGTGATCTCCGCGTGTTCCTTGCGCAGCGCCGTCTCGGCGTCGTTGGTTCCGTCGAAATCCGCGCGGCGGGACACCAGGTCATCGGCGGCAAGGCGTAGTCGTGCGTCTCGCAGGTCAGCCTGCACGGTGGCGGCACGGCGCGCGACTTCCGCTTGGCGGCCAAGTGGTTTGAGCTGACGGCGCAGCTCGGTGGTGAGGTCGGTGAGCCGGGCCAGGTTCGCGGCCATCGACTCGAGCTTGCGGACCGCCTTTTCTTTGCGCTTGCGGTGCTTGAGCACCCCGGCCGCTTCTTCGACGAACGCGCGGCGGTCCTCCGGACGAGACTCCAGGATCTGCGACAGGCGTCCCTGGCCGACGATGACGTGCATCTCCCGCCCGATGCCCGAATCGGACAGCAGTTCCTGGACATCCATCAGGCGGCAGGCCTGGCCATTGATCTCGTACTCGCCGGCGCCGTCCCGGAACATGCGCCGGGTGATCGAAACCTCGGAGTACTCGATCGGCAGCGCGTGATCGGAGTTGTCGATCGTCAGGGTGACCTCGGCACGCCCCAACGGGGCACGGCTGGAGGTACCCGCGAAGATGACGTCTTCCATCTTGCCGCCGCGTAGCGCCTTGGCGCCCTGCTCACCCATCACCCAGGACAGGGCGTCCACGACGTTGGACTTCCCCGAACCATTGGGGCCGACCACGCAGGTGATACCGGGTTCCAGACGCAGAGTCGTCGGCGAAGCAAAGGACTTGAAGCCCTTCAGCGTCAGACTCTTGAGGTGCACAGCGGGCCAGAGTACCTGCCGATGAGCCCCTCAGGCGACGAGAAACGGCCCGAGTGGGGCTATCGCTCGCTAAACCCGGAGATGGGCTCGCCGGGCTCCTGCCAGCTATCCACCACAAGGTCTACGCGACCTGGCGTTTCACCGCTGTTCAACTTGGCAAGCAGCTGTTCACACAAGGCCTTGTCACCCTGCGCGACCACGTGCACCCGGCCGTCGCGCGTGTTGGCGGCATATCCGGTCAAGCCGAGTTCAAGGGCACGGGATCGCACCCACCAACGGAACCCGACCCCCTGGACGTGCCCGTGCACCCACGCAGATAGGCGGACCTCCGACATCTGCTACCGGTCTTCGCGCAAGCGCTCATCCACCGTGAAGTTCACCTCGGCTCCGGCCTTCAGCGTGCGGCCCACGGTGCAGACCTGGTCGACGGCGCGTTCCACGACGGTCAACACCCGCTCACGCTCCTCGGGGGTGAGCCCGCTCAGATCGATGACCATCTTCTCGTCCAGCACCGGGTAGCGCTCCTGCTCCCGATCGGCGGGCCCGCTGACCTCGATGCGCACCTGGTAGTCCTCGCCGAGGCGGCGTGCCAGGGGCTGGTCGCTGGACATCCCGCTGCAGGCCGCGAGCGCGATCTTGAGCAGCTCTCCCGGGGTGAAGACCCCGTCGACGGTCTCCGATCCGATCAGCACCTCTGCGCCTCGGGAGCTGTGTCCCGTGTAGCGCCGATTGCCCGTACGCTCTACCCATAATGACGTCACGCCCGCAATGCTATGTAATCGCCGCGATCACAGCCGCGGCGACTTTCTGCACGTCATTTTTGTGGGCGCCACGTGCCGCGGCGGAGCCGATAGTGACGCTAGAGTCACTATTGCTGCGTCCGTACAGCGAGGTACGGGCGCAGTTGTTGTCTGGTTCGTGGGGTCCTCGCATCGAAGAGCTGGTCTACATCCCGCCGGGCGATCCCAAGATCGTGCCCACGTCGGCGATGCGACAGACCTACACGGTGGTGGATACCTGCTTCACCAAGCGGATCACCCCGATGGGGATCTACCTTCTTCTCGCGTCCCCGGAGACCGTCGAAAAGGTCGGCGCCGACAACTTCCGGGCCACCTACGGGCAGTTGGTGCCGAAGTATCGCCCGGGTTGTGACCCGGATGTGCAGCAGATCGACCTCGGCCGCCCGCCGTTCTGAGCGGTCACTCCTGGAAGCGGTATCCCATCCCCGCCTCGGTGAGCAGATGCTTGGGATGAGCCGGATCGATTTCCAGTTTGCGGCGCAGCTGCGCGAGATACACACGCAAGTAATGGGTTTCGGAGCTGTAGGCCGGGCCCCACACCTCGTGCAATAACTCTTTCTGCCCCACCAGTTTTCCGCGATTGCGCACCAGCACCGCCAACATCGACCACTCGGTGGGCGTCAGGTGCACCTCTCTGCCGTCGCGGATGACCTTGTGCGAGGAAAGATCCACGTCGAAGGTCTCGGTACGGACCACCGGTTCGGCGCTATCGGGTGTGCCTCGGCGCACCGCGGCCCGCAGCCGGGCCAGGAACTCGTCCATGCCGAAGGGCTTGGTCACATAGTCGTCAGCACCGGCGTCGAGCGCCTCCACCTTGTCCGCCGAATCGGTGCGCGCCGAGAGAACGATGACCGGCACGTCCGTCCAGCCGCGTAGCCCGGCCAATACCTCGGTGCCGTCCATGTCGGGCAGTCCGAGGTCCAGGATCACCACCTCGGGCTGCGTCTCTGCCGCCGCGCGCAGGGCACCCGCTCCCGAGGAGGCCGTCACCACCTCGTAGCCGCGTGCCGACAGGTTGATCCGCATGGCACGCAGGATCTGTGGCTCATCGTCGACCACCAGCACCCGTGTCACCTGATCAGCCCGGCACTGGGTAGTTCGACGATCATGGTCAGACCGCCGCCAGCGGTATCGGTCGCATTCACCGTGCCCTCCATTGCTTCCACAAAACCCTTAACCACCGAAAGACCAAGCCCCACACCGACAGTGTTGTCGCGATCGCCGAGTCTCTGGAAGGCGTCGAAGGCGGCTCCGCGTTTGGATGCCTCCAGCCCCTTCCCGTGATCGGCGACGATCACCAGCGTGCGGTCCTCCACCTCCTCGTAGCTGACACGCACATCTGCCTGTGAGTATCGCAGCGCATTGTCGACAAGGTTGGCCAATACGCGTTCCAGGAGGCCCGGGTCGGCCCGAACCACCGCGCCGCCCAGGTCCATGTGCACTCGCTTGCGATCGTTCTCGGTGGCACCCAGCAAGGCACGCTGCGCGATCTCTTCGACGTACACCGGTACCGCGCGGGGTTTGACGACTCCGGCCGCCAACCGCGACGAGTCCAGCAGATTGCCCACCAGCGCGGTGAGCTGATCGGTCGATTCCTCCACCGTGGCAAGGAGTTCGGCGGTGTCCTCGGGCGAGAACTCGATATCGGGACTGCGCAGGCTGGAGACCGCGGCCTTGACAGCGGCCAGCGGTGTACGCAGGTCATGACTGACAGCCGAGAGTAACGCCCGCCGCAGCCGGTCTGCCTCGGAAAGGGCCGAAGCCTGCGATGCCTCCTCTGCAAGGCGCGCCGAACGAACCAGGCCGACTGCCGTGCCGGCGACCACCTGAAGCACCCGTGCATCGGTGGACGGCACCGGTGGCCCGTTGAGCGCCAAAGCGTATGCGCCGTCATCGACGCGAAACACCGAGTCGGCCTCCGATTCGCGGGTGGGCGGGTTCTCCCCCACGCTGGCGATGGCCGGCCCTTCGGCGCACAGCAGACTCACCGCGGTCTGGTTGTAGGTGGTGCGCACCCGTTCGAGCAAGGCGGAAAGATCCGAATTCACCAGCACTCCGCCGGCGAAGAGCGCCAACAGTTCCGCCTCACGAGAGGCGCGCCGCGCTTGCCGCGCCCGGGTGGCGGCCGCGTCGACCAGGGCCGCGACCGCGACGGCGGTCACCATGATCATCAAGATGGTCAATGCGTTGTCGGTCTCGCCGATGGTGAAGCTGTATCGCGGGGAGACGAACAGGTAGTTGAGTAGCAGCCCGGAGATGATGGCCGAAACCAGCGCCGTCGACACGCCACCGAGCAGCGAAACTGCCAGCACCGCAATGAGAAACAGCGCACTCTTACTGCCCACCCCCAGCGCCGAGTCGAAGAAGTGGATGAACAAGGCGGTTGCCGGGGGCACCAAGATCGCCGCCAGCCAGTTGATGACCAGTCGCTTGCGTCCCCCTTGAGGGACCGTCCCGCCGCGCAGCCGGACGGGCCCCGAATGCCCGTGCGTGACCATGTGCACGTCAATGGCGCCCGAATCCCGGATGACCGCCGCCGCCACACCCTCGTCGAAGATCCTGGCCCACCGCGAGCGCCGGGACGTGCCCATCACCAATTGGGTGGCGTTGACGCCCCGGGCGAAGTCGAGCAGCGTCTGTGGGACATCGTCTCCGGTTACGGTCTGCACCGACGCGCCAATGTCGTTGGCCAGCCTCCGGACCCGTGCCATGACCGCCGTGGATGCCCCGACCAGACCGTCACCGCGCACGACATGCACTACCAGGAGTTCGGCGCTCGACTTGGCGGCGATCCGGCTCGCCCGACGCACCAAGGTCTCCGATTCGGCTCCACCGGTCACCGCGACCACCACGCGCTCGCGCGCTTCCCAGGTCTTGGTAATCCTGTTGTCGGACCGGTATTTGGCGAGCGCGGCATCCACCTGGTCCGCGAGCCACAACAGCGCCAGCTCGCGCAGCGCTGTCAGGTTGCCTGTCCGAAAGTAGTTACTGAGCGCCGAGCCCACCCTCTCGGGTGCATAGACATTGCCGTGAACCATCCTGCGCCGCAAAGCCTCCGGCGTGATGTCCACGAGCTCGACCTGCTCGGCGCGGCGCACCACGGCGTCGGGCACGGTCTCGCGCTGCACGATCCCGGTGATCTGCTCGACGACATCGTTCAGACTTTCCAGGTGCTGCACATTGATGGTGGTCAGCACATCGATCCCGGCGTCGAGGATCTCGTCGATATCCTGCCAGCGCTTCGGGTTGCGGCTGCCCGGCGCGTTGGTATGCGCCATCTCGTCGATCAGCACCAGCGCCGGCTTGCGCGCCAGCACCGCATCCACGTCCAGCTCGTGCATGAGGGTCCCGCGGTAGGTCGTCTCCTTAGGCGGAATGAGCTCCAGCCCGTCAAGGAGTTCGGCGGTCTTGGTGCGCCCATGGGTCTCCACGGTCGCGGCCACCACATCCGTGCCGCGACCCGCCCGCCGATGTGCCTCGTTGAGCATGGCGTAGGTCTTACCTACTCCGGGTGCAGCCCCCAGGTAGATCCGTAGAGTCCCGCGTGCGCGAAGACCATCAGGCACCGTCTCTCCTTCATCGGCAGGGTGGACCGGTCAGGCCCAGTGCCACGTTCAGTGTGGGGACGTTGACACGCGGCTCTCCCAGGATGCCCCATTGCCGGGAGGACGTGTGTGCATCCACGAGCTCTTTCACCCTGGCCTGACTCAGACCCGTCGCCGCCGCGACACGCGGTATCTGTAGCGCGGCATATTCGGGGGTGATGTCAGGATCCAGGCTCGAACCGGAACCGGTCACCGCGTCGGCGGGAATGCGTGCGGGATCGACGCTCTCACGCTGGGCGACAGCGGCACGGCGCGTTTCGATGTCAGCCTTCAACTTCTCACTGTTGGGCCCCTGGTTCGACGGCGCACCGGCAGCCGGATCACCGCTGGCCCGCGTATGGAAGTAAGGGTCAGCGCCGGAGGCCTGCGGATCCACCCCGATGAGCGCGGACCCGACGACACATCCATTGCGATCCTTCAGCGCAGAGCCCTCGGCCGAGCCGGAGTCGATGCGACCGAAGAGCCAGACCGCGGCCGGGTAGGCGATGCCGAGCACCACCGTCAGCGCCAGCAGCACCACCAGGCCCGCCACGCACTGACGCAGCCACGCGAGAGAGATCTTCGTCATTCCCAACTCACCCAATTCCCGGTATGAAACGCACAACCAGATCGATCAGCCAGATCCCCACGAAGGGAACGATCACGCCACCGAGCCCGTAGATCAACAAGTTTCGCCGCAACAGCTCCCCGGCACCCACAGGCCGGTAACGAACACCCTTGAGCGCCAGTGGAACCAGCGCAATGATCACGAGCGCGTTGAAGATGACCGCGGAGAGGATCGCCGACTGTGGAGTGGCCAGCCGCATGATGTTGAGCTCACCCAGCTGCGGATAGATGCCGCTGAACAGCGCGGGCAGGATCGCGAAGTACTTCGCCAGATCGTTGGCCAGCGAGAAGGTGGTCAACGCGCCGCGGGTGATCAGCAGTTGCTTGCCGATGGCCACCACGTCGATCAGCTTGGTGGGATCGGAATCCAGGTCCACCATGTTCCCGGCCTCCTTGGCGGCCGAGGTGCCGGTGTTCATCGCCACGCCCACGTCCGCCTGCGCCAGCGCCGGGGCGTCATTGGTTCCGTCACCGGTCATCGCGACGAGCCGACCGGCCTGCTGCTCCTTGCGAAGCAACTCCAGCTTGTCCTCCGGAGTGGCTTCCGCGACAAAGTCGTCGACACCTGCCTCCGAAGCGATCTGCTTGGCGGTCAGCGGGTTGTCACCTGTCACCATGACGGTGCGGATGCCCATGGCCCTCATCTGGGCAAAGCGTTCGGCCATACCGGGTTTCACCACGTCGGAGAGCCGAATCACGCCCAGCAGCCGGGTTGCGGCGCTGTCGTGATCGGCCACCACCAGCGGGGTGCCGCCCTCACTGGCCACCTGGTCGGCGATCTTTCGGACGGCGACCACTGCCGGGTCGTCCTCTTGTACGCCGGAAAGGCTTGCCACCCATGTGAACACCGCATCGGAGGCACCCTTGCGGATCTGCCTGCCGTCAGCGGTGTCCAAACCGCTCATACGGGTGGCCGCGGTGAAGGCCACGAACTCACCCTCGTGCGCGCCCGCGCCGTCGCCCTCGCCTGTCGCGTCGCTCGCCCCGGCGGCCAGCTGCACGATGCTGCGGCCCTCTGGGGTCTCATCGGCAAGGCTGGAGTCTCGCGCCGCCGCGGCGAGGATCTCATGCGAGATACCCGGTGCCACCAGAAATTCTGTGGCCTGACGGTTGCCGAACGTGATGGTGCCGGTCTTGTCCATTAGCAGGGTGTCGATGTCGCCGGCGGCCTCGACGGCGCGTCCGGACTTGGCCAGCACGTTGTGCTGCACGAGCCGGTCCATGCCCGCGATACCGATGGCCGACATCAGGGCACCGATCGTGGTGGGGATCAGACAGACCAGCAGCGCGATGAGCTTGACCGGATCCTGTTGCTCACCACCGTAGTTGCCCATGGGGCCCAGTGCGACAACCGCCAGCAGGAAGATGATGGTCAACGAGGCCAACAGGATGTTGAGCGCGATCTCGTTCGGGGTCTTCTGCCGCGCGGCGCCCTCGACGAGAGCGATCATCCTGTCGACGAAGGACTCGCCGGGCGCCGCCGTGATCTGCACGACGATCCGATCCGACAGCACGGTGGTGCCGCCGGTCACCGCACACCGGTCGCCACCGGATTCGCGGACCACGGGAGCTGACTCCCCGGTGATGGCCGACTCGTCAACGGTAGCAATTCCTTCCACCACGTCGCCGTCACCGGGGATGACCTGTCCCGCCTCGACGACGACACGATCTCCGGGACGCAACGCACTCCCCGGAACTTCTTCCTCGGTCACTGTGTCTTCGGCGCCATTGCCCGGCAGCCCCACCAGCTTGCGGGCAACGGTGTCGCGCTTGACCTCTCGCAAGCTCGCCGCCTGGGCCTTGCCGCGCCCCTCGGCGACCGCCTCGGCCAGGTTCGCGAAGACCACCGTGAACCAGAGCCACGCGGTGATGGCCCACGCGAAGATCGACGGATGCAACACCGCGAGCACAGTGGTAGCCACCGATCCCACCGTGACCACGAACATCACCGGGTTGCGGGACATGTGGCGGGGGTCCAGTTTGCGCACCGCGAGGGGAAGCGCCTTGACCAACTGCGTGGGGTCGAAGACTCCGGCGCTGACGGGTGTTTTGTTGGGCTTGCTCACAGGACTGCCTCGGCGATCGGTCCCAGCGCCAGCGCAGGGAAAAAGGTGAGTGCGGCCACCAATAGCACTGTGCCGGTGTGTAGTCCGGCGAACATGGGGCCGTGTGTATGCAGGGTTCCGGCCGATACCGGCGTCTTCTGCTGAGTGGCCAGGGATCCGGCCAATGCCAAGGTGAAGATGATGGGCAGGAACCGGCCCAACAACATCGCCACGCCGAGCGAGGCCTGGAACCAGTGGCTGGTCACCGTCAGACCACCGAAGGCGCTTCCGTTGTTGTTGGCAGCCGAGGCGTAGGCGTACAGCACCTCGGAGAAGCCGTGAATCGACTGAGGTGTGCCCGGATCACCGCTGTTGCCTTGATATCCCGTCGTCGTCGGCAGCGCCACCGAGATACCCGCGCCGATGAGCACAAGGGCTGGCATCACCAGCACGGACAGTGCGGCCATGGTGATCTGACGACGGCCGATCTTCTTGCCGAGGAATTCCGGCGTGCGGCCGACCAACAGACCGCCCACGAACACCGCGATGATGGCCAGCACCAGGATGCCGTACAAGCCGGTGCCGACACCGCCCGGTGCGATCTCACCCAGCAGCATGTTCAGAATCAGCGCTCCGCCGCCGGCCGCCGTGAAGCTGTCGTGGGCGGCATCGACTGCGCCCGTGGAGGTTCCCGTGGTAGACACCGCGAAGAGAGCCGTCGCGGGGACGCCGAACCTGACCTCCTTGCCTTCCATCATGGCGCCCGCCGCCTGTGCGGCGATACCGCGCGGGCTGGACTCAGCCCAGGTCACGAAGGCCAGCATGCCTCCGAACAGCGTGGCCATCACCGACAGCACGGTCAGACCCTGACGCTTGTCCCCGACCATCGTCGAATAGGTGCGGGTCAGACAGACCGGGATGATGAGGATGGCAAGGATCTCCACCACATTGCTCAACGGGGTCGGGTTCTCGAAGGGATGCGCGGAGTTGGCGCCCAGGATGCCGCCACCGTTGGTGCCGACTTCCTTGATGGCCTCTTGCGAGGCAACCGGGGCCAGGGCGATGTGCTGCGCCGTGCCGTCGAGCGCTGTCGCACTGAAGTGCGTGTACAGCGACTGAATGGTGCCCTGAGACAACAGAATGAGGGCGACCACAAATGATAGGGGTAGGAGAATCCTTAAACTCCCCCGCACCAGGTCGACCCAGAAGTTGCCGAGCTCACCGCCGGTTGTCGTCCGCACGATGCCACGGATCAGTGCGACCGCGACGGCCAGGCCCACCGCGGCGGAGACGAAGTTCTGCACGGCCAGGCCGACCATCTGCGTCAGATTGCTCATGGTGGTTTCCGGCGTGTACGACTGCCAGTTGGTGTTCGTGACAAAGGACACCGCGGTGTTGAACGCCACCGCGGGGCTCACTCCGCCGAGACCGCCCGAGAGCGGCAGCACGCCCTGGATCCGTTGCACGAGATAGAGAAAGAGCACACTGGCGAAGGAAAACCCCAGCAGCGACAGGGCGTAACCCACCCACGTCTGCTCGGTATCCGGGTCCACCCGGCCGGCGCGATAGATGAGGCGCTCGACGAACGAATGCTTGATGAACGTGAAGACGCGCGCCATGTAGTCCCCCAGGGGAACGTATGCGATGGCGAGCACCAATATGACGAAGCCGATCTGAAGACCGGCCGCCAGGGCGGAATTCACCGTTAGAACCTTTCCGGGTCGAGCAGCGCGACCACCAGATACACGACGAGAGCGGCCGACAGAACGATCAGCACGATGTTGGTGATGACGTCGACGGTCATCGCGCCTGCAATCCGCGTACGACGGCGACGCACAAGGCGAAGCCCACGACCGTCAGGACCAGGTACCAGAAATCAACCACGCAAGGGATCATGATCCCCGCCGAGGGCCCTACCTGCGTTCTTTACGACCCCTTGACGCGCCCATGTGGCGCCATTGACGCGCTATTAACGCGGTTCAACCAGCCGTTGACAGCTCGGGCAGAAGTAGGACGACCGGTTCATGAAGGCCTCCCGGCGCATGGCGCGTCCGCACCTGCGGCACGGTTCGCCCTCGCGCCCGTAGGCCTCCAACGAGCGGTCGAAATACCCGGATTCGCCGTTCACGTTCACATACAAATCGTCGAACGAGGTGCCGCCCTGGGCGAGCGCCAAGCGCATGACCCCGGCGGCACTGTCGAGAACCCCGGTGAGCTTGGCACGGCTCATGCCGTCGGTGAGGCGTCGGCCGTGCACCTTCGCCTGCCACAGCGCCTCGTCGGCGTAGATGTTCCCGACACCGGACACCACGGTCTGATCCAGCAGCGCGCGCTTGATCTCGGTGTGCTTGCCGCGCAACCGGGTAACCACCGTCGACACATCGAACCGCTCGTCGAGTGGATCCCGGGCGATATGCGCAACCGGTTCGGGGAGCTCGCTTCCGTCCACGCTGACCAGGTCGGTCACCATCCAGCCGCCGAAGGTGCGCTGGTCGACGAAGCTCAGCACCGATCCGTCGTCGAGCGTCGCGGCGATACGTAGATGTTGCGGCCTGGAGATCGGTCCGATGAGCATCTGGCCACTCATCCCGAGGTGCACCACCAATGCCTGACCGTCACCCAGGGTGAGCCACAGATACTTACCCCGGCGTCCGGTACCGCTGATCTGTTGTCCAGTAAGCAATCCCGTCAGCTCGACGGCGCCGCCGGCCTGCCTGCGCACGGCGCGCTCATGGTGCACGGCCGCCGCCGCGATGGTCTTGCCGACGAGGTGATGGTGCAGTCCGCGGCGGACCACCTCCACCTCGGGAAGCTCAGGCACCCGCCGAGCCTGAGGTTCTTTGCGCCGGGGGCTCGGCACTGTTGATGCCGTTCCATGCCTCCGAGGCGGCCCGTTGTTCGGCTTCCTTCTTCGACCGGCCGACACCGACCCCATGCGCGGTGTCATTGACCATCACCGTGGCGGTGAATTCCTTGTCATGATCGGGGCCGGTCGAGGTGACCGCGTAGGACGGTGCGCCCCAGCCTTTTTCCGCCGTCAGCTCTTGCAGGCTGGTCTTCCAGTCCAGGCCGGCGCCGAGCTTGGGCGCCGTCTCCAGGAGTTCACCGAACAACCTGAGCACCGCCACACGGGCGGTCTCCAGGCCGTGCTCCAGGTAAATGGCGCCGAGAATCGACTCCATGCCGTCGGCAAGAATACTGGATTTGTCCCGGCCGCCGGTGTTCTCCTCGCCCTTGCCGAGCAGCAGATGTGCGCCCAGACCGTCAGCGGTCAGCCCCCGGGCCACACCCGCCAGGGCCTGGGTGTTGACGATGCTGGCACGCAGCTTCGCCAAATCACCCTCGGAGCGGTCCGGATGGCTGTGGTACAGCGTCTCGGTAATCGTCAGTCCGAGAACGGCATCCCCGAGGAACTCCAACCTCTCGTTGGTGGGCAGGCCGCCGTTCTCGTAGGCATAGCTGCGATGTGTGAGCGCCAGGGTGAGCAGGTCGTCGCCGATGCCCACTCCCACCGCGGCACGCAGGTCGTCGTACCGATTCTCCGGGGCGGGGCTCACTGATCGTCACCGAAGTTGGCGAGTTTGGCCCAGCGTGGGTCGATCTTGTCGTGGTGATGATCGGGTTCGGCTGTGGCCAAGGCAATTCCGCAGTCGGGGCAGAGCCCAGGGCAATCGGGCCGGCACAGCGGAGCCAGCTCCAGATCCGGAACAATGGCGTCGACGATGGTCTGTTCGAGGTCGACGAGACCGTCAACGACCCGGTGCACCTCGTCTTCCTCGGTGGTGGCCTCGGTCTCACTGTCCGGATACGCGAAGAGCTCGGTGAGGTATGCATCCGCATGACCCGTGACAGGCGCCAGGCAGCGCGAGCATTCTCCGGCGAGATCACCGGCGATCGTCCCCGTGACGAGAACGCCCTCCGAAACCGATTCCACCCGCAGATCCATATCCACGTCCGCGCCCTCGGGGATCGCGATCAGGTCGTTGCCGATGCGCACCGGACTCGCGATGGTGCGTTCGATCTCCTGCATCGACCCGGGACGTCGCCCGAGCCCGAGGGCCAGGACATCAAGAACGAAAGGTCCCGGCATAGACCTAATGTTAACGCTGCACGTAGTCGTGGGTACCAGCACCGGTGCGCAGCTGGTGGCGCCCACGGCCCACCGAACGCAGCGTGCCGTTGAGGTAGTCCTCGAACTCGGCCAGCTTGTTGTCCACGTAGATGTCGCATTCACCGCGCAGTCGATCGGCCTCGGCATGTGCCGCGTCGATCAGCCGGGTTGACTCAGCATTGGCAGCCTGGACAACCTCGGTCTGGGCCACCAAACGCTGCTGCTCCTTGATGCCTTCCTGCACGGCCTTGTCGTAGGAGGCGTTGCCCGAGTCGACCAGGCGCTCCGCTTCGGCCTTGGCTCGAGCGACGGTGCTCTCTTGCTCACGCTTGGCATTGGCGATCGTGCGAGCAGCCTCTTCCCGCGCCTCGCCGACGGTCTGCTCGGCATGATTGCGGGCCTCGGCCACCATGCGATCTGCCTGTGCCTTGGCGTCGGCCAACAACCGATCGGCCTCGTTGCGGGCATGCGTCAGCGTCTGCTCGGCCTCGGCGTTCGACTGCCCGATCACCGTCTCGTGATGCTCCTTGGCCTCACGCAGCAGCGAATCGCGGGCGTCGAGGACGTCCTGGGCGTCATCGAGCTCTCCGGGGATGGCGTCCTTGATGTCGTCGATCAGCTCGAGGACATCGCCGCGAGGCACCACGCAACCGGCGGTCATCGGAACGCCGCGCGCTTCCTCCACAATGGCGCCCAGTTCGTCGAGCGCTTCAAATACTCGGTACACGGCTACACCCTTCACGCGAGTTTCCACTGTTACCAGTGTGCCTGGTGTGACTGCTGTGACCGTGCTAGCTGACCGGTGTGTCGGCTATTTCTGCGCGGCCTGTTTTCTATTGTGCCTGGCCACGCAGTTTCCCGAGAAGTCGTTCGTGAACAGAAGGAGGTAGCAACGCCGAGACGTCTCCCCCGTAGGTCGCCACCTCCTTGGCAAGCGACGACGAGACGAACGAGTAGGCGGGTGCCGTAGCGACGAAAAACGTGTCGACCCCGGCGATGTGTTTGTTCATCTGTGCCATCTGGAGTTCGTATTCGAAGTCGGTTCCGGTTCGCAGACCCTTGACGATCGCCCCCAGCCCGCGCTGCCGCACGAAGTCCACCAGCAGGCCCTGCCCCGATTCGACACGCAGGTTGGGCAGGTCGACGGTCGACTCACGGATCATCTCGATGCGCTCGTCGATGGTGAACATGCCCGCTTTGTTCGGGTTGATCAGAACGGCGACGACAACCTCGTCGAACTGCGCCGCGGCTCGTTCGAACACATCCAAGTGCCCGAGGGTCACCGGATCGAACGAGCCGGGGCACACGGCTCCGGTCATACGGCCGATTTGGTGGCCGAGCGAATGCCGATACCGCTACCGATCTGCATCACGCCGATCACGATAAGCCAGATGCCGACGACAACGGCCAACGTGAAGATCGAGCTGATCGGATACACGATGAGCACGATGCCCGCGATCGTGGAGACGATCCCACTGAAGATCTGCCAGCCCCGACCAGGCAACTCCTTGTCACCGACAGCTGTGATGGTGCCCGCGATGCCCTGCGCGATCCAGCCGATGCCGATCCAGATGGCCAGCAGCAGAATCGAATTCAACTCGTCCTTGAAGCACAGCACGCCGAGGATGAACGAAATCGCACCGGTGAGGAACAACAGCACACGCATTCCTGCCGATGACACCGGCAGCGTGAAGGCGAAAACGACCTGGGCCACACCGGAGATCAGGAGATACGCACCGAAAGCGTATGCGGCGACGAGCACGGTGATTTGAGGCCATATCAAAACCACGGCGCCAACGATTACCGCCAGCACTCCAGATACCAGAGCCGTCTTCCAGAGATGCTTGACGAGGTCCTGCCCGACACTTGTAGTCATGGCACCAAGGGTATTTCCTCGGGAACGCGGATGCTGACTTATGGGCCGCAATGGGCACAGTGCGTTACGCGCTCAACATGGTTCTGTTATCTCCTGGCCGGGCAGGTGAACTCAAGTTCGAAGGTGACCGGTGTGCTCAGGCCGGCCGTCGCGCCACCGGCGATCTTGTAGGACTGCCCGGATCTGCTGACCGACGGCTTGGTCACACCATTGGCCGAGTGATACATCACCGGCCGGCCGTCGATGATGCCCAGGGTCAGGCTCTCCAGCGTGGGGTTGTCTCCTGCGGAAAGCCGCGCGGCAATTCCCTCGTCATCGCTACCGATATTCACAAAGGTCATCTCGGCGGCGGTCACACACTCGACCCGATTCTCGACAGGGCGCACGATGCCGTTGACAACAACCCGCGGGCCCGCCGCCGGGACATCGCCCGCCGAACTCGACACCGGAGGACTCGTTTGCGCATCATGGCGCAGGCCCCCGCCCGAGGAGCACCCGACAAGACAAAGCGCAGCCAGCGCCGCCGCACCAACCACCGCTACACCGCTACACCGCATGTTCACTCTCCCCCTCCACGCCGTCCACCTATCAGGTTCAGACTATTCGGCCGCCGCGCTAGTCCCACCAGAAACTCCACGTTCGGGCATCGCTGATCTGACGGGCATATGCGCTCAGCGTGCCCGCGCCCTGCTCGATGTTGTCGGGACAGAACCCGTAGTGCTCGTAGCCGACAGCCACCGAAAGATCGGCCCCCGGCGGGCGCGTCACTTCCACGTCGATGGCATCGAAATCCGCCGACGTCAGCACCGCGCCAAAGCGGTCCTCCCAGGACCGAAGAACCGACGACAGCTCGGCCTCCGAAATGTCGTAGTTCACCCCGTGGGTCCAGCCCAGGGAGTTGAGGGCGTCGGCCGGACGCGTGGCGGGCACCAGAATCAGCAGCGAGCCCCGCTGCAGGTGATCGCCGGTCACGGGGAGCGACCGCTGCGGCTGCTGGGTGCGCTGCTGCAGTGTGATGGGCGCGACCGGCACATCGACGGGGCTCTCGTCATCCGATGAGAGCGCTTCGGTCAAAAAGGATTTCGCGTCCACGGCACCCACATCCGCCGGTTCGGTGAAGTGTTGCCGATCGCCTGGGTCCGACCACGGTCGACGCAGATCTCCGCTCAGCCCCCGGGAGGCCAACGGCCACAGCCCCGTTCGATCGAATCGGGCCGCCAGCCGCAGCCACAACGATTGGATGTCGACCACCGCGGCGTTGCTCACCCAGGCCAGTGGACGGCCCGCAGGACTGACGATCAGGTGCCCTTCGGGCAGTTTGATGCCGTCCACGTTCCACTTCGCGGCACTCTCGGGGCGCGGCAGCTCACCCGTGCGCTCGGCGTGCACGGGCACCAGCAGTTCGGCGTAGGCAGGCAGGTCATGAGCCGGTTCGGGATTGCCCGCGATGGGACGCTTGCTCCAGTAGGCCTGGCCGAACAGGAACGTCAGACCGAGCACCAAGACCGCAACGATTGCGCTCAGCGATATCCACCCTTTTAACCCCACCCGAGAAGATTAGCTGAGTATCTAACTTCCGGCCCATCGACTTACAGTGAAAGCCCCGCCCGGTCGGCAGGAAAGGCGTTAAACCCGCTGCCCAGCAACGCTATTGACTGGATACGACGGCCACATTCGTCTCATCTGTTGATGTGTTTTCTCGCGCGGCGCGGCGGGCCCGGCTCTCCCGAAGTGCTTGCTGCGCGGATTCCAGGGTGATGTTGCGTGGATCGATCCCTTCCCGCTCGAAGCCTCTCGCCGCAATGGGCAAGTAGAAGCATTTCCGCGGCAGGACGCGCTCGAGGACCGCGTAGACCCGCCGATACATGTCCGTAAATCGGCGCAGCATCTCCTCGTCCTCGGGCGTCCACTCCACGTTGAACAGCTCCTGCACATGGGGCGGATAACTACTGAGAACGACTTGCCGCCGCCCCACCAGCCAGGGCCACACGAATTTCTTCATGACCGGAGGCCACCACCGCGGCGCCAGGCGGCGCTCCATGAATTGCTCCAACATGAGCTGCGTCACCTGTGATCTCACCAAATGGTTACGCTCGATGTTTTCCAGATACCGCTCGAAATCGTCGTACGTGCCCGGCTGAGCACTATCGTCCACCCCCCAGATGCTGTACCACTCCTTGGATTCCTCGAATATCTGCTCCTTCACCGCCCGCGGCATGGCCCCATCGAAGTGCAGCCGCTCGGTTACCACCATCAAATGGTGGTAGAAGAAGGTGACATGCGCGAAATAGAAGGTGTCCGCATTCAAGGCATGAAACGTGCCGTCCTGCAGTGTGCCTTTGACGGACTTGTGCATATTCCGAGTCTTCAACCCGTATTTCTTGGCCTCTTCCGGAGGGTCGTACACCGAGCCATAAATGTATTCGCGGGACCTCTGACGCCTTTTTTTGTATATCTTGGCGCGCGCCCTGAAGGAGCTGTCACCATTGAAAAGAACAGAACCCGCGGTCCCTCTCCCCATCTGCGGCCATGCCCCGGCAATGGGACCCAATACCCCGCTGCCGAAATAGATCACGTCAAAGCGACCCCAATATTTCCAAATCAGGGAATCAGCCGGAATTGGATGCTGACAAAGATCTTTCCGTGACAAACTGTTGTCACCGGTGAATTCCGTGACTCTGACATCCTGGGGAATCACCAGCTCCGGATCAAACGTTGTCTGCATGATTTTCTTGAATGCCTTGATGCCCCGCACCACCACGTCAAACTCCTCGCGTTTGCCAACACCCGTCGTCTTGACTGTGACTCATTTCACATTAAAAGGTGATGATGCTCTCGGTGCCACCCAAAATCAAGGGAGGTACGGATGGTTTCGGAGCAGACCGAATCAAGGGAAGTGCGGATGGTTGTTTAGCGGCCCGATGGGGAATCAGAATGGCCCGTGATGGCGCGGGCCGCGCCGCCGCGGTATTACGGCGAGCGACTAATCCCCGGGTTGATCAACGGCCGGGGCGCGATCATCCGCCGGCGGAGACGCGGGGCACTTGTCGGTACCGACGGGATGCTGATTCTGCATCGAGGCCAGCGTGCTCTCAGGAATCACTCCGGCGAACCTGTCGGTCACGGACCGCAACAAGCCGCCGGACCCACAGATCTCGTTGACCGGTGATACCGGGCTGGTAGGTGAGAGCACAGGACCATCGGCCGACAGCGGGCCACCTGCTGCCGTCAGGGGCCCGTTGGCCGAGAGCGGGCCGGTGGGTGACAACAACGGTCCCTCTGCCGACAACGGACCACCCGGGGCTCCCAGACCCGCAACCGGGGCCGGCAGCCCAGCGGACAACGCGTCGCCGGCCACCGATGGAACGACCGCCGCCTGCGCACCCCCGGGCAGCAGATTGGCCACGGGCGATTGCGGCGCCGCGGGTGCCGGTGCGGGCGCTGCCGGTGGATCGCCTTCGTCGGCCATCGCGGGACCCGCGGCGGCTACCGATATCGCACCGCAGGCAGCGGCCACCAGGAGCGCTCTACACCACATGGCCAGCCAGCCTAGGCGCCATTCAGCCAATGTGCTGACCGAACCATGCCGTGAGGCGCTGCCACGCATCTGCCGCCGCGCCCGGGCTGTAGCGCGGCCCGCTGTCGTTGAAGAAGGCGTGGTCGGCGCCGGGTTCGACAACAACTTCATGTGCCAGCCCCGCCCGCTGCAACGCCGTGGCTGCCTGATCTTTCGACGAGGTGACTCGTTTATCGAGTTCGCCGTAGAAGGCAAGCACCGCCGCCTTCGATCGGGAGAAATCGGGGTTGTCCGGAAGGGGGCCGTAGAACGGGGAGGCCGCCGCGAGCCTCGGCTCCCCCGATGCCAGGAGCTGCCAGACCAGGCCGCCACCGAAGCAGAATCCCACGGCGCCGGTAGGCTTCTCGGGTACCCGGCGCGCAATCTCGTCGACGCCGGACTTCAGATCGGCGACAAAGCGTTCCGGCGTGATCTTGCCCAGTGCAGCGGTCGCCTCGGCCGGGTCCTTGAACGTCGCCGTGCCACCCTCCTCGGACAGCAGGTCGATGGCCAATGACGAATATCCAACGCCCGCAAGGCGTCCCGCGACAGAACGAACCCAATCGTTCAGACCCTTGTTCTCGTGGATCACCAGCACCGCGCCCCGCGGCTGTGCTGCCGGCGCCCACGCTCCCTGCAATGTTCCGCGGGGACCGCTCCACGTGATCGGCTCCGTCGCGATCCCCTTGTCCACACCGGGTGGCGGCAGCGTCGAGGTCGGCGTCGAAGCCGGGGCGGGTTTGTTGTCGACCTTGTCGCGGCGGCCGCAGGCTGCGAGGAGCGCGCCGGCCGCGGTGGTGCCGACGCCCAGCAGCGCCAGTCGGCGCATGGCCTCGCGCCGGGTCAGCAGTCCCTCGACATGGTCGGTGGCGATCTCTTCGGCGATGTACCGCTGCAGCGGGGTCATGCCGAGCAGTGTGCGCCCGATAGGTAAACGGTGGCTGTGGATTGCCTGGACGCTTACAGGGACCCCAGCTCCAGCCGGGTGCCACCGTACCTCCGGGAAGACACCTCCCAGCCATCCGGCCATACCGCCTCGGGGCCCGACGCATCGCGCTCCAGCACTACCAGCGCGTCGTCATTGACCCAATGGTCCGTCAGCCGCGACAGCAGAGCCGAAACCTCTTCGGCAGAAACCGAATACGGCGGATCGGCCAGCACAAGGTCGTAGGCGCGATTGGGTGATGTCGACAGGAACGTCGACACCGGAGACTGCCGCAGCTCGGTACCCGGCAGCCCCACCGCCGAGATATTGGCCGAGATCACCTTCGACGCCGCTGCGTTCGACTCGACGAACGTCACATGCTCGGCACCGCGCGAGAGCGCCTCCAGCCCCAGTGCACCGGAACCGGCGAAGAGATCGAGCACCACGATCCCCTCGAAGTCCAAGCGCGCCTCGAGCATGCTGAACAACGCCTCGCGTACCCGATCCGTCGTGGGACGGGTTCCCTTCGGCGGCACCGCGATCCGGCGCCCTCCCGCGGCACCGGCGATGATCCGGGTCAGCTGATCACCACCAACAGATCTCCACCCTCAACCTGAGAGGTCTCGGTCAGCGCCACCCGCGCGACGGTGCCCGCCTTGGGCGCGGTGATCGAGGCCTCCATCTTCATGGCCTCGATGGTTCCGATGGTCTCCCCTGCCGAAACCTCCTGGCCGGAAACCACGTTGAGGGTCACCACACCGGCGAAGGGTGCGGGCACGTGATCGGCGTTCGCCCGGTCGGCCTTCTCCGCACTGGCCACCGCGCTCTCGATGCTCCTGTCGCGTACCTGCACCGGACGCAGCTGTCCGTTGAGGATGCACATCACCGTGCGCATCCCGTGCTCGTCGGCATCGGAGATCGCTTCCAGCCCAATGAGCAGCTCGACACCCTTCTCCAGCTTGACGCGGTGCTCCTCGCCGTACCGCAGACCGTAGAAGAACTGGTTGGCCGAAAGGCGCGACGTGTCGCCATACTGCTCGCGGTGCGCCAGGAATTCCTTGGTGGGTCCGGGGAACAACAGCCGGTTCAGCGCCGCCCGCCGAGTCGCGCTGTCGCCGTCGAGCTGAGCCTGGTCCTCGGCGGTGAGCGCAACCTCCGCACGAGCCGGCCCACGTCCTTCGAGCGCACGGGTGCGGAACGGCTCGGGCCAGCCGCCCGGCGGGTCACCGAGCTCGCCGCGCAGGAATCCGATCACAGACTCCGGAATATCGAAACGTCCCGGGTCCGAGGCGAATTCGTCGGCGCCCACACCGGTACCCACCAGTGCCAGCGCGAGATCGCCCACCACCTTCGACGACGGCGTCACCTTGACCAAGCGGCCAAGCATGCGGTCCGCGGCGGCGTAACGCGCCTCGATCTCCTCGAACTGATCTCCCAGTCCCAGCGCGATGGCCTGCTGGCGCAGGTTCGACAGCTGGCCACCGGGGATCTCATGCGTGTACACGCGTCCGGTCGGCGACGGAAGCCCGGATTCGAAGGGGGCGTACACCTTTCGCAGTGCCTCCCAGTATGGCTCCAGGTCGCACACGGCAGTCAGCGACACACCCGTGTCGTATTCGCTATGTGCGGCCGCGGCCACAATCGCCGACAGCGAGGGCTGGCTGGTGGTGCCGGCCATCGGCGCCGCGGCACCGTCCACCGCGTCGGCGCCGGCCTGCCAGGCCGCCAGGTAGGTGGCCAACTGTCCACCCGCGGTGTCGTGCGTGTGCACGTGTACTGGCAGATCGAATCGCGAGCGCAGCGCCGTTACCAGAGTTGCCGCGGCGGGCGGGCGCAGCAGGCCCGCCATGTCCTTGATGGCCAGCACGTGCGCACCCGCGTCGACGATCTGCTCGGCGAGCTTCAGGTAGTAATCGAGCGTGTAGAGGTTCTCACCGGGGTTGGACAGATCGCCGGTGTAACACATCGCCACCTCGGCCACCGATGTGCCGACCTCACGCACCGCATCGATCGCCGGACGCATGGCCTCGATGTTGTTGAGTGCATCGAAGATTCGGTAGATGTCCACACCGGTGGCGGTGGCCTCGCGAATGAACGCCTTGGTCACCGTTTCCGGATACGGCGTGTACCCCACTGTGTTCCGTCCGCGCAGCAGCATCTGCAGGCAGATATTCGGGACGGCCTCACGCAGGTCGGCCAGTCGCTCCCACGGATCTTCCTTCAGGAAGCGAAGTGCCACATCGTATGTCGCACCGCCCCAGGCTTCGATCGAGAGTAGCTCCGGAGTCAACCGCGCCACGTACGGCGCGACCGCCAGGAGACCGGTGGTGCGCAGCCGGGTGGCCAGCAGCGACTGATGGGCATCACGGAACGTGGTGTCGGTCAGACCGACCGCCTTCTGTTCGCGCAGCGCCTTGGCGAAACCCTCCGGCCCGAGTTCCAACAACCGCTGACGCGACCCGTTCGGGGGCGGTACCGATAGATCGATGGCAGGCAGCTTGTCGTGCGGGTACACCGTGGAGGGCTTGGCACCGTGCGGCTTGTTGACGGTGACATCGGCCAGGTAGTTCAGGATCTTCGTGCCACGGTCCGCCGAGGATCGCGCCGTCAGTAGCTGCGGGCGTTCCTCGATGAACGAGGTGGTGACGTGCCCGGCACGGAAATCCGGGTCGTCCAGAACCGCCTGCAGGAACGGGATATTGGTGGCGACGCCACGGATGCGGAACTCGGCGACCGCGCGACGGGCGCGAGCCACCGCGGTCTGGAAGTCTCGCCCACGGCAGGTCAACTTCACCAGCATGGAGTCGAAGTGCGCGCCTACCTCGGCGCCGAGGGTGGTGCCACCGTCGAGGCGGATGCCCGCACCACCGGGGCTGCGGTACGCGGTGATGCGACCGGTGTCGGGCCGGAAGCCGTTGGCGGGGTCCTCGGTGGTGATCCGGCATTGCAAGGCCGCGCCGCGCGGCGTGATCGAATCCTGATGCAAGCCAAGATCGTCGAGGGTTTCACCGGAGGCGATGCGCAGCTGGCTCGCCACCAGGTCCACATCGGTGATCTCCTCGGTGACGGTGTGCTCCACCTGGATTCGCGGATTCATCTCGATGAAGACATGGTGACCGCGCTCGTCGAGCAGGAACTCGACGGTGCCCGCGCAGCTGTAGCCGATGTGGCGGGCGAAGGCGACAGCATCCGAACAGATCTTCTCGCGCAGCTCGGCGGGAAGGTTGGGCGCGGGGGCCAGTTCGATGACCTTCTGGTGGCGCCGCTGCACGCTACAGTCGCGCTCGTACAGGTGGATGACGTTTCCGGCGGTGTCCGCGAGGATCTGCACCTCGATATGCCGGGGGTTGATGACGGCCTGCTCCAGGAAGACCGTCGGGTCACCGAACGCCGACTCGGCCTCGCGGCTGGCTGCCTCGATCGACTCACGCAGCTGCTCGCGCTCGGCGACGCGGCGCATGCCGCGACCGCCGCCACCGGCCACTGCCTTGACGAATACCGGGAACTCCATGGACTCCGAGGCCGTCAGCAGGTCATCGACGGAAGCCGAGGGCTCCGACGACGCCAATACCGGTAGCCCCGCCTCCCTCGCGGCGGCGATGGCGCGGGCCTTGTTGCCGGTCAGCTCCAGGACATCGGCGGGCGGTCCGACGAAGGTGATACCGGCCTTGGCACATGCCGCGGCCAGGTCCGGGTTCTCGGACAGGAATCCGTAACCGGGGTAGATCGCATCGACACCGGCGTTCCTGGCCGCGTTGACGACCTCGGAAACCGACAGATAGGCGCGGACCGGATGGCCCTTCTCGCCGATCTGATAGGCCTCGTCGGCCTTCAGCCGATGACCCGAGTTGCGGTCTTCATAGGGGTAGACAGCGACGGTTTCGGCACCTAGTTCGTAGGCGGCACGAAATGCCCGGATCGCAATCTCACCGCGGTTGGCGACAAGAACCTTCGAGAACATAGTCACTGACCGTACCGTGAGGATTCAGCGAACGCGCATCCGCTGAACTTCACAAATCGGTTCAGACGAGTGTGATCCAGTAATCCCAGAATCGCTCGACGATCGCCAGGATCACCGCGGCGAACCAGAACGCCACCAGCGACCATCGCCACTGGTACAGAATTCGTGCCCAGCGCCGAGACCCCAATGGCCGCAAGGCAATCGAAGTGCTGACGACAAACAGCGGAATCGTTACCGACCAGACCACCATGCAGTACGGGCACAACGCACCGATGCGGTACAGGCTCTGGAAGATCAACCAGTGGACGAAGACCACACCCAATAGGCTGCCGATGGCCAGACCGCTCCAGTACCAGCGCGGCAGCTCCACCTTGGCCACCGACAGCACGCCCGTCACCAACACCACCGTGAAGGCCACGACGCCGATGAGCGAATTGGGGAATCCGAAAGCCGAGGCCTGCTCGGTCGTCATCACCGAACCGCAGGAGATGATCGGGTTCAGGCTGCACGACGGCACATACGTCGGATCGATCAGGATCTCGATCTTCTCGACGGTCAGGGCCAGCGCGGCGGCCAGCCCGGCCACCCCTGCGACGAGTGCGTACCAGGCGGTCGCGGGACGAAGTGTCACTGCAGGCCCGGAACCGGTCCGGTGATATCCGTGACGGCCTTGACCAAGTCGGCCGGGGTGGTGTTCTTCCCGAGCTCCCAGTCCTTGCCGTTGATCCGGATCGTGGGTGTGGCCTGGATGTTGAGCTTCGGACCGAGCTCCTTGACCATGTTGATGTACTTCTTGTCCTTGATGCACTTGGACACCGCATCGGAGGCGCCCACGCCCTTGGCCTGCTCGATCAGCCACTTGTCGTCATGCCAGGTCTTGGAGTTGACCTCATCGGGCTGCTTGTTCGGGTCGTAGAGCTCCGCATGGAACTTGAGGAACAGGTCGGTGGACTGGTCGGCCACGCAATAGGCCGCCGCCGATGCGCGGGACGAGTAGTCGCGTTTGAGCCTGGGCACGTCCAGAATGCCGACCATGTCGTAGTCGGCGCGCACCGCGCCGGTGTCGATGAGCTTCTTGACGGAGGGCCCGAATTCCTGCTCGAACATGGCGCAAGCCGGGCAGATCGGATCCTCGATCAGCGTCAGGACCACCTTGGGCTCGGTGGTTCCCTCTTTGGTGATCAGCTTGGCCGGGCCGGGGGTGACCACCTCGATCGCCTTGACCTCGCCCGCGGGCGGTGCCGGCGGGCCGGGGTCCTTCTTGTTCTTGACGACGATGAAACCGACCAGCCCCGCGGCGAACAGCACGACGATCGCCGTCAACGCGATTTGGATCAGTTGGCTTCGGCGCTGCTCCGCCTTCTTGAGGTCGTAGCTAGGAGGTTGCTTCGGTTTGGCCACGCGAACAGCCTACCGGGCAGAATTAGCGAGACAGGTGCGCGCGCAGCGCCGACGTGAGCTCGTCCACCGCGGCCGCCGGGGCACCACGCAGCCGAGCCATGTTGTAGAAGCCGTGAATCAGCGAGCCCTGTACGCGCAGGTCCACCGGCACTCCGGCGGCGCGCAACTTCTCCGCGTACTCGTTGCCCTCGTCACGTAACGGGTCGAATCCAGCCGTCGTGATCAGCGCCGGCGGCAATCCCGACAGGTCCGCCGCCAGAATCGGTGACACTTGGGGGTCGGCCTTGTCGACATTGGACCCGTCCAGATAGTGACTTTCGAACATGTCCATGGCCGACTTGGTGAGGAAGAAGCCCTCGGCGAAGAGATCGCGCGACGGCCTGCGCACGGTGAAGTCGACGGCCGGGTAGATCAGGAACTGCAGCAGCGGCAGCTGCGCCCCGGTGTCACGCGCCTGCTGCGAGACGACCGCGGCCAGGTTGCCACCCGCACTGTCACCACCGACCGCCACCCGATCGGGCGCGGCACCGAATTCGGCGGCATGCTCGACGACCCACAGGTAGGCGGCCAGGCAGTCCTCGGCGGCCGCGGGCGCCTTGTGCTCCGGGGCCAGCCGATAGTCCACCGACAGCACCGACACGCCGGCGTCGCGGCTGGTCTGCCGACACGCCTGATCGTGTGTTTCCAGGTCGCCGATCACCCAGCCTCCACCATGGAAGAACACCAGGACGGCACCCGTGTCCTCCACGACCGGCCGGTAATGCCGAACCGGGATGGGCCCGGCAGGCCCGGGAATGGAGAAGTTGCGCACCTGCGCGACGGGGGTGCTGAACGACAGGAGCGCCGACTGCTTGCTGATGTTGGCGCGGCTGGCCTCGACGTCCTCGCCCTTCGTGATCTCCCCTTCGCCCAGCAGCTCCATACCGCGCAATAGCAGCTGGGTCGACGGGTCGAGGATGTTGCCGTCGATGATCACCTGACGGCCGGCCAAGGCCCGTCGCACGGGGATCGGAATGTGCGGTGTCGCGGCGGTGCTGGCACGCAGAGCGAGGTCGCGGAAGGGGCTCACGACCTAACCGTAGCGAGAACTCCTAGGCTGCCGGTATGGATATCGGCATTGCCCTGCCATTCATGTGCCGGGAGTACACCCGCGAGTCGACGATCGCCTGGGCACGCCTCGCCGATGAGGGCCCGTTCTCCACGGTTTCTTCCGGCGAGCGCATCTCGTATCACAACCAGGACATGTGGGTGACGCTCGCGGCGGCGGCAGCAGTCACCGAACGTGTCGGCCTACTCGCGAATGTCTCTGTGCTGCCGGCACATCCGGTGCCTTTGGTCGCCAAGCAGGCGGCAACCCTGGACGTGTTGTCCGAAGGCCGCTTCACCCTGGGAGTGGGTGTCGGCGGCCGCGAACACGACTATCGCTCGTTGGACGCATCGTTCGATCGACGCCACCAGCGCCTCGATGACCAGGTGGCCGAACTGCGCCGGTTGTGGAGAGGCGAGCCGCCGTTCGAGGGCGCCGATCCGGTCGGTCCCTCCCCCGTTCAGGCAGGCGGTCCGCCCATCGTCGCCGCCGCGATCGGTCCGAAATCCCTGGCCCGCGCGGCACGATGGGCCGACGGCATCACCGGCTTCAGTGTTTCCGGTGCGCCCTCCGAGCTCGCCTACTCCGCGGGCGCCGCGCGCGCAGCGTGGCAGGAGGCCGGGCACTCCGAACCACCGGTGCTGTCGAGCGGCTGCTTCTACACCTTGGGTATCGCCGACGCCGAGTCCGAACTGAAGCAGTTCACCAGCGACTACCTGGCGATCTTCGGATCTCAGATCGCCGAGAACGTACCGAAGACGCTGACCAACTTCGAGGCCGACGCACTGAGTCGCACCCTGGACGGTGCCGAAGAGGCCGGGCTGGATGAATTCATCCTGGTGCCAGGGGCATCCGATGTCGCGGTGATCGAGGCAACAATCGAACTCATCGAGAAGCGCTAGCCAACTCCGCGGTCGAGGAGATCTGCCGCGCCGCGAAATCCGCAGCCTGGCTGGTCATCCCGTTGTCCCCGTACGAGCCGTGGGCGGCGTTGTCACTGCCGTCGGGAGAGCAGATCGGATCTTCCGGGACGCACATGTCGACCGTCTTGCCCGCGTACAGGTGCCCGATGTTGATCGGGGGCGCCGTGTTGTCAATCCGTTGGAGGAATCCGCTGGACGGCTTGCCGAACAACGCCACCGCAGCGACATGGTCCGCCACCTCCGGCGGCATCGGTCCGGTGATGCCCTCCGGCAACTCGAAGCCCGGGGGCACCGCATCGGCGGTGGTGTACGCGACGACAGCCGCACCCTGCGAGAAGCCGCCCATCACGATCTTGGTGTCGGGACACCGCGCAGCGATGTCCTTGACACGATTGCTGGCATCGATCACACCATCGGCCGCGGTCGCGAAGGCCAGGGACGCCGGATAGTCGACGGGATAGACCTCCACCGACTTGCCCTTGGTCCGGGCCCGCAACGCGCTGACAAACGCCTCTCCGGTACCACCCGCACCTGGTGGCTCAAAAGTGCCACGCGCGAACACGACTTCGACATCGGGGCATGCAGCAGCGGCTGCAGCAGGAATGCCGACGGGCGAGCTGAACAGCGCAGACGCCACCGCCACGGCAAGTAACCAGGCCCACCGAACTCTCTTCATTTACGACCACCACCTGTTTGGGCTTCCCACCCTGTCTATCACAGATTCAACGGTTGTGGACAGGTGTGCGCCGCCTCACGGATGGCCTGGGCTGACCGCTCGTCGAGCGAAAGGTGGTATCCGCGAATCACTTCCGCGAATTGCATGGAGTACTGACACCAAAAAGCCTTATTGGGAGGCATCCAGCTAGAAGGCCCCTGATCACCCTTGTCTTTGTTCGCCTGGCCTTGCACCGCGATCAGGTTGGCGGGATCATTGGCAAAGCGCCAGCGCATCGCGGGCTGCCATTCGCGCGCACCCATGTCCCATGCGTAGGCCAGGGGCACGATGTGATCGATCTGAACCGATTCCCCGCTTTTCGGTCCACGAGTAAACGCAATCTGCGCTCCGGTGTACGGATCATGAAGTAGGCCGGCACCCACCGCGCTCGGGCATCTGCGCGTGTACACGAAGGTCTTGTCGATCAAATCGCGATTCAGGATGTCGTTGCGCGTGTCGCAGCCGTTGTGACCGCTGGGCGCGTCCGTGTCGTCGGACCAGGCATCGCCGAATTCGCTGCGCTGATAGTCGCTGCCCCGCATCCGCTTGGGCACCACGGTCACTCCGGCCAGCGGATCTTGCCCAGGCGCAAGAGTGGGAATATTCGCTTGTCCGGCAACGGCATTGGCCCGTTGCAACCGGTATCGAGCCGTCACCTGGTAGGCCACCACCACTGCGATCGCCACCGCGATGGCGAGGACGAGAATGGTGCGATTCCTCACGACTTGTCCAGGTACTCGATCTGATCGGTAATCAGGAAACGGCGCGCCATCGCTGCCAGGGCCGGCCGCTTCGTCAACTCGGGGTCCTCGGCGCAAGCCCGCACCGCCATATCCCGCGCGGTCTCGATCATGTCGCGGTGATCCATGAGGGAAAGCAGCCGCAGGTTCACCGCACGACCGGACTGGTCACGCCCCAGCACGTCGCCCTCGCGCCGCTCCTCCAGATCCAGCTCGGCCAGGGTGAATCCATCAATGGTGTCCTGCACCGCACGCAGCCTTCTGCCCGCCGAACCCCCTGGGCTGCAGGGACTTACCAGTAGGCACAGGCCCTTGTTGCCGCCACGCCCGACCCGGCCGCGTAGCTGGTGCAGCTGGCTGATACCAAACCTGTCGGCATCCATGATCAGCATCACCGTCGCGTTGGGGACATCGACACCGACCTCGATCACGGTGGTACACACCAGAACGTCGATCTCACCCGCGTTGAACGCGGCCATGACCGCATCCTTCTGCTCCGACGGCAGCCGGCCGTGCAGCAGCCCGATGCGCAACCCCGGGAGCAGTGAACCGCGAATGGTCTCGTACAACTCGGTGACGGGCACCGGTGGCGGACGCTTCTCCTCCGGTTCAGCGGAGTCCAGAGCACCGTTGTCCACGTCGTCGGCATCGATTCGGGAGGCCACCACATAGGCCTGCCTGCCAGCGGCCACCTCCTCGGCGATCCGCTCCCAGCCGCGCGCGAGCCAGCCCGGTTTCTCGCGGGTGAACACCGCCGTGGTGGTGATGGGCTGGCGGCCTCGCGGCAGCTCGCGCAGTGTCGAGGTCTCCAGGTCACCGAACACCGTCAGTGCCACCGTGCGCGGGATCGGTGTGGCCGTCATGACCAGTAGGTGCGGAACGATACCCTCGGGGGCCTTGGCGCGCAGTCGGTCTCGCTGCTCGACACCGAACCGGTGCTGCTCGTCCACCACCACCAGACCCAGATTGTGGAAATCCACCGAGTCCTGCAACAGGGCGTGGGTTCCGATCACAATGCCCGCGAGCCCGGTTGCCACGTCGGCCTTGACCTGTTTCTTGACCGCCGGCGACATCGACCCGGTGAGCAGCGCGATGCTGGTCGCGTCGTCGGGAGCCCCCAATTCCCCTGCAGTGGCCAGAGATCCGAGCATCGCCCGCAGCGACCGGGCGTGTTGCACGGCCAGCACCTCGGTGGGGGCCAGCAGGGCACACTGATATCCGGCGTCGATCGCCTGCATCATCGCCAGCAGCGCGACGACCGTCTTGCCGGAGCCCACCTCGCCCTGCAGCAGCCGGTTCATCGGCTTGACACCGGCGAGATCAGCGCCGATCTCGGCAACCACCTGCTGCTGCCCCTCCGTGAGCTCGAAAGGCAACTGGCTCAGCAGATCCGTACGCAGCTTGCCCTCGGTGAGCGGCATCGGCGGACCCGCCGACCCGACATCGCTGCCGCGCCGCATGGCCAGTGCGAGCTGAAGACCCAGCGCCTCGTCGAACGCCAAACGCCTGCGTGCCTGTTTCTGTTCGGAGGCGTCCTCCGACATGTGAATCTTGCGCAACGCCTCGTCGAGGGACATCAAGTTGTACTCGTCCAGCACGGCATCCGGCAGCGCCTCGGGCACCGGGTCCAACTGGGTGAGCACCTGATCGACGCACCGATAGATGTCCCAGCTTTCCAGGTTCTTGGTGGCGGGGTAGATCGGAAACACATTGCGCTGGAATGCCGAAATGGCCGTGGACGCGTCACGTGCCGCCCCGGCGATACCGCGCAATGCGGTGCTCCCCCGGGTTGTCGTGCTCTCGCCGAGCGCCGTTTCCAGCACCAGGTAGTCCGGATGTGTCAGCTGGGGCTTACCGCGGAATTCTCCGACCGCTCCAGAAAGCATGACCCGATTGCCTACCTCCAGATCGCGTTTCACCTTGTGCGGGTGAAAGAAGGTGGCCTGCACGGCGTGTGGGGCGCTGCCCAAGGTGACAGAGAGAAACTGACCCTTGCGGTTGCGCATGCTCTTGAGTTCCGCGGAGGTGATGAACCCCACCAGGGTGGTGTGTTCGCCCGGCTTGGCGCGTTCCCCATCCTGCTCGTCGCGCAGGCTGAAGTCGGTGCTGTACCGGCGCGGGTAGTGGTGCAGAAGGTCTTCGACCGTCAGCAGACCGAATTCGGCATCCAGAACATCGGATGCCTTGTGACCTAATACGTGATCCAGGCGGTCGGATAGTTCAGCCACTGTGTTCCGTCACTCCACACCGATATGGACGACGTCGGTGTGCTGCCCGGTGCGATAGATCATCACCTCGACGCCGCCGTGGTGCGACCGCGTGTGCTCGACCAACGCCTCGGCAAGAGACTCGTCCACCTTGTCCGACAGCAGCACCGTCACCAGCTCGCCACCGGAGGACAACATGATGCTCACCAAAGCCTTTGTGGCATTCGCGACGTCATGGCTGAGCACCAACACCTCGTCACCGATGATGCCCATCGCGTCCCCCGGCTCACAGGTGCCCGACCAGGTGAGGGCACGCTCCGTGGCCACCCGCACCAACCCGAATCGGGTGGCACCCGCCGCCCGCGCCATGGTGTAGCTGTCGTCGACCGCCATGCGCTCCGGATCGTGCACCGCCAGCGCCGCCAGGCCCTGTGCCATGGACGCCGAGGGCAGCGGGATCACCGTGATCCCCCAACCGCGGGCCGCCGCGCAGACCGCCACCAGCTCCTCGGCCGCCATCAATCCGTTGGGCAACACCATGATCTGATGTGCGCCGCTGTCGACCACCGCATCCAGCAGACGCTTCGCACTCGCGGGTGGTTCATCGACGCGCAGCACCTGGGCACCCTCGCTGGAGAAGAGTGTGGCCGCGCCGTCACCCTCTGCCAGTGCCAGCACCCGGCGATGCCGGTGCCGTCCGTCGTGATGTCCCCCTCCCACATCACCGCGCAGTGAGGAGATCTGGATCGACTGCGGGACACCGAACTTCATCCCCGCCTCGATGGCGGCCCCGGCATCGTTGACGTGTGCGTGCACCGAGTACCCCATCGAGCCGTCGCCGGCGATCGCGATGGAATCCCCCATCGCATCGAGCTGGGTGCGCAGATCGCCGATCTGCAACTCGTCACACCCGCACAGCAGGTACATGACCTCGAACTCCGGCGGGAGCTCGCGGGGTGGATCCAGGTTCAGCCCGCCCGAAGCTCGCCCCGGCCCGGCCACCCATACCTGTGAGGGCGCGTGCTTCGGCGGTGACGGGCTGTACTCGCGGCGACTGGGCAGCTCTCCGGCCACCACCGATACCAGGGCGTCGAGTATGACGACAAGGCCGCGCGCTCCGGCATCGACCACACCGTTGTCGGCGAGCACGTCGAGCTGCTTGGGTGTCTTCTCCAGAGCGGCCACGGCGGCGTCGGCAGCGGTGATGACGAGTACCGGCAGATCGTCGGCTTGCCCACCGTCAGCGACTCGGTCGGCCGCCTCGGCGGCCGCGGCCAGCACCGAGACGATGGTGCCCTCGACCGGAGTGCTCATCGAGGCGATGACGAACTGCGATGCCTGTCGCAACGCGCGGCGCACCACCTCGGCACCGATGGCGTCCTGGTCATTGGCGGCATCGGCGATGCCGCGCACGATCTGAGACAGGATCACCCCCGAGTTCCCCCTGGCACCGTGCACCGCCCCACGCGCCAGCGCGGCGGCGACCTGGGCGACCGTGGCACCCTCACCCAGGGCCTCGGCGGCATTGACCGCCGAGCGCATGGTGAACAGCATGTTGGTGCCGGTATCGGCATCGGCGACCGGGAACACGTTCAGCCGGTTGATCTCGTCGCTGCGAGCGATCAGCCCCTCGACGGAGGCGCGCGCCCAATCGAGCAGCGCAGCGCTGTCCAATACCGAGAGCTGCATGTGAGAAAGCCTATCTACCGGAGCCGACACAGCCCATTTTGGTGTTCACAGGCCGGTCAAGCTATCCTTGCAGGGTTGTGGGCCACCCTGACCAGGTCGTTGGCCGGAATCGCGAGTTTGAGGAGTTTCACTATGGCTGCCGTCTGCGACGTGTGCGGCAAGGGACCCGGCTTCGGCAAGTCGGTTTCGCACTCGCACCGGCGTACCAACCGTCGCTGGAACCCGAACATCCAGACGGTTCACGCCGTCACCTCCCCCGGTGGCAACAAGCAGCGCGTCAACGCCTGCACCTCCTGCATCAAGGCCGGCAAGGTCGTTCGCGGCGCCTGATAGCGTCCGTGACCTGCTGTGACTTCTGATTACATCGCCGTTCACAACGGCGTTCTGCACATCACCATCGCCACCGCGGCGGCCGGTACCTCGCTGGACTTCGCCGGCGTAGACGCCGCCGTGCCGGTGCTGCGGGATCTTCCGGCCGAGGTCGGCGCGATCTTGCTGACCAGCAGCGGTGCCAACTTCTGCGCCGGTGGCAATGTGCGCGACTTCGCCGGTGCCGAGGACCGGGCGGCCAAGCTCAACGATCTCGCCGGTCGCCTGCATGATTTCGTGCGTGCGGTCAGCGCCGCCGATCGCCCGGTGGTGGCCTCCGTACACGGTTGGGCCGCCGGCGGCGGACTGAGCCTGGTGCTGCTGGCCGATATCGCGATCGGTGGCGAGTCGACCAAGTTGCGTGCCGCCTACCCGGGTATCGGTTATTCCTCGGACGGCGGCATGTCCTGGGCGCTGCCCCGGGTCGTCGGCAAGGCACGCGCCGCCGACATTCTGCTGACTGATCGCGTGGTCGAGGCCCCCGAGGCGCTGTCCATCGGACTGCTGAGCCGCGTGGTCGCCGACGACGAGGTGCAGGCCACCGCCGTGGCCACCGCCGAGAAGCTGGCCGCCGGTCCCCGCGAGGCCCAGAACCGCATTCGTCGCCTGCTGCGTCTGAGCGCCGACAACACCCTCGACGCACAGCTGGACCTGGAGCAGGTCAGCATCGCCGAGGCCTCGGTCAGCCCGACCGGTGTCGAGGGCGTCGACGCCTTCGTGGGCAAGCGCAAGCCCGTCTGGCCCTGATCTCACCGCGTCACCTCATCGAGCGCATACCAGGCGCACGAATTTCGCCCCGATCACCTGCACCAGGTATGCACTCGGCGTGGCGCGTTCCTAGCCTTGCAGCTTCTTTCTAATCCAGTTGACGACCCACGGGATCGCCACCATGTCCGCGGTGACATGCTCCCCGGGCAGAGCCCAGTAGTCGACCTCGGCACCGTTGGCGCGCCATGCGTCGCGCAGCGCAATCGCTCCCTCTTCGGGGATGAACAGATCGCCGACCGCCTTGCTGCGCGAACCGTGATACAGCAGCACCGGCATGGTCGGTGTGAGCGTGCCCGGCCGGTTGGCGGAGATAACGTGGCGTCCCAGCTCCGATTCGAAGGGCAGCTCGATCGCCGAGAGCAAGTCCAGGTCGAATCGAAGCAGCCCGGCCGCGGCCAGTGGGGGCTGCGGCATGTCCTTGGCCCGGATCGCGCAGTAGAGCGCGAAGTCGCCGAATATCTGCACCAGTTCCGGGAACTCGCGGGCCTGGCCAATGGTGGCGGCCGCGAACAGACCCGCGCCCAGACCGCGGTTCATGCTGCCGTACAGCAAGGCGTAGTCCGTGGGCGTTCCTCCTGCTGCCGCGGCCGCGATACGCAGCTCGGGTGCGTATGTCGGCTGCAACTGGGCCGCCCACACGGTGGCGATGGCTCCACCGCTGTAGCCGTGCATGACAATCGGTGAGTCGGCGAGATCGGGCCGCTCGGAGAGCATTCCGCGCACCGAGTCCAGCACTGCGTGCCCTGCCATCTTTCCGGCCGCATAGGACATCCGCGGGCCTTCGTGATCCGGAAACAACACGGCATAGTTCTGTGCGGACAGGAACGGAAACATCGGCGGATTGTCCCGGTACCACAGGTGGGACAAGCGATAGGACGGCGTGAACTTCAGTCCCAGAGAGTTGATGGCCTGGTTGCGCACCACCACCGGACGTGAGCCGGGCCCATGCCACGGACGCTCCGGCTCGATCAACGCCGCCGTCACCGGGACGGCATTGCCCGCGGTATCGGTGGAGCGCACCATGATCCGCTGCATGGTCGCCCTACGCAGCGGCAGCCGTGGCGACACCCGATCGGCCCGGACCACTTCCCCAGGCGCCAGCAAGCTCAGATCGCCTGGATCGCTGTAGAAGTGGTCACCGGTGATCGGAGTCGGCAAGATGGCCGAGTACGGGTCTGCGCGCTGCTCCACCGAGAGCCGACGGGCGGCCCAGTCGTTGAGCCGGTCCACCACGGCCGGTGTGCGCAGGGCGGTACCGCCCGTCGCCACAGCGGCCGTGACACCACCCAGGGCCGCCAACGCGCCCGTCGACCAACGCATTACGGCAGCCGCCAGTCGATCGGCTGGGCACCCAACTCGGTGAGCAACTCGTTGGCGCGGCTGAAGGGCTTGGAGCCGAAGAATCCGCGCGAGGCGGACAAGGGCGACGGATGCACCGATTCGATGGTCGGCACGCCGGGCCCCAGCATCGGCTTGAGGGTCGACGCGTCACGTCCCCACAGAATGGCGACCAGCGGGGTACCTCGCGCGACAAGCGCCTTGATCGCGCATTCGGTCACGATCTCCCAACCCTTGCCCCGATGCGAGGCCGGATTGCTCGGCCGCACGGTCAGCACTCTGTTCAGGAGCATCACCCCCTGCTGCGACCACGGCGTCAGATCACCGTTGGCGGGCTTGGGCAGGCCGAGATCGCTCTGATACTCCTCGAAGATGTTGGCCAGACTGCGTGGCAGCGGCCGCACATCCGCGGCCACCGAAAAGCTCAGTCCGATGGCGTGCCCAGGTGTCGGGTAGGGATCCTGTCCGACGATGAGCACCCGAACATCGGCCAGCGGATAGGTGAAGGCGCGCAGCACGTTTGCCCCGGCGGGCAGGTACCCACGGCCCGAGGAGTTCTCCTCGCGGAGGAACTCGCCCATCTTGGCCACCTGATCGGCAACGGGACCCAGCGCATCGGCCCAGCCGGGATCAACCAGCTCGGCGAGAGGTCGGGCAGTCACGAAGAGTCAACTTAGCCGAAAAGAATCCCACCCGGTTGCCCGAGTCCAGGGTGCGCCATCAACCGTCACACCCGTTTGCCCCGCCGTCACCTGCCCGATGCGGACCCAGCCCGCCGGGACCTCACCGGAAAAGGTCGCGACCAGCGCATGATCCTCTCCACCGGTCAGGACCCATTCCCAGGGATCGGCACCGAGCAGGCCCGCGGCGGAGGCCAGCGGCGCCAGGTACGGCTCCAGGCTCGGTGAGCTCAGGTCGATGTGCACCGCGCTCGACTCCGCGATATGCCCTAGGTCGGCCAAGAGCCCGTCGGAGACGTCGGTCATCGCCGTCGCTCCCGCCAATGCGGCGACCGGCCCCTGCCCGTAGGGCGGCTGTGGCACCAGGTGCACCTGGCGCAGCTCGGGAAATTCGTCAATCCCCTGCTGCCACAACCGGAATCCCGCCGACGACGTGCCCAGCGCACCGCACACGGCGACGGTGTCCCCCACCGCGGCGCCACCGCGGGTCACCGGTGCGCGACCCTGCAGGTCGCCGAGCACAGTCACCGAGATCACCAGTTCGGGCGCGGACACCAGATCTCCACCCGCGATCGACGCCCGCACCCGCGCCGCCTCCGCCCACACTCCCTCGTTGAGCTGGTCGAGGAACTCGACATCGGTGTCCGCGGGTGCACCCACCGCGACCACAAAGGCGGTGACCCGTCCACCCATTGCCTCGATATCCGCGGCGTTCTGCGCCACCGCTTTTCGGCCGATATCCGACGGCGACGACCAGTCCAGCCGAAAATGTCTGTCCTGCACCAACATATCCGTGGAGACCACCACGCGATTGTCGGCAGCGGCGACCACCGCGGCGTCATCCCCCGGACCGAGCAGCACATCGTCCCCGAGGTCACGCCCCGCTGTGAGCCGGCTGATCACGCCGAACTCGCCGGTATCGCCCAGATTTGGCACTCGGTTAGTGTAGGCCCGTGCAATCCGAAGACGGCCCTCCCCGCAAGCTCCTTATCGGTATCGCGGTTTTCGGTGCGGTGGCAGCACTCGCAGTACTCTTCGGCGTTCTGAAGTTCGCGCAATTCCAGGACGACAAGAAGCCCATGGCAGTCACTAATATCCCTGCACCAGAAGCTAATTCAAAGCTCTGCTTGGATATGGCCAAGGCCTACCCGGTCGGCATGGCGGGCGACTGGAAGCGAGTAGAGATCGTGGAGCCCAAACCACCGGCCGCAGCGGCGTGGCGCCGCGGCAAGGACTCGGTGGTCGCACGCTGCGGTGTCGACCGGCCTGCCGAGTTCGCGGTCGGCACCTCTGTCGAGCAGATCAACGGGGTGCAGTGGTTTCGCGTCACCGATGCCGCAATCGGGGTGACCACCTGGTACGTCGTGGACCGCGGTGTCTACATCGCACTGACGATGCCCGACGGGGCGGGTTCGGAACCGCTGACGGAGATGTCCGACGCAATCGCCAAGGCGCTACCCGCCGTCAAGCCCGATCCGGTACCGCTGCCTCGCTGAACTACCTCGTTAGACGCTCTTCGCGCATGCGGCTCATCGCAAGCCCGTTCCGCGCGCCAGCGCGGTGCGCACCATCGCGTCCAGCAGTGCCGGGTAGTCGACGCCCGTGGCCGCCCACATCCGGGGATACATGGAAATGGTGGTGAACCCGGGCATGGTGTTGATCTCGTTGATCAACGGACCGTCCTCGGTCAGGAAGAAGTCCACCCGCGCCAGCCCCTGGCAGTCGATCGCGCGGAAGGCCGACACCGCCAGCTCGCGGATCTGATCGCTCACGTCGTCGTCGACCTTGGCCGGCACGTCCAGTTCCGCGGTGTCGTCGAGGTATTTGGTCTCGAAGTCGTAGAAAGCGGCCGCACCCGTCTCAGCCTCATAGATGCCTTCGACTCGGATCTCACCGAGCACGCTGCCCCGGATGTCCCCGTCGGGGAACTCCAGCACTCCGCACTCCAGTTCCCGCCCGATGATGGCTGCCTCGATGATCACCTTCGGATCGAACTGGCGCGCATGCGCGATCGCGGCCGGCAGATCCTCCCATGCGGTCACCCGTGAGACTCCGAATGACGAGCCCGCCCGGGCGGGCTTCACGAAGACCGGAAGTCCAAGCTCTTCCCGCTGATCGAGCGTCAGCGTGGTCTCACTCGGCCTGATCACCGCGTACTTGCCGATCGGAAGTCCCTCGGCAGCCAGCAGCTTCTTGGTGAACTCCTTGTCCATACCGGCCGCACTCGCGAGCACGCCAGCGCCCACATAGGGCACCCCGGCCAGCTCCAGCAGCCCTTGAATGGTGCCGTCCTCGCCGTAGGGACCGTGCAGAACGGGGAACACCACATCCACCGCGGCCAATACCTGGCCGGCGGCACTCGAGTCGACATTCACCAGTTGACCCGCACGACGCGGATCCGTGGCGAGCACCAGCTCGGTACCAGATGCGTCGGTGACCTGCGGCAACGTGCGATCACTGATCGCCAGCTGTGCCGGATCGCCATCGGTCAGCACCCAGCCACCCTCGGGGGTCACCCCTACCGCGACCACCTCGTAGGCGTCCTGGTCGAGATTGCGCAGAATGCTGCCCGCGGACACGCAGGAAATCGCGTGCTCACTACTGCGCCCGCCGAAAACGAGCGCGACCTTGATCCGGGATGCATTCACAGTGTCAGACCGTACCGGCTGCAAGCGCGGCCTCGATGTCGACCAGCAGATCGTCGGTGTCCTCGATGCCCAGCGAGATCCGCGCGAATCCGTCCGGAACCGCGTCTCCCCAACGCGCCCGGCGGTCCACCGAGGTGTGCACACCGCCGAAACTCGTCGAGGCCGCCAACAGCTCGCTGCGCCGCACCAGCGCATGCACGGCATCGGCGCTGGCCAGCTCGATCGACACCAGTGATCCGAATCGGCTCATCTGGGTCGATGCCACGGGATGGGATGGATCACCGGCCAGGCCCGGGTAACGCACCGATGCCACCGCGGGATGCTCACGCAGCATCGTCGCCAGCGCCAGCGCGTTCTGGCATTGACGTTCGAATCGCAACCCGGCGGTCGCGAGGCTGCGCGCACCCAGCCATGCCTCGAACGGCCCCAGGATGGCACCGGCCCGAGACCGCTCCTGCACGACGGCCGCCAGCAGGTCCTCGCGCGATCCCGCGACATATCCCGCGATCAGATCACTGTGGCCCGAGAGTGCCTTCGTCGCGCTGGCCACCACCAGATCGGCACCCAGCTCCAGGGGCAGCTGCCCCATCGGGGTGGCCGTGGTGTTGTCGACCACCAGCACGCCGCCGTGCTCATGCGTCTCACGCGCCAGCAATGCCAGGTCAACGACGTCGAGCCGCGGGTTCGACGGCGTCTCCGCCACCACCACATCGGCCTGCGCGGCCGCGCCCACGATCTGATCCGCCGTGACCGCGATCACGTTGATTCCCAGCGCTGCAAGGTTTTCCGTGGCGTAACGCCGAGTCTGGTAGTACCCGTCCTCCGGGACCACCAGAGTCTGCCCGGGACGGATCAACGCACGCAATGTCGAGGTGATCGCGCCCATCCCGGAGCTGAACACCAATGCGCTGTCGGCTCGTTCGAGTGTCGCCAGACCCGATTCCCATTGTCGCCAGCTGGGATTGGAGGCGCGCCCATACGTGTCCAGGGAGTCATCCTCGGGCACCGGCAGATGATAGGCGGAGGCGAATACCGGCCCCGCGAGAAAGGGCTGCCCGGCAACGGGTTCGGCGGTGGCGGCCACTACGGCCCGGGTCGATATCCCTGGCTCTGGCATGTGCTTACTCCGGTTTGGTACTGCGCCCCAACAGTTGGGCGACGGCATCGGTGACGCTCAGTCCGCGATGACAGACGCCATGAACAGCCTCGGTGAGCGGCATCTCGACGTCATAGCTCGACGCCAGCGCCAGGATGGACTCACACGAGGTCACTCCCTCTGCGACCCTACCGCCGCCGGCATTGCGTGCTTCCTGCAGCGTCTCCCCGCTACCCAACCTCATGCCGAAGGTCCGGTTCCGCGAATGCGCCGAGGTGCAGGTGGCCACCAGGTCGCCGACGCCCGCCAGGCCCGCCAGCGTGGTGTGGCTGGCGCCCAGCGCCAGCCCCAGTCGCGTGATCTCGGCCAGGCCGCGCGTAATGATGGTGGCTATCGTGTTCTCTCCCAAGCCAACTCCCGCAGCCATTCCACAGCTGAGGGCGATCACGTTCTTGCACGCGCCCCCCACCTCGCAACCCACGACATCAGAGTTGGTGTACGGACGGAAGTAGCGCGTGGAAAACGCGCGCTGCAAAGCGACGGCCCTGGTCGAGTCGGTACACCCGATGACGGTGGCAGCGGGCTGGCCCGCGGCGATCTCGCTGGCCAGGTTCGGACCGGTCAGCACCGCGACCCGGCTCGGGTCGGTACCCAGTACCTGCGTGACCACCTGGCTCATCCGCATGAGCGTGCCCACCTCGATGCCCTTGGCCAGACTCACCACCGACGACCGGGGCTCGATGAGGTCGGCCCAGGGCGTCAGGTTGGCGCGCAGGGACTGCGACGGCACCGCCAGCAGCACCAGCTCGGCGCCCTGCAGTGCCTCTTCGGCCACCCCGGTGGCCACGATCGAGGCGGGCAGATCCACATCGCTGAGGTACACCGAGTTTCGGTGCGTCGCGTTGATCTCGTCGGCCAATTCGGATCGGCGTGCCCACAAACGGACATCGTGACCGGCGTCGGCAAGCACCTTGCCCAACGCGGTCCCCCAGGAACCAGCACCCATCACCGCAGCCGTGGCCATGGCAGACACCCTAGCGGGGGCTGGCACCATGGAGTACGTGGGCAGACAGGCTGACGCAGACTTCGGCGTGATCATCGCGGTCAAGAACCTGGCGACCGCGAAAAGTCGGCTGGCGCCGTCGCTACCCGCACCCGAGCGGGAGCGTCTGGTGCTGGGAATGCTCACGCACGCCATCTCCGTCGCATTCACCGCCGCCGGCACCGTGGCGGTGATCAGCCCCGATCCCGCCGCGAAAGCCGCAGCAGGAGAAGCCGGAGCCCGGTTCATCTTCGACGACACCCCGCAGGGCCATCCCGATCCACTGAACAACGCGCTGCGCGGTGCGGCAGCGCAGCTTCGCGTGTCATCACCGAATCTTGTTGTGTTGCAGGCCGACCTTCCGGCGGTGACGGCCGAGGAATTCGCCGAGGCCATGCAGGCCGCACGGGCTCATTCACGCAGTTTCGTCGCCGATCGGCACGGCACCGGCACCGCGGCGCTGTTCAGCACCGATGGTGACCTGAACCCGTTGTTCGGGGTCGATTCGGCACGGCGACACCGAGATTCGGGGGGCATCCCGCTAACCGGAGATTGGCCTGGCCTACGCTGCGACGTGGATACCCCGGACGATCTGTCCGTGGCCCGTGAGCTGGGGGCCGCACTACTGCTCTGAGCCGGTCCGATAACTCTATGATCACAAGGGTGACCACACCGAGCGTTCCCCCGGCCGCGACCACGATCACCTCGGGTGAGGAGCTGCCCGAAGATCGGTACCTCAACCGGGAGCTCTCGTGGCTGGACTTCAACGCGCGGGTGCTCGCCCTTGCTGCAGACGAATCGCTGCCCATCCTGGAGCGCGCCAAATTCCTGGCGATCTTCGCATCCAACCTGGACGAGTTCTATATGGTCCGCGTCGCTGGTTTGAAGCGCCGTGACGAGACCGGGTTGTCGGTGCGTTCGGCCGACGGCCTGTCACCGCGCGAGCAGCTCAAACTGATCGGCGAGCGCACACAGGAGATCTCGGTCCAGCACGCCCGGGTGTTCAGTGATTCGGTGCGCCCCGAGCTCGCCGAAAACGGCATCTTCGTCGTCACTTGGGCCGACCTGTCCGAGGACGAGCGGAGCTATCTGTCCTCATACTTCACAGACCAGGTCTTCCCGGTGCTGACCCCGCTGGCCGTCGACCCCGCGCACCCCTTCCCCTATATATCCGGACTGAGCCTCAATCTGGCGATCACGGTCCAGGTCCCCGAAACGGGCGGTCAGCATTTCGCCCGAATCAAGGTGCCTGACAACGTGGATCGCTTTGTCCGGCTGCGCAGCCCCGACGGAACCGGAACCACCCAGACCGCGCGTTTCCTTCCCATGGAAGAGCTCATCGCCGCGCACCTATCGGCCCTGTTCCCGGGCCTGGAGATCGTCGAGCACCACGCGTTCCGTATTACGCGCAATGCCGATTTCGAGGTCGAGGAGGACCGGGACGAGGATCTGCTGCAGGCACTTGAGCGGGAATTAGCCCGCCGGCGCTTCGGCTCTCCGGTGCGCCTCGAGGTTGCCGACGACATGACCGAGCACATGCTGGAACTGCTCCTACGCGAGCTGGACGTGGATCCCGGTGATGTGGTGCAGGTTCCCGGGCTGCTGGACCTCTCGTGCTTGTGGCAGGTCTATGGCGTGGATCGCCCCGCACTCAAGGATCCGACGTTTGTGCCGGCGACTCATCCCGCGTTCGGGCAGGGCGAGACCCCCAAGAGCATCTTTTCCACATTGCGCGACGGCGATGTGTTGGTTCATCACCCGTACGACTCGTTCTCCACCAGCGTGCAACGGTTTATCGAGCAGGCTGCTGCCGATCCGCAGGTGCTTGCCATCAAGCAGACGCTGTACCGCACCTCCGGCGACTCCCCCATCGTGAACTCGCTCATCGACGCCGCCGAGGCCGGTAAGCAGGTCGTCGCCCTGGTGGAGATCAAGGCACGCTTCGACGAGCAGGCCAACATCAAGTGGGCCCGCGCCCTGGAAGACGCAGGCGTGCATGTGGTCTACGGGTTGATCGGCCTGAAAACGCACTGCAAGACCGCCCTGGTGGTGCGCCGTGAGGGCTCTGCCATCCGTCGGTACTGCCACATCGGCACCGGGAACTACAACCCGAAGACCGCCCGCCTCTACGAAGATGTCGGCCTGCTGACCAGTGCGCCGGAAATCGGCGCCGACCTCACCGACCTGTTCAACTCCCTCACCGGGTACTCGCGAAAGGTCTCCTACCGCAACCTGTTAGTGGCGCCACACGGAATACGTGCCGGGATCGTCGATCGCATCGACCGTGAGATCGCCGCGCATCGTGCCGGGCAAGACGCCCGGATCCGGCTGAAGATGAACGCCCTGGTCGACGAGCAGGTGATCGACGCGCTGTACCGCGCCTCCCAGGCCGGGGTTCCCGTTGAGGTGGTGGTTCGCGGTATCTGCGCACTGCGGCCCGGTGTTCCCGAGTACTCCGGAACCATCACCGTACGATCCATTCTCGGCCGGTTCCTTGAACATTCGCGCATCATTCACTTCAACGCCATCGACGAATTCTGGATCGGCAGCGCCGACATGATGCATCGTAATCTGGACCGGCGGGTCGAAGTCCTTGCCCGCGTCACCGACCCGAAGCTCACCGCCCAGCTCGACGATATGTTCACCTCCGCGTTGGACTCCCACACCCGCTGCTGGGAGCTGCAGCCCGACGGCCAGTGGTTGGCCTCGCCTGCGGACGGCGAGGAGGTGCGCGACCACCAGGTCGAAATGATGAAACGGCACCGCTCGCACACATGAACCAGCCCAGGTTCCCCGGCTGAACAACTCTCCCCCCGAAGGAGCTTTCGTGCCCGATCCGACCACCCGGACCGGTGCAGCGGTCCTCGCCGCCGGAGCCGCACTCTGGCGGTACCAGGAAAAACCTGGCCAGGACGGCACTGCCGGCGCCATCGAAGTAGCGCTGGTGCACCGACCACGATACGACGATTGGTCACTGCCCAAAGGGAAACTCGACCCTGGTGAGACCGCTGCCATCGCCGCGGTCCGCGAGATCGCCGAGGAGACCGGATTCACCGCGCGGCTCGGCAGGCGGTTGCCGTCGGTGAGTTATCCGGTGGCCCAGGGAACCAAGCGCGTCAGATATTGGGCGGCACAAGTTTTGGACGGCAAGTTTGAAGCCAACCATGAAGTCGACGAGATTCAGTGGCTACCGGTAACGCGCGCGATCAAGACGGTCAGCTATGCCGTTGACCGGAAAGTGCTGCGAAATTTCGCAAAGCACGAAATTGATACTCGGACATTGATCATTGTGCGCCACGCAAAGGCGGGGCGAAAGGAAAGGTATTCGGGCGACGACACACTGCGGCCACTGGACAAGAAAGGCCGCGCCCAGGCCGAGGCGCTTACCGGGCAATTACTTGCATTCGGTGCCAGCGCGATTCACTCCGCAGATCGACTGCGCTGCCGCCAGACCGTGGAACCGCTTGCCGAGGAGCTGAACACGGTGATCTACAGCGAGCCCGCGCTCAGTGAGGAGGCCTATTGGGCCGACCGCAGGCGTGCCCATCACCGGATTCTGGAAATCGCCGGATTGGACGGTATCCGGGTGGTATGCACACAAGGCCGGGTCATCCCAGACCTGATTAAGTGGTGGGCGGATCGCGACGGTGTCCGCCCCGATAAATCGCGTAACCGCAAGGGCAGCATGTGGGTGCTGTCGATGCGCGGCCAGAAACTGCTGGCCGCAGACCATCTGGACAGCCCACTTCCGGCCGGCGGCTAGACGCCGGCACCACCCGAAAAGCAACATCGGGCCCCACCCGAAGGTGGGACCCGATGTTGACTTGAAACTACTTGCGGCCCTTCTTGGCGGGAGCCTTCTTGGCCGGGGCCTTCTTGGCGGGAGCCTTGGTCGCAGCCTTCTTGGCCGGAGCCTTGGTCACGGCCTTCTTGACCGGGGCCTTCTTGGCGGGAGCAGCCTTCTTGACGACTGCCTTCTTCACAGGCGCAGCCTTCTTGACCACTGCCTTCTTGACCGGGGCCTTCTTGGCGGGAGCAGCCTTCTTGACGACTGCCTTCTTCACAGGCGCAGCCTTCTTGGCCGGAGCCTTCTTGGCCGGGGCGGCCTTCTTGGCGGCGGCACGCTTGGCCGGGGCGGCGGTGGAACCACGCTTCACAGCGGGGCCGTCGGCCGGAAGCTTCTGCGAGCCAGAGACAACCGCCTTGAACTGTGCACCGGGACGGAACGTCGGAACCGACGTCGGCTTCACCTTGACGGTCTCACCGGTGCGCGGGTTGCGGGCGACACGCGCGGCGCGACGGCGCTGCTCGAAAACGCCAAATCCGGTGATTGTCACGCTCTCACCCTTGTGCACGGTGCGAACGATGGTGTCGACGACGTGCTCCACCGCAGCGGTGGCTTGCCGGCGATCCGAGCCCAACTTCTGTGTCAGAACGTCGATGAGCTCTGCTTTGTTCATGTAAAACCCTCCGAAGCCAGTGGTCCACTTTGAACCGACTTCGAACACGGTAAACCCAACTGCACGTGATTTCCAAGTGCCACGCGTAATTTCGGCAAAATTCTCTGAGCTTCTTTACGGGCCATATGCCGACCAAAAGGAATGCCCTTGCCCCCCAAGGGCGCCCAATCAGCTACTCAGAAGGCTCCAAAGTACGGGGTTTGAACTCCGGCCGAGCGGCCTCAAAAGCCGCAATTTCGTCGACTTTTCGCAGCGTAAGGCCTATATCGTCCAAGCCTTCGAGTAGCCGCCACCGCGTGTAGTCGTCAATCTCAAACGGCACCACCGCCGTTCCGGCAGTCACCGTTCGATCCTCAAGATTCACAGTGAGTTCCAAACCTGGATTCTGCTCGATGAGCTTCCACAGCAGCTCGATGTCGGACTGACCGACCAGTCCCGCCAGCAGACCGGCCTTACCGGCGTTGCCCCGGAAGATATCTCCGAAACGGGACGAAAGTACTACTCGAAATCCGTAGTCCATCAAGGCCCAGACCGCGTGCTCACGGGATGATCCGGTGCCGAATTCGGGCCCGGCGACCAGAACGCTGCCCCGGTTGAACGGTTCCAGATTGAGAATGAACGAGGGATCGGTCCGCCAGCCGGCGAAGAGCCCGTCCTCGAAACCCGTTCGGGTGACACGCTTGAGGTACACCGCCGGGATGATCTGGTCGGTATCCACGTTGGAACGACGCAGCGGCACACCAATTCCGGTGTGGGTGTCGAATGCCTCCACTATTTCCTCCTGTGCCTTTTGGCAGGCGCCTATTTTACGGATTTTGCCAAATCAGCTGGCGATGAGAGCTTTCCCCTCACCGCGGTCGCGGCGGCGACAGTCGGCGAGACCAGGTGTGTCCGGCCGCCCTTGCCCTGGCGCCCCTCGAAATTTCGGTTCGACGTCGACGCGCACCGCTGCCCCGGGGACAACTGATCGGGATTCATTCCCAGGCACATCGAACAGCCCGCCTGACGCCACTGAGCGCCCGCGGCGATGAAAATCTCGCCCAGCCCCTCGGATTCGGCCTGCGCACGCACCCGCATCGAACCCGGAACGATCAGCATGGTGACACCCTCGGCCACCTTCCGGTCCCGCAGCACGTCGGCCACCGCCCGTAGATCTTCGATCCGCCCGTTGGTGCACGATCCGACAAAGACGGTGTCCACCGGGATCTCACGCATGGGCGTACCCGGGGTGAGATCCATATAGGTCAGCGCCTTCTCGGCAGCCAGCCGCTCCTCTTCGTCGACCATCTGCTCCGGATCGGGCACGTCGGCCCCCAGGGGCACCCCCTGCCCCGGGTTGGTGCCCCAGGTGACAAAGGGTGTCAAGGTACTGGCATCGATGTGCACTTCCGCGTCGAATTGGGCACCTTCGTCGGTGCGCAGCGAGTCCCATTCGGCCACAGCGGCATCCCACAGCTCGCCCTTGGGCGCGTGCGGGCGGTCCTTGAGGTAGGCGTAGGTGGTCTCGTCGGGGGCCACCATGCCGGCTCGGGCACCGGCCTCAATAGACATATTGCACATAGTCATTCGGGCCTCCATCGACATCTCCTCGACGGCCCGTCCGCGGTACTCCAGGACATACCCTTGGCCGCCACCGGTACCGATCTTGGCGATGACCGCCAGAATGACGTCCTTGCTGGTAACGCCCTTCGGCAGGCTGCCGTCGATGTTGATGGCCATGGTCCGAAATGGTTTCAGCGGCAAGGTCTGCGTGGCCATGACGTGCTCGACCTCGGAGGTTCCGATGCCCATCGCCAGCGCTCCGAAGGCGCCGTGCGTGGAGGTGTGGCTGTCCCCGCAGACGACCGTGGTGCCCGGTTGAGTCAAACCCAGCTGCGGACCGACCACGTGCACGATGCCCTGTTCGGCGTCTCCCATCGGGTGCAGGCGGATGCCGAATTCTTTGCAATTGCGTCGCAGCGTCTCCACCTGGGTGCGCGACACCGGATCGGCGATCGGCTTGTCGACGTCGATCGTCGGCACGTTGTGGTCTTCGGTCGCGATCGTCAGATCCGGCCGACGCACGGGGCGCCCGGCCAACCGCAGGCCGTCGAACGCCTGCGGACTGGTCACCTCATGGACCAGATGCAGATCGATGTAGATGAGGTCGGGCTCACGAGCTGCACCCTCACCGGTTCCGCGTACCACTACGTGGGAGTCCCAGACCTTCTCTGCCAGGGTCCTGGGCTGTTGGACACTAGTCATCATTGGCTCCGTACTCATTGCGTCTCAATATTTGGAACGTTAGTATCGTCCTGTGAGACAGCATAGCGGCATCGGCGTCCTCGACAAAGCGGTGCAGGTCCTGACGGCCATAGGCGACTCGCCCTGCGGGCTCGCGGAATTGTGCGAGCGCACGGGGCTCCCCCGTGCCACTGCACATCGACTGGCGGCGGGGCTGGAGGTCCACCGACTGCTGTCACGTGACGGAGACGGGCAGTGGCAGCTCGGCGCCGGGCTGACCGAACTCGCCGCGCACGTCAACGATCCGCTGCTGAGCGCCAGCGCTCAGGTACTGCCGAAGCTGCGCGAGATCACCGGGGAGAGCGTGCAGCTCTACCGACAGGAAGGCACCGTACGCATCTGCGTGGCGGCGCTCGAACCTCCGGCAGGGCTTCGCGATACCGTGCCGGTCGGCTCGCGCCTGCCGATGTCGGCGGGATCGGGCGCCAAAGTACTACTTGCCCACAGTGATTCGGCCACCCAGGCGGCGGTGCTGCCCGGCGCCACGTTCACCGAACGCGCGCTGGCCGATGTGCGCAAGCGGGGCTGGGCGCAGAGCGCGGCCGAGCGCGAGGCGGGCGTGGCCAGCGTCTCTGCCCCCGTCCGCGATCGGCACGGCAATGTCATTGCCGCGATATCGGTTTCCGGCCCGATTGACCGGATGGGCCGACGGCCGGGGGCGCGCTGGGCGGCCGATCTCGTTGCCGCCTCCGAGGCGATAACAGCCCGGCTTTAAGCTCCGAATATGGGAAGCAATCAGCGCTCGCAGATCGTCATGTCCGACGACGAGATCACCGAGTTCATCAACAACTCACGCACCACGACCATGGCCACCATCGGCGCCAACGGGCAGCCGCACCTGATCGCCATGTGGTACGCGGTACTCGACGGCGAGCTATGGTTCGAGACCAAGGCCAAGTCGCAGAAGGTGGTCAACCTCAAGCGCAACCCCACCATCACTTGCCTCATCGAGGACGGGCTGACCTACGACACCCTGCGCGGGGTATCCATCGAAGGTCAGGCCGAGATCGTCGAGGATCCCGACGCACTGTTCCAGGTGGGTATCAGCGTCTTCGAGCGCTACACCGCGCCGTACACAGAAGAGATGAAACCGTTCGTCGAGGCGATGCTCAACAAGCGCATCGCGGTCCGAGTGCGCCCGACCCGCATCCGGTCCTGGGATCACCGCAAGCTCGGCCTGCCCGCGATGCCGCTCGGCGGCTCGACGACGCCGCAGCAGTAGGCGCCGGCGGTGGGCCAGCTCGCACGCGATGCGTTCGACTCTTTCCGCGAGGGTCTGCGGCATAAGAAGATCAAACGGCCATTGAGCAACGCGCTGGTCCATCACCTCGACACCGGCGAGCCGGCCGGACCACACGATGACCGGATCCGTGAATTATGTGCCGAGACCCTCGACATCGACGTGGACGTGGAGAAGGCAGGCGCGCATCAGGCCCGCAAGTTCGTGATCTGGACCCTGCGTGGCCGCCACCCGGAATTGACCGAGGAAGCGCTGCGCGTATTGGGTGATTACCGCGCCGAGAGCTGGCGATAGGTCTCGCAAGAGAACTGGTACCCCCGATGGGATTCGAACCCACGCTACCGCCGTGAGAGGGCGGCGTCCTAGGCCGCTAGACGACGGGGGCTAGAACATTTCGTGCACTGCGCGTGGCGCGCAGACTTGACAGTCTAGCTCACCGGCGCACATCCACCAAATCACTTGCCGTGCAAATGATTTGCGCTGGGGTACCAGGACTCGAACCTAGAATGGCGGTACCAGAAACCGCTGTGTTGCCAATTACACCATACCCCAATGGCTTCGCAGAACCGCAGGTCAGCGTGCCGACAGCGGACTTTGGAGCCGACGAGCAGACTACCAAACCAAGGGCGATTAACCCGAATCGGTTTGGCCCTCCACCTCATTTTCCCAGGTCCGGGCGTTTCGCAGCCGCTGCAGGGTGCGCGCGGAGCCCAGTAGTTCCATCGATTCGAACAGCGGAGGGCTAACCGTCGCACCGGTCACCGCGACGCGCAGCGGCCCGAATGCCTTCCGGGGTTTGAGTTCGAGCCCCTCGACGAGCGCGCTCTTGAGCGCCTCCTCGATGGCCTGAGTGGTCCACGCATCAAGCGACTCCAGCGCGCCGATCGCGGCGTCCAAGACAGGTACAGAGGCCTCCCCCAACTCCTTGCGTGCCGAGCCGGGGTCGATGGCGTACACATCGTCGTTGAGGAACTTCAGCAGACCCCAAGCATCTCCCAGCACCACGATGCGCGTCTGCACCAGGTCCGCCGCCACCGTGAAGGCGCTCTCATCGAGTCCCAGCTCGTACCCATGGCCGGTGAAGAAGGTCTGCAGCCGTGCCACGAACTCCTCCGGGGCCAACAACCGGATGTGCTCGGCATTGATGGCGTCGGCCTTCTTCTGGTCGAACCGCGCCGGATTCGAATTGACATCGGTGACGTCAAAGGCGGCGACCATCTCTTGCAGGCTGAAAATGTCGTGATCGTCGGCGATCGACCACCCCAGCAGTGCAAGGTAATTCAGCAGCCCCTCGGGGATGAAACCCCGATCGCGGTGCAGAAACAGGTTGGACTGCGGATCACGCTTGGATAGCTTCTTGGTGCCCTCACCCAGCACCGAGGGCAGGTGTGCGAACGTCGGAATCGACTCGGCCACCCCCACCCGGATCATGGCCTCATACAAGGCGATCTGCCTGGGGGTCGATGGCAGCAGGTCCTCACCGCGCAGCACGTGGGTGATCTTCATCAGGGCGTCGTCGACCGGGTTCACCAAGGTGTACAACGGATCTCCATTGCCGCGGGTCAGCGCGAAATCGGGCACCACGCCGGCCGCGAAGGTGGTCTCCCCGCGCACCAAGTCATTCCAGGTGATGTCGTGATCGGGCATGCGTAGCCGCACGACGGGGTTGCGGCCCTCTGCCCGGAAGGCCGCACGCTGCTCGTCGGTGAGATCGCGGTCGTAATTGTCGTACCCCAGTTTGGGATTGCGCCCCGCCGCGAGGTGGCGAGCCTCCACCTCTTCCGGCGTGGAGAATGCCTCATAGGCCTCCCCCGCCTCCAGCAGCTTGCGCACCACATCGAGGTGCAGTTCCTTACGCTGCGACTGCCGATACGGCGCGTAAGGGCCACCGACCTCGGGGCCCTCGTCCCAGTCCAGGCCCAACCACCGCAAGGCGTCCAGGATCGCCAGATAGCTCTCTTCACTGTCGCGCCCGGCGTCGGTGTCCTCGATGCGGAACACGAAGTCGCCTCCGCAGTGTCGGGCGTACGCCCAGTTGAACAGCGCGGTCCGGATCAGACCGACGTGCGGGGTACCCGTCGGCGACGGACAGAAACGTACCCGGACTTTAGTGTCGCTCACTCTTACTTCGCCTTCCGCACAACAGGATTGGACAGGGTTCCGATGCCTTCGATCGTGACGCTCACGGTGTCGCCGTCGACGATGGGCCCGACGCCCTCGGGCGTTCCGGTGAGGATCACGTCGCCGGGCAGCAGGGTCATGACCGCGGAGACCCATTCCACGATCGCTCCCACATCGTGCAACAGCAACGAGGTGCGGCTGAGCTGCCTGACCTCTCCGTTGACCTCGGTACGGATCTCCAGGTCCGACGGGTCCAGATCGGTGACGATCCACGGCCCCAGCGGGCAGAACGTGTCGTGACCCTTCGCTCGGGTCCACTGACCGTCGGCGCGCTGATGATCGCGCGCCGAGACGTCGTTGCCGATCGTGTAACCCAGGATGTTCTCGGCCGCCCGGGCGGCGGGAACGTCCTTGCAGGGCCGGCCGATCACGATGGCCAGCTCACCTTCGTGGTGCACCTCGGATGCGCTGGGCGGCAATTGGATCGGCAAGCCGGGTCCGATGATCGAGGTGTTGGGCTTGATGAAGATCACCGGCGACTCCGGTGGCGCGCCGCCCATTTCGGCAGCGTGGGCCGCGTAGTTCTTACCCATGGCCACCACCTTGCTGGCCAGGATCGGTGCCAGCAGCCTGACGTCGGCGAGCGGCCACTGGCGCCCGGTGAAGGTGGGGGTCCCGAAGGGATGCTCGGCGATCTCACGAGCGGTCGCTGATTCTTCCCTGCCGTCGCCTCCCTCGATACTGACGAAGGCGACACCGTCTGGGCTGGCAATACGTCCTAGGCGCATTTACATGAGCCTAGTTGCCGGGCTTTGCGGCTTCCTCGCTGTCCTCATGTTGGTCCTCGCGGATGTTGGCCCGAGTGACCAACGCCACGAGGAAATCCTCCAACCGGTCGTGGGTGATGTCGAGTTCGCCGCGAAACCAGGTGGTCACCAGGTCCAGTCCCCCGGAAACCAGCGTGAAGGTGGCCAGGTCCAAGTCGGGATCCAGCGCATCGTCGGCGGGAAGCAGCAGGCGTCCCTGATCCGCCATCACCTGCGCCAGGGTTTTGACCAGGTCTCGTCTACGTGCGGCCAAGCCCTCGGTGGCCTGCGATTCGACCAACAGCCTGCCCCGGCGAGGGTCGGCCGTGAGGAATCTCAGGCCACTGCCCACAGCCGCACGCGTGCGCACCACCGGGTCGGTGGATGCCGAACTCTTCGCGATGGCCTCGATGATGGCGGCCGATCCCGCGAGCATTTGTTCGTCGAGCATCGCCAGCACCAATTCGTCGGTGCTGCGGAAGCTCTCGTAGAAGTATCGATCGTTGAGCCGGGCCTCCGCGCACACACCGCGCACCGTGAGGCCCTTGACGCCGTTGCTTGCGACCAAGTCCAGCGCGGCATCCAGCAGCGCCGCGCGCCGTCGCGCGCGTCGTTCACCGGATGTGGCACCGCCATAGGTCCGGGATGGCATCTGCCGATTGTCGCACTTTGACCCTTGACCTCATGGCATTTTCTGGTGATGATTCTCACCAGATGGTGAGTCGTGTCACCAGATAGCCGCTTTCAACGACGAAAGGACGTCTTGATGGAGTCGAAGATGGCTTCGACCTGGCAGAAGCTGCCCAACCCGCCGCAACTTCGCGAGTTCCCGTTCAACGTGTTCACCCGCTTTCTCCCCGGGCGGGATATTCGGGCGACCGCCGAACAGCACGAGTCATTCCGGCGCTTCGCGCACGTGGGCGATCCGCTCGCCGACGCTGTCGTGGCGATGTTCGCCCGCTTCCCCGCCGGCCAGGGGCGGCGCATGTTCGAAATCGCCATCGAAGAGGGCATCGACGCGGTCGAGAACCCGCCCGAGGAACTGATCGCATTCTTCGAGCAGATCGACGACCGGCCCTACTGGCTCGACGACAAGAAGCTCGACGTGGCCGCCCGGGTCAGCATGCGCACCGGTCTGTTGGGCCTGGGGCTGGCACTGCCCGGCCTCGCGCTGACCGGCGGGTACCTCGCGTCCCGTGCCGACAAGCCCCTCGTCGGCACGGGCAATCTCAATCTCCAGGCGATGGCCCCACGCAGACTCCTGGAAACCGGGCAGTGGCTCGTCGACGTCACCTCCCCCGGCGGGCTGGACCGATACTCGGCCGGGTTCAAGGGAATTCTGCGAGTCCGCTTGATGCACGCACTGGTTCGCGGCGCCATGAATCGGCGCGACGACTGGGACTACGAGGCGTGGGACGCGCCCGTCAATCAGATCCAACTCGCGGGCACGCTCATGTTGTTCTCGCTGGCCAACCTCGCCGGATGCCAGGCCATGGGAATGAGCTTCTCGGATACCGAACGTGAGGCCGTGTTCCACTTCTGGAGATATGTGGGACTGCTCATGGGAATTCATCCCGAGCTGGTCCCCACCAACGAGGAAGACACCTGGCGCCTGTTCTGGCTGGAGGCCGCCACCGAATTCCTACCCGATGGCGATTCCTACGCCCTCACCCAAGCACTCCATGGCGCGATGCCCGATGACCCGCTGCCGGTACGGATCGCGCGTGTGTACTTGTCCTCGTACAGCCGGCTAATCCTCGGAAAGACACACGCCGACAGCCTGGGCCTGCCGAACAACAGACCGATGCAGGCCGCGGTGGTGGGCACCTCGGTGGCGAACTGGTTCTTCGAGCGTCGCAACATCCTGCCGGGGATGACGCGCATCAGTGAGGAGATTGGGCACTTCACCCGACGCAAATTCGTCGCACAGGGCATGTCGCAGACGGGTGGCGACCGCACGTACCGCCGTCACGACAAGCTCGCGACGGCGAGCTAGATATCCCATATTATGAGATACCCATTCAATAATTTGGGATAGGTGTGGAACCATGGTGACCATGGTTCGCGTCGATGAGGTTGGTACAGCGCGCCGTTGGGCGATGCTGGCCATTGCCCTGGGGTCCACAGCCGGAGCGAATGTCTTCATCAACGGTGTGGCATTCCTCATTCCGGCCCTGCACACCGAGCGCGGGCTCGACCTCGCCAACGCGGGACTACTGTCTGCCATGCCCAGCTTCGGCATGGTGCTGACGCTGATCGCGTGGGGTGCGCTCATCGACAAGTTCGGTGAACGCCTCGCCTTGGTGAGCGGTCTGGCGCTCACCGCCGTGGCCGCGTTCGCGGCTGCCGAATCACCGTCGCTGACCGTGACCGGCGGTTTCCTGCTGTTGGGCGGCGCTGCTGCGGCGGCGTGCAATTCGGCCAGCGGTCGTGTGGTGGTCGGCTGGTTCCCGCCGCATCAGCGCGGGACGGTGATGGGCATTCGACAGATGGCCCAGCCACTAGGCGTGGCCGTCGGCGCGCTCGTCATTCCACGCATCGCTCAAAGCCATGGTGTGGCAACAGCATTGTTGTTCCCCGCGATTGTGTGTGCAGTGTCTTCCGTGGTCTGTCTGATGGGGATCATCGACCCGCCCCGGCCGGCGCGGTCGGAAGCGCCCGAGCAGCATCTGGCCAACCCCTACCGCGGATCCCGAGTGCTCTGGCTCATCCATGGCGTGTCGGTGCTCTTGGTGGTTCCGCAGGTGGTGGTGTGGACCTTCACGCTGGTGTGGCTGGTCACCGACAGGGGCTGGAGCATCGGCGCGGCCAGCGTGATGGTCACCGTGGCGCAGCTGATCGGCGCGCTGGGCCGGGTGGCGGCCGGAATGTGGTCGGACCGCTGGGGATCACGCATGCGACCCATCCGTGTGATAGCGCTGGCGGCCTCGGCGACCATGGCACTGTTGGCCATCACCAATCAACTCGACTGGTCGATCAGCGTCGTCGTCATGCTGGTCGCGTCGGTGATCACCGTGTCCGACAACGGGTTGGCGTACACCTCCATCGCCGAGATCGCCGGCCCGTTCTGGAGCGGGCGCGCTCTCGGCGCGCAGAACACCGGCCAGCTGCTGGCGGCCGCCGTCGCACCGCCCGTCTTCGGGGCGATCGCCGGTGCCGCCGGCTTCACGGCCGCCTTCGCGGTGTGCGCGGTGTTCCCCTTGGTGGCAGTCGGTGTGGTACCGGTGAAACTGGAGCGCCCCGCCCTCTAATGCCGAATGCGAGCCTGACGCGGATTCCGGGTCAGGCTCGCACTCGGTCAGGACTACAGGAAGCTGGCGATCCGATCGCCGGTGGCCGAGGTGGACAGCTTCTCCTCACCCCGGCTGGCCAGGTGCTGCTCGACAGCCTTCTCCACGCGCGCCGCGGCCTCGGTCTCACCGAGGTGGTTCAGCAGCAGCGAGACCGACACGACCGCCGCGGTGGGATCGGCGATGCCCTGGCCCGCGATGTCCGGGGCACTGCCGTGCACGGGCTCGAACATCGACGGGTTCTTGCCCGAGCCGTCGATGTTTCCGCTTGCCGCCAAGCCGATTCCGCCGGTAACGGCCGCGGTCAGGTCGGTGATGATGTCGCCGAACAGGTTGTCGGTGACGATGACGTCGAAGCGGCCCGGATCGGTCACCATGTGGATGGTGGCGGCGTCGATGTGCTGATACGACACCGTGACATCCGGGTGCTCGGCAGCCACCTCGTTGACCGTGCGCGTCCACAACGTGCCCGCGTACTTGAGCACGTTGTTCTTGTGCACCAGCGTCAGATTCTTGCTACGGGCCTCGGCACGCTGGAAGGCGTTGCGCACCACGCGCTCCACGCCAAACCGGGTGTTGAGGCTGACCTCGGTGGCCACCTCGTGCGGGGTGTCGACGCGGATGGCGCCGCCGTTGCCGGTGTACGGCCCCTCGGTGCCCTCACGCACGACCACGAGGTCGATGGCGGGGTTCCCGACCAGTGGGCCGGTGACGCCGGGATACAGCTTGGCGGGGCGCAGGTTGATGTGGTGATCGAGCGCAAAGCGGGTGTTCAGCAGCAGACCGCGCTCCAGCACACCGCTGGGGACGGCCGGATCGCCAATGGCGCCAAGCAGAATGGCGTCATGCCCGCGAAGCTCGTCGAGCACCGAATCGGGCATCAGCTCGCCGGTGGCCAGGTAGCGGCGCGCACCCAGGTCATACTCGGTCTTCTCTACCCCTGGCAGCACGGCGTCGAGCACCTTGACGGCCTCACCGATGACCTCGGGTCCGATGCCATCGCCGGCAATGATCGCGAGCTTGGTCATGAAAGGTCCACCAGCTCAAGGGTTGTCGCACCAACAGCGGCGCGGATTTCGTCCAGTACGGCATCCGGCGCGGTGCGGTCCAGCCGCAGGATGATGGTGGCCGCCTCACCGGAGGCGTCCTGGCTCAGCTGCGCGGCTTGGATGTTGACCTCGGCGCTGCCCAGTACGGTGCCGATCTTGCCCAGGGCACCGGGCACGTCGGCGTAGTTGATGACGAGGTTCACACCCGCGGCGCGCAGATCGAAGTTGCGGCCGTTGATCTGAACGATCTTCTGCACCAGCTGCGGGCCGGACAGCGTCCCGGCCACGTTGATCACCGAGCCGTCGGCATACACGGCGCGCACGTCGACGACGCTGCGGTGGTTGGGGCTCTCGGTGGCCGTGCTGATCTCCGCACTCACGCCACGCTCTTCGGCGATCGACGGCGCGTTCACGAAGGTCACCTGGTCCTCGATCACCGAGGAGAAGAGTCCACGCAGCGCCGAGAGCTTGAGCACCGCAACATCTTCGGAAGCGAGCTCACCGCGCACGTCGACGGACAACGAGGTGGGCAGCTGCTCGGAGACGGCGCCGATGAGCACGCCGAGCTTGCGAACGACCTCAAGCCACGGCGCCACCTCTTCGCTGACGACTCCCCCGCCCACGTTGACGGCGTCGGGCACGAACTCGCCCGCCAGGGCCAGCTGCACGCTCGCAGCCACATCGGTACCGGCACGGTCCTGCGCCTCGCTGGTCGAGGCACCCAGGTGCGGGGTCACCACAACCTGGTCGAGTTCGAAGAGCGGGCTGTCGGTGCACGGCTCGGTGGCGAACACGTCGAGTCCGGCGCCGCGGACGTGACCGCTGCGGATGGCATCGGCCAGCGCAGCCTCGTCGATGAGCCCGCCGCGTGCGGCGTTGACGATGATGACGCCCGGCTTGGTCTTGGCCAGCGCTTCCTTGCCGATGAGGCCCGCGGTCTCGGGGGTCTTGGGCAGGTGCACCGAGATGAAATCTGCCCGACCCAAAAGTTCGTCGAGAGTCAGCAGTTCGATGCCGAGCTGAGCGGCACGGGCGGCCGAGACGTAGGGGTCGTAGGCGACGATATGCGTCCCGAACGCCGCAAGGCGCTGCGCGAAGAGCTGGCCGATGCGGCCCAGGCCCACCACGCCGACGGTCTTGCCGAAGATCTCGGTGCCGTTGAACGACGAGCGCTTCCAGGTGTGCGCCTTCAGCGAGGCGTCGGCGGCCGGGATCTGTCGCGCGGTGGACAGCAGCAGAGTCACGGCGTGCTCGGCGGCACTGTGGATGTTCGAGGTGGGCGCGTTGACCACCAGGACACCGCGGGCGGTCGCGGCTTTGACGTCGACATTGTCGAGTCCGACGCCTGCGCGCGCGACGATCTTGAGCTTGGTGCCGGCGGCCAATACCTCGGCGTCCACGGTGGTCGCCGAACGCACCAGCAGCGCGTCAGCGTCGGGCACCGCGGCCAGCAGCGCGGGGCGATCGGGGCCGTCGACCCAGCGCACCTCCACACCATCTCCGAGTGCTTCGACGGTCGACTGGGCAAGTTTGTCGGCAATCAACACGACTGGACGTTCGCTCACGTCGTCACAGCCTAGTGTGAGCCGCGACGAGGCTTACATCACACCTGGTCTAGTACCCGATCCGGGTCGCCTCGGCGCGCAGGGCCGTGATGTCCGGAGCTGGATGAAACGCACGGACGAGTTCATCGGTAAGCGACGCCTGATTCATGACCCGCTGGACCGCGACCTCGGCGATGACGTGTCCCGGCGCCGGGTACTGCCATTCCAACTCCTTGGATGCCGTCCATTCAACAAGCGGACCGAACAAACCCTCGCCGCCATCCCCCTGGTATCCCCATTGGGTTGGCTTGGGTTTCCCGTGGCGCCACGCGGTGTCTGCCGCTCCGCACCACACACAGACCGTCATCTGTGGAGCGCTGTCGTAGTGGTCGTACAGGTCGGGGTTTTTCAGATCCGACGTGAACGGCTCCGGCAGATCACCGATGAGACCTGGCCAGTAGTCGTCTTCGTTGTAGGTACTCAAATCTGAGTCGTGGGCGAAACCGCGGATGAAGACACCGGCCGTGTTCGAGAAGATGATCGACCACTCGTCACCGCCGCCGTTCGTGTACTTCACCAGATCATCACCGGGACGCCAATTCGGTTGATAGACAGTGCCGATATCGCCCCTGGTAAGCGGCTTCCCCTCCACCAACGCATCGAGCATCGACACCACCCGACAACGCCGCTGTAGCTCGGTTGGACTCGGGAGCTTCGTCACGAACTCCTCCACACTGCTCGCTGCGACCCGGGCGGCTGCTCGAGGAGGCGCCTTCGAGCACCCCGACAGAACCATGCCCGCTGCGACAGTGACCCCCACAGCAAGAAAATCTCGGCGTTGGATCATCAGAAGACCCAGCTGCCTTTCGGGTCCAACACGAAGCCATGATCACGCGAGCCGTCTGTGGTTCCGATGTGAAGAAGGCATGCCGTCATGCCCTGGCCATCCACAGCGCAGGCCGCGGTGTCGCCTTCGAAACCACTCTGTGTGAGCACCTGCATCGCCCCCAACGGCCTGAAATCACGGCCCTGCGCATATGTGTCGGTCGAGGCCAGGAATCGCGCCGACTTATCGCCCCAGATCGCGTAAACCTCCTGCTCACCGTGCGGCGTTGCAGGGAGCTGGCCCCAACAACCAGCCTCCGATGCACCGTCTCCCTTGCCTGAGTTCCCAACGCGCATCCGGCAGTTGAGCCCGTCGGGGGTCTGGAAGGCTAGGTAGCCAGTGCCGTCGCTGAACTTGGCGGCGTCGCCTGGGTCGAAAGCGCCTTTCGCGCTCCACTTCTCTCCGACCTCCGTATAACCACTCAGGCTGGGAAACCGGTGGTGCCATGCCGGCACGGCAACCGACCGCGTCGTTCCACTGGTCGGTCCAGACACGGCCTCAGGACCGGGCGCCGGGGTGCAGGCCGCCACTGCACAGATCGCGGCGATCCACGTGATGCACGGCACCGGAGATTCACCCACCAGCTAAGTCAACACCACAAGCTTGTCGCAAATCCAGCAAAGTCTCAAAAATGAGGTAATGCACTACTCACGCCGATGCAGCCGCGATGAACCACGCTCGGGTACATGACTGAAACACATGTACTCCCCGTCAGTGGCCAATACACCGTCCGCGGTGGTGACACCCTGTGGAAACTGTCCGAGATGTTCTATGGCGACGGGCGTCGCTACCGGGTGATCTCCGTGGTCAACGACCTCCCCGATCCGAATCTCATCGCGGTGGGGCAGGAACTGGAAATCCCGTACGTCACCTACCGCTACCAGGTGAAGGCAGGCGACACCAAGGGGAAGATCGCCGAACATTTCTACGGCAGCTTCTCGATGAGCGGGGTGTTCGAAAGTCCGAGCGGCGTATCGCAGCGCGACCTGATCGTCGGTGAATGGCTGCTGATGCCCGACCTCGCCAATGTTGGACACCACACCGTGGTGCCCGGCGAGACGCTGCAGGTGCTCGCCGATCGCTGGTACGGCGATTGGTCGCTGTGGGTGATCATCGCCATCGCCAATCAGCTCAGCGGTGACGACCCCGAACCCGGCACGGTGCTGATCCAGCCGCGGCTCAACCGGCGCCACACCGTCGTCTCCGACGACACGCTCTGGAAGCTGGCGCAGGAGAACTACGGCGACTACAACACCGCGCGGACGCAGATCGCGGTCCAGATGGTGGCGGCGGCCAACCTGATCGAGAACCCCGATCACCTCACCGTGGGGCAGGTCATCTACTTCCCCTCCATCGACCTGGGCAGCTGAATCACACCTGCGCGAGATCCACCCCACGGGTTTCACGTGCGGCCAAGAGCGCAGCGAAGGTCAACACACCGGCGACCGACAGGTACACCCCTACCCATCCGACGCCGAAGTCGTGCACCAGCCAGGTGGCGATGAACGGTGCGACGGCGGCTCCGATGATCGAGGCGAAGTTGTAGGCGATCCCGGACCCGGTGTACCGGACATTCGTGGGGAACAGCTCGGGCAGCAGCGCGCTCATCGGCCCAAAGGACAAGCCCATCAATGCCATTCCCAGACATAGGAACGCCAGCATCATCGGCTTGTCCGCCGTCGACGGATCGAGAAACCAGCCGAATGTCAGCCCGAACACGATGATGCCGGCGGTGAAGGTCAGCAGCACCGGCCGGCGGCCGTACGTGTCCGCCACCCGTCCGGAGATCGGCACGCACGCCGCCAGGAACAGCACCGAAATCAGCTGCATCTGTAGGAAATCGACGTAGCTGATCGCGAGTTTGACCCCGGACTTGTCGACCACCTTGCCCGTTCCGTACGAGGCCGCCCAGGTGGTCACCACGTAGAAGATCGTGTACGTGGCCAGCATGACGAACGTGCCGATCACCAGCTGACGCCACGAGGTCCTGACCACCTCGGCCAGCGGCGCGCGCACCTTCTTGCCCTCGGCCACCGCCTGGGTGAAAACGGGCGTCTCGGTGAGCTTGAGCCGTACGTAAAGGCCGACGACCACGATGACGGCGCTGGCCAGGAACGGGACTCGCCAACCCCAGGACAGGAACGCATGGTTGGTGGTGGCCGTCTTGGCGTCGAAGCCCATCACCAGCATGAGCAGCAGAAAGGTGCCGTTGGCGAAGAAGAAGCCGATCGGGGCGCCCAGCTGTGGCCACATGGCCGCCCAGCCCCTCTTTCCCTCCTCGGCGGTTTCGGTCGCCAGAAGTGCCGCCCCCGACCACTCCCCGCCCAATCCCAGACCCTGGCAAAAGCGCAGCAGCGCCAGCAGCGCGGGCGCCCAATAGCCGACGGCGTCAAAGGTCGGCAGCAGCCCGATCGCGAAGGTCGCCACCCCCATCGTCATCAAAGATCCGACGAGAGTGGCCTTGCGGCCGATCCGATCGCCGAAGTGCCCGAACAGCATGGATCCGACCGGACGAGCGACGAAGGCCAACCCGAACGTCGCGAATGAGGACAGCAGCGCCGCGGTGTCATTTCCCTTGGGAAAGAACAATGTTGGGAACACCAGCACGGCGGCGGTGGCGTAGATGTAGAAGTCGAAGAATTCGATGCTGGTGCCCACCATGGAGGCGATGACGATGCGGCGGCGCGGGACAGCCGGCGCGTCGAGCGGGGTCTGCGTCACCGGCGGAGACTAGCGCAGCGATTCGATCCTCGTGGCCAGTACGGCCGTCCATTCGGCAATGTAGTCCTCGTCGGCGATGGTGGCGGTCGGCGCACGAAAGACGGTAGTGGTCGCACGCTTCCCCAGCAGTGCGTTGACGCCCAGCGCCCCAATCGATTCCGCCTCCGCCTTACCGATCCCGGGCGCCCAGCCGTGCACCCAGTCGGTGAGCTCGGCGTAGAGGCCGTCGAAGAGCGCGGCATAGGCGTTGTCGAGCCGCGTCAGGTGACCGGCCGGAACACTCGACGCGATCTGCAGCAGCTGCGACTCCTCGTCGAGCACGGTCAGCAGGTAGCGACCCATCATGGTCAGTTCGTTGCGCAGGTCGCCCAGTCCGCCGAAGAGCGCACGGATGTCACGCATGGCGCGACGGCGATCGAGCTGGCGATCGATACCCGCCTCAAGGAGCGCTTCCTTGGACTTGAAGTGGTGGTAAAGCCCACCCGACCCGGGAGTCAGGCCGGCGGCCTTCTCGATCTGCGCGACGCTCGTCGCCTTGTACCCCTGCTCGCCAAAGAGCCGCATGGCCTCGGCGACCAGGCGTTCTTTGGTGGAAATCTCAACCATTGACGTCTCCCAAGTAATCACTTAGTGTCACTCAGTGAGCACTTTAGCAGCTGCTCTGGCTCACCGGTAGGAGGTAGTCATGACGGAAGACCTGGTGCCCCGAGGGCGCATTCGGCGCACGATGCCACTGGCGGGGTTCACCGCGCGCGCCGCCGGAGGTCGGCTCGTCGCCGGACTACGAGAGAAGGCAGGCGACACCGGCGCCGTGGACCGCTTCCACGAAAAGACCGCCGAACGCTACACCGAACTACTCGGACACTCCAAAGGCGTCCTGATGAAGGCCGGCCAGATCTTCTCCAGCATCGACACCAGCGCCATGGGCGACGGCCGCATCTCCCCCTACGAGCGAGCGATGGCCAGGCTGCAGACCCAATCTCCGCCCATGGACCCCACGTTGGCGCGCAGCATCGTGGAATCGGAGCTCGGACTCCCGGTGGACAAGGCCTACGCGCAGTTCACCGACGAGCCGATGTCGTCGGCATCAATCGGCCAGGTCCACCGCGCCATCCTCCACAACGGCCAGCAGGTCGCCGTCAAGATCCAATACCCCGGTGTGGCACAGGCAATCCGGGAAGACCTCGCCAACAGCGAACTCGTCACCACCTTTCTTCGAACCTTCCTGTCGCTGCTCGGCCGCAGTGTCGCCATAGACCTGCGCGCCACCGCCCGAGACATTTCGGAGCGGATCTCCGAGGAACTCGACTACCGCCGCGAAGCCGCCAACATCGCGTCATTCCACGAGCTGTTCCGTGGACATCCCTTCATCCGTGTGCCGGAGGCCGTGCCGGAACTGTCCACCGAGCGCGTGCTGACCATGACCTACGTCGACGGAATCGACTGGGCACGGGCACAGCAATCCGGCCAAGAACTCAAAGACGCGTGGGGCGAGGCACTGTGGAGGTTCAGCCTGTCGCCCCTGCAGCATGCATCGGCGTTCTACACTGATCTTCATCCGGGCAACTACCGGTTCGGCCTGGACGGCTCCGTCGGAATCGTCGACTTCGGCTCCGTGAAGATCATTCCCGAGCACCTGCGTCTCTCCTGGCTGCAAATGATCGTCGCCAACCTGCAGAAACGATTCGCAGACCTGCACACGATCATGACGGAAGCCGGGTTCATCCCGGCCGGATCCACCATGACGATCGAGGAAGCGCATCGGTGGATGAATCAAAACAACCCGGATGTTGTTGGTCCACAACCGGTTACCTACACACCTCAGCTGGTCAACCGAAACATGGCCACACTGGACACCAGCAGTCCAGATTCCTTGTCGGCACGTATCGCGCTGCCGCCCGACCTCATCTACTTCGTCCGGGTACCGCTGGGTGTGCGGTCGACCCTGTCCAAACTGGGCGCCACCGTGAACGCTCGCGCAGTCGTCGACGACATGACCGGTATCGCCGAGCCCACCACCGCGCTCGGCGTTCAGCACGTCGCCTGGGTGCGAGAACGAGGGCTACCGTTCGGGCTTGATCGTCGCGACCACGAACACGCGCGGCTATGAGCGACAAACACATTCCGCACGGACGTATCCGTCGCACGATGCCACTGGCCGGATTCACCGCCCGTGCCGCGGGCGGACGACTCGTCGCGGGCCTGCGTGAAAGAGTCGGAGACAAGGGCGCCATCAACCGATTCCACGAAAAGACCGCCGAGCGCTACACCGAACTTCTCGGACACTCCAAGGGCGTGCTGATGAAAGCCGGCCAGATCTTCTCGATCGCCGACATCGCGTCCCACGGATACAGCCAGTTCTCCCCCTACCAGAGTGCGTTGACGCGACTGCAGGCCGACGCGCCCCCGATGCACCCGCTGCTGGCCCGCCAGGCTCTTGAGGAGAGCCTCGGGCGATCGGTGGATGAGCTGTTCTGCGAATTCAGTGACGACCCGATGGCCGCGGCGTCGATCGGCCAGGTCCACCGCGCCATCCTCCACAACGGCCAGCAGGTCGCCGTCAAGATCCAATACCCCGGTGTGGCACAGGCGATTAAGCATGATCTGTCCAATGCCGAGCTGATGGCCACCTTCCTGCGCTTCGCGACGGGCATCGCCGGACCCAAGCCGCAGCTCGATCACCGCCAGATGGCCGAGGAGGTGGCCGCGCGCATCTCCGAGGAGTTGGACTATCGCCACGAGGCGACCAACATCAAGGCCTTCGCGGCGTTGTACGCGGATCACCCGTTCATCCGGATACCCGAGGTGGTCGACGAAGCGTCCGGCGATCGGGTGCTGACCATGACCTACCTGGACGGTCTGGATTGGGTAGCGGCGCAGCAGGCCGACCAGGATCTCAAAGACGTGTGGGTGGAGACCATCTGGCGTTTCAGCACCGGATCGTTTCGGCACGCCAATCTCTTTCACGCCGATCCTCATCCCGGCAACTACCGATTCGGGATGGATGGTTCGGTTGGCTTCGTCGATTTCGGCTGTATCAAAGTGGTGCCCGAGTCCTTGCGCTATCGGCTCGTCCAGATGATTCGCGCGGCCGCCGAGGAACGGCGCGAAGAGCTGCGCCGGCTGATGGTCGATACCGGATACTTCGCCAGTGATTCCCCGCTGACCGCCGATGACGTCTTTCAATGGCTCGGGGCGACAGTTCAGGACATCCGGGCCCCTCAGCCGGTCACATTCACGCGTGAAGTATCGAACAGCGCCACCCGTTCCCTGCTGAATTTCCAAACACTGCATCAGATGTCCATACCCAGCGATCTGGTGTTCCTCGCGCGGATCAATCTGAACATCAGCGCGCTGTCGGCAACGCTCAACGCGACCATGCACACGCATGCACTGCTCGACGATCTCGACGGCATCGCCGAACCCGTTTCCCCACTAGGTAAACAGCATGTCGGATGGGTCCGCGACCGCGGCCTACCCTTCGGATTGGATCACCATGACCACTGCTAACCCCACGGCGCCGCGGATCCCCTGGGATTCACGGGATCCTTACGACTACTACGAAAACCTGCGTGCCCGAGGCGACGTGGTCTGGGACGAGAATGCCGGCACCTGGCTGGTGCTGGGCTATCACCCCGCGCGCGAAATACTGGGCGGCACCGGATGGTCGAGCGATCCACTCGCCAGCCCCCAGATGCGGGCCTCGGCCCCCGAGTATCTCGACCTGTCGAACTTCGGCAGAAACATGCTCTTTGCCGACGGGCCAGATCACACCGAACTCAGGGGCGCGGTCCGTGATGTCTTCACCCCTGGATTCATCGCCGGTTTGCGCGAAGGTGTCCACTCCATCGCCTCGCAGGTCGTCGAATACCCATCGGCCGGCGAACCCTTCGACTTCATGGCCGATATCGCCCTGCCACTGCCGATCGCCATCATCGGCGAGTGGCTCGGCCTTGATGACGCATCGTCGGCGGTCCTTCGTGAGGAGTCCCCGATCATCATCCAGATGTTGGGTGCCTTCGCCGACGTCGAGACCGTCCTGGCCGGTACCGCCGCGGGTGCGACCCTTGCCACCGAACTGCTTCCCCTGGCCGCCGACCGACGGTCATACCCGGGTGACGACCTGCTCAGTTTGATCGCATCCGATGCCAATCTGTCGTTGGAGGATGTGGTCACCATGGCCTTCATGGTTGCCATCGCGGGCCATGAGACGACGGCCAATCTGCTGGGGGCCAGCATGCTTCGACTGCTCGCCCCACGCGCCGACGGGTCCCAGCTGGCCGACGGCATCGACCCGGACGATCCGGCGGTCATCTCCGAGCTGCTCCGGCTCGACGGCCCGGTGCTGGGCACCGCGCGCGTGGCGACCCAGGAACACCCCCTCGGCGGTCACACCATTCGCGAGGGCCAGACGGTGCTCATCGCAATCGCCGCGGCCAACCGCGACCCACAGGTATTCGTCGATCCCAGCGAGTTCCGGCCCGAGCGCAAGAGCAGCCCGCCGCTGGCCTTCGGGTACGGCGCGCACCACTGCCTGGGCTCGGCACTGGCGAAGTTGGAGACCTCGGTGGCAATTCGCGAGATCTTGGCCCGCAGACCGGAAGTCACCGGTCCCGTGACCTGGCGCGACACACCGGCCATCCGTGGACCTCGCAGCATCCCTATGCGGTTTCAGATCTAGCCGGCTACAGCAATCCGAGCAGATGAAGATCGGTGACATACTTGACGATGACCGGCGCTGAAATATGTGGAATATCTTGGTGCGGGCCAATTTTTGCTCGCCGGACCGCGGCCTGGAAGTGGTCGGCTGGAGCGTAGGACCCGTGCGTTGGCTCGGGTGCCTGCAGCTGCCCATGCTGTTTCAACGCCATTAACATCTGCAGCACTGAATTCTGGCGTTGTCGATCCGGCAACGCCAGCAGACCAGCTTCGAACCGCATCAGCCATTTTTCGAAATCACCAACGCGCTCGATTCGATAACCGGCCGCGATCAACCAGTCGACGTATTGGTCGATCCCGACCCCATCGTCGTGCGGATTCATCACGTGATAGGTCTCGAACCCCTCGACCACGTGAGCGCCCAATGTGGCGATCGCCTCTGCGACGAATTCCACTGGCAGCCCGTCGAAATGCGCGCGCTGCCGATTGCCGTGCACGTCAAGTTGGTAGAACGACTCGGGTGCGACACCGGTAGCCATGACGCTCAGCACCATCCGACTGACCGTGTCGGATACGTTCAGCTGGCCCGCGTAGCTTGTATCGGCCATGACCATGCTGGAACGGAACACCGCAACCGGCAGTCCGAACATGTCATGCGCCTCGCGAAGAAGCACCTCGCCCGCCCACTTACTGTTGGCATAACCGTTGGCGTAACTGCTGTCCACTACGCGGGTTGGGCTGATCTCTCGAATGTCGGCGCCCTCGGTGAACCTCGCTGGATCGATCTGGCGGCCGACATCTGAGGTTGAGACGAATGCGTACGGCTTGAGCTTTGTCGTAAGCGCGAATCGGATCAGCTCGGCAGTGCCGACAACGTTAGGCGCGAAAAGCTCGCTGTAGGGCAGCGTGCTGTTCACAAAGGCCGCCGAGTCGATGATCAGATCGACGGATTCGGCGAGTCGCTGCCAGGTCTGCCGGGCCATACCCAGCGTGGGCCGTCCCTTATCACCGGCGATGACTTCCAGCCGATCGGCCGCCAATTTCTCGAAGCGCGCCACCAGCCCGGCATCGCCACTGTCGAACGTGTTCTCAAGACGCCGCCGCGCGTCTTCGTCGGATGAGGCCCGCACCAAGCAGACCAGCGCACCGCCGACACGCTCCATTTCCTGCAGCCAATGCAGGACGAGATGGCGGCCGAGAAAGCCGGTAGCTCCGGTGAGCAGCACCGTCCGCCCTTCACCCCGTGACTGTGGCCGAATGGGATTGGCCGCCAATGCAGTGATATCGATGAATTTGTCCAACCTGAGATCGCTGGCACGCACCTCCGTGGCTCCTCTGCCGTGCACGGACGCAAAGCTGGGTCCCCTGGAGTCCCCCGTGGACATGGCACCACCCACGCGGGCACTCAGGCTTGCCACCGTCGGCGCATCGAACAACGTCCATACCGCGAGGTCGACGCCGAGAGCGGTGTTGATCGCGGCGACGGCCCGCATTGCCGAGATCGAGTCCCCACCAAGATCGAAGAAGGAGTCATCGACTCCCACTCGCTCAAGGCCCAGCGTGTGGGCGTAGATGTCGGCGATGGTCCGCTCGGCAGCGTTACTCGGCGCCCGGTACCGATGGGCATCGCGATACGCGGGTGCCGGCAGCGAACGCTTGTCGAGCTTGCCATTTACGGTCAGAGGCATGTTCTCGACCACGACCAGTGCAGCAGGGATCATGTACTGCGGCAGTCGCTTCCCCAGCGCTACTCTCAAGACCGCAGGATCCGCAGTCCCGGTGATGTAACCGACGAGACGCTTGTCACCAGGACGATCCTCTCGGACGATGACCGCCGCTTGTCTCACGCCGTCCAACTCGGCCAGTGCCGACTGGATCTCCCCGAGCTCGATGCGATATCCACGAATCTTGACCTGCTCGTCGGTACGGCCCAGGTGCTGGAGCTGACCGTCTTCGCCGTACCGCACCAGGTCCCCGGTGCGGTACATCCGTGTTCCCCGGCTCCCGAATGGACAAGCCACAAAACGCGATCCGGTCAATCCGGACCGATGGACGTAGCCGACCCCAAGCCCCGACCCTGCCAGATAGAGCTCACCGGCCGTGCCCGGTGGCACGGGGCGCAGCCAGTCGTCGAGTACGAACGCCGCGGCGTCCCGGACCGGTGAACCGATGGGCACCGATCCTGTTTGAGGCAGCAAGGGTGCGCTGATCGTGGCATAGATGGTTGCCTCTGTGGGGCCGTAGGCGTTCAGCATCAGACGATCCGCCGCCCACCGGTTCACCACCTCGGCTGGGCAGGGCTCCCCCGCTACCACAACTGCCAATTTGCCCAAGCCATCCCTCTCCAACATGCCTATCGCAGAGGGTGTTTCGTGCAGTACGCCGACCTCTTCGGAGACCAGAAGATTGTGCAGGTGCAGCGGCGAACCCGCCACCGACTCGGGTATGACCACCAGCCGTGCACCATGCAGCAGGGCACCCCAGATTTCCCACACCGAGACATCGAAGACCAGCGAGTGCCACTGCGACCACACCCGGCCAGTCCCTGCGGGCAGACCCGAGGGCAGCGCCTCGAGTAGTTGGGTGACACTGCGGTGCGTCACAGCCACGCCCTTGGGAGGACCCGTGGTGCCGGAGGTGTAGATCGTGTACGCGATGTCGTCTGGCTCGGGCGCATGCAACGCGTGCCATGCGGGGTAATCGGTAGCAGAATCATGGATCCCCACAGTGGGCACAGACGATCCGGCCAAGAGGACACGGAGCTCGTCTGTCGTGGCCACGGCCACGGGTGCGGAATCCTCAAGCATGAAATTCAGCCGCGCGGCAGGCACGGCGGGGTCAAGCGGCACGTACGCCGCGCCCGTCTTGAGTACCGCAAGGATCGCGACGATCGCGTCGTCGGAACGGGGAATCAACAGCGCAACGGATTCCCCCGGTCGGGCACCGAACGAGGCCAGCAGGTTGGCCAGCCGGTTGGCCCGGTGGTCGAGCTCGTGATAGGTCATCGAGTTCCCCTGGAACGTCAGCGCGACCGCCTGCGGTGCACGGTCGACCTGGCGGGCGAACATCTGCGGGATCGAGCACAACGACGACGGCGATCGTGCCAACACTGCGCGATTGCCCCAGCTGTCAATTCGGTCATGCTCGTCGGCATCAAGCACGTCAATCGACACAACCCGCCGCGCGGGGTTGGCAGTCATGGCAGCCAGGATCCGTCGGAGTCGTTCAACTAGCGCATCGATGCAGGCCGCGTCGAACTGGGCTGTGTCGTATTCGATGCGCACGCCGAGTTCATGACCCGGTAGTGCCATCACCGACAGCGGATAGTGGTTGTACTCGCGGCTGACGAATTCGGTGATCCCCAACTCCTGCGCTCCCATGAACGCGCCGGCATCCACCGGATAGTTTTCATACAGGAAGAGGGTGTCGAACAATCGCTCGTGGCCGGCGAGATGATGAATCTCGTTGAGCGCCAGATGTTCGTGCTCAAGCAAGTCGTTGTGGGCGCTCTGCATCTGCTCCAGCAGTTCGGCCACCGTGGTTGCAGCGGTGGCACTCGCTCGTACCGGCACCGTGTTGATGAGCAGACCCACGATCGAGTCGGCCCCTACCAACTCCGTGGGGCGGCCCGACACCACCGTGCCGAATGCAATGTCGTCCAGACCGGTCAGCACCATGAGCAGTTGCGCCCACGCGGCTCGCAAGACCGTGCTGACGGTAGTGCGCTGCGACCGCGCGAGATCGCCTAAGGCCTGCGTGATCTCGGCCGAGATCCGATAGGACTTGACACCACGCTCCCCGGGAACGGCAGGTGGAGCGACAAGAGTGGGGCCATCAAAACCCTCCATGACTTTGCCCCACGCCGCACAAGCGGCATCACGATCCTGGTCACCCAACCATCTGACGAAATCTCGATAGGACCGCGGCGCCGAAAGGGACTGCCCGAAGTACATCGCGAAGATCTCCCGCAGCAGAATCGGCAGTGACCACCCGTCGATCACGATGTGGTGAAAGGTCAGGATGAATCGGTAACTGCTTCCCTTGGTGCGGACCAATGCTGCCCGGAAAGTCGGCGCGCCGAGCAGATCGCACACCGCAACACGCTCGGCTTCGCACAGCCGATCGATCTCCTCCTCGGATTCGAATTCTGCTTGCCGCCAACAGATCACCGGATCTGCCGGAATGACCTGCACCGGTTCACCGAACTGCGTGTAGAACCTGGCCACCAGGTTCGGGTGCCTTTTCACAACGGCGCTCACAGCGTCCCGCAGCCGATGCGGGTCGATGGCACCGGTGACGGTGATATCCATCTGCACCGCATAGAGATCATGCGCGGTGTGGCCCGCCAACGGATCGTCCGCGGTCGTCGCGATGGAGTGAAACATCAAACCCTGCTGTACCGGCGTAAGTGGCAACACGTCCGCGATGCGGTGTCGCAATGCCAATTCATCGATCTGGTCTTGAGTCAGTCGGGCAGGAAGAATGTCAGACGGGCTCAGCCCTCCACCGCCGTTGCGAACGTGCGTGCAGATCCCGGTGAGAGCCTCAAACCACAATCGACTCAACCGTTTGACCTGGCTTGCTTTCATCGCCGAGGGTGCCCATGTCCAGCTGGCCTGTAGGCGTGGACCAGCTCCCGTGCTCGACTCAAGGATGCCGGCGTTGATTTCGACGGTGTGCATCATGGGCAGTGATACCGCCGCAGATGCGACGGTTGATGACAGATTCTCCTGGCTAATCCGCCACAGGTCATCCGAAACCTCTGTCGTTCCTGCGCCCAGACGCCCGAGATAGTTGAAGCCTATGTTCGGGTCCGAATCAGGGAGCTCGACGTCCGGATTCAAGTACCTCAGCATTCCGTAGGTCAACGGGTCGGGGAGGCCACGAAGCTGTTCTTTGACGGCCTTCACCACTGGCCCCAGAGCCGAGTCACCACCGCTCACCTGCGCCCAAGATAGCGGGCCCACCGACAGCGCCACTGGATACTTGGTGGTGAACCATCCCACCGTGCGGGACAGGTCAACATCGGCGATCAGTTCTTCGACGCGGCCATGGCCTTCAACGTCGATGCCGATCGGAGCCCCGCCCGCGCCCAGGAATTCGTTCCACGCCAGTCCGTAGGCGATCAGCAGAACATCTTGCACCCCAGTGTGAAACGCTGCCGGCACCTCACCGAGCAGCATTCGTGTGACGTCGCTGTCCAGCGAGATCGAGAACGATCCGGCGGTGGCGTAGGTGTCCACGTCGGGTTGCACCGCAGGCAGCATCGCCGGAACCGCGGAGACCGAACGCCAGAGATCGGCCGACTTAACCACATCCGCGCTACATGCCTCTTCTTGCAGCAGCGAGGCCCACCTCGTGAAGGATGTCCCTGGTGCTGAGAGCGCCACGGCCTGACCACTGCGGTGCTGCATCCAGGCAATATTCAAGTCTTCCAGCAGGATCCGCCACGAAACGCCATCTACGGCCAGGTGGTGGATCATCAACGCCAGCTTGCCCTCGGCGGGTGCCCACACGGCGCTGAGCATCATTCCCTTCCCCGGATTCAGCCGAGAACGCGCGGCCCCCAATGCTTCATCGGATAGCTCGGCGACAGTGCCAACGCACGCACGGGCATCGACAGAACCCCTGTCGGGTATGCGTAGTGACCAGCCGGCATCACTGTCCTCAGCACACAACCGCAGCGTGGCATGTCGGTCGATCAGCGCTTGAAGCAGGACAACGATGTCGGCTTCGTCGACACCGGCGGGGGCATGCAACACGACCGCCTGGTTGAACTGGTCAACCGGTCCCTGCACACCCTGCAGCCAGTGCATGATCGGAGTCGCCGCGACCGGCCCGATGCCTTCGTCGATAGTTCTGCTCTCGTTGTCACCCAAGGTGACTACTCGCGCCAGCCGGGCTACTGTCTGTTCGACAAAGATGTCACGCGGTCGGCACAGGACACCAACCGCACGAGCACGTGCGGCCACCTGCATCGACAAAATGCTGTCCCCGCCCAAGTCGAAGAATGAGTCGTCCACGCTGACCCGGTCAGTACCAAGCACTTGGGTAAATATGCCGGCCAGGACTTCCTCGACGGGAGTGGACGGTGCCCGGTAATCCGCTCCGGCACTGCGATATTCGGGTACAGGCAGCGCACACTTGTCCAGTTTTCCGTTCACCGTCAATGGCAGTGTCTCCAGCGCCACCACAGCAGCCGGCACCATGTACGCGGGTAGCTGCTCGGCCAGTGCGGTACGAGCGCCCCGCGCATCCGCCGTTCCGACGATATAGCCGACGAGGCGTTTATCACCGGGGCGATCTTCACGGGCGATCACCACCGCCTGCTCCACTCCATCCAGCCGCATCAATGCCGCTTGGATCTCGCCTAGCTCGATCCGGTATCCGTGAATCTTGACCTGCTCATCGGCCCGTCCGAGATACCGCAGCTGCCCGTCGGCACCCCACGACACCAGATCTCCGGTCCGATACATGCGGTCGCCGGGCTTGCCGAACGGACATGCCACAAACCGCCCGCCAGTCAACGCCGTACGACGCCAATAGCCTGACCCGACCCCGGCACCCGCCAGATACAACTCACCAATGACCCCGTCTGGCACCGGCCGCAACCACCGGTCGAGCACAAAGAACGCTGCGTGCGCCACCGGCGAGCCTATTGGCACGGAATCACCTGAGGACTCGGCCTCTAGGGGCGCACTCTTGCATGCCCACATGGTCGTTTCGGTCGGCCCGTAGACGTTGACCATCACTCGCCCCGGGGCCCATCGATCGACTAACTCAGGTGGGCATGGCTCGGCACCGATCACCAAGGCCGTCGACGCCAGCCCGGCCGACGAGAGCGCCACGGCTGCCGAAGGCGTTTGGGTCAACACCGTGACACGTTCACTCACCAAGAGATCGTGGAATTCATCTGGTGCACGCGCCACCGAGTCGGGCACGACCACCAGCCGGCCTCCGTGCAGGAGGGCGCCCCAGATCTCCCACACAGAGAAGTCGAACGCATAGGAATGGAACTGCGTCCACACCTGATCTGGTGCTAGTTGGATGCCGATGTCCAGCTCGTCGAATAGCTGGACGACATTGCGCTGGGTCACCGCAACGCCCTTGGGGACACCGGTAGTCCCCGAGGTGTAGATGACATGGGCAAGGTCATCGGGGGCCGGCAGCGGTGGCGCGGTGCAGGGTTGGGTGTATGCAGCGGGGTCGTTGACGTCAAGCACGGGCACCCCGAGCCCGTCCAGCTTGGCCGCCCACTCGGCTGTGGTGATCGTGGCAATGGGGGCGGCATCAGCGAGCATGAACTCGATACGCGCAGCCGGCAACGCGGGATCGATCGGCAAGTACGCCGCACCCGACTTGAGAACCGCAAGGATCGCCACAATCGCTTCGGCTGAGCGCGAAAAAAACAGCGCCACAAATTGTCCCGGCCCTGCACCCTTACCTGCGAGGAAGTGTGCCAACCGATTGGCAGCCTCATCGAGTTCGCGGTACGTCATGGACTGACCCTTGAAGGTCAGCGCCAGAGCATCCGGAGAGCGTTCCACCTGCCTGGCGAACGCCGCCGGAATCGACAGCACGGCTGTCGGGCACTCTCTTAGCACCGCCTGGTTACCCCACGCAGCAAGTTGGGCGTGTTCATCGTCGTCAAGCAGATCCAACGACAACAATGTCCGGCTGGGATCAACGCTCACGACTGTCCCCTCGCATCAGCTATCCGGCCAACCCGCGCGCCGCAATTGGTCGACCGGCATCCGATTTGCGACGCCGATCGACTTGCGAACCCGCCGGTGCCCGCCGTCCTGATTGAACCGCGACGACCTGCAAGCGGTACAACATTTCGACCGACACCGAAATGTTCATAGCGCTGCGTGAGCTCCCGACAACTTCACGCAGCGCGATGTTTCATGGGCGTACCGAAAGGTATGGGCATATCGTGTGAGAATGCTCATCAAAGCGGTTCGCAGCGAGGTGTAGGCCAGCATGTTGCGCCTCATCTTCACCGCGAATGACCTTGCCTTGACTCGGTTTCTCCCGATGCCCGCCCCATTGCTGGAAATGAAGTTCGCGACACGTGCACTGCGGCATGGAATTCGCACTCCGTGGGGCGAGCGATGGCGTTGTCATGCACTTGCGGCGTTTCCCATCGCGGCGGCACCGGGATGGGCTGTGGTGAGTCACTTTTCGTGGTCGCTGTCACCCACTGTGCTGGGCGGCGACTTCGATGAGGGTATGCAATCCATTCAAAAACTGGACCGGCGGCAGGCACAGGCCGAGTTGGCCGTCTTCGGGCGTGGCCCCACCGAAGGCCCCGGCCCGCCGCACTATCTTCGATACGCCATCGCGGGCGATCGTGAGGCCACTATGGCGTTGGGGCGCATGACAAAAGATGCGTACAAGGCGGTGCTGGAACCGTACTGGCCCGATATTCAGGCGAACCATCAGATTGAACTTGTCAGGCAAGGACGGATGATGGCGCGTCACGGCGTACGAGCAGCGCTCAGCATGATCGTCCCCGGCGCGCGCTGGAACGGCGATTGCCTGGAGATCGACAGTCCGCAACGGCAGACCATCGCGTTACGCGGTCGGGGCATCGTATTGACACCCAGCGTCTTCTGGGCAGGTCCGCCGTTGGTCGGTGAGCTTGACGAGCAACCGGTCGTCCTCGCTTACCCCGCTCCCATTGACTTGACCCTCAGCGTTGGTGACGAATCTGACCCGCTTGCGGCGATTCTCGGATCGACCCGGGCGGCCGTACTACGACTACTGGCCAATGAGCACACCACCGGTGACATCGCCCGCGCGCTCGGCATTAGCCCCGCGTCCGCATCCGAGCACACGTCGGCACTGCGGCAGGCTCGGTTGGTACGCAGCCGCCGGGACGGCAAGGCCGTCATTCACGACGCCACCGCCCTGGGGCTGGACCTCATCGACGCGAACCGCCGCTAGCCAACGCACCACCGCGCGGGGATTACAACTCGGGAGTCACTCCAGTAACAGTTGCGCGCGCCACTGTTGACAACTGGCGTTGTTAACGTCTCCAATATTGATTAGCAAACCGCTCCCTGGGAGGCAACGATGCCAAGCACAGCTGCACATTCCACAACACCGCGCTCGGCGGGCATGCCGCCACGAGGTGATGCCAAAGCCCGGATCTGGCGGCGCGGGGACGGCGCCACGCCCGCCGGCCAGCGCACCGGCCCCGACGGGCAGCCCGATTACGGCTACTTCGGCCCCGACTCGGTGACCTGGAAGGTGTTTCTGCACCCGTCTGTGGCGCCAATGATCGTGCTGGTGACGGCACTCCTGGAGGGCAGTCACGAGGGACTGCAGGCCGTCGAGATCAATCACGATCCGGTGTTCACCAAGAGCAGGCGCAACCAGATCGACTTCGACGACACGGTCAAGCGCATTCAACGCACCGCCGGGGTCCCGATCCCGATCATCTTCGGCGACACCGCGAGCGCTGATGCCCTCGCCGCGCACCTACGCCACTACCACCGCAACATGAAGGGCGTCATCCCCGGCACCGACCGGCCCTATGACGCACAAGGACCGGCGCTGGTGCTCTTCGCGCACGTGACGATCATGCATGCGGCGCTGCGGATCTACGAGAACACACCCGCGCCCGGACGCCTCATCCCCCGGCGCCTGCCCAAGGCCGAACGCGACCAGTTCTTTGCGGAGGTCAAGACGTTCGCCGAACTCATGGGCGCCGATCCGGACACGGTGCCCGTGACCTCCGATGAGGTGGCGGCGTACTACGACTCGATCGAGTCTGAGTACCGGATGGTGAAAGGCTTCGTGCCGGGCGGCATGCGTTTCGCACTGTCGGTGATCCGTAACGCGCGTGGCTTCGGCGGCCTGACGGCCGCTGCGGTCGCCGCGATCACTCTCGTCACCGCGGTGCCCTCGGTTGCGGTGGTTCCGCCAAAGGTACGGCGCCATTTGGGAATTCCCCGGATCGCCGACCCGGTGCTGGCGATGCTGCTGCGGGTGGCACAGCCCGCCTTCGTGCCGTTCACCGTCGAACCTCTGGCGCGCCAGATCTCCCGCCTGTTCATCGGGGATGACGGTATTACGTTGGGAGAGAACGCCCGCGAGCTCATGGAGCAGTCCGCGTAGGATCTCACACCCGCAGCGCGGTGAACGGCGCGATGGGGATCAGCCGGATCACGAACCACGCCACGAACACCGTCAGGATGATCGCCGGAACCCAGCCGCGCAGCCACGGCGGGTTCCAATCGGCCTCCCCTCGCCAGCGGCTGCGCGTCCACGCGACAAAGCAGATCGCCAGGAACGCGACGGCCACCAACGCAACCGCGTTGTAGTGCAATGCGCCAAGCACATCGCCGTGCAGCAGCGAGTAGACCATCCGCAGGCCACCGCACGCGGGGCAGTCAAGTCCGGTAAGCGCCTTGAACGGACACACCGGAAGCACTCCCCCAGGCGTCGTCGGATCGCCGAGCCAGATCGCCGCACAACCCGCGACTGCCGTCGCGCCCACCGCGGCGGGGGCAACGAGTCGGGAAACCAGGGAGGTCGGCTGGAAGGTGGTCATCGATTCCAGTATTGCCCTAGGGTCGGATTGCTGTCACGATCGCGACGAAGATGCGTGCTCAAATTGGAGCCCAAAGCCGACCTACTCGACTGTCGGGGTCAACCCGCCTTCCTCGTCCCCTAGCGGCGGGGCTGCCAGCGCGCCTCCGCTTTCGTATTGGCGGATCGTTTTCCTGATCTGCTCCGCAGCCACTGTGTAGATATCAACCACGGATTTGATATCCCGCCGAACCCCATCCTTACCACCCTCAAACGTGGTCACGAACTTCACGCTCTTACCATTCAGGTGCAGTCGAATGATCGGCTTTCGATTGTTATTATCCAGCAGTACTGCGAAGTACGACTTCCCATCTCGGTGATGAACACGTTCTGGGCCTACTTCTGATACCGCGATAGCACGCACAATGTTGAAGCCCTCCAGCTCTTCATCCGTGGTCACTACATCGGGATCGGCGACAACTGTTGCGAGAGCCGACTCTGCGTTGAGCACCTGTCCCGCAGGCACTTGCACCTGTGTAAGTGGTAGCGCAAGTTCGGTCGAACGATTCGGATCTGGCGCGTCATCCCCCAGCGCAGTTTTGAGCCTGCTATTGACCTGATCCCCCACATACTGATTCAGCGCTTTGGCCACCAGTGGGCGGAACTGTTCGAGGATTCGTTGAGTCGTCCGACCCTCGTATATACGATTTACGAAAAACCGCACCCATTCCTCAGAAGGTTCCTTCACCTCGGCTGCAATGATCCGCCGGATTCCGCCGATGTACTTCAGCTCTTCTGCGGCGCTGACCACGGAGTCGATGTCGAACGATTCCTTAGAGAATTTCTGAATCTCGGGAACCAAGGTGCGATCAATGTCAAGCAGGTCAAAAATCAGGAATGGCTTCTCGTCCATACGATTCGGAAGGTCACCGTCGGTGTAGACGTGGTACTGCTGACCATTCGTCAAGATCGCGATCCGGGCAGAAGTGACCGCAAAGTATCGGAATAGTTGGGAGGCATAACGGAGGTCTAGAGGATCACCGATCTTCTTGCACTCAATGAGGATCTGGACCTGGCCATCTTTGAAAATGGCATAGTCGACCTTTTCACCCTTCTTGACACCGACGTCTGCGATGAACTCCGGCACCACCTCCGAAGGGTCGAAGACGTCATACCCGAGCACATTCGAGATGAAGGGCATGATGAAAGCATTCTTAGTTGCTTCCTCTGTTTGGACCGAGTCCCTGGTGTCGCGAATCTTCTTCGCCAGGCTCGCAAGTCCGTCTGAAAACGCCAAAGCATCCACCCCTAACGTGACCAAAACGACGCCCTCTAGGCCGCTGCTGAGCACGATAGACGAGCAGCCGATCTAGCGTCCCAAAACTGATCGAGATAGGCATGGAGGAAGTTCACCCCACGCAAAAGCCCCCGTCACTCCGAAGAGTGCGGGGGCCTTGCGTTAGACAGCTAGAGACTAAGCGGTCTCGGTGATGGGCCGGTCGACCCAGCTCATCAGGTCGCGCAGCTTCTTGCCGGTGACCTCGATCGGGTGCTCGGCGTTCTCCTTGCGCAGACCCTCGAGCTCCTTGTTGCCACCCTCGACGTTCGCGACGAGGCGCTTGACGAAGGTGCCGTCCTGGATGTCCTTGAGGATGTCCTTCATGCGCTGCTTGGTGCCGGCGTCGATGACGCGCGGACCCGACAGGTATCCACCGAACTCGGCGGTGTCGGACACCGAGTAGTTCATGCGGGCGATGCCGCCCTCGTACATCAGGTCGACGATCAGCTTGAGCTCGTGCAGCACCTCGAAGTACGCCATCTCGGGGGCGTATCCGGCCTCGACCATGACGTCGAATCCGGTCTTGACCAGTTCCTCGGTGCCACCGCAGAGCACGGCCTGCTCACCGAACAGGTCGGTCTCGGTCTCTTCCTTGAAGTCGGTCTTGATGACGCCGGCACGGGTGCCGCCGATGCCCTTGGCGTAGGACAGCGCCAGGGCCTGGCCCTCGCCCTTGGGGTCCTGGTGCACGGCGATCAGCGCGGGCACACCCTTGCCATCGACGAACTGACGACGCACCAGGTGGCCGGGGCCCTTCGGGGCGACCATGGCGACGGTGACGTTGGCCGGAGGCTTGATCAGACCGAAGTGGATGTTCAGGCCGTGGCCGAAGAACAGCGCGTCGCCATCCTTGAGGTGCGGCTCGATCTCCTTGGAGAAGATCTCGGCCTGCGCAGTGTCAGGCGCCAGGATCATGATGACGTCGGCCCACTTGGCGACCTCTTCAGGAGTGTCGACCTCGAGTCCCTGCTCGGTGACCTTCTCGCGCGACTTGGAGCCCTCGCGCAGACCGACCTTCACCTGAACGCCGGAGTCGCGCAGGCTCAGCGAGTGCGCGTGTCCCTGGCTGCCGTACCCGATGACGCCGACCTTGCGGCCCTGAATCAGGGTCAGGTCCGCATCATCGTCGTAGAACATCTCAACTGCCACAGTGCTTTTCCCTTCTTACTTCTTCTCTTAACGTCTTTATGACTTTTACTTGGCGGCGGCGATGGACCGCGGGCCACGCGACAGCGCGACCACGCCCGATTGCACGATCTCCCGAATACCGTACGGGTCGAGCATCCGCAGCAGTGCATCCAGCTTGGACTGGGTGCCCGTCGCCTCGATGGTCACCGACTCCGGCGACACATCCACGACCTTGGCGCGGAACAGGTTCACCACTTCGATGACCTGTGCGCGCACCGTCGCATCGGCGCGCACCTTGACGAGCATGAGCTCGCGCGCCACCGAATTCTCCTCGTCCTGTTCGACGATCTTGATCACGTTGATGAGCTTGTTGAGCTGCTTGGTGACCTGTTCGAGCGGAAAATCGTCGACGGTGACGACGATTGTCATGCGCGAAATATCTTTGAGCTCCGTCGGGCCCACCGCCAGCGAGGCGATGTTGAAGCCGCGACGGGAAAACAATGCGGCGACGCGGGCGAGCACACCGGGGCGGTCCTCGACCAGAACGCTGAGGGTGTGGGTACTTGTCATTCGTCTGCCACCAATTCGTCGTCGTCGAACAGCGGCCGGATGCCCCGGGCCGCCTGGATCTCGTCATTGCTGGTGCCCGCGGCGACCATCGGCCACACCTGGGCATCGGCACCGACGATGAAGTCGATGACCACCGGGCGATCGTTGATGGCGCGCGCCTCTTCGATCACCTTGGCCACGTCTTCCTCACGCTCGCAACGCAACCCGACGCAGCCGAGCGCCTCGGCCAGCTTCACGAAATCGGGGATGCGGCGCGAGTGTGTGGCCAGGTCGGTCTGCGAGTAGCGCTCCTCGTAGAACAGGGTCTGCCACTGACGAACCATGCCCAGGTTGCCGTTGTTGATCAGCGCCACCTTGATGGGCACGCCCTCGATGGCACAGGTGGCCAGTTCCTGGTTGGTCATCTGGAAGCAGCCGTCGCCGTCGATGGCCCACACCTCGGCCTCGGGCCGCGCCATCTTGGCACCCATGGCCGCGGGAACCGCGAAGCCCATGGTGCCCAGGCCGCCGGAGTTGAGCCAGGTGCGCGGGTTCTCGTACTTGATGAACTGCGCGGCCCACATCTGGTGCTGTCCCACACCGGCCACGTACACCGCGTCGGGTCCGGCGATCTTGCCCAGCGTTTCGATAACGAACTCCGGGCCCAGGCTGCCGTCGTGCTGGGCGTCGTATCCCAACGGGTACGTCTTGCGGATACCCGAGAGGTACTCCCACCACTCGGAAAGAGGATCCGCCACTGTGCCAGCAGCTCGGTCCGCCCGGATGGCCTCGGTCAGCTCGGCGATGACGTTCTTCACGTCACCGACGATCGGCACATCGGCGTGGCGGTTCTTGCCGATCTCGGCGGGGTCGATGTCGGCGTGGATGACCTTGGCATCCGGCGCGAACGAGTCCAGCTGTCCGGTCACCCGGTCATCGAACCGCGCACCCAACGTGATCAGCAGATCGCTGCGCTGCAGTGCGGCCACGGCACCGACCGTGCCGTGCATCCCGGGCATACCCATGTGCAGCTCGTGGCTGTCGGGGAATGCACCGCGCGCCATAAGGGTGGTGACGACGGGGATGCCGGTCAGTTCGGCCAATTCCTTGAGTTCCGGGGAAGCATCCGCACGGATGACACCGCCACCGACGTACAGCACCGGGCGCTTGGCGGCGGCGATCAGCCGGACCGCCTCACGAACCTGCTTGCCGTGCGGCTTGGTGACGGGCTTGTAGCCGGGCAGATAGATCTGCGGCGGCCAGCTGAATGTGGTCTGCGCTTGCAGGATGTCCTTGGGGATGTCGACGAGCACCGCGCCGGGGCGACCGCTCTGCGCGATGTAGAAGGCCTCGGCGATCACCTTCGGGATGTCCTCGGCGTTGCTCACCAGGAAGTTGTGCTTGGTGATCGGCATGGTGATGCCCGAGATGTCGGCTTCCTGGAAGGCGTCGGTGCCGATGAGGCCCCGACCCACCTGCCCGGTGATGGCGACCACCGGGATCGAGTCCATCTGCGCGTCGGCCAGCGGCGTCACCAGGTTGGTGGCTCCCGGACCGGAGGTGGCCATCATGACGCCGACCTTGCCGTTGGCGTGCGCGTAGCCGCTGGCGGCGTGCCCGGCGCCCTGCTCGTGACGCACTAGGACGTGGCGGACCTTGGTCGAGTCGTAGAGCGGGTCGTACACGGGCAGGACCGCACCGCCGGGAATGCCGAAGATGACCTCGACGCCGAGCTCCTCAAGCGACCGCACTACCGACTGCGCGCCGGTGACGCGCTGGGGTGCGACAGTGTTCGATTCCGGAGCTGTTTCTGGGGTCCGCCCAGAAGCAGAAGCCGGCTTGGGCTTTGCGGGAGCGCTCATTGGTGGTCTGTCCTCTTGTTGTGGCCGTACTGAAACCTATGGCAACAAAAAACCCCCGCCAGCGGTCTGCTGTACGAGGGTTGCGCGTCGAGTGTGCGCGAGTTGCCTTGGACTCGGGCTACGCGTCGACGCGCATACCGATTACTACGAGCAAGGCGTGGTTGTTCACATCGCGCACGGTAGTCGTTTCTGGAGGTCCGAGTCAAATCCGATCCATCAGGGACACTGTGTGTATGGGAGAGACGAAGCGAACCCCGGATGAGCCGCCGACGCGAAGGCCGACAATCGTGCGGATATCGCCGATGGCGCATTTCATGTCCGGGTTTCTTGCGCTCGGCATCCTGGCGTTCGTCCTGTATCTCCCGATTCTCGCGCCACTGCTGGCCGTCCCCGTCGTCATCTCGTATGCGATTTACCGGTATCAGACCGCGGTCGACACCGAATCGGTGCAGGTGCGCACGCTGACGACGGTCCGGACGCTGCCCTGGACCGAGGTCAAGGGGCTCGGATTCGACAAGCACGCCTGGGCCCATGCCCAGCTCGTGGACGGCACGTCGCTGCGGCTTCCGGCCGTCACCTTCTCGACGTTGCCGATCCTGTCGGCGGCCAGCAACGGCCGCGTGCCCAACCCGTATGAGGGAGTCACCCGCGACTAAGCGGCGACCCGTTCCTGGATGCCCCAGGGCGCACCGAAGGTGTTCAGCCGATCCAGGAACGGCAGGCTGTCGAAGGCCTCCGGTCCCAGCACGCCGGTACCGCTCCAGGCACCCTCGGCGAGCAGCTCCAGGGCCACGACCGGATTGACGGCGGTCTGCCACACCACGCACTGCGCACCATCGCGGGCCATCGTCCATTCGTTGTCGACGACGTGGTGCAAATAGACCTCGCGCGGCTGGCCGTCCTTGCCCGTGCCGGTGACCCAGAGGCCCGCACAGGTCGCCCCACGCATCAGGTGTCCGAGCCCGGCCGGGTCCGGCAGGCAGGCCGCCACCACATCGCGAGGACTCACCGCCGCGGCACCGCCGTTGGCGTGCACACTGACCGGGTCGGTGCTGTCCAGCCCGACCAGGTGCAGGGTGCGCAACACGTTGATGAACTCGGCACCCAGGCCGTATTTGAAGGTGACCCGCCGGGCGTTGACCCAGCGCGGCATGAGCACCACTTCCTCGTGCTCGACGTTGACGCATTCGACGGGGCCGATGCCTCCCGGAAAGTCGAAAACCTCCGGCTCGCTGAAGGGCTCGGTGGTGAAGAACCCCTTGTCGCGCTCCCAGATCAGGGGCGGGTTGAGGCATTCCTCGATGGTCGTCCAGATGGAGAACGACGGGGCGAACCGATACCCCTGCACCTCCAGGTTGGATCCGTCGCGGGTGCCCAACTCGTCGATCTCGGAGAACAGGTGATCAGCCGCGTACCGGGCGAACACATCGCTGAGGCCCGGCTCCACCCCGATGCCCACCAACGCCAACAACCCTGCGGTCTGCCACTTTTCGGCGGCCGCGAACTGTTCATCACCGAGCATCACGCCGGGCAGCTCATAGGGCTTGTCCGGGTGACGGTGCGACAGGCTCATCGCCATGTCGAGGTAGGTCACGCCCGCGGCATAGCACCCGTCGAAGACGCCCATGACGTATCGGGGGTCGACCGCGTTGAGCGCGTGGGTAATTCGATGTTCCCGGCACAGGGCAGCCACATCTTGCGCCGACGATGCGTCGATGCGGGCGGCCGTGAACCGTGGATCGCCGAGACGATCGACCACCTTCTGCGCCCGTGCGATGTCGTAGTCCGCGATCACCAGGGCTTCGAAGAACTCCCGCCGCGCCGCGATGAACGCAGCGGCACTACCCACTCCCCCGGCACCCACGATGAGGACTCTCATGGCTATAACCGCGCCCATGCCTCGGTGAGCACCCCGCGCAGGATCTGCTCGATCGCCTCGAACTCGCGTGGGCCGCTGATCAGCGGTGGCGCAAGCTGAATCACCGGGTCGCCACGGTCGTCGGCGCGGCAATACAGCCCCGCGTCCCAGAGCGCGGCCGACAGGAATCCACGCAGCAGCCGCTCGCTCTCCTCGCCGCTGAACGTCTCCTTGGTGACCTTGTCCTTGACCAGCTCGATTCCGTAGAAGTAACCCTCACCGCGCACATCGCCGACGATCGGCAGATCGTGCAGTTTCTCCAGGGTGGAGCGGAACACCGGGGCATTCTCACGCACCCGATCGTTGAGCCCCTCACGCTCGAAGACATCGAGATTGGCCAATGCCACCGCCGCCGAAACGGGATGGCCCCCAAAGGTATACCCATGCGGGAAGGTGGTCTTGCCGTCGTCGAACGGCTCGAACAGCCGGTCGGTGGCGATCATGGCCCCGATGGGCGAGTAGCCGGAAGTCATGCCCTTGGCACAGGTGATGATGTCGGGCTGATAGCCGAAATCCTCACAGGCGAACATCGATCCGATGCGACCGAACGCACAGATCACCTCGTCCGACACCAACAACACGTCGTACTCGTCGCAGATCTCGCGCACCCGCTCGAAGTATCCCGGCGGCGGAGGGAAGCAGCCGCCCGCGTTCTGCACGGGTTCAAGAAAAACAGCGCACACCGTCTCCGGCCCCTCAAATTCGATGGCCTCGGCAATGCGGTCGGCGCAGTAGCGGCCGAATGCCTTGGGGTCGTGGGCATACGGCTCCGGCGCGCGATAGAAGTTGGTGTTCGGTGCGCGGAACCCGCCCGGAGTCAGCGGTTCGAAGGGCGCCTTGAACCCGGGCAGGCCGGTGATGGCCAGCGCCCCCTGCGGGGTGCCGTGGTAGGCGATGGCCCGCGAAATCACCTTGTGCTTACCGGGCTTGCCGGTCAGCTTGAAGAACTGCTTGGCCAGCTTCCAGGCACTTTCCACTGCTTCTCCCCCGCCGGTGGTGAAGAAGACCCGGTTCAAGTCACCCGGCGCGTACCCTGCGAGGCGTTCGGCCAGTTCGATCGCCGGCTCCGTGGCGTAGGACCACAGCGGAAAGTAGGCGAGCTGTTCGGCCTGGCGCGCCGCGGCCTGCGCCAATTCGGCGCGGCCGTGTCCGGCCTGCACGACGAAAAGTCCGGACAGGCCGTCCAGATAACTGCGGCCGTGCTCGTCCCAGATCCGCACTCCCTCACCGCGGGTGATAATCGGCGGCGCGATACCGGCACCATGACGGGCGAAGTGCCCCCACAGATGCCGCGACGCCTTCGCGTCTAGGTCGCCGGAAGCGTCTTGTGCTGCATGGACGGTTGTCACCGTGTTCCCCAATTGTATTGTTGTTTCACTAGTTTCAGATAGACTAGAGTTTCCGTTGAGGTCACTCCCGACACCGCGCGGATCTGTTTGTTCAACAGATCGAGCAGATCGTCGTCGTCCTCGCAGACCACTTCGACGATCGCGTCGAAGGTGCCCGCGGTGAGCACCACGTAATCGACCGCCTCCAACTCGGCCAGCCGATCAGCCACCTCGGTGGTGTCACCGGAGCATTTGATGCCGATCATCGCCTGACGTTTGAATCCGAGCTGCATGGGATCGGTGACCGCGACGATCTGCATGACGCCCGCGTCGATCATGCGTTGCACGCGTTGTCGCACTGCGGCCTCGGAGAGCCCTATCGACTTTCCGATGGTCGCGTAAGGCCGCCGCCCGTCCTGCTGGAGTTCCTCCACGATCGCCTTGGAGACGTCGTCGAGCTGGAATGCCGCGGATCCGTTGCCCGGGTCCGCGACCCGCAGCAGTCGTCGTGTCGTGTTGGCCACGAGCTCGATTGTGCACGGATTCCGTCTATTTTCGCAACGATTTACGACGAATTGACAATATCAACGGATCTTTGACGATGGAATCCGTGGCCTTAGTCCGCGATGTTCGATACCGTGGGCGAGGTGAGCGCCCCCAGTAGCTGGATCAACGGCCGACCCGTCACAACCCGTGGAGACACCCACCGCGTGATCAACCCCGCGACCGGTACCACCGTCGCGGAACTGGCCTTGGCCACCCCCGATGACGTGGACTCCGCGGTGGCGGCGGCCCGGGCCGCGGGTCCCGGCTGGGCGTCGTCGACACCTGTCGATCGCGCGGGCGTCCTGGCCAAACTCGCGGCCACGATGGCCGCCAGTGCCGACACACTGGTGGCCGAGGAGGTCGCGCAAACCGGCAAGCCGGTGCGCCTGGCCTCCGAATTCGATGTGCCCGGCAGCATCGACAATGTCGAGTTCTTCGCAGGTGCGGCAAGACATCTGGATGGCAAGGCGACGGCCGAATACTCGGCCGACCACACCTCCAGCATCCGGCGCCAGGCCGCCGGAGTGGTCGCCACCATCACCCCCTGGAACTACCCGCTTCAGATGGCGGTGTGGAAAGTGCTGCCTGCGCTGGCGGCGGGGTGCACGGTGGTGATCAAGCCCAGCGAGCTGACACCACTGACGACACTGACCCTGGCACGCCTCGCCGCCGAGGCCGGGCTGCCCGACGGCGTGCTCAACGTCGTCACCGGGCGTGGCGATGACGTGGGCGACGCACTCGCGGGTCACCCCGATGTGGATCTGGTGACGTTCACCGGCTCCACCGTCGTGGGCCGGAAGGTGATGGCGGCAGCGGCCGTTCACGGCCATCGAACACAATTGGAGCTCGGCGGCAAGGCGCCCTTCGTCGTCTTCGACGACGCCGATCTGGACGCCGCGATCCAGGGCGCGGTCGCGGGGGCGATCATCAACTCCGGCCAGGACTGCACGGCCGCCACACGGGCCATCGTCGCCCGCGACCTGTACGACGACTTCGTCGCCGGCGTCGGCGAGGTCATGGGCAAGGTGATCGTCGGCGATCCCCTGGACCCGAACACCGATATCGGACCACTGATCTCGGACGCACACCGCGTCAGGGTGTCGAAGATGGTGGACCGCGCACCGTCGCAGGGCGGCCGGATCGTCACCGGCGCAAGCTCCCCCGATCTGCCGGGATCTTTCTACCGACCCACGCTGATCGCGGACGTAGCCGAGACCTCCGAGGCCTACCGTGACGAGATCTTCGGCCCGGTGCTCACCGTGCGCGCCTTCACCGATGACGACGATGCGCTACGGCAGGCCAATGACACGGCCTACGGCCTTGCCGCCTCCGCCTGGACGCGCGATGTATACCGCGCGCAGCGGGCATCACGGGAGATCACGGCGGGATGCGTCTGGATCAACGACCACATCCCCATCATCAGCGAGATGCCCCACGGCGGATTCGGCGCCTCCGGATTCGGCAAGGACATGTCCGACTACTCCCTTGATGAATACCTCACCATCAAGCACGTCATGAGCGATATCACCGGCGTTGCCGAAAAGGACTGGCACCGCATAATTTTCGCGAAACGCTAAGTCCGCACGTCCACGTTGCCGTTGATCAACGCCGCGAGCCTGGTGAGGCTGCCGGTGATCACGCGCCGATCGGCACTGGTCAGCTCCGCGAAGACCTCATGCTGCCGAGCCCGAAAGGCCGACTGAGCCTTGATGACCCGCGCACGCCCGGCGGTGGTCAGGCCCACCAGCACCAAACGATCATCGGATGACGAGCGAGTGCGCTCTACCACACCGCGTTCTTCCAGTTGCTTGAGCGCTCGGGTGGCCGTCGGCACCGCCACCCCCGCCGTCCCGGCGAGCTGACTGACCGACATCAGCTGCCGGTCGAGCAGCGGAGCCAGCAGCTCGAGCTGCGAGCGGCTCATGCCTGCCTGCGTGCCCGCGGGCGACGTTCGACCCCGGCGCATGGCGAAGTACAGCGCATCCGTGGCCGCAACAAGCTCTTCGATCTCGCGCGCACTGTTCCCACTCGGTAGTCCTGGCACCCCACCAGTCTAAGGGTTAGCATGATAATAGTTAGCATGCTAACGTTATGAACGGAAGCCAGTGGAAGGAAGGACACATGCGGGTAGCGATCATCGGCGCCGGAATTGGCGGGCTCACCGCGGCAGCGGCATTGCGCGCCAACGATATCGACATCGTCGTCTACGAGAAGGCACACGAACTGCGCGAGGTGGGTGCGGGCGTGGTCGTGGCGAGCAACGGCCTGCGCGCGTTCGACGAAGTGGGCCTGGGTGATCGCGTACGCACCGTCGGCACGCCGATCGGGCGCACGTTGTGGCATACGTGGCAGGGAGAGAGCGTTCCGGTACCGCCCGGGTGGCCCGCGGTGAGCCCCGATCGTCCGGTGACCTCACTACCGGTACACCGCGGCGAGCTGCAGCGGGCCTTGCTGGGTGCGTTACCCGAAGGAACCGTCCACCTCGGCCGCCCCTGCCATGACATCGTCGAGACCGCGGACGGGGTGCGCATTCTTTTCGCCGACGGCACGCACGAGATCGCCGACCTCGCAGTGGGGGCCGACGGCATCCACTCGGCGGTGCAGCGTGTGGTGGCCGATCCGGTCGAGCTGTCCAGCGAGGGCATCATGGCCTACCGAGGCCTGATTCCTGTCGAACGCCTCGGCGGCGCGATCCATCTGGATTCCATGCAGATGTGGCTCGGCCCCGGACGCAGCTTCCTGATCTATCCCGTCTCGCAGGGCCGGCTGCTCAATGTGGTGGCCTTCACCGCAAGCAATCTCGATGCCGAGGAATCCTGGACCGCCCCCGGCGATGTCGCGGAGTTGGCCGCGGAATTCGCGGGGTGGGACCAGCCGGTCCAGCGAGTCGTCGAGGCAATGACGGAGACCTTCCGCTGGGGCCTGTACGACCGAAAGCCGTTGAACCGCTGGACCACCGATCGCATAGCGCTTCTCGGCGACGCGGCCCATCCGATGACACCGCACCTCGGACAGGGCGCGAACATGTCGATCGAGGACGCCGTGGTGCTGGCCACCGTGCTCGCCGACGCATCGGAGAGCGACATCCCCCGCCGACTGGCCCTGTACGAATCACTGCGGCGCGATCGCACGTCCCGGGTGCAGCGCAACGCGCGTCAGTCAGGCAGTGTCTATCGCTCCGTCGATCTGACCGCACAGCAGCAAGCCGCGCGGCTCACCGAAATCCTGGCCGACAACTGGATTCCCGACTATGACGCCGCCGGAGCGGCCGGGGTGGCGCTCGCCGGACTCTAGTCCTTGGTGAATTCCTCACCCGTCTGCGGGTTCACCGCGACCTCGCCCTCCGGCAGGTTGGACAGATCACCGGCGATGACGGTCTGCTGTGCCTCGACCGCATCGGGCAGACCGAAATGCGTTGTGGCGGCAGCGGGTGCCAGCACCAGATCCGCGCTGCGCCGTGGCAGTGTCGCCCCCTGGAAGAACGGCGGAGCGGCCACCCGCCACAGCATCATCACAACGACGCCGAGCACCAGTGCGCCGATACCGACCACCGCCACCGCCCCGAATCCGAACACGGTGACGTTGTTGCCGGCGTCGTCGATGAGCCAGCTGGGCTTGGCGTACTGAATCAGCCCGTAAGCGAAGATGACCGTCAGCGCGATTCCACCGAGCAACGGGATCGCACCACGCATCATGAAATTGCGCGCACTCTGCGTGAGTGTCCGACGGTAAAACCACACACACGCGAATCCGGTGAGCCCGTAGTAGAAGGCAATCATCAGTCCGACCGATCCGATGAGTGCTGTCAGCAGGTTGGTGCTGATGATCGTAAAGAGCACGTAGCAGGTAATCGAGACCGCACCCATCGCCACGGTGGAAGTAGTGGGCGTCAGATACGTGCGATGGATCGATGCGAACGAGTCCGGCAGCGCCTTGTAGACACCCATCGACAAGGTGGTGCGGGCGGTGGGCAGGATCGTGGTCTGGGTGCAGGCCGAGGCCGACGTCAGAATAGACGCGGACAGCAGCAGCATCCCCACATGCCCAAGGAAGCTGTCGCCGAACAGCTCGGGACCAATGGCTGCGAACACGTCGGCGGCGTTTTCCTGATTGCCCAGGCCTATCCCCTCGGTGCCGACTCCCGCGAACGCCACCGCAGCCACACTGACCAGCGCATAGGTGGCCAGCAGCAAGAATGTGGACAGCACTGCCGCGCGCCCCGGCGTGCGTCCCGGGTCATCGGACTCCTCGTTACAAGCCACCGCGGTATCCCAACCCCAGTAAATGAAGATCGTGGTCAGCACGGCGGGTGCGATGACGGTGCCGAAATCCAAACCCCCGGGCCAGAACCAGGACAGCGAAGGCAGCAACGAATAGGCCTCGGCGTTGTGGGTGTAGACCTTGATCAGCGCGATGATTGACACGGCGACCAGAACAACCATCTCGACCAGTAAGAGCGCGTACTGCAGACGCACCGAGACTTCGATACCGCGATAACAGACGTACGTCATGATCACGATCCACAGAACGCCGGCCACCGTCGACCACAGGGTGCTGTCGGCCAGGCTTGCTGCCGCGGTCCACCCCAGATCACCGACAAACGTGAACGAATAGGCGCCCGCGATCTGGGCCAGGTTCGCCATCACGATGACGTCGGCGGCGATGATCCCCCAACCACCGAGCCATCCGACAATCGGCCCGAAGGTGCGCGAGGCCCAGGTAAAGGTGGTGCCGCAGTCCGGCTCGGCCTTGTTCAGCTCCTGATAGGCCACCGCGATCAGATAAATCGGGATGAACGAGATCAGCACGATGGCCGGCGCCTTGACCCCGGCGAGCAGGGCACCGCCACTGGCGACGATCAATCCCAGGGTGGCAGCCAGGCTGTAGGCCGGTGCCGTAGAGGCGAGCCCAACGACGACGCTGGAAAGCAGCCCCATCGCGCCGCCCTTGAGCCCCTTGCTCTCGACGGGGGTGTCTGAACTCATACGCATCTCCCTGCTCGGCGGACTGGGAGCAGAATACGTTTTCCGTCGAGATTTCGCCCAGCAAGAGCGGAATTCGTCATCAAAAACCGGTTTGGCACCGGATTCGGCGTAGTTGCCGATTAGGCCAGCGGATTTGTTCCGTTGAGGAAGACCCAGATGGCCGCTGCCGCGCCCAGGCCCAGCAACAGCGCCGCGAAGGAGCCCACAAATGGCCTGCGGGCCCAGCCGCGCCCGGCGTCAAACCCGTAACGACCAGGACCGACGAGGATCACCGCGATGATCGCGACGATCATCAGCAGCTCGAACTCATGACCGTCCGGCCAGAAGATCGCGTAACGATTCGCCTTGTCGGACACCATGTCGGACAGCAGTACGTTGACCATGAAGGCCAGTGCGGCCGCACCCGCCAGCGGCGTGAGCAGGCCCAGAACCAGCAGCACCCCGGCGCCCAGCTCCGCCGTGACGCCCACATAAGTAAGGATGTCGGCGTACTTGAAGCCGCGCTCTCCCAGAGTTGTCTCGAAACCGCCCAGTCCGGTCCCGCCCCACCAGCCGAAAACCTTGCGCAGTCCGTGGGCGATCAGCACCGCGCCGACGCCGACACGCAGCAACAACAGTCCGAGATCTTGAGTGCCGCGACGGTCGCCCGTCGGGTCCTGCGTCCCCCACGGCGCGGCATGTCGGGCCTGCACCGCCTCGGAGGATATTTGCGTGGTGGCAGGTTCGGCATAGGGCAGCGGCGCTGGATCGTACAACGGTCCAACCTCTTTCACGTCGTGGGAGCTCGTCAGCTTCTCCGCCTGGTAATGCGGGATTGCCGTGGTCTCGAAATCGCCGCCATAGGTGGCCGACGGCACATCGTCTTCAGGGTCGACCAGTTCAGGCGGCTTACGCCACACCTGTGGATCGTCTGAATGACCGGTCACGGCCCAAGAGTAAGTCCATTGGAGGCCCGAATGTGGCGAGCAACGCCGTAAGGTCCGTAATCTTGCGGTCATGCTCATTCGCTCCCGGAGCCGCAGAGTCGGCGACATCCGGCCAAATCCCGTAACGGGACCGACCAATGAGCCATCGGGGAAAAGACTGTTTGTCGGTTCGGTGGCGGCGCTGGCGGGGACGGTGACACTGCTCTCCGGTTGTGTACGGTTCGACCCCACGCAAGATCAGCCGTTCACCGAGGTTCCGCAGCGTGGGGTTGCGCAGACCACGACCACCCCGCCGCCGCCGTTACCGGGTAAGCCGTTTCCCAAGCAGTGCCCTGCCGACGGCGTCATGCAGGGATGCCTGGAGGCCACCAGCGGACTCATCATGGGCAGCGACGGCAAGACCGCCCTGGTCGCCGAGCGCGCCACCGGCGCGGTCAAGGAGATCGCCACGAGCGCCGAGCCGAAGGTCAAGACGACCATCCCCGTCGATCCTTCCGGCGACGGCGGCCTGTCCGACATCATCCTCTCCCCTTCCTACCAGCAGGACCGGCTGATGTACGCCTACATCAGCACCCCGACCGACAACCGGGTGATCCGCATCGCCGACGGCGATGTGCCTAAGGACATCCTCACCGGAATCCCCAAGGGCCCCACCGGCAATCCGGGATCGCTGGCGTTCATCAGCCCCACCACACTGGTGGTTCAGACCGGCACCGGCGGCAATGCGGCGGCAGCCAACGATCCGAACTCTCTGGCCGGCAAGGTGATCCGCATCGAGCAGCCGACCACCATCGACCAGGCCGCTCCGACGACCGCGATGAGCGGTCTCGGCGACGGCGGTGCCATGTGCGTCGATGCCGCCAACGGCACCCTCTATGTCACCGATCGCTCCCCCGCGGGCGACCGGCTGCAAAAGCTCACCAAGGACGGCAAGATCTCGACGGTCTGGACCTGGCCGGACAAGCCCGGAGTGGCCGGATGTGCGGCATTGGACAGCTCGGTGATGGTCAACCTGGTGTTCAACCAGACGACGGTCGTCGTGCGCCAGAATCCCGAAACGGGGGCGGTCACCGGGGATCCCGAGGTGCTCCGGCAAAAGGAGCAGCACGGTCACGTACGGGCGCTGAAGCTCTCGGCCGACGGAAACGTCTGGGGCGGTTCCATCAACAAAGACTTCGGTACCGCCACCCCGACCGAGGACGTGGTCTTCCCGCTGTTCCCGAAGGGCGGCGGATTCCCCCGCGCCAACGACGACCTGGACTAGCCCTGGCCGCAGGCCTTGAGCACCAGGTCCTTGACCAGCGCCGCATCGGCCTGCCCCTTGGTGGCCTTCATGACCGCACCGACGATGGCGCCCGCAGCCGCGACCTTGCCGTCGCGGATCTTCTGGGCGACATCGGGATTGGCGGCCAACGCCTCGTCGACGGCGGCCTGGATCACCGAGTCGTCGCGCACCACGACCAGACCGCGGTCGTTCATCACCTGCTCGGGTTCGCCCTCGCCGGCGAGAACCCCGTCGACCACCTGCCGCGCCAACTTGTTGGACAGCTTGCCGTCCTTGATCAGCGCGACGACGACGGCCACCTGCGACGGTGTGATGGGTAGCTCGGCCAGTTCGACCTCACGTGTATTGGCTTGCTGCACCAGGTAGTTGCCCCACCACGAGCGCGCGTCCTCGCTGCTGGCCCCCTCGGCGACGGTGGCCTGCACCAGTTCGACGGCGCCGTTGTTCACCAGGTCGCGCATCACCTCGTCGGAGATGCCCCACTCCTGCTGAATGCGGCCCAGCCGCAGCCAGGGCAGCTCCGGCAGGGTGCCGCGCAACCGCTCGATCAGTTCGGTGCTGGGCGCTACCGGCTCGAGGTCGGGCTCCGGGAAGTACCGGTAATCCTCGGCCGTCTCCTTGCGGCGTCCCGCGCTGGTGCTGCCGTCCTGCTCCAGGAAGTGCCGCGTCTCCTGGATGACGTCCTCGCCCGCATCCAGAACAGCCGCCTGGCGCCGCATCTCGTAGCGCACCGCCACCTCGACGCTCTTGAGCGAGTTGACGTTCTTGGTCTCGGTCCGGGTACCGAACTCGTCGGCACCGGTAGGCATCAGCGAGACGTTCGCGTCGCAGCGCATCGACCCGTGGTCCATTCGTACATCGGAAACGTCCAAGGCGCGCAACAGGTCCCGCAGTGCGGTCACGTAGGCGCGGGCGATCTCGGGAGCCCGCTCGCCGGTGCCCTCGATGGGCTTGGTGACGATCTCCACGAGGGGCACGCCGGCGCGGTTGTAGTCGAGCAGGGACTCGGTGGCGCCCGAGATGCGGCCGGTCTCGCTGCCGATGTGGGTCAGCTTGCCGGTGTCCTCTTCCATGTGGGCGCGCTCGATCTGCACCCGCCAGGTGGTGCCGTCGTCCAGCGGAACGTCGAGATAACCGTTGAACGCGATCGGCTCGTCGTACTGAGAGATCTGGTAGTTCTTCGGCTGGTCCGGGTAGAAGTAGTTCTTGCGGGCGAAGCGGCCCCACGGGGCGATCTCACAGTTGAGCGCCAGCCCGATGCGGATGGCCGATTCGACGGCCTTCTCGTTGACCACCGGTAGCGAGCCCGGCAGGCCCAGACAGACGGGACAAATCTGGGTGTTCGGCTCCGCGCCGAATGTGGTGGGGCAGCCGCAGAACATCTTGGTAGCCGTGGACAGTTCGACGTGAACCTCCATACCGAGCACCGGCTCGTATCGGGTCAGCACGTCGTCGTAGTCCAGCAGTTCTGTCATGCTGCGATCCTAATAGGTCGGCTTTGCCTGCCGAGCAGACGCTTATCGCACAGGAATCGCAGGTCGCGGCTGCGCGCCCCCTTCGTTCACGGGTACGGTCACCCTCATGAGCGGCAGCGTCGTGGTCATCGGCATCGATCCCTACGTGATCGACTTCAACAATCCCGAATTCGCCCGCACAGGCCTGACCGCCGACGCCATCCAAGAAGGACTGGACCAATCGGCGGCCATCCTGAACGCCGAGGGCTACACCGCCGAACTGTGCTTGATCAGCCTCGCGCCCGACGAGCTCACCGCGCAACTGAAGCGGGCACTCGACGCGCGGCCGTGGGATTGCGTGGTCATCGGCGCGGGCATACGCGCCATGCCGTCGAACCTCGAACTCTTCGAAATCGTGCTCAACGTGGTGCACGCGCACGCGCCGCACGCGAAGATCTGCTTCAACACCACGCCCACCGACACGGTGGCCGCCGTCGAGCGCTGGATCTGACCCAGCTCCCCACGCCGAGTGCATACCGCACGCAGGTGGATCGGGCCAATCACCTGCACCAGGTATGCGCTCGACGAGGAGAGCTCGCCACGATCTAACCGAAGAAAGCGGCGGCGTCCTCGTAACGATTCTTCGGGACCAGCTTGAGATGGCGGGTCGCCTCCGACAGCGGCACCCGGCCGATGTCCTGCCCTCGCAGCGACACCATGACCCCGTACTCGCCGGCGTGTGCGGCGTCCGCCGCGTTCACCCCGAACCGGGTCGCGAGCACCCTGTCGAACGGCGTCGGCGTGCCGCCGCGCTGCACATGCCCCAGCACCGTGGTGCGCACCTCCTTGTTGATGCGCTTCTCGATCTCCACCCCCAACTGCTGGGCTACCCCGGTGAACCGCTGGTGCCCGAACTCGTCAATTCCTCCGTCTCGCAGTTCCATTGAGCCCTCGGCTGGCTTCGCGCCCTCGGCCACCACGCAGATGAAATGCGAATCCCCGCGCTGGAAGCGGCCTTTGATCAGGCGGCACACCTCGTCTACGTCGTACGGCACCTCGGGGATCAGCGTCATGTGCGCACCCGACGCCAACCCGGAATGCAGGGCGATCCAGCCCGCGTGCCTGCCCATCACCTCGACCAGCATGACGCGCTGGTGCGATTCGGCCGTGCTGTGCAGCCGATCGATGGCCTCGGTGGCGATGGTCAGCGCGGTATCGAACCCGAAAGTGACATCGGTGCAATCGATATCGTTATCGATCGTCTTGGGCACCCCGACCACCGGCACGTTCTCGTCGGCAAGCCAACTGGCCGCCGTGAGGGTGCCCTCCCCACCAATCGGGATGAGCACATCGATCCCGTTGTCGTCCAGGGTCTGTTTGATCTGGTCCAGCCCGGCACGCAGCTTGTCCGGATTGGTGCGCGCGGTGCCGAGCACCGTGCCACCCTTGGTCAGCAGCCGATCATTGCGGTCGTCGTTGGCCAGCTGGATGCGCCGGTTCTCCAGCAGTCCCCGCCATCCGTCCTGAAATCCGACTACCTGCGAGTCATAGCGATTGGCGCAGGTTCGCACCACCGCGCGGATGACGGCGTTGAGCCCCGGGCAATCTCCTCCACCGGTAAGCACTCCGATACGCATGGCCCCATACTGCCGGTTTTGCACCAAAGTCTCGATCCGAACCGAGTCACCTACGCGGCACCACCACTGTCGGGCGTGTTTTGGTCGCCGGCATCGTTGCCGGGGGCGGCACGTTGTTGGGATCGGGAGCCGAGCTCAGATGCGGGTCATCGGAGTGGAAACAGGCACGGTCCGTCTTCACCGAACACATCGCCCGCTGCATCACGACAGACCTCGCCTCCGGGCCCGCTTCGGTCATCACCACCGACACCGCTGTCAGGGCGCCGGCAGCACCGACTATCGCCAGGAACATACGCAGCCGTTGCATACCCACCCACCGTACTCAGCGAATCCTGTGAGATTTCGTAACGCCTGACTTAGCCAATATCACCAGATACTGGGCAAATCGATGCGTTACGAGGCCTGCGGTCGGCGATCCGGCGCTCTCAGCAAGAAGCCGGCCCATATATCGCGGCGGTCGGCGCCCAAGTTCGGCTCGACACGCGTCTCACGGTCGAAGACCATCACCGGCCAATCCGGACCGTGATACGGCGGCCAATCGTCGCTGGGAGCACCGCTGCGTGCGAAGGCCACCCACCGCTGTTGCACCTCGTCGACGACTCGCGACGCGTCCCGATGGGTCAGACTGCCGGCCAAGATCGGGCCGGCAGGCCCCCGGTAGTTGCCGAAGACCGCGAGCAGCTCGGTGGCATGTGATCCCTTCAAACCGACGGCGCGCACAGGCCAGGGCGCGTAATCGAATTGGTAGACGTACACCGGTGCGACCTGTTGATGCGCCCGCGCGATCCGCCACACCGAGGATGTGAAGAACATGTCGCCCGCCAGCCGCAGCCGTGCGTCTTTCGACGGATATCCCGGGTAGGCCGCGACAATCCGTTCTCGATAGCCCGAGCCGCCGCGCACAAGGATCTCCAACTGCTCGGCTTCCGACAGGGGCATCACCTTGATCGCCTTGGTAAAGAGTCTGGCCTCATCGGCATTGCTGCCGATGATCAATGGAACTCTTTGCGCTTCACCGCGTTCCATGGATTCGACGGGAGTCCTTGGCAGATAATCACCATCGACGGAAGGCCCGAACGGAAACCCGCCCTCCGCGATCAACTTGTGCTGCGCCCGCAGGAGCTGTCGCGGCGAGGCATTCATGACGGTTGCGGCAGCGTTATCGGCCGTCGCGCCAAGGAGTTCGGCGAAACGCCGGGCATCGTGGGCGATCGAATCGGCATCGGCGGCCAGGCCACTCGCGGTGCTCTGGATGATCGCGCGATGGAACAACCCTGCCGCCGCCGGGGTCGCCATCAATGTTTCTACGCCACTGGCACCCGCGCTCTCGCCGAAGATGGTGACGTTGTCCGGGTCGCCGCCGAACGCGCGAATATTCTCGCGCACCCACTGCAGGGCCAACACGAGATCCCGCAGGTACAGATTGCTCTCGATGACGTGTTCGCCGTCGGACAGCGAGGACAGATCGAAAGCACCCAACGCACCCACGCGATAGTTCGCCGACACGTAGACGCATCCGCGACGTGCCAGAATCGATCCCTCGTAGGGCGGCGATGCGCTGGCGCCGAGAAAGTAGCCGCCGCCGTAGATGTAGAACATCACCGGCAGCGGACCCTCCGGCAATACCGAGGGCGTCACCACATTGAGTGTCAGGCAGTCCTCGCTGCGCCGCTTCTGCGGCGTGAACACCTTGGGCTGGTATGGCACCGCACCAAATCGCTTGCAGCGCCGCACACCTGCCCAGGGCTGAACCGGCTGGGGCGAACGCAAGCGCAGCGGCCCCACGGGCGGTTCGGCATACGGGATCCCACGGAAACGCCGCATACCGCGACGGACAAATCCCTCGATCTCACCGCTGTTGGTCGCTACACGTAGGGGCGCCGATGCCATGGGAGCGAACCTAGCCGGGGCCGCGGGCTCGGCGCTAGTCAACCGGCGACACGGATCTGCACGACAAGTGGCCGAGGTCCACACCGAAACCCCGAAAAGCACCAGGTCTTTGAGCAGAAACTGACCAGGGCTTGCAGAAAGCACGGGCACGCCCGCGATATGACCCGCGACCACACCGGGGGTGGTGACCAAGAAACTCAGGGTGCCGGTGAACAACAGGACCGCCAAGCCACTTCCGATCGCCGACGCGCGCGGACACCACCGATACACAGCGATAAGCAGAGCCGCAACGATTTCCAGGGTGCCAAGCCCTCGAGAAACGGCGGTGGCACTGAGATAGTCAAAGATCCACCGCATCAAGGGGCTGTGCTCGATGAGCACCTTCGAGTCCATTTTCAGGTACTTGCCCAACCCGATCCACGCCAACACGACGACCAATCCGTATCGGATCGCGAACTCACCCGATCTCGTCAACACGATCGCAGCCGGCACGCGATCAGTTGTCCACGTCGTGACAGCTGACATCGACATAGACCGTCCCCGACGACGACGTCGCCAAGGCCGAATGCACATCGGTGGCCACACATTCGGACAGCGGCGCAGACACATTCCCGTTGATCTGCACCGTGTATCCCTGTCGCTGAAGATTTCCGATCGTGTCCGAGGCACTGCCGCCGCCGGTCGACGTGGACGCCGCGGCGATGCCCGCGAAACCAAGGCTGGCAGCCGTCAGGGCTGACGTGACAATGGCGGTACGCGCGATCTTTCTCATGGTGACCCTCCTTGGTGACCGTGTCGCCGGACCACTTCCCGCGACACCACCCAGGCTCATTGCGGCGGACATGTATTCGGCCGTTGCGCGCTGAAGATTCAATGGAGAAATCGGGTCGCCGCTGCGCGGCTCATCAGGTCTGTGACCAGCAATTTCTCCGGACCATGCGAGACCATTCGCTATCGGCCGGCCGGCGGAATTCTGAAGTTTCGATAAAGAAGCGCCGACTGTGTGGCGCGACCTTAGACGCGGCCGGAACAGTCGGGCACGATTGGCTGATGGACGGTCTTCCCGACAAAGCCGCACCGATCCCCGCCCCAGACTATCGAGCGTTGGTCGTCGACGATGAAGTGCCGCTGGCGGAAGTGGTGGCGAGTTACCTCCGACGCGAAATGTTCGAGGTACACCTCGCACACGACGGCCGCCGCGCACTCGATCTGGCGCGCGAGGTCGATCCCGATGTGGTGATTCTCGATATCGGCTTACCGGGTGTGGACGGCATCGAGGTCTGCAGGCAGCTTCGGGTCTTCTCGGATGCCTATGTGGTGATGCTGACGGCACGGGATACCGAGGTGGACACCATCGTCGGGCTTTCCGTCGGCGCCGACGACTACGTGACCAAACCCTTCAGTCCACGCGAGGTCGTCGCCCGCGTTCGCGCAATGCTTCGACGCCCCCGCCGGGTGCCGGCCCCCTCGGAGGACCCAGCCCTGGAACTAAGCCCACCCCGCGTGTTCGGCGCATTGCGCATCAATGTGGACAGCCGTGAGGTGCATGTCGACCAGACCCCAGTCACGTTGACCCGCACCGAATTCGATGTGCTTTCCGCCCTGTCGTCACGACCGGGCATGGTGCTCAGCAGAAAGCAACTCCTCGACGCGGTGTGGGGCGACAGCTGGGTGGGAAACGACAACATCGTCGATGTGCATATCGGGCACCTGCGCCAGAAGCTGGGTGACAACCCGACCTCGCCTCGGTATGTGACGACCGTGCGGGGCATCGGCTATCGCATGGGGTCTGGATCGTGACACGCCCGCGATATGGCATCGGCCCGCGCCTGCTGGCGGCCAACTCGCTGGTTGTCCTCGCCGGAATCGCCACCACCAGCGTGGTGGCCGCCATCGTGGGGCCTCCCATGTTCCGTCGGCTCATGGACCAGCAGGTGGCGCCCGGCGCGGGGAACGATCACCCCTATGAGCGAGCCTTCCGCGATGCCACCGCGATGTCCATCGGGTTCGCGGTCGCGGTGTCGGCGTTGGCGGCACTCGCCTTGAGCTGGTACCTGAGCCGCCGGGTGCATCGTTCGGCCACCGCGCTGTCTCGGGCGGCCTCCGCTGTTGCCGACGGGCACTACGACATACGAGTACCACCGCCGCATCTGGGCAGGGAATTCGATGACGTCGCAGCGGCATTCAACAAGATGGCGCAGCGGCTCGGCGCGGTGGACGATGCGCGCAGGCAGATGCTGGCCGACCTTGCTCACGAGATCAGGACCCCGGTGGCGGTGCTGGAGGCGTACATGGAGGCCGTGGAAGATGGTGTCCAACAACTCGATCAGCAGACGGTCGCCACCTTGCGGGATCAAACCCGTCGCCTGACTCGGTTCAGCGTCGACGTGAACGCGTTATCTGTCGCCGAGCGCCGCACCACCTCCATCGACGCCAGGCGAGTGTCCGCGGCCGACTTGATCACCACGTCGGCCGCGGCGTTCGCACCGCGCTATCAGAGCAAGGAGGTGACCCTGCAGGCCCGCGCCGACGACGGATTGCCCGACCTATGGGCCGATCCCGAGCGTATCGCCCAGGTTTTGAGCAATCTGCTCGATAACGCACTGCGCCATACGGGCCCAGGCGGCCGGGTCGATGTGACGGCGGCGACAACCGGTGACGACATCGCGATCACCGTCTCCGATACCGGCGACGGCGTGCCCGCGGAGCATCTGGACCGGCTGTTCGACCGGTTCTACCGGGCCGACGCCGCCCGCGATCGCCAACACGGCGGGGCAGGCATCGGACTGTCGATCGCCAAGGCGCTTGTGGAGGCGCACGGCGGGCACATCCAGGCACACAGCGATGGGCCGGGCACGGGAACCACGTTCACGGTGTCCCTGCCCAGCGCGCGCCATCACCTCGAAAGCGCCGACGACTAGACCGCCGCGGGCAGAGCTCCACGTGCCGCTTCGTATGCCGCGCCCACCCGGTACAACCGATCGTCGGCGAGCGCGGGCGCCATGATCTGCAGACCCACCGGAAGCCCGTCATCGGCCGAAAGGCCCGACGGCACCGACATTCCGCAGTGACCGGCCAGGTTCAGCGGCAACGTGCACAGGTCGAACTGGTACATGGCCAGCGGGTCATCGACCTTCTCCCCCAACCGGAATGCGGTCGTGGGCGTGGCGGGCGTGACCAGCACGTCCACCTGCTCATAGGCCTGCTCCAGATCGCGTTTGATCAGGGTGCGAACCTTCTGCGCCCGGCCGTAGTACGCGTCGTAGTACCCGGCGGAAAGCGCGTAGGTCCCGATCATGATGCGCCGCTTGACTTCTGGGCCAAAGCCCGCGGCTCGGGTGAGAGCCATGACTTCCTCGGCGCTGTGCGTTCCGTCGTCCCCGACACGCATGCCGTACCGCATGGCATCGAACCGGGCCAGGTTCGAGGACACCTCCGACGGCAGGATCAGGTAGTAGGCCGGAAGTGCGTACTCGAAGTGGGGGCAGGACACCTCCACCACGTCGGCACCCAGCGCGGTCAGCTGTTCGACGGCCGCGTCGAACGACGCCATCACGCCGGGCTGGTACCCGTCGCCGCGCAGTTGGGAAACCACACCAACACGAACACCCTTGAGATCTCCGGAGGCTCCGGCACGCGCGGCGGCCACCACATCGGGCACCGGCTCGTCGACCGAGGTGGAGTCGCGCGGATCGTGTCCGGCGATCACCTGGTGCAGCAGCGCGGTGTCCAAAACCGTACGCGCGCAAGGCCCGCCCTGATCCAGCGACGACGCGCAGGCTACCAGGCCGTAACGCGACACCGTTCCGTAGGTGGGCTTGACGCCGACCGTCGCGGTGAGCGCCGCGGGCTGACGGATCGAGCCCCCGGTGTCGGTGCCGATGGCCAGCGGCGCCTGGAAGGCTGCCAGCGCGGCCGCGCTACCGCCGCCCGAGCCACCCGGCACCCGCTCGATGTCCCACGGGTTGCGGGTAGGCCCATAGGCGGAGTTCTCGGTGGAGGAACCCATCGCGAACTCGTCCATGTTGGTCTTGCCCAAGATCGGGATCCCGGCCTCGCGCAGTCGTGCGGTCACGGTCGCGTCGTACGGGGGCACCCAGTTCTCGAGGATCTTCGATCCGCATGTGGTCGGCATGTCCCGGGTGGTGAAGACGTCCTTGAGCGCGAGCGGAACGCCGGCAAGCGCCGATGCGGGCTGATCGCCGCGGGCGATCACGTCGTCGGTGTCCTTGGCCGCGGCCAGAGCCTGCTCCCCCGCCACATGCAGGAAGGCGCGGTAGGTCTCGTCGGTGCTGGCGATCTGATCCAGATGCGCACGCGTCACCTCGACCGATGACACCTCGCCCGCATGGATCAATGTGGCCAGCGACGCGGCGTCCTGCCTGATCAGGTCGCTCACTCTTCTTCTCCCAGAATCTGCGGAACCGCAAAACGCCCCTCGGCCACCCGGGGGGCTGCGGCGAGCGCCTCGTCCGGTGTGAGGCAGTCGGCGATCACATCGGGCCGTGTGACATTGACCGCATCGAGCGGAGAACTGGTCGCATCGACCTCGTCGAGCTCATCGGTAGAAACGGCACTGATCTGGCTGACGTGGCCGAGGATCGCGTCGAGTTGCCCCGCGTATCCATCCAGCTCAGCGTCGGTCAGCGCAAGCCGGGCCAATCTGGCCAGGTGCGCGACCTCGTCACGGGATATGGCGCTCACGGCTAGATAGCCTAGAGGGCGGCCGTACCTGACCTGTGCCACAGTGTTGGACGTGCCGTCCTATCTGCTGCGCTTACAACTTGCCGACCGACCCGGAAGTCTGGGATCGGTCGCCGTCGCGCTGGGCACGGTGGGTGCGGACATCTTGTCCCTCGACGTCGTCGAGCGCGGTCCGGGGTACGCCATCGACGACCTGGTCATCGACCTGCCGCCCGGCTCCATGCCCGACTCGTTGATCACCGCCGCGGAGGCGTTGAACGGGGTGCATGTGCATTCCATCCGCCCGCACACCGGCCTGCTGGAGGCACACCGCGAGCTGGAGCTCATCGACAGAGTGGCCGCCGCCGCGGCACCGGCGCGCCTCGAGGTGCTCGCGCAGGAGGCTCCCCACGTGCTGCGCGCGAACTGGTGCACCGTGGTGCGCCAGGACGGCTCCGGATTCATCCGGGTGGCCGGCAGCGCCGGGGCCCCGGAAACGCAGGCCACCTCGGCCCCCTGGCTACCACTGGGGCGTGCGCAGGTTCTGGACACCGGCGCCGAGTGGGTGCCGCAGCTGTGGAAGGACATGGACACCACGTTGGCCGCCGCACCACTGGGTTCGGGCGACACGGCCGTCGTGCTGGGCCGTCCGGGAGGCCCGGAGTTCCGGCCCTCCGAGGTCGCGCGCCTGGGCTATCTGGCGGGCATCGTCGCAACCCTGGTGCGATAGGGCTGCTCACAGGAACAGCACAGCGATTTGCCGGGTAGACCAGGCACACTCGCCGGCGTGCCTGAATTGAGGAGCTGGGTCTACCCGCGTCGCGAACAGTTGGCTCTCGCCGCGCTCATCGCCATGATGGCGATCGTCTATCTGTGGAACATCAGCCAGAACGGTTGGTCCAACGCCTTCTATGCGGCGGCGGTGCAGTCCGGCAGTCAAAGCTGGAAGGCGTGGTTCTTCGGCAGTTTCGATCCCCAGAACTACGTGACGGTCGACAAGCCCGCTGGCGGCCTGTGGTTGATGGGATTGTCGGCCAGGATCTTTGGCTTCTCCAGCGCCAGCATGCTGATCCCCCAGGCGATACTGGCCATCGCCAGCGCCCTGCTGATACGCGCCGCCGTTCGCCGTCTCGCGGGGCCGGCAGCCGGCCTGCTCGCCGCCGCGGTGTTCGCGTTGATCCCGGTGGTGTCGGTGATGTTCCGCCACTCAAATCCGGACGCCCCCATGGTCTTCGGCATGGTGGTCGCCGCATATTTCCTCACTCGCGCACTGGATACCGAGCGGGCACGCGAGGCGGCGGGCTGGATGGCCCTGGCCGGAGCCGGTATCGGCTTCGCCTTCCTGTGCAAAACGTTGGAAGCGCTCTTGGTGGCTCCGGCCCTGCTGCTGGTGTACGTGCTGGCCGCCAAGTTCGGATGGAAGGCCAAGCTGGCCCACCTGGCGGCCGCGACGGTCGCCCTCATCGTGTCCTCGGGATGGTGGATGCTCGCGGTCGCATTGACTCCGGCGGCCAGCCGGCCGTACGTCGACAACTCGACCGACAACAGCGAGTGGACATTGGCGATCGGATACAACGGGCTGGATCGACTGCTGGGCAAGGCTTCAGGCATGTCCCGGGAGTTCGAGGGCCCAAGTTTTTCCGGGACGCCCGGACTGTTCCGGATCTTCGAGGACGATCAGGCCTTCCACGTGGCGTGGCTCATCCCGGCGGCGCTCGTCGCACTGGTGCTTGGGCTCGCCATCACCAGCCGCACCGACACCTCGGGCCTGTTGACGCGATACCGGTCGCTGATCACCAATCCCGGCGGGGTGGCGTTGATTCTGTGGGGCGGCTGGCTGGTCTCGACGTACGTGATCCTGGCGTACATGAAGCAGCAGTTCCACCCGTATTACACCTCGGCGATGGCGCCGGGCATCGCGGGCACCCTCGCGACCGGCGTTGTCGTGCTGTGGCAGAAGCGATCCGAACCCATCGGCCGCTACGGATTGGCGGCCGTCACGCTGGCCGCTGTCGCGATGGGATGGGTGCTGCTTCGCCGCGACCCGGCCTGGCTGCCCTGGTTGCGGTGGGTGCTGCTCGTGGGCGGGATCGCCGCGGCGGTCGTATTGGCACTCGGCGGGTTACAGCGTTCGCAACGGCTACGGATCGGCATTGCCACACTGGCGCTTGCCGTTTCGTTGGGTGGGTCGATCGCGTTCACCATTGCCAATGTCACCACCCCCAAGGTCGGCGGGCTGTCCACCTCGGGCCCTGCGATGCCCGACGACGACAAGTTCGGCGGCCGGGAGCCCGCACCCCTCGACCCGTCGCTGGCCGCATTGATCAAGGATTCCGGCGCGCGGTGGCCGGTGGCGACCACCAATACCCGCACCGCCGCGCCCATTCAATTGGAAACCAATGCCCCGGTGATGGCCATCGGCGGATTCTCCGGACGCGACAATCCCATCACGCTCCAGCAGTTCATCGACTACACACAGGACGGCACCGTCCAGTTCTACGCCGAGTCCGTCAAAGACAAGGACAAACAGAAGGAACAGCCCCAGCACGACAGCGATACCAAGCGGGTGGCCGACGACATCCAGAAGTGGGTCGAGAATCACTTCTCCTCAAAGGATTACGGCGACCTACGGGTGTTCGATCTTTCTGTTCCGCCGAAGCCTTAGGACTCTTTCTGCGGCGAAGCTACGCGGGGGGCCCGTCGGCGAGCAACGCCCGGAAGCCGTCCTCGTCGAGGATGGTCAACCCCAGCTCTACGGCCTTGTCGTACTTGGACCCCGGCGAGTCACCGACGACGACGAACGCCGTCTTCTTCGACACCGAGCTCGCGGACTTGCCACCCCGGGCGATGATGGCTTCCTTGGCCTCATCGCGGGAAAACCCAGGGAGCGAACCCGTTACGACGATGGACAACCCTTCCAGGTTGCGTGGTATCGACTCATCGCGCTCATCGGCCATCCGCACCCCCGCGGCGCGCCACTTGTCGACGATGGCGCGATGCCAATCCACGGTGAACCAATCCACCACGGCCGCGGCGATCGTGGAACCCACGCCTTCGACGGCTGCCAGCTGTTCGACAGAGGCCGCCTCGATGGCCTCCAGTTCGCCGAACTCGGTGGCCAAGGCCCGCGCGGCGGTTGGGCCGACGTGCCGAATCGACAGTGCCACCAACACCCGCCACAGTTGCTGCTGCTTCGCCTTGTCCAAGTTGTCCAGCAGCCGGCTTCCGTTGGCGGACAACGACCCGTTCTTGGTCTTGAACAGATCTGTGCGCAGCAAGTCATCGGCGGTAAGGCTGAACAAATCACCTTCGTCCTCGATCACCCCTGCCGAGAGCAAAGCGACGGCAGCCTCGTAACCGAGCGCCTCGATGTCGAAGGCGCCGCGCCCCGCCACATGGAACACCCGCTCGCGCAATTGCGCCGGGCAGCTGCGCGAGTTGGGGCAGCGAATGTCGGCATCGCCCTCCTTCTCGTGCGCCAATGTGGTACCGCATTCGGGACATGTTGTGGGCATGACGAATTCACGCTCGGATCCGCTTCGCAGATCGGCGACCGGGCCCAGCACCTCGGGGATGACGTCACCGGCCTTGCGGATGACCACAGTGTCACCGATCAGCACGCCCTTGCGTTTGACCTCGGACGCGTTGTGCAGGGTCGCCAGCGACACCGTCGATCCGGCCACCTTGACCGGAGTCATGTACGCAAACGGTGTCACCCGCCCGGTGCGCCCCACGCTCACCCTGATGTCGAGCAGCTCGGTCGTCGCCTCCTCAGGCGGGTACTTGTAGGCGATCGCCCAGCGCGGCGCGCGCGAGGTGCTGCCAAGGCGGCGCTGCAGGGCCACGGCGTCGACCTTGACGACCAACCCGTCGATCTCGTGCTCCACATCGTGCCGGTGCTCGGCCCAGTAGTTGACACGTTCCTGCACCTTCGCCACGCCGCGAACCTTCGTGGTGTGAGTAGAGACAGGTAAACCCCACTGCCCCAAAGCCAAATAGGCCTCGTGCAGGCTCTCCGGAGCGAAACCCTCGGCGCGGCCAAGACCGTGGCAGATCATCCGCAGACGCCGCCTGGCGGTGATCGCAGGGTTCTTCTGCCGCAGGCTGCCCGCGGCGCTGTTGCGCGGATTGGCGAACGGCGGCTTGCCCTCCTCCACCAACGAGGCATTCAACACCTCGAAATCCTCCAGCCGGAAGAAGACCTCGCCACGCACCTCCAAGAGCGCGGGTATCGGGTATTCCCTTGAGGCCGTAAGCCTTTCCGGTACATCCTCGATGGTCTTGGCGTTCAGGGTGACATCCTCGCCGCTGCGGCCGTCTCCACGCGTCGCGCCGCGCACCAGCACACCGTTCTCGTACACCAACGAAAGCGCGACCCCGTCGATCTTCAGCTCGCACAGGTATTCCGGTTCTTCCCCGATATCGCCGCGTACTCGGGCATCCCAGGCCGTCAACTCCTCGGAACTGAATGCGTTGTCCAGACTGAGCATTCGCTCCAGGTGGTCGACCGATCCGAATTCGGTGACAAATCCCGCTCCACCCACCAGCTGCGTGGGTGAGTCCGGGGTCTGCAACTCGGGATACTGTGCTTCCAGCGCCTCAAGCTCCTTCAGGAGGCGATCGAACTCGCCATCGGAGACGACCGGGGCGTCCTTGACGTAGTAGCGGAATTGGTGCCCACGCACCTCGTCGGCAAGCTCACGCCACTGGCGCTGCACGTCAGGATCCACATCGGCAGGCTAACCCACCCGCCCGACAGTCCCCGAACCCTACGATGGGCCCATGGGCACGCATCCCATCATGTTCACCGAGGAAGATCCCGGTCTGGCAGAACTGCGCCAGCTGGCACTCGCACTGCCCGAGGCGGCCGAACAGATCTCCTGGGGTCGGCCCGTCTTCAAGGCAGGCAAGATCTTTGCGATGTTCGGTGGCAACGCCAAAGGAAACGCCAAGGGCGAGATGATCGCGTACCCGTACTCGGTGCTGGTCAAGGTGGACGATTCCGAACGCCCCGCACTCCTGCAGGACGAACGCTTCTACTACCCGGCATACATGGGTCCCTATGGCTGGCTGGGGCTGGATTTCAGCACCGCCGACGTGGACTGGGGCGAGGTCGCCGAGCTTCTCGATGCCTCCTACCGGCTGATCGCGACCAAACGGCTGATCAAGCTGCTCGATCAGCGCGACTGATCCGCCGATAATCCCTACACTCTGTTTCAAGATTTGCCTAACACCCACAGAGACAGGCTGGGACACAAATTGTCTGTTGCTAGCAGATTGCGCGGCGCCCTCGGCGGGGCAGTGCTCACCGCGGTCGCGCTCGCACCTCCCGCCCTTGCCGACGGCCCGCTGGTGTTTCCCGGGATGGAGATCATCCAGGGAACGCAGAGCTGCACGCTGGGGTTTGTCGATCCCGACGCCCGGATCGGTCTCACCGCAGGCCATTGCGCTATGGACACCGATGGCCCGGTGTACGACTCGGCGGGCGAGGTCATCGGCGTCCTCGTCATCGCCGGCTCCAATTTGCGCGATGGCGACCGGATCGACGGCACCAAGTACGTCATCGACTACGAGGCCATCAAATTCCGCAGTGACGTGGCGATCAACGACATACTCCCCAACGGGATTCGGCTTGAACGCGGCGGCGGGATCCAGCCGCACACCGGGCTGCCGGTCTGCCGAAACGGTGTCACCACCGGCGAGGCGTGTGGCACCGTCACCAACGTCAACAACGGCTGGTTCGAAATCGACGGACTGCCGGCCGACCACGGCGACTCGGGCAGCGCCGTGTACTCCATCACCTCGCCCGGGCATGGTGCCATCGTCGGGATCGCGCGTGGAACCACCCGGAGCGTTGAGACCGGCGTGGTTCAAACCACCGCGGTTTCCTGGTCGACCATCCTCAATCAACTGCGAGAAGACCTGGAAAGAACGCCCGACGCTCCCCCGCCACCTGGGGATTCACCGGATACAGCAGCACTTCCTGCACCACAAGAGGCCTGAGTCGCATAGGCTCGTGGCGACACGGAGAGTCGTGCCGCGTGCTCTCCTGATGCTGGTCGGGGCTTTGTTGACGGTGAACGTGGCAGACAGAGAGCTACGGCGTGACCAGTGTCGGCGTTAAGGGTCGACTGCCCGGCCCCCGGAGGCGATTGGCGGTGCCGATCGCGTTCCTGGCCGTGCTGGCCGGTCTTGGCCTTGTCAACCCGATTGCGGCACATGCGGACCCGCTGATCTACCCCGGCATGGAGATCATCCAGCGCCCACCCGGCAAGGAATCGTTGAGCTGCACACTCGGTTTCGTCGACCCTGTCGCGCGCGTGGGTGTCACTGCAGGTCACTGCGGCGGCAACGGGCCTGTGTTCACCAACGACGGCGTCCGCATCGGACAGCTGGCCGTGGCCCAGTCCAATATCAAGCCCGAGGGGCCGCTCTCACGCGACGATTACCGAATCGACTATGAGGGCATCGCCTTCGACGAGGGCGTGCCGATCAACAACGTGCTGCCCAATGGACTACGACTCGGGGTGGATCCGGCCGTTGTGCCCCGGGACGGCCTGGCCGTGTGCCGCGTGGGTATCACGACGGGCGAAGCCTGCGGCGCGATCGCCGGATTCGGCAACGGCTGGTTCCTGGTGGACGGCCTACCCGCCGACCACGGAGACTCCGGGAGCGCCGTGTACACCGTCACCTCACCGGGCAACGCCGCCATCGTCGGAATCGTCAGCGCGCGCTTCACCGCCAACCAGACCCGCCGGGAATCCACCGTGGCGTTATCCTGGCCGACGGTGCAACAACAGATCCGGGCAGATATCGCTGCTGCCCAACGTCCCGAGGTAGCCAGCCCGGTGGCGATCAATCCCCAGGCGCCACCTCCCGTTGCCGTCAACCCGCAGGCGCCGCCGATGGTCCTGCCTCCCGCGCCCGCCGATGACCGCCCTTCCGGGCCCGCGAGAATGGTTGTCCCCTAACCCTCATGCGCCCGCTTTTATGGATAGGCACCGTCGTCGCTGTGCTGTGCGCGCTTTCTGCCGTGCATCCGGCACCCACACATGCCGACCCGCCGCTTGTGTACCCGGGCATGCTCATCTACCAGGGCTCGCTCAGCTGCACCCTCGGCTATGTCGATCCCGGACTTCACGTGGGCATCACGGCGGGACACTGCTTCGACGGAGACGGCATCGTTCGTAGCGGAGACGGCGCCGCGGTCGGGCACAAGATCCTGGCACACGACAACCGTCCCCCCGAGGGCCCGGTGTACGAGAACGAGTACACCATCGACTACGAGGCCATCTCGATCGACGACGGATTGCCCGTCAACGACATCCTGGCCAACGGCCAACGGCTCGAACGTGATGACTCGGTCACCCCCGATCTCGGCATGCCCGTGTGTCGCACCGGCTTCACCACCGGCGACGCCTGCGGCGCGATAACGCGACTTGGCAACGGCTGGTTCAGGTTCAACGGCCCGGTGATCGCCAAAGGCGATTCCGGCGGGCCGGTGTACACCCATGTCGGCGATCGCACCGTACTCGTCGGCATCATCCGCGGGTTCATGACCAGTCAGTCCGGCGACGATGTGCAGTCCTGGGCGATGTCGTGGCCATCGGTGATCAAACAGCTCCGCGAGGACCGCAAGGGCCTGCTGCCCGGCTGAACCCGTAGGCTCACGGCCATGGCTGATTCTCTTCACGCAAGCGGCTCATCGGCGGGCGACTGGAAAGCCTTCACCGTCGAGACCACAGGGCACATCGCCCAGGTCACCCTGATCGGGCCCGGCAAGGGCAACGCGATGGGACCCGACTTCTGGCGGGAGCTGCCGCTGATCTTCGCCGAGCTCGACGCCGACCCGCAGGTACGGGCTGTCGTGCTCGCGGCCGCCGGTTCGCACTTCAGCTACGGACTGGACCTGCCCGCCATGGCGGGCACCTTCATGCCGTTGATGGCCGACAAGGCCCTGGCCAAGCCGCGCACGGACTTTCTCGATGAGATTCGGCGGCTGCAGGCTTCGGTGACCGCCGTGGCCGACTGCCGTAAGCCGGTAATCGCCGCGGTGCAGGGTTGGTGCATCGGCGGCGGCGTCGACCTGATCGCCGCGGCCGATATCCGGTACGCGAGCGCCGACGCCAAGTTCAGCGTGCGCGAGGCCAAGGTCGCCATCGTCGCCGATATTGGCTCGCTGCACCGGCTTCCGCCGATCATCGGTGACGGTCACCTGCGTGAGCTTGCGTTCACGGGCAAGGACATCGACGCCGCACGGGCCGAGAAGATCGGACTCGTCAACGACGTGTTCGACTCCGCCGAGGCCACGCTGGCCGCCGCGCATGCCACCGCCGCCGAGATCGCGGCCAATCCCCCGCTGGTGGTGCAGGGCGTCAAGGACGTCTTGGCACGCGAGCGTGAGAGTGTCGTCGCCGACGGCCTCAAGTACGTCTCGACCTGGAACGCCGCGTTTCTGCCGTCCGAGGACCTGCAGGAAGCCATTGGGGCGGTCTTCGAGAAACGAGATCCAGACTTCAAGGGACGCTAAGCGTCCCGGTAGCGCCCCCAGTGCACGGCGTCCTCTAGAAGGCGTCCGCTGCGCCAGCCGAACCGCTCCAGATCGGGCCGCTCAGCGAATTCACGCACCGGACCGACACATAACCACGCGATCGGCCGGATATGTGTTGGCGCGTCGATCAATTCGGCCAGGAACTGTTCCTCGTAGAAAGATACCCAGCCGACGCCGATCCCTTCGGTGACCGCGGCCAGCCACAGGTTCTCGATGGCGAGCACCGCGGAGAACAGGCCCGCGTCGGAAATGGTGTGCCGACCGAGGACGTGCGGGCCGCCCCGACCGTGGTCGTAGGTGACCACCACCCCGGTGCCGCTCTCGCGGATGCCCTCGATCTTGATGGGGTCGAAGGTGTTTCGCCGTTCTTCCGGAAGACTTTCGGCGAATCGGCGACGTTGCACGGCGACGTGCGCGGCGAAGTCCTCCAGCGCTTGCGGCTCACGCACCACCACGAAGTCCCACGGCTGACTGTTTCCCACGCTGGGTGCACGATGCGCGGCCTGCAGCAGCTTCAGCAAGGTTGCGTCGTCGACGACCTCTCCGGTGAACTCGGCGCGCACGTCCCGGCGGGTGGCAATGGCCTGGTAGACGTCCATCACAGCGCATCCGGGTCGGCATCGATGAGGTCGCTGACCTTACGTGTCAATTCCGTTGCCGTACGCGCCCATTGCAGATCCGTGCCGGCCAGTCCGCATCCGGCACTGATGCCGATGCGATCGCGCAGCACGGCCCGCCCGAAGCCCAGCTTGTCGGCCAGGCTTGCGGTGCGGGTTGCCAGCACATCGACCGATATCGGCACCGACGGCGCGACGGAGGGAATCACCCCGAGCACCGCCGTCTTCCCGGTGTCGAGCACCGAGGCCAGCCCGTCGAGTGCCTGCGCCTCCGTCAGGTATGCCGCGTCCACCGCGATCCCGCGGATATTGGCTCCGCGCAACAGTTCCCACGGAGGATCGGCAGCACAACAATGCACCAGCAGTTCACCGCCCACCGCATCCGCGCACTGGTCCAACAGCGAGGTCGCGGTCGGTACGTCGACCGGATGCACCGGCGAGAACATGCTCGTCCCCGACAGTCTGCCGTCCAGCGCGGCGGACAGAGACGGTTCATCGATCTGCACCACCACGGGAACGCCCAGCCGGCGAGACAGCGTGGCTTGATGTTGCGCCAGTCCCTCAGCCAGCGACGCCGCCAGATCGCGTACCGCTCCCGGATCGGTGATCGCACGATGGCCGTTCGGAAGTTCCAGTTGTGCGGCAAGCGTTACCGGCCCGGGGCCCTGCACCTTCACGGCGCGTTCCCCGCCTCGGTGACCGCCGCGCTCCCATTCCTCTTCCAACGCGTCCACGTCTTGATCCAGGAATCCGCGCGCCCGTCGCACCACGGCACCGGGGCGGGCGGTAGTGCGGTAGCCGGTGGGTGAGACATCCATGGCGATGTCGACCAGCAGCGCCGCGGCCCGGCCGATCAGATCGGCTCCCACGCCGCGCGCGGGCAGCTCCACGACATGGGGCAGCGGTAGCTCGGCCACCACGATCTCGGTCGCGGCACGCACCTGTTCGCCCGGCCAGGAGCCGACACCAGTTCCCTTCGCCCACATGTTCACATGCAGAACGTTAGGCGATGAGCGATTCGATGGGTCCCTTGGCGAAGTAGACCACGAACAATCCCGCCACCACATATAGCAGCGGATGCACGCGGCGAAGCCGAGCCCCGGGCTCCTCCGATACAACGGCGAGCACCACCCAGCTGATGAACCCGACACCGATCCCGTTGGCGATCGAATACGTGAACGGCATGGTCACCACTGTCAGGAAGCAGGGCAGCGCGTAGTCGAACCGCGTGAGGTCGATGCTGCGAAGCTGCCCGATCATCATGGCGCCCACCACCACCAATGCCGGTGCCGCCGCCTCCAGCGGCACCACCGAGTACAGCGGTGTGAAGAACATGGCCGCCAAGAACAGCAGCCCGGTGACCACATTGGCCAGTCCGGTTCGTGCGCCCTCGGCGATACCTGACGCGGACTCGACGAACACCGTGTTGGAAGACGAGGAGGAGACACCGCCGACGACCGCGCCCACGCCTTCGACGGTCAGCGCCCGCCCGATCCCGGGCAGCGTGCCGCGCTCGTCGGCCAGACCGGCCTCTTTCCCCAAACCGGTCATGGTGCCCATCGCGTCGAAGAAATTCGAGAGCACCAGCGCGAACACCAACACCGTCGCCGACAGGACGCCCACCCGGGTGAAGGCACCGAACACGTCCACCTGTCCGAGCAGGCTGAGATCCGGCAGGCCGCCCGCGGATGACGGCCAATCCGGCACCGTGAGATTCCAGCCCTTGGTGTCGGCGGGCTGTGCGCCGCGCTCGGTCAACGCCTGGGCGATCATGGACACCACGGTCATGACCACGATGCCGATGAGCAGACCACCACGAACCTTGCGCACCACCAGGGTTCCCATCAACAGCACACCCGCGGCGAAGATCAGCGTCGGAACGGTGGCCACCGAGTTGTCGATGCCCAGTCCCACCGGCACCGTGGTGTTCGCAGCGTCCGGGATCCGTCGTACGAATCCCGCGTCGACGAACCCGATGAAGGCGATGAAGCACCCGATTCCCGCGGCTATCGCCGCCTTCAGCTCGTCGGGAATGGCATGGAACACCGCCGTCCGAAAACCCGAAATACCCAGCGCCACAATGACCAGACCGTCGACGATGACCAATCCCATGGCCTCGGGCCAGCTCATCTGAGAGGCGAACGAGACCGCAAGCAGACTGTTGATGCCCAACCCCGCGGCAAGCGCGAAGGGGTAATTGGCGATGAATCCGAACAGGATCGACATCACTCCGGCGGCCAGCGCCGTGACCGCCGCTACCTGCCCCACCGGCAGTACTTGACCCAGCACGTCGGCGTTGTGATTGCGACCCGGTTCGCCGCCGATGATCAGCGGATTGAGCACCACGATGTAGGCCATCGCGAAGAAGGTGACGATCCCGCCGCGAACTTCTCGCCCTACCGTCGACTGCCGTTCGGTTATCCGGAAGAACCGGTCGAGGAGCGCAGCCATAGCCGTTGAACGTACAGGCCGTGGCTACCTGCCGCCCGCCCGAACCCCTCTCCGGAGCCACTCGGCGAAGGGACTTTCCCACCGCAGATCGAGGACCTTGGTCACTTGAGGCAGCCGCGGGTCGCTAGGTCCAATGTATCTGTCACTTTCAGACACAGATATCCAGCCGAACCGAGGACCTCACTCATGCCGCAGAAGGAATTCACCGACCTTGAGCTCCTACACGAGCTCGAACCCGTGGTCGAGGAGAACACCCACCGCCACCTCGGCGTCTTCAAAGACTGGAATCCGCACGACTACATCCCCTGGTCCGAGGGCAAGAACTACAAGGCCCTGGGCGGGCAGGACTGGGATCCCGAGCAGTGCAAGCTCTCCGAAGTCGCCAAGATCGCCATGGTCACCAATCTGCTGACCGAGGACAATCTGCCCTCGTATCACCGCGAGATTGCAATGAACTTCACCATGGACGGGCCGTGGGGCACCTGGGTCAATCGCTGGACGGCAGAAGAACAACGACACAGCATCGCCATCCGCGACTACCTCGTCGTCACCCGTTCGGTCGACCCGATCGAACTGGAGAAGTTGCGCGTGGAGCAGATGACCCGCGGCTTCTCCCCGGGCCAGAACCGCCAAGGCGGCGACCAGATGTTCGCCGACAGCCTCTTCGACTCGGTGGCCTACGTGTCATTTCAGGAGTTGGCCACCCGCGTCTCGCACCGCAACACGGGAGTCGCCTGCGCCGAGCCCATCGCCCAGGAACTCCTCAAGCACATCTCCAATGACGAGAACCTGCACATGATCTTCTACCGCAACATGGTCGCGGCCGGTCTCGAGATCGCACCCAACCAGGCGGTGAAGTCGATCCACAAGGTGCTCGACAACTTCACCATGCCCGGCTACACGATTCCCGGATTCCGCCGCAACGCGGTCACCATCGCCACCGGCGGCGTCTACGACCCCCAGTTGCACCTGGCCGAGGTGGTACAGCCGGTGCTGCGCAAGTGGCGCATCTTCGAGCGCGACGACATCAACGGCGACGGCGAGTGGTACCGCGAGGACCTCGACCGCATCATCACCGACCTGAAGAAGACCGCCTCCGACTTCGAGGAGGTCAAGGCCAAGTACCTGGAGCGCCAGGCCAGGCGTGCCGAGCGCAAGACGGCGAAGGCAGCGGTTTCGATCGCCTGACGCATGAACCAGCTCCCCCTCTCCGTAACGTTGACGTGGGCAAACGGCGATAGGTCGTTCAGTACCATTGATCGGGGCCATCTTCCGGCCGGCGGGGAGGAGAGGAAACATGCGCGCGCTCAGGACGCTCTCAACGGTGCTCGGCCTGGCCACTGTGGTGGCCGCGACGGTGAGCGGCCCGTCGATCGCTTCGGCCGAGCCCGCCACAGGTGCCCAGCTGGTCGCGATCGGCGATTCGTTCATGGCCGCGGGTTCCAACGCCGCCGCAATCACTGGTCCCGTCGGCACCGCGTGCAACCAGGCGACCGACAACGTGGCGCATCTGGTGGCCTCCTCGTTCCCGCAAATGACCTTCGCCGACTACTCCTGTGTGGGCGCACTATCCACCGACGTCTACACCCCGTCTACCCGGGGCCCGCAGAACACGGGTCTGTCCCCCGCCACCAAGGTCGCGATCGTGTCCATCGGCGGCAACGACGCCGGATTCGAGCAGATCGCCACCGACTGTCTGTTCGCATTGAGCTGCCCGCCGGAGAGGAAGGCACAGTTCGCCGCCAACGTGTCCTCGGTGGGCCCGAAACTGACCGGCGCGTACGCGGCGATCCGCCAGGCGGCACCAAACGCGCGCGTCTTCACCGTCGGCTACCTGCCGATCCTGCCCCCGGACGCCAAGGGCTGTCTGGTCGGGCTCATCAACACCCAAGAGACCATCACCTTCCTCAACGGCCTACAGCGCCAACTGAACGACACGATCGTGGCCGAATCCGCGAAGGCGGGGTTCACCCCGGTAATCCCGGCTACCAGCAGCGACCACAGCGTGTGCGCCGCCGACTTCCAGCGCTATGTGTCGATGACGGGCACCGGCGCCGGCGATGAGGGAATTCCCATGCACCCCACCGCACCCGGGCGCCAGTACGTCGCCGAACGTGTCGCGATCGCCATGCGTGCGGCCGGCCTGCCGTCCACTTCCTGACACGTCAGGCAGAGGCCGCCTGAAACGCCGCCGTCATCGTGTTCATGTCGAAGTAGTCGCGCCACGCGTGGATCTTGCCATCGGCGATCTCGAAGATTCCCATGACAGGCAACGGGACTCGCACCCCGTTGACACGCAGCGTATCGGTGCGCTCGTTCATGACGACATTGCCCGCGCAGACTTGGCGATGGATCTCGAAATCGATGCCCTCCATCGCGGCGGACCATCCCCTGATGAGCGTTGCGATAGCTTCCCGGCCCACCGCCGGTTCCATCGGAATATTGTGGTAGACAGAGTCTTCGGTAAAAAACGCGATCATGCGTTCCACATCCATCGCCGCCCACAGACCACAGAACTCACGCACGATCTCGCCATTGCTACTCACTTCGCGCCGCCCACCAGACGGCTGTCCGGGGAGAGCCCTGGTTCGACGTCCATCAGCCCTACTCCGGTGATGATGGGAAGATCCAACACCGACAACAGTCCCGGCTTCGCGGCATAGACGGCGGGAATCGCGTTCACCATGTGCGCCGCCCCGGCGATACGGGCACCGAGGTCATGATCGTGGTCTTCGGCCAGCTCAAGCTCGCAGACAATATCCGGAGATCCCTTGATCTCGACGCGATAGACACCCTGACCGCTGGCGCCGCCAAAGCCGAAATCACTTGGCGCCATCGATATCCGGGGCTGCGGCCAATGCGGCGCCAGGTCGTCGTGCATACGGCTGACGTGGTCGACGACAATCGTTCGCCCGCCGTCGACATGGCCGGTGAGGGTCGAGCGCATCGCGCCAACGGTTCCGGCCTCGATGCGGCCCGTGGGTGTGTCGAAGGACTCTTCGACGACCAGGCGCTCGACATCTTCCTCGAGCCGATCGATCTCACAACCCAGGCCGTGGGCTATCTGATGCACGACAGGTCCCCACCCGAACGTGAAAACGCCCTCCGTGGCGGCGAACGCCTCGAACTCGGGAGGCTTGCCGAATCCGAGAATCTCGTAGACCGCACCCTTCTCCGGATACGTGGCGTAGTTGAATATCTCGGTCACCCGGACCGATCGGATGGTGCGCGAGACCCCCGACAGCACCAGCGGCAGCACATCATTCGCGAAGCCCGTATCGATACCGGTTGTGAAAAAGGATGATCCGCCCGCTGCGGCGGCATCGGCAAGGGGCTGAGTCAACGCGTCGTCCACGGCCTCGGGATAGACCAGGGGCACCACCGAGCACGACACCACATTCTTGCCCGCACGCAGGAGCGAGGCCATGTCCGCGATGGCTTCGAGGGGACGCACATTGGCCGCCGCCGCGTAGACCACCACGTCGGCGTCGCCCTGGATGAGCGTCTCAGCGTCGGCGGTCGCGAGGACCCCCACGGGGTACGTTCCGCACAGCTCTCCGGCGTCCCGGCCGATCTTGGCCTCGCTGTGCACCACCACATCGGTCAGAGCCAAGTCCGGGTGGTCGATCACCGCGCGCAGCGCGACCACACCCATCGAACCCGGCCCCCATACGCCGACCTTGATCATGATCCTCCTAATATTTAGAGTGGGTTCGAAATAATCGGAGGGATCGTAGAGAGGAGGCCGCACGGTGTCAACGGTGAAATCGCCGCCCACTCAAAGGGTCGTCGATGTCATTACTGCACTGGCCAATTCGCCGGCGGCAAGCACGTTGACCGAGTTGGCGCGAGCCTGTGGGATCACCACCTCGACCTGCTCACTGCTCCTTCATGACCTTGAGCAACGCGGCTGGGTGCACCGACGCGAGGACCGTCGCTATGCGCTCGGCGCCGGACTACTTCCGGTGGTCCATGGCCTGCGGCGACAGCACCCCCTGCTGGACAAGGGCCGCGACGCACTGCTGTACCTGCACGAGCAGCTGGGTGCGGCATGCTCACTGTCGAAGATCGGCACCAAGAATCTCGCGGTGCTCGACTCGGTGGGGCACCCAAGCGATACCGCCCACGACTTGGGACAGCGATTTCCCATCGACCCCCCATTCGGCTTGGTGGCCATGGCATGGCGCGACCAACCCGCCATCGAGCAGTGGCTACGCCAGGTCGAGCCACGACTGACCCGAGCGGACATCGACCGGCATGTGCGTGTTCTCGCCGACATTCGGGACCGCGGCTACGGGGCATGGCGATTCGACGACGATCATCCCGGGCTGCACGAGCGGTTGGCGGCCATGCTGGAATCGGTCGACTCGACGCCCCTCCTCGCACGACAGCTCACCACACTCATGACCATCGTGAGCCTGCAATCGGTCACCGCGACGCTCGAAAGTTCCCTCTCAACAACCGAATTCGTAGTAGTTCCAATATTCGGGCGAGACCGACAACCCGAGTATCAGATTCAAATCCATCTAGGCCAGGACAACGCGCTCTCACTGGAGCATCTCGACGAAACCCTGCGGTACGTTCAGGCGCGGCTCGTACCCGCGCTGTGAATCAGCGCGTGATGATGGCGCTGCCGAGCACCTCGTCGCCCTCGGCATCGGGACGGTACAGCACCACGGTCTGCCCGGGGGCCACTCCCCGCAGGGCGGTACGCAGACGGACCTGGATCCGGTCGGCGGCGGGCTCGACAATGGCGTCGACCACCGATCCGTGCGCGCGTACCTGAACCTGGCATTCGACGGGCTCGGCCGGGACCCGACCGGAGGTCCACACCACCGGCTCACCCCCGAACTCCCAAATCTCGAGATCCTCAACGGTTCCCACCTTTACGGTGGCGGTCTCGGCATCGATCGACGTGACGTATCGGGGTCGGCCGTCCGCGGCGGGTCCGACCAGCCCGAGGCCCTTGCGCTGGCCGATGGTGAACTCGTGCACCCCGGCGTGGGTTGCCAGCACACTGCCGTCGGCATCCACCACATTTCCTCTGCGCACTCCGATGCGCGCGCCGAGGAAGGCCTGCGTGTCCCCGGAAGGAATGAAGCAGATGTCATGGCTGTCGGGCTTGTTCGCGACCAGCAGTCCGCGCTGCTCGGCCTCCGCCCGGATATCGGGCTTGGGGCTGTCACCGACCGGGAACAGCGCACGGCTCAACTGTTCCGGCGTGAGCACCCCCAGCACATAGGACTGGTCCTTGTCCTCATCGACCGCACGCCGCAGCCTGCCGTCGTGCAGCCGTGCGTAGTGACCGGTGGCCACCGCATCGAAACCCAGGGCGACGGCCCTGTCCGCCAGCGCCGCGAACTTGATCTTCTCGTTGCACTTCACGCACGGATTCGGGGTGCGCCCCTCCGCATATGCCTCGACGAAGTCGTCGATGACCTCTTCTTTGAATCGATCCGCGAAATCCCATACATAGAAAGGTATTCCGAGCATGTCGGCGACACGGCGCGCATCGGCGGCGTCCTCCTTCGAACAGCATCCGCGAGATCCCGTGCGCAGGGTTCCCGGTGCGGCCGACAATGCCAGGTGCACGCCCACCACATCGTGTCCGGCGTCCACCATGCGCGCGGCCGCCACCGAGGAGTCCACTCCCCCGCTCATGGCGGCGAGCACCTTCATGACCGGCCTCCCGCGCTGGCGAGCGCAGCGGCCCGCGCACGGGGAACGGCGGCATGCAACGCTTCGACCGCACGGTCTACGTCCGAGGGCACCGAGGTGTGGCCGAAGGTGAATCGCAAGGATCCACGCGCGACTTCGGGATCGATCCCCATTTCGATGAGCACATGTGAGGGCCGCGCGACGCCCGCGGTGCAGGCGGAGCCGGTAGAACACTCGATGCCATTGGCGTCCAACAACATCAGCAGGGAGTCGCCCTCGCAACCGGCAAACGTGAAATGAGCGTTTCCTGGCAATCTGCCGCATCCGGGCGCACCGTTGAGCGTGGAACCCTCGATCTGCGCCAGCACATGATCGATCAGCGCATCGCGCAGGGCCGCCAACGCCACAGCACCCTCACACCGTTCCGCGACGGCCTCCACGAGTGCCGTCGACATTGCCACGATGGCCGCGGTGTCAGGAGTGCCAGAACGGATATCGCGTTCGTGTCCACCGCCGTGTAACAAGGGGACACAAGCGGTTTCCCTTCGAAGTAGCAGCGCGCCGACGCCCATGGGGCCGCCGAACTTGTGCGCGGCCACGCTCATCGCCGACAGCCCGCTGAGCGCGAAATCGACATCCAGCTGACCCACCGCGCCGATGGCATCGCTGTGCATGGGGATATCGAATTCGGAAGCGATGGAGGCCAGTTCACAGATCGGGTTGATGGTGCCGACCTCGTTGTTGGCCCACATCACCGTGATAAGTGCGACGTCGTCGTGCTCGGCAAGGGCCGCGCGCAGCGCCCCGGGCGTCACGGTGCCGGCCTCGTCGACGGGCAACCAGGTGATCTCGGCGCCCTCGTGGTCGGAGAGCCACTGCACGGCATCCAGCACCGCATGGTGCTCGACGGCACTGGCGATGATTCGTCTGCGTCGCGGATCGGTGTCGCGGCGCGCCCAGTAGATGCCCTTGACGGCGAGGTTGTCACTCTCGGTGCCACCGGCGGTGAAGATCACCTCGGAGGGCCGGGCGCCCAGGGCCGCGGCGATTGACTCACGCGATTCCTCCACCCGCCGGCGGGCGTCACGGCCCGCACCGTGCAACGAGGCGGCGTTCCCGGTCTGCGCCATGGTGGCGGCCATCGCCTCGATGGCGGCCGGGCGCATCGGGGTGGTTGCGGCGTGGTCCAGGTAGACCACACCTTCAGCTGGGGTTCGAGCAGCAGACATAACGCATCCAGGATAGGTCCCACCCAGGTGGGCTCGTCCAATCGCGTCAGGCTGCGATCGGCTCCGGGCGCTCCGGGTGGCTGTGGATGTGCGGGGTTCGGTCGCCCGCTCGGACGGCGGCCTCACAGCGGCTGGCCAGATCACGGCGGCTCTCACCGGGCAATTGCAGCCCGGCCACCTGGATATGTGCCACGGTCATCCGCGTTGCCGTGAGTCGTCGGATGGACGCCATCAGGGTGTCCTCGCCGACATAGGCCGGAACGGTCGAGAGCTCGCCGTTGAGGTGCTGATACGTCAGCCGCAGCGGCTGCACCGGGCGCTGCGCGTCGATGGCTGCCTGGAACATCGCCGGGCGGAATGACCCGTACGCACGACCGCACCACGTGGTGCCCTCCGGGAATGCCACCACCGTCTGGCCGGCCTCCAACCGGGACGCGACAGTGTCGACCACCCGGGGCAGTGTGCGCAGGTTCCCCCGTTCGATCGGGATGACCCGCATCATCCGCGCGATGACGCCCAGTCCTGGCCAGTCGATCAGGTCAGCCCGGGCGACGAACGAGCCCGGGAGCACCGCTCCGATCGCGAAGACGTCGACCCAGGACACGTGCCCGGCGACCACCAGGGAACCCCGGATATCGCGAATCGGACCGCCGGAGACGCTGATGCGCACGCCGAGGCAGCGCAGCATCAACCGGCAGTAGCCACGCTGCCAGCGCACCCGTCCGGGCAGCGGTATCCCCAGCAAGGGTGCCAGGGTCAACAACGTGATCGCCATGGCGATACGCGTCGCGGTCCGAACGGTGCGCATCAGTCGCCCGGGCTCGTCGATGGGATTGGCCCGCATGCAGCTGTCGTCACAGGTTGCCTTCGGCAGCCAGGCGTGAGCGTATTCGGGTGCCATCGCTATTCCTGGCCGGCTGCCGCTGCCGAACCGATTTCCGATGCCGCCCCAACGGACCTCAGCCGCTTCAAGTACCGCACGTCGGCCTCGTCCTTGTTGAGCAGCGCCATGAAGTCGGCCACACCGAAGTCGGGGTCGTGCGCCGGCTCCCCGAGAACCTTGGCGCCGAGCCTCAGGTATCCCCGCATCAGTGCCGGCACCTGCACCTTGGCCGGCGGTTCGATGTCATCGAGGCCCATGCCGTCGACAACTACCGGGTTGTAGGGGCGCACCGTGTACTCCGGCGCCGCGGCATGACGCTTCATGACGAAGTCGCGCACGGCGCGTACCTGGCTGCCCGGCGCTTGCTCGGGGCTGTCCTGCATGGGAACCGACACACAGCCGGTGACGTAGGTGTAGTCGCAGCGGTCCAGGTAGGCCAAGATTCCGGCCCACATCAGCAGCACCACCGCTCCGTTGCGGTGATCGCTCCGCACCACGGCGCGTCCCATCTCCACCAGCTGGGGGCGCAGTGAATCGAGCCCACTGATGTCGAATTCCGTTGCGCTGTACAGCCCTCCGGCGGCTATGGCGCCGGGCGGCGGCAGCATCCGGTAGCAGCCCACCACGTCACCCGAGGTGTCCTCGCGCACCAGCAGGTGATCGCAGTGCTCGTCGAAACGGTCGGCATCGCGCCCTTCGAACGCTGCCGGAGTGCTCGCGAGCTGAAACCCGGGCTCACTGCTGAACACGTCGTATCGAAGCCGTTGCACGGCATCGATATCGGCGGGATCGTTCGAGAGCAGCAGGGTGTACCGAGGACCCAATGGAGCGTCCCCGTTTGTGCCCGCGACGTCTAGCATGGATTGATCTGCGGCGATGAGAACTGATGCGGTGCTCATGACTGCGAGATTCGCCGAGTTATGCAGCGGAACGGCATCGGAAGCGTGTCGTGTCCATGCACGATCCGTTAATTGCGGCGTTCAGTACGCCAAATGCGTGCTTGCGGAAGTGGATCCGAAAGGCAAACGCGGAGCGAACAGACGCTACGCGGACACCCTCTGATCGGCCCGCTGTCGAAGTTCCTCCTCGTCGACCAGCACCAACATCGGCGCGCCGGGTTTGCACATCATGGTGACCACGAAGCGCAACGCGGTATCGGTGCGGTTGTTGGCATCCGAGTAGTGGATGACATCGCCGCCGGGCTCCCAGAACGCCTCACCGGCCTTGACCACGCGCGGCGCTTGGCCCTCCAACTCGAAGAGCATCTCCCCCTCCACCACGTAGCCGAACGCCGGACCGCCCGGATGACGATGTGGTGGAGTCCCCGAACTACCGGCAGGCCACTCGATCTGCACCGTCATCACGTGGGCGTCGGACGGGATCACCGGCGGTGTCACGGTCTGCAGCACCGTCAGTGCGCTCATCGGGTCATTCGCGATCACCGGCGAGCCGGCCAATCGGCGAACCGGGTCTGCGTCAACACACCGTCCTCACCGGTGACCAGACTGAAGTCATCCACGGGCGTACCGAAGTAGGTAGCACCGGAGTCCACCACCACCGGCTTGTCATCGCCGCGCGCGTCGAGTACCGCCCGCGCCATGTCTGCGAACGAAAGCTTTTCTGGCCCACCGATATTGATGATCCCGTTGCGGGGCTCTGCCTCCGCGGCCTGTGCCACCTGTGCGGACACATCGTCGACGGCGATCAGCTGAATCCTGGCGTCGGGCACCCGGATCTCGTCGCCGACGACCAGCGTGTCGGTGATCGCCTCCGCGAATTCCTGGAACTGGGTGGCCCGCACAATGGTGTAGGGCAATCCAGATTCGGTAATGATGTTCTCCTGCGCCACTTTCGCCCGCATGTAGCCGCTGTCCGGCAGACCGTCCGCGCCGACGATGGAGAGTGCGACGTAGTGGCCCACGCCGGTCTGGTTCGCCGCGTCAACGAGATTGCGTGCCGAGGCTGTGAAGAAGTCCATCACCGGGCCGTCGTCGAACGACGGAGAATTGACAACATCGATTACCACATTCGACCCTGCCAACGCGTCGACCAATCCCTCGCCGGTCACGACGTTCGCGCCCGAGGACAGCGATGCCGCCACCACCTCATGGCCGTCTGCGGTGAGCAACGACACCACCCGTGAACCGATTTGGCCGGTGGCCCCAACAACTGTGATTTTCATTGCGCTCATACCTTTCTGGTCTCACCGCAACGCTCGCAGCTCAGCGCGGGGTTCGAACCCTGGAAAGCACGTAGTCGTGGGCACCGGTGGAGCGCTCGGTAAACTCCCACGGTATTCATCTGATTCGGCGGAGCACGTGGTCAACAGTTATCAGGGATCGCGTTTGTGCGGTCGAGCGCGCGAGTGCGCATCGCTGCAGCGCCTCGTTGCGGACGCGCGGTCCGGCCCCAGCCAGGTAATCGTCCTGCGGGGCGAGGCCGGGATCGGAAAGACAGCCCTTCTCGGACATGCCATCGACCATGCGCAAGGATTTCGCATCGCCCGCACCGCGGGTGTCGAGTCCGAGATGGAGCTCGCGTTCGCCGGTTTGCAGCATTTCTGCGGCGCGCTGTCGAAGCACCTCGACGCCTTGCCCGGCCCTCAGCGCGAAGCACTCGACATCGCGTTCGGCGTCAGCAGCGGTCCGGTACCCGATCGCTTCCTCATCGGGCTCGCGGTACTGAGCCTGCTGGCGGCGGCGTCCGAGCAGCAGCCCGTGCTGTGCGTGATCGACGACGCCCAATGGCTCGATCGGGTCTCGTTGCAGACGCTCGCGTTCGTCACACGGCGTTTGGGCAGTGAACCGATCGCCATGCTGTTCGCGGTGCGCGAGGGCGCCGACGACGAACTCTCGGGACTACCAGAACTTCAGGTGCGAGGGCTACGGGCCGCGGACGCCGGCGCCCTGCTGGATTCCGCGATTCCCGGACTACTCGACGATCGAGTTCGCGACCGCATTGTGGCTGAGACACAAGGTAATCCGTTGGCCCTGCTGGAGCTGCCCCGGGGCCTGACGGCCGAGGAACTTGCCGGTGGGTTCGGGTGGCCCGACGGCGCCAGGCTGTCTGGCCAGATCGAACGTGCGTTCCTACGACGGGTGCGGCAGCTGCCCACCCCGACGCAGACCGTGCTCCTCACGGCGGCAACCGATCCGCTCGGCGATTCGGGACTGTTGGCGCGCGCGGCCGAGCGACTCGGAATCTCCTTGAATGCCCTCGGGCCTGCCGAGTCTGCGGGTCTGATCGAGTTGGGCACACGTGTCCGCTTTCGCCATCCGCTGGTGCGTTCGGCCATCTACCGAAATGCAGACCCTTTGGAACGCAGAAGAATTCACGGCGCCCTCGCGCAGGCGACAGATCCGGCGACCGATCCCGATCGTCGGGCGTGGCATCGCGCCCACGCCGCGCCCGGCACCAATGAGTCGATCGCTGCCGAACTCGAACAGTCGGCCGGTCGCGCTCAGGCCCGCGGAGGCATCCTGGCAGCAGCCGCCTTTCTGCAGCGCGCGACCGAGCTCACCTCCGATCCGGCCCTGCGCGGTTCGCGCGCACTGGCGGCCGCCCAGGCGAAGCACGACGCCGCGGCCTTCGACGCCGCGCGGGACCTCCTTGCCGTCGCGGACATGGCTCCGCTGGACCCATTGGCGCGAGCGCGGGCGGTGCGGCTGCACGCGAAAATCGCCTTCGCACAGAGCCGCGTGGGCACCGACGACGCCGCCACGGTGTCCGAGGCTGCGATCGGCCTGCTGGAGGCCGCCAAGGGCCTGGAGAATTTGGATGACGACCTGGCCCGTGAGACCTATCTGGATGCGGTGGGGGCGGCCATGTACGGCGGACGACTTTGCCCGCGCGGGGGCGCCATCGAAGTGGCCGAGCCCGCGCGCCTGGCGCCCGCTAGGTCTTCACCTCCGCGGCCGACCGACCTCTTACTCGACGGTCTGGCGATGCGAATCACCCACGGCGCGGCGGCAAGCGCGCAGATGCTGCGCGACGCCCTCGACCTGATTCGCCGCGAGGCCGACCGTCCGAACAACACCAGCTGGATGTGGCAGGCGTTCCCCATCGCGCTCGAATCGGCCATTCACGAGGTGTGGGATGACCAGATGTGGCATCGCCTTGCCACCCGCGCGGTGCAAGTCGCGCGAGATGCCGGCGCCCTGTCGGTGCTCCCGGCGGCGCTCGTCTACCGCGCAGGTGCGCATGTACATGCCGGCGAGCTCGATGCGGCCGCCGAGCTGGTCCAGGAAGCCGATGCCATTTCGGCCGCGACAGGGCACGCCCCGATCAGGTACCACTCGTTGGTCCTGGCGGCCTGGCGGGGCACCGAGCCCGAGGCCATACCGCTCATCGATGCCGCCATGCGAGACGGCGCGGCCAGGGGCGAAGGCAGACTACTCGGCGCCATGGGATACGCCGCGGGCGTGCTCAACAACGGCCTGGGCCGCTACACACTCGCGTTTCACGCGGCACGAAGGGCGTGTGAACACGAGGATCTCGGGTTGTACAGCTGGTGCCTCACCGAACTCATCGAAGCCGCCACACGTTGCGGAGAGCACGATGCCGCGGCCAAGGCACTCGACCAACTGGAAGAGCGGACGCTGGCCGGCCAGACCGATTGGGCCCAGGGCATGGTGGCACGCTCGCGCGCGCTGCTCGCCGTCGACGAAGACGCCGAAGCCCACTATCGCGAGGCCATTGAACGACTCAGTACCACAAGGATTTCCGTGCATGTGGCCCGCGCCCACCTGATCTACGGCGAGTGGCTGCGCCGCTGCCATCGACGAGCCGACGCGCGCACGGAACTCCAAGCGGCGCACGAGAGTTTCTCGCAGATGGGTACCGAGGCTTTCGCGGAGCGGGCGCAGCGCGAGCTGCTGGCGACGGGCGCCAAGGTCCGGAAACGTGCTGCCGGCACAGCGGCCGCCTCGGCACAGACATTGACGGCCCAGGAGGCACAGATCGCCCGGATGGCCGGCCAGGGCATGACGAACCAGGAAATCGCCGCGCAGCTGTTCATCAGCGCGCACACCGTCGAGTGGCATCTACGGAAGGTGTTCGCCAAGCGAGGCATTACCTCTCGCCGCCAACTGCGCAGCGGGCGCTAGGCCGGCACCCGTGAACGCAGTTCGTTCGCGATCTTCTGCAAGGTGTCCTCGGTTTCGGGCGGCCCGGTCAACATGACCACCGCCAGCGTGTCGCGGGTTCCACCAGAAGTCGAAGCAAACGCACATGTCATCGCGATTCGGACCACTCGCATGCCGTTTCCCAGGGTGCCTGTCATCCGTGCATAGAACGTGACGGCGTCAACGGGCTTCCAGGACTGTGCATCGACCGGCAGCTTCGCGCGCACCTTGTCCTGGGTGGACTGCCCGCACCCGTCGGCGCACCGATTCGACCCGATCCAGCCGGCCGCTCTGCTTTTGTTGACCTCGTCCATGCATGTGACCCGCTTGTCCAGCGGCTTGTTCTCGGTGTGCATGCACCCCCACCCGCTGGGCAGGTTGAAATCAAATGGCACATAAGCGGGCATCGAGATGGGTACCAGCTTCTCGCCCGGCCCGTATGTGGGACCGCCGAGCGATCCGTTCGACCCGTTGGGCGGCGGGATGACCCCCGCCGTCGCGCCGGGGGGAACCGTCGCCTGCGCGGGTGCCATCGGGGACTCCCCCGGTGCCATGACCGCGACGCCCGCGACGCTGCGCTGGGACCCGACGATGACGACGGCCGCCACCAGACCCACGACGAGGGCCCCCACAAACGCCGAAAGGACTATCCAGGGCACTCGACTCGATGGTCGAGGCTCTGGATAGTCCAGTGGCATACTGCCAGCCGCCCCCTGAGGTTGGATGTCGCCGGCGTGGCGGCTCCAGGGCTCCATGGGGTTGTTTAGCCCTTGCGGGCCTTCACGGCGTCGGTGAGCTGCGGTGCGACGTTGAACAGGTCGCCCACCACGCCGAAGTCGGCGATCTCGAAGATGGGGGCTTCCTCGTCCTTGTTGACCGCGACGATGGTCTTCGAGGTCTGCATGCCGGCGCGGTGCTGGATGGCGCCGGAGATGCCCAGCGCGATGTACAGCTGGGGCGACACGGTCTTGCCGGTCTGGCCCACCTGGAACTGGCCTGGGTAGTAACCCGAGTCCACGGCGGCACGCGAGGCACCGACGGCGGCGCCGAGCGAATCGGCGAGAGCCTCGACCACGCTGAATTTATCGGCGCTACCGACACCACGACCGCCGGACACGACGATGCTGGCCTCGGTGAGCTCAGGACGGTCGCCACCGACGACCGGTTGCCGCGAGGTGACCTTGGTGGCGTTCTCGGCGGGAGCGGGCACCTCGATGGTGACCTGCTCGCCGGCACCGGCGGCCGGTGCGGCCTCGACGGCACCAGGACGGACGGTGAAGACCGGGGCATCGCCGTTGGCCTGCGCCTCGACGGTGAACGCGCCGCCGAAGATCGAGTGCAGACCCTTGCCGCCCTCACGGACTTCGACCACGTCGGTCAGCAGACCCGAGCCCAGGCGTGCCGCCAGACGTCCGGCAACTTCCTTGCCCTCGGTGGTGGCGGCGATCAGGATGCCGGCGGGGCTGGCGGTCTCGGCCAGGCTGGCCAGAATGTCCACCTTCGGGGTCACCAGGTAGCTGTCCACGACATCGGACTCGGCGACATAGATCTTGGCGGCGCCGGCCTCCTTGAGGCCGTCGATCAACGGCGCGGCGGTGCCGGCTGGACCGGCGACGACGGCCGAGGGCTCACCCAGGACGCGGGCGGCGGTGATGAGCTCGGCGCTCACCTTCTTCAGCGCACCCTCTGAATGCTCAACGAGCACAAGTACTTCAGCCATATCGATTCTCGTTACTCTCTCGTTTGGGTATTAAGGGGGTCGATTTAGATGATCTTTTGGGCAACCAGGAACTCGGCGACCTTGCTGCCGCCCTCGCCCTCGTCGGTGATCTTCTCGCCCGCGGTCTTGGCGGCCTTGGGAGTGGAGGACAGCACGGTGGAACCGGCGTTCGCGACACCCACCTCTTCGGCCTCCACGCCGATCTCGGCGAGGGTCAGCACGGCGACTTCCTTCTTCTTCGCGGCCATGATGCCCTTGAAGGAGGGGAAGCGGGGCTCGTTGATCTTCTCGGTGACGCTGACGATGGCCGGCAGGGTCGCCTCGACCTCGAACACGCCCTCGTCTGTCTCGCGCTCGCCCTTGACGACGCCGCCTTCGACGGTGAGCTTGCGCAGGTGGGTCAGCTGCGGCAGACCCAGGTACTCGGCGATGATCGCGGGGATGGCACCCGAACGACCGTCAGTGGCCTCGTTACCGGCGATGACCAGCTCGACGCCCTCGACCTGACCCAACGCGCGGGCCAGTGCCCAACCGGTCTGGATGGCATCGGACCCGTGCAGGCCCGGGTCGAGCAGGTGAACTGCCTTGTCGGCGCCCATGGACAGAGCCTTACGGATGGCCTCGGTGGCCTTCTCCGGACCGGCCGACACAACGGTCACCACCGAGTCGCCGCCCTCGCGCTCCTTGATGAGCAGCGCTTCCTCCACGGCACGCTCGTTGATCTCGTCGAGTACCGCGTCGGCGGCTTCCCGGTCGAGCGTGAAGTCACCGTCGGTGAGCTTGCGCTCCGACCAGGTGTCTGGGACCTGCTTGATCAGGACCGCGATATTCGTCATGAGTCTCCGATCGTCCTTCCTCTTCGCTGTCTGCCAGCGGTGTGCTGGCCATCTGCTCTGTGCTTCCGCGCGGCGCCCACGCCCAGCCGGTCGCACTGTCACATTTTCGTGACTAATCCGGCTGATCTTATTACTCACGGGTAACATACGGGGTTCGCCCGTACACCATAGCCGGTTCACCCCTGGTTTCCGGCCTGTGATCTGGGCCACCAGTATTAAGACACGGCGTTCACCCGATAGCCTGCCAAACGATGAACTCGCACCTGACCGACCCGCACCCGGCTGATCCTCTTCGCGCAAGCGACCCATCAGCCGAAGACCCGGACGCCACCCTGGCGCTGACCGGGGAGCGGACCGTGCCCGGCATCGCCGAGGAAAACTACTGGTTCCGACGCCACGAAGTCGTCTACGAGCGGCTCAGCGAGCTGTGCGCGGGCCGCAGGGTACTGGAGGCGGGCAGCGGTGAAGGCTATGGCGCCGACATGTTGGCGCAGGTAGCCCGCCACGTCATCGGGCTGGACTACGACGAATCGGCGATCGCGCACGTGAAGGCCCGTTATCCACGCGTGGACATGCGCGCCGGGAACCTGGCCGACCTGCCGCTTGCCGACGGTTCGGTGGACGTGGTGGTGAATTTCCAGGTGATCGAGCATCTGTGGGATCAGGGCCAGTTCATCCGCGAGTGCGCCCGCGTGCTCAGCCCCGGCGGCACGCTGCTGATCAGCACCCCGAATCGCATCACCTTCTCCCCCGGGCGCGACACTCCGCTGAATCCGTTCCACACCCGCGAGCTCAACGGCGCTGAACTCACCGAGCTCCTTGTGGAGAACGGTTTTTCGGTGCAATCGATGAACGGCGTGTTTCACGGACCGCGGTTGCGCGAACTCGACGCCAAGTACGGCGGCTCGATCATCGACGCACAGATCGAGCGCGCCGTCGCGGGCGCACCCTGGCCGCAAGAACTGCTCGCGGACATCACGGGTCTGACCACCGAAGACTTCGAAATCGTCGACGCGGGGGAACGCGACATTGACCAGAGTCTGGATCTGGTTTCAATAGCGGTGATAGACCGGTGATCCAGTGACGGAGAAGGTTCCCGGGCTCTTCACGCTGGTGCTGCATACGCACCTGCCGTGGCTTGCCAACCACGGTCGCTGGCCGGTCGGCGAGGAATGGCTGTACCAGTCCTGGTCGGCCGCGTACCTGCCACTGTTCAAGGTGCTGCGGACACTGGCGGCCGAGGGCCGGGAAAACCTGATCACCCTCGGTATCACCCCGGTGGTGGCCGCCCAGTTGGACGATCCGCACTGCCTGACCGGGCTGCACAGCTGGTTGGCCAACTGGCAGCTGCGCGCGTTCGAGGCCGCCACCATTGCCGGCACCGACGCCGAACCGGGTACGGCATCGAGCCCGGAAATGCTGCGGGCCTTCGGTGTTCGCGAACACCGAAACGCTACGAACGCACTCAACGAATTCGACGTCTACTGGCGCCACGGCGGCAGCGGCCCGCTGCGCAGCCTCATCGACGCCAAGGCCATCGAACTGCTGGGTGGCCCGCTCGCCCATCCCTTCCAGCCTCTGCTGCATCACCGGCTGCGCGACTTCGCCCTGCGTGAGGGATTGGCCGATGCCGCACAGCGTTTCGGGCATACACCAACCGGCATCTGGGCCCCCGAGTGCGCCTATGCGCCCGGTATGGAGGAAGGCTATGCGGCCGCCGGGGTCAAGCACTTCATGGTGGACGGTCCTTCCCTGCAAGGTGATACGTCACTGGGCCGCCCGGTGGGCGACTCCGACGTGGTGGCCTTCGGCCGCGACCTGACAGTGAGTTACCGCGTGTGGTCGCCGAAGTCCGGATATCCGGGCAATGCCGCGTACCGCGACTTCCACACCTACGACCACGACACCGGGCTCAAGCCCGCCCGCGTCACCGGGCGCAACGTGCCTTCGGAATCCAAGGCGCCGTACGACCCGGAGCGTGCCGACGCCACCATCGACGTCCATGTGCGCGACTTCGTCGACACCGTCCGCCAGCGCCTCATCGCCGAGTCGGACCGCATCGGGCGTCCCGCGCACGTGATCGCCGCCTTCGACACCGAGCTGTACGGCCACTGGTGGTACGAAGGACCGACGTGGCTCGAACGTGTGCTTCGCGCACTGCCCGAGGCCGGTGTCCAGGTAGGCACCCTGGAGCAGGCACGCGAACAGGGATACGTGGGAGAGCCGTTCGACTTGCCTGCCAGCTCATGGGGTTCCGGCAAGGACTGGCACGTATGGAACGGCGAGAAGGTCGCCGATCTGGTGCAGCTGAACAACGAGGTGGTCGATACGGCCCTCACCGCGGTCGACAAGGCACTCAATGAGCAGCCCGCGCCGCACACCCGTAATCGGGTGGCCGATCAGATCTTGCGAGAAGCTCTGCTGACCGTGTCCAGCGACTGGCCGTTCATGGTCAGCAAGGATTCGGCCGCCGACTACGCGCGCTACCGCGCGCACCTTCACGCACACGCCACCCGTGAGATCGCCGCCGCACTTGCCGGCGGACGTCAAGACGCGGCGAGCCGGTTGGCGGAAGGTTGGAACCGCGCGGACGGCCTGTTCGGCGCGCTCGATGCCCGGAGGCTGCCCCGATGAGAATCTTGATGGTCTCCTGGGAGTACCCGCCGGTGGTCATCGGCGGGTTGGGCCGACACGTGCATCACCTGTCCACCGAGCTGGCTGCGGCCGGTCACGATGTGGTGGTGCTGACCCGGCGCCCGTCGGGCACCGACCCGGCAAGTCACCCGACATCCGACGAAATCTCCGAAGGCGTCCGGGTGGTTGCGGCCGCCGAGGATCCGCATGATTTCGACTTCGGTACCGACATGATGGCCTGGACGCTGGCCATGGGCCATGCGATGGTCCGCGCGGGCTTGGCCTTGGGTCTCAAGGGATTCGGCGATTGGCGCCCGGACGTGGTCCATGCGCACGACTGGCTGGTCGCGCATCCGGCGATCACCCTCGCCGAGCATTTCGACGTGCCGCTGGTCTCGACTCTGCACGCCACCGAGGCCGGCCGGCACAGCGGCTGGGTGTCGGGACGCATCAGCCGGCAGGTGCATTCGGTGGAATGGTGGCTGGCGCGCGAATCGGACTCGCTGATCACCTGCTCGGCATCGATGCTCGACGAGGTAGCCCAATTGTTCGGGCCGGAGCTGCCGCAGATCCACGTCATCCGCAACGGAATCGATGTCACCCGTTGGGTGTTCGCTCCGCGCCTACCGGCGGGCGGCTCCCCGCCGGTACTACTTTTCGTCGGACGTCTCGAATACGAGAAGGGCATCCACGACGCGATTGCGGCACTACCCAAGATTCGCCGCGCCCACCCCGGAACGGTGCTGGCGGTAGCCGGCGATGGTACGCAACAGGATTGGCTGCTGGAGCAGGCGCGTAAGTACAAGGTGGTCAAGTCAGTCCAGTTCCTGGGCAACCTGGATCATTCGGAATTGCTGCACTGGTTACATCATGCAGACGCCATCCTGCTGCCCAGCCACTACGAGCCGTTCGGCATCGTGGCACTGGAGGCCGCGGCCGCGGGCACACCCCTGATCACGTCCACCGTCGGCGGTCTCGGCGAGGCCGTCATCGACGGCGAGACCGGATTGTCCTTCGCGCCACGCGATGTGGCGGGCATCGCCGACGCCGTCAAACGCACCCTCGATGACCCTGCCGCCGCAGCAGAACGGGCCGTGGCGGCGCGGGCTCGGCTCACCGCGGACTTCGATTGGGCCACCGTTGCCGACGAGACGGCACAGGTGTATCTGGCCGCCAAGCGTCGCGAACGGGAACCCTTGGGCCGCAGCGTTATCGTCGAGCGCCCGCTGCCGGACCGGTAGACCAGCTATCCCCGAGCTAGAAGAAAGTGAGCCGCAGATGACGGCTGGTGCGGCGGCTCGTGCCGCCGAACTGTTCGAGTCCGACCCCCAGTTCCGGCAGGCCCTACCCGACCCGGAGGTAATGGACTCGCTGCTGGTTCCCGGCCTGCGGCTATCCCAGGTGCTGCATGCCTTGTTGACCGGATACGCAGACCGGCCGGTGATGGGATTCCGGTCCCGTGAGACCGTCATCGATCCTGCCTCCGGCCGTGCGGTCGACCGCTTGCTTCCCGCCTTCGAAACCATCACCTATGGGCGGCTACTCGAGAATATTTCGGCCATTCTCGCCGAGTGGCAGCACGGCACCGATGCCATCGGTGCCGGTGACTTCGTCGCGACCATCGGCTTCTCCAGCCCCGACTACGTCACCCTCGACCTGGCCACCCTGATGAACGGCTCAGTATCGATTCCGTTGCAGCACAACGCATCGGCAACTCAACTGCGGGCGATGCTGGAAGAGACCGACCCGCGGTTGATCGCCGCAAGCGCCGACTGTCTCGACCTCGCGGTGGAGGCGGCGATGGGGCTGTCGAATCTGCGGCGCGTGGTGGTCTTCGACTACCGACCCGACACCGATGATCATCGCGAAAAACTGGCCGCCGCAAGAGCCCGCTTGGACGCGGCCGGCATGGAAGTGGTCATCGAGCCACTTGCTCAGGTGATCGCGAAGGGGCGAGAGCTGCCCGAGCCGGTGCTGTACACCGACGGAGACGATCAACGCACCGCCCTGATCATGTACACCTCCGGTAGCACGGGCGCTCCCAAAGGCGCCATGTTCACGGAGTGGACGGTGACCCGCTTCTGGTCCTCTGGCGCGGCACCCAACCGGGACACCCCGATCATCAACGTCAACTTCCTGCCGCTCAACCACCTCGCCGGCCGCGTGGGACTACTGACCGCCTTCATCCCCGGCGGCACCTGCTATTTCGTTCCGGAAAGCGATCTGTCCACGCTCTTCGAGGACTGGCAATTGGCCCGCCCCACCCACATGGGCGTGGTCCCCAGGGTGGTCGACATGCTTTTCCAGCACTACCAGACCCGGGTGGACGCGCTCGTGGCCGAGGGAGCTGACGCCGACACAGCCGACCGTTTGGCCAAAACCGAACTGCGCGAAGACGTCCTGGGCGGGCGGGTCATCGCCGGCATGCTCGCCACGGCGCCACTGTCGCCCGAGATGAAGACCTTTCTGGAATCCTCACTGAACTTTCACCTGCTCGACCTCTACGGCTTGACCGAGGTGGGCGGCGTCTTCCGGGACGGCAAGATCTCCCGCCCACCGGTGCTCGACTACAAGCTCGTCGACGTCCCCGAGCTGGGCTACTACACCACCGACAAACCCCATCCGCGTGGCGAATTGCTGATCAAGAGCGCCACCGCGACGCCCGGGTATTACAAGCGCCCCGACGTCACCGCCGAGGTGTTCGACGCCGACGGCTACTACCGAACCGGGGACGTCATGGCGGAGATCGCACCCGACGAACTCGTGTACGTGGACAGGCGCAACAACGTCATCAAGCTCGCCCAGGGCGAGTTCGTCGCGGTCGCGAACCTGGAGACGGTGTACGTCGGCGCTCCACCGGTGCGCCAGATCTTCGTCTACGGCAACAGTGAACGCGCCTATCTTCTCGCCGTCGTGGTACCCACCGAGGAGGCGTTGCGCGCTCATCCCGACCCGATCGAATTGAAGAACACGATCCGGGAGTCGCTGCAGCGGACCGCACGTGCCAACCACTTGCACTCGTATGAACTTCCGGCCGACTACATTATCGAGACCACGCCGTTCACCATCGAAAGCGGGATGCTTGCCGCCGTCGGTAAGCCGATACGTCCCAAAATGATCGAGTACTACGGCGATCGGCTGGAACAGCTCTACGTTGATCTTGCCGAGGCTCGCGTACAGGAGCTGCGACAGCTTCGCGATACGGCACAGCTGCGCCCGGTGATCGAAACCGTGACCGAGGCCGCCCAGGCACTTCTCGGCATGGCCGCTGACGCGGTCCGCCCGCAACATCACTTCATCGATCTCGGTGGAGACTCACTGTCCGCGTTGACCTTTTCCAATCTGCTTAGGGATCTGTTCGATGTGGAGGTTCCCGTCGGTGTGATCACCGGTCCCGCAGCAGATCTGCGAAAACTCGCCGCCTACATCGAGCACGAACGCGAGAGCAGCACCGCCACCGCGGCCAGTGTGCATGGACCGGACGCGCCCAACATCAGCGCGGAAGAACTCACCCTGGATAAGTTCATCGACGCCGAAACACTCCGCAACGCTTCGGAACTGGACATTCCCACAGGTGCGGTCAACACGGTCCTGCTCACCGGCGCCAACGGCTACCTCGGAAGATTCCTCTGCTTGGAGTGGCTGCAACGGCTGGCGCCGACCGACGGACGGCTGATATGTCTGGTTCGCGGGGACGACGACGATGACGCACGGGCCCGCCTTGAGGCGGCATACGGAGAAACCGATCAGGCGCTACTCGATGAGTTCCGCAACTTGGCGCGCCGGCATCTGCGGGTGATCGCCGCCGACATCGCGCAGCCACGATTCGGCGTTGACGACGCGACGTGGGAGCAGCTGACTCACGATGTCGACAAGATCGTCCATCCGGCCGCACTTGTGAATCACGTGCTGCCCTACAACCAGCTGTTCGGACCCAATGTCTTTGGCACAGCCGAGGTTATCCGCCTGGCGCTGACCACACGGTTGAAGCCGGTGACCTATCTGTCGACGATGGCTGTCGCCATGACCGTGCCCGATTTCGAGGAGGACGGCGATATTCGGGCGGTGAGCGCCGTGCGCACTGTCGACGACGGGTACGCCAACGGATACGCCAACAGCAAGTGGGCCGGCGAGGTGCTGCTGCGGGAGGCACATGACCTGTGCGGTCTGCCTACCAGCGTCTTCCGCTCCGACATGATCCTGACCCACCGGCGCTACAGCGGCCAGCTCAACGTCACCGACGCCTTCACCCGCATGCTGCTGAGCCTGGTCCTCACCGGGATCGCGCCACGAAGCTTTTATCAGGGCGACGGCAACGGCTCCCGGCCGCGCGCCCACTATGAAGGGCTCCCTGTCGATTTCGTCGCCGAGGCCATCACCACGCTGGGCCTGGCCACTGCCGAGGGGTTCCGGTCGTACAACGTGATGAACCCGCACGATGACGGCATCTCGGTAGATACCTTCGTGGACTGGCTCATCGACGATGGCCACGCGATCGACATCATCGATGGCTATGAGGAATGGCTCTCACGATTCGAGACGGCGCTGCGCGGCTTGCCCGACGAGCAGCGGCGTGCCTCTGTGCTTGCGCTCCTCGACGCCTACCGGGCGCCCGGACATCCGCGCCGCGGAGCCGCGATACCCACCGACGTCTTCCGGAAAGCCGTGCAGGATCACGAGATCGGCGATCACAACGACATACCGCAGATCGACCGGGCCCTGATTGGGAAATATCTGTCAGACCTTCGGGCGCACGGCCTGCTCTGAGCGCGCGTGCAGACCCAGCAGCTGAACAGTGAGCCCCTCTTTCAGATAACTCGCGAACAGGTCCGCTGGGGCCTGTAGTCCCAGCTCCCCCATCACGGTGCAGACGGCGTCCGTGGGGTGCGCGTAAGGCCACATGCCGGCCACCAGGATGTGGACGACGCCGGCGAAATGCGCCGCGTCGTGTACCGACAGCTCCGGCAGCACGTCGCGGACCAGTTCGGCAAGCCGTTCGGCCTTCTCCGACGCGCGACGCTTGAATCCCCGGGCGAACTCCACCGAGATATTGCGCTCGAGGACTGAGGCCATCGCGCTCATCAATTCGCACAGCAGCGGTCGTGCGATGAGCGAGGTCGCCACCACGTCGGCTACCCGCGTTACATCAACGACCCCGGCCGCCTTCAGCTGTTCGAATTGTTCGGCGACCTCGCCGAGCATTGCTTCCTGTTCGCGTTCCAGGATCTCCAGGAAGATCGCCTCACGCGTCTCGAAGTAGCGCAACACGTTCGACTTGGACAGCCCGACTCGCGTGCTCAACTCACGCAGGCTGATGTCGACCACCGGCGCCTCGGCGAGCATCTGTGCCGCCACTTCGAGAATCGCGCGCTTACGCTCCTCGACCTGCTCCGGCCTGCGTGCGCGCTTGAACCCGCAGTCACTGTTAGACACCTCACAACGATAACAGACCGACGGGCTCTTGTTTTAAAGCCCAGTGGTCCGTTATGTTGGCCGCAGGCCCTCGGGACCACTACTCAAGGAGAATCACATGCCACGCACACCGCAAGGGAATGTCATCGTTCCCGACCTCACCGGAAAACTCGCCGTCGTCACTGGAGCCAACAGCGGCCTGGGGTTGGGCCTCACCAAGGCACTTGCCCAAGCAGGAGCCGAGGTCATCCTGGCCGTCCGCAACCCAGAAAAAGGACAGCGCGCCATCGCCGAGATCAAGGACGAAAATCCTTCGGCAACAGTGAGTATGCGCCACCTCGACCTATCCTCGCTGGCGAGCATCGCCGCGCTGGGCGATCAGCTCAATGACGAAGCGCGACCCGTCGACATCTTGATCAACAACGCCGGCATCATGACGCCCCCAAGCCGCGACGTCACCGACGACGGATTCGAATTGCAGTTCGGCAGCAATCATCTCGGACATTTCGCACTCACCGGACACCTCTTGCCGCTCTTACGCTCTGCGGGCACTTCACGAGTGGTAACCATGAGCAGTGGCACCAATCAATTTGGACGCCTCGACTTCGATGACCTGCAGAGCGAACATCGATACAACACCAATCGCGCCTACGGCACATCCAAACTCGCCAATCTGATGTTCGCCCGCGAACTGGACAGACGCAGCAGTGAGGGCCGCTGGGGAATCCTCAGTAACGCAGCACATCCCGGTGCCACCCGGACCAATCTGCAGATAACCGGTCCGACGCACAACGGGGAATCGACATTTGCCTATCACGCAATGCGACTCAGCATGGGGTTCAACTGGATGTGGCAGAACGTCGACCAAGGCATCCTGCCAGCCCTGTTCGCGGCAACCAGCACCGGCGCACAGGGCGGAACCTACTACGGCCCAAGCGGTTTTCTCGAACTGACCGGAGATACAGCGGCACTGGCCCGCGTCCCCAAGCGCGCCAAGAACGAGGCCGACGCTCGGCGCCTATGGGACGCATCTGAAGAGCTGACCGGCGTTCGGTTTCCCGAGTAGACCGGCCGCACCGGCCACAACGTGGGCCTGGCCGGGACCTACTTTCCCCAACTGCTGATGAGCGCGTGCGCCGCGCCGACGCCCGCTCCGACGAATACCGAGGTCAGCTCGGCCGCCATGGCCGAGTCTGCCCCGGTATCCAGCACCGCCTTCATGTTGGCCGATACCGCGGCGGCCACCATCGAGACACTCGTCATCGCGACAATCCCCGCCTTCTCATCCAGCGCAGGTGTCTTCGATGCCATCTCGAGAAGCCCGATACGGATCGTCTCTTTGACGATCGACTGCCCGCCCTGATCACTGTTGGGCCTGTTGGGATCCAAGAGCAATCGCAGGATGTGCGGATGCTCGGCAACATATTCGTAAATGGGAACGATCCGCTTGCGAATGAATGCGGTGGCATCATCTGGGGTGTACGGCGTGCCCTCCACCGCAGCCTCCACCGCCGCCCAGACTCGTCGGTACTCACGGTCGAACAGCTGAGCCAACAATGCGTCCTTGGTGCCAAAATGGGCGTACAGCGTCTGCTTGGTAGTACCCGAACCTTTGGCAATCTGGCTCATCGTCACCGCCCGGAACCCCAGCTCGGCGACCGTGGGCAGCGCAGCATCCAGCAGGTCGTCGACGGTATGTCGCCGACCGTGCTTCTTTGTGTCCGATTTGGTAACAGTAATACCCAAATTATCTTGACTGCGCGGTATGACTGTGCTGGACTCCACGGTGTGACTATAGGTTCGTCAATCGAGACGCGGAGCAGCATCCGCTCGCCAGTTGTCGGACCGACTTGGAGAACCTGTCGGCACACCACCACCGCCCCGCACCTATAAGTCTGCAATCTTAATCAGCAGACAAACCACCTCGTAAAGCAAGGCTTGGTTTTCCAATTAACTGCACTATGCAGAAACTGGAGCCAGTGCCGAGCGTGCTGCCAAAACGATGTCATACAAATCCGGATCGCTATCCGGCAGATCGCTGCGCTACACTAGAATAGTGACAAGCGTGGCATCCATGCCGACAATCGACCGGCACACCTTATTGAACGGTCTGTAGGCATCGATACTGTTGAAAGCAGACAATGGCACAATTGTGAAAGCGCCCTCATCGTTGGTGGAGTGCGAGGCGGTGTCAAAGCTGGCCCGTACGGGCTCCAGTACTCCCGCGACATCCAGTTGCAGCTCAGTCTGGCGACCGAACTCCGCAGCCAAGTCACCCTCCGGCCTTACGTAGGACATCCGAGAAAGCTCCCCTACGGAAATCGGCCGATCGATTCCAAATCTTGCCTTGCAAAGCACCGCGCCCATTTCTTCTTCATGGATCGCCTCACCGAGGAGGCCGGGCGCGCCCAGGGGTGGCCTGATCAACCCGAAGGCCAGCTCTCCACGCCGAACTCCGGTGATGATCTCGCTGCTCAACAGGTGCATTGAGGTGAGTGCGGTGCCGGCGGCACGAACCTCTAGGTCAATTAACCTCTTGCGAACGTCGGGGTGAAGTAGCGGAGGAACGCCATAGAGAACCGAACGCGCGAAATTCCCCATCGGGCGTTCGGCGGCAATCCTGGGCAATTCATCGAAGAGCGAAAGAATGTGCCGCGCGATGGGAACCAGCCGCACGCCATCTCCGGTGAGCTCGACGCGACGAGTATCGCGAATAAACAAGCGCACCTTCAAAGCGTTTTCCATGTCGCGAATTCTTCTGCTCAATGGAGGCAAGGAAACACAGAGTGCCTTCGCAGCCTGGGTGAAGCTTAATCTCTCGGCGACCGCTACAAAGCACCGTAGGTCGTGGATATCTGGGCGACCATGGTTCACCAGATAATGATATGCGAGGTTAGCCATGCCGGCCGCAGTCCACCGCGTTCAACTCTTTCAGTTTCGGAAATACAGTGTTGCTGAATTGGGAATATTGTGCACAAGAAAGTGGCGACCGCCCATGATAGTTTCAGCACCCGAGACGGTTAGCTACACGAACTTGTTGGGTTAGCAGGACCACATAGGGGGGTACTGGCCACGCTCTCCATCCATCTGCTGTTCACCGGATAGTCGCTTTTCAATCGCAGTGCTGTCGTGCCAGTTCCACGCTGATAGAGAACCAGCCTCCCCCAATTCCCGGGGTATTTGAGTTCAGGACATACGAGAAGGGGTAAATAATGACCGATACCGGTACCGCGGTAGAGCCAGAAGATTCGCCGATCAAGCGCTTCGCAAAGAACGCCTGGCTCTACGTCCTAGGGCTTGGAATTGTCGCAATTGCCACCGGCGCCATCGTCCTGGCGTGGCCAGGGCAAACTCTCCTCGTCCTGGGTGTCTTTTTTGGGATCTACCTGCTGCTCAGCGGCCTCGTAGAGATCGTTCTCGCGTTCGCGCCGCACCTGCGTGGCTGGACGCGATTTATCAGCGTCATCACCGGCATCCTGTCGATCGTCCTCGGCGTGATCTGCCTGCGAGATCAACTGGAATCTGTCCTTCTGCTGGCAGTTTGGATCGGAGCTGGCTGGATCATCACCGGTATCGGTCGTGTGGTCGCCGGATTCGCGACGCGGGCTCCGGGCAGTGGCTGGTCCGTGCTCCTCGGCGTGGTGCTCGCTCTCGGCGGCATCGTGCTGATCGTCTATCCCGCCGACTCCATCGCCACGCTCGCCCTGGTCTCCGGGATCTGGCTAATCGCGATCGGCATCGCACAGGTAATCGATGCCTTTCAACTCAAGCGCCGTACCGGCCAGCTCAGGGACTTCATCGAAAGCCGTTTCGAAAACTAGCGCACTCAACCATTCGATCTATCGATACGGACTTTCGACAACTATGAGGAGCGTGTGTAAGTAATGACCTCTGTACCCATCCTTCGCGATCTGACCTCGGCACCGGATATCTTGGCGGATTTCACCAAGCTGCTCGGACACCTGCAGCTGGACATCGCCGACACTGGCGGAGAAGTACTCTTCACCGGTCAAGATCCGATCCTGCCTAGCAACCATAGGTTGGGCGCGATCATGGCCATGGGGATGATGGCGCCGGCAGTGGCGACCCAGATCCTCTATCGCCTGCGCGGCGGCCCGGAGCAGGATCTCGCGGTCGACTTGCGTCGCGCGGTGGCACATATCAACCCCACCTACAACTTCACGCCGACGGTCGGCGGGTATGCGATGCTCCCGGCTGCCGCGACGGCGAATCCGTTCGGCTTCAGCATCTATCCGACCAAGGACGGTCGGTGGTATCTGCCAACCGCGGTCTACCCTAAGGCGCTCCTGCAGTGGCTGGGCCTCCTGAAATCCGGATTCGACGCGAAGTCGGTGGGCCAGGCGATCGGTCGATGGAACGCTCAGGATCTCGAGGATGCAGCCGGTGCCCAAGGCATGATCGGCGCGATGTGTCGCACTCCCGAGGAGTGGTACGCACATCCACAAGGGCAGTACCTCGCCCAGACTCCCATGATCGAAATCGTCAAAATCGGTGACTCCGATCCCGAGTTGCCCGCGCTGACCAACCCCAGCCGCCCGTTGTCGGGCATCAAGGCCGCCGCTATGACGCACGTCATCGCTGGTCCGGTAGTCGGGCGCGTGCTTGCCGAGCAGGGTGCCCAAGTTCTCGACTTATCCAACCCCTCAGTGGAATACGAGGCTTTGGTCGAGGATTGCCATCTGGGCGCACGGTCTACCTGGTCGGACCTAAACCAACAGAAGTACCGGGATCAGGCCATGCAGTTGATCAAGGGCGCCGACGTCTTCATCGAGAACTACCGCGGCCGCAAGATCGCGAACTTCGGGTTCACGCCGGAGTCGGTCGCAGAAGCCAGGCCCGGCATCATCTACACCTCTGTCCGAGGCTTCGGCTGGGAGGGCCCGTGGATCGATCGCGGTGGTTTCGACATGGACGCCAACTGCGTCACTGGTTACACGACACTGGAAGGCTCACCCGAGAAGCCGCTGCTGCCGCCGACCGTGATCCTCAACGACTACCTGGCCGGATACCTAACCAGTGCGGGAGTTCTTGCGGCACTGATACTTCGGGCCAAGCACGGTGGTAGCTACCACGTACGAACATCGCTGTCACGGTTTTCCATGTGGTACTCCGAGCTGGGCGTGTTCAACCCAGAATATGTTGCCGAGTCACTCAAAAAGCCTGAGCACCAGCCGATTCTGCCCGAAGGACTGGAGTTGAGCTCGGCGTTCGGGCGCCACGTACGTCTCGAACCGGGCATCACATACTCGAAAACGCCCGGCCACTGGGAAGGTCTCGGCGGCTACCCCGTGGTCGGCCCGCAGGGCTCTTCCGATCCAGTCTGGGTCTAACTCTCCAACACTTCACCAAATCCGCTACCAACCAAGGAAGAAACATGACATTGAAGAACCGCTTCAACGGCCTCGTCGACCGCGCCAAGCAGGGGCAGGAACACCTGGAGGCCGCACAGGACAAGGCCAAGACCGATCTTCAGAAGGACGTCGATGCCGCCAAGGCCAAGGCCAAGGCCCACCAGGAAAACATCGACGCCAAGGTGGACGCGGCACAGGACAAAGCCAGTTCAGCGTGGTCGGACCTGAAGGACAGCTGGAACAGCCATGTGTCAAAGGTCAAGAGCGACTTCAGCGCCAAAGAAGCCAAGCTCGACGCCAAGCTCGCCGCCCAGGAAGCCGACCTCGCCGAGTCCGACGCCTCGTACGCGATCGATGTCGCACTCTCGGCGATCGAAGAGGCCGAGGACGCCGTTGTCTATGCGATCTATGCCCGCAAATACTCGGACGACCTGGCCTAGACGCCACTAGTCCAGACCAGATCTGCTCGGTGGCAGGCCGACGTCATGCTCGGGCCTGCCACCGAGCGTGAACGAAGAAGAGGCTCTTGAACATGGCGAAGCTTGTAACCGTCACTCTCATCGATGATTTCGACGGTATAGCGCGCGCGGACGAAACCGTGGAGTTCGGGCTCGATGGAGTCAGCTACCGCATCGACCTGTCGGCCGAGAACGCCGATCGGCTTCGCAATGAACTATCGGTATGGATCGAGCGAGCCCGAGAGATGCAGCCTCAGACGAGTCGTCACCCGAAGGCGAGCCCGCGTCACCCGAAGGCGAGCCCATCCGCGAGTGGGCACAGCGCAACGGTCACCCCGTCGCCGCCCACGGTAGGATTTCCACGACGCCTACCAGCGGGACACAGCACCCGCGTAACTGAAAACTACAGTGACGCAACGCTATCTGCGCATGTATGCTGGACCCTCCGGCAGCAGCTGCTTAGCTACGAGCTTGTGCCAACGCCGCTGTCGATAACGAAATATCGCCGCCGCTCCCCTGGCGGCCAGGGCGGTAAGCACCCCCGCGTCGATGTCGATCGAGTCGCTATACCGGCTACGACCGTCGGCGACAGGCTCCACGTGCAGGGTGTGATTCCAGGTACGCAGGACCCCGCCACACTCGTTGGTGCGCACGGTTCGGCTCTGCTCATCGATCTCGACCACGTGAATGGTGTGCCGATACAACGGGATAAGATGCAGCCCCCACAGCCATGCGGTACCGAGCTCGCCCACCCGCATGGGCTCGGTGCGCCCGACCAACGCGGGAATGCCGAACAGCCCCCGGCAGAGGTACAGGAAGGTCCCGGCGTATTGCACGGCTCCCCATACCCGGTCGGCGTCGGTGGGCAATTCGGTTTCCAGATAGACCGTCTTCATCCGCGTTCCCTTCCATATGGCCAGGTCAACCACTATTATGAGTAATTACTCGCTTAAGTGGTACTCGCTTTTGAGGAAGGCACCGGCACCATGTCCAGCATCCGGCTACAACCGCGTAAGCAGCCACGACAGGACCGCGCGGAGGCCACCCGCCGACGCATCCTGGATGCGGCTGCTCACGTTTTCGCGGACTTCGGCTACGCCGCCGGGACCACCAACCGGATCGCCGAACGCGCCGATGTCTCGATCGGGTCGCTATACCAGTACTTCCCCAACAAGGACTCCATCCTCGTCGAGCTCATGACCTCGCACACCGAAGAAGGGTTCGCACTCATCCAGCAGCGCCTCAGCATGGGACTGCCCGATTCGATCGAAGACACCCTGCGGATCTTCGTCAAAGCGGCGATCGACAACCATCGCGACAACCCAAGACTGCACCGGGTGCTGTTCGAAGAGGCACCCCGCCCACCCGATTTCCTGGCGATGCTGCACCGCTCCGAGGATGCCGTCGTCGCCGCCGCCGAAGCGCTGCTGATCGCGCACCCCGAGGTCCGGGTGATCGAAACATCCACGGCGGCAAGGATGGTGGTTGCCACCATCGAGTCCTTGGTGCACCGCCTGGTGGCCGGCCCCCGACCCATCGACCTACAGCCATTCGAGGACGAGTTGGTGAGCATGCTCACGCGTTACCTCACCGGCTGAGGGTCAGTGCACATGATCCGCGATCTGCCCCTGCTCGCCGAACAGAACCGCATTCCACTTCGCGATGAGCTCGGTGTTGTCGACCTCGTCGGGATGAAAATCCTTGCGGCTGTAGGAAGCTAGCCGGCCAAAGACCGCCCGCGAGAAGAACGGGGAACCGAAGAGCCGGGCGACACTGCGAAAGAAGAGCCTGGGGTTGTAGAAGTCCCGGTCCCGAAACAGCGATATAAAGGACGCCAAGACGGCCAATGTGGAGAACCCAAATGTGGTGAACCACATGACGAATACCCGCATGCGATAGGTTCCCCCGACAGCCTGGTAGACATCGAACGCCACCGCACGATGCTCGGACTCCTCCAAGGCGTGCCACAACAACAGGGCACGCACCTCGCCCTCGTCGAGCATGTCCAGGGCCCGCTGATCGGAGAGCAGCGTCTCGGCCAGGATCGCGGTGTAGTGCTCCAGCGCCGCGGTCATCGCAAGGCAGTACTTCGCCGAGGAATAGCGCGTGCGCGCCTCCAATACTCGACGGGTGGCTCGATCGATGAGCGCGGTCGGATACCCCATCTCCTGCAGGCGTTCGTTGAGCTCGCGGTGTTCGCGGCTGTGCGTGGACTCCTGGCCGATGAAACCGGCCACCTGGTTCTTGAGTTCGGGATCGGCGATCTGGTCGGCGACGGCGCGTACCGAGCGGATCATGAACGCTTCACCCTCGGGGAAGGCCGCCGAGAGCACCGACACCATGTGACTCATCGCGAGGTCGTCCTGCACATAGTGGCGTCGCAGTGAACCGACGGGATAGCGGAACTTGATCCGTCGTGTCTTGATTTCCTGCCCCACCGTCGCCCCTAGTGCAGATGGCCGGTCAGCTGCCCGTTCTCACCGAACAGCTCGGCATGCCACTTCTCGATGAGTTCGCTGTTGTCGGAGTCGTTGGGATGGAATCCGGGCCGGTTGTACTCGCCGATGCGGCGACGCACCTCGCGGCTCAGAAATGGCAAATGCCGCAGCGCGGCAATGCTTTTCACCAATCGAACCGGGTTGTAGGCAGCTTTGTCGCGCAACAGTGAAATCACTGTCTCGAAGAACGTGGTGTAGATGAACGCGATGGTGGTGCGGCGCATCACCCAGATACGCAGCCGCTCACTACCACCGACTGCCCGGTACACGTCGAACGTGACACAGCGGTGCTCCGCCTCTTCGAAGGCGTGCCACAGCAGCATGGACCGCACCTCGCCCTCACCCAACATGTCCAGGGCTCGTTGATCGGTCAGCAGGGTCTCGGCGAGCACCGCGGTGTAATGCTCCAGCGCTGCCGTGACCGCCAACGTGTAGATCGGCGGGTAGTTCCGAGTCTGGAAATTGAAGATCCGGCGAGCGAGCCGCTCCACGAATGCGGTGGGATATCCCATCTCCTGCAGGCGCTCGTTGAGCTCCCGGTGTTCGCGCCCGTGGGTCATCTCTTGGCCGATGAAACCGGCCACCTGCTTCTTGAGTTCGGGATCGGTGATCTGGTCCGAGTAGCGCCGAACCGACCGGATGAAGAATTCCTCACCCTCAGGGAACACAGCCGACAGCATCGCCATCATGTGACTTGAGACCAGGTCACCCTGCACAAAATGGCGATCCAGCGAACCTGGCTGGTAGCGAAACTTGATACGGCGGGTCTTGATCGGCCTGTCCATACTCAGCTTCCCACTACCCCGCTACGACTTTGATTCGACTGGCCCCGACTGACGAAGCCAACGTCGCTCAGGGTACCGCAACGAGGTGGCATTCCGATGCTCCAAGGGTTGACATATATCTATATCGGTATATGTTCTCCTCATGGCTCGCACCCCTACGACGGCAGATGCGTTCAATGCGATCGCGGAGGCGAGCCGGCGTGACCTCCTCAGCGCCATCGGCACCGGCGAGGTCACGGTCAACGAACTGGTGTCCCGAACTCAGATGGGCCAACCCCAGGTGTCCAAACACCTCGGCGTGCTCCGTGCCGTCGACCTGGTGCGGGTGCGCTCACATGGGCGAAACCGCTTCTACCGGGTCAACGGTGCTGCCCTACGCCCCATCCACGACTGGGTGGGCGCGTTCGAACGCACCTGGAACGAGCGTCTAGACCGGCTCGATGCCCTGCTCACCGAACTCAAGGAGGAACAACCATGAGCGCCGACACCAATCGATACGGCAGCGCCACCGTCGAATTACCCTCGGATACAACGATCCTCATCACCAGATCGTTCGACGCACCCGCCGCGCTGATCTTTCGGACGCTCACCGAACCCGAGCTGGTCAAGCGCTGGTGGGGATTCGAGACCGCGCAGTGGCAGGTTTGCGAGATCGATCTTCGAGTCGGCGGTCGCTGGCGGTACGTGGTCAGCCAGCCGTGCGAGTCCGAGCCGGACATGGAGGTCGCCTTCCACGGCGAGTACCGCGAGATCGACGCGCCCCACCGGCTGGTGAGCACCGAAGTGTTCGAGGGTGTTCCCGACGGCGAGGCGCTGGTCTCCACCACCCTGGACCAGATCGACGGTGTCACCACGATGCGCGTGCTGGTGCAGCACAGCTGCAAGGAGCACCGCGACGGTCACATCAACTCCGGCATGGAGGCCGGCATGCAGGTCAGCTACGACCGCATCGAGGATCTGCTGCGCGACCTGGGATGACAACCTTCACGCCGAGATGACATCTACGCGGGAGAAACCCGGGTAAACACCCGCGTGAATGTCATCTCAGCGCGAAGGCGGGCGTGAAGGCCGGCGCGCGGCCTCGGCGCGAAGGCCCGAAATAGTGCGCCCACGGCGGGCGTTGCAGCGTCCGTGACCAACCAATTCACGTCCGAGTACATCGCCAAGAACCCGCAATGGGTCGACGAGCAGATCGAGATCTACGAATCCAGCGGCGGAGTGGACGGCACCACCTTCGATGGCATACCCGTGGTGGTGCTCTACACCATCGGGGCGAAGTCGGGCCAGATCCGCAAGGCACCGCTCATGCGCGTGGAACACGAGGGCGTGTACCTGGCGGTCGGCTCGATCGGCGGCGCCCCGAAGAATCCGGCCTGGGTCGCGAACCTGCGGGCCAACCCCGTGATCGAACTGCGCGACGGGGAAAACGTGCAGACCGTCCGTGCCGAAGAGATCACGGACGACACCAAACGCGCGGCGTGGTGGGAACGCGCTGTGGCGTCCTTCCCGCCGTACGCGGAGTACACGACGCGCACCACGCGGGTGTTCCCGCTGTTCACCCTCACTCCGGAGAGTTAGCGGCCGCCTTCTTGCGTTCGATATCGGCCAGTGCCTCGGCCAGCTGCGCACGCTGCGCGGCCGAGGCGTCCCAGGCCACCTTCCGGTTCTTGACCACCTTGGCAGGCGCCCCGACGGCGATCGAGTAGTCCGGGATCACGCCCTTGACCACTGCGTGGGCGCCGAGCACGCAGCCGCGGCCGACGATCGTGTCCCGCAAGATCGTCACCTTGGTGGCGATCCAGGTGTCGGGCCCGATGCGCACCGGCGACTTGATGATGCCCTGGTCCTTGATCGGGTAGGTGATGTCTTCCATCCGGTGGTCGAAATCGCAGACATAGCACCAGTCGGCCATGAGGGCGGAGTCACCGAACTCGATGTCGATATACGCGTTGACGACGTTGTCCTTGCCGAACACGACCTTGTCGCCCAGCCGCAGCGACCCCTCGTGGGCGCGCAGCGAGTTCCCGTCACCGATGTGCACCCATCGGCCGATCTCCATCCGGGCCAGCTCGGGTGTGCAGTGGATCTCGACATTCTTGCCGAGGAACAGCATGCCGCGCGTGACGATGTGCGGGTTGGAGAGCTTGAACTTGAGCAGCCGCCAGTACCGCACCAGGTACCAGGGCGTGTATGCCTTGTTGGCAATCACCCAGCGCAATGAGGCCTTGGTGAGGAATTTGGCCTGTGCCGGGTCCCGCAGACGCTGCCCGCGCCACCGCTTGTGCAGGGGAGCTCCCCACATCGTCGTCATGGCCGCACAGCCTACGGGACGCGGCAGGGCGCGCACGCTACCCTGCGATGGGCCGGACCGCCCCCGAAGGAAGGAGTGCACCACCGTGCTTTCCCGGGCACGAGTACTCGCGAGCACTGCTCTCGCGGCGCTCCTCACCGTCACCGGATGCTCCGGCGACGATTCCTGGATCAACATCAAGGCCGCCCCCGGCTGGTCTGCCACCTACGCTGACGCGCACAACAGCAGCTACACGCCCACTGAAGGGGCGCGCGAGCTGACCCTGGAGTGGAGCCGGAACACCAAGGGCCAGATACGCAGTGCCGCGGCGATCGGCATCGACAACTTCATCGCGGTCAGTGCCGACACCCCCTCCGGCTGCACGCTCATGGAGTGGGAGAACAACCGCGCCGCGCGTCAGCGCTGGTGCACCCGGATGATCACCGGCAGTCCGTGGTCCGGACCGCTTGCCGACGGCTACAACAACCTCTACATGGGCCAGCCCGGGGCCATAGTGTCATTCCCGCCCACCCAGTGGATCCGGTGGCGCAAGCCCGTCATCGGTGCGCCCACCACACCCAAGATCGTCGAGCCCGGCCGACTTCTGGTCGTCACGCACCTCGGTCAGATCCTGGTCTTCAACGCTCAGCGCGGCGAAGTCGTGGGAACCCCCATGGATCTCCTCGAAGGGGTCGACCCGGCCGATCCACGGCGTGGTCTGGAGGATTGCGAAGCGGCGCGGCCCAAATGCCCGGTGGCGGCCTCTCCCGCCTACGACCCGGCGACCGGCACCATCGTCACCACACTGTGGCAGCCGGGCAAGCCGGTGCCGGTGCTGCTGGGCATCACCTACGACGCCGACGGCAACATCACGCTGAAGCACAAGTGGGCCAACAAGATCATCGACGAGGGTGTGATCGGCTCCCCCGTGATGTCGCACGACGGCGAGACGGTCTACATCAACGACCGCAAGGGCTCGCTGCACGCGATGCACACCTTCGACGGCAGCCAAAAATGGTCGTTGCCGCTGGGGTTCAACGCGACCACACCACCGTCTGTGGCACCCGACGGAACGATCATCGCGGGAACCGGCGACAAGGCCACCCTGGTGGGCATCAAGGATTCGGGCAGCAAGGGTGAAATCGCTTGGCGCCGCGACGATCTTGTTCCGCTGTCGACATCGAGCCAGGCCGCCGGAAACGTGGGCTACGCCGTCGTCAAGGATGGGGACAAAGGCCTGGCGCTGGTGGTGTTCAACACCCCGGACGGAGCCACCATCAACCGTTACCCGCTGCCGGACGCCGACGGCTTCCCGGTGGGGATCTCGATCGGACCGGATCAGCGCGTGATCGTCACACTGAGCGAGGGCTTGGTGTACGGGTTCCGCCCGGGGACCTAGCCGCGCAAACGAAGGCTTGTGCGCCACTGCCGATTCGGGTGATGACCGCCGACAGGGCCACACTGCCCCGAAGCTTCAGCCGGGTGCGCAGCACTGCCGGGTCCACGTCGACCCCACGGACGGTGATCTCTAGAGAGCCGCAATCACGGGCGGCCAGCGCCTGCCGCAGCCGCTTCTCGTTGTAGGGCAGTGTATCGAGCACCCGGTAGCCCTGCGTACCGGCGGGCACGGCATCCCCCGACAGGTATGCGATGCGGGAATCCAACTGCCACAAGCCATGTCGCGCGGCGTACTGCCGCACCAGTCCGGCACGCACCACCGCGCCATCGGGATCGATGATCCACTCCCCCGCCTCGCCCACCGCGCAGTCGTCGGGGTCGGCGTCGGTCAGCTGGTACCCCTGCCCGGACGTCACCAGCACGGTGGCACGCCTGCGCGCACGCGCCAACCCGGCTGACCACAGACACGCCTCACGCACACCACCGTCGAGCGAGACCACCTCGATCTCACCGTCGAAACCGGTCTGCTGGCGCAGATCGGTGAAATCCAGTCCCGGAGCACATTTGACCACCAAATCGCGATCGGCATAGGTCCGCAACACCGCGTCCAGCGGTGGCGTGTAGGCGGACGGGTCGAACCGTCGGCGTCCGCCGGAGCGGCGACCCGGGTCGGCGACCACCACCTGTGCGCGACTTGCCGGCGCCAGCGCATCGGCCCGGCAGATCAATACCTGTTCGCCGATGTTGTGGCGCGCCATCGCCGTTCGCACCGGATCGATGTCACTTCCGATGACCGTCGCCGCGACACCGTCGAGGGCGGCAAGCTCGGCCCCGACCGAACACGTGACGTCGTGAACCACCGAGCCCGCCAGCCGGGCCGCCCGGTGTCTGGCCACCGCGGCCGGGGTCGCCTGCTGCAGCGCATCATCGGTGAACAGCCATTGGCCTACATCGCCCAGCTTTGCCGTCGCCTTACGGCGCAGCTGCACCGTCTGCGCCAGGACCGCCGCGCGATCGCCGAACTCGGCGCGCAACGCAGCAGTATCGGCCACCAGGGTGCTGGGCGAGAACGTGTACGCGGAGGCCCGAGCCAGGTCCGTTCTGCCCGCCTCCGACGACAGATAGGTGACGTCGGAAAGGTCGAACACCGGCGGTTATCGAGTGATTAAGACGGCTTGAGCCCGGTGATCATCACGTTGTAGTACCAGCCCTTGGGCACCACGTGACGCCATACGTTCTCGTCCACCCAGCTGAGCGCCTTCCAACCGCCGAAGGCGAACTTCGCCCAGCCCCAGCCCAACTTGCCCGGCGGCACCGTCGACTCGAACGTGCGCACCGGCCAGCCCAGCATGGCGGCGGTGAATTCTTCACTGGCTGTCCGCACCGCGACGGCGCCGGCGTTGGCGGCCATCTTCTCCAGATCAGCCGGGTCAAAGGTATGCAGGTCGACGACCCATTCCAGGGCCGCCGCACGCGAGTTCTCGTCGAGTTCCTCCTGCGGACGCCGCCAGCTCTCCAATCCGGGCAGCTTCATCGCCTGGACGGTGGCCTTCCAGGTCAGATTCGCCAGCGCGCGGGCGTACAAGTTCCCCACGGTGGTGGGCTCACCGGCGAAGATGAACCGTCCACCCGGCTTGAGCACCCGCAGCACCTCACGCAGCGACAGCTCGACATCGGGAATGTGGTGCAACACCGCATGGCCCACCACCAAATCGAAGGTGTTGTCGTCGTAGGGAATCCGCTCGGCATCGGCGACCCGGCCATCGACGTCCAGACCCAGCTCCTTGCCGGTGCGGGTGGCGACCTTGACCATGCCCGGGGACAGGTCGGTGACCGAACCACGACGGGCCACGCCGGACTGCATCAGGTTCAGCAGGAAGAAGCCGGTGCCGCAACCGAGCTCCAGGGCACGGTCGTAGGGCAGCTCGCGCTGATCCTCGACGGGCACGATGGCGTCGAACCGGCCGCGGGCGTAGTCGATGCAGCGCTGGTCGTAGGAGATGGACCACTTCTCGTCGTAGGTTTCTGCTTCCCAGTCGTGATAGAGGATCTGGGCGAGTTTGTTGTCCTCGAAAGCGGCGGCGACCTGCTCGGCGGTGGCCTTCGTGGTCGGCTGGCCGTCCAGCCCCGTAATCTCCGTCATGGCCGTCAGCCTAACGCCTGGTTAGGCTCCCCTGAACCGGGCCGTCCCCGGGCCGATCTCCAGCTGAGCGGCCACCCCGTCCACGCGGTCCTGCGTCGCGAACACCTGGCAAAAGAGCTCACGCTCCCTGTCCAGTCCCCCGGCCAGCGGGCTGTCGAATCCATGATCGATGGCTTGCTTTGCCGCCGCGAGCGCCAGGGGCGGCCCGTCGACGAAGCGTCGGGCCCAGGCCGCGGCCTCGGTGTAGACATCGTCCGGCGCCACGATCTGATCCAACAGGCCCATCCGCAGCGCCTCTTTGGCCTCGACAAAGCGGCCGCTGAAAACCATCTCCTTGGCCCGGCTCAGTCCCACCACCCGCGCCAGCCGCACGGTTCCGCCACCCCCGGGGATCATGCCGACCAGAATCTCCGGCGACCCCACCTTGACGTTGTCCCCGGCTACTCGCCAATCGGCCGCCAGCGCCAGCTCCAGTCCACCGCCCAACGCGTATCCGGTGATCGCGGCCACGGTGGGTTTGGCCAGCTCCGCCACCGCGGTGAGGGCGGCCTGGCGGGCCCCGGCGCTGCGCGCCATCTCGTCGGCGGTCAGCTCCGAAAGTTCTGCCAAGTCGTCGCCGGTGCAGAAGATTTCGTGTCCGCCGTAGACGATGACCACCCGGATGTCCTCGCGCGCGTTCGCTTCGGCCGCGGCCTGGGCGAGTTCGCGGTACATCTGTCGGGTGAGGGCATTGGTGGGCGGTCTAGACAGCGCGATGGTGCCAATGCCGGGGTGCTCGGGCGCGGTGCGTACCGAGACGAATTCGGGCTCGCTCATATCAGTTCCGGCCCCGTCACCTCGGGGATCTCCATGGCGCCCTGCCGGGCGGCCTCGTATCGGTCGACGTCGTCGAACTGGACGAACCACCGGCCGTCCTGCTCGGTCAGGGTCGGCATGATCGGCGCGATACTGCGCGCCACGGCCAGCACCTCGGCGACCGTGGCGCCGGATGAGGACACCGCGTCGAGCTGGGACCAGGTAGGAGGAAGCAAGAAGCTCCGGCGCTCGGTGAAGGCCGTGATCGCGGCGTCGGGGGTCTGCCAGCCCGAGGCGACGGCCTCGGTGTTGTCGCCGTCGGCGTCCTGCCCCGCGGGCAGGGCCGCGACGAAGAAGAACGTGTCATAGCGGCGCGGCTCGGCTTCCGGAGTAATCCAGTTGGCCCACGGCCGCAGCAGGTCCGCCCGTAACAGCAGACCCTCCCGCTGCAGAAACTCGCCGAACGACAGCGTCTTGTCCGACAGATCGTGGCGTGCCTGACGGCAGGCCGCCGCGTCCCCGACGATCTCGGTCTCCGAGGTGCCCGCGAACAACACGCCGCACTCCTCGAAGGTTTCGCGCGCGGCGGCGCACACCAACGCCGACGCCAACTCCGGCGTGACGCCCAGCTGTTGCGCCCACCAGTCGACATCCGGACCCACCCACGGCAGGTCGGCGCGCAGGTCGCGGGAGTCCACACCCCCTCCCGGGAACACGGTCATCCCACCGGCGAAGGCCATGGCGTTGTCGCGGCGCATCAGGAACGCCTCAACGCCGACGGCGCCGTCACGGATGAGTACGACGGTGGCCGCAGGCTTCGGCTCAGGTGGTGTCAACGGGAGCTCCTTCGACTTTGCGCGCTACTGCGCGCGGTGGGCTGCCCGGGCCCGGGCACGTCGCGCGAAGTAACGTCCGTCGATCATCTCAACCACGATCGACTGGCCGAACGCGCGGGACAGGTTCTCGCTGGTCATCACATCCGCCAACAGCCCCTGAGCGACGACCTCTCCCTCCGACAGCAACAAAGCGTGGCTGAAACCGGGCGGGATCTCTTCCACATGGTGAGTCACCAGCACCATCGCCGGCGCATCGGGGTCGGCGGCGAGCTCACCCAGCCGCGCCACCAGTTCCTCACGCCCACCCAGGTCCAATCCGGCAGCCGGCTCATCGAGGAGCAGCAGCTCGGGATCGGTCATCAACGCCCGCGCGATGAGTACTCGTTTGCGTTCGCCCTCGGACAGCGTCCCGTATGTGCGTTCAGCCAGATGTTCGGCGCCAAGGGTTTCGAGCATGTCTACGGCGCGCGCCGTATCGATCTCCTCGTACTCCTCGCGCCAGCGCCCCAACACCGCGTACCCAGCCGACACCACCAGGTCGCGGACAACTTCGTCATCCGGGATCCGCTGCGCGAGTGCGGCAGAGCTCAGGCCGATCCTTGCCTTGAGTTCCGATACGTCGACACGACCCAACCGTTCTCCGAGGATGGCGGCGTGACCCGCCGTGGGGTGCTCCATGGCCGCCGCGATCCGTAGCAATGACGTCTTCCCGGCGCCATTCGGACCGAGAACCACCCACCGCTCGTCCAGCTCGACCGACCAGGTGACCGGGCCCACCAACACCTTGCGGTTGCGGCGCAGCAGCACATCGCGGAAATCGAGCAGAAGGTCCGGATCAATTTCGGCCACGGGGCCATCGTGCCGCATCCCGCCCGGCGAGCGACGGGCGGGAGCCACCTGGAGAGCCATCTCCGACATGCATCCGGACCCATATCGCGTATCCTCACTCATACGTTAGCAATCTCGGAGGGAATCCCAGGCAACCACATGACAAACGACCTTGATCTGGATCCATACCTGGACACGGTGCGCAATATTGGGCTTGCTAACCACCGACTCATCGCGCAGCTCGATGCCGAGGTAAATCAAATTCAGCAACGTGCAGCTCACGGCGAAGATCGCTCGTGGATTTGGGATGACCTCAAGGTGTGGCGTCGCCGGGTTGATGCCTTCCAATCCCAGCTGCGGCGTGACACCACAGCCCTGGGCCGCCTGATAGATGCCAATCGGCGAATCAAAGGTTTCGATCAGGGTGTCGATAACAGCACATCACAACTAGATTCCTCGACAGAGAGCAACCGCGGCACGCTCTATCCCTTCAAGGATGCGCGGGCGCAAGAGGAATTCGTCGCCAGACTTAACCGGGTATTCGCGGTCCTCCACACCCCTGGGCGGGGTCCGTATTCCAACAGCGAATTTCTGATATTCATGCGAACCGGAGGCACCGTGGTCTCGGCGCCTTATCTGTCCCAGCTGCGAAACGGGCAGCGAGGGCGGCCCTCCCTGCAGGCGCTGGAGAGCATCGCGCACGCTTTTCGCATCGACGTCCGTTACTTCACCGATAGTGGCTACGCGGACGAGCTGGAGGCGGATTTGGTCATGCTCGAACTCGCCCAGAACTCCGCGGCGGCAGAGCTGACTGCCAAACTGCTCGACCTCCCAGAGGCCGTTCGTGAACAGCTGCTTGCCGACGCAGAGCAGTTCGACCGGCGCAATCAGACCGCGACGTCCTGAGGCGACGACGCCGCCGGTTCCACGCATAACTTGTCACCGCGCTGCGTGCTCAGCACCGCACCCCAACCGCTGACGGCAAGCAGCCGCCGGGGCAAAATGCGCAACACCACCTGAATGAGGGGCCCGATCCCCAGCGCGTAGAGCACCGTGCCGACTCCCACGTTCCCGCCGAGCAACCAGCCCGTGGCAACCACCAAGACCTCGATGGTGGTCCTGATCAGTCGCACGGAGCGTCCAGTCCGATGAACCAGTCCAGTTGTCAGTCCATCACGGGGCCCCGGCCCCAACCCGGCGCCCACGTAGAGCACCGTCGCGATCGCGTTCAACACCACGCCGCCGACCAGGAACGCCACCCGCACGGCCATCGCGGACGGCGCCGGGAGCCAGGCAAGTGTCGAGTCGACAGCCACCGCAATAACCACGATGTTGGCGATGGTCCCCACACCGGGCTTGTTACGCAAGGGAATCCAGGCGAGCAGCACCACCACGCCGGTGACCGCCGAGGCAAGCCCGATGCTCATCCCGGTGCGCATCGAGAGCCCTTGGTGGAACACGTCCCAGGGATCCAACCCAAGCCCCGCGCGCACCATCAGCGCCATCGAGGCTCCATAGAGGTACAGACCCACCAGCAGCGCGGTGCCGCGCGCACTCCATCCCATCCATTTCCCGGTCACTCGACGATTTTCTCGGCCAACTGGCTTGTATTTCAATAGCCAGTTAAGCCACACTGGCTTTTATGCCTGATCGAGTGGTCACCGCCGACACCCTGGCCCGTCACCTCGGACAATGGCGCACCGCAGGCTCTGCGGGGCCTGCCTACGGCGCGCTGGCCGACGCGATCCGGCTCCTCATCATCGACGGACGACTGCCCCTCGGCGTCCGGATCCCCAGCGAGCGAGCACTCGCGAGCGCGCTGCACGTCAGCCGCACCACCGTCACCGCGGCCTACACCGAATTGCGCGACACCGGATATCTGTGCGGCCGCCAAGGCGCGCGCAGCACCACCGCGCTGCCCGGGCCGGACCGATCACCATCGGCCACAACGGGGTTGATGAACCCGACGATTGACCTACAGAATGCCGCCACCGCCGCGCCGGCCGCAGCGGTGCTCGAGGCCTACCAGGTGGCCCTGACCAAACTGCCCACCCACCTCCGGGGCATCGGCCATGAATTGATCGGCATCCCCGAGCTACGTCCCCGTATCGCCGAGCACTTCTCCCGACGAGGACTGCCCACCACCGAGGACCAGGTCATGGTGACCTGCGGTGCGCAGCAGGCCATCGCGCTTCTGCTCGGCTCCTTCGTGGAGCCCGGTGACCGGGTCCTTGTGGAGCAGCCGACCTATCACGGCGCACTCGACGCGATCGGTCAACGTGGCGGGCGCCCGGTACCGGTACCGCTGCACACGCACGAACGCGAATCCGGCTGGGACATGACCGGGATGGAGACCACCATCCGTCAGACCGCCCCGAACCTGGCATACCTGGTGTTGGACAACCACAATCCCACCGGCCTCACCATGCCACTGGTGCAACGAAAGGCGTTGGCCGAGATCATCTCTCAAACCCGCACCCGCACGGTCGTCGACGAATCACTCGTCGGTGTCTGGCACGAGAACTCCACACCTGCACCGATGGCCTCGCTGGTCTCCCACCCCGACCTGGTAGTCACCATCGGGTCCATGTCCAAGTCGTTCTGGGGCGGGATGCGGGTTGGCTGGATCCGCGCCGACCGCACCACCATCGCGCGCCTGGCCGCGGTGCGCTCGGCCATGGACACCGGAACCCCGATTCTCGAACAGTTGGCTGCTGCCGAACTCTTGGAACGTGCGGACGAGGTGGAGGCCACGCAGCGCGAAAGCCTACGTGCGCGCCGCGCGCTGGTGGTGGCCGAACTTCGCCACCGCCTTCCCGACTGGGAGCTGCAGGAGGCCGAGGGCGGGCTGTGCATCTGGGCCCGACTGCCGGCCCCGATGAGCACCGCGCTGGCCGCCGCCGCGGCACGCCTGGGGGTTCGCATTGCCGCCGGCCCACGGTTCGGTGTGGGCGGATCGCTGGAACGCTTTGTGCGGGTGCCCTTCACCCAGCACGACGACCAGCTGCTGCGGGGTGTCGAGCTGCTCGCTCAGGCGTGGCACACCGTCACCGGCGCGCTGCCGCTGGCCGATTCGGCAATGGTGGGCTGACTGCCACCGCTAGTCCTCGGGGATATCGACGCGGCGCACACCACCGTCGATGGCATCGGCGGCCTCGATCTCGGCGCGCGTGATGCCCAGGATGAACAGCACCACATCCAGATACGGCTGGCTCACCGACGCATCGGCCACCTTCCGCAGCGCCGGTTTGGCGTTGAAGGCCACACCGAGCCCGGCCGCCGAGAGCATGTCGATATCGTTCGCGCCATCTCCTACGGCCACCGTTTGCGCCAGCGGAACGCCGGCCTCATAGGCAAACTGCCGCAGCGCCTTGGCCTTACCGGGGCGGTCCACGACCTCCCCGATCACCCGGCCGGTGAGCTTGCCGTCCACGATCTCCAACATGTTGGCTGCCACGAAATCAAGGGCCAGTTCATGGGCCAGTGGATCGATCACCTGACGGAAGCCACCCGAGACCACCCCACAGGAGTATCCCAGCCTGCGCAGGGTCCGAATGGTGGTACGTGCACCCGGCGTGAGCACCAATTCCTCGGCGACGTCGTCCAGCACCGATTCGGGGAGCCCGGCGAGGGTGGCCACCCGCTGATGCAGCGACTCTGCGAAGTCCAGTTCCCCACGCATGGCGGCCTCGGTGATGGCGGCCACCTGCTCGCGAGCACCGGCCCGGTCGGCCAGCATCTCGATGACCTCACCCTGTATCAGGGTGGAGTCCACGTCGAACACGATGAGCCGCTTGGCGCGCCGGTCCAGGCTGCTGTGCTCGACGGCGATGTCCACTGGCTCGTCGACGGCGACCTGCGCCATGGCCGTATGCAGATCGACATCGGTCAGCTGCGACTGTGGGACGGTGACGCGCAGTTCCAGGCCCGTCACCGGATAGTCGGCGATGCCACGAATCAGGTCGATGTTGATCCCGAGGGCGGCCAGCTCACGGGCCACCGCACCGAATGCACGGGCCGTGACCGGTCGCCCGAGCACCACGATGGTGTGCGTGGACGGGTCCTTGATCACCGAGCTGTCCCCACCGAACTCGACATCCACATCGAATCCGAGAGTGTGCATGGCCTCTTCGAGCTCGTCCTGCAGCGCTTCGACGGCCTCGCTGCGGCCCGGTGCCTTGACCAAGACGCCGAGCGTGAGCTTGCCGCGGATGACGACCTGTTCGACGTTCAGCAGATCGACACCGTGGCGGGACAGTACTCCCATGAGCACCGAGGTGACGCCGGGCTTATCGGCCCCGGTGACGGTGACAAGAACCGTGACGCGGTTATTCACAAGAGGAGTGTCGCGACCTTATTAGTGGCCGCCACCCACATGTGCCTCGGCGCGCATGCGCTCAGACATGTGCGGGTAGTGCAGCTCGAATGCCGGACGCTCCGAACGGATTCGGGGCAGCTCGGAGAAGTTGTGCCGCGGCGGCGGGCAGCTGGTGGCCCACTCCAGGGAGTTGCCGTAACCCCAGGGGTCATCGACCGTGACAACCTCGCCGTAGCGGTAGCTCTTGAACACGTTCCACAGGAACGGCAGCGTCGAGGCGCCCAGGATGAAGGCACCGACCGTCGAGAACGAGTTCAGGAAGGTGAAGCCGTCGGTGGGCAGGTAGTCGGCGTACCGACGGGGCATGCCCTGGTTACCCAGCCAGTGCTGCACCAGGAAGGTGGAGTGGAAGCCGATGAACGTGAGCCAGAAGTGGAACTTGCCCAGACGCTCGTCGAGCAGGCGACCCGTCATCTTCGGGAACCAGAAGTAGATGCCGGCGTAGGTCGCGAACACGATGGTGCCGAAGAGCACGTAGTGGAAGTGCGCGATCACGAAGTACGAGTCGGTGACGTGGAAGTCGACCGGGGGCATGGCCAGCAGCACGCCGGTCAGACCACCGAAGAGGAAGGTCACCAGGAAGCCCACCGAGAAGATCATCGGGGTCTCGAAGGTCAGCTGCCCCTTCCACATGGTGCCGATCCAGTTGAAGAACTTGATGCCGGTCGGGACTGCGATCAGGAACGTCATGAAGGAGAAGAACGGCAGCAGCACGGCGCCGGTGGCGTACATGTGGTGCGCCCACACCGCGATGGACAGCGCCGCGATACCCAACGTCGCATAGATCAGCGTGGTGTAACCGAAAATCGGCTTGCGGCTGAACACCGGGAAGATCTCCGAGACGATGCCGAAGAACGGCAACGCGATGATGTACACCTCGGGGTGTCCGAAGAACCAGAACAGGTGCTGCCACAGCAGAACTCCGCCGTTGGCGGGGTCGAAGACGTGAGCGCCGAGGTGGCGGTCGGCGGCCAGACCGAACAAAGCCGCGGTCAGTAGCGGGAAGGCCAGCAGCACCAGCACGCTGGTCACCAGGATATTCCAGGTGAAGATCGGCATGCGGAACATCGTCATGCCAGGGGCACGCATACACACGACCGTGGTGATCATGTTGACGGCGCCCAGGATGGTGCCCAGACCACCGACGGCCAGACCCATGATCCACAGGTCGGCACCGGCACCCGGTGAGTGGATGGCGTCGGTCAGCGGGGTGTAGGCGGTCCAGCCGAAGTCGGCGGCACCGCCGGGGGTGATGAAGCCCGCGATGCCGATCATGGCGCCGAAGAGGAAGAGCCAGAAGGAGAAGGCGTTCAGACGCGGGAAGGCAACGTCGGGGGCACCGATCTGTAGCGGCAGCACCACGTTCGCGAAGCCGAACACGATGGGCGTCGCGTAGAACAGCAGCATCACGGTGCCGTGCATGGTGAACAGCTGGTTGAACTGCTCATTGGACAAGAACTGCAGCCCCGGCACGGCCAACTCGGCGCGCATGAACAGCGCCATCAAGCCACCGATGAGGAAGAACGCGAAGCACGCGACCAGGTACATGATGCCGATCAGCTTGTGATCGGTGGTCGTGATCAAGCGGTAGATCAGCGTGCCCCGTGCGCCCATACGGGGCGGGAACGGTCGGCTGGCCTGCAATCCACCAATCGGGGGTGCTTCGGCGGTCACGGCTCCTCCGTTTCCTTGTAGCGCGCAGTCGTTCGAGTGACTGCATGTCTGCCGAGAATCCTAGCCCGCGCCAACCCCGATCGCGGAGCGGGTCCTACACAGAGTCGTATTTGGGTCGCGCCGGATCCGTTTCCGAACGGTGCCACGGTCCTGACGGGGGTCTTTGGCGGTCCTACCCGCGTGTTCGCCTCCCCGCCCGGTAAGTTCGAGCGGGTGCAGACGGCGAGGTTTTGGGGCGCTGCCGCGATATCCGCGGCACTCATAGCGGCGACGGTGTCGGGATGTACCGAGAAACCCACCAACGAGACCCCGAGCACGTTGGCCACCAGCACGACCAAGATCGCCGGCGCAGGCGTGTTGGGCAACGCACGCAAGCCCGACGAGTCCTGCGCCAAGGATGCCGCGCCCCTCGACCCGTCGGCACCGCGCGAGGTGCGGCACGAGCAGGGCGAGACGGAAGTACCCGAGGACGCCAAGCGCATCGTGGTGCTCGACGCCGGGGCGATCGACACGCTGTGCGCGCTGGGGCTGCAGGACCGGATCGTCGGGGTGGGGCTGGCCGACGGCGCGACCACTGCCCCGTCCTACCTGGGCACCGTGATCCACAACGCGGCACCGATCGGCCCTATGGCATCTCCGGACCTGGCCAAGATCGGTGCCGCCAAGCCCGATCTCATCCTCAGCTCGCTCGGCGACCAGAACTCCTACCTGGATCTGAGCGCCATCGCACCGACGGTGATCGTCTCCGGCCACGACCTGGCCGAGCACGTCCGCCTGGTGGGTAAGGCAACCCGTCGGACTGCCGACACCGACAAGCTGTGGTCGGGATTCGTGGACGCCGCCAAGAAGGTGGGCCGCGAGAACGACGCGGCGCATTTCCAGGCCTCGATCGTGCAGTTCACCGATCAGACCGTGCGGGTGTACGGCGCCAGCAATTTCCCTGCCTCGGTGTTCGCCACCGTGGGCTTGGATCGTCCTGCCACCCAACGGTTTACCGATACCCCGTTTGTCGAGATCAGTACCGAGGACTTCTCGGCGGCCGAAGGCGACATCGTGTACGTCTCGTTCACCAGCCCGTCGGCCAAGGACCGCGCCGCCCGGATTTTCGGTACCAAGCCTTGGATGGCGCTCGGCGCGGTGCGCGACAATCGGGTCTTCGCGGTCAACAACGAGGTGTGGCAGACCGGAGACGGAATCGTCGCGGCCCGCGGGATTCTCGACGACTTGCAGTGGGTCAACGCACCGATCAACTGAAATCCCCGTCGCTGCCGCTCCCGGCCGACGATCCAACCGTTACGCTCCGGGCATGTACCACGTACTGCAGCTGACCTACACCCAACCGATCGATGTCGTGGACGGTGTCCGACCCGCGCACCTGGAGTGGCTCGACGGCGAGATCGCGGCAGGCAAGCTGCTGATCAGCGGCCGTAACGAGGCCGGCACCGGCGGCGTGCTGATCACCGGCGACATCAGCGTCGAGGACGCCGAGGCGCTGATCGCGGCAGACCCCTACACCGCGGCCGGGGTCGCCGAGTACACCCGAACCGGATTCAACGCCGGCCGCAAGTCGGAGATAATTCCATGAGCGGCAAGGCTTTTCCTGAGAACCGCTGGGGCAATCCCGACAGCGCGCTGTCCCGGATCGCCGCCAAGTTCGCCGCCACCAAACCGGGCTCGTGGACCATTCGCAAGCTGACGCCGCTGGACCGGGCGGTCATGGAGCGCACGGGCAGCCGGTACACCGTGCTCGGCCCGTTGGGTCTGTCGACACTGCTGCTCACCACGACGGGCCGCAAGTCGGGCCAGCCCAGGGTGTCCCCGCTGCTGTACCTGCACGATGGTGATCGGATCGCCCTGGTGGGCAGCAACTTCGGCCAACAGAAGCACCCGGCGTGGACCACCAACTTGCTGGCGGACCCGCGCGCCAAGGTGACGCTGGCGGGGCAGACCATCGATGTCGTCGCCACCCTCGTCGAGGGCCCCGAGCGCGACGACTACTACCGGCGCTTCGAGGCGATGCTGGAGGTCTACTCGGCCTACAAGGGACGCACCGACCGGGAGATCAGGGTGTTCACCCTCGAACACGCAGCCTGAAGCTATCCGTTACATACAGTACCCGTACCTTTAGTACCGGTTCTGAACAGGTATTTTACAATCAATATGGCGCAAATACTCCCGATTGCGTCCTATTTGGGCTAACGTTCCTCGCGAGACCGCGGAAGGATGGAACGTGATCCAGGAACGCATCGACATCGCCGTGGCTGCCCGGCCGGAGACCGTCCTCGAGGTGCTCAAGGACGTCGAATCGGTCGACAGTTGGCTCCGTCCCCACCTGCCGTCGTGGCCACCCGTCACGAGCAACATGACCGTGGTCGAATCGTTCGAGGACGGCTCACCACGCCTGGTGCGCACCATCAGTTCCACACTCGGAATCTCGGACGATTCCCTGACCGAATATGAGTGGTATCCCGACGGCTGCCAGCTCACCCTGCTGGAGAGTAGAACCCTGCGTCACAACGTCAGCCGGTTCACGGTCATCCCCGATGACCCCGAATCCCGACTGACCGCGGAGATCTCCCTCGACCTGAAGATCCGGCTGCCCGGACTGCTGGAGCGCCAGCTCAAGAAGTCCCAGATGGGGTTCGTACGCAGTTTCCAGCAGGCGCTGGCGGCGGAGTCAGCTCGGCGCGAATTGCGTTCCTAGCCATCCGAGCTCAGCGCCCCCCGCGGACCCGCCGCTTCACCGAGCGCAGGATGTGATTGGTCGCCACCACGTGGCCGCGGGTGCCGATCACCAATGCGCGATAGAGCCGGCCACGCAACCCCGGAAAATCCGCGTAGGTCTGTGCGCGCAACTGAGTGCCGCCGTCTCGGGCGTCAGCAAGCTCGAACACCAGCTCGTACCGCGAAAATCGGTGCTGCCCAGCCAAACTCATCCGTTGCCCGGGTTCGACACCTTCGATCGCGAACCCCGCGCGCGGGCGCGTCCCCAGCAGTACGCCGAGCGGACTGTGCTCGGTAGAGCGCAAGAAGGCGTGGACATAGTCCTGCAGGCTCCCCCACACCCGGTGCCGCGGCGCGTCGACGCGGATCGCATGCTCGTCAATATAGGATAGTTGTTCCATATCCCATGGTCTACCAGAATTAGGACGAACATTCCAGATGGCGCCCGAACGCAAACACACCAGCGATGCCATCCTCGACGCAGTGCGCTCACTCCTACTCGACGGCGGTCCGCGCGCCGCGACCATCGCGGCCATCGCCAGTGCCTCGGGTGCGCCGCCCGGCACCCTGAATCACCGCTTCGGCAACCGCGAGGCCATCATGTCGGCGACCTGGCTGCGCGCCGTCGAACGGTTCCACGAGGCCGCTTTCCGGGCGCTGCAGTCCAGTGACGATCCCATTGAAATCGCCGTCGCGCTTGCGCTTTCGGTCCCCACATTCGCACGCGCCTATCCAGATGACGCCCGTCTGCTGTTCTCACTACGCAGCGCCGACGTCCTTGGCGCCGGCGCGGGCGCCAGCCTGGACCAGATGAACGCGCCGCTGTTCACCGCCATGCGAGATCTGACGCGGACCGTCTACGGCCGCGGCGACGCACGGTCTCGTGATCGGCTCATGCGCGCCGTGGTGGACTTGCCCTATGCCGCCGTACGCCGCCATATGCCCGCTCTGCCCGGATGGCTGGAAGATGATCTGGCAGAGGCGGCCCGCATCCTGTTGGCGTCGCGGTGAGTGAGCGTGAGCGTCACCGGCTTGTCGCGCCCGCACTCATGCTTGTCAGCGGTACGTCGCTGTATGTCGGCGCGGCGGCCGGAGTCGGCCTGTTCCGGTGGCTCGACCCGACCAGCGTGGCCTGGCTCCGAATATGCGGTGCGGCGCTGGTGTTCCTTGTCCTCGCCCGCCCCGGACGCGCGGCGTGGCGGGGCCGCCACCTGTGGTGGGCGGGCAGCTTTGGGGTAGTCACCGCACTCATGAACATGTCGTTCTACCTGGCCATCGACCGACTGCCGCTGGGCACCGCGGTGGCGATCGAATTTCTGGGACCGATCAGCGTCGCGGCGGTTGGGTCGCGGTCTCTTCGCGACGGGCTCTCGGTGCTCGCAGCGCTCATCGGCGTGATCCTGATCGCCGATGTCCAGCTCTCTGCCGAGCCCGCGGGAATGGCGTTCGCGCTCCTGGCCGCGCTCTTTTGGGCCGGATACATAGTTCTGGGAAAACGCGTTGCACTACAGGGCAATCCGGCCGACTCGCTGGCGGTCGGCTTCACCGTGGCCATGGTCGTGACGGCCCCGGTATTGGTCTTCGGAATCGCGACCGCCGGTCCAGACATACCGGTCGCCCACATCATTGTCCTGGGCCTGCTGATGGGCGTGCTCTCCAACGTCATCCCGTACGGGCTCGACCAGGTGATCCTGCGACGCGCTGGGCGGAGTTACTTCGCGGTGCTCCTGGCGCTCCTTCCACTCTCGGCCACCGCGATCGGCGTACTGGTCATGCACCAGATTCCCAGCACGCCAGAACTACTCGGCATCCTTGCGATCGTGGTGGCCGTCGCCGTACGCCGCGACTCCAGACCGCGTGGTAACTTGGCCATGTGACCAACTTGGTCGATCGACCTAATTCGGAGCGCGGGGACCGACGGCGTGTACAACTTGTGCAGGCCGGGGTTGAGTTGCTGTGCGAGGGCGGGTGGCCTGCGGTGACCACTCGGGCCGTCGCCACTCGCGCGGGCACCAATCCCGGAGTGATCCATTACCACTTCGGCGGACTGCCGGGCCTGCACTGCGCGGTCGCCCGCGCGACGTGCGAGCTGGTGATCAGTCCGTTGGTGACCACCTTTCTCGACGCGCCCGATACCCGAACCGCCCTGCGCACGATGCGCGACGCGCTCCCCCAGACCGCCAGTGATGACAACGCGATGCGCCTGGCCGTCGAGCTGATCGCCGGTGCGACCCGCGATTCTGTGCTGGGTTCGGCATTGGGCGCCAAGCTCAAAGAGGTACGCGCAGAGATCGCCGATCATGTTCGCCTGCGCAACCCCGGTTGGTCCCGGCGCCGCGCGGCAGGAATGGCGACGCTGCTCATCGCCTTCATGGATGGTCTGGTGCTACACCATTCGGTCGACCCCAATATCGATACCGCCGAGGCATTTTCACTCCTCGAAAGCTTGCTCGACGAGGAATGAGAGCCGAACCTTGTCAATCGAAAGGAGCACGTCATGAAGGAGATCCAGAAGCCGGATCCACCAACCGGGTTCCAGCGCCTGCTCTGGCGCCTACCCATCAGGCTGTTCCAGGCCCACCTGGGATTCCTGGTGAGCAAACGAATCATGTTGCTAACACACATGGGACGTACGTCTGGCCAACCCCGGCAGGCCGCACTCGAAGTCGTCGAACACCGTAACGACGGCAGCATCATCGCGGCGTCGGGCTTCGGTGGTGCCGCGGACTGGTACAAGAATGTTCGCAAGACACCCGAGGTCACCGTGCAGGTAGGCAGCCGCTCCCACCGCGCGCTGGCCGCCACGCTGTCGACGGAAGAAGGCGGCGATCTCATGGCCCACTATGCGATGAAGCGCCCTCGCTCGGCCAAGCAACTGAGCCGCTTGATGGGTTTTGAGGTCGACGGTTCCGCCGACGACTATCGCGAGGTGGGCCGGGCGATCCCGTTCGTGAGGTTCACCCCCACGCCGTAACCCCGTTGCCAGGACGCGCTCAGTCTGTGCCCGTACACTCCGCGATCAACTGGATAGTGACGGATTCGGAGGGCATGACGAATGAAGACGGCCATCGATTGGGGCGATGCGTTACAGAATTCGATTGTCTGGATCGCCTGGGTTTGGCCGCTCACACTCGCGATATTTCTTGTTGTCGCGTTCTTGGTGATCCGGCTGACGACGTGGGGCCGCCAGTTCTGGCGCATTACCAGCGGATTCTTCATTGGGCCGGAGTGGCGCAAATCGTGGCTATTGCTGGCATTACTACTGCTCTCGGTCGTCTGTGGCGTGCGGTTACTGGTCCTCTTCTCGTACTACTCCAACGACTTCTCATCATCAATCCAGTACATCGTTCAGGCGACGGCTCGGCATGGCGAAGGGATGCCCGAGGCGAAGTCGGCCTTCTGGCATGCCATGCTGATGTTCGTTATCCTCGCGACGATCCACGTGATCCGGTCACAGATCGACCTCCTACTTCTTCAGACATTCATCGTTCGGTGGCGCATCTGGCTGACCCAGCGCATCACGACCGACTGGCTGAGCCAGCGAGCGTTCTACCGGTCACGTTTCATCGACAACACGATCGACAACCCAGATCAACGAATTCAGGCCGATATCAACAACTTTGTGGCGATGTCGAGTGCACCAGAGGCGCTGCAGAGTACAACCACTCACCTAGTCTTCGGTTCGATCAACTCAACGATTTCGTTGGTGTCCTTCACGCTGATCCTCTGGGATCTATCTGGACCGGTGCACATCCTCGGCACCGACGTCCCCAGGGCCATGGTGTTTCTCGCATATGTCTACGTCCTCATCGCAACATTTATCGCGTTCCGGGTCGGGCGCCCACTGATCCGGCTGTTCTTCCTGAATGAACGCCTCAACGCCATGTTCCGCTATGCCCTGGTGCGCTTGCGCGACACGGCGGAAAGCGTGGCGTTCTACCGAGGCGAGCGTGCCGAGTCCAGTCAGTTGAAGAGACGATTTGACGGGATCATCGCCAACTTCTGGCACCTGATCTTCTGGACTGTCGGCTTCAATGCATGGAACCTCAGCATTACTCAAGCCGCCCAGGTATTTCCGTACATCGTTCAGATACCTCGACTGATCGCGGGTCAGATCACCTACGGAGATATGACCCAGGCCGCCGGAGCCTTCAACAGCGTCCATGACAATCTGTCCTTCTTCCGCAACGCTTATGACAACTTCGCGGCGTATAGGGCGACGGTGATGCGTCTAGATGGACTACTCCGAGCCAACGAGCAATCCCGCGAGCTGCCCTCGCTGGACCCGGGCAATCAAGAAGAGGGCGTCACGCTGGAGAACGTGTATGTCCGTAAACCCAACGGCGACACACTCATCGACGATGTGAACTTGGAGCTGAATGCCGGGGATGCACTCGTCATCAAGGGATCCTCGGGCGGCGGTAAGACGACCCTGCTGCGTTCCCTGGCCCAGTTGTGGCCCTACGCGGACGGCCATTGGAGCCGTCCTGGCGGCGAACACGAGACCATGTTCATCTCTCAGCTGCCTTACATACCGCTCGGAAATCTGCGCGACGCACTGAGCTACCCCGCCGAATCGGGGACGTTCTCCGATGATCAGCTGCGCCAAACATTGGAAAAGGTCTCGCTGGCGCATCTTGTCGACCGCCTCGACGAGGAGTCCGACTGGATCAAGGTGCTCTCGCCCGGCGAGCAGCAGCGTGTCGCCTTCGCACGCATCCTGCTCATCAAGCCCAAGGTGGTCTTCATGGACGAGTCCACCTCGGCGCTCGACGAGGGATTGGAGTTCGCGCTCTATCGCCTTGTCCGCACCGAGGTGCCCGAATGCACCGTCGTCAGCGTCAGCCATCGCAGCACCGTTGACCAGCATCACACCCAAAAATTGGAGCTGCTGGGCGAGGGGCGTTGGGCGCTCTCTCCGATCGGCGCGGGAATAAGCGGGGCCGAGTAGGCTTTCAATCGGTAGCTACGTTAACTATCGCAAAAGGATGCATATATGGTCTCCGTGTCGGCTTATGCCGCGACTTCCGGTAAGGACCCCCTGGTCCCCACCACAATCGAACGTCGCGAGGTTGGTCCGCACGATGTCTTCATCGACATCAAGTTCGCCGGTATCTGTCACTCCGACATCCACACTGTCCGTGATGAGTGGGGCCGCGCCAACTACCCCATCGTCCCTGGTCACGAGATCGCCGGTGTCATCACCGAGGTCGGCTCCGAGGTAACCAAGTTCAAGCCGGGCGACCACGCCGGCGTCGGCTGCTTCGTGAACTCCTGCCGTGAGTGTCCGAGCTGCCTTGCCGGACTGGAGCAGTTCTGCGAGCGCGGCATGGTCGGCACCTATGGCGCCAAAGATCGCGACGGCACCCAGACACAGGGTGGATACAGCCAGGCCATCGTCGTCGACGAGAACTACGTCCTGCGCATCCCCGACAGCCTGCCGCTGGATGCGGCTGCACCGCTGCTGTGCGCCGGCATCACCACCTTCTCGCCGCTGCGACACTGGAACGCCGGTCCCGGCAAGCGCGTCGCCGTCGTCGGCCTGGGTGGCCTCGGCCACATGGCCGTCAAGCTGGGCAAGGCGATGGGCGCCGAGGTGACGGTGCTGAGCCAGTCGCTCAAGAAGATGGAAGACGGACTGCGCCTGGGTGCCAGCCACTACTACGCCACCGCCGACCCGCACACCTTCAAGTCGCTGCGCAGCAGCTTCGACCTGATCCTCAACACCGTGTCCTCCAACTTGGACATGGGCAAGTACCTGGGCCTGCTCGGTGTCGACGGCACCCTGGTGGAGCTGGGCCTGCCCGAGAACCCGATCGAGGTCCCCGGCTTCCCGCTGCTGACCAACAGGCGCAGCATCTCAGGTTCGTTGATCGGCGGCATCCCGGAAACCCAAGAGATGCTTGACTTCTGCGCTAAGCACGGCATCGGATCCGAGATCGAGGTCATCGACGCCTCGTACATCAACGAGGCCTACGAGCGAGTGGTGGCTAGCGACGTGCGGTACCGCTTCGTCATCGATACCGCCACGCTCTAAGTATCACCCCGAGTACAACCGGTGACTGATGTCGTCGGGGTGCCGATGCTGAGGGGATGACCCGCGTCATCCGTTTCAACGCGTTCGATATGAATTGCGTTGCACACCAATCCCCTGGCCTGTGGCGGCACCCCGACGACCAGTCCTGGCGGTACAAGGATCTGTCCTACTGGACCAACCTGGCCAAGCTGCTGGAGCGCGGCCGTTTCGACGGACTGTTCATTGCCGATGTGCTTGGCACCTACGACATCTACGACGCCAGCGACGAGGCGGCCATCCGCCAGGCAGCGCAAATCCCCGTCGCCGATCCTCTACTGCTGGTCTCGGCGATGGCATTGGTCACCGAGAACCTCGGCTTCGGGGTCACCACGGGCACGGGATTCGAGCACCCATATCCATTCGCGCGCAGGCTATCCACCCTTGATCACCTCACCGGCGGGCGTGTCGGGTGGAATGTGGTCACCGGATATCTGCCCGCCGCGGCACGCAACATGGGCCAGACCGATCAGCCCGCACACGATGCCCGATACGACCACGCCGACGAATACCTGGAGGTGCTCTACAAGCTGTGGGAAGGTTCCTGGGAAGACGACGCCGTCATCCGCGATACGGCGCGCGGTGTCTTCACCGATCCGGACAAGGTGCACCACATCGGTCATGAGGGAACGCATTTCACTGTTCCCGGTGTACATCTGGTGGAGCCTTCCCCACAACGGACGCCGGTGATCTATCAGGCGGGATCCTCCCCGCGCGGGGTACGCTTCGCCGCCGAGAACGCCGAGGCGGTGTTCACCGCGGCTCCCACCAAGGAACTGCTGCGCCAGACGGTCACCACGATTCGCCGCGAACTCGAACTCGCCGGGCGAGATCCTTACTCCGCCAAGATCTTCAACCTCACCACTGTGATCACCGGCGAGAACTCCGAAGCGGCGCACGCCAAGCACCGCGAGCTGCTGAGCTATGGCAGTGCCGAGGGCGCACTGGTGTTCATGTCCGGCTGGATGGGCGTCGACCTGGCTCGTTACGGCCTGGACGAGCCGATCGGAAACGTGGACTCCAATGCCATCCTGTCAGCGGTCGCGGCATTCCAGTCGGCCACCGATGACGGCAGGGAATGGAAGGTGCGCGACATCGCCGAATGGGGCGAGATCGGCGGCATGGGCCCCCGCGTCATCGGTTCCGGTGTCGAGGTCGCCGACACCCTGCAGGAATGGGTGGAGGAAACCGATGTCGACGGGTTCAACCTGGCCTACGCCATCACCCCGGGTACCTTCGAGGACTTCATCGAGCATGTGGTTCCGGTGCTGACCGAGCGCGGCGCCTACCAAAATGCCTATACGCCAGGAACATTGCGCCACAAACTGCTGGGCAACGGCGACCGCCTACCCGAGGAGCACCGCGGCGCCAAGTACCGAATCGGCGGGCCGCTGTCGACGATCATCGATCGGCCCTCCACCGTGCCGTCGTCGTCCGGATCCACCGCACCGACACCGACCCGCGGGCGGTAGATTCCGTGCATGGCGAACCGGGTGATCAGAGGTCTTCTCATCACGTGTACCGCGGCGCTGCTTAGCGCCAGTCCTGCCGCTGCCCAACCGCCATCGGGCTTCCCCGATCTCAGCGGGTTGCCGATCGTCGACGCCCACCAATTCTTCAGCGTCAAGGTCTATCGTTTCGCGACACCGGACGGCGTCGCGTGCGAGAGCGCCGGGTACAACCCATATTTCCAGTGGACCTGCATGGGACCCAAGGGCGCCGGGGCCGCCCAACTGGATCTGGGTGCTTACGCGCGGAACAACGGCAGCCCAGCGACGGTGGGCGAATCACAGGGCACCGCCGATCTGGCCAACATTCCGGTGCTACCGGGCAATCACCGGGTGCAGATTCCCGTCCCCGTCCATAACGACGACGGCAGCCAGACCGTATTGACCTGTGCCACTCCAGCACCCAAGACGACCGCCTGTTTGGTTGACGATGCCCGCGGTGCGCACGGATTCGTGCTGAGCCCAGAACGCAACTGGGCGTTCTAGTTAGGCGTTGAGCGCGGTGGAGTCCACGCCGGCGAGCGGCCAGCCACCGGCCGCGAGTCGCGAGGCGACACGCGAAATGTCTTGAGCGGTCGGCTCATCCTTCGTCACGTCCGCGATGAACTTCTCGATCTCGTCCTTGCTCACCACACCGTCGATCTGCGCAGACGACTCGGGGTCGGTCAGTTTGGCGACCACTTCCTGCACCTGCTCTTCGGTCAGGGTGCGGCGCAGCAGCGCCAACAGGGGGAACCGATCCGTGGGAGGTACACCCTCCGGGTATCCGGCCGACAGCCAGGACAGGATCGAACCGATAATCGATGTGCTCGTCACGGTAATAGTGTCCCCGCAGCAGGTTCACAGCGCGAGGTGACATCAGTACAGTTCACCGGCCGTTCATTTGTCCTGGGCCAACAGACGTGAAAGCCCCCAACACGCCGAGCGCATGGGGGCTTTCACGTCTTCTGGCGAGGCTGGACTAGAAGTCCCAGTCCTCGTCTTCGGTGTTCACGGCCTTGCCGATGACATAGCTGGAGCCCGATCCGGAGAAGAAGTCGTGGTTCTCGTCTGCGTTCGGTGACAGCGCCGACAGGATCGCCGGATTGACGTCGGTCTCCTCGCGCGGGAACAGCGCCTCGTAGCCCAGGTTCATCAGGGCCTTGTTGGCGTTGTACCGCAGGAACTTCTTGACGTCCTCGGTGAGCCCGACCTCGTCGTAAAGGTCTTCGGTGTAGTCGGTCTCGTTCTCGTACAGCTCGTAGAGCAGGTCGTAGGTGTAGTCCTTGATCTCGGCGCGCTTGGCCTCATCAACGCGTTCCAGACCCCGCTGGAACTTGTAGCCGATGTAGTACCCGTGCACGGCCTCGTCACGGATGATCAGGCGAATCATGTCGGCCGTGTTGGTCAGCTTGGCACGGCTGGACCAGTACATGGGAAGGTAGAAGCCGGAGTAGAACAGGAAGCTCTCTAGCAAGGTCGAGGCAACCTTGCGCTTGAGCGGCTCGTCACCCCGGTAGTACTCCATGACGATCTCGGCCTTGCGTTGCAGGTTCGGGTTCTCCTCCGACCAGCGGAACGCGTCATCGATCTCACGCGTAGAGCACAGTGTCGAGAAGATCGAGCTGTAGCTCTTGGCGTGCACCGACTCCATGAACGCGATGTTGGTGTACACCGCCTCCTCGTGCGGAGTGAGCGCATCGGGGATCAGGCTAACCGCGCCCACGGTGCCCTGAATGGTGTCCAGCAGCGTCAGACCCGTGAAAACCCGCATGGTCAACTGCTTTTCATGATCGGTCAGGGTGTTCCACGACGGGATGTCGTTGGACACCGGCACCTTTTCGGGCAGCCAGAAGTTACCGGTGAGCCGGTCCCAGACCTCGGCATCCTTCTCATCGGGAACCCGATTCCAGTTGATCGCCGAGACGCGGCTGACCAGCTTCAGTTTTTCACTCACGAGACCACTCCTGGAGAACGTCGAACAGATTCGCGGGATTCGCTGACTGTGGAACAGACACTACCCCTGGGGGCCGACATCACGGCGCAACACAACGTGTTGTGGTTAAGCGTGTCGAACTCATTCGGCAGAATCCCTAGTGACGCAAACTTGACACGTGTAAAGTCCGTGGTCATGGGCTCATCTAGGGACAATATCCACGGGAAAACTATCGCCATCACCGGTGCCGCACGCGGCATCGGCTACGCCACGGCCACCGCTCTCCTGCGGCGCGGCGCCCGGGTGGTGATCGGTGACCGTGATGTCGAGGCACTCAGTGCAGCCGTTGAGGGCCTCAAGGAAGAGGGCAACGTCGACGCGCATCCCGTGGATGTCACCGATCCGAGCTCCTTCAAGCGATTCCTCGAGGCCGCCAGTGCCGGCGGGCCCGTCGACGTGCTCGTCAACAACGCCGGCGTCATGCCGATCGGCCCGTTCCTGTCGACGAGCGATGGCGCCATCCGCTCGATGCTGGAGGTCAACCTGTACGGCGTCATCAACGGCTGTCGGCTGGCGCTGCCGGAGATGGTGGCCCGCCGCAGTGGCCAGGTGGTCAATATCGCCTCGGTCGCCGGCCTGATGGCGGTGCCCGGAATGGCCGTCTACAACGCGTCGAAGTTCGGGGTGGTGGGCCTCTCCCGCGCCCTGAGCGACGAGTTCGCTCCGCAGGGAGTCCAGGTCAGCGCGGTGCTGCCGACGTTCACCAACACCGAGCTGATCTCCGGCACCGATTCCACCGGTGCACAAAAGCCTGTCGAACCCGAGGACATCGCCGACGCGGTGGTGCGCATCATCGAAAAGCCGCGTGTCCAGCTGACCGTGCCGAAGCCACTGGGTGCGGTCACCACGATCGTCAATTCACTGCCGACGGGAATCCGCCGGTTCATGAGCAAGAAGACCGGCACCGATCGCGTCTTCCTCGATTTCGACACCAGTGCACGCACCGCCTACGAGAACCGCGCCGGCTCGAGCCTGGGCGTGACCAAGCCCGACGGAGAATAGACGCCCTCGCGGCCCCTATTATTTGATACGTGAGCGAGAACCACTACGACATCGCGGTAGTCGGCGGGGGCCCGGCCGGGTCATCTGCGGCCTGGCAGGCCGCCCGCACGGGTGCCCGCGTGGTCCTCGTCGACAAGGCCGAATTTCCCCGGGACAAGCCGTGCGGTGACGGGCTGACTGCCCGCGCGGTGAGCTACCTGCAAAAGATGGGTTTGGCCAACGAGGTCGCACAGTTCCACCGGGTCGACGGGGTGCGCGTCGACAGCGGCAGTCTCTGGGAACTCACCTTCCCCAAGCGTCCCGGCATGCCCGATCACGGACATGTGGTGCGCCGCCCCGAGTTGGACACCCTGCTGCTCAAGCACGCCGAGTCCGCGGGCGTCGAGGTGCGTCAGTCCACCGAGGCGGTGGCACCCATCGGCGACGGCAACGTGGTCAAGGGCATCGAGGTCAAGACCTCCAACGGGTCCCGCGAGACGATCTCGGCTGACGCGGTGATCGTCGCCGACGGCGCCTACTCTCCCATCAAGCGCGCGATGAACCTCGATTCGGAGGTCAAGGGGTACACCGCGATTGCGATCCGGGCCGAGATGGAGGCCAATCGCGAAGACTCGAACATGCTCGACATCGATCTGCGGCTGCACCACAAGAACGACGCGCTGATCGGATACGGATGGGTCTTCCCACTCGGCGCGGGGCGGATCAACGTCGGCATCGGCTACGTCAACAGCTACAAGAAGTGGCAGGACGTCAACGCCGCGCAGGTGCTGGACACCTACATGAAAAAGCTGCCCCGGGAGTGGGAGCTGCCCGATCTTGCCGAACTGCGCAAGAACAAGGGTGTGCGCGCCTGGCGGCTACCGATGGGATTCACCGCGTGGCCGCCCTGGCGCCCCGGTGTGCTGTTCGCCGGTGACGCGTTGGGCGCCGGTAAGCCGGTCAGTGGCGCCGGCATTTCCAAGGCGCTCGAATCCGGTTTGGCCGCAGGCGAATGCGCGGTCGCGGCGTTGCAGAACGCCGGACCGCAGGACTTCACCAACTACGAGCAGCGCATGAACGACGCCTGGGGCCGGGAGTACCGCCGCGGCCGCATCATGCACCGCGCGCTGGGCAACCCGTGGCTGTGCGACAAGGGCATCAAGCTGCTGGACAACGCCACCTTCCGCGACAACATGCTCAAGGCCTTGTACAAGCGGGCTCAGGGCCCCGGCCACAAGCACTGATCCACTGTGTGGTCGATCCGGCGACGGGAAATGGTGCTTGCCACCGGACTGTCCACGGCCGCAGGGTTTCTCGACGCGATCGGGTTCGTCCACCTGGGTGGGTACTTCCTGTCCTTCATGAGCGGCAACACCACCAGAATGGCGGCTTCGGCGGCCATCCAGAACTGGGAATCCGCCTACAAGGCAGCCGGTTTGATCGGCATGTTCTTCATCGGCGTGATGGTCGGTGCGATCGCCTCACGTATCAGCGGTGAACACGAGCGCGTGGCAGTGCTGGCCGTCTCCTCGACCACGGTTGCCGCAGCAGCGATCACCCAGGAGTTGGGCGCCGGGGTGGCGGCGCTGCTCGTCACGGCGTTGGCCATGGGTTCGATGAACTCGGTCTTCCAGCGCTCCGGCGAAGTGCAGGTCGGGCTCACCTACATCACCGGCACAGTCGTCAAGGCCGGTCAACGGCTCGTCGACGCATTCTTCGGCGGCCCCAAATGGGTGTGGCTGCGCTACGTGACCCTGTGGGCGGGCCTGACGGTCGGCGCCGTGCTGGGCGCCGCGACGTATCACCGCATCGGGCTGGACGCGCTGTGGGTCGGACTGGCGCTGCTGGTAATCGCCACGGTCACCACGTGGCTGGTACGCAGGTCTAGCCGTACCCGGCCCGCCTTAGATCCGAACTAGATCCAGTACCCGCTCGACGCGGGCGGCATCCCCGTCGACCGTCAAGCGCGACAACGGAACCCGATGCCAGAGCGCCAGCAGCAGATCGGACGTCGACGCCGTGATGGTGGCGTCCGGAGTGGCGTCGTCATCCACGATGCCGATGCTGTCCGCGTCCGCCCGCAGCAGCCAGACGCCACCTCCATCGTTGGCGTTCAGTAATACTCGCGCGCCCTGCAGATCTGCCGGTGTGCCGCCGTCGCGCCCGATGCGCCGGGGTGTGAAGAGCTCGGACCACTCGCCGATGCCGTCGGCCGCCAGAGCAGTATCGATGGGTTCGGTATCCCATCCGCGATATGCGTGCTCGATGTCCCAACGGTGCACCGCCACCTCGTTTGCCTGCCGCCGGTACCAGAACCGCACCGGCCGCTCGCCGAACGGCGACTTCGTGGGCGCGTCAAGATCCGCGGAGGTCAGTGTCTCGACCAGCTCTTCGGCGTAGCCCGAATACCAACCCAGGACGGCCTGACCTGTCGGAGCCTCCGCGTCGACATCCTGGTATGGAACCTTTTGACCGACAATGACTCCCACCGCCCATCGGTGCACGCCGCCGAGATGGGCCACCAGGTCCCGGGCGGTCCAGCCCGGGCACGACGGCGCGTCCCGATCGAGGGACTCGGGCGGGGTCGCGACGACGGCCGCGATCCCCTTGCGCAGTGCTTCCAACCATTCGTCGGGGGTCACGCGGTCATTAGATCACTGACGAGCCTGAATCTCGCGACGATTTCGGGCTCAGCGTCGACCACGCTTTGGTCGGCCCGGGTCTCGCGCGACCTTGCCCGCCGCGGCGCGGGCGGCCTGCTTCGCGAGGGTCTTTTCTCGCGCGGTGCGCTTCGGGGCCGACTCGGCGCGCCCCCGTGACGAATCGGGTTTGCGTCCCCGCACAATCCCGATGAACTCCTCGACCAGTTCGGGCTGTTGCCCCTCTGGGAAAGCCAGTACCACCGGGCAGGTGGGCGCATCGGTGATCGGGCGATAGGTGAGGTCCTTGCGGTGATACAGCCGAGCCAGTGACTGCGGAACGATGAGCGCGCCCATCCCCGCGGCGACGAGTTCTATTGCGTCCTCGGTGGTCTCGGGCCGGTGATCGACCGGAACGCCGGGAGCCTCGGCCCAGGAGAGGACGTCATCAAGCGGGAGCAGCACTGGCTCGTCGTCGAGGTCCGCGGCCGTGATCGCGTCGACAGCAGTGAGCAGGTGATCGGTCGGCACCACCACCACCGTCGTCTCCTCGTAGAGAGGAATGACGGCCAGCCCCGATGTGTCGGCCGGCAGCCGAAGCAACGCCACGTCAACGGTGCCCGCCCGCACTGCTGCGGCTGCATCTGCCGCAGTGACAGCGTGCAAGTGCAACGGGACCTCTCGATGACGCTCGGCCCAGATCCGGGCCCACTTCGCGGGTGTCCCGCCGGGGACGTACCCGAGGGTGAGGCTGAGCGCGGTCACTGCCTCAGGCTACCGATACGCTGATGCCATGAGCAGGCCGAACGCGCAGTCCATGAAACCCGCCACGGCAGCCAAGAAGCTGGACGTGTACCTGCAAGCGACACCTGCGGAGTTCCAGGAGAACGCGATCACCCGTGCCGAGCTCGCTGCGTTGCAGGAGGATCCACCGCAGTGGCTCAAGGATCTGCGCAAGAACGGACCGCACCCGAAGAACCTCGTGGCGGCCAAGCTGGGCGTCTCGATCTCAGGTCTCTCCCGGGGCGGCGTCGAGGAAGCGCTCACCACCGAGCAGATCAATCAGCTGCTCGAAGAGAAGCCGGAATGGCTGATCGCAGAACGCGAAAGCTATCAGAACGTGTTGCGTGAAGAGCGACGCCTGAAAGCGCTACACGCAGACAAGGCCCGCAAGGAGTGAGCCCTTACACGGAGCGGCGCTGCAGACCAGGCGGTTAGCCTCAGGCCATGGAGCATCGGATTTTTCGCACCCCCGTCGCCTCGGTCTATCCGCACTACCTCTCGAAGATCGAACGCAAGGGCCGCACACAGGCCGAACTCGACGAGGTCGTCCGATGGCTGACCGGCTTCGACGAAGTGACGATGCGCCGCCATCTCGCGGACGGGGCGACGTTCGCGGAGTTCTTTTCCGACGCGTCGCTGAACCCGAATGCCTCGCTCATCACAGGCGTTGTGTGCGGAGTGAAGGTGCAGGAGGTCGACGACCCACTCATGCGAAAGATCCGTTACCTCGACAAGCTCGTAGACGAACTCGCGGGGGGTAAGCCTCTGGCGAAGGTCCTTCGCGGCTCCGGGCCGTAATCGGAAAGACTTCTACAACGGTCGCCCGCGTGTCCCATCTTTTGTTCTACCCCGGGCACAAATCGACTGACACGACGGGTGTGCCTCCGCAGCTGATGCCTTGCGTGCTTGATTAGTGGGCGGCGGGGAAGAGTTCGGGCGGCGCCGAGTAGTCGCGGCTCCATGTCACCCAGGGAACATCGGTCGGCCCTATGCTGCTGGTGATTAGAGTCCACTGCCCTGTGTCGCCGCGCTGCAGAAGCCCCGCGTACTGCTGCGACTTCGCACCGTGCTTGGCGGCTTCGGCGTCCTCCGGATCCAGATACGTAACGGGCCCGCCGTTTGCATTGCGCATCTTGGCATACACAAAAGCCCAGCGGCCATCATCTGAGATGCGGAACGTCTCATATTTAGAACTGATCACCAGTTGAACAGATTGCCCGAATTTGGCATCGAGATCTGTCAGTGCTGGCTTGAGGATTACACAGCCTTCGGGTGATTGTGGATCCACATCCGCCGACGCAAAGGGGGCACTGATCAGGGAACCCGCCAGAACTAACAGAATCGGAGTCAATATCCTCAACATGGAAGCCTCTTTCATTTGCTGCTAGGTTAACGTGATCCCGGCTCAGGACGGGGGCTTTAGATAGGTAATCGCGCTACTCCACGGAGCCTCGAAGCCGACTTTCTGCGGCCCCTCCCCTCCGGGTCCTGTGTTATTTGATCCTATGAGCGTAAGTTTTCCAGCATCGTTGGCGGAAACAAACTCGACGTGCTGGCTGTGCGCGCTGCCGAATATGGCGACTGCTCCGGGCGGAGCTTCAGCTGCCGGGACGGCCTGCCATCCATTTGCTGTTAGGGTCTTGTACAGAGGCAAGACCCCGACTGTCTGAGAACTCGGATCAAGTAGACCGGCTTTGATTAGCACAGCGCTAGCAAAATTTGCGCAGTCCACAGTTGGGTCTATGCCCTTCTGCATCTGCAGATCGCTGTTGTTTGCTAAATCATCAGCCCACTTCCCCAAATACTGTTTGGCGACCTCAGCAGGATTGTTCGATCTCGCGGCTTCCAGAGGGGACGGTGGAGGCGTGCCGGGTGAAGAGGTAGGTGTTGGCGAACTGGTCGGCGCAGGAGCCGGAGTGTTCGGCGGCGGGGTGGTCGGTGCTGGCGGACTTGGCGGCGTGGCTGGCGGCTGCGTGGACTGTGTAGGTGTCGGCGTTGGTGAGGTAGTCGGCGCTGGCGGTTCCGGCGCGGGGCCAGGCGAGGCCGGTGGTGATGACAGATGCGGTACCGAAGATGGTGTTGCAGGGGTCGATGGTTGCAAAGGTGCTGGCAGAGGGTCAGGGGCAGGAGCAGTCTTGAAATCGACTGCTTCGGCGGTGCCACCTTCCGACAGTGCATCACTGGCCGCGCCGGTATCGGGCAACCCACCCGTCCCCAAGCTGGATACCGAATTGACCGCGCCGGCACCTTGAGAGGTCAGTTGTGAGCCCTGCCCAACCATGTCGGTGACCTGGGATGCTTGGTCGTTCAACTGCGTGAACTGTTCAGTTTGCGGTTTCAGCTGTGGGTTGGCGTCACCGACAGCCTGGGCGACTTGATCGGCTTCTCCCTGAGCAGTTTTCACGATCTGACTGCCAGCGTTAACCGCGTCGGCGGTGCCCTGAATGCCTTGTGAGACCCCCTGAACCACGGTGATTGCGTCCTGCGGGTTCACCGCTCCGGATTGTGCCGACGATGCTAGCGAAGCGCCAGCCTGCGCGGCCGAACCGAAGCCTTGAGCGGCCTGCCCCGAAGACTCGCCGATCTGCTGGCCGGATTGGACATAGGTCTGCACATCACCCGGAAGGCCTTGCACCGCTTGCGAAGCATCCTGCCCCAGCGCCTCGGTATCCGGGCCCTGTTGCTCGTCCTGCTTGCGGCGGCGCGTCGAGGCCGCACCCAGCAACAGCGCGGACAGATCGTTATCACCGGACTGCTTATCGCGGTCGTCCTGCTCGTCCTTGTCGTCCTTGTCGTCCTTCTTCTTGTCCTTCGACGGGAACTTCGGCGACTGCTGCTTGCTCTGCTTCTGCTGCTGGAGCTGCTTGGTCAGGTCATCGATACGCTGACGGTCCTGATCCGACTGCTGCTGCCTTTCCTGCAGCTGACGCGTCAGATCATCGATCTTCTGCTGATCCGACGACTGGTTCGGCTGCTGCCCAGAGTTGTTCTGCGGCGGCTGATTCTGCCCAGGCTGCTGCTGGGGTGCTTGCTGCGATTGTTGCACCGGCTGCTGCACGCCCTGATTCGGCTGCCCGCCCTGCGATCCCGGGTTGGCTTGCCCGCCGTTGTACTCGGGGTTCGGGGCACCGGGACCTTGGGTATACGGCGTCGCGTTCTGATAATCCGGGATTTGGGTGCCGTGCGCAGGCTGATCCCACCCCTGCTGAGACCCCTGCTGAGCCCCTTGTAAGCCAGTACTGTTGCCCGCCGAGGGAGCCTGCGTGTTGTAGATGCTGATGCCGCTGTTCTGATCCAGTGGCGGCTGGTTGATACCACCTTGATAGTCCGGCATCTGCGGCCCGCCTTGACTCGGCGGCTGAAACATCTGCCCACCCCCAGGAGGGCCATCACTACCGCCCGGGCCACCACAATCCGGCGGGCAGGCCGCGCGAGCCTCCGGCACCGTCGCCGGAGTGAACCAACCCAAGCCGAGTCCGCTGGCCGAAAACATCAACACCGCAACCACACCGGCGGTCGCAGTTGCCGTCTGGGAGGCATCGCTGGCCCATTTCCACAGACCCACAAGACCTTTCCACCACCCCAGGTTGGAACCGATCGCCCACAGCAGCACTGCGGTGATAGCGGCGACAGCGGGCAGTACATCCGGGCCGGTAATCCACACATACAACCGCGGCGTAATACCAGCGGTCAGCAGCACCAACCCCAAACCACCACCGATCAGCGCGGCCACCAGACCCGGATGCCACAGCCCCTCCGGCGCCCGCCGCCTGCCGGCCGCGCGGTCACGCTCGATGAGTAGACCTGAGTCGGTGAGAGCTTCCTTGGCCAGGCCGGTCACATACCCGCCACCAGTGAAGAGCGCGGCGCCAGCGACCACCGCCACCAACATCTGACCAACCCCCAGCGACAGCGACCACTGACTCTCACCGGTCAGGTGCTGCCACCAGCTGGTGTAGCCGCCGCGGAACGTCCACCACATACCCAGCGCCCCAACGATGACCGCCCCTGACGCAGCCACCGCCTGGACAGGCTCGGCACACAGGTCTTTCGCTCGATCGAAAAGCGCTGTGACCGCTGGTCGGGCACCCCATATCGCAAGCTTTATCCCGCCACCAAGCGCGGTCAAAGCCAACAGCAGCAGCCCCGCCCAGCCAATCAGAGCCGCAGCGTCGTCACCGCTGCGATACAGGTTATGCAGCGCGGCCACCGCGCCGATAACCAGGACACTCCCGCCAGCGAAAGCAGCCAGGCGGCGACCCGGGTCCCGATCGGGGCTGGATTGGGGAGCACGATCACGCACGGGCAACTCCTGCGTCGCCGCACTTGAACGCGCCAAATCGCGGCAATCTGTCACCGCTGTCAGCCGTTCAGTTGATCGTTCATTCCCCGACACATCGCCTCCGTCAAATCCCGCAAATTCCTCAGGGCTTAACACTACGCCCAGAAAACTTCAGCTGTCCATGCGGATAGCAAACATCGCGCCTCGGCTGGTCTATGGCCCTAGTAACCACTTCCGGCGTTGTTCGTGAGCAGCGCTGATCCGCTTCTTGAAACTTGACGGCGGCACCGACGAGAATTTCGGCCCCACTAAAGAGCGTCGCCGGGGAAGCTCATGCCAATCTGAGTGCCGCCTTCGGAAATCACATCGCCGCCGCGATACTCGTTGAGGTACTCGGCGCGCCACCGCGGCCAGTCCATGTAGACGTCACCGACGACGTCGCGGTAACGCCGGTACTGCCCGCGTGCGGTCCGCAGTGACCGTCGCGACTCCCGCGCCGCACGCCGGGCCGCTCGCCTGGCCGAGGATTCCTGTGCGGACGTTAGCTCGACAGGCGGGTCACGGAATATCTTCCGTCGAAACATGTAACACAGCATGGCATGCCGGTGTTGTAACCGCCCGGTACCGCAACCGCCGAAGTTGCCATGCTCCTACTGCTATGGATGCGCCGATCGAGGCATCCGGTGCCGCCTGCGGCCTATGCCCCGAAAAAAGCGGGCCAGGGAGCGTTTCCCTGACCCGCTTTTTGAACAGATATGCCCCTACAGCATGCAGGAAACGCAGCCCTCGACCTCGGTGCCTTCCAGCGCCATCTGACGCAGCCGGATGTAGTACAGCGTCTTGATTCCCTTGCGCCACGCGTAAATCTGCGCCTTGTTGACGTCACGCGTGCTGGCGGTGTCCTTGAAGAACAGCGTCAGCGACAGGCCCTGGTCCACGTGCTGAGTGGCCGCAGCGTACGTGTCGATGATCTTCTCGTAGCCGATCTCGTACGCGTCCTGGTAGTACTCCAGGTTGTCGTTCGTCAGGTACGGCGCCGGGTAGTACGCCCGGCCAATCTTGCCTTCCTTGCGGATCTCGATCTTCGAGGCAACCGGGTGAATCGACGATGTCGAGTGGTTGATGTAGGAGATCGATCCGGTCGGCGGCACCGCCTGCAGGTTCTGGTTGTAGATGCCGTGCTGCTGCACCGACTCCTTCAAACGCAGCCAATCATCCTGTGTCGGAATGCGAATCCCGGCATCCGCGAACAGTTGGCGCACCTTCTCGGTCGCCGGCTCCCACACCTGCTCGGTGTACTTGTCGAAGAACTCGCCGCTGGCATACTTCGACTTCTCGAAGCCACCGAAGGCCTTACCGCGCTCGACGGCGATACGGTTCGATGCCTTCAGCGCGTGGTAGAGCACCGTGTAGAAGTAGATGTTGGTGAAATCCACACCCTCTTCGGAGCCGTAGAAGATCCGCTCACGCGCCAGGTAGCCGTGCAGGTTCATCTGCCCCAGGCCGATGGCGTGAGAGTCGTTGTTGCCCTGCTCGATCGAGGGCACCGACCAGATGTGGGTCTGATCCGACACCGCGGTCAGCGCGCGGATCGACACCTCGATGGTCTGCGCGAAGTCCGGCGAGTCCATCGTCTTGGCGATGTTCAGCGAGCCGAGGTTGCACGAAATGTCCTTGCCCACCTTGGCGTACGACAGATCATCGTTGAACAGCGACGGTGTCGACACCTGCAGGATCTCCGAGCACAGGTTCGAATGCGTGATCTTGCCCTCGATGGGGTTGGCACGGTTCACGGTGTCCTCGTACATGATGTACGGGTAGCCTGACTCGAACTGCAGCTCGGCGAGGGTCTGGAAGAACTCGCGCGCCTTGATCTTCGTCTTCCGGATCTGGCCGTTATCGACCATCTCGTAATACTTTTCGGTGACGTTGATGTCGGCGAACGGCACCCCGTAGGTGCGCTCGACATCGTACGGCGAGAACAGGTACATGTCCTCGTTCTTCTTGGCCAACTCGAAGGTGATGTCCGGGATCACCACACCCAGCGAGAGGGTCTTGATGCGGATCTTCTCGTCGGCGTTCTCGCGCTTGGTGTCCAGGAAGCGGTAGATGTCCGGGTGGTGTGCGTGCAGGTACACCGCACCGGCCCCCTGGCGTGCACCGAGCTGGTTGGCGTAGGAGAAGGAGTCCTCCAGCAGCTTCATGATCGGAATGACACCCGAGGATTGGTTTTCGATGTTCTTGATCGGCGCACCGTGCTCACGAATGTTGGTGAGCAGCAAGGCGACACCGCCACCGCGCTTGGACAGCTGCAGTGCCGAGTTGATGGAGCGCCCAATGGACTCCATGTTGTCCTCGATGCGCAGCAGGAAGCAGGACACCGGCTCGCCGCGCTGCTTCTTGCCCGAGTTCAGGAAGGTCGGGGTGGCCGGCTGGAAACGGCCGTCGATGATCTCGTCGACCAGCTTCTCGGCCAGCTGCAGATCGCCGGCGGCCAGCGTCAGTGCCACCATGACGACGCGGTCCTCGAAGCGCTCCAGGTAACGCTTTCCGTCGAAGGTCTTCAGCGTGTACGAGGTGTAGTACTTGAATGCGCCGAGGAACGTCGGGAACCGGAACTTCTTGGCGTAGGCCCGATCCAGCAGACTCTTGACGAAGTTGCGCGAGTACTGGTCGAGCACCTCGCGCTCGTAGTACTCCTTCTCGATCAGGTAGTCGAGCTTCTCGTCCTGATTGTGGAAGAAGACCGTGTTCTGGTTGACGTGCTGCAGGAAGTACTGCCGCGCCGCCGCCGCATCCTTGTCGAACTGGATCTTGCCGTCGGCGTCATACAGATTGAGCATGGCGTTGAGGGCGTGATAGTCCAGCTCGCCGTGAGCCGAGCCATGCGCAGAGGTCACAGGTTCTGCAGTTGTCGCGGTTGGCGCCACGGTGTGTCCTTCCAAAATTCGTCGAGTCCAGCGAGCACCTGCTGCACGTCTTCAGCGGTACCCATGAGTTCAAAGCGATACAGATACGGCACGTCGCATTTGGCCGAGATGACCTTGCCCGCGTAGCAGTACTCCGCGCCGAAATTGGTATTGCCGGCCGCGATGACCCCGCGGATCAAAGACCGGTTGTGCTCATTGTTGAGAAACTTGATGACTTGCTTGGGGACGTATCCCGCGGCCTGCCCGGGCACCGGGTGCCCGCCGCCATAGGTCGGCAGGATCAGGACGTAAGGGTCATCGACCGTGATGTCGCCACGCAGCGGGATCCGGGTGGCGGGAACACCCAGCTTCTGGACGAAGCGGTGGGTGTTCTCCGACACGCTGGAGAAATAGACCAGATGGGCCATGCCCGGCTCCCGTACTACTTACTACTTATTAGGCAGAGACGGCGACTGCGCCGGCGAGCGCCTTGATGCGGTCCGGACGGAAACCCGACCAGTGATCGTCACCGGCCACAACCACGGGCGCCTGCAGGTAGCCGAGCGCCATGACGTAGTCACGCGCCTCGGGGACCTCGGTGATGTCCACGATGCTGTACTCGATGCCCTGCTTGTCGAGGGCCTTGTACGTCGCGTTGCACTGTACGCAGGCGGGCTTGGTGTAGACGGTGATGCTCATGCGTAGCTCCTCAGCGAATCGATCGTAGACATCTCAACAAAGTTTTCAGCAGCCCAGCACCCGGGAAAATTCCACGCCGCCCGTGGTGGCTGAGCGCCGGGATCTACCAGAAGATCTGGCGAAAATCCGGGCCGGGCGGCCCGGAGTGGTTCCCGGCCTTTCGGTGTTCCAGACACTACACCTAGTGTCCGACAATCGGAACCCATACAAGATGTTCTGAACAACATTCGTGAAATTCCCTGGTCGTGAGACCTGACATCCTTGAAATTCCGGCGTGTCGTTATCACGGCGTGTTCGGGCCTGCGGTGATGGCTGGAACATATGGGGTGTCTACCACCGGGCACCGACACCGGCTAGCAGACCGTCTACCGTCGGGCAAACGTTTTCGCCCGGCGAGTCTGTGGAAACTGTGAAGTTCTGTGGACGAATCTGGGGACAGATCCGGATCTAGCGGAAGAGTCCCACGTTGTCGGCCACCCACTGCGCGAAAGTGGTACCCGGGTACCCGGTCAGTTCAAGCACCAAGGTGTTCGCCGGCTGCTCGAATTCAGGATCGGTCAACGTGTCGATGTACCACTGGGCCCGGTCCCCCATCGTCGGCCGCAGCTCACGCACGGCCGCCTCGGCCGAACTGATCACGTAGCGCACATCGACACCGGCCACCTCGGCGATGGTCTGTACCAGCTGCCGCCGCGTCACCGCTTCCGGGCCGGTGATCGGATACTTCTTATCTAAGTGCTCGTCCCCCGCATGCAGGACGGCCGCGGCCACCCTTGCGATGTCATCCATCGCGATCGGCGACTGGGCTACCTGGCGCTCGGGCTCGTGCACCGCACCGGTGCGTTTGATCTGTTCGACCCACATGGCGTAGTTCTCCATGAACTCTCCGGGGCCGAGCTGAGTCCACCCCAGACCGCTGTTTTCGACGGCGCTCGCCTGTTCGGCCCACCACGACGCATCCCCCGTCAGCGCCACCACATGGCGCACCCCGGCGGCGCGCGCCATCTCCAGCACCGCCGCAGCCGTGGACGACAGCGGCGCCAGGTACATCCGCTCGACACCGTCGAACGCACCCTCAAGACCCTCGGGCTTGCCGAGGTATCCGACGATGGGCGTCACCCCGGCCGGCAGCGCCGCCTTGTCCGGCGAGGTGGTCAAGGCCCGAATATCACTGACACCCAAACGAACCAGATGGTCGACGACCTTCCGGCCGATGTTTCCGGTAGCGCCAGTGACGAGGACGGTCATGCCCGGCACGGTACCGGGCATGACCGACGATCAGTCGCTACGAATTAGCTGCCGGAAGCTGAAACCAATGCGTCCAGTGTCTTGGTCAGCTCAGCGACCGTCTCGGCATGCTCACGCGGGTGCTTGCCGTCGAAGGCCGAGGAAGGCACAGCAAGTTTGACGTCCTCGAGCACGTTGGCGGTCGCGATCCCGGCAGCCTTACGGGTCTCGTCGATCGCCCAGATGCCGCCGTAGCGGCCCGCCGAGGTCCCGATCACGACAGTCGGCTTGCCCTTGAACACGCTGGAGCCAAAGGGCCGCGACAGCCAATCGATCGCATTCTTGAGCGAGCTGGAAATGGTGCCGTTGTTCTCCGGGCTGACCAGCAGCACCGCGTCGGCATCGGCGACGGCCGCGCGCAGGGCTTCGGCGGCAGCCGGCGCACCGTCGCCGTCGATGTCCTCGTTGTAGTGCGGAAGATCGGCCAGCCCCTCGTAGATACGCACGCTCACGCCGTCCGGCGTGTTCTCCGCGGCCGCCTCCACGAGCTGGCGATTGAGCGATGCCTTGCGCAGGCTTCCGACGATCGCCAGCACGTTCTTCTCTGCCACTTCCTCGGCCATGGGGAACACCTTTCATCAGAGCGGCACGTTTGTCGCACCTACATCCTGCTTCTTTGTCACGTTCTACAATACGGACTGTGGTCCGTTTGATTCCCTGCGGCTATCATCAAGCTGTTATGCCTGGTCAAGAAATCCCCCTGCTTTCTGTCGACCTTGCGCAGAATCCGGTCCGCGAACGGGCCATTGCCACCCGCAACCGTGCCCTACTCCTGGACGCCGCCCGTCAGCTTCTCGACGAGGTGGGCCCGGACGGGATGTCGATGGATGCGGTCGCCAATGCCGCCGGCGTGGGCAAGGGGACGCTCTTTCGCCGTTTCGGCAGCCGCACTGGACTGCTGCTCGCGCTCCTTGACCACGAAGAGCACATCGAGCAAGAAGCGTTCATGTTCGGGCCACCGCCGCTGGGCCCCGACGCGCCGCCACTGACCCGGCTCATCGCGTTCGGACGAGCCCGGCTCGCCTTCCTGGAACGCCATCTCGACCTTGCCCGCGCCACCACCGCCGATGCCGATGCCTGGCACAAGGCACCGCCGACCATGCTGGTCCGCGCGCACATCCGGTCACTGCTGACCCAACTCGAATGCACCGGCGACCTGGACGCGCAGACCCACGCCCTGATGTCGATCATCGAGCCCGGATACGTGCACTTCGCCACCGTCTCCAACGGCCAGTCGGTGACTCAGCTCGGCGACGCGTGGGACGACCTGGTGTGCAAGCTGTGCGCACGCTGACCGCGCGTTCTACAGTCGGGCAATGAGCAGCCTTCGCGAAGAGATCCGGTCAGCCCTCGACGTCTCCCCCACGATCGATCCGGCCGACGAGGTATCGCGAAGAGTCGGATTCCTCAAGGACTATCTAAGAGCCAGCGGGACAAAGGGATTCGTACTGGGGATCTCCGGCGGACAGGACAGCGCCCTGACCGGGCGGCTATGCCAGCTGGCCGCGCAGGAGTCACGACTGGAAGGGATCGAGGCCGAGTTCATCGCGGTGCGCCTGCCCTATGGCGTTCAGGCCGACGAGGACGATGCCCAAGTGGCCCTTAGGTTTATCGACCCCGACCGCACCATCGTCATCAATATCAAGGATGCCTCCGATGCCGCGACCCAAGCGGTCGCCGACGCACTCGGCGAGACGCCCACGGATTTCGTGCGGGGCAACGTCAAGGCCCGGGAGCGGATGGTGGTCCAGTACGCGGCCGCGGGCCAGCACCGGCTGTTGGTTGTCGGCACCGATCACGCCGCCGAGGCGGTCACAGGGTTCTTCACCAAGTTCGGCGACGGCGGGGTCGACGTGACCCCACTCACGGGACTCACCAAACGTCAAGGTGCACAAATACTTTCCCACCTGGGCGCCCCGGAGAGCATCTCACGCAAGGTGCCCACGGCCGATCTGGAGGACCACCGCCCCGCACTGCCAGACGAGGTCGCCCTGGGCGTCACCTACGCGCAGATCGACGATTACCTGGAAGGCAAGGCCGTCACCGTCGAGGCTGCCGACCGCATCGAACAGTGGTACCTGCGGACCCGGCACAAGCGGGCCCTGCCGGTCACCCCGTTCGACGGCTGGTGGCGCTAGGAATCCGTCGACTGCGAATTCGAGCCCGACTTCTGAAATCCGGGCCGCAGCGCGTTCGTGAACGCATGATTGGCCAGGCGCATTGCGACGCTATAGGGCCACCACAGCGTGCGTTTGAACAGATACAGCGCACGGATATCGACCCCGGTGTAGACGAGGTATCGGTTGCGGCTGATGCCATGCAGGATTCGCTCGGCCACCTTCTCCGGTGAGGTGGCGTGCCCGACGAATCGGTTCACCCACTTACTGACGTCAGGGTTGTCGCGATCCACCCCGGCGATGTCGACGGTGCGTACCAGCGGCGTGTTGACCGCACCGGGAACCACCACGGTGACGCCGATCTTGTAGCGGGCCAGATCGAAGCGCAGTACCTCCGACACGCCCCGCAGGCCGTACTTGCTGGCGCTGTAGGCGGCATGCCACGGCAGGGCCACCAGGCCGGCCGCCGAGGAGACGTTCACGATCTGGCCGCCGTTACGGGCCTTGATCATCGCGGGCACAAAGCTCTCGATGACGTGGATGGGCCCCATCAGGTTGATATCGACCACTGAACGCCACTGCTGGTGGCTCAGCCTGTCGACAGACCCCCACACGGATATGCCCGCGATGTTGAGCAGGACGTCCATGCTCGGATGCGTCGTCAGGATGTCGGCCGCGAAGGCGGACACCGACTCGTAGTCGGAGATATCGAGCGCCCGGTAGGCGCTGACCTTTCCTCCGGCGGCCTTGATCTCCTCGACGACGGACTCAAGCCCGTCGGCGGCGCGATCGGTCAAAAACAGCTCGGCACCCTCGCGCCCCAGAAGCAGCGCGGTGGCCCGTCCGATACCGCTGGCGGCTCCCGTGACGAAGCAGCGCTTACCGGTGAATTCGTACGCCATCACTGAACCGTACCGGCCGTCATCCGGGAATTTATGCGCGGTCCAATAGCAAACGGTACCTTCGAAAGATGCCAATAGATAGCATGCAATCTCGCCGCCGGTGGTTACCTTGGGCAACTACAGTTGCAGTAGCACTCATGGCAGCGGTGGCGTGCTCGGGCGGCTCGCACTCCCGCACTGAGGCAACCCAGGAAGGCGGCTACCCGGCCACCGCGGCGCCCACGTACACCCAGCTCCCGGCGGCACCGCTGCGCGACTCGATACAGCAGCAGGCCCCTCGGCACGGGCCGCCGACCGAGTCCAAACGGGACATCGTCAAGACCGGAACCATGACGATCTCCGTCCCCAACCCCTCGGAGGCTGCCGACAAGGCGGCAGGGCTCGCCGAGTCGGCCAACGGCAGGGTGGAGAGCCGCTCCGAGGACGCCGGATCCGGATCCGGCCGTGCACGCACATCGATCGTGCTGCGAATCCCGGCCGCCAAGCTCGACGGCGTGCTGCGCGATCTCAAGGAACTGGGCAAGGTCAAATCCGCCGACACCAACAGCGATGACGTGACCTCGCAGCGGGTGGACCTGGATGCCAGGATCGCGGCGCTACAGACCTCCGTCGACCGGCTGCTCGGGATCATGCGCGATTCCAAGGACACCGATGCCTTGATCAAGGCCGAAAGCGAACTGTCCAAGCGCCAGGCCGATCTGGACAGTCTGCGCGCGCAACGCAACCAGCTCGGCGATCAGATCGCCTACAGCTCGGTCACCGTCACGTTCCTAGCCGACGAGGTTGGCCTCCCGCCGACACCGCCCAAGTACCAGGGGTTCCTCGGGCAGATCGAGCGCGGCTGGGATGGACTCGTGGCCGCTGCAAACAGCGTGCTGCTGCTGTTCGGACTGCTACTGCCCTGGCTCGGCGCGTTGGCTGTTCTCGGCGCAGCGGGCTACGGCATCCGACGCACGGTGCTGCAGCGCCGATCCGACACGACGCCGTCAGCGCCCCAAAAGGCTGACACGCCATAGCGTTTCGACGGTTGCCAGCGCCCGGGCGGGATCGGTGTCGCGTCCGACGAAGGAGCTGTCGCCTGACACGGTGGACGCGGTAAGTGCCACCAGGGACCGCACCAACGCGGGCAGATCGTCCGAAATGGGTTGCGCGCCGCGTTCGTTGACCTCGATCTCGGCGATCTTGAGAATCTTGCCGATGACGACGTCGGTGAGGTCGTCGAGCAGCCCGGCGATGGTCGGATCGGTGATCCGCGCCTCTTGGCATGCCTTCATGAGCGGGTCGTTGTGCGCGAACGACGCGGCCGCACTACCCACCATGCGGTTGGCGAACTGCTCGGGGGTCTCGTCTTCGCCGCGCGGAGCGAAGTAGTGGGTGAGCTCGTCGAGTTCCGCGAATGCGTCGCCGACCATTTGCGCGAGCACCGAATACTTGCTGTCGAAGTAGAAGTAGAACCCCGACCTGCCGACCCCTGCTCGCTCACTGATCGCGCTGACCGAGAGGTCGGCGAAGCTGTGGTTTTCCGCGATCAGCTCGGCGACAGCCGTCATGATCGCGTCCCGCTGACGATCGCCGCGGGTCTGCGTGCCACTGCGCGCTGGACTGACCACTTGCACAGTTTGCACCGAAACACCGTATGAACAGAACTTGACACCCGTCAAGTCCTGTGGCGAAGATGAGCTAGAGCACATTGACGTGCTTGCCGCGAGCGAAGGAGCGACGCCCCATGGCGACGATCAACAGCACCGATTACCTCATCGACCAGGCCAAACGCCGCCTCCCCACGATGAACACCCTTCCGGGGTTGGGATACGTCGAGAATTACCTCAACAACCGCGAATGGCCGATGGCCGAACTGGCGACGCCACCGGCAGGCAGCGGTCTGAAGCCGGTGATGGGTGACCAGGGGCTGCCGATGCTCGGGCACATGGTCGAGATGTTCCGCGGGGGCATCGACTGGGTGCTCAACATGTACCAGGAGCGCGGTCCGGTCAGCTGGACCCAAACGCCTATCGGCAAGATCGTCGCGGCACTGGGCCCCGACGCCACCCAGGCGGTATTCAGCAATGCCAACAAGGACTTCTCCCAGCAAGGCTGGGTTCCCGTCATCGGTCCCTTCTTCAGCCGCGGGCTGATGCTGCTGGACTTCCAGGAGCACCGCGAGCACCGGCTGATCATGCAGCAGGCGTTCCTGCGCAGCCGGCTGGCGGGCTACGTGGAGCAGATCGACTCGGTGGCCAGCGAGATCGTCGCCGAGTGGCCGACCAACGACAGCCGGTTCCTCTTCTACCCGGCTATCAAGGAACTGACCCTGGACGTCGCCTCGGTGGTGTTCATGGGTAATGAGCCCCATGCCCAGCACGACCGGCTAGACAAGGTCAACAAGGCATTCGTCGCGACCACCCGCGCCGGTGGCGCCATCTTCCGGTTCGGCTTGCCTCCCTTCAAGTGGTGGCAGGGATTGCAGGGACGCAAGCTCCTGGAGGAATACTTCATCGAGCGGGTCGGCATTGCCCGCCAAAAGGATTCGGGTGCCGACATGCTGACGGCGCTATGCCACGCCGAGACCGACGAGGGTGACGCCTTCTCCGACACCGACATCGTCAACCACATGATCTTCTTGATGATGGCCGCCCATGACACCACCACGTCGACCACGACGACGATGGCCTACTACCTGGCCGCCAATCCCGAATGGCAAGAACGGGTTCGGGAGGAGTCGGACCGTCTTGGCGACGGCCCGCTGGACATCGACTCGTTGGAGAAGCTGGAAAGCCTCGACCTGGTGATGAACGAGGCATTGCGCCTCGTGACCCCACTGCCCTTCAACATCCGCTCAACGGTGCGCGATACCGATCTTCTCGGATTCCATATCCCGGCCAACACCATGATCAACATCTGGCCGGGCATGAACCACCGCCTGCCCGAATTGTGGACCGACCCGGAGAAGTTCGATCCGGACCGCTTCTCCGAACCACGCAACGAGCACAAGCGTCACCGGTATGCGTTCTCGCCCTTCGGCGGGGGTGCGCACAAGTGCATCGGCATGGTGTTCGGCCAGCTGGAGATCAAAGCCGTCATGCACCGTCTGCTGCGGCGTTACCGGTTCGAGCTGGCCCACCCCAATTACCAGGCCAAGTGGGACTACGCCGGTATGCCGCTGCCAATCGACGGCATGCCAATCGTCCTGCGCCCCTTGCACTGAGCGGAGGCGTCAGCAGGCCAGCCGATTGGCGCAGGCGGTGACCGCCTTGAGCGATGACCTGGTGGCGTCCCGGGCGCGGCCCATCGCCCAGGCGGTGCCCATGCCATTGGTGCCGCACACGAAGGTGACCGTCTGATCGCCGTCGTGCATCTGATGGAAGCGCAGCGTTTCCATCCGTATCCCCCGCTCGGACAGCATGGCGGTCAGCGCCGCCATCGGCCCACAGGCACTGACCGTTGACGATTCGATGCGCTCACCGATCGCCAGTGTCGCCTGATAAGTGCCGTTGGCCTCGGACCACTGACCCAGTCTCAGCGCGCCCGTGCTGCGCTCGTAGGTCTGGCAGAACGAGGCCCAGGACATGTCGCGAGCTTCTTCGCGCAGTCCACGCGGCAGCGGGACACCGAAGCGATCCGCGAACAGGTCGTTGCGCGGGGAGATTGTTGTCGAGGAGTGCATGTGCCGGTCTTTCATCCGAATGGGAAGGTGACCGACAGGTAGTAGCTTCGACCCACAGCGAGGGGTCGGTCTGGATCAGACCCCGCTGCGGGTTGCTACTACGAGTTGACCGGAGAAGTACAGCACGAGAAGCAACAGTAGACGCGGCGTCTGATTAGCGCAAATACTTTCCCAGGACCAGCATCGACCGTTCCGGATCGGGGTCGGGCGGATCGTCGACAAGGGCATGCAGGCGCTCGGTGATGGTGTCGCCGTCCAGGTGCGTGCCGATGAGCACAAGACTGGCCCCCGCCGCGAGGTTCACCCCCTTGACCGTCTTCTCGACGCTGATGTGGTCCCCCACGGTGTGCACGGCCAGTGTCTTGTCGCCGAGCCGCACCACGCCCTTGATGCGGTACACGCCCGCGGGCTGACTGTCGAGGAACTCCACGAGCCGTCGCGGATGCAGTGAGCGTTCCGTGCTGAACTCCACCGTTTCGTAGTGGTGGTGGGCGTGGTGCTCGTGATTGTGGTCCTCGCGGATGAGGTCTTCCAGGGAGAGCTGACCGAACGTCTCGGGGCGCTCCTTCTTGTCGAACAGCAGCCGCGGGTCGACGTCGGCCCCGGTGGTCTCCACGATGGAGGCACGGGGGTTGCGCTCCTTGACCACGGCACGCAGGTGGGTGCGGTCTCCCGCGTCGGCCAGGTCAATCTTGTTGAGAACCACCAGATCTGCCAGGGCCAGGTGCTGGGCGATCTCGGGGTGCCGGGCCGCGACGTCTTCGTACTGGGCGGTGTCGACGACGGTGACCAGTCCCCCGTAACCGATCCGGCGGTCGTCGGCCGTCGCCGCCAGCACCATGCGCACCAGGGGCAGTGGCTCGGCCAGCCCGCTGGCTTCGATCACGATCGCGTCGATGTCCCGGCCGGCCAGAGCGGTCAGCATGCCGGCCAGCTCGTCGTCATCGGCGGTGCAGCACAGACATCCATTGGACATGGTCATGGTCGAATCGACTTGACCGGCGACCAGCATGGCGTCGATATTGATGGCGCCGAAGTCGTTGACCACCACGCCGATTCGCACACCCAAGGTGTTGCGCAGCAGGTTGTTCAGCAGCGTGGTCTTACCCGCGCCCAGGAACCCGGAGACGATCGTGACCGGTATCAAGCGATCTTCTCGACACTTCTCTGCACGGTGCCAGTGTAGGCAAGGTTGGCGACTAGTTGACGGTGGAGATGATGCCGCCGTTGACGAAGATGGTCTGCGCGGTGGTCCACCCCGATTCGGGAAGAACCAGCAGCCGGGCCACGGGCAGGATGTCGTCGCCGCGCCCGATCTTGCCGTTGATGCTCATCGACTCCAGCCAGGCGATGTTGTCATCGGATTCGGCCGGGTAGAAGAAGCTCGTCTGCAGCGGTCCGGGTGCTATGCAGTTGACGGTGATCCCGCGCCCACCAACCTCTTTGGCCAGTGCCTTGGTGAAATGCTCGACGGGGGCCTTGGATCCGGCGTAGGCACTGTAGGTAGGTGCCAGCGCACCGACCATCGTGGTGACGAAGCTCAGGATCCGGCCGTCGTCGGCCATGCGGCGTGCCGCCTCGCGCATCATGAAGAACACCGTCTTGGCATTGGTGTTGAAAACCCCGTCGTACTCCTCCTCGGTGATGTCCGCCAAGGGTTTGCGCACGATCATTCCCGCGGTGTTGATCAGGATGTCCCACCGGCCGAATGCCTCGAAGGCAGCGTCGGCGAGCTTGGTGCAGTTCTCCGGAATCGTGAGGTCGGCCTGGAAGCTGACCGCCTCGCCACCGGACTCCTGAATCTGGCGAACGACCTGCGCGGCCTGCTCTGCCTTGTGGTTACTTCGGTAATGCACCACGATGCGGGCGCCATCGTGAGCCAGCGTCTGCGCAAGTGCCGCACCCATATTCGCCGAAGCCCCGGTGATCACCGCCACCTTGCCCGCCAACGGCCGCTCCTGCGGCCGATAGGGCTGAACCGGATCGATTGTCCCCGGGATGTCGACCATATCCACTCCTCAATAGAAGTCAGCCGACGTTGCTCGGCAAGCCTCAACGCTACGAGGTCCGCCTAGCCACGGCCAACAAAAGATTGTTGACAGCTAACAAGCGCGCCTTGTGAATCTGCGCGGCCCGGGAATGCCCGACCTCCCGTCGAAGTTGTCGGTCGTGGACTCACGAAAGGAACACCATGCCCCAGAAAGTCGTCATCGCAGGTGGTCACGGGCAGATCGCCGCACATCTGATCCGACTACTCGCGGGGCGCGGCGATACTGCTATCGCGCTGATCCGCAATCCCGACCACGCAGCCGATGTCCGGGCGTGGGGCGGGCAACCACTGATCCTGGACCTGGAATCGGCCGACGTGGGATCGGTCGCCGATGCCCTCGCCGGGGCCGATGCCGCAGTATTTGCCGCGGGCGCCGGGCCCGGCAGCGGCCCGGCACGCAAGGACACCGTGGACCGTGCCGCGGCGGTTCTGCTGGCCGAGGCCGCCGAACAGGCGCAGGTGCGCCGGTTCATCCAGATCAGCGCCTTCGGCGCCGGCGAGCCCGCGCCGACCACAGGTGACGAGTCCTGGATCGCCTACGTGATCGCGAAGACGGCCGCCGAGGAAGATCTGCGCACCCGCGACAGCCTGGACTGGACGATCCTGCGCCCGGGGCTGCTCACCGATGCGGCGCCCACCGGTTCAGTCACCTTGTCGGCCAGCAAGATCGCACGTGGATCTGTGCCCCGCGCCGATGTCGCGGCGGTGGTCACCGAGTTGCTGAACGCGCCGAACACCCGGCACGAGGTTCTGTTCCTCACCGCGGGCGCCACCCCGATCACCGGCGCGGTGTCTGCGCTTTAGAGCAAGGCGAGCAGTCGATCGAGTGCTCGGAGCTGCTCCTCGTAAGGGGTGTCGAGTTTGACCAGCAGGGTCGAGATGCCCGACGCGCGATAGCGTTCCAGCCGCTGTCCGATCATCTCGTCGGTGCCGACGAGGTTTGTGAGGCGGCCCAGATCCTCAGGAACCGCATCACGCGCGCCGTCCCGATCTCCGGTACGCCAGAGGGATTCGACGATACGCACACCGTCGCCGTATCCGAGCCGGGTGAATGCCTCGTTGTAGAAGTTCCGCCCGGAACCACCCATGGCACCGATGGTGAACGCGTATCCGGCCGCATGGCGCTTGACGGCGGCGGCGGCATCGCTTGCGGTGTCGGCGAATTCGAGCGCCACCGGCGCCACCAGATCGATATCGCCGAGCTGCCGCCCGGCTGCCACCGCCGCGTCGCGAATGGGGTCCAAAAACACCTCGGCCAACTCCGGGATGAAAGAGTTGCCAAGCCATCCGTCTGCCAACTCACCGGTGAGCGCCAGATTGGCCGGGCCCATAGCCGCGATGTAGATGGGCACCTGCTGCGGTGCCACCAGGGGCCGCAACGCCTTTCCGGCACTGTCCGGCAGCGGCAACGTGTACACCTGGCCGTCGTACCGGAGCCGCTCCCCGCGCCCCACCATCCGGACTATGTCGATGGTCTCCCGTGTGGTCTGCACCGGCTTGGTGAAGCGCACGCCATGCCAGCCCTCCATCACCTGCGGCCCGGAGGCCCCGACGCCCAGCCTGAAGCGCCCACCGGAGAGCTGTTGAAGGCTCAACGCCGAGGTCGCCAACATCGCCGGCGAGCGCGATCCGAGCTGAACCACAAATGTGCCCAGCCCTATCGTCTCGGTGCAGGCCGCCAGGTAGGCGAGCCCGGTGAGGGCGTCGTATCCCCACACCTCCGGCACCCAGAGCGAGTCGACGCCCAGCTGTTCCGCGCGCCGCGCGAAGTCGGCGGCACCCGGCAACCGCGGCTCGATCGTCACACCAATACGCATCCGGCCCTCCATCGCCAACGTAGGATCAGCCTATGCGATACCGCGACTGCCCCACTATCGAAGTGTCCCAACGGATGTCGGGCACAGTTGCCGAAGCATGGGCTCTGGTCACCGACATCGCCTTTCCCACCTACTGCACCGGCGAGCTCGTCAACGTCCAGTGGCTCGACGGCGCCGACAAGGTTGCGGTCGGCGCGCGGTTCAAGGGCACCAACGGCGGAGACGGCTCCGAGTGGGAAACGGTATCGGTGATCACCGAGGTTGAGCCCGAGTCCCGCTGGGTGTGGAACGTGCTCTCCGAGGGCGATACCTACGCGGCGAGTTGGGGCTTCGAAGTGGAACCGGCCAGCGACGGCGTGATCGTCCGGCAATGGGGACGCCTGGGCCCCGGCCCGTCGGGATTGACGCCCGCGATCGAGGCCATGCCCGACAAGGAGGCCCGCATTGTGTCGCGCCGCCTGCAGGACTGGCGGGTGGGAATGGAGGCCAACCTCCGGGAGATCGCCGAGCGCTTGTCGCGCTAGCCGGTCATATTCTCGGGCTCGGACCAACCGATCAGCTCGTCGCGGGCACGGGCCACGCGCGAGCGGATGGTGCCGATGGCACAGCCGCAGACGTCCGCGGTCTCGGCATAGGACAGACCGACGACCTGCGTCAGCACCAATGCCTCGCGCCGATCTTCGTCCAGCGCCGCGAGAAGCGACTTGAGCTCCACCAACTCCTCGAACCGATGTGTGGGGCGACGCAGCGAGGCTTCCTCAAGGTCTGCACCGTGCGCGATGCGCGGCCGGGACTTCAAATGGCGGATGTGGTCGGCCACCACGCGGCGCGCGATCGACAGTAGCCAGGTGCGCACCGTCGAGCGTCCGGCGAATCGTGGCAACGCCACGATGGCCCGCAGATACGTCTCCTGGGTGAGGTCGTCGGCGACACCGGTATCGGCCAGGTAGGCGACGAATCGCCACACGTCGGCCTGGGTCGCCTTCACCAAGGATTCGAGAGCGGATTGGTCGCCACGGCCAGCGGACAGCGCAATCTCAAGCAGCTGCTCGTCATCGGTGCCGGTGGCCACGAGTCCTACTCTATGTCGTAGATGTTCGGCAGAGAACAGCGGGAACTCTTTAGCCGGTTCGTCCGACCAATATCCCGTGACATATACCGAGGACCGCCCCGAAGCTCGCGAGTCGCAGACCGACACCGTGTGGGGACGATTTGCACCGATCGTACTGCGTCTGCACTTCTATGCGGGGCTCCTCGTCGGCCCGTTCCTCCTGGTCGCGGCGCTGACCGGGTTGGCATACGCGCTGGTGGGGCAGGTCGACGCCGTGGTGTACCGCCACGAACTCAAGGTCGATTCCCTCGGGTCCCAGCAGCTGCCGCTCTCCGAGCAGGTGGCGGTCGCGACCGCCGCGCAGCCCGGCGGCACGGTGACATCCATCCGCCTGCCGGCCCTACCCGACGACACGACCCGGATTGTCTTCGCGACAGAAGACGTTCCCGCCGACTACTCGCGCACGGTGTTCGTCGATCCCTACAGCGGGCAGATTCGCGGCACGCTGACCACGTACGGCGAGTGGCTGCCCGTGCGCGCCTGGTTCGACGAGCTGCACCGGAATCTGCACCTGGGTGCGTTTGGGCGCAACTACAGCGAGCTCGCGGCCAGCTGGCTGTGGGTGGTGGCCCTCGGCGGCCTGTTCCTGTGGATCGGATATCGCCGCCGCACCGGGCAGCTACGCAGAATCGCCCTCCCCGATCGCGACGCCACCCCGCGCCGGCGCAGATTGACCTGGCATGGCGCCGTCGGGGTCTGGATAGTCCTTGGGCTGCTGGCGCTTTCGGTTACCGGGCTTACCTGGTCGCGGTATGCCGGCACCAACATCGGCGACATAACCCAGGCCATTCGGCCCGCGCTGTCCACCGAGCTCGATCCGGCGGCAGCCAAACCGATGACCGGGCATGAACATCACGGTGCCGCCCCCACATCAACCGGCAATCCGCTAGGTGGCGTCAACACGGTGATGGAGACGGTGCGCGACGCCGGGCTGCGCGGCCCGCTGTGGATGACGCCACCACCGGAGGCCAATACCGCATGGCTGGTCTCCGAGCGCAAACGCGATATCCCGACACACCTGGATGCCATCACCGTGAACCCGTCCAACGGTGAGATCACTGGACGCAGCAATTTCTCGGACTGGTCGCTGCTACAGAAATCGACCGAATGGGCCATCGACGGACACATGGGCATCCTGTTCGGAATCCCCAATCAAATACTGGTGGCGCTCATCGTGATTGGGCTCATCACCGTCATCACCCGCGGCTACCTGATGTGGTGGCGCAGGCGCCCGACCAAGAGCGGTCGCTGGCCCGTGCCGCCGCGGCGGGGCGGTCTGCTTGCCCTCAAGCCGCTGGAGCTGGCGCTTCTGGCCGTCGTGGTCATCGCGATCGGATGGTTCACGCCGCTGCTGGGAATCTCACTGGCGCTGTTCCTGGCCATCGACCTGGTGTGGGGATTCGTGGCGGCCCGCCGGGCCGGGACGTCAGGCAGCTGAGTTGTCGGTGGAGCGCAGATGCCGCTCCCCCGAGGCCACTTCATCCAGGAACACGGCACGGTGCTGGTTGGGTGGTGTGCGTCCCGCGCGGTAGTCGCGCAGGACCAGCAGGGCGAAAATCAGCCCGAGCAGCACCGGTGAGTGACTGACGATGCGCGCCAACGTCACCTGGCCATTGACGGCGTCGTTGATGACGTACCCGGTGAGCACGAGCGCGAATGCACCCAGCACCGTTGCCATTCCGGCCGCGGCAGCGGGGCGCACGCCGGCGATCACCATGGCCACGCCCAGCGCCACCACCCAGGCCGTGGATTCGTTCATCAGGTGCGCACCGGTCATCGCGCCGTGGTGATGTGAAGACACCATCCCGAAGTCGATTCCGGCGACCTGCATCCCGGCCACGCCCAACTGGAGCAGTCCGATCAGCACCAGCGCGCACCGGTTGACGTTCTGGCGTGCCCAGTGCATGTACCGGGCCATGGGTGTGAGGGGTTCGACGGCGGCTGCCGCCAGGATCTGTCCGGTCAGATCGCGGGTCGGCGTCGAACGCGCGTAGGCGAACTGACGGTCCAGCCCGCGTGCCCGGCCGAGCCAGTCCCGGCAGGAGGCGCAGGACAGCACATGCTCGTCCAGACGCTTGCGCGCGACGCTCGCCTGCTCACCGTCGACCCACGCCGACAGCTGCTCGCGCACTTCCTGACAGTTCACCCCTCCATCGTCGCCTATCGCGTGAACTCAGGCGTGAAGACCCCCGGATCTCAGCATGTTCACAGCGCGGCGAGCAGCTGATTCGAGTCCGCAACCGCGCCGAACACCCCGCCCTGCATCGTCACCATCTTGAGTGCGGCCGCGTGGTTATCAGGATCGGTCGCACCGGTGCAGTCCGACAGGATGAGGCATTCGAAGCCGCGGTCGTTGGCCTCACGCATGGTGGTGTGCACGCAGACATCGGTCGTGATGCCCGTCAGCACGATGTACCGAATACCGCGGGTGCGCAGCACCAAATCGAGATCGGTCGCGTAGAAGGCGCCCTTACCGGGCTTGTCGACAATGGGTTCGCCCGGCAGCGGCGCAACCTCCGGCACGATCTGCCAGCCCGGCTCCCCGTGCACCAGGATTCGCCCACAAGGTCCCGCCACGCCGATCTCGGCACCGATGCGGGCAGAGCGCCACCGTTTGTTCGCCGGAAGATCGGACAGGTCCGGCCGGTGGCCCTCACGGGTGTGGATGACGGTCATCCCCGCCGCGCGCGCCGCAGCAAGCACACGGGCCGTGGGCTCCAGACCCGCACGCGTCAGGGACAGGTCATATCCCATGGTGTCGACATATCCACCGGGGCCGCAGAAGTCGACCTGCCAGTCGATGCACAGCACGGCGGTCTGTTCGGGGTTCACGGGACCGTCGAACGGCCACGGGTAGGGCTGCGCGTCGACTTGGTCCGTCATACCCTTTCGCCCTTCCTCGCGACGCGGCGTGCCGCGAGGAAGACAAGCGCGGCCGCCACCATTGCCACCAAGGCATCAGAGAGCTGCGGCGCCCACAGGTGTGCGGCCAGTGCCGCGGCTGCTCCTGCCGCCCACGCTCCGAAGGCTTCCCAACGGATCGCCGATTCGCGGGCGACGAATCCGAATCGCGGCAGCACCAACTGGTCCAGGATGAGCACCGTCCCGATCGGCGGGACGACGACGCCCAGCAGGGTCAGCCATTGTTCGAACTGCGACCACACCCCCAGCACGGCCAACAGCACCCCCACCGAACCCAGCAGAACGGCCAGTGGCCGCATCTTGTGACCGGTGAGCTGGCTCCACCCGACCGCGCCGTTGTACAGGCAGTGTGTGCAAACCGATCCCAGGTTGACGAAGACGAATGCGATGGCCACCGGCACCAGCCAGCCGCCGGTGTCGATCAGCGCACCCAGGAAATTGCCGCCGTCCGTGGCAGGCGAACGTGCGGCACCCAGCGCAACAATCACCCCGCCGATGACCATGGCAACACTGTTTCCGAGCGGAAAGGCCGCGCCTGACGCCCAAAATCCTTGTCGCCCAGAGCGAGACCATCGAGTGAAGTCGGCGGTCATGGTCCCGGAATCGATGAAGCAGGCAACTACCAGCGTCACCGCGGCGCCCATGCTCATCGCCGTCACTCCCGCTCCTCCGCTGTATTCGAGGGCGTCGGACAGCGTCGAATGACGGAGGGCCAGAACGATTGCCACCGAGCCCAACAGCAGGTACAGCGGAGCGGCGACGAGACCGATCACCGACAGTGCCCTGATGCCGATCAGTGTCACCGCCACGTAGCAGATGCCGGCGCCCAGGGCTGTCCACCGTGCGTCCCAGCCGGCGCTGCCGGCCAACACCGAGCCGGTCAGACCCGTCTGGAACGCGAACCATCCGATGACCACGGTGGCCAGGAAGGCGGAGACCGCACGGTATCCCTGCCACCCGAATGTCCCGATCGCGGTGAGCGCGAAGTTCTTTCCCGTCTTACCGGCCAGGTAGCTCAGTGCCCCGACGTAGCCGGTGAGGACGGCATTACCCAAGGCGATCGCCAGCATGCCGCGCCAGAAACCCAGTGAGTAAACGACGAGCCCGCCGAACACAGCGCAGGTGAGGATCATCGGGAACCCGAGCCACACCGCCGCGACAGACGTCAGGCTTCGTCGGGCATGCGCTGGAACCGGCTCATTCTCGTACTCGGCGGTCCCGGATTCCGGGGCACCTGCGGTGACTGCGTCGACATCCGATGAGGCAGCGACTTCTGTGGTCATCGACGCACAGAATCGCGGCGCGATATTGCGGACGCGATCCGTACCGGTTACGTGTGCGTGACGGCGGCCCCGGTCTGATGCGGCCCGGTCTAGACGTGCGCTCCCCAGCCAAAGACGCGTGAGGTCAGCAGAACCAGGCCCAGAGATACCGCCGCCACCACCACAAGACCGATCACCGCGACCACGAGAGGACGCCAGCCGCTGCGGGCGATCTCCCGGAAATTGGTGTTCAGTCCCACGCCTGCGAAGGTCAGCAGAAACGCCCACTTGGACACGTTGACGAGGTTGTTGACCTGACCCTTGGTCAGCCATCCGAGGGTGACCACGGTGGACACGGCGAGGAAGCCGAGCACGAACTTGGGGAACTTGTCCCACACGAACGCGGCCTTGGCCTTGATCCCCGGCGCGAGTGTGTCGGCCTCGCCACGGGCCGCCCAGTACAGCGCGAAGCCGAGCACCACGAAACCGATCAGCGCGTTGCGGGTGGACTTGACGACCGTCGCGACGTCACCAGCGTGCTCGGAATACAGCCGTCCCGTGGCCACCGTCTCCGCGGTGTTGTCGACGGCCAGGCCCGCCCATAGTCCGAATTCATAGTCGGTCAGTCCGAGCCCGTGCCCGATCGCCGGCAGCGTGAACAGCGCCACCGCGCCGAGCGCGAGGATTGATGCGATGGCATAGCTGACATCCGAGTTACGTGCCCGGATGGCGCCCTTGGCCGCGATGATGGCCGACACCCCGCAGATCGAGGTGCCTATCGCCAAGAGTGAACCCAGCTTTCCGCTCAGTCCAAACCACCTGGCCGCCAACAGAATTATGGTGCCCGCCACTGTCATGTCGATGACGATCTGCACCAGGCTGGTGCCACCGAGCTTGAGGACGTCGCCCAGCACGAAGCGGGCCCCGAGCGCCACGATGCCGATCTTGAGCCAGAACTCGTACGTCTGGACCCCGGGTCGGAAGATACGGTGCAGCCCAACGGTATTGGTGATCAGTAGGCCGATCACGATGGCCCACAACACGTATTCGATATCGGGCACCGTCCAGTGCTGCGCCTTGGCCAGATCCTTCCACCAGATCTGGGCGTACTTGCCTAACAAACCCACGCCGATCAGCAGCAGGATGCCGGGCACATAGTCGAGCGGGCGATGGGAGGTAAAGCTCGCCTCCGGGTTTTGGTACGCCTCGTCGGCGGTCTGCGTCTGGGCCTTTGACGTCATGAGATCACCACGGAATCTTCGGCAGCACGTTGGCCACGGCCAGCAGGGCGATCACTCCGGCGATAATGGTTGCCCACCAGTCCACGCCGATGCGCGCGATGAGAGATGTTGCGGGCTCGCCCCCGGCAGGTGCCGAAGCGCCGGACTGTTCGTCGGTCACGGTGCAGAATCTTGGCGGGGCGCCACCCCGCTCACAAGACATCCGCTCGTATTGAGTCGAGGCGCATCCCCGATTCAAACTTGACACACTGTCAAGTACAGTCGACACCGCCCGCAGACAACGCCGTCGGAAGGTCCTCGTCCGTGTATCCAGGTACCCACGCCGCCCAATTCCCCGACAAGCCCGCCGTGGTGATGGCCGACTCGGGAGCCACGCTCACCTACGGGCAGTTGGACGAGCAGTCCCGCCGGCTGGCGCACTTCTTCCAAGATTCGGGACTGCGCAAGGGCGATCACATCGCCATGCTGAGCGACAACGTTCCGGAGGTCTTCGTCGTCTACTGGGCGGCGCTGCGTTCGGGGCTGTACATCACCATGGTCAACCATCACCTGGCCCCGGCGGAGATCAGTTACATCATCAACGACTCTGGATCCACGGCGCTCGTCGCCGCCGCCGGTGTGCGTGAACAGGCCGAGGCGGTTCTCGACGACATCCCCGCGGTCAAGGTCCGCCTCGCCCTGCGCGGCGACATCCCCGGCTTCGATTCCTACGAGGACGCCCTGGCCGGCACGTCGGCCGAACCCCTCCCCTCTCAACCGGCCGGATCGGACATGCTCTATTCGTCCGGAACCACCGGCCGCCCCAAGGGAATCAAGATTCCGCTACCGGACCGGCAGGTAGATGAACCGGGTAGCCCGTTGATGCTGTTCGCCCACTTGTACGGCTTCGATGCCGACACGGTGTATCTGTCGCCGGCGCCGACGTATCACGCGGCGCCGCTGCGATTCTCCGGTGTGGTCCAGTCGATGGGCGGCACGGTCGTGGTCATGGATCGCTTTGACGCCGAGGGAGCGTTGGCCGCGATCGAGAAGCACCGCATCACCCATAGCCAGTGGGTGCCGACCATGTTCGTACGGATGCTCAAGCTACCCAAAGAAATACGGTCGCGTTACGACGTGTCTACGCTGAAGGTGGCGATCCATGCGGCCGCTCCCTGCGCTATCGAGGTCAAACAATCGATGATCGATTGGTGGGGCCCGATCCTGTACGAGTACTACTCCTCCACCGAGGGAAACGGCGTCACGTTCATCGACAGCGCGACCTGGCTCACGCGTCCGGGGTCGGTCGGCAGTCCCGCGCTCGGGGTGCTGCACATCTGCGACGAGGAAGGCTCCGAGCTTCCCACGGGCCAGGCCGGGCTGGTGTACTTCGAACGCGACGAACTGCCGTTCTCGTACCACAACGATGCCGAAAAGACCCGCAGCGCTTTGCATCCCGCCTATCCGACGTGGACGACAACCGGAGACATCGGATACGTCGACGACGACGGTTACCTGTTTCTCACCGATCGCAAGGCGTTCATGATCATCTCCGGCGGCGTGAACATCTACCCCCAGGAAATCGAGAACGCCCTGGCGCTGCACCCCGCGGTGTTGGATGTCGCCGTCATCGGTGTACCCGATGCCGAGATGGGCGAATCGGTGAAGGCGGTGGTTCAGCCGGCGGATCCGTCGGCCGATCAGGAAGCACTGGCCACCGAGCTCACCGCGTTCCTGCGCGAGCGCATTGCCCGGTACAAGGTGCCCCGCAGCTTTGACTTCACCGACGCCCTTCCGCGCACTCCCACCGGTAAGCTGGCCAAAGGACTGGTGCGCCAGAAATATTGGGAGGGGGCTCGATGAGAACGGTGACCGCGATCTGTATTGCCGCGGGTGTGCTGGCGGGATGCTCGACTCCCGCCGCGCAGGAAGGGACGTCAAGCCCGCCGAGCACCACCACCCGAACGGTCCAGCCGGGTGTGATGCCCGACTTGGTGGGGCTGGCCTGGGCTGAAGCGAATCCCTTGCTGCGCAAGCTCGGCCGGGTCAGCGTCGCGACCAAGGATGTCCCCGTGGACGACCCGAGCAAGAAGGCGCGCATCGTGACGCAGGATCCCGCCGCCGGGGCCCATCTCGATCCGGGCGCGAAGATCACACTGACCTTCGGAGCCTAAGCGCGGTAATACTATTCGAGTACCGCCGGCGGCAGGCTTTTCTTGAGTAGATCGATGATCCAGTCGGGCGACACCTCGTCGTCGACCAATCCCTCGATCGCCACCCCCTTGGCGAGTGCGAGTATGGCGCGAGCCAGGGTGTCCGGTGGCACCGGCAACGGGTTTCCGCTTTCGGCCTCCAGATGCCCGAGCAGGGCGGACAAAGCCTGCCTGGCCATCTGGTCTCGGGCTGCCAGCTGCTGACGCAATTCCGGATTGGCCCGGCCCGATAGCGCGACCTCAGACTTGAGCAACGCCCACCGGCGATCCCCCATCGACTTCGTCAACCAGGTCTCGAAACGTGTGAAGCGCTCGGATGGCGCGTCTGTGGCCACCACCATAATTTCTTGGAACTGGTCCTGCGTGTGCCTGTCAAGAACGGCGAGCGCCAAGTCCTCCTTGCTCTTGAAGTTCGAGTACAGAGCGCCGCGGCTGAACCCCGCCGCCTCGGCCACCTGATCGGTGGACGTCGCCGCATAGCCGTTCTCCAGATACAGCTGGGTCGCCGAATCGATCAGCTTGGCGCGCGTCAGCTCCTGCGACTCCGTGCGACTGAGGCGTTTCGACACGAGCTCAATGTACCGACCACCACCACGCCAGCAGGGGTGATACCCGGCCCTTGACACGAGCCTCCGGGCTTGAAATGCTCACCGCATTCAAATACTGATTGTATTTGGATGCATAGAGTTCACTCAATGAGGAGGGTCATGAGCGCGTATTCAGATCGCCCCGTCGCCGGTTCACGAATCGTTATCACCGGCGCCACCAACGGCATTGGGAAGGAAATCGCCCGAGCGCTGGTTCGGCGCGGAGCGCTGCTGACGCTGGTTCGGCGCGGAGCGCTGCTGACGCTGCTGGCGCGCGATCCCGTCAAGGCGTCCGAGACCGTCCGCGAACTGGCGGCCGAGAACGGAGCGGCATCCGAACCCGAGTTCATCCAGGCCGATCTGGCCGATCTCGATTCGGTACGTGCGGCCGCCCACGAGATCGCCGAGACGCACCCCCGCATCGACACGCTGGTGAACAACGCCGGCATTCACTCCCTGTCCAGCAAGCCCAGCACCGATGGATACGACCTGATGATGGCGACCAACCACCTGGGGCCGTTCCTGTTGACCAATCTGCTGCTCCCGGCGATCACCGCAGCCGAGCGGGCACGGATCGTCATCACGGCGTCCGAGGCGCACAGATCGTGGCCGCGCATCGAAGTGGACCGATTCGCAGAGCCCCGCCGCTACCACGCGATCGGCTCCGAAATCCGGTACGGACAGTCAAAACTGATGAACATCCTGTTCACCCAGGAACTGGCGCGGCGCCTGGAGGGCACCGGGGTGACGGTCAACTGCTTCTGCCCCGGCATGGTTTCGACCGGGCTGGTTCGGGACAGTCGCATTCTCACCACCGCGGCCGGTCTGGCCTCGCGGACGCCTTTCGTGCGGCGCCCCGATCAGGGGGCCCGGATGGGTATCCGATTGGTGCTCGACGAGGATCTCGTCACCACTACCGGACAGTTCTTCACCTCGACCCCCGGTTTGGGCCTGCTGCCCGCCGTCCGGATCCGCTCGAATCAGCAGACGCAGGAGGATCTGTGGCGACGATCGGGCGAGTTGGTGAATCTGTAGGGCCGTGTCCGCTTGGCCACCGCCGCCGTCTTCGGGTACAGAGAAGGCATGCGACTGTGGTCTTTGCATCCGTGCAACCTCGATGCCAAGGGCCTGGTCGCCTGCTGGCGAGAAACCCTGTTGGCGCAAAAAGTATTGCAGGGTCGCACCCGTGGATACCGCAACCATCCGCAGCTGGACCGGTTCAAAACCTTGGAGCAGCCACTCGCCGGGATCGGCGCGTACCTGGTCGGCCTCGTCGATGAGGCCAACCGGCGCGGGTATCGATTCAACCGCGAACTCATCGATGTGCCGGCGACCGTTTCCGAGCCTTTGATCGATGTTCATGGCAAGCAGCTGGACTACGAGCGATGGCTATTGGATACCAAACTGGTGCAACGTGATCCGTCACTTCTCGTGGCCGACAACCCGCTGAGGCTACGCCCGCATCCCGTCTTTCGTCCGGTACGCGGCGAGATCGAAATCTGGGAAAAGGTGCTGCCCTCCTACCCCTCGTGAGGTGTTACCGGCCGGCCAACGTGGCCGCGTACAGCGTGAGCTCGTCGCTTACGTTGTCGATGGTCGCGGCGCGGTCGGTCTCCATCGCTGCCGCGAATCGGTCACGCACCTCTTCGACGGTGAGCCGCGACGAGGTCACTCCCTGTGTCTCACCGAGGAAGACCCGCGCGAATCGCCCGCCGCCGGCGCTGAAACTGACGCCGGAGCACGGCACGTCCTCAGACACCAGGAACGCCGCAACCGGCGCCACCGCAGCAACCGGGAACGTCTCGCGAAGCCAGCTGAGCGTCGGCTCGGGCATGTTTTCCACCATGCGCGTGAATCCGACCGGCAGCAGTGCGTTCACCTTGATGCCGTAGGCCGGTCCCGCAAGCCCCAGATTGGTGGTCATGCCGATCATCCCGGCCTTCGCTGTCGGGTAGGTGCAGGCCTCTCCCTGCCCAAACATGCTGCCGGAGGAGATGTTCAGGATGCGCCCGTATCCCTGGTCGACCATCGCCTTCCACGCCGGGCGCAACACGTTGAAGGGCCCGAGCAGCTGAACGCCGAGAACGGTGTCCACATCCTCGTCGGTGAGTTCGCCAAATGTCTTGATGGGCCCCACGATTCCCGCGTTGTTGATGACGACGTCCACCCGTCCCCAGGCCTCCAGCGCGGCGGCAACGATGGCGCGCCCGCCGTCTCCGGTGGCGACGGTGTTGGTGTCGGCGACGGCTTCACCGCCGAGCGCCCGGATTTCGGCGACGACAGAATTGGCCGGGTTGTCGGAGTTCCCGGTGCCCAAAAGCTCGTCGGGCGATCCGATGTCGTTGACGACGACCTTGGCGCCGCGACTGGCCAACAGCAGGGCGTACTCACGCCCGAGCCCGCCGCCCGCACCGGTGACGATTGCCACCCGCCCGTCGAATCGAATGTCATTCATGCGCTCTCCCGGGTAAACACGCACGCCTCCATCCGGATTCATCTCGACGCTGAGCTGAATCCCCGCCTCGGTAGATACGTTATCGGAAATAACGAATTAAGCGCAAGGGTTATCTCCGATGGAGTGCCGATCGTGTCACGGCCGCGCGAGATCACTCGCCAGTGCCCGACTCTGAGCGACAAATGGCCCCGTCGGCGGGGGCTGTCGCGCATAGCCGGGCACCTCCGGGTGCGCTCTCAGGCCCCGCGAATGGCCCGTGCCACGGCGTCGAGCGCCATCAGCCGCACCACGTCAACGTGAGCAGGAACCTGCCCCGTTGCGGCGGCAACAAACGCGTCACCATCGAATCGCGTGTGCGGCGGCGAGATAGACCGCGACAACCCGTCGTGTGCACCCTGGCTGACGATGTGACAGCCGACCTTGTCCAACTGCGCGTTGGTGATGATGACGCCGATTGTCGTGTGCTGGCGCGAATCACCGAATCCGAATACCTCCGACAGCGCTGCCACCGCGCCCAGCGACACCTCCTCGCCGCCATGGTCGATATCGCCATAGGCATTGACGGCTACCAGGGCTCCGACGATCACCCCTTGGGCAACCACCTCGGCGTATCGCATGCCGCCGTGTTGCCGTCCGGCCGGTCCGCGCCAATGCGAGGTATAGGCGCCGGTGCCTGCGCCGACTCGGCCGATCTCGAAGTGTGGCCCGCCGACGGACGCCCGCGCAGCGCTATACCCTTCACTTGCACCGGGCCGAACGGATGCCTCTCCCACCGCCAAATCGAAGAGCGCGAGCGTCGGGATCACCGGGACGAGCCCGCCAGACGTGGGGACTCCCCTACCCACCTCCTCGAAGAACCGCATGGCGCCGTCTGCGGCCGCCAGCCCGAATGCGGAGCCACCCGTCAGTACCACCGCGTCGATCGCGAGGACAGATTTGTCGGGGGCCAGCGCGGCGAGCTCTCGTGATGCCGGCGCACCACCACGAACCTCACAGGATGCGCACGTGCCCGGCGGCAGGGAAACAACAGTGCAGCCGGTCTCCGCCGCTTCGTTGGTCCAATGGCCCACGCCGACCCGTGGGATGCCGATAGTTCGCGTGTTTCCCATACGGGCCGACGCTACTCAGGCCGCCCCTAGAGTGACAGCGCATCGACGAGCGCGGGCAGCGCGGTGGCCGCGGTAGCGCGCCAGACCAGATCGGCGCGATCGGACAGATCGGTCTCCTGCGGGTTGATCTCGACGACGGTCGCGCCGCGACTCAACGCCAGCTGCGGCAGTCCCGCCGCCGGATACACGATGCCGGAGGTACCGATGAGCAGCATCAGATCACAGTTCTGCGAGTGCGCGACGGCGTCACCGAATTCGACCTCGGGAAGCATCTCCCCGAACCACACGATGCTCGGCCGGACCTTTCCGCCACAGTCACATTCGGGCGGCGCGACCCGCTCCGATTCCGGGGCGGCCACTGCCACGTCGTAACCGGTCCGACACGCGTCGCAATGTGATTTGAGCAGGCTGCCGTGAACATGCGTGACGTTCGTACTGCCGGCGCGTTCGTGAAGGTCGTCGACATTCTGGGTGACAATCCGAACATCGCGGTGAGATCCCCACTGCGCCAACGCACGGTGTCCGTCATTGGGCTGCACGGCCAGTAGCTGAATGCGCCGATTCTGGTACCACGCCCACACCAGCCCCGAGTCCTCCTGCCACGACTCGGGCGTCGCGAGCGTCATCGGGTCGTACTTCGACCACAATCCGGTCTGAGCATCACGGAACGTGGGCAGTCCGCTCTCGGCGGACATACCGGCGCCGGTGAGCACCGTGACAGTACGCGCCGTCGACGCGGCGGCAACCAGTTCCTCGGGGACCTGCGTCTGCTTCATCGGATGAATTCTCACCCAAAGTGACCACCCACGACGAAAATGGGCGTTCCCCAATTATCGAAGCGCGAAATCGGCGTGGGTGATCTTGATTGGGCGTATGGTGCGCTCATCAAGATCGCAAGGGGGCCGATATGGCTGCACCAGGTTGGTATATCGGTCCGCCGGGCAGATTTGCCGCGAACCACGCGCGTTAGTTGACGAGGCCCGGGCTGGCACAGCGGGCGCAAAACTTCACGGCATTGTCGGTGGCGCCACCTTTCGGGTGAGCACCCCAATCTTCACGGGGGGTCACATGACTCTCGGGCAGGCATTCGATCCTCGGCGAAACGCGCTCAACGCCTGGCGACTTGCATTGGCAACAACTGTCATTCTGTGGCACTCCTGGCCGCTCACCGGTCATCGACTGCCGTTTCCAGCCTACGAAGGGTTGCTTGCACAGGTAGGAGTCGACGGATTCTTCGCGCTCTCCGGCTTCCTCATCACCGCCAGCTGGATGCGCAACCCCAATCTGCGTGACTACTTCATCGCCCGGGCGTTGCGCATCTTCCCTGGATTGTGGATATGCCTGGCCATCACCGCATTCGTCATCGCGCCGGTCAGCGTCGCGATCCAGGGCGGCTCGGCGGCAGCCCTGATGGGTTCCCTCAAGCCACTGGAGTACTTCCTCAACAACGCCGTGCTGAATGTGTTCTACGCGGGGATCGACGGAACGCCACGCGACATCCCGTGGCCGGGCATCTGGAATGGGTCGATCTGGACACTCATCTTCGAGTTCGTCTGTTACATCGCGGTGGCCGCCTTAGGCGTGCTGGGAATGCTGAAGCGGCGATGGGTCATTCCGGCCGCCTTCGTGTTGTTCCTTTGTGCCGCAGCATATTTGTCGTACCCGGTGTTCGCGATGGAGACCATTCCTCAGATGGTGGCGCGGTTTGCGCTGATGTTCGCAGCCGGAGCATTGCTGTATCAGTATCGCGACGTGCTTCCCGCGCGCTGGTCACTCGTCGCGATATGCGTTGGCGTTCTGACACTCTCCGGACTGACCTCCAACTATCGAGTCATTGGCGCCTTGCCGCTCGCATATGTCGTCATCATCTCCGGCGCCCTCATCCACGATGAACGACTCACCCTGCGCAACGACCTGTCTTACGGGGTGTACATCTACGCGTTCCCCATCCAGCAGTTGTTGGCCGTTGCCGGGCTCGCCGACCTGAAACCGTTCGTGTTCTTCTTGATTGCTACTGCCGTAACTCTGCCGCTGGCCGCACTGAGCTGGTTCGTCGTGGAGAAACACGCGATGTCGCTCAAGGCCAGGTTCAGGCGCACCCCTGCGCCCTGACGTAAACAGTTGTCGTCTGACGCGTCGGTGCACCGGGCCCGCCGCGGACTACGGACTTCCAAGGGTTCGCATCGCTGAATGGGCGGCCACGCTGATCTTGATCCGCAATACAGCCCACACAGCCAGCAGGAGAAAATCATGACCTTGGACCACACCACCCACCTCGGCGGCCTTGGCGTCGACGAGTTGGTTCCGTCGCGCTACGCGGTGGATGTCGGCGACATCGAGGTGCTGGTGATCAGCGACGGGGTGCTGCCGATCACCGCCTCGACCTTGGCCACCAATGTCGAGGCGGCCGAGCTGGCCTGCTGGCTCGACGGGATGTTCCTGCCGCCCGAGGTGGTCGACTGGCCTCTGAATGTGGTCGTGGTCCGCAGCGCAGAGCAGACCATTCTCGTCGACGCCGGGCTGGGGCTGGAGTTCCCTGACTTCCCCAGGGCCGGGCAGACGGTGATGCGACTGGAGGCCGCGGGTGTGGATCTCGCCTCGGTGACCGACGTAGTGCTCACCCACATGCACATGGACCATGTCGGCGGACTGCTCTCTGCAGGATTGAAGGACCGGCTGCGTCCGGACCTGCGGGTCCATGCGGCGGCCGCGGAGGCCGAGTTCTGGGAGGCACCGGACTTCTCCCACGCCGTCATGCCGGAGCCGATTCCGGACGTGCTGCGCAGGGTCGCCACCCAGTTCCTGGCTGACTACCGCGGCCAGCTGCGGACGTTCGAGACGGAGTACGAGGTTGCGCCCGGCGTGCTGATCTCGCGCACGGGCGGTCATACCCCCGGTCACAGCGTGGTCCGCCTGGAGTCGCGCGGAGAAAAATTGACGTTCGCCGGCGACGCGGTATTCGCTCCCGGGTTCGACAACCCCGAGTGGCAGAACGGTTTTGAACACGATCCGGAAGAAGCGGCCCGCGTGCGCGTTCGTCTCCTGCGGGAGCTGGCGTCGACCGGTGAGGCGCTGGTGGCCACTCACCTACCGTTCCCGTCCGTCTGCCATGTGGCGACAGCTGGCAACGCCTTCCGGTGTGTACCGGCCACCTGGGACTACTGATCGCCCGCCGCTGAAGTGGCGCGTGTGACGGCGAGGTCTCGCGCGCCCTCCAGCGGCGGCACGATGGCCCGGTTGAGGAAGCGCATGAGCGGCGGTGCCAGTGGCCGATACAGCGGGGCGACGTCGGCGCCCATCCCATCCGGTACACGATGCGGCAATTGTTGTCGTCGACCGTCTCGAAGCGCACACGCTCCACGAATGCGGTGAAAACATTGAGGCAGAGTGCACATATCCCCTTACGCATCGGCCGCGGTTGTGGTCCTCTTGCAGTGGCAGTCATGCGCCAACCCGAACGAGGAGCGACGATGATCGAAACACTGACGGACATGCCGAAGGGAGTCGTCGGATTCCGCGTATCCGGCCGCTTGGCGGGCGAGGAGTTGCGCGAGTTCGCACCGAGCATCGAACAGTCCCTGAAGACCGACGAACTGCGCATCGTCGAGGTCATTGCGAGCGACTACGAGGGCTTCGGCCCGGGCGGGCTGGCCCAAGACCTGAAGCTGGGCTTCGGGATGCTCTTCCAACACCATTCGGCCTTCACGAAGATCGCGGTGGTGACCGACAAGGAATGGGTGGCGCACACCCTGCACGCGTTCGCATGGATGATTCCCGGTGAACTCGCCCTGTTCGGGCTCGACGAGCTGGACCGCGCGAAGGCCTGGGCCGCGAGCTGAGCGCGCAGGCAGAAGTCGGGTAGTGCACTACTCGCGCCCACGCCCTCCGATGACCCATACCGTCGCTTCACCAACGTTGGCCGAGCAATAGTCAATGGTCCTGCGCTGGAACGGTATTCATCCGGCTGCGAAAGGCGCGTGCACCATGGTCCTCATTCCGAATTTCGAAAGTCAGTCACACTTCTTCACCCCGGTGGCATTGGCGGTCAACGAGCAACCGCCTGCCTCTATCGCCGATCAGCGCTTCGTTTTCCAGACGAACGGCGTCGCTGTCGTCAACATGCCCGGACAGACCACCGTGGACTGGTCACGGGATCAAGCGTTGATCTCGCCGAACATGAGCGACGCGTTCAAGGCGATCACGACGCGGCACAACATCCCGATACCGGCCGGAACCTTTCCGTGGTTCCAGGTGGACAGCGCCATCCCCTTCGCCACCTTGAGCTCCATATTCGATCGGCACGAGGCGATCGATGCCGGATTCGCCGTCGACCGTTGGCGTTTCCGGACTCGGACCGGCACCGGGCCGCAGCCCGGTCAGAGGTTCCAAAGCCTGTTCGATGGACTACTCGTCGATCTGGCCGTGCGCGACAGCGACGCAGTGTTGCACCGAATCAGTTACAACATCACGGTGCAGGGCCGAATCCGGTTCGTCACCGGCCTGACCTAATCGATCCGTGGCGACCCGAGATCAACGCGGCCGCAGAGCGACAATCCCTGGAACGGTGCCGAGATACTCCCTCAGTGGCGTATCGACGACCTGGTTGTTCGCCCGCAATGACGAGGCGTTGCGCAGCACCGGCCCGGCCGGCGTGTGCAGGAAGATTCCCACATGCGTGACGTCGAGCCCGCCGGCCGTGGCGTAGGCACCGAGATAGTCGCCATCACGAAGATTCGCGATGACACCATCCGAGACGCGAGCACTCGGTATGTAGACCACCGTGCGTGACCGTGGCGGAAGTCCGGGCAGATAACTGTCGCCAGAGTCCTTCAGGTTGAGCATCTTGGCGACCTGCTCCGTGGGTGCCCCGAGGCTCGCCGTCACATCGGTGGCATTGATTGGTGCATCGGCGGCCCAATCCGTGAAGAAGTGCCGGCGCTGCGTGAAGCTGACGTCCCCTCCGCGATAACGGATCTGGGCAAGCTGGGCGAGGAAACTGGCGCGATCACCGGACCGCTTCAGCGCCTCCACGTAATCGGCATACGTGAAGCAGTCCACGCGTGTGAGTTCTACGACCAACTGTTCGGGGACCGAGGCCGATCCGATCAAGGTATTAGCGCCGTAGGGCACATGCAGAAAGAGGCCCGAGACCGCGGCACTGAGCTGCCCGGGATTGTCGGAACCAAGGCGATTTCGCTCGGCCAACAGCTCTTGCAGTCGGCGTTCATTAGCCGGACTGATCTGCGCGGCATCGGCTGAAGCAACAGGAGATACACACAGCGCACACATCAGCGCGAGTAATCCGAACAGGTCCAGAGCTCGGCGCATCGTCCGTGTCACAGCCCACATCATCACACAATCAACCGCCGGTCAGGCGAGCTAGGTCTTGCACCGCAGGAGCATTCGTCCGGTAGATGAGCAAACGCCGAGAAGACCCGTGTGGGCATCACCTGATGTGCGTTGTGCTGCAGTTTATGCACGGGTTGTGCACTTTTCGGCGTCGGCGAGGCGAACGGACACGGACGGAAGGTTGATTTCATTGGCGCAACAACTAATTCACACCAAGGCAACCAACCCGTGTGAGGTTTCCGTCAAACAACACTCACGGTGGCGGACATATCGGGAAGGATCTGCGTGGAGGATGTTCGGGTAGCCGAAGCAACGGCTCTTAGCGCGGGGTTCACATGGCAGCTGCGGGGTGCGTGTCGGAACGTCAACCATGATCTGTTCTACTCCGACGACGACGAACGCCCCATCGAACGAAGGCTCCGGGAACAGCACGCCCGCGAGGTATGCCGAAGCTGCCCCGTGACGACGCTCTGCCTTGAGTACGCCCTGGAGATCGAAGAACCGCACGGGATGTGGGGCGGGATGTCGGAGGCCGAACGTCAACGGATCCGCCTTCGTATCGCCGCGAGAAAGTCCGTGTTCCGCTGACCGATTGACAGTGGCCACAATCCGCACCATTGCCTACCTCTAAAACGCAGGTAGCCAACTACTCACGCCGCGCGTCCTCCTGCGGCTGAAACTTGCAGGGTCCATTGGGAATTGCGCACGGCGCAACCCCTGCAGATGCCATCAAGCAATGGAGGAAAAATGACTACCAGCGAGAAAGTTTCCGAGACGGAGGCCGAGGCCTCGGAGATTGCGGGAGAAAGCAACGGCCAGGAGGCAGACGCCCAGGCGATCGTGAAACGGTTTGTTGTCACGTCGCACGGCGGGTATCGAACTCGTCTCGCCATTCCGGGAGTGGGTCCGTTCAGCGTGGTCATGGTGTCGACCTCAGAGATAACCGCGCAGGATGTGCCATTCCAGGGCAATGCCGTCTGCCAGGTCCACAATGTCGTACCCGAGAACGGCGGCGTCCGAGTTCGCGGATTCATCGACTTCGGAGCCGACATTCGGGTGCAACTCGCCGTCTTCGTGGCGTAGGCGACAACGCGGCTCCGATTGGTCCTCCGCGCGGGAATCCACGCGGAGGGCCCGCCGGTCCTTGCGCGACCAGGGACATCAGACCATGGTGTCGGCTGGAGGGAGGCCAAATTCATTGTCACCGAAAATCAGGTAGGCGCGCTCGGGGTCGTTCGCGGCATGTACACGGCCAGCGTGCGCATCACGCCAAAAACGCTGCACTGGTGTGTCATTCGACAGTGCAGCGGCACCCGAAGCATCGAATATCCTGTCGATCGAAGCAACGGCACGGCCGGTGGCCCGCACCTGATCGCGCCGGGCGCGGGCGCGCAAGTCATAGGGAATCTGCTTACCGGCCAACAGCAGCGCGTACTCCTCGGCAACATTACCCGTCAGCTGACGCCACGCGGCGTCGATATCGCTGGCAGCCTCGGCGATTCGGACCTTGGCGAACGGATCATCCCTGACCTTCTCGCCGGCATAGGCCGCTCGAATTCGCTTACCCTGGTGTTCCACATGGGCGTCGTAGGCGCCATAGGCCATGCCGACAATGGGTGTCGAGATGGTAGTCGGATGTATTGTTCCCCAAGGCATTTTGTACACGGGTGCAGTATTGGTCCGATAGCCGCCAGCGGTACCGTCGTTCATCGCCTTGTAAGACAGGAACCGATGACCGGGCACGAACACTTCCTTGACCACAAGAGTGTTACTGCCGGTGCCGCGCAAACCGACTACATTCCACACGTCGTCGACCTCGTAGTCGGTGCACGGGATGAGAAAGCTGCCGAAGTCTACGGCCTTCTCCCCTTTGAGTACCGGACCTCCGACGAAAGCCCAGGTGGCGTGCGCACAACCGGACGACCACTGCCACGAGCCGGTTACAAGGTAGCCTCCGTCGACGACCCTGGCAGTGCCCATCGGAGCGTACGACGACGACACACGCGCAGACATGTCCTCACCCCAGACGTCCTCCTGCGCCTGCTGATCGAAAAGCGCCAAGTGCCAGTTGTGTACCGCGAGGACACCCGCCACCCATCCGGTGGAACCGCAGGCACTGGCCAACCGCCGGACTGCCTCGCAGTAGACGACGGGATCGCACTGCAGACCGCCCCACTGCTCGGGCTGCAACAGTTTGAAGAAGTCGATGTCTTCAAGCGCTGCAATCGTTTCGTGCGGGATGGTACGCAAATCCTCGGCAGCCTGAGCACGTCCGCGTATCTGGGGTAATAGATCGCTGATGTCCTCGAGAATCGTGTGAGTATCGCGAATCGACCGGGTAATACCGTGCTGAATAGAAGTCATGAGACTGCCTCCCAACGCTGGGCTGATTGAGACTGAGGTCCATTGCGGCCTAAGTCGGTAGTTGTCGGGGTAACTCTTTCTGCGGAGCCGTCATTCGGTTCCGGCAGCACTCGCCGTGGTGCGTTGTTGCAGATTCTCCGCGACTTCGTTGCGCCAATATTCGTTGGCAGCGTTGGTGTCTACCTCGTATTCGAAACGATCGGTCATTTCCGGTGTGACGTCCGCGGCGTCGACGTAGAACTGCTCGTACCACCTGCGCAACTGGTAGACAGGCCCGTCCTCCTCGACCAGAAGCGGATTATCGATGCGGGTCTTGTTCTTCCAGATCTCCACATCCTGCAGGAACCCGCGACTGACCCCGTCGGTGAACGCGTGCAGGAGCATCTCAGTCGCGTTGGCGTCCAAACCCACGGGCCGACGTACCATGATGCCCCACTGCAGCACAAAGGAATCCGATGTGACGGGATAATGGCAGTTGACCAGGATCGCTTCGACCTGGTAGCCACCGTAGCTGTTGTGCAACCGGTTGATCATGAATGACGGACCGAAGTAAGACGCTTCAGAATCGAGGATCTGTTCGCCCGCATAGTGCGAGCCACCCAAGTTGACGTCGGGCCTGCCGATGGTCCGGAGGTACTGCGAGGCGATTTGACCTTCAAACACGTTCTTGAAGTGTGTGGGAAAGCCGAAATGGATGTAGTAAAAGTGAGCCATATCCACAATGTTGTCGACGATCTCCCGGCAATTCGAGGCGATGAACTCTGTGCGCCAAGACCATTCCGTCCAACCCGGGTCGCGCACCTCCGGAATGTCGGGGATATCAAGGTCAGGCGACGGTGAACTCCCCTCGGGATCATGCCAAACGAACAACAAGCCCGAACGGACATCTGATATCCACACACGTGTGCGCGCAAGTCGCGGAGCACGTTTGGCATATGAGACATGGGTGCAACGGCCATTGCCCGCCCATCTCCAGTCATGGAACGGGCACGCAACGGCATCACCCTTGACCGTCCCCTGCGACAGGTCGCCGCCGAGATGGCGACAGTATGCGTCCAGAACGTGCACCGCACCGCGACTGTCCGCGAAGACGACCAGTTTCGTCCCGAAAGCGCTGATCGAGTGCGGCTGTCCGTCCAGAAAATCCGACACCATTCCCAGGCAGTGCCATCCACGGGCAAAACGAGTCGGCGGCGTACCCACATCGATCTCCCGGACGGCGGCGCTCGTCGAATCGTTACTCAAACCTGTCATCTCCATCCACTTCGCACTCAACTAGAACACGTTTCATAATTGGATTGACTGGCACAGTATGCGCAGTTGAAAGTCGATAAATAGGGACTAATGCCCCTTTTTCATTGTCGAGGGCACAGCCAAGGTGGTGGTGCGTTGCCGCATCACCGCCCACCGAAAGCCGAGGAGCACTGTTCATGGATTGTCCCCACCTATCCAAGGGCTTCGATCCTCTGGACGCCGAACTGAACGTCGTGCGCCTGCCAGTTGCAGAGCTTGCCGAGTTGCGAAGGACAGAACCCGTGCATTGGGTCGAGGTCCCCGGCGGCACTGGCGGATTCGGCGACAAGGGCTACTGGTTGGTGACCCGGCACGAGGATGTCAAGGACGTCTCGCTGCGCAGCGACGTGTTCTCCAGTGCGATGAACGGTGCGATCCCGGTATGGCCGAAGGGAATGACCCGCGAAGTGGCGGTCGACTTGCAGAGTGTGGTCTTGCTGAACATGGACGACCCGCAACACGCGCGTCTACGCAAGATCATCTCGCGTGGTTTCACCCCGCGTGCGCTCTCGCGGCTTCAGGACGAGCTGAGGTCGCGGGCACAGCAGATCGCAATAAATGCCTCGGCATTCAATACAGGCGACTTCGTCGAGGACGTGTCATGCGAGCTGCCGCTGCAGGCTATCGCCGAACTGCTCGGCGTACCTCAATGCGACCGCGACAAGTTGTTCCGCTGGTCGAACGAGATGACCGCCGGCGACGATCCCGAGTACGCGGATGTCGATCCCGCCGCATCCTCCTTCGAGCTGATCTCGTATGCGACGAAGATGGCCGAGGAACGAGGCCTGAATCCGACCGATGACATCGTCACCAAGCTGATCCAGGCCGATATCGGTGGCGACAAGCTCAGTGAAGACGAGTTCGGCTTCTTCATGATCATGCTGGCGGTGGCTGGCAATGAGACCAGCCGTAACTCGATCACCCACGGCATGATCGCGTTCTCGCAACATCCGGACCAGTGGAGGCTGTTCAGACAGGAGCGGCCGAAGACCGCTGTAGACGAGATCATCCGGTGGGCCACCCCTGTATCGGCCTTCCAGCGCACCGCCAAGACGGACACACAGATCTCCGGGGTCACGATCAAGGCAGGCCAACGGGTGGTGATGTCATACCGCTCTGCCAACTTCGATGAAACGGTGTTCGACGATCCGTACAGCTTCGACATCCTCCGCGACCCCAACCCACACCTCAGCTTCGGCGGCACCGGCGCCCATTACTGCATCGGCGCAAACCTGGCGCGGATGACCGTCGATCTGATCTTCAATGCGATCGCCGATCACATCCCCGATCTTCAGCCCGTCGGCGAGCCCGAACGACTGAAGTCCGGTTGGCTCAACGGAATCAAGCACTGGCAGGTCGAGTACGGACAGAAGTGTGTTGGCGAGGCGAATGCCGGCTGAGCACTTGAACCGTCGTGGTTGGATCGGATGCAGGAGTCCGCGCGGAGGGCGGGCCATTGAGTAACCGGGCCTGGAAGGTCAGGGCTTCAGCTGATACCGAATCCACTGTTTGGCCGCGTGCCAAGCAGACGAGGACGGGTCGATCAGATCGAAGTGGTCCAGCTCCGAGAACTCGAAATAGTCGGCAGGGGTCCCTGCTGCTCTCGCGGTGGACACATAGTGCTGGGAATGTTCGACGGGGATGTTGATATCGCGCACGCCATGTATGAGGACATGGCGCCGATGGTGGCCAAGCTTGCCAATCGGCGATGCGTCCTCAACATCGTTCGGCGAAAACCTCACGGCCCCAAGAAATTCTGCCGCAGCGCCCTCTCCGAGATTCTCCCGCAATGCGCGGTCGATATCGCTGGCGGGAGCCAAGGCGACGGCGAAGTCGGCCGATCCCGCGGCGAGGGCCAGAAGCGCGAGATGTCCGCCGGCGGAGTGGCCGACGACAAACGACTGACCAGAATCCGGATAGGCGTGGCGGACCGCTTCTGCCGCCGCCTTCACGTCGTCGAACGTTTCGGGCCAGCCCCCGCCACCGCCGACTCTGCGGTATTCGATGTTCGCGACGAGAAAGCCCTCAGCGCGCAGATCCTCGGCTATCGGGGCGGTGAGGTCGGCACCCAGCCCTTCTCTCCAGAAGCCGCCGTGGATGACAAACACAAGCGCCGGGGCAACCGTGTCGGGTTCGAGGACATCGACGTATTGACTGGGGTGATCCCCGTAGGTCAGGCGCCTTTGTTGTGGCATAGCTTCGCTCCCGATCAGGTTCATGCGTGCAGACATCGACCAGCGTATCGGGGCTGGACGGACTCACATCGGGGCGTTCGACGGCAGCCTCCGGGCCCAGTGCCTGCGCTTTCCCGCTACATTCCCACGGCCTTCGTCGGGTCACAAAATTGGATCCTGACCCCGCAAACAAAAATCCCAGGTCGTCTGACCTGGGATTATGGTGGAGCTAAGGGGACTCGAACCCCTGACCCCCACACTGCCAGTGTGGTGCGCTACCAGCTGCGCCATAGCCCCTTGTTTAGTTGTGTGCTCGGACGAAGTTACACCACGGCGACGGGCTCTCAAAATCTCAACGCTCAGGGCCGCCGACATCCTCTGCTACTTCCTGCATACTCCTAACCTGCGGTGACGCAAGTCTCCCCAGCGTCTCGGGTGCGAACACCCACGCCACCGCCGCGATCAGCGGCATCGCACCGCCCACCACGAAGGCCCATCCGTAGGACGTGTGCTCGGCGATCAACCCGGCCACCACGGGCCCGATCACCAGCCCGATGTCGGAGGTCATCTGGAAGGTCGCCAGCGCGGTTCCCGCCCGGCCCCGGCTGCCCACCACATCGGCCACGGCGGCCTGCTGCGGAGACGCATACAACCCCGCGCCGATGCCGCCGATGAGCGAGAGCACGACGAGCACCGGCAGCGAGGACGCAAAGCCCATGGCCACCACGGTCGACCCGCACACCATCAGCCCCGCAACCACCAGCGGTTTACGCCCGATGTCGTCGGACCACGAGCCGGCCAGGAAGGCGGTGGACACGTCTCCGGCCGCGAATGCCGCGAACACCAGCCCGGCCGCACCCGGCCGCTGATGCAGGGCCTCGATGACCAACAGCGGCAGCAGCGCACCGCGAATCCCGAAGATCGCCCAGCCCGCACTGAAATTCGACATCAACGCGGCCAGGTACGTCCGATGGTGCAGCGCGGAGATCAACGCCACCGGGGTGCCGTGGTGCTCGTCGGCGACTTCCAACAGCGTCGAGCGCCGCAGCCCGAAGTAGACGAGCACGACAACGATTACCAGCGCCGCGGAGTAGATGATGAACGGCGCCGAAAGGCTCAGTCCCACAACGGCGCTGCCCAAGGCGGGCCCGGCCACCATACCCAGCAGAAAGCTCGACCCGTACAGTCCCTGGGCGCGTCCCCTGATCTCCTCGGGCGCGATCCGTACCAGTAGTGCCGCCGCCGACACCGTGAACATGGTCGAACCGACACCACCGAGCGACCGGAACACCAACAGCTGCCAATAGCTGTGTACGAAGGCGCAGATGCCGGTGGACACCGCGACGATCAGCAGTCCGGTCATGTAGACCCAACGCTCCCCCAGCCGCTGCACCAGCGCGCCGGCGGCCGGCGCGAACACCAGCCGGAACGCCGCGAACGAGCTCACCACCGCGGTCGCCGCGGTCACACTCACCCCGAAGCTACGGGCGTACTGCGGCAGCGCCGGCGCGACGACACCAAACCCCAGCGCGATCACCAGACTCGCGACGACAAGAACCCAGATCTCCCACGGCAGGCGCGGTTTTACGTCCGTGTCGTAGTCGGGACAGCCACTCAACCGATGACCGCCGACACCACCTCACGGGCAGCGTCCTGGACCTGGCTCAAGTGCTCGGCACCCTTGAATGATTCTGCATAGATCTTGTATACATCCTCGGTTCCCGACGGCCGCGCCGCGAACCAGGCGTTTTCGGTGACAACCTTGAGCCCGCCGATGGGCGCCCCATTACCCGGCGCATTGGTCAACTTGGCGACGATGGGTTCTCCGGCCAGCTCGGTGGCACTCACCTGCTCGGGTGACAGCTTGCTCAGCACGGCCTTCTGCTCGCGGCTCGCGGGTGCGTCAACGCGCGCATAGGTTGGGGCGCCGTACTTCTCGGTCAGTTCCCGGTACCGCTGCGACGGCGTATCCCCGGTGATCGCCAGGATCTCCGAGGCCAACAGAGCAGCGATGATGCCGTCCTTGTCGGTGGTCCATGCCGATCCGTCGCGACGCAGGAAGGATGCCCCGGCGCTCTCCTCACCACCGAAACCGATTGTCCCGCCGATCAACCCGTCGACAAACCACTTGAAGCCGACGGGTACCTCGATCAGGGTCCGGCCCAGGCCCGCCACCACCCGATCGATGATCGACGAGCTCACCAGCGTCTTGCCCACCGCCGTCCCTGCGGCCCAGCCACTGCGATGGCTGAATAGATACTCGATGGCTACCGCCAGGTAGTGGTTGGGGTTCATCAGCCCCGCGTCGGGGGTCACGATGCCGTGCCGGTCGGAGTCGGCGTCGTTGCCGGTCGCGATCTGATACTTGTCTCGCGAGGCCACCAGTGAGGCCATCGCATCCGGCGATGAGCAGTCCATGCGGATCTTGCCGTCGTGGTCAAGGGTCATGAACCGCCACGTCGCATCGACCAGCGGGTTCACCACGGTCAGCTCCAGCGACCACCGCTCGGCGATGGCGGCCCAGTAGTCGACGCTGGCCCCGCCGAGTGGGTCGGCGCCGATCCGGATCCCCGCGTTCTTGATGACGTCGAGGTCGATGACGTTGACGAGATCATCCACATAGGTCTGCTGGAAGTCGTACCACTGCACCGATTTCAGTGCCTGCGAGAGAGGGACACGTTTCACCGAGCGCCAGCCCGTGCGCAGAATCTCGTTGGCGCGCGCAGCGATCGCCCCCGTGGCGTCGGTGTCTGCGGGGCCACCGTGCGGCGGGTTGTACTTGAACCCGCCGTCGCGGGGCGGATTGTGCGAGGGGGTGACGACGATCCCGTCGGCACGATCGGCCGGGTTGCCGTGATTGTGCCGCAGGATCGCGTGGCTGACGGCCGGAGTCGGCGTGTATCGATCACGCGAATCCACCGCGACCACAACGTCGTTGGCGACCAAGACCTCCAGCGCACTGGTCCAGGCCGGCTCGGAAAGCGCATGGGTGTCGCGGCCGATGAACAGCGGCCCGGTAATGCCCTGCGAAGAACGGTATTCGACGATCGCCGCGGTGGTCGCCACGATATGCGCCTCGTTGAAGGCGCCGTCGAGACTCGACCCGCGGTGCCCCGAGGTGCCGAAGGCCACCTGCTGCGCCACGTTCCCCGGATCGGGCTCGATCGCGTAGTACGCAGTCACCACGTGGGCGATGTCGATGAGGTCTTCCGGCTGGGCCGGCTGTCCGGCGCGCGCGTTGCTCACCCGCTTGATTCTGCCCGGATCAGGTGAACCGTGTCTTACCGAACGGCCGCTATTGAAGGGGCTGGATGCCGACGGCGGTCCCGTACGCGCACACCTCGACGCCCGTATTGGCGTACTCGGTGGTCTCGAAACGGAACGCGACCACGGCATTGGCGCCGCGCGCCTCCGCCTCGGCCGCCAGCCGCGACAGCGCTTCGCGGCGGCTCTCGTGCAGCAACTGGGTGATGCCCTTGAGCTCGCCACCGGCGATGGACTTGAACGAGGCGGCCAGGTTGGAGCCGATGTGCCGCGACCGCACGGTCAGGCCGAAGACCTCTCCGAAAACCGCGGCGATCTTGTAGCCGGGGATGTCGTTGCTCGTCACGATGATCATGAGCCCAACGTACCGCCGCGCACGGGTCAGGCGATGGAGGTGACGTCCTGCCACAACGGACGCCGGTCGGCGTCGGGATCGGACTCCAACCGCGACGGATTGTCGATGATCAACACCTGACGATCGGGCACCGTGTGGGCAGGCCAACCATCGCCAGGCACCCCGGTGCGCGCGAACGCCAGCCACCGCCTCTGCATCTCGTCGCTGACGGCACGCGCGGCAGCGCGATCCTTGCGTCCGGCAAGGAAAGGCGCGGCAACCGTCCGATAGGTGCCGAAGACCGCGAGCAGTTCGATGGCGTGGGTGGGGCCCAGCCCGTACCGGCGCAACGCACGCGTGGCGTAGTCGTACCGGTAGAAGTACGTCGGCGCGTTGCGGCCGTGCGCCTCGGCGACTCGCCACGCCGCCGAACCGAAGGCCAGATCTCCCGCCAGCCGCAGAATCGCCTTCTCCGCGGGATAGCCGTTATAGCCGCCGACGATCCGCTGGACGTATTCGGGTCCGCCCTTGGACAACGAGTGCTCGATGGCCTCCGGCGTGATCGGCAGGATCTTGAGCACCTTGGTGAACAGCGTCGCCTCTTCGGCGTTGTACCCGATGATCAGCGGAACACGATGCGACTCACCGCGTTCCATCGCCTCGACAGGGTCCAGCGGCAGCACGTCACCGTCGACGCTGGGCCCGATGCGCAGCGAGAGCCCCGGCACATGTTTGGCCGACCCGATGAGCCGGAACAAAGCCTTCACCAGATCCTTCGGCTTGGCCGAGAGCACGGTTTCGGCTGCGTTCGAGTCGGTGGCACCCAGGTACTTCGCGAACTGGCGCGCGTTCACCGCCGCATCCTCGGCGCTGACCACCAGACCGCTCGCCGTGCTCTGACAGATGGCCCGATGGAACAGACCCGCGGCCGACGGGACCGCGAGCAGGGTGTTCACCGCGTGCGACCCGGCACTCTCGCCGAAGATCGTGACGTTGTTGGGGTCACCGCCGAACGCGCCGATGTTGTCGCGCACCCACTGCAGCGCCATCACCAGGTCGCGCAGATACAGGTTGCTGTCGATGGTGTGCTTCTCGTCCGACAAGGACGAAAGATCCACGCATCCAAGCCCACCCAGGCGGTAGTTGACCGAGACGTACACACAGCCCTGCCGCGCCAGGCTCGCCCCGTCATACAGCGGGGTGGCCGAGCTGCCCAGGAAGTACCCGCCGCCGTGAATGAACAACATGACCGGCAGCGGACCGCTGATCGGCCCCTCGGGGGCGACGACGTTGAGGGTCAGGCAGTCCTCGCTGAGCTTCTGCGGCTTGCCGGGCAGGATGATGGCGTAACGGTGCTGCTGGATGGAGGCCGCACCCCAGGTGCGGCACGTGCGCACCCCCGTCCACGGCCTGGCCGGGCGGGGCGCCCGCAGGCGCAACGCCCCCACCGGCGGCTCGGCGTAGGGAATCCCACGAAAGCGGTGCACGCCGCCACGGGTAAACCCCTCGATGGTGCCGTTGACGGTGTTGATGCGGATGGGCTTCTTTGCCATCGGCACATCCTAAGTAACCAACCGGTTGGCCCACAATGGTGGATTTCCTCGCGGGTCAGAGGGTGAGGCTGAACCCCTCCCACGCCGCGCGCCGAGTAGCCTCCGGGTCCAGCTCCACCCGGGTGGCATGGTCGAACACCATCACCGGGCGATCGGGCGGCTCGTAGGTGGGCCAGCCATCGCCGGGAATTCCACTGCGCGCGAAGGCAAGCCATCGCCGTTGCACGTCATTGCTGACCCGGACGGCATCGCGGCGGCCGAGCGCGCCCGCCATCACCGTGCCCATCGCGCCGCGATAACTATCGAACACCGCGAGCAGTTCTGTGGCATGGGTGGCCCCCATGCCGGCCATCCGCAGCGCCCCGGGCGCGTAGTCGTAGCGGTAGAAGTACACCGGCGCATACCTGTGATGGGCCTCCGCCATTTGCCAGGCCGCCGTGGAAAAGTTCATGTCGCCGGCCAGCTTCACACGCGCCGAACGCTGCGGGTATCCCGGATACGCGGCCACGATGCGATCACGATGTCCCGGTCCACCCCGCACCAGCATGCCCTCCAACGCCTCCTCGGACAGCGGCATCATCTTCAGGACCCGGGTGAACAGCTTGGCCTCGTCGGCGTTGTGGCCGACGATCAACGGAACACGATGTGCCTCACCGCGTTCCATCGCCTCAATGGGATGCATGGGCAGATAGTGGCCATCGATGCACGGGCCGATCGCGAACGAACCGCCCGGCATATTGGTCACGATGTCGGCGATCAGCGCGTTGAGCGCGGCACCGAGTTCGGCGGGGGTCGCCCGCAGCACCGTGTCCGCGGCCGATTCCGGTGTGGCACCCAGACACTTCGCGAACTTCTGCGCGTACAGGGCGGCGGACTCGGCGGGTACCGCCATGCCACTGGCGGTGCTCTGACAGATCGCGCGGTGAAACAGGCCCCCGGCCGCGGGCGTGGCCATCAAGGTCTCGACGCAATGCGCCCCGGCGCTTTCCCCGAAGATCGTCACGTTCTCCGGATCGCCACCGAAGGCCCTGATGTTGTCGTGCACCCACTGCAGTGCCAGCACCACATCGCGCAGAAACAGGTTGCCGTCGATGGTGTGGTCGCGATCCGACAGCGACGACAGGTCCAGCGCGCCCAGCGCACCCACCCGGTAGTTCACCGAGACGTAGACGCACCCGCGGCGGGCCAGTGAGCCGCCGTCGTACAGCGGGGTCGCCGAGCTGCCCAGCAGATAGCCGCCGCCGTAGATGAAGAACATGACGGGAAGTGGTTCGTTGGACGGACGATCGGGCGCCACGACGTTGACCGTCAGGCAGTCCTCGCTGGCCCGCTGGACGCGCCCCGGCCCCAGCACCCGGTAGCGGCGCTGCTGGGGAGCCGCCGCGCCGAACTCGGTGCAGTCGCGCACACCGTCCCACGGCAACGCCGGTTGCGGTGCACGCAGACGCAGCAATCCAATCGGCGGACGGGCGTAGGGAATGGACCGGAAGCGCCGCACACCTCCCCGCACGAACCCTTCGACGATGCCGTTGGGGGTGCTCACCCGGACAGCGGGCGTCTTCGACCCTGAAGCCATGGGAGTCAAGATAGCTGTCCGTGGCGTCCGCAGCGGAGCTAGCGGGCTAAATCCAGGCAATTCGTGTGCAGCAACACCACCTGCCACAGATAACTGATCACCACTTCCAGAAATCGGCGAGGCCCGATCCGCTCGGTTTCGGCACGGTCACGGGAACGTACCTATCGATGCACCAATAGCCACATTGGCCCCACCGGCCACTATCGTCACGGGAGTCAATTGCTGACGTCGGTGTGACGTCCTCCCCGGAAGGTCTGACATGTCGACGCGTCGCCGAATCTCCGTGGTCTTGATGACCTCGGCCGTTATCGGATCAAGCGTCGCGGTCGACATCGCCCCTCTGGCCTACGCCGACCCATGTGCCGGTCCCGCCGCGGGCCTACAACCACCCACCCCCGTTCCCGACGACGGCATGCCCGGTCAGGCTCCCCCGATCGGCCGCAGACCCGTCAACGCCAACGACAAGGCACCCCTGCCGGAACTGGGCAAGCTGCCGCTGGCGATCCTCAAGCAGGTCCTGCCCCAGCAGAGCGCCAAGAAGAAGTCAGGGTGGGCCCAGGAGATGACGCGGCCGGCCCTGCCCAATCCACCGGAGCCCGGTTCGCCCAACAACCTGCAAGACCAGCAGGCCGCCGCCGTTGCGCCCGCGCCCCCGGCCCCCGCCGTCGGTCCGGCCGCGGAGGCCGCCGTTTCACCCACGACATCGGTCGTCGGCTGGGTCACCGGTGTGGACACCGGCGCCAACACGCTTCAAAAGTTCAGCATCTCCGGCACCGACCTCGGAATCATGTGGGACAACGGCGATAACGCCGGTCGCCAGGTGCTGATGGCCTTTGGCGATACCTACGGGTACTGCGGAATGAAGAGCCAGCAGTGGCGCTACAACACGCTGCTGCGCACTCAGGACAAGTCGCTGTCGCGCGGTCTCGCGGTGGCGGAGGGATCGACCTCCAACCCGTACGCCGGTTCCCCGCAGTCACGTCCGGGTTACTCCAAGCAGATCATCCCGCCCATCAAGTGGGCGGCCCAGGAGCGAGGCATCATCCCCACGGCCGCCATCTCGGTCGGGCGCACGCAGTACATGAACTACATGTCCATCAAGAGCTGGGACAGCGCCGGCGAGTGGACCACCAACTACTCGGCCACCGCCGTGTCCAACGACAACGGTCAGAACTGGAAGACGTTCCCGCAGAGCATCCGTCCGGCCTCCCCCGACGCCATCAGCCAGGTCCCCTTCACTCCTGGAAACGAGAACTTCCAGCAGGCCGCGTACGTCAAGGGCAACGACGGCTACATCTACATCTTCGGAACCCCTTCCGGCCGAAGCGGATCCGCATTCGTCTCGCGTGCGCTGCCCGGGAACCTGCCCGATGCCGGCAAGCACGAGTTCTGGAACACCGACAGGGGCTCCTGGGTACCCGGCGACCCCAACGCAGCGACTCCGATCCTCTCGGGCCCGGTGGGCGAGATGTCAGCGCAGTACAACACCTACCTCAAGAAGTACCTGGTGATGTACGGCGACAAGCAAGGCGACGTTCTGCTCTCTACCTCCCCGGCGCCGCAAGGCCCGTGGAGCCCGCCACAGGTGATCGTCACCGAGGCCCAGATGCCGGGCGGCCCCTACGCGCCGTACCTGCACCCCTGGACCACCGGCAAGGAGCTGTACTTCAACTTGTCACTGTGGTCGGCGTACAACGTGATGTTGATGCGCACGACCCTTCCGTGATCGTTGCAGGGCCTTCCTAGAGCCGTTCGATGATGGTCGCGTTGGCCAAACCGCCCGCCTCACACATCGTTTGCAGTCCGTAACGCCCGCCGGTCTGCTCCAGCACCGATACCAGGGTGGTCATGAGCCGGCCACCGCTGGCCCCCAGAGGGTGACCGATCGCAATGGCCCCACCGTTGACGTTGACCTTCGCCACATCGGCCCCCGTCTCGGCCTGCCAAGCCAGGACCACCGATGCGAATGCCTCGTTGACCTCGAAGGCGTCGATGTCGGCCAGGGACAACCCCGCGCGGTCAAGGACTTTCGCGGTGGCGGGGATGACCCCGGTGAGCATGTACAACGGATCGTCGCCCACGACTGCGACCGAATGCACTCGCGCCCGCGGCGTCAGGCCGAGACGTCGGGCGGTCTCGCTGGAAGTGATGAGCACCGCCGAGGCGCCGTCGTTGATCGGCGAGGAGTTGCCCGCGGTGACCTTCCAATCGGTCTGCGGGAAGCGCTGCTCCCACAGCTCGTTACGGAAGGCAGGCTTGAGCCCCGCCAGTACCTCGATGGTGGTCGACGGCCGCACGGATTCGTCCATACTCACCTCGACCAGATCACCATCGACATTGGGCGCCTTGATCGGCACCACATCACGCGTGAATCTGCCCTCCGCCCACGCCTGCGCAGCGCGGCGATGACTCTCGGCAGAGAAGGCGTCCAGCTGCGCGCGCGAGAGGTTCCACTTCCCGGCGATCAGCTCGGCACTGATGCCCTGCGGAACAAGACCTTCCGGATAGCGTTGGGCAACTTCGGAACCGAAGAAATCCTTGCCCAGGCTTTGACTGCCCATCGGTACCCGGCTCATCGATTCGATCCCGGAGGCGATCACCACGTCATAGGCGCCGGCGATGACCCCTTGTGCGGCAAAGTGGATGGCCTGCTGACTGCTGCCACACTGACGGTCCACGGTCACCGCCGGGACCGTCTCCGGCAACCCGGCGGCCAGTGCGGCCCAGCGTGCCGTGTTGGAGCTCTGCTCCCCCACCTGTCCGACGGCACCGCTGATCACATCGTCGACAAGGGCCGGGTCGATGCCGGTGCGCTCGACGAGTGCACGGATGGCGTGCGCGTGCAGATCGACCGGGTGCACCCCTGAGAGCGACCCACCGGGCTTCCCCTTGCCGACGGGGGTGCGTACCGCATCGACGATCACTGCATCTCTCATGGTGTGCCTCCTGAATTCGGCGTTGAACTCCTCTTCTGCCGGTATACGCCTGGTTAGTTGGAAAACACAACTAAGTGTGATCGAGTGCATAACATGCTAAGTTGGATTTTACGACTATGAGAGAGTGCTCAATATCCCATGCCCTCGACGTGATCGGGGAACGCTGGACCCTGGTGGCCCTGCGCGAGATCATGCTGGGCAATCGGCGGTTCGACGAGATCGTCCGGAACACCGGTGCCAGTCGCGACATCCTGGCCACGCGGCTGCGCAAGCTCGTGGACGCAGGCGTCGTGGAGAAGCGGCAGTACGAGCAGCGCCCTCCCCGATACGAGTACCTGCTGACCGAATCGGGACGTGCACTGCGACCGGTACTGTTCGCGTTGATGGAGTGGGGTGACACATTCGTCACGCAGGGTCCACCACCGACCGTCTGGGAACACGAATGCGGATCGGTACTACACGTCCAGCCGTCGTGCGAGAGTTGCGGAGAGGTAGTGACATTCGACGATCTCACCCCGCGCCGCCTGGGGCAGGTGCGATGAGTTCCACGTCATTGACGTACCAACCCGCGGGCGCCACCTACCCGGGCGAGGCCACCTGGCCTACCACGCCGCCGGAGCTGCGACGGTTCGAGCGAACCGTCGCTATCGGACGTGGCGATGAGGTGTGGCGAGAGTCCGCACGAGCCGTACTCAACTGGGGAGTCAAGCGGCGCAGCGGGTTCCGAGTGAGCCCTGAAGCGACCGTGAGCCAGGGCGCCGAATTCCGGATCAGCGTGGGATGGGGCCCGCTCTCCGTTCACGAGCCGGTCCGCATCGTTGCCGTGGCCGATACCGACACCCGATGCGGATTCGCCTACGGGACGTTGCCTGGGCATCCGGTGTCCGGCGAGGAAGCGTTCGTCGTCCACAGGAACGCCGACGGCACCGTGTTTCTCACGCTGCGCTCACTAACGCAGCCGGCGCGAGTCGGGTTCTGGCGGCCAATGTTTCCCGCCCTACTGGTGGCACAGCGGATCTTCCGCCGTCGCTATCTGCGCTCGCTATTGCCTTAGACGACGGATGCTGCGATGTCCACCAATGTCCGGGCCGGTCCGGTCGGCGGAGAACCCGGTCGCCACACCGCGCGGAACTGGCGCGTGAAGCCGGCCCCGTCCGCGGGCAACACCTCCACCAGCGTTCCCGCCGACAATTCGGGTGCTGCGATCAGGCGGCTGATCACCGCGGGCGCCAATCCTGTTGCCGCCGCGGCCTTGATCGCTGCTGCAGAACCGAGTTCGGCCGCGGGGGCCGCGGGCTGGCAGACCTGACTCAATACTTCCCAGACGGTGTCGCGTGTTCCCGAGCCAGGCTCTCGCATGAGCAGTGGCGTCGTGGCCAGTTCGCGCAGCGTCACCGGTTTACGACGACGCGCCCACTTGTGTGCCGGCCCCACCACGATCACCAGCTCGTCAGCTCCCAGCACCTCCCCACCCAGACCGGGCGGCGCGTGCGGGCCCTCGATGAATCCCAGTGTCGCGCTTCCTCCGCGCACCAACTCGCACACTTGCTGCGTGTTGCCGACCTCGAGCGATACCGTGACATCGGCATGCCGTGCACGAAGGGCAGTGAGCCACAAAGGTATCCGATGATCGGCGATGGTGCGCGAGGCCGCGACGATCAGGCGCGGTGTTTGACCGGAGTGTAGAGCCGCGACACCGGTGACGAATTCTCGCGCCGCGGCCAGCACCGGCGTCGCATAGCCCACCACTGCGAGTCCGGCATCGGTAAGCCGCGATCCCGTCGGGCCGCGTTCCAAGAGCACCAGGCGCAGCCGGCGTTCCAGCGCCCGGATTCGCATGCTGGCGGCGGGCTGCGAAATTCCGTGCTGGCGTGCCGCCGCACCCAGGCTGCCCGTCTCGGCGACGGACACCAACAGGTCCAGTACGCCGAGGTCGGGAGTACCCGGAGGAAGAGGCATAAGAACAGTTTATGGGACTTAGGCGCCACCCCGGCAACATCTCTGGGGCTACCATGGGAACGCCATGGACGACAACGACATCCAACATCTGCGCCGCTGCGTGGAGCTTGCCGCCGAGGCGCTCGACGCCGGCGACGAGCCCTTCGGATCACTGCTCACCGGGCCGGACGGCACCGTTCTGATGGAGGAACGCAACCGCGTCGGCGGAGGCGACTCGACGCGTCACCCCGAGTTCGAACTGGCTCGGTGGGCCGCCGAGAACCAGTCGGCCACAGATCGTTCGTCCTCAACGGTGTACACCTCCGGAGAGCATTGCCCGATGTGCTCGGCAGCCCACGCATGGGTTGGCCTGGGCCGCATTGTGTACGCCGCCTCGTCGGCCCAACTGACACAATGGCTCACCGAGCTCGGCGTGCCACCGAGTCCGGTTGCCGCGCTCTCCATCAACGAGGTGGCACCCGGCATCGAGACCGACGGCCCCGCACCGAGTCTCGCCGGAGACGTGCACGCCCTGCACGTCCAGTTTCGCTCGGGTGGCTGATCAGCTCATTTGACACACGGGACGCCGTCGGCGCCCATCTGGCTCAGGTCCGTAGGCGCGGGGGCTTGGACGCCTGTTCCGGTCGCGGCAACCGCCGTCATCACGTCCGAGGGTGCTGCGTCTCCAGACGAGTCGCCCTTCTTGCCGGCACTGTGGTGGGCGATGTAGGCGTCCACGGGAAGTTGCGAGCCCACCGTCAGCTGGACGGTTCCCGGTGCGACCGCGCCGGATTCCGTGATGGGCAGGTGCAGCTGATCGGCGAGCGCCTGCGCGCCCTCCTGGGCGCCGGCGCCGTACACAATCGAGCTCTCGGTCGACATGGTCTCGGCCGTCGACGCGCGACCCCGCGTGAATCCCCGAGCGGTAAAGGCATCTTCGATCGCCGCCGCCAGCCCGTCGCGCCCCGTCGCGTTCACCACGTTGAGCACCACCGGCGCCGAAAGCGCAGCCGCAGGAGCCTCCACGTCCGAGGCCGGCGGTACGGGCGCGGCATCTGCCGAGAAACGGTCGCGGACAATCTGCCGGATGGTGGGCAGGTCGACGATGTTGACGTCCGAGCCGTTGGAATCCTGCCCGAAGTCGGAAATGGGCAGTGTATAGAAGGACGTCGGCCTCTTGGTCAGTTGCGTAGCGCGCGCGGCGAAGTCGACGATATTGAGCCCGGAGTCGATTGCGACGTTCTCATGCGCGACGTTCAGGATGTTGCGCAGCGCAGCGGGATTCGACATCGCCCCGCCCTTGCGCACCGCGGTCAACAACGACACCAGGAATGCTTGCTGGCGCCGGGTGCGATCCATATCGGTGAACGACCCGTCGTTTTCGTCCCGGCGTTGCCTGACAAAGGCCATCGCCTGGGCCGCATCGATCTGCTGAACGCCTTCATGGAAGTTGGCACCGGAAAACTCATCGACCGTGTCATGGTTCAGGCACACCGTGATGGGTTGCACCGTCTTGGCGATCTGGAAGAACGCGGCAAGAGTCACCTCGATGAAGTGATCGATCGGCACATCCAAGAAGTTGCGCACCGTGTCGATTTGAGCCTTGCGCCCCGCCTCCCGGGCGGCCTGTTCACGAGCGGTGAGATCGTTGGCGCCCGCCGCGCCGGAGCCGCTGGATGCCTGCTCGTCCAACGCCTGCTGGTAGGCGAATCCGTATGCCTGTTTGACCTTGCCCTTGCAGACCGACCCGGGGCACCCCGCCAGGTCCACATAGTCGTCGCGCGGTATCGACACGGCGGAGATGGGTCCGCCGCCACCCGGAATGTGCACCACGATCAACACATTCGCGTTGTACCCACCGGAGGTCTCGTCACCGGCATGCAGCGCGTCGTACATCTCCTGTGGCAACGGTTGTCCGTTTTGATCGAGCCGGCTGTCCAGCCCCATCAGCAGGATGTTCTGATCCTGACCGGCCGGGGTCAGCACTCCAGGCAAAACGTGTGACGTGATGATCTGCCCCACGGCGGTGTTGTATCCGGCCCAACCAAATCCCGTGATGGACATGACAAAAGCCGCCGTGGCACCCGCAAGCAGGCGTCCCTTTTCCAGCACCCAGCGCTGCGCTTGGCCAGACTCTAGTTCGCCCATAACGATTCACCATTGTTCTGGATGACCCGTCCAAAATGCGTCAGGTGCGCATCGGGCGCCCCGGCGAGTCCTGCGGCTGTGAGGTGGGTGTGGATCCGCTACGGCCGCCTGCTAATCCGCACGGGTGAGCCCCAGCACCGGGATCACCCGTGCGGTTTTGCGTTCATATTCGGCGAAGTTCTCGAACTTCTCGGCCTGACGGGCATAGATACGATCCCGCTCCTGCCCCACCACATCGCGCACCGTCACCGGGTAGTGGTCGCCGCCGATCTCCACCGATACCTGCCCCGGGTTGGCCAGCGCGTTGTAGTACCACGCGGAACTGCGCTCGCGCCCGTTATTGGAGGCGAAGACGTAGATCTCACCACCATCGCCGCCGGGCTGGTACGCCATCGGATTTTGTCGCGCTTCGCCCGACTTGGCACCCACGGTGTGCAGGATCAACATGTCGAACTGCGCAAAGAATCCACCAGCACCGCCTGTTTCGCGGATCTCGGTCATCACATTGGCATGGAAGTCATCAGGGTTTGTCTCGGTCATGCCACATGCAATGTCAACCGCACTGACATTATTCCAGGCGGCGTAGAAAGTCGTCGATGATTCCGCCGAGGAAGGCGTCGTCGACCGCCTCACCCGTCACGATGACCCGGTAGTACAGCGGTGCCACCAACTGTTCGGCCAGTCGCGCAGCATCCACGTCGGCGGGCAGTTCTCCACGCTGCACCGCACGCGCGATCGGAATCTGGTCGCGCGCCTGCTGTTCACGCAGATAACGAGCGCGGAACGCATCCGCGAGCTGCGGGTCATGCTGCGATTGGCCGATGAGCGCCCGGAACACCGCCCCGGCATCGTCGGTGGTGAGGAATCGGGCGGTGGCACCCAGGTGGTGCCGCAGGTCGGCCTCAAGCCCGCCGAGGTCCGGCGGATCTAACTGGAAGGCAGCATCTTCGAGGAAGACGTCCATCAGCACGTCGGCCTTGGAACTCCACCATCGGTAGACGGTCTGCTTGGCCACTCCGGCGGCCTTGGCGATGCCCTCCATGGTGACGCCGGCATACCCCTTGGCCACCAACAGGTCGTCCGCGGCGTGGATCACGGCCTCGCGCGCAGTCTCGCTGCGGCCATGCCGGTTTCCGAAATGACGGCGCGAGTCATCAACCTCGCGGGGCTTGGCCGTCTCGTTCACAACGTTCATCGAATCATCACCCTAGACTAGACGAGACGTTGCGTCTATTCTAAATTCCATGACCACAACACTTCATGAACCCGAATTCGCCACGATCGTGGACCGGCTCTTCCAGAACGCCTCTCGTGATGCGATTCCCGTCGACCGGGACACCTTTCACCAGAAATCCGTCGAGGAACGCGTCGAGCTGTTCCAGAACGTCTACGTTCCGGTCGCCCCCGATGGCGGACGGCTGCTCTACAGCCTGATCCGCGCCGTCAAGCCGAAGACCGTCGTCGAGTACGGACTGTCGTACGGGATCTCAACCCTGCATTCGGCCGCGGCGGTTCGCGACAACGGCGTGGGCCGCATCATCACCACCGAGCTGAACAAGGCGAAGATCGCCGCCTCGCGCGCCACCTTCGCCGAGGCCGGCGTGTCCGACCTCATCACCATCCTGGAAGGCGACGCCCGCGAGACGCTCACGACGATCGACGGCCCGATCGAGTTTCTGCTGCTGGACGGCTGGCCCGATCTCGACCTGCCGATCCTGAAGATCCTGGAGGACAAACTGGCTCCGGGCGCACTCGTCATCGCCGACAACGTCGGATTCGAAAGCAGCAAGCCATATTTGGAGTACGTCCGTAACCCAGAAAATGGCTATGTGAGCCTGGCTTCCCCCATCGGGGAATGCATGGAGCTCAGCACTCGTTGCGCTTAGTGACCTGTATCTCCCCACTATGAACACAAGCGCTGGCGGCGGTCGTCTCGCCAAAGTCTCCCGCCGCCAGCACCTTCAGAACCACTCCGAGGAAGGTGTGGCATGTTCAAATCTACTCTCGGTCTGTCGGCTGCGGCGTGGACTTCGGCAGCGTTGCTGTGCGCAGCGCCCGCAGCGGCGGGCCCCAAATCACCCCAAACTCCCAGCGAGCTCGGGGCCGAGCTCCAGTCACAGGGCTATAAGGTTCAGTACGAGCGAATTGGTAACTGCGCCTTGGACGCCGGATCGGTTGTCGGCACCCGGATAGGCCCGGCGGTGTGGGCGGACACCACCACCCAGACCAAGGCCGGCGGCGGTGTCGGCGATGGGGCCGGAACCCGCGGGGGCGTCACCTGGAGCCATGACGTCGACCACCAAATCGCCTACATCACGGTGGCCTGCAAGCGCGCCGCGAAGTAATCCCCCGAGTGCATACCGCACGCACACGTTTCGGGCCGATCGTGTGCATGCGGTATGCACTCGGCGCTGAGCAGCGCTACGGGCGCCGGGCATAGATGACCCACGCCGGCACGTAAACCGGCTCACCATCGGGAATCAGCGGCAATATCGCGCGCAGTCTCCGAACGGAATCGGGGAAATCTGTCTCGTCAGGCTGCCCGGCCCACATGGCTATCGGGGCGTACGTGTCGAAGTCGAACTCGTAAGTGCCGGACCCGAAGTACTCGATGGTCCAGCCGGCCTCGGCCAGCAGTTCACGAATCTCGTCCTGGTCCACACCCAGGTTGGAGGGCACTCCGTTGACCGTATGGGTGGAGAAGCAGTAGATGAACCAGCGCGCACCGCTGCGTGCCGCACGATAGACCGCACGGGCATAGTCACGACGCGCAGCAGCGTCGAGTGAGTGCATGAGGCCGGTCTCCAGCACCGTGTCGAAAGCACCTTCGTATTCGGCCAATTCGGTCGCATCGGCCACGGCGAACGTGACGTCGGCCCCGGCCGCCTCCGCCCGCTGAGCTGCCTGCTGAATTGCGGCCGGCGAAGCGTCCAGGCCCGTCACCGAGTACCCGCGGCACCCGAGGTAGATGGCACTGCTTCCCAAACCGCACCCGATGTCCGCAATGTCGCCGCGCAGTACGCCGAGAGCCGCTAGTTCTTTGATGCGGGGCTGCGCGTCGTCGAGATGCCATGGAGGCGCCTGGCCGGGTTTTCCGCCGGGGAACTGGCCGCGATAAGCACCGTCATATGACTCCTTGGAGTGCGGGTCCCAACCCATCGAACCTCTCAGCGCCACTCAAATGCCTTTGGACGCAGCCTAACAGCCATCGGCATGGCCGGCGAGCCGCGCCGCCGTCGGCACCGAAGCCTCTGCCTACTTCATGTCCCAGGTTTCACCGTAGGTCGTGACGCTGTCACCGGCGGAACTAATCAACCGGGCGTAGGGACGCAGCAGGACGCCTCCGGCCGCGCCGGTCACGGTGCCATGCGCGTTACTCACCGCAACCGCGCCCTTGGGCCCCGCGATCGCCACCGAAAAGGTGGCCACCTCCTGAATACCCGGGCCGTTGCCCAGATCCACGTTGATACCAGCACTCGGCAGCAGGTTGGTGGTCTGGAGGTACGAGTCCTCGACACCTCCGCCGAAGGCATTCGGAATACCGTAGAGAATCGAGGTATTCGGTGTCGTGTAATTGAAGTTCAAACCCACGCCCAATGACCACGGGTATCCCACCTGATAGCCCAGCTCCAGCGTTCCCTCGAAAGCATCGGCGCCCGCACCGACCACCTCGTATGCCGCACGACCCGAATGGAACCACTCGCGGGTGAGCCGGTTGCGGTCCAACGGAAACACACCATTGAGGAAGGTGTCCCACTGCTGAATCCTGAGCGTCCGCCCCTTGCCATCGACCAACGTCAATTCGTCGTCCAGCGCGGCGTGCGAGGCGCGCGGCGCCGATAGTGCCGCCGCACTGAGTGCCACGCCCACAGCGATAGCCATTCCGCTTCGGATAATACGCAACCTAATTCGACCAATCAAGAACATGACCTTTCCGCTCCTCATCCCCGCCGAGGACTACCTTCCTCGGTCCGATAAACTCGAAAAGGATCATCTATAGCTTCTTAGCTAATGGTTATAGTTATCCTCCGTCAGATCTGATATGCGGCATTTGTCCAGACATGGCAACTACACAGGTGACCGTATCTAGCAACTTGACAGAGTCATATCCAGAATCCAGCTATCAGCAACACGGATATGTCGATCTGACCAAATCTGCGATCGGAACCCGGAAGGCAAATTCAAATTGATGCCGGTACGAGCACGCGTAAGCCGACAATGAATGCCTCAGACTGCTAACGGCGCAGTTCGGCGAGCAGCCGTGACCGCAATTTGCGGTCCTCCTCCGTCTCGGTAAGAGCGACCACCTGAGCGATGTCGATCCCGGCGCGACGGTACCCCTCTATGTGCTCCGCGATCCTCTCCACCGACCCCACGATCAAGCCGTCGAAGGTGGCATCGAGATGTCGAAGCGCCGCGTCACGCGTGTCGACGACGTGGCGCAGATCGCGCTCACGGTTGCGCGCCAATTGCGCGGACGATCCCAAGACCTCATCCGAACGCCGGGAGAGCAGTTCGGCACCGCGCGCACGGAATGCCCGGGCAGCATCGCGGGCCTCGTGATCTGTGTCCCCCACGATGACAAAGAACTGCTTCCAATAGTGCAGTTGGCGGCCGTACCCGGCCGCCAACGCATCCACCTCCGACTTGATGGCACCTGCGGCGTCCAACGACGGGAAGGTACCCGCGTAAGCATAGCCAAATCGAGCGGCCAGTACCTTCGCCTCTTGAGATGACCCGCCGATCGAGATCGGTGGGACAGGCTGCTGCACCGGGCGAAATCCGGCCCAGGCATCCTCTACCTGGTACCACTTTCCCTGGTAGTCAAACGGTTCCGTTGCGGTCAGTGTCTGTGCAAAAAGCTCCAGATACTCGCGGGCGCGGTCATACCGCTGCGTCTTGCTCAAGAAGTCGCCGTCGCGACGGACGTCCACATCACTGGAACCGACGACGATATGAACTGCCGCCCGCCCGCCGCTCAGGTTGTCCAAGGTGGCGAAGGAACGCGCCGCCGCCGTGGGGGCGACCACTCCGGGCCGGTGGGCGACCGTCAGTCCCGTGCGCGATGTCGCCGTCGCGGCATGGGCCGCGATAAGCCATGGGTCTCCCCACGCACTGTAGATGTGAATGAGCGACCGGTCGTACCCAGCCTCTTCGTCAAAGCCCGCCTGCCGATGGATATGCTCCGGATCGACATCACGGGCGCGCGGGTCAGCGAGGAAATGCGCTGTACGCCTGTCGAATTCATTTTCTCCCGGCGGAGGCGCCGACAGAATCCCACCGATGATCTCACTCATGTCAGCGACATCTCCTGTCCTGTTTGTTTGCTGTTGACCAATCGATCGCCCCACGCCGCCGCTAGCAGTTCACGGGTGTACCGGTGTTCCGGAAATGCCCAGATCTCTTCCGTAGGGCCTTCCTCCACCACCCGGCCGTTCTCCATCACCGCCAGACGCGAGCACAGTGAACGCACCACCTCGACGTCATGCGAGACGAACAGTAGGCCCGCGCCGCTGCGCCGCAGCCCGTCCAGTACCTCGAGGATTCCGACTTGACTCACCGGATCGAGGGCCGAAACCACTTCATCGCACACCAGCACATCGGGTTCCATTGCCAATGCTCGAGCGATAGCGACACGTTGACGCTGGCCGCCGCTGAGGGTTCGCGTACGGCGGTCGGCCAGAGCAGGGCTCAACCCAACCTTGACGAGCAGTGCGACGATTCGTCCGGCCTGTTCCTGGGTATCACGAATCCCCTTGATGTACAGCGCTTCCGCCAGAATCTTCCGTACCCGGAACCGTGGGTCGAAAGCCTCGGTCGTGTCCTGGTCGATCAGCTGGATGCGATGCCGCAGAGGTCGACGCCGGCGTTCGGGCACGCCACTCCAGCGCTCCCCGCATATCTCGACGACACCACTGTCGGGCTCGGTGAACGCCAGGGCCAGAGTCGCGGTTGTCGATTTTCCCGAGCCCGACCCACCCACCAGACCTACGGCCTCGCCCGAATGGACCGTCAACGACACCGAATCCACACCCAGCGCGCCATCGCGGTATCGCTTGCCGACGTCCCGCAAGATCAGGAGTGGGTTGCCGTCGACAACCGCTTGGGCGGGTGCACGCAGTGATGCGACCGCACTTACCAGCCTGCTGGACACGGGATGCCGTGGCTCGCTGAGCACCGTCTGCGGGGTCCCCGTCTCCACCGGCACCCCCTTGTCGAGCACCAGGACCCGGTCCGCAAGGCCTGCCACAAGATCCAGGTCGTGACTGACCAGCAGAATGCCCAGGCCCTCATCTCGCAATTGCGCCAACAAGTCCCGGATACCCGCACGTGTGATCGCGTCCAACGCGGTCACCGGCTCGTCCACCACCAGCAGCGCCGGGTCCGCGGCAAGTGCCGATGCAATGAGAACGCGTTGCCGCTCACCTCCCGAGAGCTGATGGGAGTACGCGTCGAGTCGTCCGGCGAGGTGTTCAGCCCCTACCCGCGACAGCAAGGCGACGGCCTGCTCTCGCCGTTCCGACGACGAAACAGAGCGGTTCAGCCCGATGGCTTCGGTCAGCTCATGTGCGATGGTGCGCAGGGGGTCCAGTGAGACCAAGGCATCTTGTAAGACCAGCCCTACCTTGCCTCCTCGCAATCGGTTCCACTGCCGTTCGGTGAATCCACGCACGTCGGTGCCGTCGATCTCCAACCGTGTCGCATCTACCGCTGCGGCACTGTCGAGCAGCCCGGTGACCGCCTTCACGACTGTGCTCTTCCCGGTACCGGAACTTCCTATGACCGCTAGGCATTCACGGCGGCTGATCGACAAATCGACACCCGACACTGCCGCCTCGCGCCCATACCTCACCGTCAGGTCTTCTACGGTCAACAGTGGCACACTCATCGTCCGGCACTCTTTCGTTCGACGGCGCTGCCCAGCACGGTGATAGCGATGACCACCAGGGTGATGGCCACCCCCGGAAACATCGACATCCACCAGGACCCAGCCAGGACGGAGCGCCCGTCGGCGAGAATCTGACCCCATTCCGGCGCGGGCGCTGCCGCACCGAAACCCAGGAAACTCAAACCAGCGGCAACGATGATATTCGTCCCGGCACTGACCGTAGCCAACACCAGCGCGGGCCCGAAGGCGTTGGGCAGGATGTGTGTTCGCAGAATCCGCACCGGGCGGACTCCTAATCCGATGGCGCTGCGCACGTAGTTCGAGGCCCGGACCCGTTGTGCTTCCGCACGGATCAACCGTGCATACCCGGGAACCGAACTGATAGCGATCGCCGTCAGCACATTGAGCGCGCCCGGTCCCAGCACCGCCAGGACCAGTAGCGACAACAACACCGATGGAAAGGCAAGGCCGATATCGACAATCCTCATGACGGCGAAATCGACTCCACGCCATCCGAATGCAGCGATCAGTCCGATGACCGCTCCGACCGCCAGCCCCAGCACCGTCGAGCCGAATCCGATCACGATCGAGGCGCGAGTCCCGTGCACGACACGGGTGTAGACGTCGCGCCCGAGCTGGTCGGTGCCGAAGGGATGTTCGCGCCCGGGCGGCTGCAGCACCAATGTGTAGTCCGTGGCGGTGGGGTCTGCGGGCGCGAACAACCACGGGAAAGCCGCGGCCAGAAGAACAAACAAGAGGATCACAGCCGCCGTCAGCAGCGACACCCGAGGCAGATTGGGTACGGCGCGCACTCGAGGGCTCACGAGGGCCAACACCTTGCCCGCCATCAGCGCAGCCTCGGATCGATGCGCCGGTTGACGAGGTCGATCGCCCAGTTGAGCGCCCCGAACAACAGCGCGCACAGGACAGTGATCGACGTGACGACGGGCATGTCTCTCGTTGACACCGCGTCTACCAGTGTGCGCCCGAAACCCGAACGTGCGAAGACGACTTCGATGATCACGGCGCCGCCGAGGAAACTCGCCAATGTCCAGCCGCCCAGGGTGAGCACCGAGGCCGCGGCGTGTCGCAGATGATGACGTAGCGTCACCCCGAGCCGGGAAACACCGCGCGCCCGCACGGTAAGCGTGAACGGTGCGGCGGCCGACCGCGCGAACGAGTCCTGCACGACCCGTGCCATCACACAGCCGATCGGCAACGCCAGCGCGATAGCGGGCAGGATCACCGCGTCAACTGTTCCGCTGCCTGCGGCGGGCAGCCATCGCAATCGGAACGAGAACAGACCGATCGCGACGATTCCCAGCCAATAGCTGGGCAGCGAGCTTCCTATCAACTCGGCCAACGCAATGACTCCGCGCGTGCCCCGTCCCCCGAGTGCCCACGACAGGGCCAACGCCAGGGCGAGAAACGTGGTGAATACGAGCGCGGCGACGGCCAGTTGCACTGTAGGCCAGAGACTCTCTGCCAAGACATCAGAGACAGGACGGCCAAGGCGATAGCTTTGCCCGAAGTCACCGACCGCGAGGCGCCCAAGGAATGAGAGGTAGCGCTCACCCAACGGGCGATCCAACTGCAGTGCACCGACGATCTCCTGCCTGAGTTCTGGAGTGGCCGCGACATTCGGGCCCAACAAGGCATCGACGGTATCGCCCGGCATCAGTTGCAGTGCCGCGAAGGACAATGTCGCCGCTCCCCATACGACGACGGCTATCCCCGCAAGACGTTCGGCCGTCTCACGCACCCATGGCGGCGCGCTACTCGCGATGCTCATCAGCTCTGTATCCATGTGTCGTACAGGACCGGCAAGACGCTGTCGGACCAGTAGCCCAGTCCTCGCACACGCGTGCGGTATGCGGTCACGACGGGCACTGCGTAAGCCGGCATTCCATATGCCGCTTCGCTGATCCTGTCCTGGGCACGCGCATAGATCTGCGCGCGCTCGACCGGATCGATGGTGCGCAGCCCGTCGCGCAGAAGCGCGTCGAGTGCGGGATCCCGCACCCGTGCACCGTTGGCGCCACCGTCCGTGAACTGCTGACCGGATCCGTAGATGGTACGCAGAATATCCGGATCGTCACCGCTCCAACCGAATCCGACAAGGTCGTACTCGCCGGCATTACGCACCTGGATATAGCTGCCGTTACCAATCGCGATCAATTCCAGGTGCACGCCCAGCTTCCGGAGCGCATCTTGCAGCGCGGTATCGAAAACAACCCGCTCCGGTCGTTGATAGGTGGGGTCGTAGATGAGTGAAAGGCTCAACCGATCACCGTTCTTGGTGCGGTAGCCCTCACCGTCACGCCCGGCATAGCCCAGCTGGTCGAGAATCCGCCCGGCACCGTCCGGGTCGTAGGAACGCGTGCGCAGACCATTCGCGCCGCGCGCCGTGGCCGCGTTGAGAGGCGACTGCGCGGGCCGATACTTGCCCTGAAAGACACTGTTAGTCAGGGTGTTCAGGTCGACAGCTTGCTCAACGGCCGTGCGTGCCCGGACATCGGTGAACGGCGCACGCGTGGTGTTGAAGAAGTATGTGTATGGAACCCCGGTGGGTTCCGCTCGGTGCACTGCCACCCCGCGAATGGTCTCCAGGGTGTCGATATCGGTCGTCGCCACCTGGTCAATGACGTCGACGTCGGTACTTATCAAAGACCCCAGTCGAACCGAACTTTCAGGAAGTACCCGGTACTCCACCGAATCCAGATAGGCGGGCCCGCGGCGCTTCCCTGCCGGCGCCCAGTCGTACGCGGGATTGCGTGCCAGCCGAAAGCCCTCGGCGGTAGCCCTTCCCGCGAAGACAAACGGCCCTGTCCCGACCTGTTGCGGTCCACCCGCGCACAAACTGTCCCGTCCCGCGAAAGAAGCAGGTGAGTGAAATCCCAGGTTGGCCGTCGAAACCGCCTGCAAAAAGGGGCTATACGGCTCGGTGAGATGTACCACCGCCACGTCCGGACCGATCACGTCGGTGAAGCGGTACGGGCCAATCAGGGTGCGCGCATACTGTGATGCCGTCTGCGACGCGACGATCCTGTCGAAGTTCTGTTTGACCGCCTGCGCGTCGAACGGAGTCCCGTCGTGGAACCGGACACCGGACCGAAGCCGGAATGTGTATGTCGTCCCGTCCGGCGAAATCGACCACGATGACGCCAACCAGGGTGTGAACGAGCCATCCGGCTCGGCCCTGACCAGCGAGTCGTATACGTTGCGCATGATCGCGGGCGTCTCATCGGAGGGGCTTACCTGCGGGTCAAAGCAATCAATCGCCGCTCCGATGCCGATCGTGAGACTGCCCCCGTAACGCGGCGGGCCTTCGGATACCCGGTCTTCCACTGGCGCACATGCCGACAAACCCACCCACAGCACCGCGACTGCTGCAGTCACACGGCTAGGCCTGCGACGTCGCGACACATAGCTCCGGGCATCCTGCACAGCGCCCAGTCTCACGGGCATCGCTTACCTCTCGCTTACTGCCCGTGCGCCCCCGACTCGGCGATCGACATCCACCGCAGTGCGCACTGTCTTTCGAGCTCTTGCCCGGTGTCGTCATGTATTTCCACCGCGGCGCGGATGAGCGCACGCGAGCGGCGGGGACTGCCTGCGAAGAGGTGATTGACCGCGTGCACGCCCAGCGCACGCCCCTCCAACACCCGCAGTCCGGCTTGCGACGCACGTTGTGTGGATTCGGCGCCATGTGCCAACGCGCGTTTCGGGTCGTTCAGATAGCGGTAGGTCAGGGCGAGCCCGATCATGGCTTCTACCTCGATCCGCACATCCGACAGATCTTCCGCGATGTCCAAGGCGTGCTTGTGCTGCGCCTCCGACTCTTCCAGGAGCCGCGTCGCGCGTAGCACATCGCCCAGCGCAACCGATGCGCGCGCCTCTCCAGCCGGTTCGTCGAGTTCGTGGAACATCCCCACCGCCGTGGCCGCGTGCTGCCGTGAGGTGACGAACTCCTCCTCCAAAAGCAACACCGTGGACAAGTTGAGATGCGCCATGGCCAGGGCATAGGGATTGTGGTTTTCCTTGGCGACCCGCAACGCGCGGTGGTGGACCACGGATGCCTCATTCAGCCGGTTCAAACCCACGAGTGCATGCCCGATGCGAGCCAGGTTGTCTGATTGGTACGCATATAAATTCGCAATGCGGTCGGAGTTCTCCACCTCCTCTGCCAGGTGAAGAGCACGCTGCAAGTGGCCCTCGAGCGCCTCACGATCGGCGTCCGCGCGTGCGGCCGCCGAGTCTTGATTCGGTAACCACAGTGCCCCCGCCGTGGGAGCGCCACCACGCAACCGCCGCGTCACATCGGCGAACCGAGTGAATTGAATATGGTCGCCAAGCTCGCGCGCCGCCGATGCCCCGTGCGCAGCAACGGCATGCAGGTCAGGGTCTCCACCCGCTATATCGAACTTGCTGAGCGCGAAGGCCGACAACGCGAGACGCCGCCGCGCGTTCAACCCCGACCCCGGATGTACCAGTGCCAGCATCGTGAGCCTGTGGCGCAAGCTGAAGGAACGCGAGGGGTAATCGGGACCCTCCAGATACCAACCGGCGAGCCGGTCCAGCGCCCGCTCGTATCCGGCCGCCAGCGGGCGAGCCGCCAATTGTGTGGCGATTCCGCGTGACAACGCCATCGTGCCGTCTTCGAATTCGGTGATCATGTGAGAATGCGTGAGTTCGTCGAGCGACCGCGCGGTCTCGGATGCCGTGAATCCGACAAGGGCTGCAACGGATTCGCGTACAAAGTGGCCTCCGGCTACCAGGCTCATCGCGTACACAATCTCACGGGCCGCTTCACTGAGCCGCCCCAGCTCGAGCTCACCAACTCCCGGGACACGGCCGTCGCGCAGCTCCGCGACAACGGCGGCACGATGCCGGGCCGGGCGACCTCTGATACCCGCGGCAACGGCATGCAACGAGGCTGGGTTGTAGCCACACAGCTCCGCGATCTCATCAAGTTCACCGGCGCCTGGGGTGGAATCAGAATCTGAAAGTGCCTCGGCAAGTATCTTGCTTGCAGCCTGCGGGGCGAGAGAGCCCAATCTGACCAGGTTTACCTCGTGCTCCGCCGACAGCTCCGGCAGCGCGGATCTGCTCGTAAGGACCACCGCCGAATTTCCGGATCCTGGCAGCAACGACGCCACGTCACCCAATGCGGTGACATCGTCAATGACAAGCAAGATCGTCTTGCGTGCCAAGATACGCCGCACCAGTGCGCACCGCGCGGACTGCTCGTCTGGAATTGCGTTGGGCCCCAAGCCCGCATGCACAAGCAGTTCGCGCGCCAGTGCTCCGGGGCCGCCATCGCGGGCCTGTATGAACCATTGACCGTCGGGATATCTGTCCACACTCGCCAACGCCGCAGACACGGCCAACGCGGTCTTCCCGCTGCCCGGCGGTCCAGTCACCACCGTGACATCGGGGCGCTCGACCGCGAGATAGCCAGCCAGGGCTACGAACTCGTCGTCACGACCGAAAAGCCGCGCCCGGGAGCGCGGCAGCGTGCAATAGGCATCCGCCACCCCATCGTGCGACGGGTCGCTCTGATCGCGTACCGCGATCAGGTCCAATGCGGGGTCCTGAGCCAGGATCTGTGCGAACAACTGTTGTGCCCGCTCACCGGGATCGATGCCCAGGTCTTCGGACAACCGTCGTACGAGCCCCTGATACACCTCGAGGGCCTCGGCCTGTCTACCGCAGCGATACGAGGCAAGCATCAGCTGTTCGGCAAGGCGTTCACGCAAGGGATGCGCACGATGTTCCGCGCGCAACTCGCCGATCACGGCGGCGTGTCCGCCGAGATCCAGAGCCACTCCGAACGCCCGCTCCACCAGCGTGGTCCGGTATTCGTCGTATCTGATCGCCTCCGCATGGGCGATAGCGTCCGACTCCACATCCTGAAACGGCACACCACGCCACAGTGCGAGCGCGGCAGCCAAGTGCTCGCTCTCCTGACGCACATCCGATTGCAGACGTGCCGAATCTGCGCGGGCGACAAGTTTCCGAACCTGCCCGATATCGATGTCATCTTCGGCCACGTCCAGGCGGTAGCCATGAGTGGCGGAAACAATGACCGCTCCGGCACCATGTGCGGCGGTGTCCAGCACGCGGCGCAACCGTGCCACGTGCACATGGATGGCCGAACGCGCGTTCCGCGGCGGCTCATCCCCCCAGAGGTGCTCGGCGATCGCCGCGAATGAGGCGGCCCGTCCTTTGGCCGTCACCAGTGCCGCCAGCAATGACCGGTGCTTGGCGGCCGTGATCGGCACCGTGACCAGCCCACTCGGGCCGTGCACGGTGACGGCCAACGGCCCCAGCACCGAAACACCCACCCGCACTGTGTGCCGTCCTTCGTTCATGCCGATGCCTTCTGTCGACACGGGCACCGTGGTCTTTGCGCAAGACTACGGGCGCCCTAGACCCGAGCGAACTGTTGCGATCCACCTGATCAAATCGGCGTTAGACGGCGGTAAGCAATCGGTAGGCGTTGTCGCGCAAGCTCATCTGCGTGGCACACATCAGCGCGCCGATTCTTCTTCGTACAGACCATGGCAACGTGCCTGTCGATCAGGAGGACGGGTTCCGCCTGGCCGCGCGCTGCCTTGCGAGCAGCGTCGCGGTGGTCTCCGTGACCGACGGCGGCAAGGTACTGGCGAAAACGGTGTCGTCGTTCACCACCGTCTCCCTGCTACCGCAGCTCGTCTCGGTCTGGGTGGGTAGCCGGTCGCCCATCGCTCACGCGGCCGCGATGGCCGACACATTCACCGTCAGCATCCTCGAGGCAGGCCAGGAAGACATCTCGGTCGCCCTGTCGCGGCCGGGATCCGGCGCACGTGGCACCGAAGCCATGGGCATCGCCACCACCGCGGTGCCGTCGGGAGCCGTGGCCATCACCGGCTGTCTGAGCTGGTTCGACTGCCGCGTACACGATCTCGTGGAAGGCGGAGACCACACGATGCTCATCGGACAGGTGACCGCCACCGGCAGACGTGAGGGAAATCCGCTCCTGTACCACGACGGCCGCTACCGGACGTTGGGCACATCCACACCAGAGCGCCGAATCTGAGGAGAACCATGACAGCGAGTATCGAAGCAACCCGTCACCGGGCCGGACCGACCAGCCCCGTCACCGGGACAACACCCCGTGGCCTACAGACGTCCACGCGCTACCTGAGCGAGCTGGACGACGGGCGCGCCGTGTGGCTCAACGGGGAGAGGATCGCCAACGTCGCCGAACATCCTGCGTTCGCCGAGGCAGCGCAGGAATTGGGCCGCCTCTTCGACCTACAGCATTCACCGGAACTGAGCGACCTGCTCACCGTCGAAGAGCAAGGTAGGCGCATTCCGACCGCCTACCAGTTGCCGACCACGATCGAGCACCTGCGGGCCAAGCGTCGGAACGCCGATGTGTGGATGCACGAAAGCTGGGGTCTACACGGTAGGTCGCCGGCCTTCATGTCGACCATCGGTGTGGGTCTGTACGACTTCCGGAATCGGCTGGCGACGAACAGACCGGAATTCGGGGTCAATGCCGAGAACTACTACCGGCATCTGGCGGACAACGACCTGGTCCTGGCACACGCGCTGGGCGATCCACAGATCGACCGCAGCGCCACCCCGCTAGACGACGAGGATCTTGCGTTGCACGTCGTATCGGAGAACTCGGACGGGATCGTGGTGCGCGGCGCCAAGCAGCTCACCACGTTGGCCCCGTACGCACACGAAGTCCTTGTATATCTATCGGCTTCCTTTGCCAACAGAGGAGCCGAACGGTTCGTCGTCTGGTTCGGAATCCCGGTGGCCACCGAGGGGTTGACGGTTCTCAGTCGAGAGCCGTTGGGCCATGGGGATTTCGGACACGCTCACCCATTCGGCAAGCGATTCGACGAACAAGACTCCATGCTGTTCTTCGACGACGTGTTCGTGCCTTGGGAGCGCGTGCTGCTGCTGCGGGACGGACAACTCGCCAGGGAAGGGCTCGGGCGTATCAACGCCTGGAGCCAATACGTCGGCCAGGTCAGATTTCGCGAGCGGCTGCAGTCTCTGCTGTCGGTGGGCATCGTCCTCGCCGAATCGATTGGTGTGGAAGGATTTCGCAACATCCAGGAAGACCTCGGCGAACTGGCCAGCTATGTCGAGATCCTCGAACATTTCATCGATGCGGGCGAGGCCACCGCGCACCCGACCGACGGCGGGCTACTAGCGCCCGGGGCGACACCGGCCGCTGCGATCTGGGCCGCGCAGATCGCGCCGCGATGCACCGAAATCGTACGGCGGATCGGTTCGGCGGGAATCCTGATGCAACCCACCGAAGCCGATCTTTCCTCTCCGCTGCGGCCGTTCCTAGACCGTTACATGCGCGGCAAGACCCTTCCCGTCGAGGACAAGTCCCGACTGTTCCGACTGGCATGGGACCTGACGGCTGACAGCTTCGGCTCGCGCCAGGACCTCTACGAGTTCGTACACCGTGGCGACATCACCAGAAATCGCATCAACCTCCTTCGGCGCCACCAGGATTCGCGTCATGTTCAGCGAGTGCGGGACGTCATCAAGAACCCGTTGGAGCCCTCCATCACGACACGGGGCCAGCGCCGGGACGAGACGAAAGGTACTCCATGATCATCGAGCTTGCGCCAGGCACTGACGAAGCATCGGCGGCGCGGATCGCCGACGCACTGCACAATGCCGGCTTTCACCCTTGGCGCGGCGGTGCACAGGGCAGCATCGTGTTGCATCCCGCTCCGAAGGCCGACCGCGTGCACGATCTGCTGGCGTTCGACGGGGTCACCGGGGTGATCGCCACACCGGGGAAACTTCGCCGGACCGACCGGCGGTACCGCCCTCAAGGCACGGTGGTACCCGTTGCCGACCAAACCTTCATCGGCGGAACGAATTTCGTCATCGCTGCGGGGCCGTGCGCCGTCGAATCCTGCCAGCAAGTGGGCAAAACCGCCGAAGCCGTCCGCCTCGGCGGAGCCAACATCTTGCGCGGCGGCGCCTACAAGCCGCGGACCTCGCCGTTCAGTTTCCAAGGCCTGGGGCGGGAAGGTCTACGGCTCCTGGAGATCGCTCGGGCACAGACCGGGCTACCTGTAGTCACCGAGGTTGTCGACGCCGCCGACGTTGATGCCGTAGCGGCAAGCGCCGACATCGCACAGGTCGGCGCACGAAACATGCAGAACTTCGAACTACTCAAGGCTCTGGGGCGCACTCAGGTGCCCGTGCTCCTCAAACGGGGCATGTCCGCGACGATCGAGGAATGGCTATTGGCAGCCGAGTATCTGCTGGACGGAGGCAATCCGAATGTTGTTCTGTGCGAACGCGGTATCCGCACCTTCGAACCCTCAACCAGGTTCACACTAGATGTCAGTGCGGTAGCTGTGGTCAAACAGCTCAGCCATCTACCCGTCATCGTGGATCCAAGCCACGCGGCGGGCCGAGTGGACTTGGTCTCTCCCCTGGCAAAGGCAGCAGCAGCGGCCGGCGCCGACGGCATCATCGTGGATGTCCATGTCGATCCGCAATCGGCCTCGTGCGACGCGGATCAAGCACTGTTGCCCGCCCAATTCGCGGAACTGGTAACCGAACTCGCCCCTGTCCTGGAGGCATTGGGCCGTCCACTGGCCACCGCGCACCCCGATGAGCCGTCTCTGGTGGAGGCCGGTGCCCGGCACGGGCGCTTCACCGTTCCCGAAGAGGCGGCGTCATGAGCACACCGAGCACCACCAGCACACCCGCACCGTCACACCGCAGCAAGCTGTGGCGCCAGCGGCTCTTCGAGGCTGAATCGGGCCTGACCCGCTTCTTCGTCGAGGAAAACGCTCCAGAACTCCTGGATGAGTGGATACGGGTCAAGGCGGGGATTTTCGAGAACCTTCCCAGCGGGGACGCCGAATCCGATTGGCAACGAGCCTTCTTCCAGGCCCAAGCCCTGATGGAACGATTTCTCGTGGCGCATTTCGGACACGACCGCATGTCGGATTGGGCCACGTCGAACGCTTACGTGTACGCGACCACCACCACCGACTCCACGTGCGCTCAATCCGTGGCGGATCGCTTTGTCCGTCAGCTCGCCAACTACGACTCCGAAACCGAAGTCACCGCCGATCTTTCCGCGGCGATGATCTCGGTCAAGCGATGCGGAATCTGGCAGTACCGCGAAAGGGCGCGCGCACGGGGTGTGCCCATCACATTGGCGTCTCCCTGCGAGTACTGCACCAAGGCCACCGCGGCGAACTTCTCTGCCAAGGGATACGCCAGTACCTACGAGCTGACCAGCGAACCGGCACGCGGGTGCCGGTGGACTCTGCGAACCGGAGCCCAGGCCAGCACCGCCGTGCAGCCCTGAAAGCCAACACGATCCGACTATCGAGAGGAGCCGCTATGTGCGGCATTACCGGCTGGGTGGACTGGCAACGCGACCTGGCCCTCGAATCCCCGACGACGACGGCGATGACGGAAACCATGCGACTGCGTGGTCCCGACGCCGGCGGCTCGTGGACGTGCGCCCATGCGTTCCTGGGTCATCGCCGATTGGCGATCATCGATATCGACGGTGGCGCACAGCCGATGGCTGACGGACATGAACCCGAGGACACACAGGTGGTCATCACGTACAGCGGCGAGGTGTACAACTTCCGGGAGCTGCGGGCCGAGCTCATACGCGCCGGTCACACATTTCGCACCCGCTCCGACACCGAAGTCGTGCTGGAGGGCTACAAGCGCTGGGGACCTGCCGTGGCAGAGCGCCTCAACGGCATGTTCGCCTTCGCGGTGTGGGATGCCCGGGCGCAGCGACTGGTCCTGGTACGCGACCGGCTGGGGATCAAACCGCTGTACTACCACCACTACGACGGTGGGCTGCTGTTCGGATCGGAACCCAAAGCAATACTTGCCAATCCGCTGTTCCCGGCCGAACTCGACACCACCGGCATCGCCGAGCTTTTCGTGGTGGCCACCGCACCGACGCCGGGCAACGGCGTGTTCCGTGGGCTCAGCCAGGTGGAGCCGGGACATGTGGTGGCCTTCGACCGGCAAGGGCTACGGAGCACTGCGTACTGGAGCCTCAGCGCCGTCGAGCATCACGACGACGCCGATACCGCGGCTGGAAAGGTTCGTGAGCTCCTGACCGATATCGTGGAACGCCAGCTGGTTGCCGACGTGTCGATAGGCACTCTGCTCTCCGGCGGCCTCGATTCGAGCGCCATCACGGCCATCGCCGCGCACCTGCGCCGGGACCAGGGGCACGACAAAATCGCCAGCTACTCAGTGGATTTCCCGGGCTCTTCGCAGTCATTTCAGAGCACCACCTGGCATCCGACTCGTGACCAGCCCTATGCGACGGCCGTCAGCGCACACGTGGGAACACAACACACCACCGTCCTGGTCGAACCCACGGACGTCCTCACCCACGAGGCCAAGGTGCTGCGCGCCCGCGACCTACCGGGGTGGGGCGAGATGGATGTCTCCTTGTATCTCCTGTTCGACCAGGTGAAGAACTTTTCCACGGTCGCCCTGTCCGGGGAATCCGCCGACGAGATCTTTGGCGGATATCCGTACTTCACCTCGCCGCAGGCTCGCGAATTCGATGGTTTCCCTTGGCTTGCAGGGAAAACCGGTCCTTCTGTGCTCCTGCGTGAGGAGATCAGGGAAGCGGTTGATCCTGTCGGTTACGCCCGGGCCCGATACGAGGCCGCCGTGGCCGCCGCTCCCCGGCTCGATGGCGAAAGCACCGAGGACGCCGTGTCGCGCCGAATCTCGTATCTCGCGCTGACCCGATGGATCGGCGCCCTCCTGGATCGCAAGGATCGCATCAGCATGGCAACCGGACTCGAGGTGCGAGTGCCGTTCTGCGATCACCGGTTGATCGAGTATGTCTGGAATGTCCCCTGGGAGATCAAGACCGTGGGCGGTCAGGAGAAAGGACTGCTCCGGCGTGCGGTCGCCGATCTGCTGCCGCAAGAAGTCCTCGAACGGCGCAAGAGCGGATTCCCTCCCAATCCCGATCCGAACTATCTTGCGGCAGTACAAAACCGGGTGGCAGGGCTATTGAGTACGCCCGACGCACGGGTCTTCGACGTCATCGACCGAGACAAGGTCTCGGCGTGGCTGGCGGAGAACGGCACCCTGCCGAGTCCCCGTGCTGCCTCCACCACCACCGCAGGATTGAGCTTCCTGCTGAATCTCGATTCCTGGCTTACCGACTACGGGGTGCGCGTCCGTTGACGGTGCCTGCGCGCGGAAGCCGGCCACCAAGGAAAGGAAAGACACATGTGCGGGATCACTGGATGGGTCGATTACCAGGGACTCGGGCCTGACGCCGACGCGGTGTTGACCCGGATGACCGACACCATGGCGCTGCGCGGGCCGGACGGCGCCGGCACCTGGCGATCCGATATCGCCGGGCTCGGGCACCGCCGTCTGGCCATCATCGACCTCGCCGGTGGCGCGCAGCCGATGACCTACTCCCCTGTCGCCGAAGACCGGCCTCGGCTGGTGATCACCTACAGCGGTGAGGTGTACAACTTCCGAGAGCTGCGCGATGAACTGCGACGGCGGGGCCACAACTTCCACACGGCCAGCGATACCGAAGTCGTGCTGCGCTCCTGGGCCGAATGGGGGCCTGCCGCAGCCGAAAGACTCAACGGCATATATGCGTTCGCGATCTGGGACACCAACGTCCGCACCCTGACTCTGGTACGCGACCGGCTGGGCGTCAAACCGCTCTACTTCCGCCAGCTGGGCTCCGCACTGACATTCGGATCCGAGCCCAAAGCGATATTGGCGCAGGACAACCGCCGCCCCGAGGTGGACGAAGAGGGAATCGTCCAGCTCATGCTGCCACTTCTCAAGGTGCCCGGCCGCACTCCCTACTCCGACATCGGAGAGGTGCTTCCCGGCGAGGTCGTGACCTTCTCCACCAACGGCCTGGTACGCCAGCGCTATTGGTCCCTTGAGAAAGCTCTCGCCGCTCCTCCCCGTACGGGCGACCTCGCGGAGGCGGCCGCGGCAGTGCGCGAGATCCTCGACGACACCGTCGGGCGCCAGCTGGTGGCCGACGTGCCACTGTGCACACTGCTGTCCGGAGGACTCGACTCGACCGCGATCACGGCTCTGGCGAACGCGCAGCTGGGCGAGACATCGGTGCGCTCATTCTCCATCGATTTCTCCGCACCGTTCAACCGTTCCGAGGTAACCCCCAATGCCGACTCGGAGTTCGCGATCGACGCCGCGCAGTTCATCGGGTCCGAACACACCAGCATCGTGCTCGACGGGGCGGGCCTCGCCGACCCGCAAGTCCGCGCAGAATGCGTGCGGTCCCGCGACTTGCCTTTCGGCATTGGGGATCTCGACATGAGCCTGTACATGTTATGCACCGCCATCAAAGAGCACTCGACCGTCGCACTGTCCGGCGAGTCGGCCGACGAGGTCTTCGGCGGGTACCTGTGGTTCCATCGCCGCGATGCGGTGCACGCGGACACTTTCCCCTGGATGTCGGACAGCCCCGCACACGGACGGCTCCACGGGCGGATCGCGGAACTGTTCCGGCCCGATCTGCGTGCCAAACTCGGGCTCGAGGACTACGTGCGCGACCAGTACCGCACAGCGATCAACGAGCTCCCTCCCGCCGGTTCCTCACCGCAGGAGGAACGCATGCGCTCGTTGACCTATTTGGGCCTCAGCCGATTCTTGCCCACGCTCCTAGACCGCAAGGACCGCCTGAGTATGGCGGCAGGACTGGAGGTACGCGTGCCCTTCTGCGATCACCGTCTCGTGGAATACGTTGCACCACTGGCGTGGTCACTTCGAACGGCCGACGGACGCGAGAAGAGCGTGCTGCGCGGCGCCACCAGCGATGTGATACCACGCGCCGTGGCGCAACGGCGGAAGTCACCGTATCCATCGGTGCCCGATCCCTCCTATTCCGCAGAAGTCGCCCGTCAGCTCGGTGAACGCCTTGCCGACCCAACCAGCCGGCTGCACGAGCTACTCAGCCCGGAGGCGTTGCGTGTGGCCATCGAACCCGTCTCGGCGCCTGGGGTTCTGATCAGCAACGTCGAAGCCGAGATCGCCCTCAATTTCGACGACTGGCTGCGTCACTACGACCCGGTACTGGCACTGTGAGCGCAGAAGCCGCCGTGACGCAGCAACGTTCGGTATCGGCCGAAATCGCTCGCCGCTACGGCCTGCTCTACGCGCTGCTCTTTGTGTTTGGCGCCGAAATGTACCTGGTGGCTCCGCTCCTGCCGACGCTGGGACAGCAGTACGGCGTCACCACCAGCACCGCGGCTGCCCTGGTCACCGTATACGTAGCGGTCCAGGCTATTGCCGGACCGTTCCAGGGCCTGGCCTACCCCATATTGGGCGCGCGGACGTTGATCGTGGCCGGAGCCTTGGTCTTTACGATCGGAAATCTCGCCGCAGCCTTTACCCCCAGCTTCGGGATACTCCTGGTGTCTCGTGCGGTGGCGGGCCTCGGGGTATCGCTGGCGGGCCCGGCGATCTGGTCGTGGATCGCGCAGACGGCACCAGACACTTACCGCAGCACGGCAATAGGCGCCGGTATGGGCGGCTTCGCCGTAGGGCAAGTGTGCGGTGTACCGCTGGGCGCACTGGTCGCCAGCCAATTCGGATGGCGATGGTCGTTCGGTGTCATGGCCATCGTGGCCGCGGCCGCAGCCGCCGTGCTCTGGCGCGCGTTGCGCCACGCCCATCGGCATGGCGAACCCGCTGAACCTCGAGGCAGCCAGCTGGCACACCTCTTCCGGGTGTGGCGGCCGGGGCCGGTGCCATGGACTCTGCTGATTACTTTCGGCTTCCACGCCGCGAATCTTGGCGCCTACACCTATCTTTCCGCGGTCTTGGCGGCCCGGTACCACCTCGACGTGGCTCAGCTGGGCTATATCGGCGCTCTCAGCGGCGGCGGCATGTTCCTCGGATCACTTGCCGGAGGACGCATCCTGGACCGGGTCCGCGCGCGCGGCGGCAATGAGTACCTGGTGCTGCCGATTTGGCTTGCCGTCGCGGCGATCACGATCGCGGCCGTATTCACCAGCCACACCCTGTGGGTCAGCCTGATCCTGATACCGGTCTGGTTCTTCGCGGCGGGCGCATTCGACACCAATCAGCAGACACTGATCGCAGGATCGTCACCCGGGTTTACCGCCGTGGCGTTGTCCTGGAACTTGTCGGTACTCTATGCCGCCACCGCGTTTGGCGTATGGATCATGGGCCTTGGTACCTCGCGACCATCATCCGTGGTCACCGCCTCTGGCGGTCTTCTTGTCGCCTCGCTCATCGTGGCCGTCGTCCTGGGAGTAGCCGGCGGACGTCGCGCCGGGGCAAGCGCCGCCCGCAAGGACATCCCGGCAGTGTCCGCCGAACCGGCCACCACGACCAAGCCTGCCGCTGTCGAACCCCGCGGCTAGGTCCCGAGCGCATACCGCACGCATGTGTTTTGGACCGATCATGTGCGTGCGGTATGCACTCGGCGACAAGACCCGAGGTATTCGAGCTGTGAGTTTTCTCCGAACTTATTCGGGTCGCTCCAACGCTGCTTCTGTTTCTATGCTGGCGCGGTGAGCATCACCGAGACCACGCCCACCATCCGGGTCAGCGCGGTGGTATTGCGCGATGACCGTGGAGCGGTTCTCACCGTCCGAAAACGCGGCAGCAGCCGGTTCATGTTGCCTGGCGGGAAGCCCGAGGTGGGCGAAAGCGCCGCAGAGACCGCCGTGCGGGAGGTTCGTGAAGAGCTGTCGATAGACCTGGAACCCGCTGCCCTGCAACCGATCGGAGTGTTCAGGGCTGCGGCGGCGAACGAGCCGGGATTCGCAGTCGAGTCAACGGTCTTCGTGCATCCCCCGGTTCCTGTCAGTCAGCCCTCCGCCGAAATCGAAGAGCTGCGCTGGCAGTCGCTCGACGAGCCGTATCCCACGGATCTGGCGCCGCTGCTGGCCGAGCACGTGCTCCCCGTCCTGTCCGGACGCCAACCGGGTGCATAACTAAACAGAAGACCCCCCGAAACATTCGGGGGGTCTTCTTCTGTGGAGCTGCCGGGAATTGAACCCGGGTCCAACGGCCGTTCATTAAGGCTTCTCCGTGCGCAGTTCGCTGTGTCTCTACTCGGATCTCTCAGTCACGCGAACAAGCCGAGATGACGATCCCAGCCGCTGTTTGATGTCCCGGTGGCTTCCGCGGCCGAAGCCACCGGTTGATCCCGCTAGCTGATGCCAGGGTCCGGGCCGCGGGAGGTCCCGGTCTGACAGACACGCAGTCGCTTAGGCAGCGAGTGCGTAGTCGCGCTGATGAGAATCGGCGCTTAATTGGTTGCAATGACGCTTACGGTGGTCTCTTGCCTGCACCGGCACGCTTCCCTTAAGTCGAGACTCGCTGTCGAAACCTTTCAGCCCCGTCACCCCACCGACCTTCGGTGGGACACTCCATCGTACCGCCGCAGATCCACGAAGCCACCGAATAACCGGCCCGCGCCACGGTAGCGTCAGCCGGAAGTCGCCGATTTCGGGAGTAATCACATGCGCATGCTGCTGAGCACCTCTGTCGCCGTTGTGGTCGGCGCGGCCATATTCGCTGGTCAAGCCGCTGCCGAACCCGCGGTACCCAACCTGGACGGCTACACATCGGTCGAGCCGACGGCATTCGAGACCTACTCCGCCTACGCGACCTCGGGTGTGCAGTTTCTCACCCCGGACGGCCTGCACTGCCGCATCACCGCGAACTCCCGCGCCACCGGCGTCGACGGAGCCTGCTGGGGCAAGCTCCCCGGAGTGCCCGGTGACGAGAACATCGCCAGCGTGTCACTCAACGCCCCGACCGCCAGCTTGACCCACATGCCCGACCTGGGCCAGCAAGAGATCGTGGCGCGGCCCGACGCGTCACCGGCCGGCCCGGCGGCCATCGAGCCCGGCGCCTACCGCCCACTGACTGCGGGCCAGAAGATCACCTATGGACTCAAGGCGACCGACAAGGTGATCACGTGCGGCGTGAGCGAGCAGCGCGAGACGATATGCATACTGCCCAACAATTTCACGGGCGACGGCCCACACGGATTCGTGCTGTCGCCCACCGGCAGCCGTACCTTCTAGCGAGCGTCCGCCAACACCTCCAGTGCGGCGTTGTACCCCGGGATGAAGGAAATCGCCGGGCCTCCGTGACATCCCGCGCTTCCGAGGTACAAGCCGTCGACGGGCAAGGGGTGACCCCGGTATCCGCGTGGCCCCGGCCTGTTGATCCCGATTTGGTCGGCGTGCACCAACCCGAAGCAATAGTCACCGCCCGGCGCACCGAACATCGTGCCCATATGCCGCGGCGTAAACGTGGTGTGCCGCTGCACTACGTCTCGGAAATTGGGGGCCAACCGCGAGATCTTGTCCATCACCCGCTCCCCCATCTCGACCTTCATCTCGCCGTAGCGGGCATGGCCGGTCTCGACGGGGAACCACAGCGCGAACGCGGAGGCCGCGTACTTACCCTCCGGCGCCAGCTGCCGGTCATGTAGGGACGGAATCTGAAACACCACCGCGGGGTCGGCAGGCACAATCCCGCGTCGACAGTCTTCCCACTGCGCCTGTAGCTCTTCGGGCGTGCTGTACATGCCGACCGTCGACTGCATCTCCGGATCGTTCAGGCTCTCGTAGGGCGCCACGAATTCCGGCAGTGCGTCGAGGGCAAAGTGCATCTGCAGATAACTGCCGCGGTGATCGACCCGAGCGAATCGCTCACGCTGATCCGGTGGAACCACCGAGGTATCCAACATCTCCATGACGGTCAGATCCGGTGCGACGCAGGAAATGACCACCGGCGCGGTGATCGTCGATCCATCCTCCAGCCGCACACCCAACACGCGGCCGTCGGCGGTGAGTATCTCGATCACCCTGCTGCGCAACCGCACCTCGCCGCCGCGCGCGACGAATTGATCCCGCAGATGCGATGTCAGTGCACCGATGCCACCGCGCAATTTCTTCATCTGCAACGCGGTCGAATCCGGCATCGCCAACCCGAACGCCAACGCGGCGGCACTGCCAGGAGTTTCCGGACCGCGGTAGGTCATGTTCAACGCCAGGAACGCCAGCATCCCGCGCAGCGCACCGTGCTTCTCCTTGTCGGGGAAGTACCGGTCCAGCACGTCGGTCACCGATCCGAACAGCATCTCGTCGATGCTCGACCGCTCGAATTCATTTGTCGCGCAGGCATACATCTCGTCAAACGTCTTGGGCGGTTGCCCCACCTCGAAACGCCCCAACGCCCGCGTGGGCGCCTGGCTCCACGCCATGATTCCCGCCATGCCGTTGACCGCCTCGGCTCCGTGCGCCTCATTGAGATGGGTCAGCAGCCTCATCGGGTCGCTGTAGTAGACCAGCGGTTCGTCGCCAATCCCCCTGAGCGCCACCGATACCACGTCGAGGTCCACCGTCGGCAGTGCATCGAGGCCCAGATCACGGCTCAGGACCGCGGACGTGGGGAACTGGACCGATCCGGCGATCTCGAACCGATACCCGTCGAACAGTTCCACCGTCGAGGCCATGCCGCCGGCGTACAACTTGGCATCGAGGCAGAGCGTATGCAGCCCCGACTGTTGCAGTTTCGCGGCGGCGGTAAGCCCGTTGTGCCCCGCGCCGATCACGATCGCCTCGAAGTCCGCCATCACCCCACGCTGACACGGCTTACCAAGTTTTGTCAATAGTGACAAAACTTGGGTCAGGACACCTCGCCGATTCCCGCCTTCAGCGAGTCCAGCGCGGTGCGACTCAACCGCGCCAGCTCATCCGGCGTCCGATCCTCCCCGAGCATCCATGCGTCCATCGCCCCGAAAACAGCCGCCGCAATACAGCGAGCCGTCACGGTATTGCGCAGGCGCACATCAGGATTGACGTTGTCACCACCGTCACGAACCAGATGCTCCTCGATCGCCTCGGCGAACTCGGCCTCCACCTGCCGGATGTGGCGCACGATGCGCGCCCGATCGAGCTCCTGGTTGCGCAGTGTCGCAATCTTGACCACCGCGTCGACGTCATATGGCGCACTGAAGATCGCCGACTCCACCGAATCCAGGATCGGCTCGCCAGGGCTCCGCGCATCCAGGGCATTGCGAAACCACTCCAAACCCAGGTCGTAGTCCAAGAACAGCAGATCATGCTTGGACTCGAAGTGGCGGTAGAAGGTGCGCAGCGAGACGCCCGCGTCCGCGGCAATCTGCTCCACCGAGGTGTCCTCGACACCCTGCCCGAGGAAGCGCACTATCGCCGCCTGCCGCAGCGCCGCGCGAGTCCGCTCGCTACGCACCGTCTGGGCAGGCCTGACCATCCTCGAAAGGTACCGCACGGACAGCCCCGGGCGAGTTATGTCACTATTGACAAAACTTGCCGCCGCTGCCAGGCTCCGGGCATGGTGTCGCTCATCGTGCATGCGGTCCTGGGTATCGCGGTCATCGTGGTCATCGTCGCGTCGAACCGAGCGATATTCGCCCGCCCCGCAACGGGTCCCGCGCTGTCGATGCTTGAGATCGTGTACTACGTCGTGGGCATCGCCTCGATCGCGCTGGGCTGGTACTTCAACATCCGGTACGTCGCCGAGTACCACGTGTCCAATCCCGTGACCGGCTGGGTCGACTACATCCGGTTGATGTTCGCCAACCCCGCCGCCGGCTCGGCCGGGCAGGACTACACGATCGGCAATGTCATCCTGCTGCCGCTGATGACGATGGTCGACGGGTATCGCCGCGGCATCCGGCGCCCCTGGCTCTACTTCGTCTCCAGCCTCTTCACGAGTTTCGCGTTCGCGTGGGCGTTCTATCTGGTCACCGTCGAACGGCAGCGCAGACACGAGTCGACGCAGCCTCTGGCCGCGTAATCCGCTTGAATTACATGCCCTTGGCGCGCCGCCCCAGCTCGCGGGTGATCTCGCGCGAAGCATCCCGCTTAGCGATGTCCTGACGTTTGTCGTGCGCCTGCTTACCGCGCGCCAACGCCAACTCCACCTTCACCTTGCCGTCCAGGAAGTACAGCGACAGCGGGACCAGCGTGAGGTTGCCATCTCGGGTCTTGCCGACCAGCATGTCGATCTGCGCCCTGTGCAACAATAGCTTCCGGTTCCGTAGCGGCGCGTGGTTGGTCCAGGTGCCGTGGTCGTACTGCGGGATATGCACCCCACGCAGCCACACCTCGCCGTCATCGACGGTGGCGAACGAATCCACCAGGGAGGCCTTGCCCTCGCGCAGGGTCTTGACCTCGGTGCCTACCAGCTGCACACCGGCCTCGTACACATCGAGAATCGAATAGTTGTGCCGCGCCTTGCGATTGGTCGCGATGACCTTTCGTCCGTCGGTTGGTTTCTTACTCATGGGCAGGGCCTATCTACGTACGTACAGACGCAGCGTCACGTAGGCGGTCACGCCGGCCAACAAGATGCCCAGCGCCGCCATCTGAATGGCCGCCAGGAACACGTCGCCATAGGTGATCGGTGCGATCAGGTTGGCCTGAATGAACTGCTGCAGCGCGCCGTTGAGGATGGTCACCCGCGCCACGATCAGACCGATCACCGCCAGCGCCACACCGACGAGCGCGGCGATCACCGCCTCCAGCAGGAACGGCAGCTGGGTATACCAGCGGGTGGCGCCCACCAACCGCATGATGCCGACCTCGGTACGCCGCGTGTAGGCGGCGACCTGAACCATGTTGGCAATCAACAGGACTGCGCCGACGGCCTGGATCAGCGCGATCATGAACGCCGCGTCGCGCAGGCTGTTCAGCACCGCGAACAGGCGGTCGATCAGGTCCTTCTGGTTGAGCACGCCCTTCACACCGGGCTTGCCGACGAACGAGTCGTCGAATTCGGCGTGCGCCTCCGGGTCCTTGAGCTTGACGATGAACGAGGCGGGGAACGCGTCCTTGCTCACGTCCTTCATGAGATCGCGGAACTGCGGCAGCCGCTTCTCGGCGTCGGCGTACGCGTCCTCGCGGTTCACGAAGCGCACCGACTTGATGTCGGACCGCTTTTCGATCTCGTCGCGGATGCCCTTGCAGATGTCGCTGCTGCAGTCCGTGTCACTGGCCGACAGATCCTCGGTGAGGAAGATCTGCGTCTCGACACGGTCCAGGTAGATGGCCTTCGAGTTCTTGGCCAGCGATATCACCAGCAGACCACCACCGAACAACCCGATCGCGATGGCGGTGGTGATGATCATCGCCACCGTCATCGTCACATTGCGGCGCAGGCCCGTGACGACCTCGTTGAACAGAAATCCAAAACGCATGTTCTATTCCACTTACCTATCTACCCCGTAGACACCGCGCTGCTCGTCGCGGATCAGCTTGCCCAGTTCCAGCTCGATCACGCGCTGGCGCATCGAGTCGACGATGTGATGGTCGTGTGTCGCCATCAGCACGGTGGTGCCGGTGCGGTTGATCCGCTCCAGCAGCGCCATGATGTCTTCACTGGTCTCGGGGTCCAGGTTTCCGGTCGGCTCGTCGGCCAACAGCACCAGCGGACGGTTGACGAAGGCGCGCGCGATACCGACACGCTGCTGCTCTCCACCGGAGAGTTCTGAGGGCAGGCGGCTGGCCTTACCGGTCAGGTTGACCATCTCCAGTACCTCGGGGACCACCCGGTTGATGATGTCAGTCTGTTTACCGATCACCTCCAGCGCGAAGGCGACGTTCTCGTAGACCGTCTTCTGCTGCAGTAGTCGAAAGTCCTGGAAAACGCAGCCGATCGTCTGCCGAAGGTGCGGGATCTCGCGGCCCCGCAGCTTGTTGACGTGGAACTTGGAGACCTGGATCTCCCCCTTGGTCGGCAGCTCCTCACCCAGCAGCAGCCGCATGAATGTCGACTTACCCGAACCCGACGGCCCGATGAGGAACACAAACTCACCCTTGTCGATCTCGAGGCTCACGTTGTCCAACGCGGGCCGAGCCGACGATTTATAGAGCTTGGTTACCTTGTCGAGGCTGATCACGGCACGCCAGTCTAGCCGGGAAAACCGTGATGACCGTGAGGGCGCACTAGGGCGCGGGGTTCGGAGCCGGCGGCGGAGGTGCTCCCGGCAGTTGCGGCAGCTGCGGCGGGACCAGCCAGGGCGGCAATATGCCCGGCGGCGGAGGTGGCGTCGTCGTCGGGGGTGTCGGGGCCGTACCGCTGGGCGTCAACGTCGGAAACGTCGTGACGATGGTGTTGGTCGGCTCCGTCGTCGTCGTGGTCGTAGGCGGCGTGGTGGTCGTCGGGCGTCGTGTGGTGGTCTGCACCGGCCGCGGCGTGGTGGTCGTGACGCTGGGCTTGGGCACCCAGGTATAGCCGGGGGGCGGCTGCGGCGGCGCGGGCTCGGGCCGGGTGACGTCGTAAAGCCAGCTCGTCGCGATGAACGCAAGCACAAGCACGACGGTGGAGGTCCGAACGCGGACCTTCTTTCGAAGCTTCTGAGCCTGGGACAGCACCTTTTCCCAGAACGGTTCCTGGCGCGATTCACTCATGTGAGCTCCTCCGCCTGCACGATCGGTTGCGGCTTGGTGTCAACACCTTCTTCTTCGCGCTTGGCTTCTTCGCGCTTGCCTTCACGTTTGAGCTCACCGGAGCTCGACGACGACATCGTCCGCACCACCGGGCGGCTGTCCCCGACCAGCGCGATACCCGACTTGGCCAGCGCGGCGATCACCTTGGCGCGCAGACGGCGTCCCACCTCGAACTGCTTACCGGGCAAGGTCCGCGCGACCATGCGCACGTTGACCCGCTCCATCTCGATGCTCTCCACGCCCATGAGCGACGGGGCATCCAGAAGCAGCTGAGACAGATCGCGGTCGACCAGCGCCTGCTGGCAGACGTCGTACAACACGTCGTTGACGCGGGCCAGGTCGACGCTCGTCGGCACCGGAATGTCGACGACCGCGCGGGCCCAGTCCTTGGACAGGTTGACCGATTTCACGATCAACCCATTGGGAATGGTGATCACCTCGCCATCGCCCGAGCGCAGCTTGGTAACCCGCAACGTGACTTCCTCGACGGTGCCGCGCGACGCCGCCGTCGCGTACTGAACTTCGAGCTCCACCAGATCGCCGAAGCCGTACTGCTTTTCGGTGATGAGAAAGAAGCCGCTCAAAAGGTCCTGGACCACGCGCTGCGCACCGAAGCCGAGCGCACCACCGAGCACGGCGGCCGGGCCCGCCAGCCCGCCGATCGAAATCCCCAGCACGCCAACGACATGGACGGTGGTGACCACGACGATCAACACGACCACGATCCACGACACCACCGAGGCAAGGGCCTGCCGGTGCTTGCTGGCTTCCGAACGCACCAGCGCGTCGCTCTGCGTGAACGAGCGATCCAGCCGTCGGGTGATCTTCTGCGCGCCCCAGTTGATGAAGCGCACCAGGATCATCGCACCCAGGACCGCGATGACGATACGCAGGCCATTGTCGAGCAGCCAGCGCCCAACCTGGCTGGACCAGAAGGAGTTCCAGCGTTCTGCTAGGCGAAGACTCGCCGCACTGAATTCCGCGGCTCTAATCATCGCGCCTGTTGCGCCACCGGATTCCCGCCTCGATGAATCCGTCGATGTCCCCGTCGAGCACCGCCGCGGGATTGCCCACCTCGTATTCGGTACGCAGGTCCTTGACCATTTGGTAGGGCTGCAACACATAGGAACGCATCTGGGTACCCCATGAGCTGCCGCCGTCGCCCTTGAGCGCGTCCATCTCGGCACGCTCCTCCTGGCGCTTGCGCTCCAGCAGCCTCGCCTGCAAAACGCGCATCGCGGCGACCTTGTTCTGCAGCTGCGACTTCTCGTTCTGGCAGGTGACGACTATCCCGGTGGGAATGTGCGTGAGGCGCACCGCGGAGTCGGTGGTGTTCACCGACTGACCACCAGGGCCGCTCGATCGGTAAACGTCAACGCGCAGGTCCCCTTCGGGAATGTCGATGTGATCGGTGGTCTCCACCACCGGGAGCACCTCGACATCGGCGAACGAGGTCTGCCTACGGCTCTGGTTGTCGAACGGACTGATCCGCACCAACCGGTGCGTGCCCTGCTCCACCGACAACGTGCCGTAGGCGAAGGGCGCGTGCACGGCGAAGGTCGCGCTCTTGATCCCCGCTTCTTCGGCGTAGGAGGTGTCGAACACCTCGACCGGATACTTGTGCGCCTCGGCCCAGCGGATGTACATACGCATGAGCATTTCGGCCCAGTCCGCGGCGTCCACACCGCCGGCGCCAGACCGGATGGTGACCACGGCCTCGCGCTCGTCGTACTCGCCGGACAGCAGTGTCCGGACCTCCATGGCCTCGATGTCTTCGCGCAGCTTGGCCCGGTCGGCATCGGCTTCCGCGACCACCGAGGCGTCGTCGCCCTCCTCGGCAAGCTCATAGAGAACCGGAAGGTCGTCGAGGCGCTGGCGAAGCTCCTCGACGCGTCGCAGCTCACCCTGGGCGTGTGAGAGCTGGCTTGTCACCTGCTGGGCACGCGCCTGGTCATCCCACAGGTTGGGGTCAGCGGCGGCTTCTTCGAGCGTCTTGATCCGGGCACGCAGGCCGTCGACGTCGAGCACCCGCTCCACCGTGGTGAGAGTCGTGTCGAGGTCGGCGATGTCGGCTTGGCAGTCCAGATCCACAACAGTTCAGGTTACCGGGCACATCGCGTGGTCCATTCCCACCCGATGTCTACGGGCCGGCGCCCTGCCTGCCGTGGGTGACGGAGGTGATGTGATCGGCGCAGAATCGCAGTCGATTGCCCGCGTCGATCGCCTCGGCTTCGGTGAGGCGCTCGGGTGTTCCCAACACGCTGAGCATCACCGCGACCTCGCCATCGGCGCCGAAGACGGGCGCGCCGAGAAAGCCGATGCGCCGCGGCTCGCTGAAATCGATCGGCTCGCCCATGCGGGCCAGCAGTGAGCTGAGCATGGACTCGATGGTGTCGAGCCGCTCGCCGACGGTGCCCTGGACGGCCGTGTCGCCCCACTGCATATAGAACTTGTCCACGCGATCGCTTTGCACGGACGCGAAGTAACCCTGCTGCCGAATCCCGGCCAACATTCGCTGCATGCCGTCCCAGAGCTCGTCGGTGACTACCGGCGCCGCCCGCAGCAGCCAACGCCGCACATCGCATTCCGGAGCCCACGCCATGAACACCAGGCCGGCCGGCGCGCTGAACCGGATTCTTTGTCCCACCTGATAGCTGCCGCCCGTCGGCGACCGTCCGTGTGAGGAGATGACCGCCACGTCCTCGCCCGCGATCATCGACGCCGTGCACGCCGTCCCGAACTGGGCCGCCAAGCGCTTCACCTCCGCGTCCACCACGTCGGCAACCTCGAATCGCATCCGCGCGGCGTGCCCGGTGATCAGCATGGACGGGCCGATCGAGTACGTCTTGTGGCGAGGGTGGCGAACGATGTAGCCGGCCTCGGTGAGTGCCTGAAGTATTGCGAGCGTGGACGCCGGATTGACTCCGACAGCCTCGGCGACCTCGGTCATCGACATCGGGCGAGTGGGTCGCCCCGCCAGATAGTCGAGGATCTGCGCAGCCCGGACGACGGCGGGTGCGGGCTTGGTCATTTGCACCCCAATCCGGCTACCCGACTGCTAATATCCCGTCGAATTTGATATATCGAATTTCAACAAGAAATACAATACTTAACTACTTAGCTAGCTGGGGGTCCCGGTCGACATGTACTCCTTCGGAAAACAGCTGGCCGCGCTACCAAGATCACAGTACGGCCCGTGGGCGGTTATCGCGGCCGGAGAGACCGAAACCGCCACCGCTTTCGCACGCCACATCGCGGCGAACGGCATCAATGTCGTCCTCGCGGCACATGGCGGGCGCGCCGACGCGTACACGCTGACCATGACCGCGGGTGTGAGCGTCCGAACCGCGTCACCCGACGTCTTCACCGGCGAGCTCGCCGCGGCCACCGACGATATCGACGTGGGCCTGTTGGTGTGCATCACCGACGAAGATGCCGCGGGCGGCCGTTCCGCCGAATCCGACCTCAACAGGATGCGGACGCTCTACCTCACCCACCGATTCGGCCAGCGCATCGCCAACCGCGGCCAAGGCGGCGTCATCATGGTGAGATCACTCGCAGCACAGGGCCTTTCACACCACACTCAGCCGCGCAGCGCCGATTCGACCTTCACGACCGGCATCCGCGACGGTCTGCACCAACAGGGTGTCGAGGTGGCCCTACTGGACGACTACGTGCCACACCGGCCCGCGATGGATGCCGACGATCTCGCGTTGATGGCGCTCGCCCGGCTCGGCAGGCGCCGACACCGCCACTGCCTGCATGACGGCGACCAACCCGACCGCGGGACCGAGCGCCGCGTCAACTGACGCGTACCCAGGGTTCACCGCACGTTGTGCACGCGGTGTTCAAATCCCCGTCCCTCCCTATCCAAACTGACGCGGTGGTAGGTTCCTGACCGTGAGTCAGGATACGAACGCCGCCCCCAAGACCGAATTGCTTCACCCCACCCAGGACGACTTCGCCGAATTCGACGGCGAAACACGTCGCCTGCTCAAGGCAACCGTCGATTGGTTCGAGGAGCGCGGGAAAACCCGGCTGCTCCAGGATTACGTCGATAAGGTCTTCTACCAGGACTTCCTGGACTTCGCGGCACGCGAAAAGCTGTTCGCGACCTTCCTGACCCCCGCCGCCGACGGCGCCGGGCATGCCGACAAGCGCTGGGACACCGCGCGCGTGGCCAAGCTCTCGGAAATCCTCGGCTTCTACGGCCTCAACTATTGGTACCCGTGGCAGGTCACCGTGCTGGGCCTGGGCCCGGTGTGGCAGAGCGCCAACGCTGATCCGCGCAAGCGCGCCGCCGACCTGCTCGACGGCGGAGCGGTCGCCGCGTTCGGTCTTTCCGAGCAGGCGCACGGCGCCGACATCTACTCCAGCGACATGGTGCTCACCCCTGTCGAGGGTGGCGGCTACAAGGCCTCGGGCCGCAAGTACTACATCGGCAACGGCAACTGCGCCCGCATCGTCTCGGTGTTCGGCCGAGTACAGGGGCGTGACGGCCTGGACCAGTACGTCTTCTTCCTCGCCGACAGCGAGCACCCCAACTACACGGTGATCAAGAACGTCGTGCCGTCCCAGATGTACGTGGCCGAGTTCGAGCTCAACGAATATCCGGTCAGCGAAGACGACATCCTGCACGTCGGAGCCGACGCGTTCAGCGCGGCGCTCAACACCGTCAACATCGGCAAGTTCAACCTGTGCTTCGGCGGCATCGGTTTGTCCACGCACGCGTTCTACGAATCGATCACCCACGCCCACAACAGGATTCTGTACGGCAGCCCGGTGACCAAGTTCGACCATGTGCGCCGCGAGTTCGTCGACGCCTACGCCCGCCTGCTGGCGATGAAGCTCTTCAGCGAGCGTGCGGTGGACTACTTCCGCACTGCCAGCGCCGAGGATCGTCGCTACCTGCTGTTCAACCCGGTGACCAAGATGAAAGCCACCACCGAGGCCGAGAAGGTGCTGGCGTTGCTCGCGGACGTCATGTCGGCCAAGGCCTTCGAGGCCGAGAGCTACACGACCGCCGCCCGGATCGACGTGGCCGGCCTGCCCAAGCTCGAGGGCACCGTCGCGGTCAACCTGGCACTGATCCTCAAGTTCATGCCCGCCTATCTGCACGACGCGCAGGACCTGCCGGTTCCCGGCGTTCAGCTGCAGGCCGGCGACGACGAGTTCCTGTTCCAGCAGGGACCGGCCAGCGGCCTGGGCAAGATCCGGTTCCACGATTGGCGTAAGCCCTTCGCGGCCAATGCCGACATCCCGAATGTCGCGGCCTTCACCCAGCGCGCGGAGGCACTGGCCACCCTGGTCTCAAGCGAGCGGGATGCCATCAAGAACGCCGGGCTGGATCTGCAGCTGAGCATCGGCGAGCTGTTCACCCTGGTGGTCTACGGCGGTCTGATCCTGGAGCAGGCTCAGCTGCGCGGCACGGACTCCGTGTTGATCGACCAGATCTTCGAGTTCCTCAACCGGGATTTCTCGACATACGCGGTGGACCTGCTGGGTAAGCGCGAGGCCACGGCCACCCAGCGCCAGTGGGCCAAGGACGTGATTTCAGAACCGGTATTCAATTCCGAACGCTTCGACGAGATTTGGAACCGGGTCGAGGCGCTCTCCGGCACATACGAAATGCAGGCCTAGTCCGCAGGTCTCCCCGCGCACCCTCGAATCCGTCGCTAGCATCGGTGGGGTAACCCGTCCGGACAGGACCGCGGCCAGCCCCCTGTCGGCCAGCCCATAGCCGACGACAGCCGCTGCCCTGGCGGGCAGATAAGGATGGACGAGGGTGCGCGCCGTTCACGTCGCCATCGTCGGTGCGGGGCCCTCGGGCTTCTTCGCCGCCGGATCGCTGCTCAAACACACCGATTTCGACGTGCATGTGGACATGCTCGAAATGCTGCCCACCCCTTGGGGTTTGGTTCGGTCAGGAGTGGCACCGGATCACCCCAAGATCAAGTCGGTCAGTGCCGTGTTCGAGAAGACGGCAACGCACCCACGCTTCCGATTCTTCGGAAACATCGAAGTGGGAGCACAGATAACCGCCGAGGAATTGGCGTCTCGCTACGACGCGGTGATCTACGCCGTCGGCGCCCAATCCGACAAGCCCCTGGGCATCCCGGGCGATCAGCTGCCCGGCTGCATCGCCGCCGTCGACGTCGTGGGCTGGTACAACGCCAACCCCACCTATCAGAGCGTCTCGGTAGACCTCTCCGGTGAGCGCGCCGTGGTCGTGGGCAACGGCAATGTGGCGCTGGACGTGGCACGCATCCTCGGCATGGATCCGGAGTCGCTGCACACCACCGACATCGCCGATCGGGCGCTGGATTCGTTGGACCACAACGCGATCCGTGAAGTGGTGATCATCGGACGGCGGGGGCCGTTGCAGGCCACCTTCACCCCGCTGGAACTGCGCGAGATGGGTGATCTGCCCGGTGTCGACGTCGTGGTGGACCCGCAAGACCTGGCAGGCATCACCGACGAACAACTGGCGGCCGCGCCCAAACCGACCCGCACCAACATCGATACCCTTCGCAAGTTCTCGGAGCGACCACACACCGAGGGACATCGTCGGGTGGTGTTCCAGTTCCGCACGTCCCCCATCGAGCTGCACGGTGACAACGGGGTCGAATCAATCACTGTGGGCCGCAACGAATTAGTCGAAGAAGACGGCTACGTGGTGGCGCGTGATACCGGTGAGCGCGAAACACTGCCCACCCATCTGGTGGTGCGTGCCATCGGGTACCGCGGAGTGCCCGTGCCCGGATTGCCCTTCGATTCCCGGCGCGGGGTGATCCTCAACAACGCGGGGCGCATCGAGGGACGCGAGAACGAGTACGTGGTCGGCTGGATCAAGCGCGGCCCGGTCGGCGTCATCGGAACCAACAAGAGCGATTCACAGGAGACGGTGGATACCTTGCTCGCGGATCTGGCGACCGCCGACCTCGGGGCCGCCCCCGACGTCGCGGCCCTGGAGGAATGGCTCCTGGGCCACGAACCTCACATCGTGTCGCAGTCCGACTGGCTGACCATCGATTCGCACGAACGGGCCACCGGCGAGCCGCAGGGACGTCCCCGCGTGAAGCTGGAGACGGTGCCCGAGCTGCTGGCCGCGACCGGGCGGCACGGCGAGCCATGATGTCGGCCCTCACACAAGCGGCTCATCCATGACCGTCCACATCGTGGTGTCGCAGGTGATGCCGGCCAGCTGTGAGCGGACATTCGACCTGATCCACGATTACGGCCGACGGCTCGAGTGGGACACCCTGCTGCGCCGCGCGTATGTCGAGGGTGGCTCCGACATAGGCGTCGGCACGGTCGCTGTGTGCACCGCGCGCCGGATCCTGGGCGGATACTCGTTTCGCACCCGATACGTCACGTTCAAACCGCCGCATCTGGCCGCGATCAAACTCGAATCCAAACCACCGTTCTTCACCAAGTGGGCTGCCTCGCTGCGCCACGAACCGATCGACAGCGATGACACCGACGCTTCGGCGGACCACCGGGAGGACATGTCGCTGGCGACGTACACAATGACCTTCACCTGTAGACCGGCGGTCATCGAGCCCATCGCGGAGCGAATGTTCAAGCGCGAGAACGAGAAACGGCTGGCCGCGTTGGCGAACCACCTACAGCGGGACAAGGAGCGCTGACCCGCACGACCCGGCCTTAATGTTTCCTTATAATTCTCTTATTTTACTTATTTTTCGGGTAGCTTCGTCTTCATGACCGAACACGCGGTGGTAATTGCCGGCGGCGGACCGACGGGATTGATGCTGGCCGGTGAGCTGGCCCTGGCGGGAGCCGATGTCGCAATCGTCGAGCGGCGCAGCACCCACGAGCTGGAAGGCTCGCGCGCCGGCGGCATGAACTCACGCACCCTGGAAGTGCTTGATCAACGGGGCATCGTCGACCGCTTCCTGCCCCAAGGATTCTCGGCGCCGGTCGCGCATTTCTCCGCACTCCTACTGGACACGACCGACCAGCCCACTCGGCATACCTTCGGGCTAGCGCTATTGCAGTACCGCATTGAACGAACCCTGTGCGAGTGGCTCGGCGAGTACGGCGTGCCCATCTACCGTGGGCGCGAGGTCACCGGATTCATCTCATCCGATGACACGGTTGATATCGACCTTTCCGATGGTTCGACGCTGCGCGCGCAGTACCTGGTCGGTTGCGACGGTGGCCGCAGCCTGGTGCGCAAGACGGCCGGAATCGAGTTTCCCGGTTGGGATCCCTCGACCAGCTGCCTGGTCGCCGATGTCCAGGTCACCGAGGAACCGGAGTGGGGCATCCACCGGCAGGGCGCGCTGCATTCCTTCTTCAAATTCGAAGAGGACGGACCGATCCGGGTTTTGGTGACCGAGCCCCAACTCGGGCGAACCGATACGCCGACGCTGCACGATCTGCGCGAAGCATTGTTATCCGTCCGCGGCACTGACTACGGAATACACAGTCCCACATGGATTTCCCGATTCACCGACGTAACCCGACAGGCCGAGGCATACCGCAAGGGCCGGGTGCTGCTGGCCGGCGATGCCGCCCACGTGCACTTCCCCATCGGCGGACAGGGCCTCAATACCGGAATCCAGGACGCGGTCAATCTGGGCTGGAAGCTGGCACAGGTTGTCAACGGCACATCAGCGGAAAGCCTGCTGGACACCTACCACGCCGAGCGCCATCCGGTCGCGGCGCGAGTGCTGCACAACACCCTGGCACAAACAGCACTGAGCCGCCCCGGTGAACGGGTTGATGCGTTGCGCGACATCATGTCTGATCTGTTGACCCTGGAGAAGCCGCGACGCCAGATCGCGGCGATGATGAACGGCCTGGACATCCACTACGACCTCGCTCCCGAGGCCGGCCCCGGCCATCCCCTGCTCGGGCGGCGGATGCCGGACCTGGAGGTGCATACCGCACGGGGAACGGTGCGCGTGTGCACGCTGCTGCACGAGGGCCGTGGCGTGCTGCTCAACCTGGGCACCGCTATCACCGGCACCTCGGGATGGTCACATCGAGTCGATGTCGTCGAGGCCCGATACCTGGAAGCAGACTGCACTTTCGAGCTGCCGGTGATCGGAACGGTCGAGGCTCCGCACGCCATACTGATCCGGCCGGACGGCTACGTCGCCTGGGTGGGCGACAGCACCACGACCGGGCTCAACGGCGCACTGCAGAACTGGTTCGGGCCGCCCCGTTACAGCGGTGGCGGTTCGTAGTACCGCGGCGGTGGCTCGTGCTTCTTGGCGGGATCGTCGGTGGAGAACGGTCCCTCGACAGGTCCGGGAGGTGGCGCGGCGGGAGGCACCGGATCGATGTTCTCGATGGGCGGAGGACCACTCGGGTATCCGGGCCCACCCGGATACTGCTGCGGCGTGGGGCCGGGCAGCGGCGCCAGCAGTATGTTCCAGCGATCGGGGTTCTTCGGTGGGTACAGGACGGGGATCAGATCACCGAGACGTGGCCAGTCGTTGACGTCGCGCACGATCTGCCGATAGGTGATGTATTCGGCCACCGTTGGACCATTGAGCGCACCGGTGATTGTGACCAGCTGCTCGCCCGTCACCCCCTCCGGCCGGGGGCTGACCCCCGTCACCAACAGGGTCCCTTCCACGGCATTCATGCCGGGTTGAGCTTGCCGACCGCGTCTCATCTGCGTGATGACGAAGACGAGCGAGCCGCCGATCAGCAGTAGCACCAAGAATTCCCACACACTGACATGGTAGGACTGCAGGCATGACGCCCACCGTGTCCTTGCGCGAAGACCGTCGGCTGGCACTCGAATTGGCCGATGCCGCCGACGAAATCACCACGTCGCGCTTCGGAGCGCTGGATCTGCGAGTGGACACCAAGCCCGATCTGACCCCGGTGACCGACGCGGACACCTCGGTGGAATCGGTCCTGCGCTCACTGCTGCACCGCTCGCGTCCGGCGGACTCGGTGCTCGGCGAAGAGTACGGCGGCGAAGCCACGTTCACCGGCAGGCAATGGGTCATCGATCCCATCGACGGCACCAAGAATTTCGCACGCGGCGTCCCAGTCTGGGCCACACTCATCGCGCTGCTTGAGGACGGCGTGCCCGTCGTCGGCGTCATCAGCGCCCCCGCACTCTCCCGCCGGTGGTGGGCGGCGGCTGGGCTCGGCGCGCACAGCCGTGTCGGCTCCGGCGAGGATCGGCCGATACACGTCTCCGGCGTGGACCGGCTGGGAGCATCGAGCCTGTCGTTCTCCAGCATCTCGGGCTGGGCCGACCGCGGGATACGCGACCGATTCCTCGACCTGACCGACACGGTGTGGCGTGTGCGGGGGTTCGGCGACTTCTTCTCCTACTGCCTGCTGGCCGAGGGCGCGGTCGATATCGCCGCCGAGCCCGAGGTCTCGCTGTGGGATCTGGCGCCGCTGGACATCCTGGTGCGTGAGGCCGGTGGCCGGTTCACGAATCTGGCCGGTGAGCTCGGCCCACATGGCGGCAGCGCAGTAGCCACCAATGGATTGCTGCACGACGAGGTGCTCAAGGCCCTCGCCTAACGCGCCCCGACACCACCTGCTTCGCGCTCCCTCGCGCGAGGCAGACGTCAAAGCGCGCGCGTCTTGCCGGCGTGTCGAGGACATTTTCGTCTGCTCGTGGGCATTACCGGGGGTGTGACATGTACCTCGTTTTGTAAGGATCTTACCGCTTAGTAAGATACGGTTCTTACTTCGGAGTAAGGTAACGACCAGATACTCCGGCAGAACCCCTTTGACCCCAGAAACGGCTGGTGACATGACCAACACGTTGACTCCGCGCGACGAGAAAAAGGCCGCCAAGAGCAAGAGCCTGGCGAAGCACGAGACCGGCGTCGGCCTCCAGAAGCACAAGCGTGGCGCGATCGACATCCTCATCGCGGTGCTGACCCCGATCGCGGGCTCGGAGCTGCTGGACAAGTACAACCTGCGCGGAGCCTTCAACAAGGGCATCTTCGAGACCACGAAGGGTCTGTTCACCACCCTCGGCGTTGCCAACCGCACCTTCAAGAAGGTGACCGGCAGCAAGGGCGGACCCAAGCGCCTCGACAAGGCGAACGCCGACTACTTCGACCTCAACCCCGAGGACGAGCAGAAGATGATCGCCGACACGGTGAAGGAATTCGCCGTCGAGGTCATCCGCCCGGCCGCCTACGAGTCGGACAAGAACAAGACCTACCCCGCCGACCTGCTGAGCAAGGTGGCCGAGCTGGGCGTCACCGCCATCAACATCCCCGAGGATTTCGACGGCATCGCCTCACAGCGCTCCACTGTCACCAATTCACTTGTCGCCGAGGCGCTTTCGTACGGCGACATGGGCCTGGCCCTGCCGATCCTGGCCCCCTCGGGTGTGGCCAGCGCGCTGACCAACTGGGGCAGCGCCGACCAGCAGGCCACCTACCTCAAGGAGTTCGCGGGCGAGAACGTGCCGCAGGCCTCGGTCGTGATCGCCGAGCCGCAGGCCCTCTTCGATCCCTTCAGCCTCAAGACCACGGCCACCCGCACCCCCAGCGGATTCCGCCTCAACGGCACCAAGTCGCTGGTCCCGGCCGCCGCGCAGGCCGAGCTGTTCATCGTGGCCGCCAACTACAACGGCCGCCCGACGCTGTTCATCGTCGAGTCCGGCACCGAGGGCATCACCGTCGAGGAGGACCCGAGCATGGGCATCCGCGGCGCGGCGCTGGGCCGGTTGAACCTCAACAACGTCGCAGTTCCCGCCGCCAACATCCTCGGCGAGGACGGCGCGGGCGAGTCGGACTACTCCGAGGCCGTCGCCCTCGCCCGTCTGGGTTGGGCGTCGCTCGCGGTCGGCACCGGCCAGGCCGTGCTCGATTACGTCATCCCCTACGTGAAGCAGCGTGAGGCGTTCGGCGAACCCATCGCCCGCCGCCAGGCCGTTGCCTTCATGTGCGCCAACATCGCGATCGAGCTCGACGGCCTGCGGCTGGTCACCCTCCGCGGCGCCTCGCGTGCCGAGCAGGGCCTGCCGTTCATCCGTGAGGCAGCGCTGGCCCGCAAGCTCGCCACCGACAAGGGCATGCAGATCGGCCTCGACGGCGTGCAGTTGCTTGGCGGCCACGGCTTCACCAAGGAGCACCCGGTGGAGCGGTGGTACCGCAACCTGCGCGCCATCGGTGTCGCCGAAGGTGTCGTCGTCCTCTAGCCCCTGGCCTACCTACTAACCGAAAGTCTTTCCATGGCAATCAATTTGGAACTCCCCAAGAAGTTGCAGGCCGTTCAGGAGAAGGGGCACCAGGGCGCTGCCGAGCTGGTGCGGCCGATCTCTCGCAAGTACGACCTGGCCGAGCACACCTACCCCGTCGAACTGGACACCCTGGAGACGCTGTTCGCCGGCGTCACCGCAGCCGGGACGTTTGCCTTCGCCGGCGCCGAGGCCTTCCGCGCCGAGGAGAACACCGAGAAGCAGAACGTCAACGGCGCCAACATGTCCGCGCTGCTCAACGCCCTCGAAATGAGCTGGGGCGACTGCGGCCTGCTGCTGACCATCCCCTTCCAGGGCCTGGGCAACGCCGCCGTATCGAGCGTGACGACCAAGGAAGACGCCGACAAGTTCGGCAAGGTGTGGGCCGCCATGGCCATCACCGAGCCCGGTTTCGGGTCGGACTCCGCCGCGGTCACCACCACCGCAAAGCTCGACGGTGACGAGTACGTGATCAACGGCGAAAAGATCTTCGTCACCGCGGGTTCACGCGCCACCCACATCGTGGTGTGGGCCACGCTGGACAAAACCAAGGGCCGTCCCGCCATCAAGTCCTTCCTGGTGCCGCGCGAGCACCCCGGAGTGACGATCGAGCGTCTCGAGGAGAAGCTCGGCATCAAGGCATCCGACACCGCGGTCATCCGCTTCGACAATGCCCGGATCCCCAAGGACTACATCCTGTCCGACCCGGAGATCAACACCGAAAAGGGCTTCGGCGGTGTGATGAGCACCTTCGACAACACCCGTCCGATCGTGGCGGCCATGGCCGTGGGCGTGTCGCGGGCCTCGCTGGAGGAACTGCGCAAGATCCTCGAAGACGCGGGCATCGAGATCTCCTACGACCGGCCGGCGCACGCTCAGCACGCGGCCGCCGCCGAGTTCCTGCGCATGGAAGCCGACTGGGAGTCGTCGTACCTGCTGACCCTGCGCAGCGCATGGCAGGCCGACAACAACATCCCCAACTCGATGGAAGCGTCGATGGCCAAGGCCAAGGCCGGCCGCGTCGGCAGCGACGTCACCCTCAAGGCCGTCGAGATGGCCGGTACCACCGGCTATTCCGAGCGCACCCTATTGGAGAAGTGGGGCCGCGATTCGAAGATCCTGGACATCTTCGAGGGCACCCAGCAGATTCAGCAGTTGGTGGTCGCCCGCCGTCTGCTGGGGCTGAGCTCCGCAGAACTCAAGTGATGCACTGATCAAGATCCATTGCGGCCCTTCCGGGATTCATCCGGAGGGGCCGCAGTGGATTTCTACGAGCCAGCTGAGCGAAGCCTGGCAAAGCCAGCTAAGCTCCCGTTTCTATCGACGTGATACTTCATCTTGTGGAGGACATATGTGGGTTCGGTCAGGTCTGCTTGCCACGGCGAGCTGTTCTCTCATCGCATTCGGCGCCGGCGTGCCGGCCGCCAACGCCGATGAGTCGACCTGCGCTGCCATCGACCAGATGTCGAAGGCAGTCGACGATCCAGCCAACAACGGCCCGATCGTCACCGAGGCCCTGATGTATCTGCGCGCCGACAATCCCGCCTACTCCGGCCTGGACCGTCAGGTCGAGGCCGTCGGCCAAGCCCGCGACATGTGGGGACGCGTCAACGACGGCGTCCGCGCCAACCTAGACGGTGTCACCGAGCCGGGTGCGCGCCAACAGCTCACCGCTTACGCCGACGGGCTTACCGGCGCCTACGACCTCTCCGGGACCTGGCTGGCCGCCACCCCCGAGGTGCGCTCCTCCCCCGAGATCGTCGATCGCGGCGCCGCGGTCGGCGGACTGTTGTTCGACGGCGTCAACAACTTCCACGTGCTGGCCAACATCTGCAACGGAGGCGCGCGCTAGGCGTGCGACTCGACCCCGCCGACGCACGCGGCCGCTTCCACGAGGCGGCAGTGGCACGGCTGGCAACGGTCAACGAATCCGGTGCGCCGCACCTGGTTCCAGTGACCTTCGCCATCGCCGACGACGTCATCTGCTGGGCGGTTGATCACAAACCGAAGTCACACAACGACTTACAACGCCTACGGAACATCACCACGAATCCCGCGGTGAGTTTCCTGGCAGATCACTACGACGAGGACTGGGCCACGCTGTGGTGGGCGCGCGCCGACGGCATCGCGCGCGTGCTCCATGCACCCGACCCCACATGGATCACCCTGCTGGCCAACAAATATCGGCAGTATCGCCAGACGCCGCCGACGGGACCCATGGTGCTGACCGACGTGTCCCGCTGGAGCGGATGGGCGGCCTCGCCTACTCGGGCCTGATCCCGTCACGCTCGCAGTCGGCGAGCAGTAGCCGCTTGATGACCTTACCGGTCGACGTACGCGGCAGCGCCTTGACGAAGTACACGTCGCGCGGCACATGGAACTTGCTGAGCCGGTTCTTGATGAAGGCGCGCACCATGTCGCCGTCCAGACCAGCGTCCTTGTGCCGCACCACGAATGCCGACAGTCGCTGGCCAAAGTTGTCATCGGAGGTTCCCACGACAGCCACGTCGGCCACCTGCGGCAGGAAGGACAACGCGTCCTCTACCGGCCGGGGAAACACATTTTCGCCACCGGAGATGATCATCTCGTCATCGCGACCGTCGATGTACAGGCGTCCGTCGGCATCCAGGTGACCCAGATCGCCGGTGTCCAACAGACCGTTCACCGACGCCGGTGACGGGTCCGCGACATATCCCTCGAACAGCATCTCGTTACCGACGAAGATCCGGCCGGTGACACCGCGCGGCACCGGCCGCCGGTCGACGTCCAAAATCGCGATCGTGGTGCCCAACGGCGGCCGCCCCACCGTGGTGGGGGCAATCGCCAGGTCCTCGGGATCGGCGATGGTGGCCCAGGACACCTCGGTAGAGCCGTAGAAGTTGTAGAGCACCTCACCGAACGCCTCGGTAAACCGCTGTACCAGTGAGGCATTCAGCGGCGATCCACTGCAAGCGACCAGCCTCAGGCTCGATGTGTCGTATTTCTGGCGCACCTTGGCCGGCAGGTCGACGATGCGCTGCAACATGATGGGAACGGCGATCATCGTGGTCACCTTGCGGGTGGCGATGGCGCGCAGACATTCCTCTGGATCGAACTTCTCCTGCAGGATGACCGTCGCCCGCAGCGGTGTGCTGATCTGCAGGCAGCCCAGCCCCCAGGCATGGAAGATGGGCGCCGAGATGAGCATGGTCTCGTTCATCTTCATGGGCATCCGCGAAAGCATCGCCGCGATGACGGCGAACCCGCGCGGTGTCGGCCGCAACGCCCCCTTGGGCGTTCCGGAGGTTCCCGAGGTTTGCACCACCTGGTGGCCGGGCCGGGTGGGCGGCAACACTCCCGGCTTGTCGGCTACCACGAAGTCATCCAGCCCACGGCGCCCCTGGATGGCGCTGCGCCGGCCGGTGCTGACGAGTTCGACCTCCCACGGCACGTACCTGACGAGTTCGTCGAGCTCGTCGTCCACGAACACCTTGGTGAGGTTGTTACGCGCCACAGCAATCTGAATCTGGGTTGCTGCAAGCGCGTTGTTGAGCAACATCACGTCGACGCCGAGCATCCCGAAGGCAATCAGGCACTCAACCATGGCAATGTTGTTGCGAGCCAGCAGGCCAATCTTGGATGTCTCGTTGATGCCGTCGCGCATCAGACCCGTGGCCAGCCCCTCGGCGCGACGGTCAAGTTGCTCGAAGGTCAACTGTCCGGCGTCGTCGGCGATCGCGAGCTGTTTGGGAGCGCGCGCCGCCGCGGCCGCGTACCCACCCTGCAGGGTGAATCCCCACCGCGCCAAGGAACCCAGCTGGCGAAGACCACGGTCGGGCCGCGGGATGCGCACCACGCCCACACCGACCATCAGCCGGGCGATGCTGACTTGAAGATTTCCGCTATCACCCGAATTGGAGACGGTAGAAGTAGGCGCGCCGGACAGATAGTCATCGATTTTGTCCAACCCGTCCATCAACCATTGATTGACGGCCACGCTCGGCTTCTTGATACCGGCAGGCAGGACCGAGGCTGCCCGCAACACCGTGACGCGGACCCGGGTCTGTGCAGAACGCTCCTCGAACAATCGGACCGAGATCAACCCGTCGTTGTCGACACCCTCGATCGCGAGGCTCTCCTTGGTGTTGCTGAGAATCAGCCGAACACGAGCTTTGGTCTTGGCGGCCAGCACCAGGTATTCGGGATCGGGGCCCGCCTCAGTGCTCTCGATCAAGGTCTCACAGGAACCGACCCCGGTAAAGAACATGGGGTACATGTCGGGTGAGCTGATGAGCTCCCACACAAGCCCGCGCGGGTGCCTGAGCAACTTGTCGCAACTAATTACATCAGCGACCATAACAATAGTCCTACCTGGGGTTTTCGGTCATGCACCGCGCGAGCGTACCCGATGACACGCATCACTGCCCGGGAACCGTTGTGGTTCTTGTCACTGGCGTAATCAGATTGCCGAGCACAGGCTCGGGCGAATTGTCCGCAGCTCCGGCGGGGTACCCACGCCCCGGCAAATGGCCGACCGCGCACCCCTCGGTGACGCCGATCGGTTCGCTGACCAGATCCCCATGGGATCGCTGGCCGCTCCCTAGATGTGCGGAGCCTCGCGGATCTTGCTGCTGTCGTTCCCGAGCGTCTTGCAGTACATCGTGACGGAGGTGCGCGTGGCAGAGATCTCCAGATTCGACGCGTCACGGCCGCGCTGATCCTTGAGCATCTTGCTCACCGCATCGTTCTGCTTCTGCTCCTCGGCGGCGATGAAGTCCTTGCACTTGGTGTCGCCGCCCTGGTTGATGACGCCAGAGCATCCCGCCAACAGGGCAACTGCCGCGAAACCGGTTCCTGCCAACACCTTCAGAGCGCTCATGCCGTGACAGTAGCTCATCACCGCACCCGGCTCCGGCAAGATGTACGTTGAGGCGGAGATAGGGAGGGTCATGTTCCATCTGTTCAACGAGCGCTCACGGCAGGTCATCGTGATCGCGCAGGAGGAAGGGCGCGAACTCCAGCACAACTACCTCGGAGCAGAACACCTCCTGTTGGGTCTGGTCGGCGAGGGCACGGGCCTGGGTGCCCGACTGCTCGCGACGGCCGGGGTCCGTTACGAGAACGGGACACGGGTCGTGCAGCAGATCGCCCCGCCGAGCCAGGAAGCACCGACCGAGAAAATATCGTTCACCCCCGGAGCCCAACGGACCCTCGAACTGGCGGAGACCGCGTCAACAAGCAGGCGTCACACCGAGATCTGCACTGGGCATCTACTTCTCGGACTCGTCGATGCAGCAGACCCCGTCATCATCCAGATCTGGGAGCGGCTCAACGTGGATGTTCTCGACCTCTGGGACAACGTGCGCGCACATCTGGACGAGAACCTCGGCGACTAGGCGCGGCTAGGCGTAGGCGGGCCGTGACTGCGCGGCGATACTCTTCTCCCCCGCGCTGGCGGCCCGCCGCAGGGCCCCGTACTCACCGATGTATCCGGCCAGACTGCCTACCGCAGGCAGCATTCCCAGATAACGGAAAATCGGCTTGGGCTGTGGCCGCTTCTCCAACTCATCCCCGATGGCCCGCAAGATGCCCGCGAGGTGCCAGAGCGTGCGGGCCAATGCGAACGGCGACCAGCTCCGCGGCGTCTCCGGCTCCTGATCGTCGGCGCCGGCCAGCGCCTCGTCACCGAGGGTGCGGTTGCACAGCACCTTCGCCAGCAGGCGCACCTGCTCGGGATGACTATCGATTCCGAGCTCGCGTGCGATGGCGACCAACACGATGGCCTGATTGGAAAAACCGAGCAGATCCTGCACCGGCAAGCGCGCCGCGAGCACACCGAAAATACCTGGGAATGCGACGAATACGGTGTTGACGGCGCCCACGCGCTGCACCCACCAATGCGCCTTCCCGCGGGTGTCCAGCTTGTCCCATGCCTTGGTGCCGGGGGTGGTAGCCGTGTTCAGGGCGCACGCCAGAGCATCCAGCGCCTTGTCGACCACGCCGTCGCCCGCGCCCAGCTCATAGGTGCGTTCCTTGAGGCCGAACGGATCGGACTCCGAGAGCACGGTGAGTACGGGGTTGATCACCCGGACCGCACGGCTCAGCGCGTCGGCGATATCGGCATCGGAAAGCACGGCGTTAGGCAATGCGATGAGACCCATATGCCCATCATCTCGCGACGGATGCCGATGCGCGCGACGGGGATCGATTCCCGCGAACTCAGATCGTCAAATGGCCACGGCGTGAACGTGATCGAGCGTACTGTTCCCTCAGCACAACAAGTTACAACAAGATAAGGATGGGCAATGAAGCTCACGGCCTCGATCCCTCAGAACCAGGAGGGCTGACTCGTGGCACTCGCAGCAACCGTGATCACCGCCTGCACCGCGGCGGTCGGCGCGACGGCATTCGGCGCTTCCCTCGCCATCACCCCGCAGCCTCCGGACACCGTCCTCTACGTCATCAGCTCCGATCGCCCGATCACGGCCATCACCTGGAGAGACAGCCTCGGGCACATGCGTGATCAGCCCGTCGACGGCATCCAGCACACCTGGGCCTGGACCTTCACCAGCGATATCTCCGATCCGCCGTACTTCGTCAGCGCCGAATCCGCCGGGGCTCCGGTGACGTGCCGCTTGATCGTCAACGGCAAGGTCAAGGTCGAGGACACCGCCGACGGCCAGCACCCCACCGCCACCTGCCACGGGTAAGGCGAATACCCGCCAACCGGCTCAGCGACGCTTCGCGACGGTGAGCAGGACCGCCGAATCGGCTAATGCCCGCAGTGAGTGCCGGGAATCCGGGATCTCGATGAGGTCACCGGCACGGCCGTCCCAATGCTCGTCTCCGGCCACCAGACGGACCGAGCCCTGGATGACGTAGATGGTGGCCTCACCCGGGCTCTCGTGCTCGCCGAGTTCTGAACCTTCGCGTAGTGCGATCACCGTTTGACGCAACACCCGTTCGTGGCCGCCGACAACGGTCTCTGCGGCATTGTGGCTGTTGTTGGTGCGCTCGAACAGCTGCCGTATCAATGCTTCGATCGAGCGCTTCTGCATACCTGTCATTCCATGCCTCGGCGGCAGGCGCGTCAAGTGGCGGACCGGGAAATGAAGACGGCCCCCGGAGTCAGACTCCGGGGGCCGTCTTACCTAGTAGCGGGGACAGGATTTGAACCTGCGACCTCTGGGTTATGAGCCCAGCGAGCTACCGAGCTGCTCCACCCCGCGGCGGTGAACACGAGGTTACCGGTCGCAGTGCGCTGGCGCCAAATCGTTTACCTGGCCTGCACGTTCTCGGCGCTCGGCAGTGGCTTTGGCCCTGCCACTTGTGCTTTCACGCGGTGGCAGGGACCAGCCCGTCCTACTTGGCCTGTGTGAACTTCGTCATCGCGTCGTCCAAGCTCTTGAGGGCCTGTCCGTACCGCGCGAAGTCGCCACTCTTCTGAGCGTCCTTCACCTCACCGATGGCCCGCTGAACCTCCTGCAGCGCGGCGGCCTTCGCCGAGGACAGCTCCGAGGAGCCCGCAGGCGGCACGACCACCGGCGGGACGATCGGCACGTTCTGGCCGCTCGGCGGCGGCGGGTTGACCCCGCCGGGTTCGGCGGCCGGAGCGGTCGCCGTCGCACCGGCACCCGGCCCGAACACCATGTCCAGCGCATCCCTGACCGTGGTGGCGTAGCCGACCTTGCCGTTGTAGAACATGCCCACACGGATCAGGCGCGGATACGACGACTGATCACCCTGGCCCGGCGAGGCGTACAGCGGCTCGACGAACAACAGTCCACCGTTGGCCACCGGCAGGGTCAGCAGGTTGCCCCATTTGAGGATGTTCTGGTTCTTGATGATGCCGACGTGCGAGGACACCTGGTTGTCGGTGGTGATCGCGTTGTTCACCAGCTTGGGGCCCTGCACGGTGCCGGGAACCGTCAAAACGGTTATCTTCCCGTAGGTTTCGGGGTCGGAGCTGGCACTGACGTAGGCCGCCAGGAAATCACGCTGGAAACGGTTCAGCGCGCTGGTCAATTGGAATGACGCCGAATTGTCGTTCTTCGTAATGTCTTTCGCGACGATGTAGTACGGCGGCTGCGATCCGGTGGGCGCGTTCGGGTCATCGGGCACCTGCCAGAAATCACTGGTGGAGAAGAAGGTCACCGGATCATTGACGTGGTACCGCGCCAGCAGCGTCCGCTGCACCTTGAACAGATCTTCCGGGTAGCGCAGATGCCGCGCGAGGTCCGAGGAGATGTCGCTCTTCGGCTTCACCGTTCCCGGGAAGATCTTCATCCACGCCTTGAGCACGGGGTCCTTCTCGTCCTGCTGGTACAGGGTCACCGTGCCGTCATAGGCATCGACCGTCGCCTTGACGGAGTTGCGGATGTAGGAGACCTGCTGATTGGGCAGCGCTCCCCCGGTCCGGCCCACCTGGCTGTCAAAGGTGGCCTCCGACAACGACGTCTGCTGCGAGTACGGGTAGTTGTCCAGGGTGGTGTAGCCGTCCACGATCCAGACCATGCGCTTGTCGACGATCGCCGGGTAGGTACCGCTGTCGACCGTCAGCCATGGCGCCACAGCCTCCACACGCCGACTCGGATCCCGGTTGAACAGAATCTTGCTGTTGTCACCGATCACATTGGAGAACAGGAAGTTGCGCTCGGCGTACTTAAGCCCGAAGACCGTCCGCGCCAGTGCACCGCCGACGGGAACCCCGCCGGTACCGGTGTAGGTGCTGTTCTTGGTTCCGGAATTGTTCTCGTAGTCGTACTCACGGTCGTCACCGTTCTTGCCGACGATCGCGTAGTCGTTGGTATCGCTGGCGATGATGGGGCCGTAGTAGACGCGCGGCTGCGCCAATTGCGCCGGGCCGTCGGAGAGCACCTTGCCGTTGTCGTCGACGGCGTTCACCAGAAACTCCGGGTACCCGCCGTTCTCGTCGGGCTTGTCGGCAACCCCTCTGACGGTGTTGGCCGGGGCCGCGATGAATCCGTTGCCGTGGGTATACACGGTGTGCCGGTTGATCCAGTCGCGCTGGTTGTCACGAAGTTTGGCCGGATCGAGCTCGCGCGCGGCGACCACATAGTCACGCAGCGAGCCGCTCTTGTCCTGATACCGGTCGATCGACAACGAATCCGGGAAGGCATAGAAGTTCTTGCCCTGCTGCAACTGTGTGAAGGCCGGGCTCACGATGTTGGGGTCGAGTACACGGATGTTGGCGATGGTGGATCGATCGGCGGCGACCTGCTTGGCCAACTGCTCGCTACCGGTGGGAGCCGATGCGGTGCCGCTGTAGTCGCGATAGGTGACCACGTCATCGGTCAGACCGTAGGCATCGCGCGTCGCCTTGATGCTGCGCGCGATGTACTCGCTCTCCTTCTGCGCCGCATTGGGTTTGACACTGAACTGCTCGACGATGAGCGGCCAGCCCGCACCGACCACCAACGAGGACAGCAGCAGCAGCGCCAGGCCGATCGCGGGAATCCGCAGATCCTTGAGCACCAGCGCCGAGAACACCGCGACCGCGCAGATGACCGCGATGGCCAGCAGGATGAGCTTGGCCGGCAGCACCGCGTTGATGTCGGTGTACCCGGCACCGGTGAACGGCTTACCGGCCCGCGTGTGCGAGAGGAGCTCGTACCGATCGAGCCAATAGGCGGCGACCTTCAGCAGCACCAGGATTCCGGCGAGCGTCACCAGCTGGATGCGGGCGGGCCGCGACAGCGTCCCGGAGCGGCCGGACAACCGGATACCGCCAAAGATGTAGTGCACCAAGGCGTTGACGAACAGCGCGATGAACACCGCGATGAACAGGTAAGTCAGTACGAATCGGTAGAAAGGCAGCTCGAAGGCGAAGAAGCCGAGGTCCAGGCCGAACTGCGGGTCCTTGATGCCGAAATCGCCGCCCTCCAGGAACAGCTGCACCGGCATCCAATAGCTTTGGGCCACAACACCGGCCAGCACTCCGATGAGCACCGGAACACCGATGACGAACAGGCGCACCCGCGACAGGATCAGCGCCCGGTACTGCGCCAGCGCGTCACCGGGCCCCTTGGCGGGCACGAACACCGGCCGCGCCCGGTACGCCAATCCGAAGCCCGCGAAAACCACAGCACCGACCAAGGTCCCGACGATCAGGAACAACGCGAGGCGGGTCAGCAGCACGGTAGTGAAAACACCACGGAATCCGAGCTCGCCGAACCACAGCCAGTTGATGTAGGTGTCGACCAGGCGTGGGCCGATCAACAACAACACCACGATCACCAACGCCGCGGCGACCAGGCGCCGGCTCCGTCGGGTCAGTCGTGGCAGAGCCCCATTTGGCCGCATTCCCACGTCGCTACGCTCCTCGTCGAGTGTTTCTGAGAGTGTCGAACCGCTCAATATTCGCTAGAAACCCAGTCCCACTGTAGCCGCAGAACAGCGGGGTCAGTCCTGCATCGATAGTGGTGAGGCTCGCTAACAACTGGGCGCTTGATCGCCACGATTGAGGGCATTGAGTCCGTCGACGGCTTCGGTCAGGGTGCCCGCCTTGACCAGGGTGAGCCCCTGCCCGCCATCCGTCTTCGCCTCGGCGCAATTGGCCGCGGGTACCAGAAACACCGTCGCTCCAGCGTCTTTGGCGGCAAGCATCTTGTGCGTGATCCCCCCGATGGGGCCCACCTTTCCGTCGGCGTCGATGGTCCCCGTGCCGGCGACGAACTTCCCGCCGTCGAGCTCGCCCGGCGTCAGCTTGTCGATCACCGCGAGACTGAACATCAAACCGGCCGACGGCCCACCGATGTTGGCCAGATTGAAATCGATGGTGAAGGGCGCCCAGGGCGCCTGGACCACGCCGACCCCCAGGAATCCATAGTCACGATCCGCGTTCTTGCCGAGCGTGATCTTCACCGGTTCCGTCTTGTCGCTGCCCTGCGTGTTCTTGCGCTTGTAGTCCAGCGTCACCTCGTCGCCCGGCTTGGTTGCCTTGAGCTGCCCGGTGAACTCCTCAAGCGTCGCGACCGGGTGCCCGTTCACGGCGGTGATGGCGTCGTTCTCCTGCAACTTGCCTTTGGACGGTCCCTCATCGCTGATGGTCAGCACGGTCACCGCCGACGGGTACTTGAGGTATCCGAGCGCCGCGAACTCCGCGCTCTCCTCCGACTTCTTGAACTCAAGGTCGTTCTCCTTGTCCACCTGGTCCTTGGACCGATCAGGTGGATACACCACGTCGCGGGGAACCAACTGCTCACGACCGCTCGCCCACAACCGCAGCGCATCGGCCAGGGTCAGCGCATCGCGCTGGGAGACCGTCGTCATGTTGAGGTGACCGGACACCGGGTCGACCTTGGTGCCCTTGATGTCGACGACTTCCTTGCCCTCGACCGTTCCGAGGGTGTTGAACGTCGGGCCCGGGCCCAGCGACACGAACGGCACGGTGATCACCGACATCAACAACCCGAAGGCGATGATCGGGACGAGCGCGACCAGCAACGTCGCAACGCGGCGATTCATGCCTGCACCCTATGGCAACGACCGATCAGCACCCCGCCGGTAGTCTCCAAGGTGGAGGTTCGATGAGCGAGCATGCCCCCGTCCTGCTGTACGACGGCGTGTGCGCACTGTGCAACGGTGCGGTGAAGAAGATCCTGCGCGACGACGAGGTCGGCACAATGCGGTTCGCCGCGCTCGACAGCGAGTACGCCAGGCAGGTGATCGGTCGGCATCCCGAACTCGCGGGCGTCGACTCCTTCGTGATCGTCGACAACCCGGGCGAGCCCACCGAGGGAATTCACATCCGCTCCGACGCCGTGCTCCGCGTCATCGACTACCTGGGCGGCACCCGGCGGGCCCGGCTCATCGGGCTCCTGGTCCCCCGACCCCTCCGCGATGCCGCATACCGCCTGGTGGCGCGTATCCGGTACCGGATGTTCGGCAAGTACGACACCTGCCCGGTTCCACCACCCGAGGTCCGCGCACGGTTTCTGGCCTGATCCCACCCAAAGGCGGCACGTTCACTGACAGCGTGATCGGGCCGCCTCTACCGGCGGTACCGTGGAGATATGGCTGACCTCCCCTTTGGATTCGCTGCCGGCGACGACCCCGATCGTGAACCGGGCGACGCCGGACGCGGCTCCTCGGGCTCGGGCCCATCGGGAGCGGACCCCTTCGGCTTCGGATCCGGTGGATTCAATCCCGCCGATCTGGGCCAGATCTTCACGCAGTTGGGCCAGATGTTCAGCGGTGCGGCCGCCAGCGCGACCAGCGGCCAGCCCGCGGGTCCGGTCAACTACGACATCGCCCGGCAACTGGCCTCAAGCTCAATCGGTTTCGTCGCGCCCATCACCGAGAGCACCACATCGGCCATCACCGACGCGGTACATCTGGCCGATACCTGGCTCGACGGTGCCACCGCCCTGCCCGCCGGTACCACCCGGACCACGGCATGGACCGCGACGGACTGGGTAGACAACACCCTGGAGAACTGGAAGCGGCTGGTCGACCCTGTGGCCGAACAGATTTCGGGCATGTGGGCGGCGAGCCTGCCCGAAGAGGCGCAGAGCATGGCCGGCCCGCTGTTGGGCATGATGACCCAGATGGGCGGCATGGCCTTCGGATCTCAGCTCGGCCAGGCCCTCGGCCAGCTGTCCCGAGAGGTGTTGACCTCCACGGACATCGGACTGCCGTTGGGACCGCGCGGAACTGCTGCGCTATTGCCGGAGGCCATCGAATCGTTCTCGGAGGGCCTCGAGCAGTCCAAAGGCGAGATCATGACCTTCCTGGCGGCCCGAGAAGCCGCGCACCATCGCCTGTTCAGCGGGGTGGGCTGGCTGACCATCCGGCTGATGGACACCGTCGAGCAGTACGCCAAGGGCATCTCGATCGACATGAGCGCCATCGAGGAAGCCGCACGCGGCTTCAACCCCGCCTCGCTGGGCGATCCGTCCGATATGGAACAGCTGCTATCCCAAGGCATTTTCGAGCCGAAGACCACACCGCAGCAGGAGCAGGCCCTGGAGCGGCTGGAGACACTGCTGGCCCTGGTCGAGGGCTGGGTGCAGACGGTGGTGACCGACGCGCTCGGCGACCGCATCCCCGCCACCGCGGCCCTCAGCGAGACCCTGCGGCGCCGCCGCGCCACCGGTGGCCCGGCCGAACAGACCTTCGGAACCCTGGTGGGCCTGGAGCTGCGCCCACGCAAGCTGCGTGAGGCGGCGGATCTGTGGCGCAGACTCACCGACGCCGTCGGCGTGGACAAGCGTGACGCGGTCTGGGCGCACCCCGATCTGATGCCCGATTCCAGCGACCTGGACAGTCCTGCCGCATTCATCGATCGGATCGTCGCGGGCGACACCGACGCCGTCGACGATCCGATCGCGCAGATCGAGAAGCTCGATCCGGGGCCCCCCGGGGAGAACCGAGAAGACTGAGAAATCGGCGCGTGACCGCTCCGCGCTGGTCAGCGGCCGAATCGGGCTGTGGATAAACGGCTTTAGATCAGCTTTGGCGCGGGCCGGATATGCCACTGTGGGTCATGTCCAGCGAGCCGACGTTCACCCTCGATCCGGCCCGTCCCGTGCTGCCACGCCCGGACGACGGTGTTCAGATCGGTTGGATGCCGCGCCACGCGGTGATCGTGCGCCCCTCGACGGCCGCTCCGGCCCAGGCAGTGCGACGACTACTGAACTCGCTGACCGATGAACTGACCTGGGGGCAGATTCTCAACCTCCAATGTGTCAAGGACTTTCACGATGCCGAGGACATCCGGAAACTGCTGGATGAGTTGGTCGACGCCGGCGCGGTCATTCGCAGGACCCCAACCGATGCGGTCGCATCGCCGGTGATCCGGATCGTCGGTCGCGGCCCGATTTCCGACGCCCTGTCCGAGGCACTGCGACATACCTCGGCACGCCTCCAGCGCTCAACGCAGTCGGCGCATGGAAAATCTTGGCAATACGTGCATTTGGCGATACTCGCGGACGATCTGATTGTCGACACCCGATTACTGCGCACGCTGACCGAGGCCGAGGTTCCGCACCTATCCGTGCGGGCACGCGACGGTACCGGGCTGATCGGGCCGATGGTCCTACCGGGTATCACCAGCTGCCTGGAATGCGCCGACCGGCATCGCAGTGACCGCGACGAGCAGTGGCCCGCGCTCGCGGCTCAGCTCACCGGAACCGTCGGCATCGCCGCACCGGCCACCGTGCTGGGCACCGTCGCGGTGGCGCTCGCACAGATCGATCGCGTGTTGTCGGCATTCCGAGGCCAAGCGCCCGGACCGTTGGTGACGCTCAACGCGACACTCGAACTCGACCTGGCGACCCACGCGCTGACCGCCCGGCATTGGACTGCTCATCCGCTGTGCCCCTGCGGGGCCTTCCCTGGAAATTGACGAAGACCCACTTTTTGTTAACTTCATCACGACCGGGCATGATGTGCACATGGCAGAGATTCGTCGTGGCCGCGCCGCACGCGCCGCAAAACTCGCATCGCTTCCGGCCGGAATCGCGGGCCGCGCCGCGCTCGGTGTGGGCAAGCGGCTGGCCGGTAAATCCAAGGACGAAGTCAACGCCGAGCTCGTAGAGAAGGCCGCCGAACAACTGTTCCAGGTGCTGGGCGAGCTCAAGGGCGCGGCCATGAAGATCGGCCAGATGCTCTCGGTGATGGAGGCCGCCATCCCGCCGGAGTTCGGTGAGCCCTACCGGGAGGCGCTGACCAAGCTGCAAAGTGATGCGCCGCCGCTGCCCGCCGACAAGGTCCACCGTGTCCTCGATGCCCAGCTGGGCACGAAGTGGCGCGAAAGGTTCCAGTCCTTCGACGACAAACCCGTCGCCTCGGCGAGCATCGGCCAGGTACACAAAGCCATCTGGAAGGACGGCCGCGCGGTCGCGGTCAAGGTGCAATACCCGGGCGCCGACGAGGCCGTCCGCTCGGACCTGAAAACCATTCAGCGACTCTCCTCGTTGTTCAAACAAGTGGCCCCGGGTGCCGATATCAAGGGCATCGTCGACGAGCTGATCGAGCGCACCGAAGAAGAACTCGACTACCGCATCGAAGCCACCAACCAGCGCACCTTCGCCAAGGCCTTCAAGGGCGACCCCGAGTTCTACGTGCCATCGGTCGTCGCTTCCTCCCCCAAGGTGATCATCACCGAGTGGATGCAGGGCCGGAAGCTCTCGGAGATCATCGCCAAGGGAACCGAAGAAGAGCGCAGCAGGTGCGCGCACCTGCTGCTGGAGTTCAGCATCAGCTCGCCCTACCGGTGCGGCTTGCTGCACGCCGATACCCACCCCGGAAATTTCATGCTGCTGGAAGACGGCCGGTTCGGCGTCATGGACTTCGGCGCGTGTGCCTCCCACGAGGGCGGCCTGCCCGCCGGCTTCGGACCGATCCTGCGTCTGGCCCGCGACGAGAAGTGGGAGGAGCTGACCGAGGTGTTGCGTTCGGAGGGCTTCATCCCGCCGAGCGCGACATCCGTCTCTCACGAGGAGGTCAACTCCTACCTTGAGCCGTATATCGAGCCGCTGAATCACGAGACCTTTCACTTCAGCCGCAAGTGGCTGCAACGACTCACCGCCAAGGCCACCGATTTCCGCAGCGAAGAGTTCCTGGAGTCGTTCAAGACCAGTCGCCAGATGAACCTGCCGCCGAACTACCTGATGTTCTTCCGCGTCCTCGGTGGCCTCATCGGCATTGCCGCACAGCTGGACGCCCCGGTAGATTACGCGGCCATCATCGACAAATGGGTCCCGGGTTTCCACGAGGACAGCAAGACTCCGGCCACCACGTAGACCACAGGAAAACCCGCGTTGTCAGAATCGCGCCGCCCCCGGCATGATGTAACGCATGGCTGAGATCCGCCGCGGCCGCGCCGCACGCGCCGCAAAACTGGCATCCCTGCCGGCAGGCATCGCCGGACGCGCCGCACTCGGCATGGGGAAACGTCTGACCGGTAAGTCCAAGGACGAGGTCAACGCCGAGATGATGGAGAAGGCGGCCGAGCAGCTGTTCCAGGTGCTCGGCGAACTCAAGGGCGCGGCCATGAAGCTCGGGCAGGCGTTGTCGGTGTTCGAAGCCGCCATTCCCCCCGCCTTCGCCGAACCCTTCCGGGAAGCCTTGACGAAGCTGCAAAGCGACGCACCCCCGCTGCCCGCCGACAAGGTCCACCGCGTCCTCGATGCCCAGCTCGGCACCAAATGGCGCGAACGCTTCCAGTCCTTCGACGACAAACCCGTCGCCTCGGCCAGCATCGGCCAGGTACACCGCGCCGTCTGGAGCGACGGGCGCACGGTCGCAGTCAAGGTGCAGTACCCGGGCGCCGACGAGGCGGTGCGCTCGGATCTGAAAACCATGCAGCGGCTGGCATCGTTGTTCAAGCAGATCGTGCCCGGCGCGGACGTCAAGAGCATCATCGACGAACTGATCGAGCGCACCGAAGAAGAACTCGACTACCGCATCGAGGCCACCAACCAACGGGCCTTCGCCAAGGCGTTCAGAAACGATCCCGAGTTCTACGTCCCGGCAGTCGTGGCCTCGGCACCCAAGGTCGTCATCAGTGAATGGATGCAGGGGCGCAAGCTCTCCGAAATCATCAGCAGCGGAACCGAAGACGAACGCAACGAGTGCGGGCGCCTGCTGTTGAAGTTCACCGTCAGCTCGCCGTACCGGTGCGGGTTGCTGCACGCCGACACCCATCCCGGAAACTTCATGCTGCTGCCCGACGGGCGTCTGGGCGTCATGGACTTCGGTGCCGTCGCCACCCACGAGGGCGGATTTCCCCCCAACCTCGGACCCATCTGGCGCCTGGAGCGTGACGGCGTGTGGGACGAGCTCATCCCTCTGATGCGCGAGGAAGGATTCATCCCACCGCGCACCGAGGTGTCCCCCGATGAGATCGACGAGTACCTCAAGCCGTTCATCGATCCGCTGAGGTCCGACGAGTTCCACTTCACCCGGAAATGGATGCAGCGCGTGGCCGCCAAATCCAGCGATGTGCGCGGTGCCCAGTTCCAGACCGGCCGGCACCTGGACCTACCACCGGTTTACCTCATGATGTTCCGGGTTCTCGGAAGCCTCTCGGGCATCCTGGCCCAGCTCGATGCGACGGTCCCCTATGCCCGAATCATCGGCGACTGGGTTCCCGGCTTTCGCGAGGACGAGCCCGTCGCCGCCAGCTAGCAACAGCTAGCATTCCGTGAAGACGTGGGGCAACGACGCCGCACTGAACGATATGAGGTGACATGGCAGATATTCGCCGCGGTGGACTGAGCCGGATGACCAAACTGGCAAGCCTGCCGGCAGGCATGGCCGGGCGCGCGGTCCTCGGAGTGGGCAAACGCCTGACCGGCACCTCTGCCGACGAGGTCAACGCCGAACTCTTGGAGAAGGCCGCCGACGAGCTGTTCAACGTGCTCGGCGAGCTCAAGGGTGGCGCCATGAAGGTCGGCCAGGCCCTGTCCGTGATGGAGGCGGCGATACCGCCGCAGTTCGCCGACCCGTTCCGCGAGGCCCTGGTCAAGCTGCAGAGCGAGGCGCCTCCGCTGCCTGCGGCCAAGGTTCATCGCGTCCTCGACGCGCAGCTCGGCACCAAATGGCGCGAACGGTTCCAGTCCTTCGACGACACTCCGGTCGCCTCGGCCAGCATCGGCCAGGTGCACAAGGGCATATGGAAGGACGGCCGCGAGGTGGCCGTCAAAATCCAGTACCCCGGCGCCGACGACGCGCTGCGCGCCGATCTCAAGCTCATCCAGCGGATGACGCCGCTGGCCAAACAGATTGCGCCCAAAGCAGATATCGACAGGCTGGTGGCCGAGATCAGCGACCGCATCGAGGCTGAACTCGACTATCGGCAGGAGGCGTCCAATCAGCGCGCATTCGCGAAGGCCTTCGCCGACGATCCTAAGTTCTTTGTACCGGCGGTGGTGGCCAGTGCACCCAAGGTGATCATCGCCGAGTGGATGGAGGGCCGGCGGCTCTCCAAGATCATCGCCGAAGGCACTCGGGAGGAACGAGACTCAGCCGGCGCCCTGATGCTCGAATTCACGGTGAAGTCACCGGAGAAGGTGGGGCTGGTGCATGCCGACCCGCACCCGGGAAACTTCATGCTGCTCTCCGACGGACGCTTCGGCATCATCGACTTCGGCGCCGTCTCCGAGCATCCCGGTGGCGTTCCGCCCGAGTTCGGCGAGGTACTGTGCTGGGCGCGTGATGAGCAGTGGGAGCAGGTGATTCGGCTCATCAAGCAGCTTGGGTTCATGCCGCCGGAGGTTCAACTGTCCGGGGATCAGGTGATGGACTACATCAGGCCGCTGTGGCCCTATGTCGATCCGCTGCGCTCAGGCGAATTCCATTTCACCCGTGAGTGGTTCCAGCAGGCCGCGGTGGCATCCACCGATCTGTTGGACGAGGGATTCGCCGATCGGTTCAAGCTGGCGCGCCAGATGACGGTGCCGCCGGGCTACGTGATGCTGCTGCGCACACTCGGCGGGATGATCGGCGTACTGGTACAGCTGGACGCGCACGTGAACTACGCGGCGATCGCCGAGGAATGGATGGCGGGGTTCTTCCCGCCGAATGCGAAACCGGCCTAAACGCAATGCTCCCCACCGCCTGATGGCGATGGGGAGCATTGGTTGTCGAGACGTTCGACGGGCCGCGTCATGCCGCGGCGGGATCTGCGTCAGGCAGCGGGTTCTTGCGCGGGCGTCCACGCGGCCGCTTACGCGCCACGATGGCTCCCTGCTCCAAGATCTCCCCACCCCAGACGCCCCACGGCTCCGCGCGATCCAGCGCAGCGGCCAGGCACTGCGACCGGATCGGGCAGTCCGCGCACAGCGCCTTGGCCCGCTCCAGGTCAGCGGGGCTTTCGGCGAACCACAGGTCCGCATCCGCTACATGGCACGGCAGGGCACGTCTTCGGGCCTCCACTTCGACGGTCATCATGTGTCCGTTCACCTGCTTCCTCATCGGTTCTCGTAACTGCTGGTCTCGTATCGGTGTCTTGTCGATCGAGATCCGTCAGCCACGTCTGAGGTTGAGGCTCAAACAAATGTGGCCACGGATCCCGGTGGTGTCGGGTCCGTGGCCTGGGAGGCGGTTGAGGGGCTACCTAGATGTATCCCCTATTCACGGACGCGACATTCGCGGCTTCGGCGGCGACGGCGCGGTGCTTAATCGCGGAAGCCGAGCCGGCCGGCACCATGCCAGCCACCGCCGGCTTGGCAGCGGCGGCACGCGTCTGGAGCGACGGCGGAGCGATCGGCGATACGACAAAGGCACCATGGGCATCACGCCACAAGGTGTCTCCGTAATTGGTGGGTGTATTCATCGCTCCTCCTTCCGTCTACTCGCTCGTGAACAGGTCTGGTTCGGAATCCTCACGAATTCCTGTAGCCAAGAGTAAAAGGTCGTCTATCGGTTGACAAGTTATTTTTGACCTGCGGCGATACTTCAAAACCAGTTTGTTCGAACTGGCATCTTTTCAGCCGAAATCGACGGACTCCTCTACACAGAGGTCAGCAGCCGGGCGCGGAACAAATCCAGTACCTGATCGAGCGCCGCACGCGTCGGTTGGCCGGGTTCATCGATGAGGTGTTCGGTGACCACCGAATGCGGGGGCATCGGCGAGCCGGGACGAGCTGCCTCGCCGGGCAATTCGATGGCGATGAACCCATCGCCCAGTTCTTCTCTGAGGAACTGGAAACGCTCGGCGGGCACCAGCTTGTCGGTGGTGAAACGCATGCCGATCACCTTGAGCCCGTCATGCTGGCAGCGATGCTTGACCTTCTGCAGGTCCGCCGGCGAGATATCGATGTTGCGCCGCGCCTTCTTGGTGAGCCCGAACGGCAACGAGGGCTGCGACAGCACGGGTGCCAGCAGCCGGTCGTCGGCCGCCATGGCCAGTGCGTAACCACCGGTGAAGCACATACCGATGGCACCCACCCCGGGGCCGCCATTGCGCTCATGCTCGTTCTGAGCCAAGGCGCGCAGCCACGCCACCACGGGAGAACTCTTTCCTGTGGCCAGCACCGTGAACTCGCGGCTCACACAACCGCGGAACATCGACGACGCCATGTAAGTGCCGGTGCGCAACCAGCCATCGGCCTTGGGATCCACGCTCTGACCCGGATTGCCGAACAGGTGCGGCATCACGGCGGTGCACCCGATGTCGGCCACCTTGCGCGCGAAGTCGGCGACCTTGGGGCTGATTCCTGGCATCTCGGCGATGACGATCACCGCAGGTCCACTGCCCTTTCTCAACACGATCTTGGTATCGCCCTCGTGAGTGAAGGTGCCTGCTTCGAAATCGCGGAGGTCATCGTCGGCCATGGGGCGAGCCTAGGACGAGTTGACGCTCGGCGCTAGACACGTGTTGAACAAGGAATCTACGAGGATCGGGCGCGCACCAACCGCAGCACCTCGGGGCCGTACTGCTCCAGCTTGCGGGCTCCTATCCCCGGGATGGCCACGAGTGCGGCGTCGTCACCGGGAAGCAGTTCGGCGATGGCGATCAGTGTGTTGTCGGTGAAGACCACGAACGCCGGCACCTTCATCTCCTTGGCCGTCTTGAGACGCCAATCCTTCAGTGCGACAAGAAGTTCCTCGTCGATATCGGAGGGGCAGCTCTCACAGCGCCGCAGCAGTACCGCCGCCGGTGTGCTCAGCGCCGCGTTACAGATCCGGCACCGCGCACCGCCGCCCCGGCGCCTCGGCGTGGACGCCGCGGGAAGTTGCGCAGTAGGAGCAATTCCGTTGAGGAATCGCGAATGCTTGCGCGACCTGCGGCCACCGGCCGCCCGGGCGAGTGCCCAACTCAGATTCAGATGCACACGCGCGCGGGTGATCCCGACATAGAGCAGGCGGCGCTCCTCCTCGACCGGCTCGATATCTCCGGCGCGCGACAAGGCATGCGAGATGGGCAGGGTGCCGTCGGCCAGGCCCACCAGGAACACCGCATCCCACTCGAGACCCTTTGCCGCGTGCAGTGAGGCCAGGGTCACGCCCTGCACGGTCGGTGGGTGTCGCGCCTCGGCCCGTACCCGTAGTTCACGAACGAGCCCCGGCAGGTCCAGCTCCGGCTGACGAGCACACTCTTCCTCGGCGAGTTCGACGAGGGCGCGCAGCGATTCCCACCGCTCACGCGCCTGGGTGCCGTGCGGCTCTTCTTCAGACAATCCCAACGGTTCCAGGATCTCCCGAACCTGTTGCGGCACCGGTATCTCTGCACTCTCCCGGTCCGCACCGCGCTGCAGAGCCACCAGCGCCTGACGCACCTCCTGGCGCGTGAAGAACCCTTCACCGCCGCGCACCTGGAACGGTATGCCGGCCTCGGTGAGCGCCTCCTCATACACCTCCGATTGCGCGTTGATCCGGTACAGCACCGCGACCTCGGATGCCGGAGTTCCGGATTCAATCAGTGCCGCAATCGATTTTGCGACCGATTTGGCCTCTGCGGCCTCGTCGTCGTGTTCGGAGAACCTGGGGGCCGGCCCCTGCGGCCGCTGGCCGATGAGTTGCAGCTTGCTGCCGGCCACCCTGCCCTGCGCGGCCGCGATCAGCCGGTTGGCCAGCGAAACAACTTGCGGGGTCGAGCGATAGTCGCGTTCCAGGCGGACCACTGTGGCGTCCGGGAATCGACGAGAGAACCCGAGCAGATATTGCGGGGTGGCTCCGGTGAACGAGTAGATGGTCTGGTTGGCATCACCGACGACCGTCAGGTCGTCGCGGGGACCGAGCCAGGCGTCGAGCACCCGCTGCTGCAGTGGGGTGACGTCCTGATACTCGTCGACGACGAAACAGCGATAGCGGTCCCGGAATTCGTCGGCGACGGCCGTGGAATTCTCGATGGCGGCCGCGGTGTGCAACAGCAAGTCGTCGAAATCGAGCAGGGTCGACCCGTCGGGTCTCGCCTTCAGCTTCTCGTAGCTCGCGTAGACCTTGGCGACCTGTTCGGCCGGAACCGGCGTGTCCCGCGTGAACTGGGCGGCGGCCACCGGGTAGGCCTCCGGACTGATCAAAGACGCCTTGGCCCATTCGATTTCACCGGCGAGATCGCGCACGGTATCGGTGGTGGTGCTCAGCTTCGCGCGGTTCGCAGCCTGGGCGACCAGCGTGAACTTGCTGTCGATCAGCTCCCAACGGGTATCGCCGACGAGCTGTGGCCAGAAGTACCGCAGCTGACGCATGCCGGCGGCGTGGAAAGTGACGGCCTGCGCCGATCCGACACCGAGGTCGCGCAGCCGCCCCCGCATCTCCCCTGCCGCCCGCTGAGTGAAGGTGACCGCCAGGATCTGGCCGGCGGCGACGTGACCCGATTCGACCAAATGCGCGATGCGATGGGTGATGGTGCGCGTCTTGCCGGTCCCGGCCCCCGCGAGCACGCAGACTGGGCCGCGTGGCGCGGTGACGGCGGCGCGCTGCTCGTCGTCGAGACCATCAAGCAGGGAGCGCGCCACCCGGTCATCTTCGCAGCAACTGCCGACAAGGCCCCGCCCCCACCCCGCTGTTGACAGATCTCACACCCCCGAAGGAACACCCCTGCGGGGTATGACGTTGAATGCCGATGTGACTACAGCGAGCGATTCCGGCCTGATCATGTACTCCACCACCTGGTGCGGCTACTGCCGTCGACTGGAGACGCAGCTGAAGGCCGCCGACATCGACTACACCAAGGTCGACATCGAGCAGGATCCGGCCGCGGCCGACTACGTCGCGAACGTCAACGGAGGCAACCAGACGGTGCCGACCGTGAAGTTCCCGGACGGCAGCGCGCTGACCAATCCGTCGCTGGCCCAGGTGAAGGCCAAACTCGGCGTCTAGTCCTGTGGCGTCTAGTCCTTGGCGTAGGCCCAGGATTCGACGATCTCCCGGGCGATCGAGATCGAGCCCGGGAGCATCAGCCGCGAGTCGGAGGCCGTGGTCCAATCCCCCAGTTCCAGGGCCGCGCGCACCTCGTCGCGGGTGAACCAGTCCGCCTCGGCGATCTCGCCGTCATTGAACGAGAAGGGCTGCGACGGGTCACCGATCGCGTGGAAACCCAGCATGATCGACCGCGGGAACGGCCACGGCTGGCTGCCCAGATATTGCACGTCGGTCACCGTGAGGCCGACTTCCTCGGCGATCTCGCGGGCCACGCATGCCTCGAGTGATTCGCCCGCCTCGACGAATCCGGCCAGCAGCGAGAACATCCGCTCCGGCCAGAACTTCTGACGACCGAGCACCGCACGGTCACCGCCGTCGTGCACCAGACAGATGACGGCCGGATCGGTGCGCGGGAACTCTTCCTGCCCGGTCGCCGAGTTCACCCGAACCCAGCCGCCCTTGGCGGGCGTGGTGGGCGATCCGTCGACAGGGCTATAGCCGGCGCTGTCATGCCAGGCGAGCATCGCCATCGCGGTGGCCAGCAGCGCCGCACTGGTGTCATCGAACAACTCACCGGAGCGGCGCAGGTCCAGCAGCGGTGCGCTGTCGTCGTCGAGCTCGGCACGCACGGCCCACACATGGCGACCGCCCTGGATGCGCCCCAGGAACACGGCGTGCGCGGGCGGTCGATCGCCGGTGCGCACCGCATCCTCCAGAACCACCTGGCCGTCGACGATGTTCACCCGGCCGCGCACGTCCAGGGTGATCAGCCCGGCCTCGGCCCAACCCTTGATCAGTTCGTCGGGGTTGGAGCGCAGTTCGTCGGCACGATCCAGCCCGACGCGCGAGAGCAGCGGGACATTGCGAAGACGAAAAGTCATGTCAAGCCCCGGCGTTGCGAACGTAGAGCAGACGGTCGGTGGCCTCGATGGAATCGACCTCGGGAGCGTCCACACGGTGCAACGTGCCGTCGCGCACCACACCCAGGACGATGTCCGAGAGATGCCGCGGTGAGCCACCGACCTCGCTGCGCTCCACCTCGCGTTCGGCGATCGCGAACCCGGCCTCCGGAGTCAACAGATCCTCGATCATCTCGACGACCCGCGGAGTCGAGGTGGCGATGCCCAGGAGTCGTCCGGCCGTCTCCGAGGAGACCACCACCGAATCGGCGCCCGACTGACGCAGCAGGTGCACGTTCTCGGCCTCACGGATCGCGGCAACGATCTTGGCGGTGGGGGCCAGCTCGCGGGCGGTGAGCGTCACCAGCACCGAGGTGTCGTCCCGGTTGGCGGCCACGATGATCGACTTGGCGTTCTGGACGCCCGCGAGCCGCAACACGTCCGATTTGGTGGCGCTGCCTCGCACCGTCACCAGGTCTGAGGCGGCCGCGGCATCCAGGGCCATCTGGTCTTCATCGACGACCACGATTTCTGCCGGGGCGGCACCGTCGGAAAGCATCGCCTGAACAGCGGTCTTCCCTTTGGTTCCGTATCCGACGACAACGGTGTGGTTGCGCACGCGGGCCCTCCATCGCTGGATCTTCAGTGCTTGACGCGAACGTTCGGTGAGTGCTTCGACTGTGGTGCCGACCAGAACAATCAGGAACAACAGCCGCAGCGGGGTGATCACCAGGATGTTCACCAGCCGCGCGCCTTCGGTGTACGGGGTGATGTCTCCGTATCCGGTCGTCGAGAGCGAGACGGTGGCGTAGTAGAAGCAATCCAGGAAGCTGAGCGGATCGCTCTCCTCCGGGGTGGACGCGACATCGCGGTAACCGCCGCGGTCGAGGTACACCACGATGACGGCGGCGAACAGTGTTCCCACCGCGATGAGGATGCGTTTGCCGATGGCCCGCCACGGGCTGGCCGCGTTTTCGGGGATACGCAGAACACCGACCAATGCGTGATCTGGCTGTGCGGTCAACGCCTGGTCAATGCCACGAAACCGCTGGCGGAGCTTACCTGCCATATGCCGATCGCGTCCGAGTCACCGGTTGCACGGGTGTCAATCTACTCACATGGCGCCCATGATTCGCGTTGGCTGGTGCGATAGCCGAAATGTCGGGCCGATCTCAGTCGCGGGTCAACTGCCCGAGCTCGGTCGCCTGCGGCAGCTCGGGCAGTTCGGCGGGGGCGACCGTGCGGCCCGTGCGCACGTAGTGGAACACCGCATTTACCCGGGCAGGATCGATCCCCTGCAGCGCGGCCCAGGCGTGCCGGTAGGCGGACAGCTGTAGCGCGGCGGCGTCCATGTCGGGGCCCGACGGCTCGTGACCGGTCTTCCAGTCGACGACAGTCCAGGTGCCGTCGCCGGATGCGAACACGGCATCGATTCGGCCACGCACGACGGTCCCGGCGACGGAAATCTCGAACGGCACCTCGATCTCTGCGGGGGTTCGATCCGCCCACTCGGAGTCCAGGAACGCCGATTGCAGGGCAGCCAGATCCTCGGCGTCCTCGTAATCCCCGTAACCATCTCCGGGCAGATCTTCGAAATCGATGAGCCGCACCGACCCGTAGTGGCGTTGCACCCAGGAGTGGAAGGCCGTGCCGCGACGCGCTTCCAGGTCCGGGCGAGTGGGGCGCGGGCGCATCAGGCGACGCACGAGCGCCTGCGGGTCGTGTCGCAGCTCAACCAGGCTGGTCACCGAAAGATGCTGAGGTAAGACCAGTTCCGGTTGACGATGGGCTTGCTCACGTTCTCGCAGCAGCGCATCGACATCGGCTGCCCACCCCTCGGGATCGTCCTCGTGCTCGCCGGGCGGGGCCGCCGCACCGGCAAGCGCCTCGCGCACCATGAGCGCGCCCGCCTCGACATCGTCGCGTCTGCCCGCGAGCGGGTCGGCGGGCCATTGCGCTTCCACGGTGTGGTCGAGCATGGGGTTGCGTTCACCGGCCGCGGGCGCGGGAGCCCACAGCTCGACAGTCCCACACGCAATGCCTTCGGTAGCCGCGGCCTCGATGACATCGCGCAGCTCGATCAGAAAGTCGGATGGCCCCTTGGGTTTGAGACCGGTCTGGCCCCAATGGTGGCCCGAAACGAAAAGCTTTTCGGCCGAGCGGGTTACCGCCACATACAGCAGACGGCGTTCCTCATCGATGCGGCGGGTGGCCAGGCTGTCCTTGTGCCGCGCGATGGCATCGGAGAGCTGCTTGCGGTTCGTGATGCCCTCAGTGTTCAGCTGCGGAACCCCGAAATGATCGCCCTGGGTCGCGCGATCGCCACGCACCAGCGGCGGCAGCTCGGTGGCGCTGGTCAGCCACGTCGGCGCGGCCACACCCGACGGAAACACCCCGGCGCTCAGATGAGGCACGGCGACCACATCCCATTCCAGCCCCTTGGCCGAGTGCACGGTCAAGATCTGCACCCGCCCCGGACTTGTCGCCACTTCCACAGGCGCAAGGCCTTTTTCGATCTCCCACGCCGCATCCAGGTACTGCAGAAACGCCGAGACCACCCCCACCGGGTCGCTCTGGTCGGCAGCGTCCGCGAATCCGGCGGCCACATCGGTGAAGGCCCGCAACTGGTCCAGGCCGTCCGTGCGCCGTCCGGCGACAAGCTCGACGTCAAGTGCCAACACTCGCTGCACCTCGGCGATCAGATCGGTGAGCGGCATACCGAGCCGACCACGCAATGCGGACAGCTCCCGGCGCAGTGCAGACAGGCGTGTCCAGCCCTGCGGCGAATACTCGTCGGGTGCACCGGGATCGCTGATGGCATCGGCCAGGCACGGAATGTCGGCTTCTTCCCCCAAGCCCTCGTCGATAGCCGCGGAGCCGCCGCGACCGAATGCCGTCGCGCGCCGCCACAGCACCGCCAGATCATGCGCGCCCAGGCGCCACCGCGGCCCGGTCAATACCCGCAACGCGGCGGGACCTGCCGTCGGGTCCGCGACGAGGCGCAGCATCGCCACGGTATCGGCGACCTCCGGCAAGCCCAGCAGGCCCGTCAGTCCGACCACTTCGACCGGAACACCGCGCGCGGCAAGAGCCTCCGCCATGGGGGCCGCATCGCTGTTGCGCCTGACCAGCACCGCAGAAGACGCTGGGCGATTTCCGTCACGGCGCGCGTCTTCGTATACCGAAGCCAATTGCGCTGCGACCCATTCGCGTTCGGCAGCGATGTCACCGAGCAATGCACAGGCGATGTGCCCCGGCACAGCATCCGGCCTGGGGCGCAGGGGCCGCACCGCCACCGAACGCCGGCGGGCCTCCTCCGACACGGCGTTGGCCAGGTGCAGGGCCTCGGGTGGGTTACGCCAGCTGGTACGCAGTTCCCTTGTCGGCGCCGGTGATCCGTCCGGGAGCGGAAAGTCGGTGGTGAACCGGGGCAGATTGGTCGCCGATGCACCGCGCCAACCGTAGATGGATTGGATGGGGTCGCCGACCGCGGTCAAGGCCAGCTCGGGATCGATGCCTCGCCCGAACAACGATGACAACAAGATGCGTTGGGCGTGACCGGTGTCCTGGTACTCGTCGAGCAGCACCACCCGATAGCGATCGCGCTGCGTCTGCCCGACAACGGGGTGGTCGGCGGCCAGGCGCGCCGACAGCGACATCTGCGCTCCGAAATCGAGGACGCCGCGAGCGCGCATCAGTCGAATCAACTGCTCCACGATCACCACGAGCTGTGTTCGCTCCCTCTGCGTTTCGACCAGCCGTAACAGCCAGGCGCTGGGCTGGCCCCCGCGCTGATGGGGACCGGGAGGCAGGGTGTGAATCAGCTGCTCCAACTCACCGTGCGAGGACAGCAGGTCGGCGGTGTCCACCAGGTGTTCGGACAGCTGGCCGGCCAGTGCCAATACCTGAGCGGTGACGGCCCCGGGTGTCTTCTCGGTGTCCAGATCACCGTCAAAATCACAGACCAGCCGGAAAGCCATCTGCCACAGCTGCGTTTCGGTCAGCAGCCGTGCGTTGGGTTCGATGGGCAACAGCAGGCCGTGCTCGCGCAGCAATGTTCCGGCGTAAGCGTGATAAGTCGCAATGACGGGATCGGGCTCATCGGCACCAACGGGGCCCAAGATCCCACTTCCGGCGAGGCGCGCCAGCCGCGACCGGACACGGCGCAACAACTGGCTCGCGGCCTTGCGGGTGAAGGTCAGTCCGAGCACCTGGCCGGGCGTGGCATATCCGTTGGCCACCAGCCACACCACCCGGGCGGCCATGGTCTCGGTCTTACCCGCACCGGCACCAGCGATCACCACCATCGGCCCCGGCGGCGCACCGATGACGGCAGCCTGCTCATCGGTGGGCTCGAAAAGCCCTAACACCCTAGATAATTCGGCCGGAGAGTAAGTACTCATGATCGGCACACCGCCTGGCCATCGGCCTGCGCGGGGCAGCACGCCCGCAGCGGGCAGTGCCCGCACCCCTCGTTGACTCGGGCGACGAACATCGGCCCTTGAGTGCTCACCGCGGCGGCATGGATGCTCTGGCGCCAGGCGTCCTGCGCGGCCGGGGTCAACGGATCCTGGTGGCGTTGCGTGGCGCCGTCATCGAGATTGGGCTTGGCGATGTACACCAGACGGCCGCCACCGGGTTCCCCCGCCGGTTGCCCCTCGACAAGCCCCTCGGCGGCCGCGATCTGGTAGGTGGCGAGCTGAGCATGCTGTTGCGCATCGTCTTTGGTGGCAGGGCTTTTCCCGGTCTTGATGTCGACGACAACGGGACGCCCCTCGGCATCGCGTTCCAGGCGGTCGATCCGACCCACCAGCCGCACCTGCGGATACTCCGCATGAGTGAGGACCCCGTCGACACCGATCTCACGGCCGACCTCGGTGAGTTCACCGCGGGTGGCCACGCGCCAGGTGGTGAAGGCCTCCAACAGTTCCCGATGCCGACGCAGCTCGTTACGCGCATACCACCGCGACTCGAACGGCATTGATTCCCATGCCTTGTCGAGTTCGCGGTACATCGCATCCGGATCCGCCGCATGCACACCGACAAGCTCATGCACCAGCGTGCCGAGCGCTCTGCGCGGATCGGTGAGATCGGTGCCGCCGTGCCGCTCCAGCAGCCAGCGCAGCGGGCAAGCCATGAGCGTCTCGACATTGGACGGTGACAGACGGACAGGGCCGTCCCCGGCCTGCCACAGCGCATGCTCGCTGCTCACATCGGCAAGCCCGTACCAAGACTCCGGATCGGCGCCGGGGACACCGGCGGCGGCCAGCCGGGCCAACTGCCGGGCCGCGACACTGCGACGGGCTTCGCTCACCGTGCCGTCCGCAGCGGTGACGACGGCCCGCAGCTCTCCGACGAGGTTCGCGGCGGTCAGCGTCCGAGCCTGCGATGTGCCCGAGCGGTATTCGGGCATCACCCATTCCGGGTGGGCGACCATGAGTTCGGTGAGGAAACGGGAGGGCATCGCCGGGCCGCCACCCATCTCGGCATTCTCGTTGTCGACTGCGGTGATCAGCACCCGGCGAGCCGCCCTGCCCACCGCGAGCAGCAGGAGCCGGCGTTCCTCGGCAAGTGCCACCGCAGAGCCGTCGACGTGGGCGGCGTGCTCGATCCCGGCCAGCACGTCCATCAGCTCTTGGGTGCGCAGTACGCCGCCCCGCACCGCGGTGTTCGGCCACAGCCCTTCCTGCACGCCGGGGATCGCGACGACGTCCCACTGACGGCCCACCGCCGCGTGCGCACTGACGATGGAAACCGCATCGGGCTCACGCCGCCTCGCGCGCTGACCCGCGAGCGCGAGCGAGCGAATGTGGTCGATCAGACCGGCCACGCCGATACCCGGTGTGCGCGCTAGGTGTTCGGAAGCGAGATCGAACAGCGCGGACACCGCGTCCAGATCCCGGTCAGCCTGAGCACCCAGCGGGCCCCCGCGTTGAGACAGTCCATCCCAGCGTCGCTGCAGACCCGAGCGAGTCCACGCGGACCACAGCACGTCGAGGACGCCGGCTCCCGATGCGATGGCCTCGCGAGCGGCAGCGATTACCGCGCGTACCCGCCGCAGTGGAGCTGCCTGGATGTCGGTGAGTGCCGCCAGAGGCGTCTCCGCGGCACCGACGAGCACGGCACGCAGCAGCTCTGCGCTGCCGCCAGCCCCACCCCGAGCCTCCTCGGCACGCAGCAATTGGCGGCGTAACCGCCTGAGTGCCACCGGGTCCACCCGACCGAGCGGTCCCGTCACCAAGGTCACGGCATCCTCGTCGCTCAAACCGCCCTGGGCGGCAGAGACCGCCAGCAGCAGGGCGTGCACCGCCGGGACGGAGGCGACGGGCCCGTCGTACGACTCAGCGTGCACAGGAACACCCGCCGACTGCAGGGCACGGCGCAGGGCTGCACCACTGCGCCGCACCGACCGGACGATGACCGCCATCTGCGACCACGGCACGTCATCGATCAAATGAGAGCGACGCAAGAGATCCACGACCAGCGACGCTTCGGCGGTTTCCGTGGGCACCGCGGCCAGACGAACGGCGGCCGCAGCGTTGTCGACTCCGGAGATCGTGCGCGCCGGCGAACTCCCGGGCAGCCGCGCCGCCACCGCGTTCGCGAGTTCGGCAATCGGCGCCGCGCAGCGGTGCGAACCGCCGAGCTCGATTGTCGTGACTCCACTGTCGGCGCTGGGCGTCAGTAGCTGTGTGTCGGCACCGCGGAAACCGAACACACTTTGGTTGGGGTCACCGTTGAACACCGACAGCGAGGCACCCACCGCCAGCAGCCGTACCAACAGCGCCGCCTGCGGGTCAAGATGCTGGGAATCGTCGACGAGAAGCAGATCGATTCGGTCGCGTTCCGCCGCAAGAATTCCCGGCTCAACAGCGAAGGTTTCCAGCACAGAACCGACCAGCTCCGCAGCGCCCAGTGCAGGCACTGTGGCCTGCGGAGCGGCCATTCCGACCGCCGAGCGCAGCAGCATGACCTCCTCGTATTGCCGGGCCAGGTCGGCGACTGCAACCCATTCCGGACGATTGTGGCGTCGCCCGATGGCACGCAGCTCCTTGGGATCGACGCCACGCTCGGTGCAGCGCGCCATCAGATCGCGGACGCCGGTGGCGAAACCGGCCGTCGTCAACGCCGGCCGCAACGACGCCGGCCACGAACCGCCATTGTCTTCGGCATCGCCGCACAACAGTTCCCGCACAATGCTGTCCTGCTCGGCAGCGGTAATGAGGCGCGGCGGCGGATTACCCTGACGCGCCGCGTGGGCCGCGAGCACGGAGAAGGCGTACGAATGCACGGTGCGAACCATGGGTTCGCGGATGGCGACGGCAGCGCGCCGCTCGAACACCGCGGCCGAAATCCGGCTGCGCAGATCGGCGCTCGCCCGGTTCGAGCCCGTGAGCACAAGAATCGACTCCGGGCTCGCACCGGTAGCCGTACGGGCCGCCACGATATCGACCAGCAGACTCGTCTTACCGGTTCCGCTACCGCCCAGCACCACGAATCTGCCCTGGCGGGTCGGATCCAGTAGTTCTGCCGCGGCGCCGTCCCAGGAGCGGGTCGAAGCGGTCGGCGTCGGCATGTGCAGATCACAGCATGAAGGTCCGACAAGCGGATCTGACCTGGGTCTCCATCCCAGATGCGGCCGGGATCGTGGCAGGATTCCTCGGGTGACACCGACGCTGAAGACGCACCGATACGGCCCCGATCAACCCGCACGTCTGTTGGCGTTGCACGGTCTTACCGGACACGGCAGGCGCTGGGCGCCGTTGTTGGACGAACACCTTGCCGACGTCTCTGTCCTGGCACCGGACTTGCTGGGGCACGGGCACTCCCCCGCGACCGCGCCGTGGTCGTTGGAAGCGCACGCCGATGCGGTGGCGGCTGTGCTCGACGAGGCACAAACGGGCCCCATCGTGGTGGTGGCGCACTCGTTCGGCGGCGCCACCGCGCTGCGCCTGGCGGCGCGCAGACCCGACCTCGTCAAGTCGCTCGTACTCCTGGATCCGGCGATCGGACTGGACGGCGACTGGATGCGGCAGATCGCCGATCAGATGGTGGCCTATCCGGACTACACCGACCGCGCAGAGGCCAAATCGGACAAGGTGGCCGGGGCGTGGTCGGACGTCCCGGATGGCGTCATCGAGACCGAACTCGACGAGCACCTGATCTTGCTGCCCAACGGCCGGTGGGGCTGGCGGATGAATCTGCCCGCGGTGGTCACCGCGTGGAGCGAACTGGCGCGTGATATCGCTTTACCGACCAACATCATCCGCGTCACGTTGCTGCGCGCCACCAGAACCACGCCGCCCTACGTGACGCCCGAACTCCTCGACGCACTCCGGGAGGCGCTGGGAGACCGGTTCGAGCTGGTCGACATCGACTGCGATCACATGGTGTCCCAGTCGCGGCCCGTCGAGACCGCCGCCGCGATACGGTCACACCTGGAGTGATCATGGCCTCCGTCACCGAGGAACAGGTCGAGCAGGTGCGCTCACTGGTCGCGTCCATACCTGCCGGACGGGTGGCCACGTACGGCGATATCGCCGAAGCGGCAGGTCTTTCCAGCGCACGGATCGTCGGATGGATCATGCGCACCGACTCTGCCGACCTGCCCTGGCACCGCGTTATCGGCGCCAGTGGGCGGCCCGCACCGCACATCCGGACCCGTCAGCTCGAGCTGCTCCGGGCCGAAGGCGTGCTGGCCGTGGACGGGAGAATCGCGCTACGCGAAGTCCGCCACTGCTTCTAGATCGCCCGCCACCACCGCGGCCGAGGCGAAGCGCCGCACCAGCAGATTCACGATCTCCGGGTGCACGCCCAGCGGTTGCGCCACGCCGTCGGCGCCGCACTCGGCAAGGCGCTGCTGAAACAGCCCTTGCGCCAATAGATATGACGCTATGAAGACGCGCCGACCCGCCGCCCGCGATTGGCTGACCACGTCGGCTACCCGAGGTTCCCCTGTCGCGATGTAGCCCACCTTCACCGGACCGGTGTGGCGTGCCAGCATGCTGGCCGCGGTATGAACCTCCTGGCGGGCACGAGAATCCGAGGATCCCGCCGCGGCGAGTACCACCGCATCACCACGGCGCCAGCCCGCCTCGCGCAGACGTTCCGCCATGACCGTGGCCAGTACCGGATCTGGTCCCAATGCTTGCGTAACGGCAACCTCCGGATGCCCGCTCACCTCGACGTGATGCGGAATATCGTGGTGCACATGGTATCCCGATGCCAGGAAGGCCGGAAGCAGCACCGCGGGACCATCGATCGTCGCCAGCACCTCAGAGGGGGTCGGCCCCAGCACGTCGACGAACGCGGTGCGCACCGAACCGACACACCGGGACACCGCTTCGGCGAGCGCCGCGATGTTCTCGACACCGGCCGCCGAACGGGTTCCATGGGCCACCAATACCAGCTCAGCCATGACATTCCCCAATCGTGGTCGGATCGATCGCCAACCGGTAGCCCCGCTTGACCACTGTCTGAATCACTTTCGGCGCGCCGAGCGCCGCACGCAGCCGGGTCATCGCCGTCTCGACGGCATGTGTGTCGTCCCCACCGCCCGGCAACGCTGCCAATAGGTCCTCGCGCGACACCACCTGACCGGGGCGCACCATCATCCGCTTCATCAAAGCCATTCCCGCCGGGGAGATCTGCCGCGTCTCCCCGTCGACGGCAATTCCACAGCTACGCACGCTGACGATATGACCACCGGCGTGGAAACGCGGTGCCCGCCTTGTCAGTTCGTCGGCAATGTGCCTGGCCAGCGCTCCGAGCCGGGCCCTTTCGGGCTGCGTTGTCGGAACGCCCAGCACCTCCAGCGGCGCGGCCGTCACCGGCCCGACGCACAGCGGCGCCACCCTGGCCCGGAAGGCCGCCAGCAGCTCGTCCAATCGACCGGTTGCCTTGGCGCGACCCAGCATCGAGGCGACCGCGGGTGCACTCGTGAAGCTTATGCCGTCGAGCTCCGCGTTGATGGCCATGGAGATCATGCGGTCCATCGGCCGCTGATCCTCGGGCGGTTCCCAGCGGTACACTGGCACCCGGATCACCTGCGCGCCAGCGATTGTCAGCGCCTCACACAGATCGGCGATGGGTTCCCACTCGGTGGCGGCACCGTGCAGTTGCACGGCGATGCGCCGGCTCTCGACACCCTCTTCGAGCAGGCGATCCAGAACTTCCGCAGACGACTCCGATGCGGGCGACCACTCTTCGCGCAGCCCCGCTTGGCGGATTGCCCCGGTGGCCTTTGGCCCTCGAGCCACCAGACGCCCGGATTCCAATGCGGACTTGAGACTGTCGGCCACACCCCATTCGTCGGCGGCCTCGATCCAGCCGCGGAAGCCTATACCGGTGGTGGCCACCGTCAGATCCGGCGGGCTGGCGATGACGAGTTCAGTTGCCTGCCGCAACTCGGCGTCATCGGCCAACGGGATGATCCGGATTGCCGCGGCATGCACGACGGCAGCCCCTCGGCGCTCCAAGAGCGCGATCAATTCCTCCGCCCGGCGCGCAGCCGTGACACCGATGGTGAACCCGTCGAGCCGACGTTCTTGCTCGCTACGCGGCAACCGCGTTGCGGTGTCGGCTTCTGAGCATTCCGATTTCGACGTTTCCATTGATCACCCGCACCTCGAAGACTGGTAACCGGCGCGACGCATCATCGAGGCAACGCCCGTCAATAAGCGAGAAGACCTGCTTGAGCAGCGGCGACGCCACCGTCGGCTCTCCGCCACGGTCACCGGTCAAACCGCGCGACATGACGGCGGCCTGGCCGTATGGATCGATGTTACCGACCGCGAACAGCTCCCCATTGGGCAGCAGGAACAGCGCGGCCTGCACGTCGTCCGGGAGAAGCACCGCAACACCCCGGCCCGGGGTGAGCGAATCCACCGCACAGACCGTTGACCACACGTACTGGTACCGCCTCATTCGGGGGCGAGCGTCCAGGATTGTCATCTCCGGCCTTTCTTCTCGTTGTGTTGTGTCATGTCTACCGGGGTTGTGTTACCCCGGTATTACCGCCGCCTGTGCCTCATGTTGCGGGCTCGGTGGCGGACCGGAATCCCGGTGTGCCCAGCAGCACGGGCACCTTCCGCGGTCCGCTCTCGTCGAACGCGATGGTCGAGTCGAGCTCGTCGGGCGCGTTCACAAACGACACGAACCGGCGCAGCTTGTCCTGATCCGCCAGAACAGCCGCCCACTCGTCCTGGTATCCCTCGACATGACGCGCCATCGCCGCTTCCAGCTCGTCGGCAATGCCCAGCGAGTCCTCGCACACCACCGCACGGATGTGATCCAGGCCGCCCTCAATGGCTTCCTGCCAGGGCGCGGTGCGCTGCAGCCGGTCCGCGGTACGGATGTAGAACATCAAGTACCGGTCGATGTACTTGATCAGCGTCTCCGAGTCCAAGTCACCGGCAAGCAGTTTGGCGTGCGCGGGAGTCGCGCCACCGTTGCCTCCCACGTACAGGTTCCAGCCGTTCTCGGTGGCGATGACGCCGACGTCCTTGCCCCGGGCTTCGGCGCACTCTCGCGCACAACCGGACACACCCATTTTGAGCTTGTGCGGGGAACGTAGTCCGCGGTAACGCAATTCAAGCTCGACAGCCATTCCCACCGAGTCCTGAACCCCGTACCGGCACCAGGTCGATCCCACGCAGCTCTTCACGGTGCGCAGCGACTTGCCGTAGGCCTGACCGGATTCCATGCCGGCATCGATGAGTCGCTTCCAGATCAGCGGGAGCTGTTCGACGCGGGCACCGAACAAGTCGATGCGCTGACCACCGGTGATCTTGGTGTACAGCCCGAATTCCTTGGCCACTTCCCCGATCACGATGAGCTTCTCCGGGGTCACCTCGCCGCCCGGGAGCCGCGGCACCACCGAATAGGTGCCGTTCTTCTGCATGTTGGCCAGGAAGTGGTCGTTGGTGTCCTGTAGGGCGGCCTGCTCCCCTTCCAGGATGTGGTCGCTGGATGTCGAGGCCAGAATGGACGCGACGGTGGGCTTGCAGATATCGCAGCCGGTTCCGCTGCCGTGCTTGGCGATCAGCTCGGAGAAGGTCCGGATGCCGGTCACCTGAACCACCTGGAACAGTTCGGCACGCGATTGGGTGAAATGCTCACACAGGGCCTTGGACTGCTCGACGCCCTGGGCGGCGAGAATCTGCTTGAGCATGGGAATGCAGCTACCGCAGGATGTTCCGGCGCAGGTAGCCGCCTTGAGGGCGGGCACGTCGGTGGCGCCGTCACAGATGGCACTGCAGATGGCGCCCTTGGTGACCGCGTTGCACGAGCAAATCTGCGCGTCATCGGGCAGCGCACCCACTCCGATTTCCGCACCGGCAGGCGTGATCAGCGAGGCCGGATCCGCGGGCAGCTCCCGGCCGAGCATGGGCCGCAAGGTGCCGTAGGCACTGGCATCGCCGACGAGGATGCCGCCCAACAAGGTTCGCGCATCGTCGGAGACCACGAGTTTGGCGTAGGTGCCCTTGGTGGCATCGTTGAAAACGACCTCCAGGGCGCCCTCGGCGGTGGCGTGTGCGTCACCGAAGCTGGCGACATCCACACCGAGCAGCTTGAGCTTGGTGGACAGATCGGCACCAGGGAATTCGGCACTGCCACCGAGCAGCCGGTCCGCGACGATCTCGGCGGTGGTGTACCCGGGTGCGACAAGCCCGTAGCAGCGACCCTCGATGGCGGCCACTTCGCCGATCGCATAGATGTGCAGATCGCTGGTCTGGCAGCCGATATCGGTGAAGATGCCACCACGCTCGGCCAGTTCCAGTCCACATTCACGGGCCAGTTCATCGCGCGGCCGGATACCCGCCGAGAACACCAGCACCGAAGCGTCGATCGTCGACCCGTCCGACAGTTCGATGGAGAGCGTCCCGTCCTCGGTCGTCTCGATGGCCTTCGTGGAGACGCTGGTGTGCACCGTCAGCCCGAGATCGGTCACCAGGCGATTCAGCAGAGCGCCACCGCCCTCGTCGACCTGCAGGTGCATGAGCCGCGGGTTGAGCTCCACGACGTGCGGTGCCAACCCCATGAGGCGCAACGCATTCGCGGCCTCCAGCCCGAGTAACCCGCCACCGATGACGACGCCCGCGCTGCCGGGCGACTTGTCCGCGGCGGCCTTGATGGCGTCGAGGTCGTCCATGGTGCGGTAGACGAAGCAGCCCTCGGCGTCGCCTCCGGGTACCGGCGGCACGAACGGATACGAGCCGGTGGCCATGACGAGCGCGTCATAGTCCAGCACGATGCCGGCCTCGGTGGTGACCGTCTGAGCCGCCCGGTCGACGCCGACCACCCGGTCCCCGAGATGAAGGGTCACCATCGGGTCGTCGGCGTAGTCGTTTCCGGTGAGCGCCAACGTGTCCCGGTCCCAGCTGTCGATGTATGACGACAGTGCCACCCTGTCGTACGCGGCGTCGACTTCCTCACCGAGAACGGTGATCTGCCACTGATCGGTGGCATCGCGCTCGCGCAGCACCTGGACGAATCGGTGACCGACCATCCCGTGGCCGATGACGACAACCTTCTTGTTCATGAGTTTTACACCGCCACTTCGTTTTTAGAGCTGGAGACGGCCGGAACGGATATGCCCACCGGGCGCCGCACGTACGCGTACCAGGTGACGGCGGCGCACACGACGTAGAAGGCCAGGAAGACCCAGAACGCCATGGTGGCCGACTTGGCGGCGCTGAGGTAGGAGGCGCGGAGCACCAGGTTGATGGCGACGCCGCCCAGCGCACCGATGGCCCCGGCCACACCGATCAGGGCACCCGACATGGTGCGCGACCAGCTCTCATCGTGTCCGGCACTGCGCGCCTTGGCCGCGAAGATCGACGGAATCATCTTGTACACCGAGCCATTGCCGATTCCGGAGACCACGAACAAGATGATGAATCCGATGACATACGCGCTCATGATGGCGCCGGAGGGCGCACCGGTCGCACGGTCGTCGATGGTGCCCGCGGTCACCAGGATCCCCGCACCGAAGATCATCGCGATGAAGGCGTACAGGGAGATCTCGCCGCCGCCGGTACGGTCCGACAGCCAGCCGCCGATAGGCCGCGCGAGCGAGCCCAACAGCGGTCCGATGAATGCGATCTGCGCGGCGTGCAGCGAGGCCTGTGCCGCCGCCTGCGCCGGAGTCAGGCCGCTGTTGGCCAGCCCGGCAAGGAAGTTCAGCTGCAGCACCTGACCGAACGCGAAGCTGAATCCGATAAAGGAACCGAAGGTGCCGATATACAGGAAGGCGATGATCCACGAGTCGCGGTACTTCATCACGTCGATGAGCGAGCGTCCGTCGGTCTTCTGGTTCGCCAGGTTGTCCATGAACAGCGCCGCACCCACGGCCGCGAAGGCGATCAGCACCAGGTAGATGGCGGCCACCCAGTGCGGTGAGCGGTTTCCGGCGGTGGCTATGACCAGCAGGCCGATGACCTGGATCACCGGGACACCGATGTTTCCGCCCCCCGCGTTGAGACCGAGCGCCCAGCCCTTGAACCGTTGCGGGTAAAAGGCATTGATATTGGTCATCGAGGACGCGAAGTTTCCGCCACCGAACCCGGCGACCGCGGCCACGATCATGAACGTCGTGTAGGAGGTCTCGGGGTGCCCCATGAAGTACAGCGTCAGCGCGGTGGGTACGGCCAACACCAGCGCACTGAAGATGGTCCAGTTGCGACCGCCGAACCATGCGGTGGCGAAGGTGTAGGGCAAGCGCAGCACCGCGCCCACCAGGGTCGGCATGGCCACCAGGAAGAATTTTCCGGCAGCGTCGATGTGATAGACGTTCTGCGGCATGAACAGAACCATCACCGACCAGATGGACCACACCGAGAACCCGACGTGTTCGGCCACGACGGACCAGATCAGGTTGCGCCGCGCGACTTTCGCGCCACCGTTCTCCCAGGCGGCGACGTCCTCGGGATCCCAGTTCTCAATCCAGCGTCCGCGCCGTGCAATTGGGGCTGCTGCCGTGTTATTCGCCATGACAGCAAGGTAGAAAATTCTTGTTGCAGCGGCGCTGCTGGCGATGACCGAGCCATCACATCTCGCTCACACGAGTCTGTCATGTGACGGTGAGAATCGGGTCGCGTCACATTCGGACAGAAAAGTGACGCGCGTTACAACGTGAGTCGCACCAGGGCCGCGGTCCGCGCCAATCCCGGGAAAGACTGTGCCGAGGAACGCGGATGCAGGGCATGTACAGCGAGTCGGAAGATCAACGCCCGCAACAACATCTGGGGCCACTCCGGCAGGGTTGCCCACCGCTCGATGAGGCCGTCGTCCGCATCGCCCCACGACAGCGCATCCACCACGGCGACGCCGGCCGCCCAGGACGCGGGCCGCCAATACGGCGTGATGTCGGTGATGCCGGGCGCGGCGGCACCCGCGAAAAGCACAGTGCCGTACAAGTCGCCGTGCACCAGCTGCGGCGGGCTCTTGGTGGGCCTGCGCAGGCTCGCCAATTGGTTGATCAGGTCGATGGAGCGCTGGCCGTCCGGAGAGCCGGGTGATACCCGCGCCGCCGAGGGCCAGGACTGCAGCGGCCGGTCTTCCCATGCTGCACGGTCGGCCGCGATGAACACGTCGACGTCCGCCCAGGGCGCCACCGGCGGCTGGGTGAGGAAACGGGGACGTTCCAGCTTCGAGGTCGCCTCGTGCAGGCGCACCGACAGCGAGACCACTTCGTCGTGCCGGGGCTCGGGCGCACCGGCGACGAATGTGTCCGCGCGCCAACCCGATACGACATAACGCCCGTCGGTGGAGCGCACCGGCCGGGCCAGCCGCACCCCGTCGACGAACAAGGTATCGCGCACCTTGGCCGACCATGCGGCGCGCGCATGGTCCGCTACCAGGGACAACACCACTTCACCGCAGCGCCAGCCGCCCTCCCACGTGGGGCCGAGCTGGACTGGCTTGACGCCGCTGAGCCCGTAAGTCGCGAGCACGTGCTCGGGTGGGCGGTCCACAGTCACGCGGGATACGTTACCGCCTGCAATGAACTGGGTTGTGTTCGCTCGGCGTTCGTGTCGGCGGTCACAGGTGGCACGTCCGTCACATCTGGCTGTTGCTGGTGCCCAGTCGGTCAGTACATGACCATGTCGGGGTCGACCTGTTTGGCCCAGGCCGCGATGCCACCCTGCAGGTGCACCGCATCGGCGAAACCCGCCTTCTTCACGGCCACAAGCGCCTCTGCCGACCGAATACCCGTCTTGCAGTACAGCACCGCCTGACGGTCCTGCGGCAGCTTGGCGAGCCCGTCTCCGGACTCCAGTGTCGACTTGGGCACCAGCTCGGCACCGTCGATGTGAACGATGTCCCATTCGACGGGTTCACGCACGTCGATGAGGGCCACCTTCTTATCCGCGTCCAGCAGTTCCCGCAGTTCACGCGGGGTAATGGTGGAATCAGCGACCGCGGCGGAGGCCTCGTCGCTGATCACCCCGCAGAATGCGTCGTAGTCGATCAGCTCGGTGATCTTGGGCGTGGCCGGGTCCTTGCGGATCTTGATGGTCCGGTACGTCATGTCGAGCGCGTCGTACACCATGAGCCGCCCGAGCAGCGTCTCGCCGATGCCGGTGATCAGCTTGATCGCCTCGGTACCCATCACCGAGGCGATGGAGGCGCACAGGATGCCGAGCACGCCACCCTCGGCGCAGGACGGCACCATGCCTGGAGGCGGCGGCTCGGGGTACAGATCGCGGTAATTCAGGCCTAGCCCGTCGGGCGCGTCTTCCCAGAAGACGGAGACCTGCCCCTCGAAGCGGTAGATGGAGCCCCACACATAGGGCTTGTGCGCCAGCACCGCGGCATCGTTCACCAGATAGCGCGTGGCGAAGTTGTCGGTGCCGTCCAGGATCAGGTCGTACTGCGCGAACAGGTTGACCGCGTTGTCGGGCTCCAGCCGCAGCTCATGCAGCCGCACCTCGATGAGCGGGTTGATCTCCAGCACCGAATCGCGGGCGCTCTGCGCCTTCGACCTGCCGATATCGGACTGACCGTGAATGATTTGGCGCTGCAGGTTGGACTCGTCGACGACGTCGAACTCGACGATGCCGATGGTGCCGACGCCCGCGGCCGCCAGATATAGCAGTGTCGGGGAACCCAAGCCACCGGCGCCGATGACGAGCACCTTGGCGTTTTTCAGGCGTTTCTGCCCGTCCACACCCAGGTCGGGAATGATCAGATGCCGGCTGTACCGGGCGACTTCTTCGCGAGTCAGATCCGCGGCGGGGCTGACCAACGGCGGCAATGTGGGCACCGTGACTCCTGTAATTCGGGTTCCTCAGGGCTGCCTGAGAGGGCTACAGCTACATCAACAGTATCGGGATGCCAACCCTTCCCGGAGTCAGACCGGTGCCTACGGAATCGGATACGGCCAGGGGTTGGTCCGGCACGTCTTGCCGTCGGGCTTGATCGAGTCGGGATCGAACTTCGCCGCGACGTCATTGCTGACGCTGAACGTCTGCTGCATCATCACCGGCGCCAGCTGCTGGTCCTGCTCGCAGGGCTCGTGGCTCCGGTACCCGATGGCGTGTCCCACTTCGTGGTTGATCACGTATTGGCGGTAAGACGTGATATCACCCTGGAACGGGACGGCTCCCCGCACCCAGCGTGCCTCGTTGATGAAGACGCGTTGCTCGCCGTTCTCCCCGTATCTGGGGTTGTAGCAGGAGGATTCGAGCTGAATCTCGTATCCACATCCCTCGCGCACCGTGTCCGGCGAAGTCAGGGAGATACGGAAATCGGGTGTACCGGAGTCGATCCGGATGAATCCGAATTGTGGATTGTGCGTCCAGCTTTTGGGGCTGGCCAGGGTTTGAGTCACCAAGCGCGCGAAGGCCTCATCACCCCCGAAACCCATGGTGTCGACGCCGTCCTCCACCTCGATGGTGTAGGAGAAGACCTTCGCAGCGCCCTGCCCCACCTGGGCGGTCGCTCCGGGCACCACATGCCACGTCCGGGCGCCCTGGGCGGTGAAGGGCTCCCCTTCCGGCAGCACGCCATCGGGCAGGCTCGCATCGAATTGCGTGAGGCCCTTGGGCGGGGCGCCGATGATCGCGTCCCCGAGCGCCCCGATCGACGGCGGGTCGGCGACGGGTTCGTTGGGGCCGGTACCTGCGTGCGAGTGTTCGCGCTGCGTGACGGTCTGATATCCGACGAAAACGGTCAACCCCACCAGCAACGGAATGGCATAGGCACGCCATCCATAGGTGGAGATGAAGCGGCCGAGCCACGTCTGCTTGCGCCAACGGTCGCGATCGCGCCGATCGGAGCGGATACGTCCGCTCCCCTCGGCGAGCGGATCACGCTGGGCGCGCAGTGGCTCGTAACGTTCGGAGGACTCCTGCACAGGGAGTCGACTCATGGATGAGCCGCTTGCGCGAAGACCTTCGGTAATTGTTTCTGGCATGGACCTACGATTATGCGCCCATTGGTGCCGGTCGTAGGTCACCGAGCAAGAATGGCATAGCAACAAGCCATCACGCCTCGGGCACGCCGCCGGGTGCCAGGAGTACTGTCTGTAGTTCGGGTTCAAGCGGATTGAATGCCCGCTTGAGTGAGATGGCGTAGGCGACTATCGAGTTGTGTGCGCGCAGAGGATAAGGACATGCGTGATCTTGCGAATCTGGCCGGGCGTCGAGGCACGGTGAACTCGACGGTGGCGACGCAGGATTCAACTCAGGGAAACACCCGCCGCGGCGGGCGGCTGCCGCGCGATGAGCGGCGCGGGCAGCTGGTCGGCTCTGCCAGTGAGATATTCGTCGACCGCGGCTATCACGCCGCCGGCATGGACGAAATCGCCGAACGCGCGGGCGTAAGCAAGCCCGTTCTGTACCAACACTTTCCAAGCAAGCTGGAGCTGTACCTGGCGGTGCTGCACAAGCACGCCGACAACCTGGTCTCCAGCGTGCGGCAAGCGCTGCGCACCACCACCGACAACCGTCAGCGGCTGCGTGCCGCGGTGATGGCGTTCTTCGACTTCGTCGAGCACGACAGCCAGGGCTACCGGCTGATCTTCGAGAACGACCTAGTGGGCGTCCCGCAGGTGACCGAACGCGTCGAGGGTGCCATCAGCGCTTGTACCGACGCGGTGTTCGACCTCGTCAGCCACGATTCCGGGCTCGACCCGCACCACGCCCGCATGGTCGCCGTCGGCCTCGTCGGGATCAGCCAAGTCAGCGCGCGCTACTGGCTGGACAACGAGAAGCCCATCTCCAAGGACGACGCGGTCAACGCCACCGTCGGATTCGCCTGGGGCGGGCTCTCACACGTTCCGTTGCAGTCGCACGGCTAGCTGCCGACGGGGTCGAGCGAAGCCACCAGGGGCTTAGCTTGAGAAGCCGACGCGACGCGCGTCGGCGACACCGATCTCCACGTAGGCGATCCGGGCGGCGGAGATCAGATACTTGCGACCCTTCTGGTCGGTGAGGTTGAGCACATCCGACTCCTTGGACAGCGCCGCCGACACGACCTTTTCGACGTCAGCCGGGGTCTGATCGCTAGAAATGACCAGCTCGCGCGGGCTATCTGTGACACCGATCTTGATCTCCACCAGGACACCTTTCCAGTCGCTGAGCGTCAGTGCGCTCGTATCGATGAGGTTAGCCGACGCCGTTTCAGCCGACACACCTCGCATGATCGCGGCGCCCCGCTAATCACAGCAGTAACATCAGCACCAGGTTTCACATTGATTTGGGGCTGAGAGGAAGCGCTGATCATGGTCGGTTATCGCGGAGATTCTCGGTATTCGAGCGGCTACGAGCCCCACGACGATCCGTACAACTCTGAGACGACCCCGCAGTACGCCGAGTACTCGGGACTTGACGAGGATTACGAGTACAGGCCGCCTGGTGCCAACGACAACTGGAAATGGGTCGCGTCTATTGCCGGGGCGGTGTTCGCGATCGCCGTGATCGCGACGGCTGTCGTGCTCAGCGGTGGCGAAGACAAGCCGCCTGCGGCCGCGGTCACCACACCGGTGCCCTCGCTGACACCGGTGACCACCACTGCACCTCCGCCACCATCGGCAACGTCGTCGGCGAAGCCGTCGACGACGACCGTCACTTCCACTCCCGCCGCCGAGACGCCCAGCACGGCCCCGTCCACCGAGGCACCGACGCCCGAGCCGCCGCCGTCCAACCCGATGCTGCCGCCGGAAGGCCAGCGCCCGATCACGCCTGCGGCGTTCGCCTACTACGTGACCGGTAACCAGACACCGGGCGATCTACTCACGATCACCTACACCGATGGCAACGGCATGACGCGCACCGTGCTCGGCGCCTCGCTGCCATGGACGATGATCGTGACCCCGAGTCCGGGAATCGTCGGCGGCTCGATCACGGCGACAAGCTTCGCGAGCCAGGTCAACTGCTCGATCTCCAACAGCGAGAACCAGATGCTGGCAGTGCAGAACAACAACAGCATCATCGCCCGCTGCGCCAAGTAAGTCGCTAGCTGCGCGTTCCACAGGTAGCCGGCTAGCCACCCAGGCCCAGGACAGCCATCCGCTCTGCGTGCGCACCCTGGAGCCGCTCGAAGAACTCGTTGAGGTTGCCCAGCCCGGCATCTCCGGACATCACCAGCTCGGCGAGTTCATCGTGCCGGGCCAGCACATGCTGCGCCTGGGTGATGGCCTCACCGAGCAGCCGTCGGCCCCACAGCGTGAGCCGGTTGCGCTGTTGTGCGTTGTCCTTGACCGCCTCACGCACCTGCGCGATGACGAACTCCGAGTGCCCCGTGGTGCCCAGCACAGACTTGAGCACTGTCGCCGATTCACCCGGTAGCGAGGCGACGACCTCGCCGTAGAAGTCGGCGGCCAGCGAGTCGCCGATGTACGCCTTGACCATGGCCTCCAACCAGGTGCGCGGCAGCGTCAGCGAGTGATAGTTCTCGAGCGTCTTGACGTACGGCTCCATGGCCGCCAGGACGTCAACACCCTTGGCCTCCATCGCATCCCGCAGCGCCTCGTAATGGCGCATCTGCGAGGCGGCCATGCTGGCGATGGCGATCTTGCTCGCCAAATCAGGTGCCATCTTGGACTCGTCGGTCAACCGGTAGAACGCCGCAATCTCGCCGTACGCGATCACCGCGAACAGCTGATTGACACCGGGAGGATCGAGGTCCGCAGTCATGTCTGGAACTCTAGCCGGGCGCTCGCGGCAGAACACCGATCCGCGCGGCAAACCACGGCGAATCGGAAAATCGCAGCTCACCCGCTACCATGGACGCGGGACGAACGCCCTGAAGGGAGTTCTCCCACAGGAAATGTGCGTGCACGTGCCGCCCTCGCCACAAGATGCGAGCCCGGCCCCCTGGAATCTTAGGAATCCGGCCTACCGATCGTGCGCGCTGAGCGAAACACGAAAGGCACGTACCCAAACAATGAGTCATATCGAGCACACCTTCGCCCAGCTCGGCGTCCGCGACGAGATCGTCCGGGCTCTGCGCGAGGTCGGAATCGAGCATCCCTTCGCCATTCAGGAGCTCACCCTCCCCCTCGCCCTGGGCGGATCGGACCTCATCGGTCAGGCCCGCACCGGTATGGGCAAGACCTACGCATTCGGTGTCCCGCTGCTGCACCGCATCGCCACCGGCGTCGAAGACCGGCCGCTCAACGGCACCCCCCGCGCCCTGGTCGTGGTGCCCACTCGCGAGCTGTGCATCCAGGTCTACGAAGACCTCACCAAGGCCTCCAAGTACCTCTCTGCGGGCGACCGCAACTTCACCGTCGTGTCCATCTACGGTGGACGTCCCTACGAGCCCCAGATCGAGGCGCTGCGCGCCGGAGCCGACGTGGTCGTCGGGACACCCGGGCGTCTGCTGGACCTGGCCCAGCAGGGCCACTTGCAGCTCGGCGGTTTGGCCATGCTGGTGCTCGACGAGGCCGACGAAATGCTGGACCTGGGCTTCCTGCCCGACATCGAGCGCATCCTGGCGCTAGCGCCGTCCGCCGACGCGGGCCGTCAGTCGATGCTGTTCTCGGCCACCATGCCGGACCCGATCATCACCCTGGCCCGCACCTTCATGAACCGTCCGACCCATATTCGTGCCGAGGACCCGCACGCCTCGTCGGTGCACGACTCCACCGAGCAGTTCGTATACCGCGCACACGCCCTGGACAAGATCGAGCTGGTCAGCCGCATCCTGCAGGCCGAGGGCCGCGGCGCCACCATGATCTTCACCCGCACCAAGCGGACCGCACAGAAGGTCTCCGACGAGCTGGCCGAGCGCGGCTTCGCCGTCGGCGCCGTGCACGGCGACCTCGGACAGATCGCCCGTGAGAAGGCTCTGACTGCCTTCCGGTCCGGTGAAATCAGCGTGCTGGTCGCTACCGACGTGGCCGCGCGCGGCATCGATATCGACGACGTCACCCACGTCATCAACTACCAGTGCCCCGAGGACGACAAGACCTACGTGCACCGCATCGGCCGCACCGGTCGCGCCGGGCGCACCGGTATCGCGGTCACCCTTGTGGACTGGGACGACATCGCACGCTGGCAGCTGATCGACAAGGCGCTCGGCCTCGGTGTGCCCGATCCGGACGAAACCTATTCCACTTCACCGCATTTGTTCACCGAGCTGAACATCCCGGCCGACGTCACCGGCTCCATCGGGGAGAAGTTCTCCGGCGGGCCCAAGCGCCGCGAGCCCCGGGCCGAGCGCACTGAGGACGACAAGCCCAAGCGCACCCGGGCCCGTCGCCGTACCAGGGCCGGCCAGCCTGCGGACGGTTCGGCCGCCGAGGCCCCCGCGGCTGAGGCCAGCACCGAGGGTGATCAGACCGCTCCCGCGCGCCGTCGCCGACGTCGGCGGCGTCCCAACGCAACCGCTGCGACCACCGCCACGGCGTGATCGCACCGGAGCGCCGCACCCGGGCCGACATCATTGCTGCGGCGGTGATCGCCGTCGTGGTCGCCGTCACCGGCACCACAATCTGGTGGACCAGCGACGCCCGCGCCACCGTCAGCCACCCCGCCGCCGGGGACATCAAACGCCCGATGAGCGCTACCCGGGTGCCCGACTCGGTGCGCGAACTGTGGTCCGCCGCCAGCGGGGCCACCAAGGGACCGGTGATCGCCAGCGGTGCGATCGTCAGCGCCGACGGACACGATGTCGTGGGACACGACCCGATCACCGGAGCGCAGCTGTGGTCCTATGCACGCCGCAACCTCGAACTGTGCGGCGCGATCGGCTTCATCGACGACGCCGTCGCGGTGTACCGCGACGCGCGCGGATGTGGCCAGGTCACGATGATCGACGGCCAGACCGGCCGACGAGGCCCGCTGCGCAGCAGCGCCAACGACCCGAAGGTCTCGCTGTCGACGGACGGCACCTACGTGCTGGCGCTGGGCAGCACCCGCCTGGAGCTGTGGCGTTCGGACATGGTGCGCACCCTGGAGTACGGACGAGTCGTCGCTCCCTTGAATCCGAACGGTCAGCCTCGTGTGGACTGCACGCTGAAGTCCGGCGCCGTCGGGGCCAGCGTGCTCGCCGTCCTGGAAACCTGCCCCCAAGACCCCACCTTGCGGCTGACGCTGCAGAAGCCGACGCCCAAGGACAACGACAAGCCCGAAGAGCTGTACTCGGCCGCGCTGCCCGGGGTGGAACGCGGTTCCGCCGCCAAGGTGCTCGCGGTGGCCGACACCCGCTCGGCCGTATACCTACCGGGCACTCGCAACGAGCTCGTGGTCTTTGACGACCACGGGATGCGGGTCGGCGCGACGGCCCTGCCGGGTGAGGTGAGCCCGACGAACACCGCCGCTCAGGCCGGCGACGTGGTCACCTGGTGGACCGGTGATCAGGTGCTGGTGCTCGGCGGCTTCGATCTCGCCTACCGATTCGTGCTGCCCACCACCACAAGGCCCCTGGGGCCGGGCACCTCAATGGCCGGTGAGTTACTGATCCCCGTCGAGGGCGGCATCGACGTCTTCAACACGACTACCGGGGAGTTCCGGAAGTTCATTGCGGTGCAACGTGATCCAGCCGACGAGAAGAGTCCCGTCATCAGTGCCGTCGTCGGCAACACCGTGGTAGAGCAGCGCGGAGCACGAATCTTCGCGCTGGGATGAGTGGTTGCAAGTAGGGGGAACGATGGACTTGGTCGACCACACAGGTCTTCGTAGGGCGGTTGCGGCATTCGCCGCTCAGCCAGGCGAGCAACAGGTCTACGACGTACTACGCGCATGCATGTACGGCCAACTTCTTTTGGACACAACAGGCTCAGACGAACCCGTCGCCGGCCCCTCCCCCTTCCCCACCGGCGCCCGACTTCAGATCCGAGGTGGCACCGGCCCTGATGGTGGGCGAGCGTTGTTCGCATACACACGGCAAGAGGAGATCGCTCGGCACCACCCACCCGGTACCCAGACGCAATCGTTAGTTCAGTCCGCTCCTTCGGTGCTGGAATACATACGCAGCCAAGGCGATCCGTGGCTTTACATCGATCCCGCAGGCCCAACGTGTGCGGTAGCCGGAAACGAAATCGACTTCGCATTGCGCAATCCACGCAATGAACCCGTCCGAGAGGCAATTGAGCGTGTCACGCAAGGACAGGCCGACCGCCAATCGGTGCTACAGCTGTTGCGTGGAGACGGTCCGATGCTGCTGGGTGCCGACGATCGCACAGTTCCGGGACAGGTAGCGATCCGACGGACACAGCTGCCCAACGGTTCACTCGCACTGGTGGCCTTCACCAGCGCACCCGAGGTCATCGGCTACGTATCGTCAGATGCCGTTGTCGCGGTAACCGCACGGAAGGTCATGGACACCGTCATCCGCGACGGATACGCCGGGCTGGTGATCAATCCGGCCGGGCCGTCGGTCTTTCTCCCGACGGCAGAAATTGCGGGCAACTGACGGAGCTCGCGGCAAGACTCAGTCGACGGGCGGGGTGAAGGTCGGCATGGCCTTGCCGCTCTTCCAGTGCTTCACCAGGCTCTGGGCCAGCTCTCGATAGGCCAGCGCACCCTTGTTCTTGCGACCCGCCAGCACCGACGCACCCGAGGCACTCGCCTCCGCGAACCGCACGGTCCTGGGAATCGGTGGCGCGAGCACCGGCAGCTCATAGCGATCGGCCACGTCCAGCAGCACATCGCGGCTGTGGGTGGTCCGCGAGTCATACAGCGTGGGCAGCGCGCCGAGCAGCGTCAGCTTGGGGTTGGTGATCTGTTGGACATCGGTCACCGTCCGAAGGAACTGACCGACACCGCGATGCGCCAGGGTCTCGCACTGCAGCGGCACCATCACCGAGTCGGCGGCGGTCAGGCCGTTCAGAGTCAGCACGCCCAACGACGGCGGGCAGTCGATGATCACGACGTCGAACTGGTCCCCCAGCGATTCGAGCGCCCGCTTCAGCGCGTATTCACGTCCTGCGCGCATGAGCAGCATTGCCTCGGCACCGGCCAGGTCGATGTTCGCAGGCAGCAGCGTCAGATCCTCGGTGGTCGTGACCAGCGCCTCTTTGATATCGGCCTGCCCCAGCAGCACCTCGTGCACCGAGATACCCAACCGGTCCGGATCCTGCCCCAATGAGAAGGTCAGGCAGCCCTGCGGGTCCAGGTCGACCAGCAGCACCTTCTTGCCGGCCTGCGCCAGCGCCGCACCAAGCGATGCGACCGTCGTGGTTTTTGCCACCCCACCCTTTTGATTGGCTACCGCCAGCACCCGAGTCACGCCCACATACTGACATGCCTCACACATTCACGAGGAGAGTCGGTACGGCACAATCAAGTGCGTGTCCGCCCCCCAACACCGAATGTTGTTGCTACGCCACGGCGAAACCGAGTGGTCGAAAATCGGCAGACATACCGGGCGCACCGATCTTGATCTCACCGAAATCGGGCGCGCCCAAGCTGTCGCGGCACGCGAAGTGCTCAACAATCTTGATCTGCATGATCCGTTGGTCCTGAGCAGCCCGCGCCGTCGCGCGATCCAGACGGCCGAGCTGGCGGGTCTCACGGTCAGCGGGATCGACGAAGACCTCGCCGAATGGGACTACGGCGACTACGAGGGTCTGACCACACCGCAGATCCGGGAGAACGATCCGGGCTGGTTGGTGTGGACACATGGCTGCCCCGGCGGTGAGTCTGTGGCCCAGGTTCAGGCCCGGGCCGACAAGGTGATCGCCCACATCGCCCCTGACCTGGCTCAACGCGATGTGCTGTTAGTGGGGCACGGCCACTTTTCACGCGCGCTCATGACCCGGTGGGTCGATCTGCCGCTCGAGGAGGGCACCCGGCTCGGCATGGCCACGGCGTCGGTCGCCGTGGGCGGGCATGAGCATGGCCAGCGCCAAGTGGCCGCACTTGGCCTGACCGGGTACCGGCACCCGGTACCGTCAAGCTGACATGACGGCCATCGACTCCCCCGCACAACCACATTTCGTGATGTCGCGGGCCACCGATGCGCTGTACGCATACGGCCGCCAGAGCTCCTATGACGATGTCGCCGCTGCCGCGGACGCCCTGCGCGCCGGACGCCACCCCATGTTGGTGGGTGCCCTGCCTTTTGACACCTCCGGGCCCGCCGCCCTGACGGTTCCGGTGACGGTACACCGCGGACAGCCTCAAGAGTTCTACGGAACCATGCCGACAATTCATGTGGCACAACAGATACCGGAGCCATCCGAACATCTGCGACGCGTCACCGAGGCCGTCGAGGTACTGCGGGGCGACGACGGCGGACTGTCCAAGGTGGTCCTCGCGCGCGTTTTGGAACTGCAGGCGGACGCCCCCGTAGACCCGTTGGTATTGACCCATCGCCTGATCCGAAACGATCCCGACGCCAACAGTTTTTGTGTTGACCTGTCCCCCGCCGGGGACCGATTCCGCGGACACACCATGGTGGGGTGCAGCCCCGAACTATTGGTGGAGCGCCGCGGCGACATGGTGATCTGCCATCCCTTCGCCGGTTCCGCCCCACGGTCCAGCGATCCCTCACTGGACCGGCGCACGGGCGAAGATCTTGCGGGCTCCCACAAGAACCGTCACGAGCACTCCGTGGTGATCGACCAGTTACGTGAGGACCTAGCGTCGTTGTGCGTCGACGTCCAGGTTCCCCCGGAACCGACGCTGAGCCGCACCGCCGCACTCTGGCACCTCAGCACCTCCATCAGCGCTCGATTGCGTCAAAGCTCAACCACAGCACTTGATTTGGCGTTGGCACTGCATCCCACCCCGGCGGTGTGCGGCACTCCCACCCAGGCCGCCGCTGACCTGATTGCCCGCATCGAGGGTGACCGTGGGTTCTACGCGGGCGCGGTCGGCTGGTGCGACAGCAGTGGAGACGGGCGCTGGGCCGTCTCGATCCGCTGCGCCGAGCTGTCGGCCGACGGCACCTCGATCCGCGCCTACGCCGGCGGTGGACTCGTCGCCGAATCTGACCCGCAGGACGAACTATCGGAGACCACGGTCAAATTCCGAACCGTGTTGGCAGGGCTAGGAGCCGAGATTGAGTAACACCCAGATTCGCCGCGCCGCCGAGGCAGATGTCCCCGCCATCGTCGGGCTCATCGAGGATCTGGCGGAGTACGAGAAGTTACGCGACGAATGCCAGATCACCGAAGACCAGCTCCGCACGGCGTTATTCGGTTCGGCTCCGGCGCTTTTCGCGCATGTCGCGGAGTCGGATGGCGTGGTCTGCGGCACCGCCGTCTGGTTTCTGAATTTCTCGACGTGGACCGGACGGCACGGCATCTATCTGGAAGACCTCTACGTCAAACCCGAGCAGCGCGGCACCGGCCTGGGCAAGGCACTGTTGTCGGCGCTGGCCGCCGAATGCGTGGCCAACGGCTATACCCGGCTGGAATGGGCCGTACTGGACTGGAATACGCCGTCGATCAAGTTCTACGACTCGCTGGGCGCCAACCCCCAGTCGGATTGGATCACCTACCGACTACAGGGCACCGGGCTGGCAGAACTGGCCGCGGACCGCTGACGCTAGTCCGATTCGTCGGCACCGATCTCGTCACCACTGGCCCACATCTGGGCGGTGGGGCTGAAGAGCAACACCAGTGCCGCCACCGCGACAATCGCGATGGGCACACCCAGCGCGGGTTGATGCGACCCCACGGCCGCGTACCACGCGACGGGCAGGAGTAGCAGCTGCATCATCACGGCGATCCCTCTGCCCCAACGCTTCCCCGTGACGAGCGCAAGACCGGCGGCAAGCACCGCGGCACCGAATGTCGCGAACCAGGCGGCGGTGCCATACCCGTTGACCAGATGCTGGTCGGCGCCGCCGGCCGCACGCACCACCAGGATCACCGCGATCACCAACCCCACGGCACCCTCACCGGCAACAATCATCCCGGCGCGGCGAACGGTGTTCGGAACGGCTGTGGTCACCCGACAAGCCTATGTGGACCCATCGCGGCAGCGATGAGCAGCTTGCGCGAAGAACATCCGACTAGGCTCATGCCCCGTGCGTGCGGTCCTCATCGTGAATCCCAATGCCACCTCGACTACAGCAGCCGGGCGTGACCTGCTGGCCCACGCACTGGAAAGCCGTGTGCACCTACAAGTTCTGCACACCGACCACCGCGGCCATGCCAGTGAGCTGGCCCGGCGCGCCGCCGACGAAGGGGCCGCGGTCATCGTGGTGCACGGCGGAGACGGCACGGTCAGCGAGGTGGTGAACGGGCTGCTCGGACAGCCGGGGCACCCGGCACCAGGCCCACTGCCCGCCATCGCGGTGGTGCCAGGCGGATCGGCCAACGTGTTCGCCCGCACCCTGGGCATGTCCGCCGACCCTGTTCAGGCCACCAATCAAGTCGTCGATCTGCTGGACGAACACCGCCGCGACCAGCGGCGCTGGCGCCGTATCGGCCTGGGGCACTGCGGCGAGCGCTGGTTCATCTTCAATGCCGGCATGGGACTGGACGGCGAGGTGGTCGCTGCGATGGAGGCGCACCGAAACAAGGGCAAGCAGGTCACGGCGGGGCGCTACGTCACGCGCGCGATCGTGAGCTTCTTTCGCGCCGCGCGCCACCAGCCGACGCTCACCGTCGAGCTGCCCGGACACGAGCCGCAGACGGGCGTGCACTTCGCGTTCATCTGCAACTCCAACCCGTGGACCTACGCCAACGAGCGCGCCATCTGGACCAATCCAGGTACCGGTTTCGAGAGCGGCCTGGGAGTCTTCGCCTCCAAGAGCATGAAGGTGATGGCCAACCTCCGTCTGGTCCGCCACATGGTGGGGGCGCCGCACCCCGACCGTCCGGCGGCCAAGCACCTCCTGCGTGAGGACGACGTCGCGTGGGTGCGGGTGCGCGCATCGGCACCTATCGCCACCCAGGTCGACGGGGATTTCCTGGGAATGCGCAGCGACCTCACCTTCACCGCGGTTCCCGACGTTCTCGACGTGTTAGCCCCGGCAAAACCCGCCGACGCATCGTCCTGAGCCTTGCCGGAAGCGCAATAGTGTTGAGCGCCAGTCCGTTCCGGACACAGCCGACCCACAGGCGCAGCGCGGCGTACATCACATTGCGGTCAGATTGGATGTACTACTTCACGTAGTCGAGCCTCTCCACGCCGTGATGTTACTCACGAGTAGCACCATGCCACCTGGGAAAATAGGGGGATATCGCCAGATTCAAGGCGCAGATCGGTTAAGTGTAGTACAAACGAATGTGGCGTCTGCAGACACCACCCCCGAGTGAGATTGACCACGTGTTAACTCACGCTATTGACTTCTGCTGAGCTTGTGAAACGATCGGAAGCAACAGTGCAGAAACATTTGGTACGCACGCGTTAACAGCCGAAAAACATTAATCTCGTGCGCTTGTGGCGCGCACGATGAAAAAGGAGTGCACAACTATGGATTGGCGCCATAAGGCGGTCTGTCGCGACGAGGATCCCGAGCTGTTCTTCCCCGTTGGGAACAGCGGACCGGCCCTTGCCCAGATCGCTGACGCGAAGCTCGTTTGTAACCGCTGTCCGGTGACGACCGAATGCCTTACCTGGGCGCTCGAGTCGGGCCAGGACGCCGGTGTGTGGGGTGGCCTCAGCGAGGATGAGCGCCGTGCCCTCAAGCGTCGCAACGCCCGCGCTCGCGCCCGCAGCGCCGTCTAACGCCGCAGCAACCAGAACCCGGCACAATTTGGTGCCGGGTTCTTTGCTGCCCGAGGGCTTTCGTCAGGGTGTCGAGCTAGGCCATCAGCCGGGCACGTCGGCCCAACGGAACTCGCAAGACCGCGTTCGTGCCGCCGTCGGGATCGCTCCGCATATCCAGCGATCCGTCGATCTCCGCCGACACCAGCGTCCTGACGATCTGCAATCCCAGCCGATCCGATGTCTCCACGCTGAATCCGTCGGGCAATCCCCGTCCGTCGTCGTGTACGACGACGTCGAGCCACCGTGCTGACCGCTCTGCCTTGATCACCACCTGACCCTGAGCGCCTTCATCGAAGGCGTGCTCGATGGCGTTTTGCACCAGCTCGGTGATCACCATGATCAGCGGTGTCGCACGGTCGGAGTCGAGCACCCCGAGTGCACCCTCACGCGAGACGCGCACCTTGGTGTCCACGGTGGCGACGTCGGTCATGATCGGCATGATCCGGTCGATCACCTCGTCGAGGTTGACTTCCTCATCCACCGACATCGACAACGCATCGTGAACCAGCGCGATCGACGACACTCGGCGCACGGATTCGAAAAGCGCTTCGCGGGCTTCGTCATTGGGCGTGCGACGGGCTTGCAGACGCAGCAGTGCCGCCACCGTCTGCAGGTTGTTCTTCACCCGATGGTGGATCTCACGAATGGTGGCGTCCTTGGACAGCAGCGCCCGGTCGCGACGCTTCACCTCGGTCACATCGCGGGTCAGCAGCAGCGCCCCTTCCGAGGCACCGCGCGCGACGAGCGGCAAGGTGCGGATCAGCACCGCAGCGCCGCCCGCGTCGACCTCCATGCGCATGCTGGGGCCGCCGGCGAGCACATCGCGGATGTGCGCCGCCAGCTCCTGCCCCTCGAAGGGGTCGGAAATCAGGGGTTTGGTGACGTCCATGAGGTTGTGGCCCTGCAAATCGCTGGCCAAGCCCATGCGGTGGTATGCCGACAGAGCGTTGGGGCTGGCATATCTGACCCCACCGGAGACATCGAGCCGGATAAAGCCGTCGCCCACGCGGGGGCTGGACCGTGACATCGCCTGGTCAGCCACATTTGGGAAGGTTCCCTCGGTGAGCATCAGCAGCAGATCACCGGCACACTCCAGATAGGCCCGCTCCAGCGTGCCCTTCTTGAGCCGGGAGGCCAGCGCGGTTTGGTGAGTCAGCACCGCGACCGTACGGTCGCCGCAGCGCACCGGAACAGCTTCCACGTTCAGCTCGGAAGCATGTTCGGTCAGGTCCGAATCGCTCTCGCGCTCAATGGCACCCGAAGTGAACGCCGCCTCTACCAGCGGAACGTCGGCGATCTTGGCGACCGTGCCGACGGCGTCGTTGTCGATGATGGTCGGCGCGGTATTGGGTCGGCACTGGGCGACGCAGACGAAGGCGTCGTCGTCCCGGGGCACCCACATGAGGTAGTCCGCGAAGGAAAGGTCGGCAAGCAACTGCCATTCGGCCACCACGGCGTGCAGATGATCGACCGCGTCACCGGGCAGCATGGTGTGCTCGGCAAGCAGATCACCGAGAGTCGACATGCGGTGGCGATCTAGTTGTCGATGACGGCGATCAAATCGCCGGCCTGGATCACGTCGCCCACTGAGACGCTCACGTCACCGATGGTGCCCGCAACCTCAGCCAGCACCGGGATCTCCATCTTCATGGATTCCAGCAGGACGATGGTGTCGCCTTCGGCGATCGCGTCACCCGTCTTGACGAGCACTTCCAGCACGCTGGCCACGATCTCGGCGTGTACTTCCTCGGCCACCTGCGCGCCACCTCGCTCTCGTCAACATCCGGTTACCGGTCCTCAGTATCGAACCACACGTGGGGCATCCACGCGCTCAAGCACCCTCACCGGCATGAGAGACTGGGTGTACACACCGGCGCGCACCATGCGCGGCTGGCTTGTCAGCCGGGTTAGCACCCGGAACCCATTTGATCGCTAAGGAGATTCCCATGGCCAAGCGTGGTCGCAAGAAGCGCAGCCGTAAGCACAACGCCGCCAACCACGGCAAGCGTCCCAACAGCTAGCGCTAGGAGTTCTCAGCCCGCCGCTCGATGACGGTGGTCTGGCTGATCTTCAACTTAAGACGCTCACGTAGCCCGTCAGGTGCCTTTTCTCCACCGCACTTGCGGGCTACGAGTGTTTTGATCTGCTCTTCGATACCGTAATGCTGCAGGCAGCCCGGGCATTCTTCGAGATGGTGGCGCAGCCGCGCACTGTTCTCCGGGCTGCATTCACCGTCGAGGAGGGTCCACACCTCCGCGATCACCTCGGCGCAACCCGATACCTCGCAGTTGCCACCCTTGTCGACACTCTTCTTGAGTTCACCCTCGGTCATGCCCGGCCCTCCGCCAACTCATTGTTGCGCAGGAAGCCGCGGTCTTTGGCCACTTCGGCCAGCAATTCACGCAACTGGCGACGGCCGCGGTGCAACCGCGACATGACCGTGCCGATCGGGGTGTCCATGATCTCGGCGATCTCCTTGTAGGGGAAGCCTTCGACGTCCGCGTAGTACACGGCCATCCGGAATTCTTCCGGCAGCATATTCAACGCTTCTTTGATTTCGTCGTCAGGCAGTCCATCGAGCGCTTCGATCTCCGCCGACCGCAGACCCGTGGAGGTGTGTTCGGCGTTCGCGGCGAGCTGCCAATCGGTGATTTCCTCAGTCGGATATTCCGCTGGCTGACGCTGCTTCTTGCGGTAGATGTTGATGTACGTATTGGTCAGAATCCGGTAGAGCCACGCCTTGAGATTGGTGCCTTCTTTGAAGGTGCCGAAGCCGGCATAGGCCTTGACCATCGTCTCTTGCACCAGGTCTTCGGCATCCGCGGGATTTCTCGTCATCCTCAGGGCCGCACCGTAAAGCTGATCCAGCAGCGGTAGCGCGTCACGCTCAAAGCGTGCGGCCCGCTCAGCCTCAGTCTCGACCTGAACCAGACCCGGGAGTTCTGCGGCGCTGTCCATGCTTGTCACGGCGGTCCTTTCGGTAGCGACACCGACCATACGGATCGGCACCGACATCGGACGTTCGAGGCACGCCATTGTCACCTGCAATACCCCTTCCGTGTTGAGGACCATAGTCCGCTCGTTGCGGACAGCCTCTTCAACACCGACGCATGCCGGGGTATTTCCCAAACTATCCCGACTGTCAACTGGAAATTCACTGGACCCGGGGCGCTACTGTCCCAGTCGTGGGTTCCAAGGCCGCCAAAGCTGCAACTCCAGCCGTCGCCGCTCTGATCGCGGACGGGGCCGAATACGAACTGCTGCCCTATGAACACCGTCCTGGCGAGCACGCCTTCGGCGACGAAGCCGTACGCGCATTGGCGGGCTCCGGATTGGTTCCGGAGCAGATCTTCAAGACCCTGCTGATCTCACTGGACCGGGGACCGGACCTGGCTGTGGCCGTCATCCCGGTGCCCGCGACGCTCTCACTCAAGGCCGCCGCCGCAGCCCTCGGACGGGCGAAAGCCACGATGGCCGACCCGGCGGCGGCCGAGCGTAGTTCCGGATATGTGGTCGGCGGGATCTCTCCGCTCGGACAGCGCAAGGCGTTGCCCACCGTGATCGATGCGTCGGCCCTGACGTGGGACCGCATTCTGTGCAGCGCGGGCAAGCGCGGGCTGCAGATGGCACTGGCACCCCATGACCTGGCCCGGCTTACCAACGCGGTGACCGCGTCCGTCACAGCAGGGTGATCTGCTCCCCCACCCGCTGAGATCCGTCGTCGGGCGCGAGTAGTTCCGGACCATTGTTCGCAACGCTGTTGACCAGCGAGGAGACCTGCCGGGTTTCGATTCCGGTTGCCTCCCCCGTCCCCTGCAGAAGGCTCTGATCCAGATCGCGGTCGGGGTCCAGCCAGCGATCCCACGATTGAGCACTCAGCATCAACGGCATCCGGTCGTGAATCTCCTGCAACGGACCGACCGCATCGGTGGTGACGATCGTGCAGCTCAGCAGCGGCGCCGCGTTCCGACCTTGCTGACCGGCGGGCTTCCATACCGACCACAGGCCGGCCGCGAACAATCGCTTCCCGTCGCTCGCATTCATATAGAAGGCCGTCTTGGCGCCTTCTTGCTTGCGCCACTCGTACCAGCCATCCATCGGCACCAGACACCGCTTGGACTGTGCCGCGATACGGAATGTCGCGGCCGTGGTGAGGGTTTCCGCACGGGCGTTGATCAGCGGCGCGCCCTTGGTCTCCGGGCGGCCGTCCTCACGCGCCTTGGCCCAGTTCGGCACCAGCCCCCAGCGCATGGCGCGAATACGACGGGTAGGAAGGTCGCCGGGTTCGCGATGTCGTGCCACCACCGTGAGCACCGGGTCGGTGGGTGCGACGTTGTAGTTCGGGATGGCGGGGAGCTGCTGGTGGGCTCCCCCGTCCTGGCTCACCGTGCTGATCTCGTCGAGCGCGTCGATCTCGGTGGCGAGTAGCGCCGGGTCGATCGTCACCGCGTACCGTCCGCACATATCGCCATGGTGCCACCCGGGGCCGACACCGCAGGTAGTCGTCCGGGACAATAGGGCGGTGACGAGCGGACTCTGGCAAGCACCGACGATCGACGGTTCCGTCAACGCGACCATCACCATGCCCGGCTCCAAGTCTCAGACCAATCGGGCGTTCGTACTCGCGGCGCTGTCCGCACGCGAGGGCGGCACCTCGACAGTCTCCGGCGCGTTACGCAGCCGCGATACCGATCTGATGATCGGCGCGCTGCGGGCCCTGGGGTTCGATGTCACCGGCGATGGCACCGACCTGACCATCTCCCCCCGGCCCGGAGACGCCGAGCCGTCGACGGTGGACTGCGGACTCGCCGGAACCGTGCTGCGCTTCTTGCCTCCCGTGGCCGCACTTCGCCACGCCCCCACCGTCTTTGACGGTGACGAGCAGGCACGTGCCCGGCCGATCGCTCCGCTGTTGGATGCGCTGCGTTCGACAGGAGTGGGCATCGACGGACAACACCTGCCCTTCACGGTCGCCGGCACCGGCCAGGTTCGCGGCGGCGAGGTCGGCGTGGACGCATCGGGATCGTCGCAATTCGTTTCCGGTCTCCTGCTTTCCGGTGCCGCGTTCACCAACGGCCTGATCGCGGTGAACACCGCCGATGTGCTGCCATCGGGTCCACACGTGGTCATGACGGTGACGATGCTGCGCGAGGCCGGGATCGCGGTGGACGATTCCACCCCGGGACGCTGGCATATCGAACCGCAACCAATTCCCGCTCACGACTGGACAATCGAGCCAGACCTGTCCAACGCGCTGGCGTTTATCGCACCGGCGTTGGCGACGGGCGGCACCGTGCGGATCACCGGCTGGCCGCGACAATCCACCCAGCCCGCACGCCAGATCGAGGACGTGGTGCGCCGGTTCGCGCAGTCCGTCTCGCTGACCGACGCACACCTGGAGGTCACCGGCCAAACCGGTTATGGCGGTGTCGATCTGGATCTGAGTGAGGTCGGTGAGCTGACCCCCACCGTCGCGGCGCTGGCCGCAATCGCCGAGCCCGGAAGCGTGTCGATACTGCGGGGAGTCGCGCATCTGCGCGGCCACGAGACCGACCGGCTGAAGGCATTGGCTCACGAGATCAATGCTCTCGGTGGGCAATGCGAGGAGACCGAGGACGGGCTGCGCATCGTCGCCACCGGTCTGCACGGAGGGGTGTGGGCCTCCTACGCCGATCACCGGATGGCCACGGCGGGTGCGCTTGTCGGCCTGAAGGTGCCCGACGTGTCCGTGGAAGACATCGCCACCACCAGCAAGACGCTGCCCGACTTCCCCGGAATGTGGACCGACATGCTGACCCAATCTGGCGGTCGCACCTCTTGAGCCCACGCGAGTACGACGAGTCCGACGCCCGCATTCGTCCGGGGCGACGCTCGCGGCCTCGCACCAAGAACCGTCCCGAGCACGCCGACGCGATACCCGCGATGGTGGTCACCGTCGACCGTGGCCGCTGGGGCTGCGTACTCAACGATGACCCCGCCGAGCAGGTCACCGCGATGCGCGCCCGCGAGCTCGGTCGCACCCCGATCGTGGTGGGCGACACCGTCAGTCTGGTGGGTGATCTGTCCGGGCGCCCCGACACCCTGGCGCGCATCGTGCGGCTGGAAGAACGCCGAACGGTGTTGCGCCGCACAGCCGATGACACTGACCCCTTCGAGCGGGTCTTCGTCGCCAACGCCGACCAGCTGCTCATCGTGGTGGCGGTCGCCGACCCGCCGCCCCGCACCGGACTGGTGGAGCGTGCGCTCATCGCCGCCTATGCGGGCGGCCTCACTCCCATCCTGGCGCTCACCAAAACCGATCTCGCCGATCCGGATTCGTTCGCGGCACAGTTCGCGGACCTCGACATACAGGTCATCGGCGCCGGACGCGATGAGCCACTCGAACCCGTCATGGACGTGCTCTCGGGCCGGCTCACCGCACTGCTGGGACATTCCGGGGTGGGCAAGTCGACCTTGGTCAATCGGCTTGTACCCGAAGCAGATCGCGCGACCGGCGAGGTCACGGGTGTCGGCAAGGGGCGCCACACGTCCACCCAATCGGTCGCACTGCCGCTACAACCCTCAGGTTGGGTCATCGATACCCCGGGTATCAGATCGTTCGGCCTGGCCCACATCGAGCCCGCCGACGTGCTGGCCGCGTTCAGCGACCTGTCCGAGGCCATCGAGGACTGCCCGCGCGGCTGCCAGCACCTCGGCCCACCCGCAGACCCCGAATGCGCCCTCGACGAGTTGACCGGCGCCTCCGCTAAACGAGTCACGGCAGTTCGCCAGTTGCTTTCCGTGTTAACAACGTCCTAACTCTTGGTTGCGGGGGCCTTCTCGAATCGCGATATCAGCACACGCCGATTAGCGTTTCCATTAGTGGCTGCGACGGAGACAGCCAACGAGGGTCAGGGGTTAACAGATGACGAGCTACGTTCGTAGAATCGCCAGTGTGGCAGCCGTTTTCGCCTGTGGTGTCGCCGCCTGGGCCACCATGTGGATCTCCGTGTCCGGCCTGGGATAATTCCCGGCCGCCACCGAACGTTAAAAGGTGCCCCGCCGAATTCGGCGGGGCACCTTTTACGTTTCTCGTCACACCTTGGCGCTGCGGCGAGCCTTTCTGCGCGCACGCACCGCGGCGAACGCGGACTTCAGCCCACCCCGTTCGCGCGGCTCCAACTCGTCGAACATCTTGACGCTGCGCGTCTCCGGCGCATTGTCGGCAGTGTAGGTCAGATACTTGTCCGGCAGCGACAGCTTGGCGATGGTCCGCCAGGCCTTCGCGTACTGCAGCAGGAACGGCCCGGAAGTGTAGGGCAGATCGTACTTGTCACACAGCTCGCGCACTCGCACCGATACCGCAGCCAGCCGGTTGCTCGGCAAGTCCGGGAACAGGTGATGCTCGATCTGGTGGCACAGGTTGCCGCTCATGAAGGCCATCGCGGGGCCCGCGTTGAAGTTGGCGCTGCCCAGCATCTGCCGCAGGTACCACTGCCCCTGCGTCTCGTTCTCGAGATCCTGCTTGGTGAACTTCTCGGCGCCATCGGGGAAGTGGCCGCAGAAGATGACCGCGTTGGACCAGATATTGCGGATCACGTTGGCCAACAGGTTGGCAGTGACGGTCTTGCGATAGCTTCCGGCCGGCGACAGCGCACTCAGCGCCGGGAACGCCACATAATCCTTGGCGACCTGCTTGCCCATCTTGGCCAGTGCCTCGTCACGCTTAGCGCGGAACTCGGCCTTGTCGGCCCGCCCCTGCGCCACCTTGCCGAGCTCCAGATGCTGTGTGCCAACACCCCATTCGAAAAGCAGCATCAACAGCGTGTTGTAGACGAGGTTGCCCAAGTTGAAAGGCGTCCACTTCTTGTCACGGGTGATGCGCAGCAGCCCGTAGCCCACGTCGTCGTCCATACCAAGCACATTCGTGTACTTGTGGTGGATGTAGTTGTGGGTCTGTTTCCAGTGCGAGGCCGGGTCCACCATGTCCCACTCCCAGCTCGAGGAGTGGATCTCGGGATCGTTCATCCAATCCCACTGGCCGTGCATGACGTTGTGGCCGATCTCCATGTTCTCGACGATCTTGGCCACCCCGAGCGTCACCGCCCCGGCCCACCAGGCCGACCGCTTCTTGCTTGCGGCGAGCAGTACGCGTCCGCCCAGTTCGAGGGTCCGCTGCGCGGCGATGGTGCGACGGATATACCGGGCGTCGGCGGCTCCGAGTGACTCCTCGACATCCCTGCGGATCGCGTCCAACTCGTGCCCGAGAGCCTCGACATCGGCCTCGCTGAGGTGCGCGAATTCCTGGATATCCGAAATCGCCATCCGTGAGCTCCCTTCGCGGTTCGTGCGCCTACGATAGCGTAACCTACGGCACCGTAGGTTACTAGACCGTTAACCTCACACGTCCAGTACGCAATCCCCCGATGCCGCAGAGACACAGGTCTGAATGCGAGTTCCCGGCTCGTACTCGGCCCCCGTGCGCAGGTCACGGGCGTGCCCTTCCACCAGCGACACCACACAGGTCTGGCAGATCCCCATCCGGCAGCCGAAGGGCATCTGCACCCCGGCCTCCTCCCCCGCCTCCATCAGCGAGGTCGCCGCGTCCGCCGCACGCTGCTTGTCGCTGCGCGCGAACGTCACCAAACCGCCCTGCCCGTGCGGCGCGGCGCGTGAGACCGCAAACCTCTCCAGGTGCAGCAGTTCGGCCAGACCGGCATCGGCCCACGTCCGCTGCGCGTCGTCGAGCATGCCTTCCGGCCCGCACGCCCAGGTCTGGCGCTGCGCCCAGTCCGGCACCTCGGCGCCCAGCGACGAAAGATCCAGACGCCCTTGAGTTTTCGTTGTCCGCAGGCGGTAGTGATACGACGGGTGCGCCTCGGAGAATGCCGCCAGTTCGCCGGCGAACATCACGTCGCCTTCGGTGGGCGCCGAGTGCAGGTGCACCACGTCGGGCAGCGGTAGGCCCGCCGCCGCCGAGCGCCGCACCAGGGTCCGCAGCATCGACATGATCGGAGTGATGCCACTGCCCGCGGTCAGGAACAAGATCGCCGGTGGCGCAGGGTCGTCGAGCACGAAGTTGCCCTGGGGCGCGGCCAGCCGCACGATGGTGCCGGGTTCCAGGCCGTTGACCAGGTGAGTCGAGAGGAATCCCTCCGGCATCGCCTTGACGGTGATGGTGATCGTGCGCCCCGAACCGCCGGCGTGCACGGGTGCCGATGTCAGCGAGTAGGACCGCCACCGCCACCGGCCGTCGATCAGCACGCCGATGCCCACGTACTGGCCGGGGTGATAGTCGAAGTGGAAACCCCAGCCCGGCTTGATCTCCAGGGTGGCGGAGTCACTCGTCTCCTTGCGTACGCTGACCACTCGGCCACGCAGCTCCCGGGCCGACCACAACGGGTTGGCCAGGCTCAGGTAATCATCCGGCAGCAGCGGTGTGGTGATGCGAGAAGCCAAGCCACGCAGAATGTTTACCGTCGCATGGCGCGACTTGGGTGCGCCCGAAGCGGACGCGTCGAGCCAGGAACCCAGTTTCACAGCCGATGACCTTCCCTTGACGAAGGAGATGCCCACTCAGACGTAACCTACGCTACCGTAGGTTACTGGCCGGAAACAGGCCAATCGCGGAGCCGAAGTGGGCTCCGCATCCGCGCGCCGAGATGACATTCATGCGGGTGTTTTCCGAGTGCACACCCGCATGAATGTCATCTCGGCGTGGATTTCAGCGGGCCTCACAGCAGGTCGAGCAGGAACGGCAGTTCCTGCGTCGCGTACCAGGCCAGATCGTGGTCCTGCGCATCCCCGACCACCAGTTCGGCGTCCTCGTCGCCAAGATCGGCGGCATCGATCACCTGGGCCGCCCGCACCACATCCGGCTCGGCCTGCGCCAGGTCGACGTGTGCGGCCACCACCGCGGACATCGGCACCACACCCGCCAGCCGCACCACCGCATCGTCCAGATCGGGCCGCAGCTTCGCATCCTCGGTATCGGCGACCAGCACCGCCCGCCGCGCCGGCAGCCCGTCGTCCCCGTCCTCATTGGCCAGCAGCCGCAGCGATGCCAGCGCCGCCTCACGCATCGCCACCTCGGACAGCTCGTCCTCGTCACCCGCGGAGTAGGCCTCACGCAGCGCCGGCGTCACGGCGAACGCAGTGCCGTTCACCGGCCGCAGCTCGCCGTCGGCCACCAGTCCACGCAGCATCGACAACGTCACCGGGATGTAGACCTGCATAGGCATTACTGGGCCGCCTCCAACAATTCGTCGAGCGCCTCGGTGATCAGCACCGGGAGCATGTCAGCATCGGGCATCGCTTCACGGTCGGCGTTGATTCCGTAATACACGACACCGTTATATGAGGTCAGTCCGATGGACAACACCTGATTACGCAACAGCGGAGGCACCGGGTAGATCTCTGCCAGCCTCGCCCCGCCCAGATACATCGGCGCCTGTGGCCCTGGCACATTCGTGACCAAAAGATTGAACAGCCGGTTCGGCAGCGTCGTCGCGACCCGGGCCGCCAACGCGTGCAGGGTCGGCGGAACAAACCCCGAGAGCGCCGCCATGTTCGGCACGTCTACCAAACTGAATGCCGCGGAATGCGATTCGGTGGCATGGGCGATCTGCGACAGCCGCACAACGGTGTTGCCCTCACCGACGGGAAGGTCGACGAGGAACGGCGACACCTCGGTGGTGGCCGCCCCCTCGACACCCACTTCCAGGTCGCCGTCCCGGTAGACGGACATCGGCACCATCGCCCGAATGGTGGAAGCCGTGGTCACCGGCTCTCCCCTGCTCATCAACCAATTGCGCAGTGCCCCAGCGATCACCGCCAACACCACATCGTTGACATCGCAGTCGTACTTGGCGCGCACCCGCCGATAATCGGCCAGCTTCGTGGTCACCACACCGAATCGCCTGCTGCGCGACACACGTTGGTTCAACGGCCCGCGCGGAGCCGCGCCGCGGGCCGCCGTGCGCACCACCTTGACCATGCGCTCACCCAGCTCGCCGATCTCGCCCGTCAGCGACGCGACATCGGCGACCGCGCCGCGCACGGCCTCCAGGCGAGCACCGGGACGTGCCAGCCATTCCGAGACCGCGCCGGCGATGAGCTCGTTGGTGCTCGGCTCATGTTCCGGAACCCAGATGTCCTCTCCGAAGTCCGGGGTACGGGCTGTTCTGTCGAACAAAACCTGCCCGAGCTCAAGGGCGGATTGACCGTCCACCAGAGCCTGATGCGTCTTGGTGTAGATGGCCAGACGGTTCTTGGACAACCCCTCCACCAAATACATCTCCCAGAGCGGCCGCGACCGATCCAGGGGCCGAGATGTCAAGCGGGCCACCAGATCTTGCAACTGCCCCTCGCTACCCGGAGACGGAAGCGCCGAGCGTCGAATGTGGTAGGTGATGTCGAAGTCGACGTCGTCGAGCCAGACCGGGCGGGCCAGCCCGAAACCGATCTCCTTGACCTTCTGCCTGTAGCGGGGAACCTGTGGGAGACGACTCTCCACCAACGCGAGCAGCTCCTCATAGCTGAAGCCACCGCGAGGCTTGCGAATGATCGCCAGCGAGCCGACGTGCATCGGCGTCGAGCTGTCCTCGCTGGAGTAGAACGATGCGTCGAGCGCGGACAACCTGCTGACCACTATCCGCGCCGCCTTCCCCTAGAAGAATCTCGCCACTTGCACCCAGCGGCGCCGCTGGGCCAAACACTACCCTGGCGCCCAGGACACCGGCTGTGCGATCATGAACGGCATTGATCTGCGTCTCTCCAGCAGAGCAAATGAGGGGGCTCATTCACTGGAGGGGAAAATGTCTCATCGCTATGTCACTCGGGTAGCCGACTACGAACCGGCGCCGGTGCTGGCCAGCCTGCCGGCGGCCTGTCATGCGCCGCGGCCAGCGAGGTTGCACCAATCACGGGCCCGGCCAGCGGGTATCGAACGTCAAGCACATCTACGCGAACCATCTCCGCCACCTCAGGCCGTTGCGTTCGCCGATGCGGCAATGCGCCGCGTGCTGGAAGTCATGGACCGGCGCCGGCCCATCGCGCAGCTGCGCCCGTTGCTTGCCGACGGGCCGCTGAGCGCGGTGATGGCCCGGTCTTCTCGCACACCGGCCACCACTGCCGCGCGGCTCAGCAAGATCAGGGTGCGCCGTTGCGGCGACGCCGCCGCGGAGATCTTCGGGACGTTCCAGCGCGGCGGACGCGTCAAGGCATTCGCCGGCCGGATTCAATCCGTCAAGGGCACCTGGCAGGTGGTCGCCTTGCAGCTCGGCTGACGCCAACCGCTAGCGCTTGCGGCGCGACCGCGTGGGCTTGGAGGTGCGGCCCGCGTTGCGGGCCGCTTCCCGGCGCTCACGCCGTGTGCCGCCGCCCGAGGTGGTGGCCCCGCCGCCCTCATGCCGGGACTGCGCCGAACCGTCCTCGGCCGGGCCCGAGTAGGTCAGCTCCGGAGTCGACTCCTCGAGTCCCTTGGCCCGCAGTTCTCCCTGCGCGGCCTGTGCTGCGGCAGAAGCGAATTCGGCCAGGCCCTCGGGTGCGGCCTGCGGAGCGACGGTGCCCGCTGTGTCTTCCGCGGGCGACGTTACCTCGACGTTGATGTTGAACAGGAAGCCGACCGACTCCTCCTTGAGTCCGTCGAGCATCGCGGTGAACATGTCGTAGCCCTCGCGCTGGTACTCCACCAGCGGGTCGCGCTGCGCCATGGCGCGCAAGCCGATGCCCTCCTTGAGGTAGTCCATCTCGTACAGATGCTCGCGCCACTTGCGATCGATCACGCTGAGCAAGATGTTGCGCTCCAGCTGGCGCATCGAGCCCTCACCGGCAAGCTGGTCGATCTCGGCTTCCCTTGCCTTGTAGGCGTTCTTGGCGTCATCGAGCAGGGCGGCCTTGAGATCTGCGGGGCTCAGCTCGTCGGCCTCGCCGTACTTGTCGGACGCGATGAGCTCCTCGGGCTTCACACTCACCGGGTATAGCGTCTTGAGCGCGGTCCACAACGCGTCGAAGTCCCAGTCCTCGTGGTAGCCATCGGCCGTCGCGCCGTCGACGTAGGCGGCGATGGTGTCGGTGATCATCTCCTCGATCTGGGGCTGCAGATCCTCACCCTCAAGGATGCGGCGGCGCTCGGCATAGATGACCTTGCGCTGCTGGTTCATCACCTCGTCGTACTTGAGGACGTTCTTGCGGACCTCGAAGTTCTGCTGCTCGACCTGAGTCTGCGCACTCTTGATGGCGCTGGTCACCATCTTGGCTTCGATCGGTACATCGTCGGGGACGTTCATGCGCGTCAAAATCGTTTCCAGCGCAGCACCATTGAAGCGACGCATCAACTCATCACCCAGCGACAGGTAGAAGCGGGACTCACCGGGGTCACCCTGACGTCCGGAACGCCCACGCAGCTGGTTGTCGATACGCCGCGACTCGTGACGCTCGGTGCCCAGCACGTACAGGCCGCCGGCCTCCTGGACCTCCTTGGCCTCGGTCTCCGCGGCGTCCTTGAACTTCTGCAGGGTCTCGTCCCAGGCCTCTTGGTACTCCTCCGGCGTTTCCACCGGGTCCAGACCCTGGTCCCGAAGATGCTTGTCCGCCAAGAAGTCCGGGTTACCACCGAGCACGATGTCGGTACCGCGACCGGCCATGTTGGTGGCGACCGTGATGGCACCGCGGCGCCCGGCCTCGGCGATGATGCCGGCTTCCTGCTCGTGGTACTTAGCGTTGAGCACGTTGTGCGGAATGCGCCGCTTGGTGAACTGCCGCGAAAGGTATTCGGAGCGTTCCACACTGGTGGTTCCGATGAGGACGGGCTGCCCCTGCTCGTACCGTTCCACCACGTCGTCGACGACGGCGATGTACTTGGCTTCCTCGGTCTTGTAGATGAGGTCGGACTGGTCCTTGCGGACCATCGGCCGGTTGGTGGGGATCGACACGACACCCAGTTTGTAGATCTCGTGGAGCTCGGCCGCCTCGGTCTGAGCGGTACCGGTCATTCCGGAGAGCTTGTCGTAGAGACGGAAGTAGTTCTGCAGGGTGATGGTGGCCAGCGTCTGGTTCTCGGCCTTGATCTCCACCCGTTCCTTGGCCTCGATGGCCTGGTGCATGCCCTCGTTGTAGCGGCGGCCCAGCAGCACGCGACCGGTGAACTCGTCGACGATCAGCACCTCGCCGTCGCGCACGATGTAGTCCTTGTCGCGGGTGAACAGTTCCTTGGCCTTGATCGCGTTGTTGAGGTAGCTCACCAAGGGTGAGTTGGCCGCCTCGTACAGGTTGTCGATGCCCAGCTGATCCTCCACGAACTCGACACCCAGCTCGTGCACGCCGATGGTGCGCTTGCGGATGTCCACCTCGTAGTGGGTGTCCTTGTCCATCAGCGGCACGATCCGGGCGAACTCGGTGTACCAGTTGGATGCGCCGTCGGCCGGGCCCGAGATGATCAGTGGGGTCCGGGCCTCGTCGATCAGGATCGAGTCGACCTCGTCGACGATGGCGAAGGCATGCCCGCGCTGCACCAACTCGTCGAGCGAATGGGTCATGTTGTCGCGCAGATAGTCGAAGCCGAACTCGTTGTTGGTGCCGTAGGTGATGTCGGCGTTGTAGGCGTCGCGTCGCTCTGCCGGGGTCATCTGCGAGAGGATCACGCCCACCTCAAGACCCAGGAAGCGGTGCACGCGGCCCATCCACTCCGAGTCGCGCTTGGCCAGGTAGTCGTTGACGGTGACGACGTGCACACCCTTACCGGCCAGGGCGTTGAGGTATGCGGGAAGCACACAGGTAAGGGTCTTGCCTTCACCGGTTTTCATCTCGGCGACATTGCCCGCATGCAATGCGGCGCCACCCATGATCTGCACGTCGAAGTGCCGCTGGCTCAGCACCCGCCAGGACGCCTCGCGGGCGACCGCGAATGCCTCGGGCATCAGGTCGTCGAGGGTTTCGCCCTTTTCGAGGCGTTTCTTGAACTCGTCGGTCTTGGCCTGCAGCTCGGCATCGGAGAGCTTTTCGACGTCATCGGACAGGGTGTTGACGTAATCGGCCACGCCCTTGAGACGCTTGACCATGCGACCTTCACCAAGGCGCAGCAACTTCGACAGCACGTCAATAACCCCTGTACTCGTTAGGACTTGCACAAACGTTCGATGCTCGCGCAAGCGGCTCATCCGTCAACAGCCGAGTCCCATCGTAGGCGCACGCCCCACCGAGCCGTTTCGGGTACGACCTCGACTATCGGCCAGCCGCCCGGTCACCGCGCAGCGTCATGACGGTGCTGGTCACCGTGGCCACCGTCTTACCGTCGCCTCTGGTCACGTCGCAGGCGTAGTGGGTGATGGTCCTGCCCGAATGCGTGGGGCGGGCGGTGGCGATCAAGGTGTCGGCCCACACCGGCCGCAGGAACGCGGCGCGGATATCGATGCTGGTAAACGTCTCTCCGGGGGCCATCAACGTGGAATGGGCCGTTCCGATGGCGGCATCGGCCAACTCCACCAGGAACCCGCCATGCACGGTGCCCTGCTGATTCCCATGTCGGGAGGGATCGACATCCACCCGCACCACCGCGGCGCCCGCCTCGACGGCAACGATCCCGAAATCGAGAAATTTCGAGATGGCGGTCGGATACCGCATATGGGTGGTGTCGCCGGGTGTCGAGGTACCGGCCAGCTGTCGCCGCAGAAATTCCAGTACCGGGAGGTCCGTCATCGTCACGGCTCGACGGTAGGCACGTAGATTGATGCAATCAACAAATTGTCCTAACCACGATCGGGAGGCCGGGTGCGCGTTCGACGTCACGCCACCGTCGCCGATGAGCTGGCTGTGCAGATCCGGGCCGGCGCGATGCCCGCAGGTACTCGGCTACCCACCCATCGCGCGCTGGCGCGTCGATACGGCATCGCGGTCGCCACGGCCAGCAGGGTGTACCGCGACCTGACGGCCGCCGGACTTGTCGTCGGGGAGCCCGGACGCGGCACCTTCGTGCGGGACCTCAGCGGTTTCACGGGACCAGAGCCCATCCGACTGACGACGGGACAGCGCGTCGCGGACCTGTCCTTCAACCAGCCGCTATCCGCGGGACAGGACGACGACCTGCGACAGGCCCTACGCGGATTGGCCGGCGAGGGCGACCTGACCAGCCTGCTGCACCAGCAGCCGCCGGGTGGGCGCGACCGCGATTGCGCGGCGATCGCCACCTACCTACTTGATCGCGGGATCGACGTTGCTCCGCGCGGCGTCCTGATATCCGGCGGCGCCCAACAGGGTTTGGATACCGTGCTGACGGCTATCGCCGAGCCGCGCACGGTCGTCGCCGTCGACGCGCTCACGTACCCGGGCATCAAGCTGCTGGCCAGCGCCGGGCGGCTGGATCTTGCCCCGGTACAGAACCACGCGGCCGGGATGGACCTCGACCACCTCGAATGGCTATGCGGCCGGCGGCCGATCTCCGTGCTGTATCTCATTCCCACGCTGCACAACCCGTTGGGATACATCCTCACCGCGAGTGCCCGCGAACGCATTGCGGCCTTGGCTGACCGGCACGACTTCCTCATCGTCGAGGACGCCACATACGCGTTCCTGGAGCCCGAGGCTCCACCGCCCGTGCAGACCTTCGCGCCCGAGCGGACCTTCTATGTGGGCAGCATGTCGAAGAACCTGGCCTCCGGGCTTCGGATCGGATACATCGTCACACCGCTCGCCCACCGCCCGGCGCTGATCCGGTCGCTGCGGGCCACCAGCTGGGGCGCCTCGACCATCGCCAGCGCCCTGACCACGCGCTGGTTGACCGACGGCACCGCGGCACGGCTGGAGACACTGCGCCGCGACGATGCCCGCCAGCGCCAGTCCGTCGCGCGCACCGAGCTGATGGGCCTGGACTATCAGGCTCATCCCGGTGCGTACTCGGGTTGGCTCGTGCTTCCCGACCAGGTGCGCAACGACCTGGTTGCCCGTGAGCTCGCCGAACTGGGGATCATGGTGTCGACAGCGGCCGCCTTCGCGACCACACCGCACGCGCCGAACGCATTACGGCTCGCGTTGGCCACCCCGAACCTGCCGGATCTCACCGCCGCACTGCGCCAAATCCGAACGGTGGCAGCGGAATCGATCCCGATATGAGAAATCCCCGCCCCGGTCGCGAAACCGGTGCGGGGATTCTCTGCGCGGATGACCGCGCGCCCTACTCCCCGAGGCGTATCAGGCCATAGTCGTACCCGTGCCTGCGGTATACCACAGACGGGCGACCTGAGGACTCGTCATGAAACAGGAAGAAGTCGTGCCCGACCAGTTCCATCTCGTAGAGCGCGTCGTCCACCGTCATCGGCTTGGCCGGGTGTTCCTTGGTCCGCACGATGTGTCCCGGGCCCTGCCCGTCATCGACCTCGGCACCGTTATGACTATGTGCACCGTTCACCTCGGCGGGCGGCGTGAAGGCGTCGGCCGGGAGCACCTTGGTGGCCTCGGCAAGCGATACCGGCGTCTTGTCTCCATAGTGGACCTTGCGGCGATCACGACCTCGGCGCAGTCGGCTTTCGAGCTTGGCGACGGCGGCTTCGAGTGCGCTGTGGAATGTGTCGGCACATGCCTCGCCCCGGACAACCGGCCCCCGGCCCCGCGCGGTGATCTCCACGCGCTGACAGCTCTTTTTCTGGCGACGATTGCGTTCGTGTTCGAGTTCTACATCAAAGAGGTAAAGGGTCTTGTCGTAACGTTCCAGACGGGTCAGTTTGTCGTTCACAAAGATTCGGAAGTGATCGGGGATCTCAACGTTACGGCCCTTGACCACGACATCGGCTTGGGCCGTCCGCTCCCCGTCCTCGAGTGCAACGGATGCCTTTGATGTGCTTGACAACTCATACCTCCGTACTGAGAGTGCGCTTACGCTCAATCCATCCGCTAGGGACTAAAGATATTGGCGGCGCGCATGTTTGATATTTGAAGTACGCCGGAGTCGCCTGAAACGCTGAGACGGCAGCCCGCCGGCGCTGGGGTGGGCAATCACCTCCTCCGCCGTATGGGACGCAGGCGTTCCACGTCGGTGGGCGGTCAGACCGCCCGAACGCGAAACGTTCATAGCTTGTTGGCCCCGACGGTAGTCCGTGTTCACGCGCCTTGCCACCGATTCGTCAGAGTCGTTTCGAGATCGTCATCCGATTTTTAGGAGTACGTCAGCGTCAGCACGGCGGCGACTGGAAATCCTGCCGATTTCAATACTCTGACCGATTCGGCAACGGTAGACCCGGTGGTCACGACATCGTCGATCACCACCAATTCGGTATCCGGCCGTGGCGTTCTGCGCAGCGCGACCCGTCCGGCCACGTTGTGCTGCCGGTCGGAAATGGACAGTCCGACCGAATCTCGCGCACCCAGCCTCATGCGCAGTAAGGATGCGACACGCACCCCCGGAATCTGTGTGGCAACCGTGGCCACCGCGGCCACCGGATCTCCACCACGGCCCCGCGCCGACATCCAGCGAGTAGGAGCCGGGACCAGCGTCACCGGTCGCTCCACCAGCTGCCAGCGCAGCAGCTGATCCACTCCCCGCGCGAGCGCCATCCCCAGCGGAACAGTGAGATCGCGGCGGCCGCGGTCCTTCATCGTCACGATCGCCCGCCGCCGCACACCCGCGTATCGGCCGAGTGACAGCACGGGCACACCGGGGTCGACCCGCGTGGTCACCACCACCGGCTCCCCGGTGAACGCGCACGCGCAGTCCTGGCACCAGCGGGTCGACGGCGCCCCGCAACCACCGCAGGCCAACGGCAACACCAGATCGAGCATGCGATCACTGTGCGCGCGAGGTCCGACAGGCCGACGCTAGAGCGCCGCGACCAGCGCCTCGATTTGCCCCCGGTCCAGCACTTCGACCGTCCCGTCGGGCAGTCCGAGGATTCGGTCGGTGGCAATGCCATACAGCCGCTGACGCATCACCGCGGCGTCGATCGCCTCCGTTCGCGCTCGCGCATCCGGTGCTGCGGTGATCCGTTGCACGGTGACACCCATGTTGGCTGCGAAGCCCTGAATCATGTCGCCGACGCCTTCGGGATCGAAGGTCTGGAACACTCCCTCGGCGACTCCAGTCGCGATCACCTCGGTGAGCACGGGCCGAAACTTGTCCTCCCAGATCGCCGAGATCCTGCGCAGCAGCGCCTGATTCTCCGGCCGCAACATGGACGCCATCGCCGCGATGCTCTCGGGCGCACCGAGCGCCATCTTGACCTCGTAGCCGGCACGCAGTCCGGCGTTCAGCCGCTCCAGCGCACCCTTTTCCACTTCGGTGAAGACCGGGCTCAACGACTCGAATGCCTGATGCGCGCTGCGTTCGGATAGCGCGTCGACCAGCGCCTCCTTCGAGGAAAAGTAGTGGTAGAAAGCACCTTTGGATATCCCGGAGGTCGCGATCAGATCATTGAGGCTGACCTTGTCGTAGCCGCGTTCGAGGAACAGCGCCATCGCCAGGTCGAGCAGCTCGGTCCGGCGCACCTCCGGATGCTTCACCACACGCGGCATAGTCGGTATTGAATCAGTCGCCGATCGTGGGCTTCTTGATCCAGCCGACGTACGTCAGGTACAGACCGACGACGGCCATGAACAAGAAGAACACACGGACGGGCCCGACCGCGGGCACCGAGGCGTCCACCCCCTTGTGCATCAGCTGAGGAAACGCCAGTAGGACGAATCCTCGCAGCGCCAGGAACCAACCGAACAACGAGACGATCACCGGCGCGAGCCCTTTCCAGAACTGATGGAACGCGATGATCATCAACCCGCAGAAGAACAGCAGGGCACCGAATAGCCATGACCACATCGGGTCCGTGAAGAAGCTGTCACCCAGAAAGCTCAGGTCCGCCGCACGCACCGCGATGATCGTGGTGACCGTGGCGACAAATGGGCCGATGACCCGCGCGAAAGCACGCGTGCGCTGGACCGGATCGACCGTGGTGTGCGCCGTCGACATGTCGCGGTCTCCTTTCACGAGTCTGAATAGACCATTGGTCGGTATGTTAGACCACTGGTCGGTAAATGCAAGTGGCATGCCGCAGAACGCCGAGCGGCCGGGCCGATCTGACTAGGCTCGGAATCATGGAGACCCGGACAGCACCCGCCGATCCCGAAGTTCTCACCTCAAATCTGCGCGTCGCGCTCGACGGACGATTCGGTCCGATCCGTGACGCCGCACGCGAATACCTGAACCGCGCCGACCTGCTACCCGAGCCGTCGCTGACCCTTGAGGAGGCACGGGCGCGATCGCTGCGCATCATGCGTGAGCTGGTTCCACATGGCTTGCCGCACGCGGGATTCCGCAAGGAACACGGCGGTACCGGCGATGTCGGGGCGGCCATCGTCGGCATCGAAATGCTCGGCTACGCAGACCTGTCGCTGATGGTCAAGGCGGGTGTGCAGTGGGGCCTCTTCGGTGGCGCGATCGAAAACCTGGGTACCGCGGCACACCATGAGCAGTATGTGGTCCCGCTGATCAACCTCGATGTGCTCGGCTGCTTCGGAATGACCGAGACCGGCCATGGCTCCAATGTGCAGGCCCTGCAGACGATCGCCACCTACGACAGCCAGACCGGCGACTTCGTTCTCAACTCCGTGGGCTCGCTGGCACGCAAGGACTACATCGGCGGCGCCGCCGAGCATGCGACTGTGGCAGCGGTTTTCGCGCAACTCGTCACCGGAGGCCCCGGCGAGGAAGCCACCGGCCGCGGTGTGCATTGCTTCGTGGTACCGATACGCAGCGCCGACGGCAAGGACCTGCCGGGCATCACCACCAGCGACTGCGGCTACAAGGGCGGGCTCGCCGGTGTCGACAACGGGCGCATCGTGTTCGACAACGTGCGGGTGCCGAGGGCCAATCTGCTCAACCGATATGCCGACGTCGCGCAGGACGGCTCCTACAGCTCGCCCATCGAGAACGAGAACAAGCGATTCTTCACCATGCTGGGCACCCTCATCCGCGGCCGGGTGAGCGTCGCCGCGACCTCGGGCGCGGCCGCCCGCAAGGCGCTGACCATCGCGTCGCGCTATGCCTTGGTGCGTAAGCAGTTCGACACCCCCGACAGTGACGACGAGGTGATCATCGCCGACTACCTGGTGCATCAACGCAAGCTGCTGCCCTTGATCGCACGGTCGTACGCGCTCGCGTTCGCACAGAACGAACTGACCGAAGAGCTGCACGAAGTGCAGACCGCCGACGAGGTTGATGCGGACCGACAACGTCAGTTGGAAAGCGCAGCAGCGGGTTTGAAGGCGATGACCAGCTGGCATGCCCAGCACGCCATCACCGTGTGCCGGGAGGCGTGTGGCGGTGCGGGGTACCTCGACGCCAACCAGCTCACCATTCTGCGGCGCGATATCGACGTCTTCACCACCTTCGAGGGCGACAACACCGTGCTCACCCAGCTGGTGGCCAAGGAGCTGCTATCGGCGTACGCAGAAGATGTACGCGGCCTCAATGCCGTTGGGTGGACCCGGTTTATCGCGGGCATGGCCCGCGACGTCATCCTGGAACGCTCCGCGGCGCGACAGGTCATCCAGACCATTCTGGATTCCTCCGACGAGGACGTCGAAGAATCCGATCTCAGCAATCGCGGTACTCAACTTCGCCTGCTGCGCAATCGCGAGGATCATCTGCTGCGTACCGCGGCGACCCGAATGCAACGTGCCCAGTCTGACGACGAGGATCCCTTCGAGGTCTTCAATTCCGCGCAGGACCACATCCTCAAGGTCGGCTCGGCGCACACCGAACGGGTGGTATTGGAAGCGTTCATCGAGGCCATCGACAGCTGCGACAGCAAGTCCGCGCAGGAGCTGCTGGAAAAGCTGTGCGACCTGTTCGTCTACAGCGCGCTCGAAGCCGATCTGTCATGGTTCTTGATGCACCGGCATGTCTCGACAGAACGGGCCAAGGCAATCCGGCGCGGTGTCAACCAGTTGTGCGAGGAGCTGCGTCCACATCTTCGGACCTTGGTGGATGCGTTCGGAATTCCCGAGGCACTGCTGGCCACGGAGATGATCCCCGACAACTAACCCGTCAGCACCGGAATCGCCTGGGGCACCATGAGCGGCCGCACCTCGACCCATCGCTCCTCCGGTGTCCCCAATCCGGTCAGCTGCAGCACGCCGCGCGCGTCGGCGATGTAGATCGCCGCCGGCGAGGCGGCCACAGTCGACACCGGCGTCAGGAGATTCTGGTCGTTCAGATCTGAGTTCACTCCGTCGAGGTTCACATTCGCCACCGGATGCGACCCGTCGTTGCGGGCCACCGCGATATCGTCACCGGTCCGCCAGGCCAGCGACACCGCCGAGTTGCCGAGGCCATAGCCCAACCGGCGCGGATGCGCCAAGGCGTAGTCGCCGCTATCGGTCTGCACAACCGTCGCCAAGATCACCTGGCCCTCGATGATCATCGCGGCGCGAGTGCCGTCCCGGGACAACGCCAATTCGGTGATCGGGCCCTTGTACTTCTCCGCCACCGCCGACGGTTCGACGGGCAACACCGCCACCATGGATGTGGTGGCCTCCTGGATTATCCGAACCACGCGGCCGCCGTCGATAACCGTCCACACCGCATCGTCGAGCGCCCAGCTGGGACGGGTCAGCGTCTTGCCCCCGACCGCCTCACTGCCGTTCGCGCCGTTGGCACCGACCCAGAGCGACATCTGCGGATCGTCCCCGGCCTGCACCCGAACCACCGACGCCACCTGACGCCCACTGCGCGACAGCGCCGCCGAAACCTGGTTTCCCACTTGGCCAAAAGATCCACGCACGGGCACCGCGGCATCGCGGTCCACCGTCACCATGGACCCGTTCAACAATCCGTAGAGACCCACCCCCGCGCCCTCCGACGCGCCGGGGTCCGTCGACGCGACATTCTGTGTGCTCCAGCCCTGCGCGAACTGCTCGTCGAGGGGCGCACCGTTGACCTGCAGGACATACGGCCCCGCGATACCCGCCCGCGAGAGCGTCCAAATCACCTGCGCCGCAAGGAATTGCCGGGTCCGCTGATCGGGCGTCAGGTCGCCCTCCAGCTCCACACGCACGCCGCCGTATCCGCGGCCCACATCGACCCTGCTGCCGTCGACACGGGTCACCGGGCCGCGCAACCGCAGGCCGTTCAGATGGTTGCGCACCGCCCCCGCGAGCTCGGGACGCGGACCGGACAAGAGTTTGTACACGAGTTCGGTGGCCAACAGATCAGGATCGTTGACCGCCACATACCGCGGATCGGGCACCACCGTGCGACCGGCCGGGTCGGCGAAATAGACGGTGTACCGACGATAGGTGGACTGAAACTGCCCCCAGTCGAGCAGTACCCCATTGGGCAGCGAATCGATCCGCCATTCGCCGTTGGCCTTCACCAGCGTGAACTGTGGGTCTTGGACGTCACCCTGAGCGGTCTCGAAGACCCCGATGTCGGACAGGGTGCCCAACTTGTTGGCGCGCACATTGATCGTCCAGCGATCGACACCACGCTGGTCGGCAAACACCGGCGACTCGATCAACACCGCAGCCCCCGCGTCATCCCAAGTCCGCGAGCCGGATTCGGTCAGGAACTGGCGGGCCGCGCGATGCCTGTTCGACGGGTCCGCGGTCGCCTTCAAGAATTCGCGCAGCACCGTTTCGGGCTCCATACCCGGTGTGGGCGCAGGCATTCCCGGCGGTGCCGGGCGTTGCACCGTACCGATCGCCTGTGGCGACGACGAGGACGGCACACCGGCGCAGCCGGTGATCCCGAGCACCACCACGGCCAAAACGATGGCCATCTTGCGGCGCATCAGGACGACTCCCGCACGCGGTCAGCCTTGGCACTCGAGGTGCGCATGGGTGTGGTCTCCTGCTCCCCCGGGTGAACTCCCCGCGAAGTCGACCGGCGCACAGCAGGACTCGGGCGGCTATTCGGGTTCAGCGGCAACGGGCTGGTGGTCACCTTGTGCCCGCGGACCAGGGGCACCGTCAGACGGAACAACGCCCCATTGCCCGGTTCGCCCCAGGCCTCCAGCCGCCCCTGATGCAACCGGGCATCCTCGACGCTGATCGCCAGCCCCAGGCCGGTGCCCCCGGAATGACGCTTGCGCGACGGATCGGCACGCCAGAACCGGTTGAACACCAGCTTTTCCTCACCCGGCCGCAAACCGACCCCGCGGTCTCGCACCGTGACGGCCACACTGTCGATATCGGCGGCCATCCGGATGGTGACGGGCTTGCGCTCGCTGTGGTCGATCGCGTTGGCCACCAGGTTGCGCAGGATTCGTTCCACGCGACGGGGATCCACCTCGGCGATGATCTCGCTGTCCGGCATGTCGAGCTCGACAGTGGTGTCCAATTCGTCGGCCAGATGCTGCACCGACGCCACGACGGTCTTGACGGTGTCGCGCAGATCCACCTGCTCCACCGCCAGCTCGGCGACACCGGCGTCGTGTCGCGAGATTTCCAGCAGATCGGCCAGCAGCGTCTCGAAACGATCAAGCTCGTTGACCATCAACTCGGCGGAACGCTGTAGCGCCGGATCGAGCTCTTCGCGGTTGTCGTAGATGAGGTCGGCCGCCATCCGCACCGTGGTCAGCGGTGTACGCAGTTCGTGGCTCACGTCAGAGGTGAAGCGGCGCTGCAGGTTTCCGAACTCTTCCAGCTGGGTGATCTCGCGCGACAGACTCTCCGCCATGTCGTTGAACGACACCGCGAGCCGGGCCATGTCGTCCACACCGCGCACGGGCATGCGTTCGGATAGATGCCCCTCGGCGAACCGCTCGGCGATGCGTGAAGCCGAGCGCACGGGCAGCACCACCTGACGGGCGACCAGCAGGGCCGCCGCGGCCAGCAGCACCAGTAGCACCACACCACCGGTGACGATGGTGCCCCGCACCAGGGAAATGGTGCTTTCCTCGTTCGACAACGGGAACACCAGATACAGCTCGAGCGCGGTGACCTTGGACGTCGTCGGCGAGCCGATGACCAGTGCCTTTCCCGAGAAATTCTCGGTATGGACGGTCGAGTACTGGTAACTGACCTGGCCGGCCTTCACGAATTCGCGCAGTGGACCCGGAATCTGGGTCGCCGGCCCTGCCGACGTCGCCTCCCGCGGACCGTCACCGGGCACCAGCAGTACCGCGTCGAACGCCCCGGCGCCGCCGCCTTCGGAACCCTTGCTGCCGTTCAGCAGTTGGTTTCGAGCCAGCTCCAGACTGCTCTGTAGTGAACGGGTTTCCTCGCCGCCGACATCGTCACTGACGATGACCCGCGCACGTTCCATCTCCTCGGTCGCCACCCGGATCTTGGATTCCAGGATGCGATCGGTCACCTGGCCAGTGAGCACGAATCCCAGAACCAGGATGACCAGGGAGGACAGTGCCAAATTGGACACCACCACCCGCACCTGCAGGGAACGGCGCCAGGTGAACCCGACCGCTCGACTCAGTGCCTTCAGTCCGCGTACCAGTGGTGCCGATCGCCGCTGAATGCGCCGCTTCGAGCTGAAGATCACGGGGGTCCGGCCTTATATCCCACTCCTCGAACGGTCAACACCACGGTCGGATTCTCGGGGTCCTTCTCGACCTTCGCCCGCAGACGCTGCACGTGGACGTTCACCAGCCGGGTGTCGGCCGGGTGACGGTAACCCCACACCTGTTCGAGCAGCACATCACGAGTAAACACCTGGCGCGGTTTCCGTGCCAGCGCCACCAGCAGGTCGAACTCCAGCGGGGTCAGCGAGATCTGCTCGCCCTCGCGCGTCACCTTGTGCGCGGGCACGTCGATCTCGATACCCGCGATGTTCAGCAGCTCAGCGGGCTCGTCGTCGTTGCGCCGCAGCCGGGCCCGGATGCGGGCGACGAGTTCCTTGGGCTTGAACGGCTTCATGATGTAGTCGTCAGCGCCGGACTCCAGGCCCAGCACCACATCGACAGTGTCCGTCTTGGCGGTGAGCATGACGATCGGGACGCCGGAGTCGGAGCGCAACACCCGGCACACGTCGATGCCGTTCATCCCGGGCAGCATCAGGTCCAGCAGCACCAGGTCGGGACGCAACTCCCTGACTGCGGTGAGCGCCTGGGTACCGTCGCTCACGACTGCCGTCTCGAAGCCCTCCCCGCGCAACACGATGGTGAGCATCTCTGCCAATGACGCGTCATCGTCGACAACAAGGATCCTTTGCCTCATAGATCCCATCGTGTCACTAGATCGTGACAAAACCGGGGTACCAAAGGGGCGAGTTGCGAACTAGTCTCGCGCGAGCTGCTCTCGGAGCTTGAACTTCTGGACCTTCCCGGTGGCAGTTCTGGGCAGGGAGTCGACGAACTCCACGCGCTTGGGGCACTTGTACCCGGCCAGACTTTCCCGGCAGTGCGCGACAAGATCCGGGCCCGTGGGTGAATCCGTCTCGGCAACCACCACGACGGCGGTGACCAGCTCACCCCATTTCTCGTCCGGCACCCCGACCACGGCGGCCTCCCGCACACCAGGGTGCGATACCAGCGCGTCTTCCACCTCGATGGAAGACACATTCTCGCCGCCGGTGATGATGACGTCCTTCTTCCGGTCCGAGATGCTGAGGTACCCATCGAAGATCGATCCCCGGTCACCGGTATGAAACCAATTGCCTGCCAATGCCTCCGTGGTGGCCTCCGGCTGCTCCCAGTACCCATCGAGATTCGTGTTCGACTGGGTGAGCACCTCACCATCCTCGGCAATGGATACCCGGACGCCGATCGCCGGGACACCCGCGCGGCCCAACATGCGGGCCTGCTGCTGCTCATCGAGATCGGCCCATTCGGAACGAAAGCGATTCATGGTGATCAGCGGTGCCGTCTCGGTGAGCCCGTAGATCTGGATGAACTCCCAGCCCAGTTCGGCGCGTACCCGCGCGATGGTGCGCGTCGGCGGCGGCGCTCCCGCGACGATGATTCGGACCCGGTCCCGCCCCGGGATGGGCCCTTGCCAGCGCGCGGCGGCGTCCAGTACGGCGTCGACGACCGTTGGCGCCGCACACATCACCGTGACGCCGTGCTCTGCGACACGTCGCAGAATCTCGTCACCGTCGACCTTGCGCAGCACGATGTGCCGCGCGCCCATTCCGGTCGCCGCGTATGGCCAGCCCCATCCGTTGCAATGGAACATCGGCAGTGTGTGCAGCAGCACATCGTCATCGCGCAGGGTGGCGTGCAGACCGAAGACCACACCATTGATCCAGATGTTGCGATGCGTGAGCTGCACCCCCTTGGGCCTGCTCGTCGTGCCCGAGGTGTAATTCAGTGTGGCGGTGGCTGATTCAGCACACGACCAGGGGGTGGGGTCAGCGGAGTCTGCTCCACCGAATATCGCCGCATCGTCCTCACCCAGCACGAAGTTGTGGGTGGCCCGCACGGTGTCCAACAGACCGCGCACCTCCGGATCGACCATCAGCACCGATGCGCCCGAATGCCGGACGATGTAGTCGATCTCGGTGGGAGCCAACCGAAAGTTGACGGGCACCAGGACGCGTCCCCAGCCGGACACTCCGAAGAACGAGGTGAGCAGCCGCGCGCTGTTCTGCGACACGATCGCCACCCGCTCCCCCGGACCCACACCCAGACCGTCCAGCGCCGCGGCCTGTCCGCGTGCCCGCGCCGCGAGCCGCCGGTAGGTCACAGAACCCCAGGACGGCGCCGGTTGCGTCGGCTCGTCGACGACACCGACGCGGTCGGGGTACACCAGCTCGGCACGGTCCAGGAAATCTCGCACGCTCAGGTCGAAGAACACGCACCAATCCTGCCGTCCCGCTCCCGTTGTGGCGTGGATATCCACGAAGCAAAGGGGCATCTTGCCGCTCACCGGTCGACAGGTGTTTAATGATGGCGCTTTGTTCAGCAGTGGTTCATGTGCGCTTTGCGCCAGCGCTTAGGAGGTGACGCGACTATGTCCGATAGTCAACCTCCGAGTATCCACAGCGCCTTCTAACGCAGACCCGGGTCGCGCTCGAAGGCGCTCTTGTTGCACCACACATCTGTGTGCACCTCGAAGCCACTGCGAGAGAACAGGACCCGTCATGAGTCATTGGGATGTAGTCATCCGCATCGCCCTGGGTTTTGGCCTGGGGTGCGCCATCGGCATCGAGCGGCAGTGGCGCGCCAAGAACGCCGGCCTGCGCACCAACGCGCTGGTATGCCTGGGCGCGACACTATTCGTCATCATGGGCGCCTACAGCTTCCATGGACCCGGTGCCGACCCCACTCGGGTTGCGGCACAGATTGTTTCGGGCATCGGCTTCCTCGGTGCCGGTGTGATCATGAAGCAGGGCGCCACCATCACCGGCCTGAACACCGCCGCCACCATGTGGGCAACCGCCGCCGTGGGAGCACTGGCCGGCGGCGGGATGTACGAGGTGGCGATCCTCGGTGCGGCAGCCATCGTGGTGGCCAACCTGCTCCTACGCCCACTGGGCCACCTGCTTGACCGCCAGCCGGCCACTGGCCGCGAGTCCGAGCCCGCCGCCTATCTCTTCGAGGTCACCACCACCGACGAGACCGAGGCGCATATTCGGGCACTCACCGTGCAGGCGGTCAGCAGGCCGGAATTCGCGCTGCAATCGGTGCGGTCCTATGACGTCGAGGACGGTAAGCATGTGCGGGTCGTCGCCAAGCTGAGTGCCGAGCAGCGCAACGACTCACTGCTGGAGTCCGCGGTGAGCAGGCTGTCGATGGAACCCGCGGTCTCGTCGGTGCGCTGGCATGTGGATCGCGAAGAAGAGGTCGAAGCCAGCGAATGGTAAGGGGTGAAAGGAGATCGGTGTGATCACGCTACGCAGGGGCGCCCTCAAACCCATGCCATCACCCGAAGAATTCATGGCGGTGCATCGAGATCACGATCCGCAGCCGAATTGTTCGGTGGAGGACAGCATCGTCAACAGCGCGGTGTACCGCGATGGGCTCAGGATCAGCACCACCAAGTCACTGTCCGACGCACTCGACAGCCTGCCCGACGACTCCTCGATGGCATGGATCGGCCTATACCGCCCGAACGACGACCAACTGCACGCGGCGGCAGAAGAATTCGGGCTGCATCCGCTGGCGGTCGAAGACGCGATCGACGCACATCAACGCCCGAAGCTGGAGCGTTACGGCAACACCCTTTTCGTGGTGCTGCGCGCGGCACGTTATGTCGACCGCACCGAACGGGTGGACTTCGGTGAGCTGCACGTGTTCTGCGGCAGGAACTTCATCCTCACCGTGCGCCATGCTGAGTCTCCGGATCTGTCGGCAGTGCGTGCCCGCATGGAAAACCACCCCGAGCTACTCAGACTGGGGCCCGAGGCGGTGCTGTACGCCATCTGCGACGCCGTGGTGGACGGATACGCACCCGTCATCGCCGGTCTGCAGAACGACATCGACGAGATCGAGACCGAGGTGTTCAGTGGCGATCCCAATGTGTCACAACGCATCTACAACCTGTCTCGCGAGGTCATCGAATTCCAGCGAGCCACCAAGCCACTGCTGGCGATGCTCAACAATCTCTCGACGGGCTTCTCCAAGTACCACTCGAACGAGGAACTGCGCAGCTACCTGCGCGACGTCACCGACCACGCCACCATCGTGGTGGAGCGGGCCGACGGGTTCCGGCAACTGCTGGACAACATCCTTACGGTGCATTCCACACTGGTGACACAGGAACAGAATGTGGCGATGCGCAAGCTCGCCGAGACGGCGTATCAGCAGAACGAGGAGATCAAGAAGGTGTCGGCCTGGGCGGCGATCCTGTTCGCTCCCACGCTGATCGGCACTGTATACGGCATGAACTTCAACCACATGCCGGAGCTGTCGTGGGCCTTCGGCTATCCGTTCGCGCTGGGGCTGATGCTGTTGACCTGCGTTGGGCTCTACACCGTGTTCAAGGGGCGCAACTGGCTCTGAGCCTTACCCGCCAAGCAGTGAGGCCGCCAATGCATCCGGCTCCCCGCCGTCGGTGACCACCCACCGCCCGCCCCAACTTCGTTGCGCCAGATCCGCATACGCCGCAGAGACCCTCGACTGCAGATCCGCATCGCGCTCGTAGGTGTCGCGGGTGCGATCCGCATCCTGCTGCTCACGGTTCCGTGCCCGCTGGGCCGCGAGCGCCGGGGAAACATTCAGGAACACCTGCCAATCGGGTTGCGGCAGACCGAAGCGCCCGTATTCGAGCTCATACACCCAACGGGCCATATCGCCACCGCCGTCCTGGTGTAGCCGCGCCGCACCGTATGCGGCGTTGGAGGCCACCCACCGATCCAGGATCACCAGATCGTTGACGCGTGCCAGCCCCGTCAACTCGTCGAGAGCATCGCGCCGGTCCAGCGCGAACAGCAACCCCATCGCATATGCGGAGGACACCACATCACCGTGCCCGCCTTTGAGCGACTCGGCGGCGAGGTCGGCGTGCACCGAGCGGCCGTAGCGCGGGAAGTCCAGCGTCGCAACGGATAACCCCTGGGAGTTGCCACGCGCTATCAACTTCTCGGTCAGCGTGCGCTTGCCCGCGCCGTCGACACCCTCGATCGCAATCAGCTGGCCCACGGCTGGTCAGCCTACGCAAAGGCCCCCGGCACCGGGGTGCAAGGGGCCTCTACGCGAATTAGCGGCGATCAGTAGCGGTAGTGCTCCGGCTTGTACGGGCCCTCCACGTCCACGCCGATGTACTCTGCCTGGTCCTTGGTGAGCTTGGTCAGCGTGCCGCCGAGAGCCTCGACGTGGATGCGCGCGACCTTCTCGTCGAGGTGCTTGGCCAGCCGGTACACCTCGTTGTCGTATTCGTCGTTCTTGGTCCACAGCTCGATCTGAGCGATCACCTGGTTGGAGAAGCTGTTGCTCATCACGAACGACGGGTGACCGGTGGCGTTACCCAGGTTGAGCAAGCGGCCCTCGGACAGCACGATGATCGACTTACCCGAGTCGGCGAACGTCCACTGATCGACCTGCGGCTTGATGTTGAGCCGAACCGCGCCCGACTTCTCCAGCGCGGCCATGTCGATCTCGTTGTCGAAGTGGCCGATGTTGCCCAGGATCGCCTGATCCTTCATGGCCTTCATGTGGTCGAGCAGGATGATGTCGAAGTTTCCGGTGGCGGTCACCACGATGTCGGCATTGCCGATGGCCTCCTCGACGGTCACCACGTCGAAGCCGTCCATGAGCGCCTGCAGCGCGTTGATCGGGTCGATCTCGGTGACCTGCACACGGGCACCCTGCCCGGCGAGGGACTCGGCGCAGCCCTTGCCGACGTCGCCGTAACCGCAGATCAGCACCTTCTTGCCACCGATGAGCACGTCGGTGCCGCGGTTGATGCCGTCCACCAGCGAGTGCCGGGTGCCGTACTTGTTGTCGAACTTGCTCTTGGTCACCGAGTCGTTGACGTTGATGGCCGGGAAGGCCAGCTCGCCCGCTGCGGCGAACTGGTACAGACGCAGCACGCCGGTGGTGGTCTCCTCGGTGACGCCCTGGACCGATTCGGCGATCTTGGTCCACTTGTCCTTGTCGGTCTCGAACCGCTCGCGCAGCAGGTTCAGGAAGACCTTGTATTCGGCGGAGTCGTTGTCGTCCGCCGGCGGCACCACACCGGCCTGCTCGAACTGCGCACCCCGCAGCACCAGCATGGTGGCGTCGCCGCCGTCGTCGAGGATCATGTTGGCCGGCTCGTTGGGCCAGGTGAGCATCTGCTCGGCCGCCCACCAGTACTCCTCCAGCGTCTCGCCCTTCCAGGCGAAGACCGGGGTGCCCTTGGGCTCCTCCGGGGTTCCGTGGGGCCCGACGACGACCGCAGCTGCCGCATGGTCCTGCGTCGAGAAGATGTTGCACGACGCCCAGCGCACCTCGGCACCGAGAGCCACCAGGGTCTCGATCAGCACGGCGGTCTGAATCGTCATGTGCAGCGAACCGGAGATGCGAGCGCCCTTGAGCGGCAACACTTCCGCGTACTCCCGGCGCAGTGCCATCAGGCCCGGCATCTCGTGCTCGGCAAGGCGGATCTCCTTGCGGCCGAACTCGGCCTCGGAAAGATCGGCCACCTTGTAATCAATGCCGTTGCGTACGTCGGCCACCAGCTCGGTCATCGCCACCTCAATCGAGTCTCTTGAATATGTCGTATATGTCAATTTAACTGACACACACGGGTCCGCCACCAGGTTAGCGCGTGGGAGCGACGGATAGTTAGATCAGGTAGCGAGATTTTTCGACATGCAGGTCATTGGGGGAACCCCCCGCTTGCGGGGGCCTTGTCGGCGAGCGCGTTGGCCTCCACGAACGGAGACAACAGCCGCGCCATGTCCAGCGCCACGTCATGGTCGGATTCCGGCGGCATCGACACGTAACTGATCGCCAGCCGCACAATCGACCGCGCCAGGATCGCCGCGTCCTCCTCGCTGGCGGCCACCCAACTGTTCATGAACGATTCGGTCAGCCGCGCCGAGGCCGGCACCACGATCAGCGCGCTGTCCACGGTGACGATGCGCATCAGTTCGGGCTTGGCCTCACCGGTGATCAGCGAGATGACCATGGGATCGGCGGCACTCTCGGCGAAGAAGTCCGAGAAGCCCGAATGCAGGGCACCGTGGATATCGCCGACATGGGAGTAGATCGCGTCGCCGACGGCATCCACCAGGCGATGTGCCAGCCTCAGTGCGTACCCCTGGGCCAGACCCTGCCGGGATCCGAACTCGTTGTACAGCGTCTGACGGCTCACCCCGGCCCGACGGGACACATCGGACATGGTGACCGCCGACCAGTCGCGCTGGCGCAGCAGGTCACCGAGTGCATCGAGGACCGATTCGCGAAGCAGCGCCCGCGCGGCCTCGGCATACGGCACTCGTGGCGTCACACCGGGGAGCCTGGCAGGGGCGCCGGCAGACGTCAATGCGTCCCCGCCTGGCAGCACGTTGCTCGCGGATGAGCCGCTAGCGCGAAGACCAGCCGTCATGGCCGCGCGATCTCCACCATCACGAAGTCGGCCTTGGCCGCCCCGCAGTCCGGACAGCTCCAGTCCTCGGGAATGTCATCCCAGCGGGTGCCCGGCTCGATTCCGTCCTCCGGCCAACCGATTGCTTCGTCGTACTGGAATCCGCACTGCATGCATTCGTACAGCTTGTAGTCGGTGTCGTCGCTCATGAGTCCGCTCCTACTACTTCCTCGAAATCAAGCTTCTCGCGTACACCGCAGTCGGGGCAGCACCAGTCGTCGGGAATCTCCGACCACGCCGTCCCGGCCGGGAACCCCTCGCGAGGGGCACCCGAGCTCTCGTCGTACACGTACTGACATATGGGGCAACGGTACTGGGATATCTTGGCGGACATTTTATGCCGCCTCGTCCGTCACGCCGTACTTAGCCAGAATCTTTGTGCGCTTGCTCGGCTGGATGTTCACCCGGGTGATATCGCCGTCGTAGTGATCGAGCACCCGGTGATCCATGACCTTGCGCCATAGCGGCGGGAAGTAGGCCAGCGTCAGCATGGTGGCGTACCCGCTGGGCAGGTTGGGTGCGCCATCCATGCTGCGCAGGGTCTGGTAGCGCCGCGTCGGGTTGGCGTGGTGATCGCTGTGCCGCTGCAGGTGGTACAGGAAGATGTTGGTCACCAGGTGATCGGAGTTCCAGCTGTGCTTGGGGGTGCAGCGCTCGTACCGCTCCCCGTTCTTCTGACGCAGCAGCCCGTAGTGCTCCAGGTAGTTCACCGTCTCAAGGAAGGTGAAGCCGTAGATGGCCTGGATGATGAGGTACGGGATGACCGCGGTGCCGAAGATGGCGATGGTGACCCCGAACAACACCACCGTCATCAGCCAAGCGTTCACCACGTCGTTGCTCGGGTGCAGCACAAAGCGATTCAGCCGCTTCATGCGCGTGGCCTCCAGATTCCAGGAGGACTTCAGCGAGCCCCACACGCTGCGCGGCCAGAAGCCCCAGAACGTCTCGCCGAATCGCGAGCTGGCCGGATCCTCGGGGGTGGCGACACGCACGTGGTGTCCCCGGTTGTGCTCGATGTAGAAGTGGCCGTAGAAGGTCTGCGCCAGCGTGATTTTCGAGAGCCAGCGCTCCAACTCGTCCTTCTTGTGCCCCATTTCGTGGGCGGTGTTGATACCGACCCCGCCGAGCACGCCGATCGAGAGCGCGATGCCCAGCTTGGAGATCCAGCTGATGCCGTGGTCGAAGCCGATCCAGCTCAGGTCGGTGGCGGTGAAGTAGTAGGCGCCCAGGAAGAAGCTCGCGTACTGGAACGGGATGAAGATGTAGGTGCAGTACCGGTAGTACTTGTCGTTCTCCAACGCCTCCATCACCTCATCGGGCGGGTTTTCACCGTCGGCGCCGAAGTTCAGATCCAGCAGCGGCAGGATCACGTAGACCAGCAGCGGGCCGATCCAGAAGAAGACGGGTGAGACCTGCTGCCAGCCGAGCTGGTTCATCGCATAGACCAGCGCTGTCGCGATGAAGATCGCGGTGGGCGGGATCATGCCGTACAGCCACATGTAGCGCTTGCGGTCGCGCCACTGGACGGGCAATTCCGGGGCTGCATCAAGGTTTGACGTCATCGTCACTCCTCCTCGTCGATATCTGCGTGAGGTACGTCACCGAACAGACTTGACGATATGGCATGTTTCGTCGCTTGTCTAGACAAATCATCATGTTTTGTAAAGTGCCTGGTGGCGCGCGTCACCCCATCAGGACGCCGAAAGTAACCGCACGCAGATGATTCGGTCTGAATTCCTGCGTGCGGTTACTTTCGGCGCGCTGACGCGCCTGGTGAATGGGGAGTTACCGGTCGACGGCTACGCGCAGCCCGAGTACCGAGTGCCGCCGGCTGTAGACGAAATAGACGACGACGCCGACAACCATCCAGGCCAGCGCGAACATCCAGGTGCGCACCGCCAGGTTGAGCATCAACCATCCGCACGCCACGATCGCCACGACCGGCAGCCACGGCACACCCGGCGTGCGGAAACTCCGGGGCAGATCGGGCCGGGACCGTCGCAGCACGATGACCCCCGCCGAGACCAACACGAACGCGAAGAGCGTGCCGACGTTGACGATCTCCTCCAAGCCCTCGATCGGGGTGAGGGAGGCGGCTATCGCGACGAGGAAGCCCACGATCAAGGTGATGCGTATCGGGGTGCCGTGCGATCCGGTCCGCGCGAGCTCTCGCGGCAGCAGTCCGTCGCGGCACATCGCGAAAATGACCCGGATCTGCCCCAGCATCAACACCATGACCACGGTGGTCAGCCCGGCCAGCGCACCGATGGCGATCACCTTGGCGGCCCAGTCGACGCCGTTGAGATGGAACGCCGTGGACAGGTTCGGGTGCGAGTCGGCGGCCCGCAGATCGCTGTACTTGACCATCCCGGAGAGCACCACCGTGACCGCGACATACAGGACGGTGACGATCACCAGCGAGGCGATGATGCCGCGCGGCACGTCCTTCTGCGGGTTCCGGGTTTCCTCGGCGGTCGTGGCGACGACGTCGAAACCGATGAAGGCGAAGAACACGATCGACGCCCCCGCCAGCACACCGAACCACCCGTACTGGCTTCCGCTGCCCCCGGCGATGAAGGAGAACAGCGACTGATCCAGTCCCGTCCTGCTGGAACTACCGGCCTCGGCCGGAGGAACGAACGGTGTGTAGTTGGCCGTCTTGATGAAGAACGCGCCGACGATGATCACCAACAGCACCACCAGAACCTTGATGGTCGTGATGACGAGGGACACGCGCGAGGAAAGCTTGGTACCGACGGCCAGCAGCACCGTCAACACCGAAACAATGAGCAACGCACCCCAGTCGACCTTCACCGATCCGAGATGCACTGTGCCACTCGATAACCCGAACACGGTGCTCAGGTAACTCGACCAGCCCTTCGCGACGGTGGCCGCGCCCACCGAGAACTCGAGGATGAGATCCCATCCCAGAATCCACGCGGCGAACTCACCGAACGTCGCGTAGGAGAACGTATACGCGCTACCGGCAACCGGGATGGTAGACGCGAATTCGGCATAACACATCGCCGCCAGGCCGCATCCGATCGCGGCCATGATGAAGGAGAGGGAGATCGCCGGCCCGGTGACATTGGCGGCCGTCGAGGCGGTGACGGTGAAGATACCGGCTCCGATGACCACCGAGACCCCGAAAACGGTGAGATCCCACCACGTTAGGTCCCTACGAAGCTTGGTCTCCGGCTCGTCTGTATCCGCGATCGACTGCTCGACAGACTTTGTTCGCCACAATCCGCTACCTGGCATTACGGCAGTCTCGCACAACCCCCATGCTCACGACGGTTGATCACACCGGCTGGCTAAGAATTCGCTGTCGTACGATCCAAATCCGGCTCAAGGTAAATCACCCGCGCGATCGGAACCGCCTCGCGAACCCGCTGCTCGGCGGCGTCGATCGTGGCAGCGATCCGAGGCAGGTCGGCGTCGGGCGAGAGCGCGATCTTGGCCGCGACCAAGAGTTCCTCCGGGCCCAGATACTGGGTCCGGCAATGGATTACCCGCTCGACGGAATCGGTGGCGGCCAGCGCATCCAGAATCTGCTGCTCCTGTACCGCGGTCGCACCCTCCCCGATCAGCAGGCTCTTCATCTCGACCATGAGAACGATGGCGATGATGCCCAGCAGCACACCGATCGCCATGGTGCCGATCCCGTCCCACACCGGATCGCCTGTCGCGATGGTCATGCCGACGCCGAAGAGCGCGAAGAGTAATCCCAGCAGTGCTCCGGTGTCCTCCAGCAGCACGACCGGGAGCTCGGGGTTACGCGAGTTGCGGATGAACTGCCACCAGCTGGCCGTGCCCTTCAGGGGCTTGGACTCCACGAAAGCGGTGCGAAAGCTGTAACCCTCCAGCCCAACCGCCACCACCAGGATGACGATCGCGACGATCGGAGACGACAGATGCTCGGGAGCGTGGATCTTGTGATAGCCCTCATACAGGGCGAAGACCGAACCGAGCGTGAACAGCACCAGCGCGACCACAAAGGAGTAGAAGAATCGGCTACGCCCATATCCGAACGGATGCAGGCGATCTGCTTCCTTGCTCGCCGCGCGCTGTCCGTAGAGCAGCAGTCCCTGGTTCGAGGTGTCCGCCACCGAGTGCACCGACTCGGCGAGCATCGACGAACTTCCGGTGATCAGGAAGCCGACGAACTTGGCCGCCGCTATACCGGCGTTGGCCGCCAGCGCCGCGATGATCGCCCTCTTACTGCCGCCTGCCGACATCGACTCTCCTTCTGTTCCCGAATCGCCTTGCCCCCGCGGCCGCTTATGCGTCCGCGTCGACCGTTGCCATGAACACCCGGGCGTCCGATTGCCCGATCAGCGTCACAGTTCCACCGTCGGCCGGTACCCACACCGACTGTCCGGCATGCACCGTGAGGTCCGCCCCCGAACCCTCCAGCTGCACCCCGCCCTGAGTGCACAGCAGTATCCGCGGCCCCTTGACCCCGACGGAGGTGGGCTCGCCGTCCACCAAATCGAAGCGCGACAGCGCGAACTCCTTGGCGGGCGTTCGATATCGGGTCTGTGCGCCGTCGCTGACCGTCTCGACGTGCAGATGCTTCTCGGCGGCAGGTGAAAAATCCAGTACCCGAAGCAATTCGGGTACGTCGACGTGTTTCGGGGTCAATCCGCCACGCAGCACGTTGTCGGAGTTGGCCATGATCTCCACTGCCAGGCCGCGCAGGTACGCGTGCAGGTTTCCGGCAGGCAGGTAGATCCCCTCCCCCGGTTCGAGGGTAAGACGATTCAACAACAACGAGGCGAGCACGCCCGCGTCGGCGGGATATCGCTCACCCAATTCCAGAAGAGTGCGCGCCTCACCCACGAAGCGCTCGCTGCCGGACGAGAGGTACCGCACGGCGCCCTCGAGCACCGCCGGCACCAACAGGTCCAGGCTCGGCTGGGGAAGAGTTATCCAGGTGGTGAACAAGGCCCGCAACCCGTCGGCGTCGGACTGGCCGGCCAACAGATTCACATACGGTGTCAGCTCGTCGACATCCAGCGCACGGAACAATTCCACCGTGTCGCCGGGATCGCGAAAGCCCGCCAACGCCTCGAAACGGTCCAGGGCGACAACGAGTTCCGGCTTGTGGTTGCGGTCGCGATAGTTGCGCACCGGCGAGTTGAGCGGCACACCGGCCGCCTCTTCGCGCGCATACCCGTCGGCCGCTTGCTGCGCGCTGGGATGGGCCTGCAGGGAAAGCGGCTCATCGGCCGCCAGCACCTTGAGCAGGAAGGGCAGCTGATCGCCGAACTCCGCCACCGAGGCCGAACCCAGCTGCCCGGCCGGATCCGCGGCCACCACATCGAGCAATGACTGTGCACCGCTGCTGGTTTCCAGATAGGCAGGGTCGGCAGGATGCGCACCCAGCCATAGCTCGGCTTCCGGATGCGGTGTGGGCGTGGGGCGTCCGGTGAACTCGGCGATGGCCGTCCGCGAACCCCAGGCGTACGTCCTGATCGCCCCCCTGAGCAGATTCACAGCCCGGATCTCCCCCCACCGAGCCGGGCGTACACCGAGGCCATTTCGAGCCGCGTCGAGAGCATCATCAACTGTGCGAACTCCGACGGCCTGGCCGCGGTTTCGCCGAGGTCGGTGGTGCTCACCACCTCGGCGTCATCGATGCCCTCGATTCTCGCTGCGACCGAGGGAAAGTCGGCATCGGTTGCGAGTGCCAGTATTCGCGGCGGACCGTCGCCGCGAGGACCGTCGATGAATTCATCGTGGAACAGCGAACTCTCACCAGCGCTCGTGCCTGACAAAGCATCCCGGAGCGCGGCCAATGCCTGCGAGAGTCCACACGCGGTCGCGGTGCGCTGAGTCATTCGCAGCAGCGTCGCCGCCGCGTGTCCCGCCAACGCCAGCGTGGCCGGGCGGTCCCCGCAGAGCACCGCGGGGCCACCGGTCACGCGCGCGGCGATTGCCTTGGCCGCGTTGGTGAACACCTCTCGGTCCACCGTGTTCCGGGACACCTCTCCGTCCACTTCGTCGGCAATCGTCATGACGTCGGGCGTCACGGACCTGTCCAGCACGCCGAGGACGGCGGCACCCACCGCGAGGTTGTGGGCAAGGCCGAAGGTATCCGGTATGCGCAATCGGGGCGCCAGCGAAATCGCCCGACCGGCACCAGAATCGGCCAGGGGCCCCTCATCGGGAGCGGCGATCACCACGCGTGCCCCGCGACGGGTACCGACCGACACCGCGGCGCTGAGGGCCGGATCACCGGCGTCATCACCGGCGACCACCATCACGTCCAACGGGCCCACCCAGACCGGCGCCCGGGTGGCAGTCACGAACGGAATGCTCACCGTATCCGACAGCGCGCCAGCCAGAATCGCTCCCGCGGTGGCGGCGGCACCCCGTCCGGAGACCCATACGACGGCACGAGAGCGATCCTCCGAGCGCAGCGGCTCCAGAGCGCCCTCGGCGACGGCGGTGCCCACCGCGCGCACCTGCGCACCGGCCATGGACGCGGCCTGCAGCGAACCATCGCGGTCCGCCGCCAACAGAGCCCCGGCGTCGTCCAGGTCGATGGTGGCGTTCATCAGGTCGCGGCCTCGGAGCGGTCGACCAATTCGGTGACGCGGGCAACCACCGCGTCCACGTCTTCATCGGTGCGCGCCTCCACGTTGAGCCGCAGCAACGGCTCGGTGTTGGACGTGCGCAGGTTGAACCAGGTGCCTGCACCGATGTCGACGGTGACACCATCGAGATGGTCGATCGAAACTATCTGTGTGCCAAAAGACTTCAGCACCTCGTCGATGCAGGCCTTGGCATTCGAGACGCGGAAATTGATCTCACCGGAGGACGCGTACCGCTCGTAATCCGACATGAGATCCGAGAGCGGCCGGTCTTGCTCGCTCAGGGCCGCCAGTACGTGCAGGGCCGCAAGCATGCCGGAGTCGGCCCCCCAGAAGTCCCGGAAGTAGTAGTGCGCGGAGTGCTCTCCACCGAAGATCGCACCCGTCTCGGCCATCAGCGCTTTGATGAACGAGTGCCCAACCCGGGACCGCACCGGGGTGCCGCCATGCTCGACGACGAGTTCGGGGACGGCGCGCGAGGTGATCAGGTTGTGAATGACGGTGCCGCCGATTTCCCGCTCCAGCTCCCGGCGCGCCACCAAAGCGGTTACCGCGGAAGGCGATACGGCGCGTCCGCGTTCGTCGACCACGAAACACCGGTCGGCATCACCGTCGAAGGCAAGTCCGATATCGGCGCCTTCGGCGGAAACGAATGCCTGTAGATCGCGCAGATTCTCGGGATCGAGCGGGTTGGCCTCGTGGTTGGGGAAGTTTCCGTCCAATTCGAAATACAGGGGCGCGAGCGTGATCGACGAAATCTCGCCCAGCACCGCGGGTGTGGTGTGTCCCGCCATGCCGTTTCCGGCATCCACCGCCACCCGGAGCGGCCGCGCCCCGCTCAACTGAACCAGCGACCGCAGGAAATCGCCGTACTCGGCGAGCACATCGCGTTCGGTGACGGTACCCGCGGGGCCGTCGTAGGCCGGCACGCCATTGATCAGCTCATCGCTGATGAACGACAGGCCGGTGTCCTTGCCCACCGGCTTGGCACCGGCACGGCACAGCTTGATCCCGTTGTACGCGGCCGGATTGTGGCTGGCGGTGAACATGGCGCCCGGGCAGTCCAACAATCCGGAAGCGAAGTACAGCTGATCGGTGGATGCGAGTCCGATCTGCACGACGTCGACGCCCTGGGCGGTGGCACCGTCGGTGAACGCCTGCGCCAAACCGGGTGACGAGTCCCGCATATCGCGCCCCACGACGATCCGCAACGGCGCAGAGGGGTCGGCCTGCTCGGACTTGACCAGGCGCGCGAACGAGGAACCCACGTCGAATACGAAGGACTCGTCGATCTGCTCACCCAGTAGGCCACGGACGTCGTACGCCTTGATGACAGCGTGGACAGCGTCGGCGGACCGGGCCATGAGGAAGTCGCTCCTATTGATCTGTGGAGAAAGGGACGTTAGGTGTCGCTGGCCAGCCTAGTGGTCGGCGAGTGTCCAACGTGAACGTCCGGCGAGAGGGTACATAATGTCGTCAGAACGCGTCGAAAGTACCTGATCAGCGCTACTCGGCCGGATCAGGCAGTACCCGCAGGTGTCCCCGGCGCCGCCCAACCGGAGCCGGATGAACCGGGCGTGGCGCGGCATTGGGGGCAGGAGTGCCGACATCAAGCACCGGCTCGCTGAATCCGGCTGCGGCCACTCGGACACCAGTGGGTTCGCGTACCGCATCGGCCAGGGCTACCAGGTCGTCGTCCTCTGGATTCGACGGCATGGGCCCGCTGTAGCGGACCAGCTCCCATCCGCGGGGCGCGGTGATCCGGCTCGCGTGCTGCGCGCACAGATCCCACGAATGCGGCTCGCTGGACGTGGCCAGCGGCCCGACCACGGCCGTCGAATCCGCATAGACGAACGTCAACGTCGCCACGGCGGAACTCGGGCACCCGGGTCGACAGCAGCGACGGGGGGCTCTCACAAACGTTGAGGCTAGCGTGCGCAAACACGTTCCGACCCGCAGACACGCGCTGTGAGCCCACCGAGACCCTCCGGTGATCGGCTCGTTGTGATTCGTCAACCACACGAGTCACACCGTTACCATCTCTCGTATGTCACGTGACGGACGGCGCGGCGGGGCCTCTGGAGGACCCGGCTCGCAGGGCTCTCGCAGGGGACGCGATTTCCGCGGACCTCTGCTGCCACCGACCGTTCCCGGCTGGCGTTCCCGCGCCGAGCGTTTCGACATGGCGGTGCTGGAGGCCTACGAACCGATTGAACGGGCATGGCAGTCACGGCTGGAGGGCTTGGATGTCGCAGTCGACGAGATCCCGCGCATTCAGCCCAAAGATCCGGATTCGGTGCAGTGGCCGCCGGAGGTGATCGCAGACGGGCCGATACCGCTGGCAAGACTGATTCCCGCGGGCGTCGACACCCGGGGTAACACCACCCGAGCGCGGATTGTCCTGTTTCGCAAGCCGATCGAACTACGCGCGAAGAAATCTGGGGATTTGTCGGATCTGCTGCACGACCTGTTGGTCGCACAGGTTGCCACCCACCTGGGGGTGGAGCCATCGGTGATCGACCCGACCATCACCGATGAGGGCGACTAACGGCGCCCTGCCGAGCGCGGAGTCAGATGATGCCCCGCTTCAGGCGGCGGCGCTCACGCTCCGACAGCCCGCCCCAAATACCGAACCGCTCGTCGTTGGCCAGCGCGTACTCAAGGCACTCGTCCTTGACTTCGCAACCCTGGCAGATGCGCTTGGCTTCACGAGTCGACCCACCCTTCTCAGGGAAGAACGCCTCGGGATCGGTCTGTGCGCACAGCGCCTTTTCCTGCCACTGATCGTCAGCGACGGCAGCAAGCGCGTCAAAATCGTTCTGCACCAACGTCAGATGCGGACGTGCGGGCGGTAAGCCCGTCGCACCCGTGCCAACGCCGGAACTCAGCTCGTCGTGTACGCCGAATTCATTGCGCCCGAACAGCATCGTCCCGCCTCCTCACTGTTTCCTCTTGCATCCCAATACAGCTCGTATTGCCCGGTTTCGTGCCCACATCTTCGTTTCCCGGCCATTCCATTCGAACATTTGATCGAATCCCGGTCTGCGCCTGAGACTTACAAACTCAGCCCGAGGAATGACACTGGTGTGATTACACACGTGTTCGCTGCCGGGGTCAAGCGAAGGACGAAAATTCATACCATCTGCGACCGACAAAACCGGCGTGGCGCCCTCGTGGCGTGTCGCATCATTGCCGGCGCACTAGTCTCGGTCAGCGTGAAAGTCACCGTCCTCGTCGGCGGCGTCGGCGGAGCACGCTTCCTGCTCGGCGTCCAGCGCTTGCTCGGATCAGATCCCAGCAAGCATCAGATAAATGCCATCGTGAACATTGGCGACGATGCCTGGATGCACGGTGTCAGGATCTGCCCTGACCTGGACACCTGCATGTACACCCTGGGCGGAGGCGTCGATCCGGAGCGGGGCTGGGGGCATCGCGGCGAGACCTGGAATGCCATGGAGGAGCTGGCGGCCTACGGCGCTCAGCCCGACTGGTTCTCCCTCGGCGACAGGGACCTGGCCACCCACCTGATACGCAGCCAAATGCTGCGGGCCGGCTATCCGCTATCGGCGGTCACCGAAGCGTTATGCAATCGATGGCAGCCCGGAGTCCGGCTGTTACCCGCCAGCGACGACCGCTGCGAGACCCACGTGGTGATCACCGACCCCGCGGACGGAGAGCAGCGTGCCATCCACTTCCAACAGTGGTGGGTGCAACACCGCGCGCAGGTTCCGACCCACAGCTTCGCGTTCGTCGGAGCCGACGAAGCAAAGTCGGGTCCGGGCGTTGCCGAGGCCATCGGCGAGGCCGATGTGGTCTTGCTGGCGCCGTCCAATCCGGTGGTCAGCATCGGGGCCGTACTGGCGGTCGGCGGAGTTCGCGGGGCGCTCCGCACAACGTCCGCTCCGGTCATCGGATACTCGCCGATCGTGTCCGGCAAGCCGCTGCGCGGAATGGCCGACGAATGTTTGCGCGTGATCGGTGTCGAGGTGAGCTCACAAGGTGTGGGAGAACACTTCGGCGCCCGCTCACAGACCGGCATCCTGGACGGCTGGCTGGTGGACGAGGGTGACGCGGCTCACATTGCGGGAGTTCAGGTACGGTCGGTTCCGCTGCTCATGACCGATCCGGACACGACGGCGGAGATGGTACGTGCGGGACTTGACCTGGCCGGAGTTACTCTATGACCTCACCTGCGGATTCCCCTGCACCGGAACATGGTTCGGCGGCACCGGTCGAGATTCTACCCGTGCCGGGGCTCCCTGAATTCCGCCCCGGTGACGACGTGGCCGCGGCCATCGCGACGGCGGCACCCTGGGTGCGCGACGGCGATGTGATCGTGATCACCAGCAAGATCGTTTCCAAGGCGGAGGGCAGGATCGTCGCCGCGCCTACCGATCCCGAGGCCCGAGACAACTTGCGACGCAAGCTGATCGACTCCGAGTCGGTCCGAGTGCTAGCCCGCAAGGGCAAGACACTGATCACCGAGAACTTCATCGGCATCGTGCAGGCCGCCGCCGGAATCGACGCATCCAACGTCGACACCGCTGAACTCGTGCTGCTGCCCGTAGACCCCGATGCCAGCGCGGCCGAAGTCCGCGCCGCACTCTCGCGACGCCTGGGCGTGAACGTTGCGGTGGTGGTAACCGACACCATGGGGCGAGCCTGGCGCAATGGCCAGACCGATGCTGCCATCGGTTCCTCCGGCATCCCCGTCCTGTACGGCTACGCCGGCGCAAAAGATAAGCACGGCAATGAGCTTCAAGTCACCGAGGTGGCCATCGCCGACGAGGTCGCCGCCGCGGCCGACCTGGTCAAGGGCAAGCTCACCGATGTGCCGGTCGCGGTGGTGCGAGGCCTGGCGGTACCCGACGACGGCAGCACCGCTCGTGGTCTCCTCCGTTCGGGGCCGGACGACCTGTTCTGGCTCGGCACCGCCGAAGCCCTAGCACAGGGTCGCCGCGAAGCGGTGCTCGTGCGCCGGTCCATCCGGCAATTCGCCGACACCGCAATCGATCCCGACTTGTTACGGGAAGCCATCGGCGAAGCGCTGACGGCCCCGGCGCCGCATCACACCCATCCGGTTCGATTCGTATGGGTCCGGGATGCGACGACGCGACGCGCGCTCCTGGACGCCATGAAGCAGGCGTGGACCGTCGACCTCACCGGAGACGGACGCACCCCCGAGTCCGTCGAGAAGCGAGTGGCGCGCGGACAGATCCTCTATGACGCACCAGAGATCGTCATCCCGTTCCTCGTGCCTGACGGCGCACACGACTATCCGGACGAACGCAGGAACGCTGCCGAGCGCACCATGTTCACCGTCGCCGTCGGAGCCGCGGTGCAGGCCCTGCTGGTGACGTTGGCCGCACGGGGCGTGGGAAGCTGCTGGATCGGGTCCACCATCTTCGCAGGCGATGTCGTACGCAAGCAGCTGGAGTTGGATGCCTCGTGGGAACCGATGGGTGCCATCGCGATTGGCTATCCCCACGGTTACCCGGAAGAGGGACTGCAACCCCGCACTCCCCTGCCGCCCGGCCAGATGCTGGTCGAGCTGTGACCGGGCTACGCGAGTCTGCCGTCGAGCTGCTGTCCGCGTGGGAGGCGCCCGATGCCGAGCAGGACAGCCTGCGGCACTCCGTGCTGGCGTTCCTCGACGCCAACCCGGACGCCTGCCGTCGGCGCAGCGCTGCCGGCCACATCACCGCCTCGGCTCTCGTGGTCAATCACGACCGATCGCAGGCGCTGCTGACTCTGCATCCACGGGTGGGTAAGTGGTTGCAGCTCGGTGGCCACTGCGAGGAAGAGGACCCCACCATCGCGTCCGCCGCCCTGCGGGAGGCCACCGAGGAGTCGGGGATAGCGAATCTCACGCTGGCCCCGAACCTGCTCAGAATCCACGTACACCCGATCACCTGCTCGCTGGGCGTACCCACGCGCCATCTCGATCTCCAGTTCCTGGCGTGCGCACCGGAGGGCGCCCAGATCGCGGTCAGCGAGGAATCACTCGACCTGCGCTGGTGGCCCATCGACCAGATTCCGGACGAAGATCCATCGGTGGTCGTGCTGGCCGCGAGGGCGAGGGCCCGCCTGCGCTGAAAGTCGGGTAGTGCATTACTCGCGTCCAGCCTCGCCAACCGTCGTATCGTCGCCCCATCAGCGACGATTCGGTGAGGGGCAGACATGGAAATCAAGATTCAGACCCCGTTCGGCAGCACCGCGAGCATCGCCAAGAGCGAACCGGATCCCTCGCCTGGCGAGGACGAGCCCCCGCCTCCGTTCACACTCGGCGACTTGGGATGGCGGATCCGCACCCTCTTGGTGTCATGTGTGGCCGTCGACAGCGCGGTGGTGTTGTGGCTGGCCGCCTGGAACGCCACGTTGACCCAGACCGTGTGGGACTTGGTCGGAACAGCATTGCTCCTCGCCATCGGCATCACCTGCGCGCTGGCGATCGGCGCGATCGTCAAGAACTTACCCAGTTCGGTACTCACCGCGCTTGCCAGCCAGGTCTTCGTGGTGTGCCTGGCCACCTATGTCTGGCTGCTCGACCTGCGCAGCCCGACGAGCCAGGTGTGGGGCATCACCGGAATCGCCTTGGCGTTGGGTGCGATTGCCTTGTGCTGGGTGCTGTACCTGAGCAGGTACGCGGCCGGCGCGCTCACCCGGACCGGAATCGTCGTGGTCGCACTGTTCCCCCTGATCGGTTTGGGGCAGTTCTGGATTCAGAACGAGTACATGCCGCACAGTTCCCTTCCGCTCATCGACGTGCAGGCCGAGCTGACTCCGGTGGGTTCGACCGGCCCCATCATCCACGTCCTCGCGAAGACCACGCTGCACAACCGCGGATCGTTCCGCGTCGATCTGCCGGCAGCGCTCACTCGCGTCGTGGTCTACCCGAAGGACACACTGATCGAGCCTCCCACGCCCGAAAACGTTGCCTCACATCTGAACGCGCTCGGAAGTCAGTTCGGCGACTACCGCGAGACTCCGGCGATGGCCGGAAACGCACGACTGATCTACGCGGGTTCATCCGGGGCGGCGGGCGGAGCCTTCCTGGCCCCCGGATCGACGAGCCAGAGCACCACCATTGTCGATATAGATTCCCGCAGAGACCGATTGGCCATCATGAAGGTCTCCACGATCGCCGTCACCCATCGATCGGTCAAGGAGACACGCACCTGCTACTCCCCGCAGAAGGCCCTCGGACAGGACGTGGTGGGTTTCCTCCTGGAATCGGCCGTCGTCCATGACTTCCTGGGCGGCAAGGCACTGTGCACCGAGACGCAGTTCGCATCCCGGGGCGCTGTCGAGGAATTGGTCTCAGACCACCCCTTGCTGCGGATCTACACGATGGTGCAGGCCCAGGGAGCGACCACACCGGTGTTGATTCCGTTCTTCGGCACCCAAAAGTCGCTGGCAGATCCGCTGTCGGCCACCAAAGAAGCCACCGCCATCGAAAATGGCAATCCCTCAGGCATATTCGGCTCCGCCGCCGAGTACGCGACGTCCGACGCCGACGTGCGGCCGGGCGCCTAGACGTCCGAGGAGTACCTGATGCCGCCGTCGGGAATGGTGATTCCCGGCCATACTCGGGCACCGCGTAACAGCTCACAGCGCGCACCGATATCGGCGCCGTCGCCGATCACCCCGTCACGCACCAGTGCGCGCGGTCCGATCCGCGCACCGAATCCGATGATGGAACGTTCCACCACGGCACCCGCCTCGATGCGCGCTCCATCGAAGATGACCGCGCCGTCCAGCCGTGCCCCCGGTCCGATTTCGGCACCCCGACCCACCACGGTGCCACCGATCACCAGCGCGCCCGGCGCCACCGAGGCACCGTCGTGTACCAGTGCCTCGCCCGGATGCTCGGGGATCGCCGGTGACGGCGCGATACCGCGAACCAGATCGGCCGACCCGCGCACGAAGTCCTCCGGCGTACCCATGTCGCGCCAGTAGCTGGTGTCGACGTATCCGCACACCTTGGCGCCGCTGCTGAGCAGACCCGGGAAGACTTCCCGCTCAACCGAAACCGGGCGACCCGACGGGATCTGTTCGATCAACTCGCGCCGGAAGACGTAACACCCGGCGTTGATCTGATCCGTGGGCGGGTCTTCGGTCTTCTCCAGGAACGCGGTCACACGCCCGTCGGAATCGGTAGGCACACAACCGAATGCGCGCGGATCGCCCACGCGCACCAAGTGCAAGGTCAGGTCGGCCTGAGTCTGTTCATGCTGCGCGAGAAGATCTTTCAGATCCAGACCGGACAGCACATCACCGTTGAAGATCAGTGCGGTGTCGTGGCGCAGGTGGTCCAGCACATTCCGGATGGCCCCGCCGGTACCCAGCGGCTCCTCTTCGTACACATAGGTGATCTGCAGCCCCAGCTTGGATCCGTCGCCGAACTCCGACTCGAAGACCTCGGCCTTGTAGGACGTCCCGAGCACCACGTGATCGATCCCGGCCGCCGCGACCCGCGACAGCACGTGGGTCAGAAACGGGAAGCCCGCGATCGGCAGCATCGGCTTGGGCGCCGACAGCGTGAGCGGACGCAACCGGGTGCCCTGCCCACCCACCAAGATGACGGCATCGGCTTTCACATGGTCAGACATATCACCCTCCTTGCTTGTCCCGGCGCCGATTGGCGCGGATGGCCGCTCGCACCACGATCGCGGATCGCGCCGCCAGCGCGCCCCGAATGCTCCAGCGCAGCGGCGCCTGCCACCAGTGCGGATGCCGGTCCGATTGAAAAATGTAGACGCTGTCGTGGTGCGCGGTGAGGCTGCGCGCCGGATCACGCCCGGCCGCATGGCCTTTCGCATGCACAACTTCCGAGCTGGGGGCGTACACGTTCTGCCAACCGGCACGTGCCAGCCGGTCCCCGAGATCGACGTCTTCCATGTACATGAAGTACCGCGCGTCGAACCCGCCGATGGAATCGAACGCCTTGCGCCGAAGCAACAGGCAAGAGCCCGAGAGCCATCCCACGACGCGTTCGGACGGTTCCATCCGGTCCTGGCGGTAGGCCGCGGTCCACGGGTTGGTGGGCCACACCGTGCCCAGCAGTGCGTGGAGTCCGCCCCCGGTCAGGGTCGGCATCACCCGCGCCGAGGGATACACGGTGCCGTCCGGCTCACGAATCAGCGGACCCAGCGCACCCGCGGCGGGCCAGCGCTGTGCGACCTCCAGCAGCGCATCGATGCTTCCCGGCCCCCACTGCACATCGGGGTTCGCGACCACGATCCATTCGGCGTCGGGGTCGATCTGCGCGACTCCCAAGTTGGCGGCCTTGCCATAGCCGACATTGCCTCCGGTGCGGAGCAGCTCGACATCGGGTTCCTCGGCAGCGGCCTCGGGGGCGCCATCCGTCGAACCGTTGTCGGCAAGGATCACCCGCAGCGGCAGCTCCGTGGCATGCCGCAGCGTCCGCAGGAAACGGTGCAAGTGCTCGCCGGGCGAGTACGTCACCGTCACCACGGCGACCTGCTCGGTCGCCGAAGGGCCGCTTGCGCGATGAGGATCCAGCACGGTGCTAGAGGGTACCTACCCTTGGTGTGTGGCCAACGCCTCAGCCAGCGCCGCATGCCACGGGCGCAGCGGCGGCAAGCCCGCGGCGGCCCATTGGCTGCCATCGAGGGCCGAGTAGGGCGGGCGCGGGGCCGGCCTCGGCATGTCGGCGGAAAGGCAGGGCTGGACTCGCAAACTATCGGCACCGACCAGGTCGAACACGGCCTTGGCCCAATCGAAGCGGTTCACCACGCCGCCCCCGGTGGCATGCAGGATCGGGGCATCGACGTCGGCCGCCGCCAAGTCCAACAGCGCCTCGGCGAGATCTGCGGCGTATGTAGGGGATCCGGTCTGGTCGGTCACCACCCGCACTGGCCCGTCGCCGGCGGCAAGCCTTCGCATGATTCCGACAAAATCGCCACCCACCCCCGTGTACACCCAGGCCGTACGCACCACATGCGCAGACGGCAGCGCCTCGTGCACTGCCTGCTCCCCGGCAAGCTTGGTCCGGCCGTACACCCCCTGCGGGTCCGTGGCGGCATCGGGCCGATACGGCGTAGGCGCGATGTCCCCGAAATCACCGTTGAAGACGTAGTCGGTGGATATATGGATCAGCTTGGCGCCAACATCTCGGCACACCCGCGCGACGTTGGCAGCGCCGGTGGCGTTGACCGCATAGGCCCTGGCTTCGTCTGATTCCGCGGCATCGACGGCGGTGTAGGCCGCGCAGTTGATGACGGTGTCCCCGTTGGCTACCACGCCGCTAGGTGCATCACCGGCGGTAACATCCCAATCAGACGACTTCAGCGCCCTGATGGGGATGCCACGACGGGCCGCGCGAGCAATGAGATGGGTGCCCAGCTGGCCACCCGCTCCGGTGATAACAAGCACACCGAGAGTCTGGCACGCCGACTTCGCTTGCGAAGGATGGGCGCCACCGCGACGTAGCCTTGACAAGGCTTGAGACACGTTGCCCGGCGAATGCCGGCCCGGAGAGGAAATGGACCCACATCGTGACTGACCCTCACGCTCCACGCGCGGGGGCCTCATCGCAGGCGGAGGCGCCGCGCCCGCTGTGGCGTGGCATCGCGATGGTGGCCGCGGTCGCCGTCATGGTGGTCACGGGCGCCGCGTGGGGGAAGATCGGCAACATCGATCCGAACATTGCCCGGTTCGATCTTCCCGGCCTGTTCGGCAATGCCGGGAAGCCCAACGACGGCGCGATCGACATTCTGATGGTGGGTGTCGACAGCCGCAGCGATGCTCACGGCAATCCCCTCTCGCAGGACGAACTCTCGATGCTGCGAGCCGGCGACGAGACGGCCACCAATACCGACACCATCATCCTCATCCGCATCCCCAACAACGGGAAGTCGGCCACCGCGATCTCGATCCCACGCGACTCCTATGTCTCGATCCCGGACGGCACCAAGGGAAAGATCAACGGCGTCTACGGCGAAGCCAAGGAGAACGACCGTCAAAAACGCGTCGAGTCCGGTGAGACGTTGGAGGCCGCCGAGCGCGAGTCGGTGGACGCCGGACGTTCCGCGCTCATCCAGACCGTCGCCAAGCTGACCGGTGTCACCGTGGATCGCTACGCCGAGGTCAGCATGCTCGGATTCGTGCTGATGACCAATGCACTCGGTGGCGTGAACGTCTGCCTCAACGAGGCGGTCTACGAACCGATGTCGGGCGCCGACTTCCCGGCCGGCCCGCAGACACTCGACGGCCCGAACGCGCTCAGCTTCGTGCGCCAGCGCCACGACCTGCCGCGCGGCGACCTCGATCGGGTGGTCCGCCAGCAGGTGGTGATGTCGTCGCTGGCCCATTCGGCGCTCTCCGGGGGAACGCTGACGAATCCCAGCACGTTGGGTGCGCTCCGCGATGCGATCACCCGCACGGTCGTACTCAGCCAGGGCTGGGACGTCATGGACTTCATTCAACAGCTGCAGAAGCTCTCCGGGGGCAACGTGGCATTCGCGACCATCCCCATCCTGCGTGAGGACGGCTGGACCGAGGACGGCACGCAGAGTGTCGTGAAGGTCGATCCCGACCAGGTACGCAGCTGGGTGGGCAGCCTGCTGGATCAGCAGGAGCAGGGCAAGACCGACGAGGCCACCTACTCCAAGGACCAGACGACCGCCGACGTCGTCAACGAGACACAGATCAACGGTCTGGCCGCCGCGGTGTCGGAGCTGTTGGTGGGCAAGGGTTTCACGGCCGGGAAGGTCGGCAACAACGAGGCCGACCACGCGGGCAGCAGTCAGGTCCAAGCCGCGCAGGAGGACGACATGGGCGCCAAGGCGGTGGCCGAGGCCTTGGGGTTGCCCGTGGTGCAGAAGCAGGGTCTGCCCGAACGCACCGTCCGCGTGGTGTTGTCGAACGATTACCACGGTCCGGGGTCCGGCCGCGAGACCACGCCGGCCGCCTCGGAGACCGGTTCCACCATGGAGGAAGACGCGCCCCCGCCACCCCAGTCGCCCATCTTCACCGCGGCCAACGGACCTCGCTGCGTCAACTGATGAACCTGACGTCTCTGCTACTGGGCGACGTGAACAGTCCGGCCCCACGGATCACCTACTACGACGACGCCACCGGCGAACGCATCGAGCTCTCGACCGTGACGCTGGCCAACTGGGCCGCCAAGACCGCGAACATGTTGCGCGACGAGTTCGGCGCGGGTCCGGGTTCGACGGTCGCGGTGCGACTGCCCGCACACTGGCAGACCGCGGGTGTGCTGCTCGGAATCTGGTGGGCCGGAGCGGAAGTGGTGTTCGCTGACGACGGCGCCGACGTGGCCTTCTGCACGCTCGGTGACGAGCCGGACGCCGATGAGGTGTGCGTGCTGTCTCTCGACGCGTTCGGGCGCCCGGTGCCCGACCTACCGCTCGGGTTGACCGATTATTCGACGGCGGTCCGGGTACACGGCGATCGCTTCTCCCCCGGCGGCGCCGGACCCGCGCTGGACGGTCAAGGCGTTGACGAGATCGCCGCCGCCGCACGTGAAAGTGCCGCCGAACAAGGAATCACCGCCGAGGATCGAGTGCTGAGCGCGGGCTCCTGGGGTACCCCGCAGTCGCTGATCGCCAACCTGCTGGCGGTGCTCATCGCCGGGGCATCGCTGGTGCAGGTGGCCAATCCCGATGCCGCCGCGCAAGAACGACGGGTGGCAACCGAGAAGGTCACAAAGCGTCTCCCCTAACGCGAGATGACGTTGGCGCTGGTGTTTAGTCGAAAACACCAGCGCCAATGTCATCTCGACATCACGGTGTTAGGAAGTCAGCAGCGCGCGACTCATGACGACGCGCTGAATCTGGTTGGTGCCCTCGTAGATCTGGGTGATCTTGGCATCGCGCATCATGCGCTCCACCGGGAAGTCCGTGGTGTACCCCGCGCCACCGAACAACTGCACGGCGTCGGTGGTGACCTCCATGGCCACATCGGACGCGAAGCACTTCGAGGCCGACGAGATGAAGCCCAGCCCCTTCTCGCCACGCTCGGCGCGGGCCGCGGCCGTGTAGACCATCAACCGGGCGGCTTCCACCTTCATCGCCATGTCGGCGAGCATGAACTGCACACCCTGGAAGTCACTGATGGACCGGCCAAACTGCTTGCGGTCCTTGGTGTATGCGATGGCCTGGTCCAGCGCACCCTGCGCGATGCCGAGGGCCTGCGCGCCGATGGTCGGACGGGTGTGGTCCAGCGTCTCGAGGGCGGTCTTGAAGCCGGTACCCGGCTGCCCGATGATTCGGTCACCCGGGATGCGGCAGTTCTCGAAGTACAGCTCGGCCGTCGGCGAACCCTTGATGCCGAGCTTGTGCTCCAGCGGACCGACGGTGAATCCCTCGTCGTCCTTGTGCACCATGAACGCGGAGATTCCATGCGCCTTCTTCTCCGGGTCGGTCACTGCCATCACGGTGTACCAGGAGGACTTCCCGCCGTTGGTGATCCAACACTTGGAGCCGTTGATGACCCAGTCATCACCATCGGCCTTGGCGCGGGTGCGCATGCCGGCCGCGTCGCTGCCGGCCTCTCGCTCGGAGAGCGCGTAGGAGGCCATTGCCTCGCCACTGGCAATCGAGGGCAAGACCTGCTTCTTCAGCTCTTCCGAACCGCTGAGGATCAGGCCCATGGTGCCGAGCTTGTTGACGGCGGGGATCAGTGACGACGACGCGCAGACCCGGGCCACCTCTTCGATGACGATGCAGGCGGCCACGCTGTCGGCGCCCTGACCGTCGTACTCCTCCGGGACGTGCACGGCATTGAAGCCGGAGGCAACCAGTGCGCTGAGCGCTTCCTCGGGGAAACGCGCCTTCTCGTCGACGTCCTTGGCGTAGGGAGCGATCTCTTTCTCGGCCAGACCACGGATGGCAGCACGCAACTCGTCGTGCTCCTCAGCCAGCTTGAACAGGTCAAACGACGGGTTTCCTGCCATCATGCCTCCAGCGTCCATCAGAGTTAGTCGGCATTAACTGTACGTCACGGTCAAATCTCTTCGCCCATCAGTCTGCGCCGCAGGGCCTCGTCTTTCTCCAAAACGGTGGCTTCCATGCTCGCCTGGAAGGCGACGACCTTGTCCCGCAGCGCGGCGTCGGAGACGCCGAGGATTCGTGCGGCAAGCAGTCCGGCGTTGCGGGCTCCACCGATGGACACCGTCGCGACCGGAACGCCGGCGGGCATCTGCACGATGGACAGCAGGGAATCCAGGCCGTCCAGCCGGGCCAGCGGTACCGGCACACCGATCACCGGCAGCGGGGTCGCCGAGGCCACCATGCCCGGCAGGTGCGCGGCACCACCGGCGCCGGCGATGATCACTTCAATGCCCCGCTCAGCGGCTGTCTGTGCGTACTCCAGCATGCGCCCGGGGGTGCGGTGCGCCGAGACGACACCCACCTCGAACGGAATCTCAAACTCCGCCAAGGCATTCGCGGCATCCGACATCACCGACCAGTCGCTGTCGCTGCCCATGATCAAGCCGACCCGTGCGCTCACTTGTGCCATCCCTTCTTCGCGTTAGCGCTCATCAGCATGTGCCCGCCAACCATCCGTCCATATCCCGTGTGACAACCAGTGCGCCGCGCGCTCGGCGCGCTCGCGGACCTCCGCGACATAGTGCGGGTCGGCCAGCGAACCATCCACGCGGCCTTGAATATTCACATGCCCGAGCTTGCGGCCCGGGCGCTCGCCCTTGCCGTACAGATGCACCTTCGCCTCCGGGATGCGGCCCATCAGGTGGTGCATGCGCTCGTCGAGCGACATCGCCGGCGTCTCCGGCGCACCCAGCACGTTCGCCATCACGGTGACGGGGGCCAGCGGCGCGGTGGAGCCGAGCGGGTAATCCAGCACGGCACGCAGGTGCTGCTCGAACTGCCCGGTCCGCGCGCCGTCCATGCTCCAATGCCCGGAATTGTGCGGTCGCATCGCCAACTCGTTGACCAGCAGCCGACCGTCGTTGGTTTCGAACAGCTCCACCGCCAGACACCCGGTCACACCGAGTTCGTCGGCGATCCGCAACGCCAGCTGCTCAGCTTCCAGCGCCAGGTTCTCGGGCAATTCGGGCGCCGGAGCGATCACCACGGCGCAAATCCCGTTCCGCTGAACGGTTTCCACCACCGGCCAGGCGGCACCCTGCCCAAAGGGAGAGCGGGCCACCATGGCCGACAGTTCGCGCCGCATGTCCACGCGCTCCTCGGCAAGCAGCTCCACTCCGGCGGCCAGTTGCTCGGCGGCCACCGCACGCGCCTCGTCGAGATCATCGGTGATCCACACCCCGCGACCGTCGTATCCGCCACGCACCGCCTTCAGCACGACCCGGCTACCCGTCTCCGCGGCGAATCGCTCGACATCGGCGACGGTTCGGACGTCGGCGAAACCAGGCACCGGCGCGCCGATGTCCCGCAGCTTGCGCCGCATGAACGTCTTGTCCTGCGCGTAGATGAGGGCGGACGGCGGCGGCTGCACGTTGACGCCCTCGTTCTGCAGGGTTTCCAGGAACGCGGTGGGAACATGCTCGTGATCGAAGGTGACCACGGTGGCGTCCTTGGCGGCACGACGCAGGTCGTCCAGGTCGGTATGCGAACCAAGGACGACATCGGGGGTTACTTGAGCCGCCGGTTCATCGGCGGCATGGGCCAGCACCCGCAGGGTCTGACCGAGAGCGATCGACGCCTGATGGGTCATCCGGGCCAGCTGACCGCCACCGATCATGGTGACCACGGGAGTCGCGGACACAGCTGAGCCGCTTGCGCGAAGACCATCAGACACAGACATATGTTGTCATGCTGGCCGCATCACCCGTCACAGTGAGAAGACGGACTGCCCGACCGTGACACCGGACTCCAGATCGCGATGCGCCTGCACGGCCTCGTCGAGCGCGTAGCGGCGCCCGATGTCGACGCGTATCCGGTGCGCGGCGATATGCCCGAACAACTCCCCGGCAAGCTCTGCCCGCTCGGCCGGGTCGGCGATGTAGTCGGCCAGCGCCGGTCTGGTGACGTATAGCGACCCCTTGGCCGCCAACTGCATCGCATCGATCGGCGGCACCGGCCCCGATGCGGTGCCGAAACACACCAGCAGCCCCCGCCGCGCCAGCGAGTCCAGTGAGGATTGATGGGTCGTCTGGCCGATTCCGTCGTAGACGACGGAAACTCCCGCTCCATCGGTGAGCTCGCGTACCCGTCGGGCAACATCCTCCCGCGGGTAGATGAGCACGTGCGCGCAACCGTTGGCCCGGGCAATCTCGGCCTTTTGCTCGGTAGAGACGGTGCCAATGACGTTGACGCCCAGCAGCTTCGCCCACTGCAGGAACATCAGCCCGACGCCGCCCGCGGCGGCGTGCAGCAGCACGGTGTCTCCAGGCCGCAGCGGATGAATCCGCCGCAGCAGGTATGCGGTGGTCAGTCCCCGCATGGTGACAGCCGATGCGGTATCGAAGGAAACGTCGTCGGGCAGAGCGATGAGATGCGCGGCGGACATGACGCGTTCGGTGCTGTAGGCACCCAACGGGCTGCCCGTGTACGTGACCCGCTCACCCACGGTGAACTCGCGCACCCCGGGCCCGGTCGCCTCGATGACACCCGACGCCTCCACCCCCATACCCGCGGGCAGCGCTACGGGGTACACACCGGTCCGGAAATAGGTGTCCGCGAAGTTCAAACCCACCGCGTGATGCCGAATCCTCACTTCGCCGGGTCCCGGGTCACCGACTCGAACGTTCGCCCCGCGCAGAACCTCCGGTCCGCCGGTCTCGTGAATCCGTACCGCGTAGGCCATGGCCCGCCCTTTCGTCCGAGGTGGTATGCCTCTCCGACGCTAAGCCGATGACCACGTACATACTTATCTTTAGGAGACTCTTTTCTATTCTTTTGGGGACAACATGGACGTCCGACTTGTGCGATTCGCGGCCTTGAGCGGATACGTCGAGGTGGCGAAGGCGGCCGGCCTGGACCCGGCGCGCATGCTGTTGGACCAGGGGCTCGACCCGGTGGGGCTGATGCAACCCGACCGTTGGGTGGCCGTCGGTGCGGTCGCGGCGCTCTTGGAGGCGTCCGCCGACGCCAGCGGGCTGGATGACTTCGGCCTCCGACTGGCCGAACGGCGTCGGCTGTCGAGCCTCGGGCCGCTTAGCTTGGTGTTACGGGAACAATCCACGGTGCGCGACGTGGTCACGCTGTTGTGCCGACACGAATCGATGTACAACGAGTCCCTGCGGATCCGGGTCGCCGAGCGCGGGGGAATCGCCGCCATCCGGCTGGTTCTCGATCTGGAGGAAACCGGTGAGAGCACCCAATCCACCGATTTGGCGATGGCGGCGCTCGCCGGCGTGCTCCGCACCTTCCTGGGCAACATGTGGCAGCCGCTGAAGGTCAACCTCCGGCGTGCGACCTCTTCTGATCCACGAATGCATCACCGCGCCTTCGGGCCACACATCGAGTTCGCACAACCGCTCGACGAGATCCTGGTGTACGCCACCGATCTTGACCGCCGGAACGACAGCTTCGACCCCCTGCTGCGTGAATACAGCCAAACAATTCTCGAGTCGCCGGACCGGCCTCGGGACACGACGATGGTCGATCGTGTCCGAGATCTCATCGAGCTGCTGTTGCCACTGGGGCGCTGCTCGGTGGAGCACGTCGCCCGAAGCCTGGGAGCCGACCGCCGAACCATCCATCGTCATCTGGCCAGTGAAGGCACGAGTTTCAGCGCCCTGTTGGACGCCACCCGGCTCGAATTGGCCGACCACCTCGTCACGAGCGACCGCCATAGCCTGACCGAGGTCTCCGAAATGCTGGGGTTTTCGTCTCCCAGTAACTTCAGCCGCTGGTTCCGCACCCATCGCGGGACGAGCCCGCGAGCATGGCGCAATGTGCACGCCGACTCCGGTCCTGGCGGCAACTGAACGAACGGCCCATACCCTGCGACGTCAGCCGACCGCTTCGCACTGCCATGCCATCTTCCGTACACTCGCCATTTGTGTCTTTCGCCGATGCCACCATCGCCCGGCTGCCCCGGTTCATCCGGCCTGTCGCCGAGCGGCACCACGAGCTGATCAAGTTCGGAATTGTCGGCGCCACCACGTTCATCATCGACTCGGGCATCTTCTACGCGCTCAAGCTGACGATCCTGGAGCCCAAGCCCCTCACCGCCAAGATCATCTCCGGCATCATCGCCGTCATCGCCTCCTACATCCTCAACAGGGAGTGGAGTTTCCGGGACCGGGGCGGCCGGGAGCGCCACCACGAGGCGCTGCTGTTCTTCGCGGTCAGCGGCATGGGCGTGATCATCGCGATGATTCCGCTGTGGGTGTCGAGCTACATCTTCGAGCTGCGCGTACCGAATGTCAGCCTGACGGTGGAGAACATCGCCGACTTCATCAGCGCGTACATCATCGGCAACCTGCTGCAGATGGCGTTCCGTTTCTGGGCCTTCCGCCGCTGGGTGTTCCCCGACGAGTTCGGGCGCCATCCGGAGCAGCCCGTGGCCTTGGTGACCACCGAGCCCTCCGACGAGGACGAGCCCGAGAACGTCACGCCGCTGCACCCGCATTCGGGGCTGCCCAACAGCGCCACCGTGCATCACGGCACCGAGGTCGGACGCGGCCTATACGGCTCGGCGCATCACGTGGCGGGCGGCCGTTCCCGGCCGCGCCCGGTGGAGCGGCTGTCGCCCTCTTCGGAACCGAGGGTGTCGAAGACCTCGTGATACAGCAGCGAGTGGACGTATTCCACTCGCGGTATCTCATGAAATTCCAGCGGGTCCTGTGACGCCGATTCGATGATCAGCGTGCCGGTGCGCAGAATCCTGTCGACCAGGCCGTGCCGGAACTCGACACTGTTGACCCGTGCCAGCGGGATATCGATCCCCGAACGGCTCAGCAATCCGTGACGGAACATCACCCGCCGGTCGGTGATGACGAAGTGGGTGGTCAACCAGTTCAGGAACGGCCACACACTCAGCCAACCGACCAGCACCAGCCAGACCACACCGATGGCGATCATCACCACGTTCTTCGCGGTGGGCTGCCAGTCCGTGTTGTCGACCATCGCGGCCACGAAGGCGGCGGCACCGGTCGACAGAATCAACACCAGCGCGGGCCCGATCAGCCGCTTCCAATGTGGATGGCGATGCAACACCACCTGCTCGTCGTCGGCGAGCACGTTTTCCGGATACCCCACGTGCAGCGACTTTACTGCCCGGTCAGCGGCCGCAGATGCGTAATGTCGCCGGCCGTGACCGCGGTGACGGTGCCATCGGCATCCTCGATACGCAGCTGTCCGTCATCGCCGAGCCCGACCGCGACGCCGATCAGTTCGCGCTCGCCCGGAAGTTCCGCGCGCACCCGCGAACCCAGGGTGACACTGCGCTGCCGGTAGTCCTCCAACAGTCTCTCGTCGACACCCCGGGCGCTCCGCCAGTGCTCGATGCGGCCACTCAGTTCTCGCAGTACCGCGCGTGCCAGCGCGTTGCGGTCCGGGTTGGCCCAGCCGAGGATCGTCAGGGACGTTGCGTTGGGGTCGGGCAACTCATGTTCGGTGAAGGTGGCGTTGAGCCCGAGCCCAAGCACGATGGCCGACTGGGGCGTCGCGACCTCGGCGAGGATCCCGCAGAGCTTGCGCCCCTCCACCAGCACGTCATTCGGCCATTTGAGTCCGGCCTGGATTCCGCTGACCTCGGCGACGGCGTCGACGATCGCCACCCCGGCCAACAGCGGTATCAGTCCCCACCGGTCCGGAGGCACCTCTCCCACCCCGATGCCCACCGACATCGACAGTTGGGTGTGCGCCGGGGCGCCCCAGCTGCGGCCGTGGCGGCCGCGTCCGGCGCTCTGGTGCTCAGCGAGCAGCACGACGCCGTCGATGTCCTCCCCTGCCGATGCTCGTGCCACCAGATCGGCGTTGGTGGATCCGGTTTCGTCGACGACGTCGATGCGACGCCATAGTCCGCCGGGGCTGTCGGTAAGGGTGAGTCTGTCCGAAGTCACGGACCCAGCCTAGGGCTGTCAGGAAGTTGCCGCGGCCGCTCGCTCGGCGAGATTCTCTTCGACCTCGTGCACCCACACGTCGTGGGCGTGCGTGGTGTCCACCTCGATCTCGAACCGCTCGGTCATATCCGGGGTGACGTCGGCCTGGTTCACATAGAACTGCTCATACCAGCGGCGGTGCTGATAGACCGCGCCGTCCTCCTGCGTGAGCAACGGATTATCGATCCGCGTCTTGTTCTTCCAGATCTCGACATCCTCCAAGAATCCATCGCCAAACGATCTGGCCATCGCGGCGGCGAGCTTGCGCGCATTCTCCGGCGGCAGGTCGGGCATCTCCTGGATGGCGACACCCCACTGCAGCACAAAGGAGTCATGCGTCACCGGGTAGTGGCAGTTGATGAGCGCTACCTCCACGGTGAATCCCGGACCGAGGTCGTTGTGAATCCAGTCGATCATGTACGCGGGCCCGAAATACGTCGCCTCCGAGCGCACACCCGTTCCTTCCCAAAGCTTTTCAGGGTTCGGAACATAGTCGGGCCGCGGCTTGGACTCCATGAACTGGCTTGCCGTCTGCCCCTCGATGACATTCTTGAAATACGTGGGATAGGCGTGGTGGATGTAGAAGAAGTGCGCCATGTCCACGTTGTTGTCGACGATCTCGCGACAGTGCGACCCCTCGATGAGGATCGAATTCCATTGCCACGACGACCATTTCCCTTCCTCGAAGCCTTCGATCGTCGGCGGAGCCAGCTCCGGGGGCGGCGTGGACCCTTCCGGGTCGTGCCACACCAGCAGCTGACCGTTCACCTCAAGAGTGGGCCAGCTGCGGGTGCGGGCCAGCTTGGGGGTGCGCTTGGCGTAGGGCACCAGCTTGCACTTGCCGTCACCGCCCCAGCGCCAATCGTGGAACGGGCAGGCCACGTTGTCGTCCTTGATCGTGCCCTGTGACAGGTCGCCGCCCATGTGGCGGCAATATCCGTCCAACACCTTGATATCGCCGTGCGAGTCGGCGAACACCACCAGCTTGGTACCGAACGCCTCGATGCCGTGCGGCTGTCCGTCCTGGAACGACTCGGCCAAGCCCAGACAGTGCCATCCCCGGGCAAACCTCGTCATCGCTGTGCCGCTGTCGATTTCGCGAATCGCCTCGTCAGTCATCGGGGGCTGTCCTTTCGCTGACTTGCCTTCAATAGTGCGCTCTACAGCAGCCGTTGTCGTCCATATGCCGTGAATTGAGCGTCGAGTTCGGTTTTGTCATCCGAACTCATGCGCCGGAACAGCGGGGCGCCTCGGCCCGCCCAACGGAACACGGGCTCGTCGGTATGCCAGCGCTGCTCCTGCAGTTCGCGTTTGAGCACCTTGTTGGAGCCCGTAACGGGCAGGCGGGCCGAAACCCGGAGAAAGCGCGGAATTCCCTTGCTTCCCAAATCCTCCTGTGTCGACAGATAGTCGGTGAACCCGTCCACGTCGAAGGTGTCCGGGTCGACCACTTCGATGGAGGCCATCACCTGATCGCCCGAACGCGGGTCGGGTACCGCGTAGACACCGGCAGCGATCACCGCGGGGTGACGTCGCAGCACCCGCTCGATGGTCAGCGCCGAGATGTTCTCGCCGTCCACCCGGATCCAGTCGCCGCGACGGCCCGCGAAGTACATGAACCCTGCGCCGTCGAGGTACCCGAGATCGCCGGTCCAGTACCACCCGTTGCGGACGCGATCGGCGTCGGCATCGTCGTTCTTGTAGTAGCCCTCGAAGCCGCGCCGGCCCTGTTTGTCCACGATCTCGCCGACCGCCTCATCCGGGTTGAGCACGCGTCCATGCTCGTCGAGAACGGCTGCACCACAGTCCCGTAGCGTCTGCGGGTCGACGATCGCGACACCGTCGTGGGCGGGACGCCCCAACGCACCGGACGGCGCCTCGGGGTCCCGTACCACCGCTCCCCCGCCCTCGCTGGATCCGTAGCCCTCGAGCAGCTCCGCGCCGAACCGCCGCCGGAACTCAGCCTGATCCTCGGGTGAGGCCTCGGTACCGAATCCGCGCACCAGCGGGTTGTCGGCGTCGTCGGATCGCTCCGGGGTGGCCAACAGATATCCGAGCGCCTTGCCGACGTAGGTGAAGAAGGTCGCACCGAAGTACCGCACGTCGGGCAGAAATCGCGACGCGGAGAAGGCTGGGGTCAAACAGACCGTCGCTCCGTTGGCCAGCGCAGGTGCCCATAACGCCATCAGCGCGTTCCCGTGGAACAACGGCATGCAGCAATAGTCGACATCGGAGCGGACGTGCCCGAATTTCTCGGTGGCCAGGTGCGCGATCTGAGCCAGTCGACCCTGACTGCATTTCACCGCCTTGGAGGCGCCGGTCGTGCCAGAGGTGAACAGCAGCAGAAACAACGAATCGGCACTCACCCCGTCGGAAATCGCTGCCGGAGTGCGGTTCTCGTGGATCTGTGCGAGATACTCGGGGCTGTCGACCACCAGCAGCCGGTCGGCCGTCACACCGAGATCGAGACCCCGTAGCCGGTCGAGATGCTGAGTGTCGGTGACAATCAGCTGACAGTCGGTGTGACGGATCTCGGCGGCCATCTCCGCCGGTCCGCGCGTCGGGTTGATGCCGACGATGGTCGCCCCGCTCAGCGCGGCGCCGCCCAACCAGAAGATGAAATCGGGGACGTTCTCCAGCAGCACACCGATGTGAAAAGGCCCATCGGTTCGCAGCTTTCGCGCAAGCGTCGCCCGCGCGGCGGACTCACCGATCACCTGATCCCACGTCCAGTCGCGGTCGCGGGTACGCAATCCCGGATGGCTGTCGCCGACGCGCTCCAGGAGCATGGCCGCGATACCGGGTCGGGGAATGGACTCAGCGGTCATGTCCCCGATGATCCACCCGTGAGATCGCGGTACTCCTGAGGCAGCTCCTCGGCCGTCAGCTTGGTGATGCTGACCGGGCCGGAGTGATAGGAGTCTTCACCTCCGATGAAGCCGTCGGCATCCGGCGAGCTGCGCTGCCGAGCGCACCGCAGCCTCGGTATATCGGCGGCATCGAGCCGGTCGAAATGGGACACGATCGCGAACACCAGGTCGGCGTCCAGTCCAGGCTGTTTGTCCATCTCCTTCTATCTACCGCGATTGATGTGAATCATTCGACAAAATTTCTGAGAACTCTCTAAGGCCCATGCGCATTCTCCCGGGTAGGTCGCGATAGCATCGGGACCCATGACGACCACCGAGCCCGATATCCACACCACTGCGGGCAAGCTCGCCGATCTGCGCCGGCGCAGCGAGGAAACGCTGCACCCGGTCGGTGAGGCCGCCGTCGAGAAGATCCACGCCAAGGGCAAGCTGACCGCCCGCGAGCGCATCTACGCGCTGCTGGACGAGGGCTCGTTCGTGGAACTGGACGCGCTGGCCAAGCACCGCAGCTCCAACTTCGGCATGGAGGCCAAGCGACCGCTCGGCGACGGCGTGGTTACGGGTTTCGGCACCATCGACGGCCGTGACGTCTGCATCTTCAGCCAGGATGTCTCTGTCTTCGGCGGCAGCCTCGGCGAGGTCTACGGCGAGAAGATCGTCAAGGTGCAGCAGCTGGCCATCAAGACCGGCCGCCCGCTGATCGGCATCAACGAAGGTGCCGGCGCCCGCATCCAGGAGGGTGTGGTGTCGCTGGGCCTATACAGCCAGATCTTCCACAACAACATCATCGCCTCGGGCGTCATCCCGCAGATCTCGCTGATCATGGGCCCGGCCGCTGGTGGGCACGTGTACTCCCCCGCGTTGACCGACTTCATCATCATGGTCGACCAGACCAGCCAGATGTTCATCACCGGTCCCGACGTCATCAAGACCGTCACCGGCGAGGACGTCACCATGGAAGAGCTGGGTGGTGCGCACACCCACGAAGCCAAGTCCGGCACCGCGCACTATGTCGCCTCCGGCGAACAGGACGCGTTCGACTACGTCCGCGATGTCCTGAGCTACCTGCCGTCCAACAATGCCTCCGAGCCCCCGCGCTACCCGGGCCCCGAGCCCACCGACGGCGCGATCGCGGACCACCTCACCGACGAAGACGTCGAGCTGGACACCCTGATCCCGGATTCTCCGAACCAGCCGTACGACATGCACGAGGTCATCACCCGCATCCTCGATGACGACGAGTTCCTCGAAGTGCAGGCCGGCTACGCGCAGAACATCATCGTCGGCTTCGGCCGGGTCGACGGCCGCAGCGTCGGCATCGTGGCCAACCAGCCCACCCAGTTCGCCGGCTGCCTGGACATCAACGCCTCGGAGAAGGCCGCGCGGTTCATCCGCACCTGCGACTGCTTCGGCGTCCCGATCATCACTCTGGTGGATGTGCCCGGCTTCCTGCCCGGCACCGAGCAGGAGTACAACGGCATCATCCGTCGCGGCGCCAAGCTGCTCTACGCGTACGGCGAGGCCACCGTCCCGAAGATCACGGTCATCACACGCAAGGCCTACGGCGGCGCGTACTGCGTCATGGGTTCCAAGGACATGGGTGCCGACGTCAACGTCGCCTGGCCCACCGCACAGATCGCCGTCATGGGCGCCTCCGGCGCGGTCGGGTTCGTGTATCGCTCGCAACTGGCCGAGGCTTCCAAGAGCGGTGAAGACGTCGACGCGCTTCGTCTGCAGTTGCAGGCCGAGTACGAGGACACCCTGGTGAACCCGTACATGGCTGCCGAGCGCGGATACGTGGATGCGGTCATCCCCCCGTCGCACACTCGCGGCTACATCGCCACCTCGCTGCGCTTGCTCGATCGCAAGATCGTGCGGCTCCCACCGAAGAAGCACGGAAACATTCCGCTGTGACGAATGAAGAAGGTGCGTCCGTGACCGACGAGACCAGCGAGACCGTAACCACCGAAGCCGATTCCGGGAAGGTCAAGGCTGCCGACGTGCAGGTGCTCAGCGGCAACCCAACCGATGAGGAGATCGCGGCGCTGGTCGCGGCGCTCAGCGCGCTGGCCTCCAAGTCCGAGGCCGCCGACCTCAAACCCCGGAACCTCTGGGCCGAGCCGATCGACATGCTGCGCTACAGCCCACAGAGCTGGCAGCGGGTCACGCTCTTCGAGCGCGCCAAGCTGGCTCGCCCGCAGGGTTCTTACTAACTGTCACGTAGAGACGGGCGGACAGTAGAGTTCCGCGCGTGACTCCTGGTCTTCGCGCAAGCGGTTCGTCCGCCTTTGTCCTGGCTTCCGCGTCACCGGCTCGCGAGCGGATCCTGGAGCAGGCCGGTCTCAATCCGGTCGTCATCGTGTCGCATGTCGACGAACATCTCGTCATGGCGACGCAGCCCTCGGGCACCACCCCGGCACGTGCCGTAGAGGTGCTGGCCTGTGCCAAGGCCTTTGACGTCGCCACGACCCTCGCCGGTGAGGTGGCTGCCGACGCGGTGGTGCTGGGTTGCGATTCGCTGCTCCTGCTCGACGGCTCGTTGCAGGGCAAGCCGGGAACCGTCGAGGAGGCGCGGCGCCGCTGGGCCCTGATGGCCGGACGCTCAGCCGAGCTGCTCACCGGACACTGTCTGGTACGGGTCATCGACGGCAAGCCTGTCGCGCGCGTGAGTGAAACACGCTCGACCACTGTGCGTTTCGGTTCGCCTTCGGCCGAGGATCTCGAGGCGTACCTGGCCACGGGCGAGCCGCTCCAGGTGGCCGGGGCATTCACGCTCGACGGCCTGGGAAGCTGGTTCGTCGACGGCATCGACGGCGATCCGTCGAACGTGATCGGGGTCAGCGTGCCGCTGGTCGGTCGGCTGCTGGACAAGCTCGGCCTGTCCGCCTCGTCGCTGTGGGTTCGCCACGAAAAGCATGTGCCACCAAAGCCGTTCCATCCGGACACGCCCACCGTGACCCCGCTGCCGCCACACATGGTGGCACTGGTCGACTCCCTGCTGATGGTCGGACCCACTCAGCAGCAGGAGTTCAAGGATGCCCAGGGCAACCCGATTCCGCACATGGCGTCGGTCAATGCCAGCTTCCAAGCCGCCTGCCGCGACGATTCCTTCGACCTCGGTGTGCACACCAACCGTGGTGCCTGTCTGTGGACCGGCGACTACCTCAACACCGGCGACGGCATTCAGTTGATACCCGTCGATCCCGCGAGCCCGTCGGTTGCACTGGGCGGGCGTTCCAAACCCCTTGTGCTGCCCGCGGACGCACAAGACGGCGCCCGGCTGCTGCCCACCGGGTCGGCGGAGTTGGCACACCGGTCGCTGTTGTTCGCCTCCTGCATTCCCTCGCCCGGGTGCAGCACCTTCGTGTCTGCCGACACGACCGTGTACGACGTCAGTGAGCCGGGCAAGTCGTCCTACCGGCCGATGGGCGTCATGGCTGGCATCTCCCAACCGAGTGGGGTTGCCGCGCCGGGCCGACGGATGCTGGTGGCGGGAAACGTCGGAACCGGCCCCTGGGCACCACGTTTCGCGTGGCTCACCCCTCCGATCGACGATCCGGCATTTCTGGACTCGTCGGCATGGGAGAAGGTCGGAGAGATCAAGGGCGGCGGAGATCGGGAGAACCAGTTGTTCGCCCTGCCCGCAGGCGGTTTCGGACTGCTCGATGCGAACGGTTCGGGCGATGCGCATATCGGTCTCAAGCTCTTCCGGACTCCACAGGAACTGGTCAGCGAGCCCATGACCGTCCTCATCCGCAACGATCCGTCCGACCCGCGGCCGGACGACCCATTCATCTCCCGCGACCCACACAAGCTGCTGCAACCATACGGACCGCAGGTCGTCAAGATCACCATGAACAGCGACGGCACTCAAACGCTGTATTTCCTGGTGAGCCAATGGGTTACCGATCCGACGCGCGCCTACCGGACAATCCTGTACTCCATTGTGTTGGCGCCGCAATACCTGAGCATCTAGCCCTCGTCGAACAGGTCGGGGCGCTCGGCAACGTCGCGCCAGTCCTGCGGCGTACCCACCAGCGCCAGCGCGCTGCGCAGCATCGCGGCACGCACCGCCGGACGACCGGCCTCGGGTGTGGACAGGTACCGATAGCAGCCCGCCTGCATGCTGGCCATCAACACGGCCGACGTCTCCGCGGTGGGTGCGGGCCTTCCGCTCGCGACCAGGGCCTGCCGCATGACCTCGATGAGGCGCTTCTCGTACGCGGTCCGCAACCGGCGCGCCGGCGAGGAGGGATCGTTTTGTTCGACATGGAAGACGAGCCATGAGTCGCGGCCGCGTTCGGCGGTCTGCAGGTATGTATCCAGACCCGCACTGACCTGCTCGACCAAGTCGCCGCCGACGTTGGCCACCGGCTCCCATTGCGCCAGCATCTGCTGTTGGCTCTCCGTGACCAGCGCCGTGATCGCTTCGGCCACACCGTCGAAGAACGTGTAGAAGGTGGGTTTCGACAGCTCCGCGCGCTCGGCGATACGCGCGACGGTGGTGCCCCGGTAGCCGTACTCGGCGTAGACCGCGCCCGCAGCCGCCAGGATGCGGGCGCGTGTGGTGGCGCGCTGCTCGTCGGTTTGGGGCGGGCGCCCCCTGGACCGCCGGGCATTGACAGACATCGCGCCGCAGCCTACCTTTCATTTAATTTGACGTCAGCGTTAAGCAATTATGTCACGGAGGCCAGGCAGGCATGACCGACATCCGCATACCCACGCCCAGCGGCGAGATCGACGCGATCCTGGAGAAGCCCGGGGGCGACGGGCCCTGGCCCTCGATCGTCGTACTGCACGACATCAACGGGTCGACCCCCGATCTGCGCCGCATCACCAAGAACGTGGCGGCCAACGGCTACGTGGCCCTGGCCCCCGACCTGTACTCCCGTGGCCGGATCCGTTGCATAGCCAGGGTCTTGACCAATCTCGCGACCCGGCGTGGCCGCGCTGTCGAGGAGGTACTGGCCGCGCGCGAGTACGCCGAAGCCTTGCCCTACACCACATCCTCGGTCGGAGTGGCCGGCTTCTGCATGGGCGGTGGTTTCGTGCTGATCACCGCCACCAAGGGGTTCGACGCCGCCGCTCCCTTCTACGGCGCGATGCCCGGCCCCTACGGGGACCACTTCGAAGAGTCATGTCCCGTCGTCGCGAGTCTGGCGAGGCGCGACCCCTTCGTGATTCGCGGCGAGCCGCGGTTGCGTAAGGCGCTGGATGCCCATGGCGTCGAGCACGACATCAAGACCTATGACGCGGGGCACAGCTTCGCCAATCAGCTGCCGATGCAACCGCTGATGCGCATCGCCGGATTCGGGTACTCCGCCGAGGCCGAAACCCATGCATGGCAACGGGTCTACGCCTTCTTCGCCCAGCATCTTCGCGACGACGACCGCGTCCGGCAGGCCCAATGACGACGACGGCGGCATTGGATCGGCTCCGCGAGATCGTCCGTCCCCAAGCACTCAGTGGTGGCGTGCATTGCTCGGCCGGGTACCTCGATCTGTTGCCACCGCCATCGGATCAGCCCCAGCGCAGCGCCCAACGCGCCATGAACAATCCGCTGGTGGCCGCGGTCTACGAAGGGCCGTGGCGCTGGGGGCAGACCGTCGCCTACACCGGCATCACCCCGTCCGCCGAACGACGCCGCGCAGCGACCGCACTGCGCCTCACCGGTACCGGTCGGCTCCTGGATGTCGCATGCGGGCCCGGAAACTTCACCAAATACCTGGGACGGCAATTGAATCCGGATGCCCTTGCGGTCGGACTCGATTTCTCCGAACCCATGCTGCGCCGGGCGGTCCGGGTCAATGCCGCCGACGGCGTGGCCTACCTGCGTGCGGATGCCCGGACGCTACCGTTCGATGACGGGAGCTTTGATGCGGTGTGCTGCTTTGCCGCGCTGTACTTGGTGCCCGAACCCTTCAAGGTTCTCGACGAGATGATCCGGGTGTTGGCGCCGGGGGGCCGTATCGCGGTGATGACCAGTTGCACCCGTGGCCCCGCAGCATTGCGGTCGGCCTCGGTCACGCTGGCGGCCCGCGGTGGCCTGCACGGTTTCGACCGATCCGACATCACCTCGGTGCTGCGCGACAAGGGTTTTCAGGAGATCGAACAGGAAATCCGCGGCCTGTCACAGTTCATCAGCGCGACGAAGAGCTAGACGACGGCGCTGAGCAGCAGCACCATCGCGAATCCGACCACCGAGATCAGCGTTTCCATCACCGACCACGATTTGAGGGTCTGCCCCACCGTCATCCCGAAATACTCTTTCACCAACCAGAATCCGGCATCGTTGACGTGGGAGAAGAACAGAGACCCCGCACCTATCGCCAACACCAGCAGCGCCACATGTGCCGAGGGCATGTCGGCCGCGAGCGGGGAGACAATGCCGGCCGCGGTAATGGTGGCCACCGTCGCCGAGCCGGTGGCCAGCCGGATGAGCACGGCGATCAGCCAACCCAGCACCAGCGCAGGGATCTGCCATTTCTCCGACCAGGTGCTTACCGCGTCACCCACGCCCACGTCGATCAGGGTCTGCTTGAATCCGCCTCCCGCACCGACGATGAACACGATTCCCGCGATGGGGCCCAGCGATTTCTCGATGACGCCCGAGACACCGATACGGTCAAGACCCGAGGCTCGACCCAATGTCACCATCGCCACCAGCGTCGCTGCCAGCAGCGCCACCAGCGGTGCGCCGAATGCGTCGAAAATCCTCTGCACCAAGGATTTCGGATTGTCGATCACCACATCCGAAAGCGCCTTCGCCAGCATCAGTGTCACCGGTAGCAAGATCGTCGCCAGCACTGCGACGACGCTCGGAGCGGGCCCCTTGCGCTCGACCTCGGGCGCCGTCGCAGTGGGAATCTCCAACGGCCCCACCCAGCGTTCGGCGACCCGGGCATAGAGAGGCCCCGCGACGATCAAGGTGGGCACCGCCGCCAGGAGCCCCAGCGCCAGGGTGATACCCAAGTCCGCTTTCAGCGCGTCCACCGCCACCAGCGGACCCGGATGCGGGGGAACCAATCCATGCAATACCGACAGGCCGGCCAGCGCAGGGATCCCCACCCTCAGTAGCGGCACATTTCCCCGGCGCGCCACCAACAGCACGATCGGAATCAGCAGCACCACACCTACTTCGAAGAACAGCGGTAGGCCCAGCACCGCCGCTATCAACGCCACTGCCCACGGCAGCATGCGTGAACTGGACCGGGCGAGCACCGCATCGGCCACGATATTGGCACCGCCGGAGTCGGCCAACAGGCGTCCGAGCATCGCCCCCAAACCGATGAGCAGTCCCACACCGGCGATGGTCGAGCCGAAGCCCGCCACAAAGGATCCGAGTAGTTTGTCGAAGGGAACACTCGCGACGGCGGCGAGCGTTCCCGACCCCAACAACAGTGCCAGGAACGGATGCAGTTTGAGCCGGGTGATCAGCAGGATGATCACTCCGATGCTCAGCACCACGGCGGCCAGCAGCCGAGCATCGCTGGTGGTGTGCGGAACCTTCGCCGGGTCGGCCAACAACAGCACGCAGGCGTTCATGCGCCGAGCTGCCTCAACGCCTCTGCCACCAGTTCATCCGGCCCGGCGCTGACGTCCAGCACCGCACCTCGCTCATCGGGCTGCAACGGTTCGAGAATGTCGTACTGCGAATCGAGCAACGATGTCGGCATGAAATGTCCTGCGCGATGGGACATTCGGTCGCCGATGAGAACACGGTCCCCGGACAGATGGACGAAGAAGGCGTCCGGGTACCCCGCACGCAGCACGTCGCGGTAGCGACGTTTGAGCGCCGAGCAGGTGATGACCCCACCGGCGCCCTCGCGCCCACGCTCGGACATCCATTCGGCAATCTGCCGCAGCCATGGCCATCGATCATCGTCGTCCAGCGGGATTCCTGCCGACATCTTGGCGATGTTCGCCTCCGGGTGGAAGTCGTCGGCCTCGGCGTACGGGGCACCCAACCGCTGTGCGAGCAGGCGCGCCACCGTGGTCTTTCCCACTCCAGCAACGCCCATGACCACGACAACCGGCGGTGGCGACGCCTCTACCACTAGACCCCCTTGGGTGCCTTCTGACTCATGAAGCCGAACATGTACCCGGCCACCCTACGCATCTGGATCTCCTCGGCGCCCTCGGTGATCCGGTAACGCCGATGGTGGCGGTAGATGTGCTCGAACGGCATGTGGCGCGAATATCCCATCCCACCGTGCACCTGCATGGCACGGTCTGCGGCTTCACAACACAACCGGTTGGCTACGTAGTTGCACATCGACACCTGCTCGGAGACCGAGAAGGGGCCATAGGTGTCCATGGACCAGGCCGTCTTGTGGATCAGCGCGCGCAGCATCTCGCACTGCGTCTGCAGCTCGACGAGTGGGAATTGGATCGCCTGGTTGGATGCCAGCGGCTTTCCAAAGGGTTTGCGCTCCTTGGCGTATTCGACAGACCGGTCGATGCAGAACTGTGCCGCACCCAGGCTGGAGGCGGCCTGTCTGATCCGGTTCTCGTTGAAGAAGTGCTGCACGACACCCAGCCCGCGTCCCTCTCCGCCGAAGATCGCCGAGTCGGGCACCCGCACGTCGGTCAGGGATATATGAGCATGATCGGTCGGCATGTTGAAGGTCCACAGGTACTCCTCGACCCTGAATCCGGGCGCGTCCGCGGGCACCAGGAACGCGGTGATGCCGCGACCATCACCGGGACCACCGGAGGTACGGGCGAAGATCAGGTCGGCGTCGGCGATGTGCACACCGGTGTTCCAGGTCTTTTCTCCGTTGATGACCCAGCCGTCGCCGTCGCGCACGGCCCGCGTCTCCATATGGGTGGCATCGGAGCCGTGCTCCGGCTCGGTGATGCCGAACGCGAAGAACTTGGTTCCGTTGGCCAGTCCCTCCACCCACTCGGACTTCTGCTCTGCCGAACCGTATTCCAGCATGAGGAGCAGTCCCACGTTGTTGCCGACGATGGCGTGCTCGTTTTGCAGGTCGCAATGCAGCCCGAGGCCGCGACGCGCCAGGTGCTCACGGATGACCGCCATGCCCAGATTTGACCCGTCCCGCCCGCCGAACTCCCGGGGGAACGGGTACCGAAAGTGGCCCGCCGCATCGGCACGCCGACGCGCCTCCCCGAGTAACTCCTCCCACTGTCCGTTGGGCAGACCGCCACGTTCCCAGTCGGTTCGGGCGTCTTCTCGCCGGTGATCGAAGAATCTGATGTTGTCATCGGCTTGTTCGAGCGGAACGATCTCACGCTCGATGAAATCGTCGAGTTCGGCCAGATAGTCGACAAGCTCGGAGGGTAGTTCGAAATTCATCTGGTTCCTTCCGGTACCTACGGCTTCGTCAACATCAACAGGTCCCACTCGATCTCGGGAATCCGGCGCCCACTGGCCGCCATCACGATGTCGCGCACGCTCCCGTCCAGGTACGACTTGGCTTGTGCGGCAAGGCCCACGCCCCACCACAGGGTGCCCAGCACCTTCCACCACTGGAACCGATCGAGATCGAAGGTTCCACCGGCCTCTTCGTACGCGCGCACGAAGACCTCACGACCCGCGAACCCGCCGAACTCACGGTCGTCGAGACCGAACCGCCACATGCGCAGCGCAGTCCATCCGACGTCGCGCATGGGGTCGCCGAATCGGGTGGTTCCCTCCCAATCCAGTACAGCGCGCAACCCGTTCTCGCCGACGATGACGTTTCCGTTGCGAATATCGGTGTGCACAAGGCATCGCCGAGGCGGAGGCCCTGGCATGCGCTCGGTCAACCAGGACAGAGTGCGCTGAAACACCGGCCGATCCGGGAGCAGCGCCGCCACTCCCTCCCGCATCTGCTCCAACAGGACAACCGCGGGCTCTGCCTCAGGATCGCCCGGCAGGTCGGGAGGCGCCTTCGCCGGATCGATCCCGTGCAACCTGCCCATGGCCGCGCCGAGCTGGCTTGCCACCAGATCGTCGATGCCCTGGGACTGCACCAATCGAAGCACCTTGCGCGGCACCGTCTCCCCCGCAATTCGTTCGGAAATCATGAAGGGCGAGCCCAAATAAGTCGACTCGGCACAGACGCCGCGCACCCGCGGCACCGGAACACCGTTGCTGCGCGCCAGCTCACGCACTCCGGCCTCACTGCTCACCGGCACCTGTTGCACGACCGCCGGCACGATGGTCGCCACCAGCTCAAGCGTCTCACCGCCGGAGGTGGCATCCAGCAGCACATTCCTCCGGCGCGCACCCGCAGACACCCCGACCACACCCGACACCTCGAACTGCTTGCCGAATTCGTCGTACAGATAACGGGCGAAACCCTCGGCCAGGTCGGTCATCGCCCCTCCCAGGCGTCATATCCGGGTTTGACCACCGCGAGCTCAGCGCGCACCGAACGGACCAGTTCCTCCCAGGAGAGATCCTCGGCAGGTGGTGTGGCGCTCGCGGTCAGTTCTCGCTGCAGAATCCTCGCGATGTTGGCACCGACGCGCGCGCGATGCACCGAGGAGGAGGGCAGCTCCGATTGGAGGTCGTCGAGCAGTTCGGCGAGAGCACCCGCCAGTTCCGCTGCGGTCGGAGTGAAGGGCACCACCCGTTTGTACCTTCTATGGTGCGTCCCTCGGGGGAATAGCGAAGAAACACCGCGAGTTGCTCTAGTTCGTGGCAAGACCTCTATCGATACTGGATCTGGCGCGGGTAGGGCCCCACGAGACGGTGGCCGAGAGCTTCGCAGCCAGTGTCGAGATTGCCCGGCATGCCGAAGCGCTGGGATTTCACCGCGTCTGGTACGCCGAGCACCACAACATGCGGTCCATCGCCTCCTCGGCGACAAGCGTCCTGATCGGCCACGTTGCCACCCAGACGTCGACCATCCGGCTCGGCGCCGGCGGCATCATGCTGCCCAACCACTCCCCACTGCAGATCGCCGAGCAGTTCGGCACGCTGGAAACCCTGCACCCGGGCCGCATCGACCTCGGACTCGGCCGTGCACCCGGGACAGATCAGGTGACACTGCGCGCGCTGCGGCATGACCCGAGCGCTGCCGAGCACTTCCCGCAGGACGTTCTGGAACTCCAGGCATACTTGGGCGAGCAGAGCCGCGTTCCGGGCGTGACTGCGACTCCCGGGCACGGGACGCAGGTACCGCTCTACATCCTGGGGTCTTCGCTGTTCGGCGCGAAGCTGGCGGCGGTATTGGGCCTGCCCTATGGCTTCGCCTCGCATTTCGCGCCTCCGGCACTGCAGGACGCCGTGGCGCTGTATCGCCGGGAGTTCCAGCCGTCCGAACAACTCGACGCGCCGTATGTCATCGCGGGGGTCAACGTGATCGCCGCGGACGACGAGGCCACCGCACGGGATCAGCACCGGGCGGCACTGATCGAGCGCGCCAAACTGTTCCTCCATCGCAGCGGCGGCCCGCGCCTGACCGACGAGGAGGCACTCGCCGCGCTGGAGTCACCGGCCGGACGACAGATTCAGTCGATGACCAAGTACTTCGCCGTAGGGACCCCCGATGAAGTGCGTGCGTACCTGGATGATTTTGCGCAATTGGCCGATGCCGACGAGCTGATCGTGGTGCCCAATGCGCCCGACCGGAAGTTGCAGCTGCGGTCACTGGAGATCGTCGCCGAGGTCGGCGAACTAACGCCGCCCGACTGACTCCACTTGTCCGTCAACAACATCGACATCTTCACCTGCGGGCCACACCGCATCTGCTAACAGTTTCGGCCGAACAGTTCGGTGCGGTTCTTGTCGCCCCACCGCTCGAGCGGCTCCAAGGCCACGCTCAGTTCCTTGCCGAGCGCCGTCAACGAGTATTCGACCCGCGGGGGAATCTCCGGATAGAGCTCGCGATGCACGATGCCGCTGGTCTCCATCTGACGGAGATTCTCCGACAACACCTTCTCGCTCACCCCGTCAAGCTTGCGGCGGATCTCACCGAAACGCACCGGCCCCTCGACCAGCACCCACATCAGGTGCAACTTCCACTTGCCGCCGACGGCGTCGATGGCAAGAGACATGCCACACACATGATCTGAGTCACCACTGGCGGTCACGGCGGCCTCCTGACGATATTTCCAACCTCGCGGTAAGTGACCCACCACAAAGTGCGTTCTAGCGCGATCCTACCGATCCCGCCACCATTGGCTTCGACACAGCCAATGTGAAAGGGACACAATATGTCTGATGCGAAAAAGGTCACCGTGATCGGGCTGGGGCCCATGGGACAGTCCACCGTCAAGTCACTCGTGGAGGCGGGGTACGAGGTCACTGTATGGAATCGCAGCCCGGGTAAGGCCGATGCCATGGTGGAACTCGGCGCACGGAAGGCCTCCACCGTGGCCGACGCACTCAACGCGGGTGCCGTCACGCTGATCAGCCTTACCCACTATTCCGCGATGTACGACGTACTGGGACAAGCCGTCTCCGAACTCACCGGCAAGACGATCGTCAACCTGTCCTCCGACTCCCCAGAGAAGGCACGGGCGGGAGCCGCCTGGGTGACCGACCGCGGCGCAGCGTTTCTATCCGCCGGATACATGTCGCAGGGCGACGACATCTCCCATCCGCTCTCGTATCTCATCGTCAGTGGTCCGCAGGGCCTCGTCACCGAATACGATGGCCTGCTCAACACGTTGAGCCCCGTGCACTACGTGGGCCCCGACTACGGCTTCTCGCAGGTCTATTACCAAGCGGGCCTTACCCTGTTCCACCCACTCCTACTCTCCTTCCAGCAGGCGCTGGCCATGGTGCAGCGCGCCGGCGGAGATCCGGACCGGTACACCGGCTACGCCGTGAAATTCATGGACTCGATGAAGGACTTCATCGTGCAATTCGCGGCGGCCGCCAAGGCAACGGGCGGCTGGGAGGATGTCGCAGCGCTCAAGATGATGGACGCCGGCGCCCAGCACATCATCGATGCCAGCGAGGAGGTCGGTGTCGATGCCACGTTGTCTCATGCCGCCCAGTCGATGTGGCGTCGTGCTCTGGATGCCAGCGACGAGCGCGGCGAGGTGGTCACCACCTACCGATTGATGCGCGGCGACTGACCGGGAGCGGCGGTGAGGTACGCCCTCGACAACGCAAGGGCGGCCACCGTCACGACCACGAGGACGTACACCGGCAGCAGGTGCTCGAAATGCGTGTACCCGATGGCGAAATGGATCGCCAGGACCGGCGCCGTGCCGAACGCACATCCGGCCAGTAGGGACCACCACACCCAGCGCTCGCCACGGCGCCAGCCCCACAGGCTGATCAGAAGCACCGCCAACCCGGCACCCATCAGTGCACCGCCGAACCCCGCGCGGTCGTGCGCGATGAAAGACGGCAGGTGCTCATCGGCGGCATGCAGCGCCTCGAAGCTGGTGCCGAGGAAGTCCAGATCGGTGGGGACGAACACCGATGTCAGGCCCACCGTCGAAATCACCGCACCGGCAACGAAGAGTCCCCCGCCGACACCGATCATGAGCAGCTGCCCCCACAAAGCCCGCCGCCGCTGCGATTCCGGCCCCTCGACGATCGGCGGCCAATGTACAACGGACGGAGCGCGCCACACCGCCAGCAGCAGCATGGGGAACAGCACGACCATCACCAGCGTGTGCAGCGGTTCGAGGAACCCTGTGACCACGAAGTAGAAGTACGTCAGGAACGCGATCAGCCCGGACATCAGCAAGGCGTTGCGTGCCCACCGGTGCCCTTCCCTGATCCCGCCCGAGGCCAGCCCGAGGTACAGAGTACCTATACCAATCATGTTGCCCGCCATGGTTATACGGTCGTGCTGCAAAAACCCCACCAGATGGTGGTTGATCCCGTTCAGGTCGCCCACGGACAAGCCCAGGTAGTCGCGGTCGTACCACAACAGCACCGGCCCCAATGCGATGGCGGCCGCACCGACGCCCGCGACGATCAGGCCCAGGCCGACCAGCACGCCCCATACCCATGCGGGCCAACCGCGTGGGTCGAACCCGATATCCCGCAACGTCTTCGGTGGCTCGGTCGCGGTGCCGGCCTCGATCACCCGGTTGAACCAGCCCGGCCCGGCGGCGATCAGAACCTGCGGGGTGGCAAGCACCATCGCCGCCGGGTCGGACAGCGCGCGGACCGCCGTGTCGATTGAGGACTCGGTGAGCCTGACGACTGCGGTGTCGCCGGACAGTGACACCGCATCCACGTAGGGCGCCACCGCCTCGGCCACCTGAGGTGTGGAGGCGACCGCGGTGACCCGGCATCTGCGATCGGCACTCGCCCGACGCACCGCCTCCACATCGTCGGCGTCGACGGGACCGATCTCCACGACGCTCGCACCCTGTACCGGCAACACCGCCACGGCCTCGCGCGCGATCGAAGGCGGGACCGTCGCACCGAACCGGCCCTCCCATCGCGGCGGAATCGGCGGATGATCGAACACCCGTGGAATCCAGCGCCTGCCCCCGGCGCGCGTCACCAGCACCGCCAGCACCTTCATCGCCCACACCCGCGTCCTGCGCTCACCGAAAACCGACGACGCGATCGGGCTCAGCGGATGGTAGGTCCAGTCGGGCATTGGCGAATTCTCGCACCGCGACCAGCAACGCACCGCGGATCGGAAGCCTGCGCGCGGCTCGATGAGCCGACTGCCCACGAACGCGACTAGTCTCAAAGGGTGACCCTCCCGGCCGACCCCAGCCCCGAATTCGCCGCCTACGCCCACCCCGAACGCCTCGTTTCCGCCGACTGGCTCTCGGGGCACCTGGGCACCCCCGGTCTGTCCATCGTGGAGTCCGACGAGGACGTCCTTCTCTACGACATCGGGCACGTTCCCGGCGCGGTGAAGATCGACTGGCATGTCGACCTGAACGACGGCACGGTCCGGGACTACATCGACGGCGTCCAGTTCGCAGAGCTGATGAACCGCAAGGGAATTCGCCGCGAGGACACCGTGGTCATCTATGGCGACAAGTCCAACTGGTGGGCCGCATACGCCCTCTGGGTATTCACCCTGTTCGGCCACCCCGACGTCCGGCTCCTCGACGGCGGACGTGATCTGTGGATCTCCGAGGGACGCGACACCACGCTTGACGTCCCGTCCAAATACACCGAGGGCTATCCGGTGGTGGAACGCAACGACGCCCCGATCCGCGCATACGCCGAGGACGTGCTGGCACACCTCGGCCACGGCCCGCTGGTCGATGTGCGTTCCCCCGCGGAGTACACCGGCGAACGCACCCACATGCCCGACTACCCGGAAGAGGGCGCGCTACGCGGCGGGCACATCCCTACCGCCGTCTCGATCCCGTGGGCCAAGGCCGCCGCGGAAGACAGCCGGTTCCGCCGCCGCGGCGAGCTCGATGAGATCTACGGCGATGTCATCGCCTCCGACGGCGACATCGTCGCGTATTGCCGCATCGGCGAGCGTTCCAGCCACACCTGGTTTGTCCTCACCCACCTGCTGGGCGTCGAGGGCGTCCGCAATTACGACGGGTCCTGGACCGAGTGGGGTAACCGGGTCCGCACCCCGATCGTCAAGGGTGACAAGCCCGGTGCCGTGCCCGCCCCGCAAGCACAGTGACCCTCCCCGCCGCACTCGCCGAGATCGTCGCCGACTTCAAGGCCGTCGACGGGCAGGACAAGCTGCAGCTGCTGCTGGAGTTCTCTGGTGAATTACCGGACTTGCCACCGCATTTGGAGCAGGCCGCGATGGAGCCCGTGCCGGAGTGCCAGTCACCGCTGTTCCTGGACGTCGACGCCAGTGACCGCGACGAGGTACGGCTGTACTTCAGTGCGCCGGCGGAGGCACCGACAACGCGCGGCTTCGCCTCAATCCTGCATCAGGGGCTGGACGGTCAAACGGCCGACGCGATTCTCGCGGTGCCCGACGACTTCTATGCCGACCTCGGCCTGGCCGCGCTGATCAGCCCGCTGCGACTGCGGGGAATGTCGGCGATGCTGGCCCGAATCAAGCGCCGACTGTCCTAGACCTACTCGTCAGTAGGTAAAAACAGGGGCGGCACACCCCATCCCGGATGTGTGTTTGATGCCACGGATGCATAAACTCACTGCCGAGACTTTAAGAAATCGGTAAAGATAAGCACTAACGATCCAGGAGGCCCCGGTGCCCAATCACGCCAGCTCGAAGATCAGCAAGGTACTCGTCGCCAACCGCGGTGAGATTGCGGTTCGAGTGATCCGCGCGGCCAAGGACGCTGGCCTGGGTAGCGTCGCGATCTACGCCGAGCCCGATGCCGACGCTCCCCACGTGCACCTGGCCGACGAGGCCTTCGGCATCGGCGGCAACACCGCCGCCGAGTCCTACCTGGACTTCGGCAAGATCCTGCAGGCCGCCGAGAAGTCCGGCGCCAACGCCATCCACCCCGGTTACGGCTTCCTGTCGGAAAACGCCGACTTCGCCCAGGCCGTCCTCGACGCCGGGCTGATCTGGATCGGGCCCAGCCCGCAGTCCATCCGCGACCTCGGCGACAAGGTCACGGCCCGCCACATCGCCGCGCGCGCGCAGGCCCCGCTGGTGCCGGGCACCCCGGACCCCGTCAAGGACGCCGACGAGGTCGTGGCCTTCGCCAAGGAGCACGGACTGCCGATCGCCATCAAGGCAGCCTTCGGCGGCGGTGGTCGCGGCATGAAGGTGGCCCGCACCCTGGAAGAGGTTCCCGAGCTGTTCGAGTCGGCCACCCGTGAGGCCGTCGCCGCCTTCGGCCGCGGCGAGTGCTTCGTGGAGCGCTACCTGGACAAGCCGCGCCACGTCGAGGCCCAGGTCATCGCCGATCAGCACGGCAATGTCATTGTGGCCGGTACCCGCGACTGCTCGCTGCAGCGCCGCTTCCAGAAGCTGGTGGAAGAGGCCCCCGCGCCGTTCCTGACCGACGCTCAGCGCAAGGAAATCCACGAGTCCGCCAAGCGAATCTGCAAGGAGGCCGGTTACTACGGTGCCGGCACCGTCGAGTACCTGGTGGGACAGGACGGCCTGATCTCGTTCCTCGAGGTCAACACCCGGCTGCAGGTGGAACACCCGGTCACCGAGGAGACCGCGGGCGTCGACCTGGTACTGGAGCAGTTCAAGATCGCCAACGGCGAGGCGCTTCAGTTCACCGAGGACCCCGAGCCGCGCGGCCACTCGATCGAGTTCCGCATCAACGGCGAGGACGCCGGCCGCAACTTCCTGCCCGCCCCCGGCCCGGTCAAGGTGTACGACACCCCCACCGGCCCCGGCGTGCGCCTGGACTCCGGTGTGCAGGCCGGTTCGGTGATCGGCGGCCAGTTCGACTCGATGCTGGCCAAGCTGATCGTCACCGGTCGCGACCGCAACGAGGCGTTGGCACGTTCGCGCCGCGCGCTGGCCGAGTTCAATGTCGAGGGCCTGGCCACCGTCATCCCGTTCCACCGCGCGGTGGTCTCCGATCCCGCCTTCATCGGCGACGAGGACGGCTTCACCGTCCACACCCGCTGGATCGAGACCGAGTGGGACAACACCGTCGAGCCGTTCACCGCTGACGGTGAAGCAGCCGAAGAGGACGAGGCCCTGCCCCGCCAGAAGCTGGTCGTCGAGGTCGGCGGCCGTCGCCTCGAAGTATCGTTGCCCGGCGACATCTCGCTCGGTGGCGGAGGCGGAGGCGCCGCCAACGGTGTGGTGCGCAAGAAGCCCAAGGCCCGTAAGCGCGGCGGCCACGGCGGCGGTGCCGCCACCGGCGACTCGGTGACCGCGCCGATGCAGGGCACCGTCGTCAAGGTCGCCGTCGAGGAAGGCCAGGAGGTCGAGGCCGGCGAGCTGATCGTGGTGCTGGAGGCCATGAAGATGGAGAACCCCGTCACCGCGCACAAGGCCGGCACCATCACCGGGCTGAGCGTCGAGGCCGGCGCCGCCATCACCCAGGGCACGGTCATCGCCGAGATCAAGTAACACGTCGTCACGAAGAACGCCGAGTGTGAGCACCTGTGCCCACACTCGGCGTTTTTCGTTGAGTGCGTGCACCCTCGCGACAGGAGCAGCCATGGAACCCATCGAGATCAACGCCGGCGCGTGGTACCTGCGCGCCCTGCGCGCCGACGAACGCATGGACGACCGTCCGGCTTTGACGTCGCTTGGTGTCGACGACGCCGAGTACGTGACCGCCCGCACCACGGACTGGGAACGCGATCGCCGGTACAGCTGGGCCGTCTGCGAGCCCACCACCGCCGAGATGGTCGCCGAGGTGCTGCTCGACCCTGCCACCGGGACAATCGAGTCGCGGGCTCGCGCCGACTACCCCGGATCGGACGGCGCTGAACAGGAGGCGATCGCCGCGGTGCGGCGCTTCGCCGACGCGATGCTCGCGTGACGGAAAGAAGCCGCTTGACCTCGAGTGCACTTTAGGTACGACGATGGGCGCGTGAACACGTCAACCACCCCGTTGCGCCTCGCCGTGATCTGCGCCAGCACTCGTGACGGTCGGTTCGGCCCCACGGTGGCGAATTGGATCGCAGAGAAGGCCCGGCATCATCCGTCGTTCCACGCCGGTTACATCGACCTCGCGGATTACCCTCTGCCTCTTCACCTTTCCAGAAGGACTCAAGCCGAGGACACCGCCCAGCTCGCCAAGGTGACCGCACGGTTGCGCATTGCCGACGCGTTCCTCGTGGTCACGCCGGAGTACAACCACAGCTTCCCCGCCCCGCTGAAGAACCTGATCGACTGGCATCACAGCGAGTGGCAGGCCAAACCCGTCGGATTCACCTCGTATGGCGGGATGTCCGGTGGATTGCGCGCCATCGAGCAGCTGCGGCTCGTGTTCGCCGAACTCCACGCCGTAACCACCCGGGACGTGGTGAGCTTCCACGGCGTGTGGAGTCAGTTCGACGATGCGGGCCAGCTCATCGACAGCCGCGACGCAGAGACCGCGGCCAAAACCATGCTCGACGAACTGGCATGGTGGGCCGCGGCGCTACGGACCGCGCGGGAAGAATCCCCTTACGCCTGGTGAGACAACACCCTCGACACCGCGGCCACCGCGGCATCGATTTCCTCTGCGCTGACGATCAGCGGCGGACGGAACCGGACACTGTTCTTGCCGCTGGGCAGCAGGATGACCCGCTCCTGGTCCCACAGGCGCTGCACCAGACGATCGCGTTCCTGCGCGGTCGGCAGGCTGAACGCACACATCAATCCGCGGCCTCGGACATCACCGATCTCGTCATGGCGCAACGCGAGGGTCTGCAGACGGTCGAGCAGGTACTCACCCATCCGCGTCGCGTTCTCGAAAAGTCGCTGTGACTCAATAACTTCCAAGATTCGGCGCGAGCGCACCATGTCGACCAGATTTCCACCCCAGGTCGAGTTGATCCGCGAGCTGACGGCGAAGACATTGTCGGCCACCTCGTCGACACGTCCACCCGCCATGACCCCGCATACCTGTGTCTTCTTCCCGAAGGCCACGATGTCGGGAGTCACACCCAGCTGCTGGAATGCCCAGGCCGTTCCGGTGAGCCCACACCCGGTCTGCACCTCGTCGAAGACGAACAGCGCGTCGTTCTCGTGACACAGCGCGCGCATCGCATGGAAGAACTGAGGACGGAAGTGATGATCCCCGCCCTCCCCCTGGATCGGCTCGGCAATGAAACATGCTATGTCGTGCGGATTTTCGGCAAAAACCTGACGCGCCTGTGCCAGCGCCGCGGCCTCCAGCTCCCCGATATCGGCACCCGGGCGCAGGTAGGGAGCATCGATCCGCGGCCAGTCGAACTTGGGGAAGCGTGCCACCTTGTTGGGGTCGGTGTTGGTCAGCGACATCGTGTAACCACTGCGACCATGGAAGGCCTCTCGCAGGTGTAACACCTTGGTACCCAACGCCTGATCGATTCCGTGCGCCTCGTTCCAGCGGCTCTTCCAGTCGAAGGCCACCTTCAGCGCGTTCTCCACGGCCAGCGCGCCACCGTCCACGAAGAACAGATGCGGAAGCGCCGGGTCACCGAGCACGCGCGCGAATGTCCGGACGAACCGGGCCATCTCGACGGTGTAGATATCGGAATTGCTCGGTTTGTTGATGGCGGCTCTGGTCAGCTCGGCACGGAACTCGCCGTCTTGGGCGAGCATCGGGTGATTCATACCCAGCGCCGACGAGGCGAAGAACGTGAACATGTCGAGATAAGTGGTCCCGTCCCGGGCATCGACCAGATGCGCCCCACGGGAGCGCTCCAGGTCGAGCACGAGGTCCATCCCGTCGGCCAAAATGCTGCGTTGCAGCACCTCATGCACCCGATCCGGCGTCACCGGGTCCGGGCACGTCGCCTCGTCATCGGTCGTGGAGCCAGCCTGGAACCCCGGAAAGATTAGTGCGGTCATACGGCCACACTAACGCAGTATTTACGACTTCTCTACATCAAGACAAGAATATTTACGGAACGAGCTGGCGACCGTCGTAAAAAGTTTGTAAGATGATGGTGCTTCGCGTGCGAACGTTGGCTGTGGTGCGGATCAGCTGCAGCAGCTCTTCGAGCGCACGCGGCGAGGGCACCCGCACCAGGAGGATGTAGCTCTCCTCGCCTGCCACCGAGTAGCACGACTCGATGGCATCGATGTGCTCGAGCCGCGCCGGAGCATCGTCGGGTTGAGAAGGATCGAGAGGGGTGATGGCCACGAACGCCGACAACAGCTGGCCTACCGACTCTGGATTGACCCTCGCCGCGTATCCGGCGAGAACTCCGCGAGATTCCAGCCGCCGCACGCGGGTCTGCACCGCCGAGATCGACAAACCGGCCTTGGCAGCCAAATGGGCGAGAGTCGCCCGGCCATCGCGAGCCAACTCGCGCACCAGAATTCGATCGACATCATCGAGCGGGCGCTCCGGCGACCTTTCGGAATCCACAGTCACGGGGGCAGAGTACCGCGACCAGGCACGACAGGGAACGGACTTGCGCAGGCCGATCACGTCAACTCCCGGACGAATCCGATGACCGCCCTCATCCAGTGCTGGGAACTCCGAGCGCGTTTCGCAGCAGCACTCTCACGCATGTATGGGACGGAGGTTCCCGCATACAACACCTTGGTCGATGTCAGTACCGAGGTGAACCAGACTTACGCCACAACACATCCGGATGCCGAACGGCTCGGATCAGTCCAGCGGGTGACCGCCGAACGCCACGGCGCGATCCGGGTGGGCGGACCGCGAGAACTCGCCGCCGTCGCCGACCTGTTCGAGGCATTCGGGATGTATCCCGTCGATTTCTACGATCTTCGTGATGCGGCGTCCCCCGTGCCCGTGGTGTCCACCGCGTTCCGCCCTATCGACGAGGAAGAGCTGGCGCTCAACCCATTCCGAGTATTCACGTCGATGTTGGCGACCGGCGATCGCCGGTTCTTCGACGCAGGCTTGCGCACGCGTGTGGAGAACTTCGTGGCGCAGCGAGAGCTTTTCGACCCGGCCCTGCTGGCGCACGCGCGACTGATCAGCGCCGCAGGCGGCTCCACCCCGGCACAGGCCGATCACTTCATCAACGAGGCGGTCAACGCCTTCGCGCTGTCCACCACGCCCATCGACCGTGCTTGGTATGACGAACTTTCCGCGGTTTCGCCCGTCGCCGCCGATATCGCCGGTGTGGCCCGCACACACATCAACCACCTCACCCCACGCGTACTCGACATCGACGACCTCTACCGGCGGATGACGGCACGCGGCATCACCATGATCGATGCGATCCAGGGCCCGCCCCGGTGGCATGGTCCCGATGTTCTTCTGCGGCAGACCTCATTCCGGGCGTTGGCCGAGCCACGCCGCTTCCGGACGAGTGATGGTTCTGTGCTCAGTGACACGCTGCGGGTCCGATTCGGTGAGGTCGAAGCGCGAGGCATAGCGCTCACCCCCGCGGGCCGTACCCGCTACGACAACGCGATGGCCGCCATCGACGGCGCCCAGGCAGATCCACAGCAGGCAGCGTCCATTTGGGCTGACCACTTTCCCGATACCGAAGCCGGACTGGCCGAGCAGGATCTGGCCTACTTCCGTACCGAGCTCGGTCCGCGCGGCGAGATCGTGACCAGGCCCGTCGTATACGAGGACTTCCTGCCCCGTTCTGCCGCCGGGATCTTCCGGTCCAACCTCGACGACGACGGTTCGTACGGCGACGGCGCCGACGATTGCGCCGCCGACTATTCGAAGGAATGGATGTCCGGCGCCATCGGCCGGGACATACATGATCCGTATTCGCTCTATGCCGCCATCGCCGCACAATCTGACCTCACGATAGGAGCCGATCGATGACCACCACCCTGCCCACCTCCTCTCCCGGTGTTCTGCCCTCGGCCGACGAGTTGCGCACACGAGCGCAGAACGCACTGCGCTGGATCGGCGCGGATGTGGAGCTCGACGCGGTGCCTGCGACCGGAGGTGAAGGCGTCACGGTCCGCACGCCGATTACCGGCGACGCCCTCTTCACGCTCCGAGCGAGCTCGAAGGAGGAGGTTGACAAAGCAATCACTGAAGCCGCCCAAGCATTTTCGCAATGGCGTACCACCCCGGCACCTGTGCGTGGAGCGCTGGTGGCCCGTCTCGGAGAGCTGCTGACGGAGCACAAGAAGGATCTGGCCGAACTGGTGACCATCGAGGCCGGAAAGATCGTCTCCGAGGCCCTCGGCGAGGTGCAGGAGATGATCGACATCTGTCAGTTCGCGGTCGGCTTGTCCCGGCAGTTGTACGGCAAGACCATGGCCTCCGAGCGTGCGGGGCATCGCCTCATGGAGTCCTGGCATCCCCTCGGCGTGGTCGGAGTCATCTCGGCATTCAACTTCCCGGTTGCCGTGTGGTCGTGGAACACCGCGATCGCCCTTGTCTGCGGCGACACCGTGGTGTGGAAGCCCTCCGAGCTCACGCCGCTGACTGCCGTTGCCTGCCAGGCACTTCTGGATCGCGCGGCCGCCGACGTGGGGGCGCCGCCGGAGGTCAGCCGATTGATCCAGGGTGGCCGCGAGGTTGGCGAACAACTCGTCGACGATCCGCGTATCGCGCTGGTGAGTGCGACCGGATCGGTACGGATGGGCCAGCAGGTGGGCCCGCGGGTGGCCGCCCGGTTCGGCCGGTCGCTGCTTGAATTGGGCGGCAACAACGCGGTGATCGTGACCCCCTCCGCCGACGTGGATCTGGCGGTACGGGGCATCGTGTTCTCTGCCGCGGGTACCGCGGGCCAGCGCTGTACCACCCTGCGGCGGTTGATCGTTCACCACACCATCGCCGACACGCTGGTCGAACGAATCGTCAATGCCTATGGCCAGCTGCCGGTGGGCGATCCCTTCGACGGACGCACGTTGGTGGGCCCGCTGATCAACGAGAAATCGTTCCGCGACATGCAGGACGCACTGGAAGCCGGCCGCGCGCAAGGCGGGACCGTCATCGGCGGCGAACGCCGCGAACTGGGTGACGGATCTTTCTATGTGACCCCGGCCGTGGTGCGGATGCCCACGCAAGGCGATGTGGTGCACCGCGAAACCTTCGCTCCCATCCTGTACGTGCTCGACTACGACGCCCTCGATGAGGCGATCGCACTGAACAACGCGGTTCCCCAGGGCCTTTCCTCGGCCATCTTCACGCTGGACATGCGCGAGGCCGAGCGCTTCCTGGCCGCCGACGGGTCCGATTGCGGAATCGCGAACGTGAACATCGGTACCTCGGGAGCCGAGATCGGTGGAGCGTTCGGTGGCGAGAAGGAAACAGGCGGTGGTCGCGAGTCGGGCTCCGACTCGTGGAAGGCCTACATGCGACGCGCCACCAACACCGTCAACTACTCGACGGAACTGCCCTTGGCCCAAGGTGTTCACTTCGGCTGATCGACGGGCTGATCGATCGGGCTAACCGATCTCGCCAAGTGATTCCGGGCCGGCTAGTAAAATTGGCAGGATGACCGACGACTCCGATGCAGTTCGCCCGAACGGCTCGTCGCCTCGTCGTCGGCTCACGCCCGAAGATCGGCGAGCCGAGCTCTTGGAGTTCGGGACTCAGTTGTTCGGCGAACGTCACTATGACGACGTGCGCATGGATGAGGTAGCTGAGCAGGCCGGCGTCTCGCGGGCGCTGCTGTACCGCTACTTCCCCGACAAGCGCTCCTTCTACACCGCGGTTATGCAGGCCGAGTACGACAGGCTCTACGACGCCACGATCTCGCTTGATATGGACCAGACGCTCTCGGGCTTCGAGCGGCTTCGGCGCACCCTCCTGGTATACCTGCACTACCAGGAGGACCACCCGTTCGCACCGGTGACGGTCTTCCGGATGATCGATTCGGCCGACCCCACTGTCATGGCGATCGAGCAGCAGGAATACGACAAACAGACCGACCGCATCATGGCCGTCGTCGATCATGTCGCGGGCGACGAGATGACTCCGGCCCTGGTGACTGATCTGAAGGTGGTCATCCGCGCCTGGCTGGCTTTCAACCAGGAATTGGCCCGGCAGCGCGCACTCAATCCCGACCTGGACGTCGATTGGCTCGCCGACACCTCCGCGCACGCCATGATCGACGCGGTACGCCGCGTATCGAACATCCCGCAAGCGGTGGTCGATCTCATGGGCGCCGACTAAATCCCCGATGTCGGTCCTTGTTGGCACGATGGCCCGATGAGCAGCGAGCCCGGTCCACTCGCCCGGTTCTCGGCACCCACGCGGGAATGGTTCACCGAATCGTTCCCGGCACCCACACAGGCCCAGTCCGGCGCGTGGCAGTCCATCGCCAACGGCGACAACACACTTGTCGTCGCGCCCACAGGCTCAGGTAAGACCCTCGCGGCATTTCTGTGGGCCATCGACACCCTGGTCGGCGCCGAGCCCGAGCTGAATGTCGCCGGCCGTGCAGCTTCGGCCCGGCACGGAACCCAGATCCTGTATGTCTCGCCTCTCAAGGCCCTCGCGGTCGACGTCGAGCGGAACCTACGCGCTCCCCTGGCCGGGATCGCCCGGACCACGACGCGGATGGGCCTACCCGAACCTTCCATCACGATCGGCGTGCGCTCGGGCGATACCCCCGCGCAGCGGCGCCGCGCGTTGATCTCGTCTCCACCGGACATTCTCATCACCACCCCCGAATCACTGTTCCTGATGCTGACCTCTGCCGCGCGCGAAACCCTGGACACGGTGCGGACGGTCATCGTCGATGAAGTGCACGCGGTGGCCGGTACCAAACGCGGTGCACATCTGGCGCTGTCACTGGAGCGGCTGGATGAGCGGCTTTCCCGGCCCGCACAGCGAATCGGTCTGTCGGCGACGGTCAAGCCCGCAGCCGAGGTGGCCCGATTTCTGGGCGGCCGCGCCCCTGCCACGGTCGTCGCCCCGGCCAGCCCCAAGACTTTCGACCTGTCGGTGGTGGTGCCTGTCTCGGACATGAGTGCCCCCGACACCTATCCAGACCCCGAGGCGACGAACGCCGGTACCAACACCATCTGGCCCCATGTCGAACAACGCATCGTCGACCTCATCGAGACACATCGATCCAGCATCGTCTTCGCCAACTCCCGCCGCCTCGCCGAGCGGCTCACCGCACGGTTCAACGAAATTCACGCCGAACGCCTGGGTGTGGACCTCACCCCCACATCCAATCCGGGGGTACCCGGCGGACCACCGGCACACATCATGGGCAGCGGACAGACCTACGGTGCGGAACCGCTCCTCGCCCGGGCACATCACGGCTCGGTCAGCAAGGAGCAACGCGCCGACATCGAGGACGATCTGAAGACCGGACGTCTCAAATGCGTGGTGGCCACCAGCAGCCTGGAGCTCGGAATCGATATGGGGGCTGTGGATCTGGTGGTCCAGGTGGAGGCACCGCCGTCGGTGGCCAGCGGATTGCAACGCATCGGCCGCGCCGGGCACCAGGTCGGCGAGGTGTCCCGGGGTGTGCTGTTTCCCAAACATCGCACCGATCTGTTGGGCTGCGCCGTCACGGTGCGGCGCATGCTTCGAGGAGACATCGAGACCCTCCGGGTACCCGCCAATCCGCTGGACATCCTCGCCCAGCACACGGTGGCCGCCTGCGCGCTGGACCCTCTGGACGTCGAGAAATGGTTCGACGTGGTCAGGCGCAGCGCTCCCTTCACGTCCCTGCCGCGCAGTGCATTTGACGCGGTGCTCGACTTGCTCAGCGGCAAGTACCCTTCCACCGATTTCGCGGAGCTGCGTCCGCGCGTCGTATACGACAGAGACGAGGGAACGCTCACGGGACGCCCCGGAGCACAACGGCTGGCCGTGACGTCCGGGGGCGCGATTCCGGACCGCGGCCTGTTCACGGTCTACATGTACGCCGGGGCCGAGGGAGAGAAGCCTTCCCGGGTGGGCGAACTCGACGAGGAGATGGTCTACGAGTCGCGGCCCGGCGACGTGATCTCGTTGGGCGCCACCAGTTGGCGTATCACCGAGATCACCCACGAACGGGTGGTCGTGGTCCCCGCCTTCGGCCAACCGGGTCGGCTGCCCTTCTGGCGCGGCGATTCAGTGGGTCGACCAGCAGAACTCGGCATGGCATTGGGACACCTGACCGGAGAACTGGCGGCCGCACGAGAAGCCGAGTTCGAGAAGCTCTGCACCGCTACGGGGTTCGACGAATACGCCATGGGGAACCTGCGTGCGCTGCTCACCGACCAGCTGCAGTCGACGGGCGCCGTGCCTACCGACACCACGCTGATTGTCGAGAGATTCCGCGACGAGCTCGGTGACTGGCGCATCGTGCTGCATTCACCCTATGGGCTGCGGGTCAACGGCCCGCTGGCGCTCGCCGTCGCCGACCGGCTTCAGCAGCGCTACGGTGTCAGCGAGTCCCCCACCGCCACCGACGACGGCATCGTGGTGCGGCTCCCCGATACCGACGACAGCCCACCCGGAGCAGGTCTTTTCGTCTTCGATGCCGCAGAGATCGAGACAATCGTGACGCGGGAGGTCGGCGGCTCCGCGTTGTTCGCGGCGCGGTTCCGCGAATGCGCGGCGCGGGCCCTGCTCTTACCGCGCCGAACCCCCGGCCGACGCTCGCCGCTGTGGCAGCAGCGCCAGCGTGCCGCACAACTGCTGGATGTCGCACGTAAGCACTCCGACTTCCCGATAGTCCTGGAGGCACTACGCGAATGCCTGCAGGACGTCTACGACATCGGAACCCTGGTGCGGTTGATGTCCGGCATCGAGCAGCGCCAGATCCGGATCGTGGAGGTGCAGACCGATGCACCCTCCCCGTTCGCGGCCGCCCAATTGTTCAGCTATATCGGCGGTTTCATGTACGACGAGGACCGCCCGCTGGCGGAGCGGCGCGCCGCCGCCCTCTCGCTGGACACCGGACTGCTCGCCGAGCTCATGGGCCGGGTGGAACTGCGAGAACTACTCGACCCGGCGGTCATCGAGGCGACCGAACGACAACTGCAGCATCTGGCCGACGAGCGCAGGGCGCGCGACTCGGAAGGCCTCGCCGATCTGTTCCGGCTCCTCGGCCCGCTTACCGCCGAAGAAATCACCGCGCGCTGCAGCGGCGTCGGCACCGTCTGGCTCAACGAGCTTGTCGCCGCGCGCAGAGTGGTCCAGACCCACTACGGGCAACGCACCTGGTGGGCCGCCGTCGAGGACGTGGCACGACTACGTGACGCACTCGGGGTCCCGGTACCGCCGGGTGTGCCCGCGGCCTTCACCGACATGACGGCCGATCCGCTCGGGGAGCTGCTGGGCCGATACGCCAGAACGCACGGCCCGTTCACCACCGGCCAGGCCGCCGAACGCTTCGGCATCGGCGTCCGCGTTGCCGCCGACACGCTCTCCGCGATGGCTGCGCGCGGCCAGCTGATACGCGGTGAGTTCACCTCTGATGCAACAGATTCCGAACAGTGGTGCGACGCCGAGGTCCTCCGCATTCTGCGCAGACGATCCCTGGCGGCACTGCGCGCGCAGGTGGAGCCCGTCAGCACATCCGCCTTCGCGCGATTCCTGCCCGACTGGCAGTACCTCGATTCGAGCCTGCGCGGGGTCGACGGTGTCGCCACGGTCATCGACCAACTCGCCGGCGTCCCGATACCCGCGTCCGCATGGGAGCCGCTGATCCTGGCCCGGCGCGTTCGCGACTACTCACCGCAGATGCTCGACGAACTGCTGGCCTCCGGGGAGACGGTGTGGTCGGGACACGGCTCGATCACCGCACAGGATGGCTGGATCGCCTTGCACCCGAGTGGGGTTGCACCGGCCACGCTCGCAGCCGCCGATCCCGTCGTGCTCGATGAGGCGCATCGCGCGATCCTGGACGGTCTTGCCGCTGGCGGAGGGTACTTCTTCCGCCAGTTCGGGGAGGGCGCCACCATGGCAGCGCTCTGGGACCTGGTGTGGGCCGGGCTGGTGACGGGCGACACCTTCGCTCCGGTCCGGGCGCTGCTGGGTACCAGCATCAAATCGCGCACCGCGCACCGGAACCGGCGAGCACCCAGATTGCGTGCCTACACCCCGATCCCCACCGCAGCGCCCGTGGACCCCGCGGTCGCCGGCCGCTGGTCGATGCTGCCCGAAAGGCTCGCAGACGGTACCGAGCGCTCGCACATGCAGGCCGAGCTGCTGCTCGGCAGGTACGGCGTGGTGACCAAGGGCAGCGTCGTCGCCGAGGGAGTCGCGGGCGGCTTCGCCTGGCTGTACAAGGTGCTCTCGACGTTCGAGGACAACGGACGCTGCCGCCGCGGCTATTTCGTCGAATCGCTGGGCGGCGCCCAGTTCGCCTCACCCACGACCGTCGACAGGCTGCGTGAGTACCTCGACACCGTCGACGACGGACGCAAGCCGTATCGGGCGACGGTGTTGGCGGCGACAGATCCAGCCAACCCCTACGGGGCGGCGTTGGTGTGGCCGAAGACGGTCTCTGACTCCGGCCACCGGCCTGGGAGGAAGGCAGGGGCCCTCGCTGTGCTTGTCGACGGCGATCTGACGCTCTACATCGAGCGGGGCGGCAAGTCGCTGCTGAGCTTCGTGACCGATCCCACGGTGCTGCATGCCGCCGCGTTGGGCACGATGGAGCTGGTACGCGACGGCGCGCTCGACGGTCTGGTGATCGAGCGGGTCGACGGCAGATCGGTCTTCGACATCGGGGAATCCGCCGTGATCGCGGCCCTGCTGGAGGCCGGTTTCGCGCGCACACCGAAAGGACTGAGGGTACGCAAGTGAAGGTGATCCGGTTCGACCACATCGTGATCAACTGCTCCGATGTGGAGACCATGGCCGCCTGGTACGAACGTGTGCTCGGCATGGCGCGAGAAACCTTCGGGCCCGCGGGCCGCACCGCCCTGACGTTCGGCAGGCAAAAGATCAATCTGCGGCCCATCACGGCGACTCAGGACGAATGGTTCACCGGCGTCGCCGTCGCACCGGGCTCCGATGATCTGTGTTTCGTCACCGATGCTTCTCCGACCGAGGTTCGCGAGCACCTCGCGGCCTGCGGGGTGGACATCGAGCAGGGGGCGGTGACCAAGTTCGGCGCGCTGGGCGAGATGACCTCGCATTACTGCCGTGACCCCGACGGGAACCTCATCGAGATCGCGGTATACCCGTGAGCAACAACCACTATCACTACCTCGCCTTCGGCCCCGAGGCGATCGCGCGGCAACGGGCCAACGGCAGCTACGTTGCCTACGGCACACACCTGGAGCGCCCGGACGACGGCCCCGATGATCTGGGAGCGCGGGAGTTACGAATGATCGCCGACGCGACACAGTTCTGCCTGAGCACCGTGACCCCGGCCGGATGGCCGTACCTGCAATACCGCAGCGGCCCTGCGGGATTCGTTGGCCACCTCGGCGGCAACACCCTTCGATTCGTCGATCTGCCCGGCAACAACCAATTCGTGACTCTGGGAAACCTCGCGGCCGACGATCGGTTGGCGATGTTCTTCGTCGACTATCCGCGCAAGCAGCGTCTCAAGGTGTTTGGCCGCGGCAGGGTGCATGAGGGTGAACGCCGGGAGATCGAAGTGGCGGTGGAGGCGTTCGACTGGAACTGCTCGCGCAGCATCATTCCCCGCTACGACCAGCAGTACCTCACCGAGCTCGGCAGGGCCTATCAGGAAAAGGCCGCCGCCAGGGAAGCCGAGCTGACCGCCGAAATCGAGCGGCTACGCGCGCGGGTCACCGAGCTCGAACAGCGGCCCAGCTGACAGTGCGCTACTGCCCCAGCACGCGCACCGACTCGTACCGAACATCCTTGCCGGTCAACGGGTCACGGAAGGCCAGCGAGCGCGCCAGCAGCTGCAGCGGACGGGTGAAGTCGTCCGCTGCCACGTCGACCACCGCCGGATAGAGCGGATCGTTGATGATCGGGACCCCCAGGCTGTTCATGTGTACCCGAAGCTGATGTGTCTGCCCCGTGTGCGGGATGAGCCGGTATCTACCCACCGTCTCCCGCTGGTCGATCAGCTCGATATGAGTCTCGGCGTTCGCCGGCCCCGGCTCCTCGCACGCCTGAAGTATGCTGCGTCGCTTGACGATTCTGCTACGCAAGGTCAGCGGAAGCGTGATGGCCGGATCGACGGGGGCCAACGCCTCATAAGTCTTGGACACCTGGCGGTGCGCGAACAACGCGTGATACGCCGAACGCACATCGCGGCGCACCGTGAACAACAACACCCCCGCAGTGAGCCGATCGAGGCGATGCGCGGGCGCCAACTCCGGCAGGTCCAACATCTTTCGCAGCCGTACCAGCGCCGTCTCGGTGACATGGCGCCCCCGCGGCATCGTGGATAGGAAATGCGGCTTATCGACCACCAGGACGTTCTCGTCCCAGTGCAATACGTCGATGGCGAACGGGACGGGAACCTCCACGGCCGGTTCGCGATACGTGTACACCAGCGAGCCTGCCGACAACCGGGTATCGGCGGTGACGGTGGTCCCCATGGCGTCGACAACATCGCCTCGACTCACCTGATCAGCGGCCGCGGAGCCGAAACGGGAGACCAGCTCGTCCAGCACGGGTCCGTCTCCCCGGAGCCGAATGCGCACCGGGCCCAAGCCGTCTCGCACCGGTAGTGGTGGATCGGGAGCCCGTCTTCTCGGGCTCATCGTCGGCGACCTACTTCGACGGCGACAGCACGTCGGTCACCGGTTCGACGATGAACGAACGTGCTTCCGGCGCGGCCACCCGCAACGCATCCGCAGAGGCATCGTCGGGCTGGCGCTGCGAACGCACCTCGGCATCGACCCGGGCCCGGTAGGTATCCACCTCGCGGACAATGTCTTCCGCGGACCAGCCGAGCACCGGGGCCACCAACTCGGCGACCTCCTGCGCGCAGTCCACGCCGCGGTGCGGGTATTCGATGGCGATGCGCATGCGTCGGGCGAGGATGTCCTCCAGATGCAGCGCGCCCTCGGCTGCCACGGCGTAGAGCGCCTCCACCTTCAAATACATCGGCGCCTTGGCGATCGGTTGCAGCAGGCTGTGATCCGCGCCCGCACAGGCAAGCACCTCGCCGATCAGTGAGCCGTACCGGTCCAGCAGATGGCGCACCCGGTACGGATGTAGGCCATAAGTCTCACCCACGTGCTCGGTCTGGTTGATCAGCGCGAAGTACCCGTCGGCGCCTAACAGCGGCACCTTCTCGGTGATCGAGGGCGCCACGCGCGCCGGAACGAATTCGCTTGCCATATCGATGGCATCGGCCGCCATCACACGATAAGTCGTGTACTTGCCGCCCGCGATGGCCACCAGACCCGGCGCCGCCACCGCCACGGCGTGCTCACGGGAAAGCTTCGAGGTGTCGTCGTCCTCCCCGGCCAACAGCGGGCGCAGGCCCGCATACACCCCGTCGATGTCGTTGTGCGTCAAGGGCGTTGCCAGCACCGTGTTGACCTTGTCCAGGATGTAGTCGATGTCCACCTTGGTGGCCGCTGGATGCGCCAGGTCGAGGTTCCACTCGGTGTCGGTGGTCCCGATGATCCAATGGTTGCCCCATGGGATCACGAACAGCACCGATTTTTCGGTGCGCAGGATGATCGCCACCTCGCTGACGATCCTGTCCCGCGGCACCACGATATGTACGCCCTTGGACGCGGTCACCCGGAACCGGCCGCGCGTACGCGACAATGCCTGGATCTCGTCGGTCCATACTCCGGTGGCATTGACCACGACGTGCCCGCGAACTTCGGTTTCGGCGCCGTTCTCGGTGTCGCGCACCACCACTCCGATGACGCGATCGCCCTCACGCAGCAGCGAGACCACCTGTGTGGAAGCCCGGACCACCGCGCCGTAGTGTGCGGCAGTACGGGCCACGTTCATGGTGTGACGAGCGTCGTCGACCACCGTGTCGTAATAGCGGATGCCGCCGATGAGTGAGTTGCGTTTAAGTCCCGGTGCCAGCCGCAGCGCACCCGCACGGGTGAGGTGTTTTTGCGCGGGAACGGATTTCGCACCGCCCATCTGGTCGTACAGGAAGATGCCGGCAGCCACATATGGCCGCTCCCACCAGCGGTTGGTCAGCGGGAACAGGAACGGCAACGGCTTGACCAGGTGCGGCGCCAGTGTCGACAGGGACAACTCCCGCTCACGCAATGCTTCCTGAACCAAACCGAACTCGAGCTGTTCCAGATAGCGCAGGCCGCCGTGGAACATTTTCGAGGAGCGGCTCGACGTTCCCGATGCGAAGTCACGCGCCTCGACCAGGGCGACCTTGAGCCCGCGCGTGGCCGCGTCGAGGGCCGATCCGGCGCCGACGACCCCGCCGCCGATGACGATGACGTCGAACTGCTCGGATCCCAGGCGCTCCCAGTTCAGCGAACGTGCCTGCGGTCCAAGGAACGTGTACGTAGGTCCACTCGATCCCGACGGGCTGGTTGCGTCACTCACGACTACTCCCTTCCACGCCCATTACCGGGCCCCGGAGTTCCTTCCAGTGAGCCACGTTACCGGCCAGTAGCGCTCCCGTCAGTGACGCACGCCGCTATCGCGCAAATCGCCGAAGGTCAGTCCAGGTCGTCGTGGGCAATCAACTGGCGCGCCGCCTCAGTCACCGAACCGGATAGGGACGGGTAGACCGACAGCGTCTGCGCCAGATCGTTCACCGAGAGCAGGTTCTGTACCGCGATGGCGATCGGCAGAATCAGTTCGGAGGCATTCGAGGCGACCACGACACCGCCGATCACCACACCGGTGGCCGGTCGGCAGAAGATCTTCACGAAACCGCGCTTGAGGCCGGACATCTTGGCACGCGGGTTCGTCTGCAGGGGCAGCGTGACCGTCCGCGCCGGCACCTCGCCATTGTCGATGGCGGCCTGGGATACGCCCACCGCGGCGATCTCGGGACGGGTAAAGACGGCCGCGGCAACAGTTTTCAGCTTGATGGGGCGCACCGCGTCGCCGAGCGCGTGATACATGGCGATGCGGCCCTGCATAGCCGCCACCGACGCCAGCGGCAGCAGGCCCGTGCAGTCGCCCGCGGCGTAGATGCCGGCCACCGAGGTGCGCGACACCCGGTCGACGGTCAGGTACCCGCCGGAGCCGAGGGTGATGCCGACCCGCTCCAGACCCAGGCCCGAGGTGTTCGGAACGGATCCGACCGTCATCAGCACATGGCTGCCCTCGACCACCCGGCCGTCGGCCATGGCAACCCGCACACCCGTGTCCGTTGTGGTGACCGAATCGGCCCGGGCATTCTTGACCAGCGTCACACCGCGCTCGGCCAGCGTGTCCTCCAGGACCAGGGCGGCATCCTCGTCCTCGTGCGGCAGCACTCGATCCCGGCTGGCCACCACGGTCACCTGAACGCCCAGCTCGGTGTAGGCGTGGACGAACTCGGCACCCGTGACACCCGACCCCACCACGACCAGGTGCTCGGGCAGTTCCTCCAGGTCATAGAGCTGGCGCCAGGTGAGGATTCGTTCGCCGTCAGGGCGCGCGTGGGGCAGCACACGCGGGCTGGCACCGGTGGCGATGAGCACCACATCGGCTTCCAGGATGGTGCTCGTCCCGTCTGATGCCGTTGCCTTGACCCGGTGAAATGCCATCCCGACCACGTGATCGACCAGCTCGGCACGTCCGGCGATCAAGCGCACCCCGGCGCTGCGCAGACGTTCGGCGATGTCGGCCGACTGCTCGGAGGCAAGGCGTTTGACGCGGCTGTGGATCTGCGGCAGCGAAATCTTGGCGTGCTCCACGTCGATGTCAAAGCCCAGGTTGGGCGCGCGCCGCAGGTCGGTGCGCACACCGGTGGACGCGATGAACGTCTTGGACGGCACACAGTCGAAGAGCACGCAGGCACCGCCGATACCGTCCGAGTCGATCACCGTGACCTCGGTGGTGCTTCGCTCGTGGGCGGCGGCCACGAGCGCCGCTTCGTATCCCGCTGGTCCTCCACCAATGATCACGATGCGCGTTGCCACGGGATCAAACCTACAAGTACCGACCCGCCGCGGCTTGCCATGGTGAAGGGAACTTGCCACCATCCCTGCCGTCAACCACAGCACGGGACCATTAGGCTTGCCCCGTGCCGCTCTACGCCGCCTATGGCTCCAACATGCATCCCGAGCAGATGTTGCAGCGCGCGCCGCACTCTCCCATGGCTGGCACCGGCTGGTTACACGGTTGGCGGCTGACCTTCGGCGGTGAGGACATCGGCTGGGAGGGTGCGCTGGCCACCGTCGTGCAGGACCCCCACTCCAAGGTTTTCGTCGTCCTCTACGACATGACCGGAGCAGACGAGAAGAATCTCGATCGCTGGGAGGGTTCGGAGCTCGGCATCCACACCAAGATCCGCTGCCGGATCGACCGCGAGTCCTCCGACACCACCACCGACCCGGTGCTGGCCTGGCTCTACGTCGTCAATGCGTACGAGGGTGGCCTACCGTCTGCCCGGTATCTCGGCGTGATGGCGGACGCAGCCGAAATTGCCGGTGCACCAGATGATTACGTACACGGCCTGCGCACCCGGGCCTCGCGCAACATAGGTCCGGGAACAGCATAACTTTCCGCCGACACTCCGGTTTCTGATGCATCGGCCGGGTGGCCGACTCCAGACATGACGTATCGCGGAAAAGGGTTCTAGAGTGCGCTTTGTTCGACGAGATTGACCAGCGTCCGCACCCCGACACCCAGTGCCCGTTCGTCGATGTCGAAGTTGGGCTGGTGGATATCGAGCTGGGGACCCGATCCCGACCAAACACCCAATCGTGCCATCGCGCCTGGCACCTCTTCCAGGTACCAGGAGAAATCCTCGCCACCGCCGGACTGCGTGGTCTCTGCGAGTGCGTCCAGCCCGATGTCCTGAATCGCGCGCACGAAGATGTGCGTCGAGTCGGCCTCGTTGATGACCGGCGGAACACCGCGCCGATAGTTGAGGGTGTAGTCGATGCGCAACGGTGCCAGCAGCCCCTGGATCACATCGCGCACGGTGTCCTCCAGCGTGATCCACACGTCACGGCTGCCGGTGCGCACCGTGCCCGCCAGCGAACCGATCTGCGGGATGGCGTTGGCGGCCTGACCCGCGTTGACGGCACCCCACACCATGACGGTGCCCGCCCTCGGGTCGATGCGTCGGCTCAGCACTCCCGGCAGACCGGTGATGATGGTGCCGAGCCCGTACACCAGGTCGGCCGTCAGATGCGGCCGCGAGGTGTGCCCACCCGGGGAATGCAGCGTGACCTCGACGGTGTCCGCGGCCGAGGTGATCGCACCGGCGCGGATCGCCACCTTGCCCACCTCCAGGCGCGGATCGCAGTGCAGCGCAAAAATTCTCGTAACACCGGCCATCGCCCCGGTGGCCACCACGTCGATGGCGCCGCCGGGCATGACCTCCTCGGCGGGCTGAAAGATCAGCCGCACGCCCGAGGGCAGAGAGGGCGCCGAATTCAGGGCCATCGCCGCACCCAGCAGGATCGCGGTGTGTGCGTCGTGCCCGCAGGCATGCGCGACATTCGGCACGGTCGAGGAATAGGCCGCGCCGGTGCGTTCCTGCATCGGCAGGGCGTCCATGTCCGCGCGCAGCGCCACCCGGGGCCCGTCCTCGGGACCGAAGTCGCAGGTGACTCCGGTGCCGCCGGGCAGCACCTTCGGATTGAGTCCGGCCTCGGCCAGCCGCGCGGCGACGTACTCGGTGGTGGCGTGCTCCTGGCGCGCCAACTCGGGATGCGCGTGGATGTGACGGCGCCACTGCACCAGCGAGTCCGTGTTCTCCGCGAGCCACTGCTGCGCTACGGCGGACAGCGATGCGCTCATACCGTCACCGCCCTGCGCGCCAACCGGTCCAGCACCCTGGATCGCTCCGTCTCATCCTCGGCCAGCCGTATCACGGTGCGCGCCAACATCTTCGCTCCCTCAACCACTGCCTTGTCGGCACCCGGTTCCCGGGCCGCCTTCTCGAAATCGGGCTGATGGATGACCGCCCCGCCCGAGTCGATGCCCACAACGGGGTGGATGCCGGGCAGCACCTGCGTCACATTGCCCATATCGGTACTGCCCAGGGGCACCGAGGCCTCGAACTCGGCGGGAACCGGCGTGCGGCCGAAGGACTCCATCTCCTGGCGGAAGACCTCCACCAGCCACGGATCCGGGGTCAACTCCAGGTAGGGCGGCGAAGACTCGACGAGTTCGTGGCTGCATCCGGTCGCCAACGCGCCCGCGGCGAAGCAGGCATACACCTTCTCCTCCAGCGCGCGCAGGGAAGCCGACTCGACGGCGCGCATCGTGTACTGCATCGCCGCCCGGCCCGGGATGATGTTGGCCGCCTCTCCCCCTTCGGTGACGATGCCGTGGATCAGCTGCCCGGGAGAAAGATGCTGACGCAGCAGACCGATCGATACCTGGGCGACGGTGACCGCGTCGGCGGCGTTGATTCCGAGGTGCGGCGCGACCGCGGCGTGCGACTCCTTGCCGTGATAGGTGACCATCACATCGGTCAGCGCGAGCGAGCGGGCACCGGCGATATCGATCGGCCCGGGGTGCAGCATCACCGCCGTCGCGATGTCGTCGAAGGCGCCCGCCTTGAGGAGAAGTGCCTTGCCGCCGCCGTACTCCTCGGCCGGCGTACCGATAACCACCACGGTGAGTCCGAGGGCATCGGCGACTTCGGCGAGCCCCAGCCCGGTGCCCACCGCGGAGGCCGCGATGATGTTGTGCCCGCAGGCGTGGCCGATCCCGGGCAACGCGTCGTACTCGGCGCAAACACCGATGACCAGCGGTCCGTCGCCGTAGGTGGCGCGAAATGCGGTGTCCATACCGCCCTGACCGGTGACGATCTCGAATCCACGCTCGGCGAGCAGGCGCTGGGTCTTCAGGGCACTGCGAACCTCGTGGAACGCCAGCTCGGGCTCGGCGTGGATGTCGTGCGACAACGCCACCAGATCCGTCGCTGCGGTATCGACGACAGCGCAGGCGGCCTCGGCATGCGCGGCGGACGACGCTCCGGTGGTCAAGGGCATTAGATGAGTATCCCATCATGGCTAGGCTCCGTAGCTGTGACCGATGAGCGGCTTACGCGAAGAGGCGACAACACCGATGAGCCTCTGGCTCCGGACAACGCAGCGGCTCTCGCGGCCGCGGAGATCGCGACCCGCACCGGTGTCGCGGCCCACCGTGTCGCGGTGGTTCTCGGGTCGGGCTGGGCCCCGGCCGCCGCGGAACTCGGAGATCCCACCTCCACGATTCCGATGGCCGAGCTACCGGGATTCAGTCCACCGAGTGCGGCCGGACACGGCGGTTCGGTGCTGTCTGTGCCGATCGCCGGATCCAGCACGGACCGGATGCTGGTGCTGCTGGGCAGGATCCACGCCTACGAGGGACACGACCTGCGCCACGTCGTCCACCCCGTGCGCACGGCGTGCGCCGCCGGTGCGCGGACGGTCATCCTGACCAACGCCGCCGGGGGGCTGCGCGAGGAGTACGTCGTGGGCCAACCGGTGCTCATCGGCGACCATCTCAACCTGACGGCCCGATCGCCGCTGGTCGGCGCGCAGTTCGTCGACCTCGTCGAGGCGTACTCGCCGCGATTACGAGCGCTGGCCCGCGAGATCGATGCCGACCTCGCCGAGGGGGTGTACGCGGGCCTGCCCGGTCCGCATTACGAGACCCCCGCGGAGATCCGGATGCTGCGCATCCTGGGCGCGGACCTCGTGGGCATGTCGACGGTGCACGAAACCATCGCGGCACGCGCAGCCGGAGCCGAGGTGCTGGGGCTGTCCCTGGTGACCAACCTCGCGGCCGGAATGACTGGGGAATCCCTCAACCATGAGGAGGTGCTGGCCGCCGGACGGGCGTCGGCAACCCGCATGGGCCACCTTCTGAGCTCGGTGATTGGTCGGTTATGACTGAGTCTTCCCTGGCGGCGCAGACGATTCAGAACTGGATCGACCACGACCCGGACCCCGAAACCGCCGCGGAGTTGCGCGCCTGTTCCGAAGAGGAGCTAGCGCAGCGCTTCTCCGAACCGTTGGTGTTCGGCACGGCCGGCCTGCGCGGCCCCGTGCGGGGCGGCCCCAACGGGATGAACCTGGCCGTGGTGCTGCGCACCACCTGTGCGGTGGCCAAGGTACTCAAAGACAGGTGCCTGGGCGGCTCGACCGTGGTGGTGGGGCGCGACGCCCGGCACGGGTCCGAGAAGTTCGCGCAGGGTGCGGCCGAAGTCCTGGCGGCCGAAGGGTTCAAGGTCATCCTGTTGCCTCGCCCATTACCGACGCCGGTACTGGCCTTCGCGGTGCGACATGTCGATGCGGCGGCCGGCATACAAATCACCGCATCCCACAACCCGCCCGCCGACAACGGATACAAGGTGTACTGGTCGGGCGGCGCGCAGATCATCTCACCCACCGATCGCGATATCGAATCAACAACAACCGCAGTGCCTTTCGCCGACCAGATTCCCCGAACTCCCGTGACCCCCGCCGATGACTCGCTGGTCGATGCCTACATCCAACGTGCCGCAACCGTGCGCCGCGGCTCCGGAGGTCTGCGTGTGGCTCTCACCGCGCTGCACGGAGTCGGCGGAGCCACCGCGCTGGCCGCCCTCAACGCAGCGGGTATCACCGACATCCACGTGGTCGAGGATCAATTCCAACCCGATCCGGACTTCCCCACCGTCGCGTTTCCCAATCCGGAAGAGCCGGGAGCCTCCGATGCGGTGTTGGCCCGGGCGGCCGAGGTCGACGCGGATCTGGCCATCGCGCTCGATCCGGATGCGGACCGGTGTGCCATCGGCGTCCCCACCACGACCGGCTGGCGCATGCTATCCGGCGACGAAACCGGTTGGCTGTTGGGCGATTACATCCTCTCTACACAGCCACCTTCATCCACGCCGCCGGTGGTGGCCAGCACGGTGGTCTCCTCCCGCATGCTGGCACGCATCGCGGCCTCGCTCGGCGCCCGGCATGTGGAGACCCTCACAGGGTTCAAATGGCTGGTCCGGGCAGCAGATTTCGACCTCGTCTATGCATACGAGGAAGCCATCGGGCATTGCGTGGACCCGGCGGCCGTACGCGACAAGGACGGTATCTCCGCGGCGATACTCGCCTGCGACCTGGTGACGCACCTGCGCGAGCTCGGCACCACCGTGGAGGAAAAACTCGAGAATCTGGCGATCCGGCATGGGATCCACGTGACCTCGCAGGTGTCTCGGCGCACGGAATCAGTCGACGAGATCGCGGCGATGATGACTCGCCTACGCCAGAACCTGCCCGCGGCGTTGTCGGGATTCCCGGTCACTGCAGAAGATCTACTGCAGCAGCGCGGTCAACAGCGCACCGATGCGGTGATTCTGTCCGGTGAGATCGGCGGATCGTCCATCCGGCTGGTCATCCGCCCGTCGGGAACTGAGCCGAAGGTCAAGTGCTACATCGAGGTTCGCGAACCCGTGATCACCGACGCCACTGTCGCACGGATCTGGGCGGGCGTGGTGGTCTCCGAGTTGGAGGCATACGCCCACAATATTTAGTGGGCAGAGTTACCTGGGACCGAATTGGCGGTCGCCCGCATCGCCCAGACCGGGCACGATGTAGGCGTCCTCGTTGAGGCCCTCGTCGATCGTGGCCGTAAACAGACGCACCGACGCCGTCCGGCCGTACCGCGCGGAACACTCCTGAACCGCCGCAACCCCCTGCGGCGCCGCGACCACACACAAAATGGTGATGTCGACAGCTCCCCGCGCACGCAACAGATCGAGCGTGTAAACCATCGAACCCCCGGTGGCAAGCATCGGATCCAGGACGAACACCGGCTGCGTGGACAGGTCGGCCGGCAGGGACTCCAGGTAAGGAGTGGGTTGCCACGTCTCTTCGTCGCGAGCCATTCCCACGAATCCGACCCGCGCCTCGGGGATGAGTGCGTGCGCCTGATCCACCATGCCCAGCCCCGCCCGAAGAACCGGAACCAGCAACGGAGGGCTGGCCAAGCGGAAACCCGCCGTCTCGGCGACCGGGGTGCGCACCACCGACGACTCCACCGGAGCCGACCGAGTCGCCTCGTAGACGAGCATCAGCGTCAGATCCCGCAGCGCAGCGCGGAAAGCCGCGTTATCGGTGCCGGCATCACGCAGAGTGGTCAACCGGGCCGCGGCAAGCGGGTGCTCGACTACGTCCACATGCATGAAGAAACCCTAAGGCAGCAAGCACGAATCCCCACGTTCCCAGGTGTGACGGGCGTCACTCTCTTCGTGACAGGGCGTTGTGCATCGGTACCGTTCCTGGCAAAGCCGATCCAGCTATGCTGAACAGGTAATACGACGGGGTGGCCACGTTGCCAAAAAATCTTTCAAAAAATTTGAGAAAGATGGAACCGAATCGCGACTACCCCCGTCGTATCCAATTACAAGGCAGAAACTGCCCGAAACCGGGTGAGTAGCCGACCACCGAAGAGATGGAGGGGACATGGCAGACGGATTAGCAGCCGACACAGACATTCTGCGTGGCGTTGGCGGAGCTCAGCTGGGGATGGGCGGAACGCTCGCCGCCGTGGGCACCGCAGTCAGCATTTTTCCGGTCGCCGCACTGGCGCCGATCTTCGGTCCGATTGGCGCGCACTACCTCGGCGCATTCGCCGCGACCTCCGCCAAGCAAGGGATGGACGTCGGTCAGCTCGCCATGAGCGTCACCGAGTCCGGTGTCACCACCAATGTGGCGAGCAAGGGCTACGACGACGATGACGACAACATCGGCAAGAACATCAGCGCCACCGTCGAGGGAATCGAGGCGTAACCATGGTTGAGACAAGCCCAATCTCGCCCAGCCGTTTGTCCGAGGCTGTCAATACGAACTACCCGAGCTTCGAGAACAACCCGTTCTCCGCGGGGCTGATCGGGCCGGCCATGGACATGGCAGGCACCGTCGGTAACGGCCAGTTCAAAGAGGGCCAGGACCCCAGCAAGATGCTGGAGGGTGGCATGCAGGTGATGCAGCAGGTCATGCAGCAGGGCATGCAGGCGGGAAGCCAACTCATCGGCACCTTCGCCGGTGCAGCGGCCCAGGCTCTGGGACAGTTCGCCGGCATGGCCGGACAGGCGCTCAGCAGCATGGCCACCCGCAGCGGCGCCATGGGCGCCAATGTCGGACAGGCATCCGAGTCCACCTCGCGGGCCAGCGCCCTGATCGGTGAAGCCCTCCAGGAGTTCCAACACACGTCCGAGGCGTTGACACCGTTGCTCTGGGTTCCGGGTGTTGCCGCGGAGCTGGCGGAAGCCGCCAGCCGCTGCACAGCGCGAGTCGCCGAGCACACCGCGCAGCTTGAAGGAGAACTGGCCGGACAAGCCGGCGAACTCACCGGCATGGCGGGTGCCGACATGGGCAACCCGTCCACCCCCGCCTCCGGGAGTGTCCAGCCCGCGATGTCGGCCATGCAGGGCGGCCTCCAGGCCGGCACTCAGGCGATGTCCGGTGTCGCGAGCGGTGTCACCCAGACCATGAGCTCCATGGGTCAGGGCCTCGGCCAGATCCCCCAGGCCCTGACCGGCCTGCTCAGCGGTGGCGGCAGCGGTTCTGCCAGTGCGCTGGCGGGTGGCTCGGGCATGAGCGGCATCGCTGCCGGTGCGCTGGCCAACCCGTTCGGTGCGGGTAGCGGACACGCCTCCAGCACCGCGGGCGGCACCTCCTCCGGACTGGGCAGCTCCAACGCCAGTGCTGCCAAGATGCTGCTTGACCCACGCAGCATGGGCAAGGGCGCGCAGCTGTTCCTCCCGGATGGCAGCACCAGCCAGGCCCCGAACGCCGCCGCGGCGGAAGCCGTGCGCAAGGCGCTCAGCCAGGTCGGTGTGCCCTACGAGTGGGGTGGCACCAAGCCCGGTGTCGGTCTGGACTGCAGTGGCTTGACCCAGTGGGCCTATGGCGAGTCCGGCGTCGACATCCCCCGCCTCGCGCAGGAGCAGGGCGTGGGCATCAAGGTGGACCAAGGATCTGTCATGCCAGGTGACCTTGCGGTGTGGGATGGCCACGTCGCCATGGTGATCGGCAACGGCATGATGGTCGAGGCCGGTGATCCGGTGCAGATCTCCCCGATCCGCACCACCAACGCCGGGCAGGGATTCCATGGATTCTACCGACCCACTTCCTAGTTCAGGAGTGCCGCGGCCCGAGCCGCGTGCGAGCATCGATATGACCAATCGTGCTCGCACGCTGCGGGTCAAGGTTTCAGAATTCGGGCTGCCGCTTGAGGTTCACATCGAACCCGACATGCTCAGTCGCGGCGCGTCGGCACTGGCACAGGAGATCAAGAACCTGTGCGAACTCGGTGCTGCGCGCTGCGGCGCAGCACGGCGCGAGGAGCTTGCCGAAAGCGGCATCCCCGACTACCTCCTCGACAAGATCGGTCTGGCGACGCCCGCCCAAGTCGCCGACATCGAGCTGCGGCAGTCCGAAGAGCAGATGGAACGGAGATCCTGATGACCGAGCCTGACCTCACCTTCTTCCGGGCACTCGAACAGCAGTACCAAGAGACCATGACGCGGGCCCGTGCCGGGGGCCACATTCTGAACAGCGCCGTCGAGGAGTTGAAAGGCCTTCGCGGATGGGCTCGTTCGGCGCAGGGGCATGTCGAGGCGGAAGCCAACGGCAATGGTGCGCTGACCAACCTGCGACTGGACGATTCGGTCACCAAGCTGTCGCCGAAGATCGTCGGGCAGATCGTGGTGGCCACCGCAGCCGCGGCCGCGGGTCAGGCATTCGATCACCGTGAACGCGTGCTGGCGCAACTCCTGGTGGATTTGAAGAATCCGCAGCCGTAACCCATTTCGGGCTACAGACTCGCGCGGTCGCGATGTGAATCGGTAAGAAACACTGTGTTTTTGGCGTCGCGCCAGTCGTGACCAAGTTGACCGTCGCGATACGTGTACGGTGCCAAACCTGCTGGCTGCAATAGCGAAATCACCTCATCGGACGGGGTCTCGATGATCATCACCGGCCGCGACGCGGTGATGGTGGCGAGGCCTCCACGGATCACCGCGGCCTCCATCCCCTGCACATCGATCTTGATCACCTGAGGATCCAGGCCGAAGTCGTCGAGCCGGCGAACCGGCACCGGGTGGCGTTCGATCGTCAACTTGGATTCGTCGAATCCCGCCATGGTCTCCGGGTTGAGCCAACCGCGCGCTTCCTTTTCGTCAAGCGAGGCCAGACCGTCGTAGACGAAGCTGCGGTATCGCGGAACAAAGAGGTCAAAGGTACCGTCCGCATCGGAGAGCCCGCAGCCGTGTACGCGCACGGCATCACTTTCGTATCTGCGCTTAAGCCGTTGGGCAAGAACGGCATTGGGCTCGAAGCTGACAATCAGCTCCGGCGATGCCGTGCGTTGCAGCGCACAAATGCTCTGCCCCCAATTGCCTCCGATATCGACCGCCTGCGATATGGGTCCGATCCGGCTCAGCAGGTGGAATTCGGGGTCGATGCGCCATCCGAACAGACGGGTGCCCATGTTGTATGCACCGAATTTGAGAGGCCGCAGGAACGGCAGATAGGTTTGCGCCAATCTCAGCGCTGGCATGCCCACGTGGGCACCCTAGTCGAACCTCGATGCCCCGCCGCACCAACAGCCGGGTACCCGGACCAGTGTCTTGAGGTGCGTCGCGAATCTTCTAGAGCCGCAGTCGCACCTACCGACCCCTCGTATGCGCATCAGTAGGTGCTCGCGGCGACCAAGACGATGCGCTTGTTTGCGGCCGGGTGGCCGCGGACATAGCGCATCCACACTGCGGGCACGGCCCGAAGACACAGGGTCCGTACTTAGCCCGCCGATCGCGGGAGCGAGCCGAAAATATCGCGTCTGACCTGCTCTTCGCAACCTTTTCGGGATACTCGACACAATGCTGCACACCCTCGGCAAACCGATTGCCGCGCACACGCCGCTGATAGCATCCGAATGTGGCACGCGAGTGGCTTCTCCTGGAAACCCTCGGCAACGAGCCAACGGTGATTGCCTCGGGCAATCAGCCGCGGAACATGGTTCCGCTCAGCGCATTCCTTCGCCGCAATCGGAACCTCGGCCTGATTCGCAGGGTTATCGCCGCGGCGACAAAGGCAAACAAGGCAGCCACCATCGGTCCACCTGATTCGGACTCGGTGATCGACGTACGTCCCGTCGCCATGCCCGACGGGCGAGTGCACGGGGTATGGCTTTGGGCAGGAGCAACGCACCCACCCGCCGATCCTCCCGCCGAGGGCGGTGCGGTGGTCCTCAACGCCGATACCGGGGCCCTGCACATGAGCGACGGTGCCGCCCTGGCCATGGGGATGGGCGCCAACGAGCCGCACGCCGAAATCAGCATGCCCGAGCTGTACCGCTATCTCTCGCCCAACCCGGGCGAAACGGACGTCCTGGGGCTCATCGTCACCGCGACGGAAGGCATGACGTACAGCGCCACGTGGCCCGGCGTGGACAGCGACGGCACTCCCACGCTGTGTCACTTCGCAAGCCGACTAGTTCTAGAACCCAACGGGGACGGTGTCCCCGAGCGCCTGGGGCGCGCGATCAACCTCCGCGTGGGCAGGCCAGCACCGCCGGTTCCCCTACTGGAGCAACAGGTCCTGGAGGCCGCCGCCGAACCGGGCGCCTATCGTGCGTTGGTCATGATCGCGTCGCGCAAGTTGATCAAATGGATCGATCCGCCCGCCCCGGAATGGCATTGGGAGTTCGATCCCTTGGGCCGCCCCAAGATTCACCCGGACGACCAAGCGAATCTGAACTTCATGATCGATAATTCCGTGTTCGGCACCACCGAGGCGGTGATCAGGTTTCGCTGCCATGACGACAGCTGGGAATCGTTGCACTGCTCCACCCAAGTGGTCCGGCTCAACGAGAACGCGACCGTCGCACTCGTCACCCATCGGCGTCGCTAGCCGCCCCATCCAGGGTGGGACGAGGCCCCGCGAGTTCGCCCAAAATTGCTAACATCCGCGGATGTCGCGCGATTGGATGCTGCTAGAGACCTTGGGCGAGGAACCCACGGTGATAGCCATCGGATTGCAGGCACGCAACATGGCGCCGCTCGAATCCGTGCTGCGCCGCAATCGACACCGGCCCCTGATCGAGGCGGCGATCGCCGACTGCCGACGCACGGGTGAGGCCACGGTGGCCTTCACACCAGCACGCGACCGCGTGGTGCACGTGCATCCGATATCCATGGGGCGCGCGCATATCCACGGCGTCCAGGTGTGGTTCGGACCGGCAGACGCCGAGCCGCCCCGACGGCCCGTCGCCGGGGCGTGCCTGGGCAACCTGGATACATCGATCACGACGCTCACCCCGGGGTACTTCGAGGTGATGGGTTTCGATCCGCACAACAGATCCGAAAAACAAGCCATTGCCGAAGGCCTTGCTCCGGTGTTGCCGAGTCCGAGCAATGCCGAATTGATGGCCAACGTGGTGAACCCCGAACTTGAGTCGACTTTTTGTGGCACATGTCTGGCCGCCGACTATCAGGGAAACACCCTGCAAGTTCACTACGCCGGACGAGCGTCCAAGGAAACCGATGCAGCGGGAGCGGTGGCCCGTATCAACCGAGTCCTGTGCACTCGCGTGGAGAACAGTCCCCACCAACCTCAAGTCGGATTGGCACAGCAGATCCTGGAGGCTGTCACCACCCCCGGCGTACACCGGTTACTGATCAATGTCGACACCTTCGCCGTCCTCAAATGGATTGACGAGCCGTTCCCCGACCTGGCGTGGCATTACGACCCCGATCGGCCCGAGAGCGTCCATCCCGAGGATGCGGCCGTGGCGAAGAACATGCGCGAGGAACTGCGGGCGGGATCAACTGCCGGAACCCTGCGGCTGCGCGCCGTTTCCGGCGGATGGCTGCGGCTGCATGCCAGCGGCACGAAATTTGCCTTGCGCGACAACGCCTTTGCCGCTCTGGTCAGGCTCACTGCAGCCCCGGAAACGGATGCCGACTCGTAGGCCGCCGCAACATGACCGGCTTGTGTTGCCACGCTCACGCCGATTCTGGCGGTGGGTCTTTCCCTCGGGCGGTGCCTTCTGGCTAGGCTTGCCGCATGGCTGCTGACATCGTTCCCATCGAACTCGGGCTCACAGAGGGTGACGTGGTCACCCTGTGGGCCCCTCGGTGGCGCGACGCCGGAGACGAGTGGGAGGCGTTCCTCGGCAAGGACGACGATCTGTATGTGTTCGAGTCGGTCGCCGATCTGGTGGCCTTCGTGCGGACCGACAACGACAACGACCTGGTCGATCACCCTGCATGGTCGACGCTCGGTGCGCTGTCGGCCGACGAGCTCGAGCCGGACGACGACAATCGCTACGACTTGATCGGCGTACCCGAGCTGGTTGCCGACAAACCCACCGAGGACGCCGTCGACACCCTGCGCGCCACCCTGGCGATCGTGGCCTCCATCGGCGCGGTCTGCGAGTTGGCACCGATCAACAAGCTCATCAACGGCAACCCGGTGCTGGGCACACTGTCGGCCGGGGCCGAAAGCTTCACGGGTAAAGATGGATTGAAGCGGTGGAACCAGATCGGTGCCATCGTCGGCAAGTCCTGGGACTCGGTGGTCGACGCCATCGACGAGATCGCCGCGACACCGGATGTCGATGAAGAGCTCTCCGCGGCAGCCGACGCCGAGCTGCTTGCCGCCGCCGAGAATGCCGTCGACAACGAGGACGACATCGAGGACGACGACGAACTGGATCTCCTCGACGAGCAGTCCGACAACGAAGCCTCCGAGGACGACGCGGACGACGCGGACGAGTCCGACGATGAAGATGAAGATGAAGACGAGGACGACGCCGAAGGCGAGGATGAGGACGCAGCGGACGACGATCTGGTTCTCGGCGGTGACGAAGATTTCTGGCTGGAGGTCGGTATCGACCCGATCCAGATGATCACCAACTCGGGAACGTTCTACACGCTGCGCTGCTACCTCAACGACGAGCCGATCTTCTTGGGGCGCAACGGAAGAATCAGCGTGTTCGGCTCCGAGCGGGCACTGGCCCGATACCTTGCAGACGAGCACGATCACGACCTCGCCGACCTGAGCACCTATGACGACATCCGTACCGCCGCCACCGACGGCTCGCTGCGGATCGACATCACCGACGACAACATCTACGTGTTCACCGGACTCGCCGACGACCTGGAAGACGGCATCGACGAGGTGGACCGCGACCAGCTGGAGCTGGCGGTGGAGCTGCTCACCGACGTCGCCGAATACTCCGAGGACGACAGCGTCGACGCGGAGTTGGACAGCGATACCCCGCTGGGCAAGTTGGTCGGGCATCTCCTCGAACCGGACAAGCACGACGAGCCACAGGGCCCGTTCGCGGATGCCGCCGAACGCTGGCGGAATCTGGAGCGCGCGATGGAGGCACGGCTGCGGCGCGAGTAGTGCCGCCGGCCGTCGCCCACACCGCTAGCCGATCAGCACCGCGTAACCGGGCTTGATCACGTCGTCGATGATCTCCAACCGCTCGTTGAACGGGATGAAGGCCGATTTCATGGCGTTGATGGTGAATCGCTGCAGATCGCTCCAGCCGTAGCCGAACGCCTCGACGAGGCGCAGCATCTCCTGGCTCATCGAGGTGTCGCTCATCAGCCGGTTGTCGGTGTTGACCGTCACCCGGAACCGCAGCCGCGCCAGTAGGTCAAAGGGATGGTCGGCGATGCTGTCGACCGCGCCCGTCTGCACATTCGAACTCGGGCACAGCTCCAGCGGCACGCGCTTGTCGCGCAGTAGTGAGGACAGTCGCCCAAGATGCGCCGAGCCGTCGGGATCGATGTCGATATCGTCGACAATGCGCACCCCGTGGCCCAGCCGGTCGGCGCCGCAAAAGGCGATCGCCTCGTGGATAGAGGGCAACCCGAATCCCTCACCTGCATGGATGGTGAACCGGGCGTTGGCATTCCGCATGTACTCGAAGGCGTCCAGGTGGCGGCTCGGCGGATAGCCGGCCTCGGCTCCGGCGATGTCGAACCCGACGGCGCCGCGGTCGCGGAACTTCACGGCGATTTCGGCGATCTCCCGTGACCGTGCGGCATGCCGCATCGCGGTGACCAGGGTGCGTACCTTGATGCGCTTGCCCGCGGCGCTGGCCTGCCGCTCCCCGTCTGCGAATCCGGCCAGCACGGCGTCCATGACGTCGTCGAGGGTCAGTCCCGCGTCGATGTGCAGCTCGGGCGCGAAACGCACCTCGGCGTACACCACACCGTCGGCGGCAAGATCCTCGACACATTCGGCCGCCACGCGGTGCAGCGCGGAGGCCGTCTGCATGACCCCCACGGTGTGCGCGAAGGTCTCCAGGTACTGCTCTAGGGAGCCACTGTCGGCGGCGGTGCGGAACCACGACGCCAGCGCCGCCTCGTCTTCGGCCGGCAGGTTCTCGTACCCGGATTCGCGGGCAAGCTCAAGAACGGTGCCGGGTCGCAGACCTCCGTCCAGATGGTCATGCAGAAGCGCCTTGGGAGCCTGGGTGATTGACACCAAATCAAGTTCGGCCGTCACACCGGAAGTCTATCGATGATCAGTGGCCTGGCGGTGGGTGCCGCACCGACAGCCCATCCGCCGTCCAGCGCAGCGAGCGCGGCGGGCATACGTTCGGGCGTGTCGGTGTACAGCGTGAACAGTGGTTCGCCTGCGACAACCGGCTCGCCCGGCCGCCGGTGAATGCGCACCCCGGCACCGTGCTGCACGACTTCTCCGGGACGGCTACGTCCGGCGCCGAGGCGCCACGCGGCGACCCCGACAGGCATCGCGTCGATGCGGTGCATGACGCCGCTGACGGGCGCGAGCACGGTCTCCTGACACCGCCCGAGACGCAGCGGTACCGAAAGGTCGCCGCCCTGCGCGTGGATCATCGCGCGGAACACATCCATCGCCGTGCCGTCGGTCAACGTCGCGACCGGGTCCTTGCCGTCGATGCCGGCCGCGGCCAGCATGTCGCGGGCCAGAGCCACGGTGAGTCCGACAACGTCATCGGGCCCGCCACCCGCCAGCACCTCGAGCGATTCCTGCACCTCGACCGCGTTTCCCGCGGTGGCGCCCAGCGGCGTATCCATCGCGGTCAGCAGGGCGCTGGTGGTGACGCCGTGCGCGGTACCCAGATCGACCATCGCCGAGGCCAATTCGCGCGCCTGCTGTTCGGACTTCATGAAGGCACCCGCGCCCACCTTGACGTCCAGAACCAGTGCGGCCGTCCCCTCGGCCAGCTTCTTGCTCATGATCGAGCCCGCGATGAGCGGTATCGATTCGACGGTGCCGGTGATGTCCCGCAGGGCATACAGCTTTCGATCAGCGGGTGCCAACGACGCTCCCGCGGCACAGATCACCGCCCCGACCTCGGAAAGCTGCTGACGTATCTCGTCATTGCTCAGGTCGACACGGATTCCCGCGATGGACTCGAGCTTGTCGAGGGTGCCGCCGGTGTGCCCGAGACCGCGGCCGGACAGCTGGGGAACCGCCGCCCCGCAGGCGGCTACGACGGCGACCAACGGCAGGCTGATCTTGTCCCCCACTCCGCCCGTGGAGTGTTTGTCGACGGTGGGGCGGGCCAGACCGCTCAAGTCCAGCCGTTCGCCGGAGGCCAGGATCGCCGCGGTCCACGCCGACGTCTCGCCGGTGTTCATGCCCCGCAGGTAGATGGCCATCAGCAGGGCTGCCACCTGCTCCTCCCCGATGTCACCGCGGGTGTACTCCCCGATCAGCCATTCGATGGCGCCCGGGCTCAGCTCTCCGCCGTCACGCTTGGTGGCGATGATCGAGGGCATGTCGAACGAGTATGTGTTTGCCATCAGATGCGCCCCCGGTCCAAGTCGTCGGGACCGAAGGCTTCCGGCAGCAGCTCCGTAAGACGTCGTGGGGCCTCGCGATGATCGATGAGTAGGTCAGGCCCACCGTGCTCAAGAAGTAGCTGGCGACATCGGCCGCACGGCATCAGGGGCTCACCGCGGGAATCGACACAGGACAGCGCCACCAACCGCCCGCCCCCGGTGGAGACCAGGGCACAGACCACAGAACACTCCGCGCAGAGACCTAGGCCATATGAGACATTCTCCACATTGCAGCCGACGACCACCCGACCGTCGTCGACAAGCGCGGCGGCACCCACCGGATACTTCGAATACGGCGCATAGGCGTGCTTGGTCACCGCATATGCCTTGTCCCGCAGGTCATTCCATGCGATTGTCATGATCCGGAGACCTCCTTGTCGACCCCATGAGAGTCACATCGGCTCGCCATTTGCTCGTGCAAGGTTTACCTAACTTACTTTGGAGTACGGCGCATTTCGACGCTTTTTCACCCTCACGCGATTTCGGCGCCACCTCGGAATGGGTTTAGAGTTCGCATGACGGTTCGCCGACCACCGTTGGGCCATCGGTTGCGCGTCATGGACGCCCCCATTCACCGCGCCGTGTGGCCCCAGTCCACCATTGGTGTTGGAGGCCAGCTTGACAAGCGTGACAGGCGAAAGTAATCGCCTCAAGCGATCGCTATACCGTGGTGATCCAGGAATGTGGTCCTGGGTCCTGCATCGCATTACCGGTGCCACGATCTTCTTCTTCCTTTTTGTCCACGTCTTGGATACCGCTCTCGTCCGGGTGAGCCCCGAGGCCTACAACTCGGTGATCGAGACCTATAAGACCCCGATCGTCGGGCTGATGGAACTCGGCCTGGTAGCCGCGGTTCTGTACCACGCGCTCAACGGCGTCCGGGTCATCCTCGTCGATTTCTGGTCCAAGGGCCCGCGCTATCAGCGACTCATGCTGTGGATCATCGCCGGCGTCTGGTTCGTGGTGATGGTTCCCGCAGTGACCCGGATCCTCATGCACATGGCGGAGCGTTTCCTATGAGCGACCCTAAGACTTCCTCTAAGACATCGGCACAAACCGGCCCCAACGCGAGCGCCCGGGCCAGCGGCCGCCCCGCCCCCGTGCTGGAGCGCAACTACGACCGACCTGCCGCACTGGACAATCCACGTGCACCCCGGCGTGGATCGGGTATGCCCAACTTCGAGAAGTACGCATGGATTTTCATGCGGTTGTCGGGCATCGTCCTGATCTTCCTGGCCCTGGGCCACCTCTTCATCATGCTGATGTGGGACAACGGCGTGTACCGCCTCGACTTCAACTTCGTGGCGCAGCGCTGGGCGAGCCCGTTCTGGCAGACCTGGGACCTGCTGATGCTGTGGCTGGCGCAACTGCACGGCGGTAACGGCATGCGCACGATCATCGCCGACTACAGCCGCAAGGATTCGACTCGGTTCTGGCTCAATTGCCTACTGGCACTATCGATCATCTTCACGGTCGTGCTCGGCACCTACGTCCTGCTGACCTTCAACCCGAACATCGGTTAGGGGCGATTTCCACAATGACTGAAAGTCTTCGCGCAAGCGGCTCATCCATGATTCAGGAACACCGGTACGACGTTGTCATCATCGGCGCGGGCGGAGCGGGTATGCGCGCCGCCGTGGAGTCCGGGCCCCGGGTTCGCACCGCGGTGCTGACCAAGCTGTACCCGACGCGCAGCCACACCGGCGCCGCCCAGGGCGGCATGTGCGCCGCGCTGGCCAATGTCGAGGAAGACAACTGGGAGTGGCACACCTTCGACACCGTCAAGGGCGGCGACTACCTCGCCGACCAGGACGCGGTGGAGATCATGTGCAAGGAGGCCATCGACGCCGTCCTCGATCTCGAGAAAATGGGTATGCCGTTCAACCGGACACCCCAGGGCCGAATCGACCAGCGGCGCTTCGGTGGTCACACCCGCGACCACGGTAAGGCCCCGGTGCGCCGAGCCTGCTATGCCGCGGACCGCACCGGGCACATGATCCTGCAGACGCTGTACCAAAACTGCGTCAAGCATGATGTCGAGTTCTTCAACGAGTTCTATGCGCTGGACATCGCACTCACCGAGACGCCTAACGGCCCGGTGGCCACCGGTGTCGTCGCCTACGAGCTGGCGACCGGCGATATCCACGTGTTCCATGCCAAGGCAATCGTTTTCGCCACCGGCGGCTCGGGACGCATGTACAAGACCACCTCCAACGCACACACCCTGACCGGTGACGGCCTGGGCATCGTGTTCCGCAAGGGACTTCCCTTGGAGGACATGGAGTTCCACCAGTTCCACCCGACAGGTCTGGCCGGGCTCGGGATTCTGATCTCCGAAGCCGTGCGTGGCGAGGGCGGCCGTCTACTCAACGCCGACGGCGAGCGGTTCATGGAGCGCTACGCCCCCACCATCGTCGACCTGGCACCTCGCGACATCGTCGCGCGGTCAATGGTTCTCGAGGTGCTCGAAGGCCGCGGCGCCGGGCCGAACAAGGACTACGTCTACATCGACGTGCGCCACCTCGGTGCCGACGTCCTGGAAGCCAAGCTGCCGGACATCACCGAATTCGCGCGTACCTACCTGGGTGTGGACCCGGTCACCGAGCTGGTTCCGGTGTACCCCACCTGCCATTACGTGATGGGCGGCATTCCGACCAACATCAAGGGACAGGTGCTGCGCGACAACGACAACGTTGTCCCCGGCCTCTACGCCGCCGGCGAGTGCGCCTGCGTCTCGGTGCATGGCGCGAACCGCCTGGGCACGAACTCGCTGCTGGACATCAACGTGTTCGGTCGCCGAGCCGGTATCGCCGCGGCCGAGTACGCCGAGGCCCACGACTTCATCGACCTGCCGGAGACCCCGGCGACGATGGTCACCGAGTGGGTGGCGGACATCCTCTCCGAGCACGGCGACGAGCGGGTGGCCGACATCCGTACCGAGCTGCAGCAGTCGATGGACAACAACGCCGCGGTGTTCCGCACCGAGGACACCCTCAAGCAGGCCCTCACCGATATCCACGCACTCAAGGAGCGGTACAGCCGAATCACGGTGCACGACAAGGGCAAGCGCTACAACAGCGACCTGCTCGAGGCCATCGAGCTGGGCTTCCTACTTGAACTCGCCGAGGTGACAGTGGTGGGTGCGCTCAACCGCAAGGAATCGCGTGGCGGACATGCGCGCGAGGACTATCCCAACCGCGACGACACCAACTACATGCGACACACCATGGCGTACAAGCAGGGTGCTGAGCTGCTGTCCGACATCCGGCTGGACTACAAGCCCGTTGTCCAGACCCGGTACGAGCCGATGGAACGGAAGTACTGAGATGACTGCGGTTATCGAGAAAGCCGAAGCGGGCGACCCGCCGCTGCCTCCGATCCCCGAGGGCGCGGTCATGGTCGATCTGAAGATCCAGCGGTTCAACCCCGAGGACCCCGACGCCGCGGGCTGGCAGACCTTCCGGGTGCCCTGCCTGTCGACGGACCGGCTGCTGAACCTGCTGCTGTACGTGAAGGGCTACCTGGACGGCACGTTGACCTTCCGCCGGTCCTGCGCACACGGCGTGTGCGGTTCGGACGCCATGCGGATCAACGGCGTGAACCGGCTGGCCTGCAAGGTTCTGATGCGCGATCTGCTGCCCAAGAACCCCAAGAAGACGCTCACCATCACCATCGAGCCCATCCGCGGCCTCCCCGTGGAGAAGGACCTCGTGGTCAACATGGAGCCCTTCTTCGACGCGTACCGCGCCGTGAAGCCCTTCATGATCACCAGCGGCAACCAGCCGACCCGCGAGTACATCCAGAGCCAGACCGACCGCGCACGCTTCGACGACACCACCAAGTGCATCCTGTGTGCGTGCTGCACCACCAGCTGCCCGGTGTTCTGGAGCGACGGAAGCTACTTCGGTCCTGCGGCGATCGTCAATGCGCACCGGTTCATCTTCGACAGCCGCGACGAGGCTGCCGCCGAGCGTTTGGACATCCTCAACGACGTCGACGGGGTGTGGCGCTGCCGTACCACGTTTAACTGCACGGACGCCTGCCCTCGGGGTATCGAGGTCACCAAGGCCATCCAAGAGGTCAAGCGCGCCCTGATGTTCGCGCGCTAGAACGCACTGCCTACACCGCCGGGTGTGAGCACCAATGCTCGCGCCCGGCGGTTTTTTCTATGCCCGCGCGCGCTCTGTCACACATCCGAGTGCTGCCTCGTCATACGGATATGACCACATCACGTATCGAGCCCGTCCCCCCGCAACACGCCTCACTGCTCACCCGGGTCATGTACCGGATGACCAAGCGTCGTTTCGGTCAAGTGCCCGAGCCCTTTACCGTCATCGCCCACCATCGCAAGCTGATGGTCGCCGCGGCGCTGCACGAGCAGATGCTGGGCAGCGCATCCACCGTCCTGCCGGCCAACGTGCGGGAACTCGCGGTGTTCTGGACCGCCCGCACGGTCGGCTGCTCATGGTGCGTCGACTTCGGCTCCATGCTCCAGCGTCTGGACGGCTTGGATGTCGAGCGCCTCAAGGCCATCGACGACTATGCGACCTCACCGCTGTACACCGATGACGAGCGCGCCGCCATCGCCTACGCCGACGCCATGACCGGAAATCCGCACGACATCACCGACGAGCAGGTCGAAGATCTGCGGCAGCGATTCGGCGACGCCGGGGTGATCGAGCTGTCCTATCAGATCGGCGTCGAGAACATGCGCGCCCGCACCTATGCGGCGCTCGGCATCACCGAGCAGGGCTTCAATTCCGGTGACGCCTGCCGGGTTCCGTGGGCCACCGAGGACGCGTCGGACGTCTAGGCGCTGCGCAGCGGCGTGCCGGCGAACTTGTCGGGATTGCTCACATCCCAGACCGCCAGCACCTGCCCGTCGCGCACGGTGAACGCGCTCACCCGGGGCAGCACCGGTCTGAAATTCGGATCGGTGTCTGTCTCGGTCAGGTACATGCCGAACTGCCCGTTCACCAGCGCCGGATTGATCGCCTGCGTCATCTGTGGGCCGTAACGCTCCATCAGCCCCAGCAGGAAACGCGCCACCTTGTCGGGGCCGTGGATGACCCGTACCGCCGTCGGCGCCTTGCCGTCGGAATCTCCGGTCATCGTCACCTCCGGATGCAGCAGCCGCACAACGGCTTCCACACTTCCGGACATGAGGGCCTCCAGCAGCTTGCCCACCACCTCGTTGTGTTCGCCATCGGCCACCGGTTCCGGGGTAGCGGTCACCGCGCGGCGCGCACGCGAAGCGAGTTGCCGAGCGGCCGCGTCGTTGATGCCGAGAATCTCGGCAATCTGTTTGAACGGCACCGAGAATCCGTCGTGCAGGACGAAGGCCACGCGCTGATCGGGTGCCAGTCGGTCCAGCACCACCATGGCGGCGAAGCGGGCGTCCTCGCTGGCCACCAGCGCGGCAAGCGGGTCACTGCCATCCAGTCCGGTGACGACCGGCTCCGGAAGCCATTCCCCCACATAGGTTTCCCTGCGATATACGGCCGATCGCAACCGATCCAGCCCGAGCCTGGACACCACGGTGGTGAGCCAGGCCGGCAAGTCCTCGATCTCCCCGGACGCGGAATGCCAGCGCAGCCAGGCGTCCTGGACGATGTCCTCGGCGTCGGCGACGCTACCGGTGAGCCGATAGGCCACGGCTTGCAGACGCGGGCGCAACGCCTCGAACTCATCGGTACGCTCCCGGACCTGGCCTGCCATCACTTCAGCCTATGCCTGCCCCTAGGGTGAGCCTATGGCCAAGCCGTCGATCGATCCCGTCCGCTGGCAGCCTCCCGGTATACGGCCGCTATCCCTGAATCCGCAGCCACTGCCACCGCTGAGCATCGTGGCGTTGCCCGGTCACGCCCCCGAGGACGTGGTGGCCGACGCTGCCGGGAACATCTGGGCGGGCGTGGCGGACGGCAAGATCCTGCGCATCACGCCCGATGGATCTGAGGTGGCGCATGTCGCCACCACCGAGCACCCGCCCCTGGGCCTGCACATCGCACGCGACGGCCGAGTGCTGATCTGCAGCCGCGACAAGCTGCTGGCCCTGGACCCTGCGTCGGCGGATATCGAGCCACTGGTCACCAAGGTGGATGGGCCGCCGCTCGTCTTCTGCTCGAATGTCACCGAATCTGCCGATGGCACAATCTATTTCAGCGAGTCGACGGCGCGTTTCCCGTTCGAGCTGTTCATGGCCGCGATCCTGGAGGGGCGCCCCACCGGACGAGTGTTCCGCCGCGATCCGGACGGGACCGTGACGACCATTGCCACGGGACTGGCGTTCACCAACGGGGTCACCCTGACCGCCGACGAGTCCGCTCTGATCATCGCCGAGACAGTCGGCCGCAAGGTGAGCAGGTACGCGCTCACCGGCCCCGATGCCGGCGCCCTGACGCCGATCCTGGAAGAGATTCCGGGCATGCCCGACAACATCAGCACCGGCGCCGACGGCCGCATCTGGGTCACCCTGGCCAGCCCGCGCAATGCGCTCGCCGAATGGCTGCTCCCCCGCACTCCGGCGATTCGGAAGGTCCTGTGGCAGCTGCCCGACGCTCTGCTTCCGAGTACCGACACCGATCCGTGGGTCATCGCGGTGAACCCGGAGACCGGCAGCGTGGTGGCCAACATCCGCGGCAAATCCCGGGATCTGCGCACCGTCACCGGCGTCGTGGAGTCAGGTGGCCGTCTCTGGTTCGGATGCATCGGATCATCGGCCGTCGGGCACATCAGCCTGGCCGATATCGCCCCCTCGGGTCATTGAACTAGCAAGTCACATCCGACACAGCCGTAACATCCCCCAGTTCAGGGCGGCATTCGCTTACTGTGACGAAGCGATGACCACCCGGACTTCAGTGCCACAGTGCCGCCAGGCCATGCGATCAGCCGCGACTCGTCTCGCCGCTGCCACCGCCGCCGGGCTGATCGTCGCCGCCCTCCCGCTGAGCACGCCGCCCGCCAGCGCCGAGCCCGGATTCACCCCGCCGGACACCAGCGGCTGCCCGTACAAGGTGGTCACCCCGCCGGCGGTCGACACCTCCGAGGTCCCCAAGGCCGGTGGCGACCCACCCGCGCCCCTCCCGGTGCCCGCCAAGCCCATCGGCGGCCAGATGCTGGGCAGCTGCGACGTGATCACCCCCGACGGCGCCGGACCGGTACCGGGCGACATTTCCGCGGAATCCTGGATGATCGCCGATCTCAACACCGGAAACGTCGTGGCCGCCAAGGACCCTCACGCCCGGCATCGGCCCGCCAGCGTCATCAAGGTGCTGATCGCCATGGAATCCATCAACAACCTGAACCTGAACCAGGCGGTGGTGGGCACCCAGGACGACGCGAACAGCGAAGGCACCAGGGTCGGCGTCGACGTCGGCGGGACCTACACGGTCCGGCAGCTGCTCACCGGTCTGCTGATGAACTCGGGCAACGACGCTGCGCACGCGCTGGCGGTTCAGCTCGGCGGTATGGACGAGACCGTCGCCAAGCTCAACGACATGGCGCAGAAACTGGGCGCGCGGGACACCCGCGTGGCCACCCCCTCCGGCCTGGATGGCCCCGGCATGAGCACCTCCGCCTATGACCTCGGCCTGTTCTACAAATACGCGTTCGCCGACCCCACCTTCGCCGACCTGGTATCGGCTCCCAAGGCCACCTTTCCCGGACACCCCGCCAAACCCGGTGAGCCCGACGATCATCCGCCGTACGAGATGACGAACGACAACAAGCTGCTCTACAACTACCCCGGCGCGCTCGGCGGCAAGACCGGATACACCGACGACGCGCAGCAGACCTTTGTCGGTGCCGCCGAACGCGACGGCCGCCGGCTGGTGGTCACCATGCTGCGCGGTACACGTCTACCGATCGCTCCCTGGGAACAGGCTGCCCACTTGCTGGACTACGGATTCTCCACTCCCCGCGACGCCTCGATCGGCAAGCTCGTCGACCCCGACCCGTCGCTGTTGACCAAGCCGCATGCCGACAACACGGGCACTCCGCAGGCCGCGGGCCTCACCGCCGACGCGGTGAACAGCGTCCCGGTCCGAGTGGGTGTCACGATCATCGGCGCGATGATCGTGTTCGGCCTCATCCTCGCGGCACGGTCACTCAATCGCCGCCAGGCTTAATCGCCGCCACGCCCCAGCCACGAAATACCGATCGCACCAAGGGCTCCCGCCCCAAAGGCGGCGAGAACACCCAGTTTCGATGGACGCTCGACGGTCTCGACGCGCGTGGTGATGACCACCGGCTCGGGCGGCGGCACGTACACGAACGGCCTGTTCTCGTCGGACGTGGCGGCCCAGGCTGTGGCGTACAGCAGCAGCCGGGCAGTGATGTAGGCGAACACCATGATGCCGAGCACCGGACCGAACGTGGAGCCCGCCGGGCCATGCATGATCACGCTCAAATAGATCGAAGCGACCTGCTTGAACAGTTCGAACCCGACCGCCGCGATCAGCCCGGCGCGCACCGCACTCGAGAAGGGCAGCCGCTCCCTGGGTAGTCGCGCGATCATCCAGGTGAACAGTGCCCACGACAACACGGTCGCTATCGCTATCGTCACGACCTTGAGCAGAACCGCCGGCACCGAGACGTCATGCAGGCCGATCCACCCCAATATTCGCAGGATGGTTTTCTCGTTACCGACGGCGGTCACCGCGATGGTGAGGGCCAGCGCCACGAAGGTCGAGCCCAATGCCAGCAGATCCGACAGCTTGCCCTGTACGAAACCTTCCGACTCGTTTGGCGGCTGCTCCCACATGGCAGAGAGCGCCGCCCGCACATTCGCCATCCAGCCCAGCCCGGCCCACGCCGCGGTCGCCAGACCGGCGATGCCCAGGCTGGTACGCGAAGCAATGGCCGTGTCCATCAAATTGATTAGCTGGTTACCCACCTCGCCCGAGATGGCGCCACTGATCCGGCCGCGTAGCTCCGCAATTGTGTCCGGCCGCCTGGACAACACAAAACCCATGACCGCGAACGCGACCATCATGAGCGGAAACAGCGCAAAGACGGTGAAATAGGTGATTCCGGCGGCGAAGAAGTTGCCGTTTACCTTCTGGTAGCGCTCCTGCATCCGCATGATGTGGTCGAACCAGGGAAATCGTGCACGATAGCGGTCAAGAATTCCGGGCTTGTCGTCTTCGGCCACTCTTCACCACCTCAGTTGTTCGCTACCTCGCGGGCCGGACAAACCCTATCCGGTCATAGACCTCGGTGAGAGTCTTCTCCGCCAGCTCCTTGGCGCGCGCCGCACCGGAAGCAAGGATGTCGTCGAGGGCCGCGGTATCGGTGAGCAGCTCATTCGTCCGATCGCGCACCGGCGTGACGAACTCGACCAGCGCCTCGGCCGTGTCCTTCTTCAGATCTCCGTAGCCGCGCCCGGCGTACCCGTCGACAAGCGTGCCGATGTCAGTGCCGGTGAGTGCGGACTGGATGCTCAGCAGGTTCGACACACCTGGCTTGGCATCGCGATCGAACCGGATCTCCCGGTCGCTGTCGGTCTGCGCCGACTTGATCTTCTTGGCCGAGGCCGCCGGATCGTCGAGCAGGTTGATCAACCCGGTCGGAGTCGAGGCGGACTTGCTCATCTTCACCGTGGGGTCCTGCAGGTCGTAGATGCGTGCCGCGTTCTTCGGCACGAATGTCTCCGGCAGCACGAATGTCTGGCCGTACCGACCGTTGAATCGCTGCGCCACATCACGAGTCAATTCCAGGTGCTGACGCTGATCGTCGCCCACCGGGACAACGTTGGTTTGGTACAGCAGGATGTCGGCGGCCATCAGCACGGGGTAGGTGAACAGGCCGACGGTGGTGGCGTCGGTCCCCTGCTTCGCGGACTTGTCCTTGAACTGCGTCATGCGCGACGCCTCGCCGAAGCCGGTCAAACAACCCAGCACCCAGGCCAATTCGGTATGTGCCGGCACGTGACTTTGTACGAAGATGGCGCTCTCGCCCGGGTCCACGCCCAACGCGACGTACTGCGCGACCACGGCGCGGGTACGCCGACGCAGCTCCTCCGGATCCTGCGCGACGGTGATCGCATGCAGATCGACGACGCAGAAGAGGGCCTCGTACTCGCGCTGCAACCGCACCCACTGCTGCACAGCACCCAACACGTTTCCGAGATGAAGCGAATCGGCAGTGGGTTGGATCCCGGAGAACAGCCGTCCCCGGGGCGCAGTGTCAGCAGTCATGGTGCGTCCATCCTGGCATGAACGGTCAACGCCATTTACCGCAGCAGGCCGCTCAATCGGCTAGTGCAGCCGGTACTCGACGGTCACCGGCGCGTGGTCGGACCAGCGGAGCGCATAGGCATCGGCCCGCTCCACCCGCGCCGCGTGCGCGCGCCGCCCGAGATCACCGGTGGCCAGGTGATAGTCGATGCGCCAGCCCGCGTCGTTGTCGAAGGCCTTACCGCGCCACGACCACCAACTGTATGGCCCGTCGACATCCGGATGCAGCAACCGGAAACTGTCGACCCAGCCGGCCTCCAGCAGCGAGGCGACCCATGCTCGCTCCTCCGGCAAGAACCCTGCCTTTTTCTGATTCGCCTTCCACGCCTTGATGTCTCGCTCGGTGTGTCCGATGTTCCAATCGCCGCAGATCACCGTGTCGCGCCCACTGGCAGCGAGCGCGGCCATCCGGGTACCCACGGCCGCCATGAAACGCTCCTTCTCCAGCTGGCGCTCGGTACCCGCCTCACCGGTGGGCAGATAGATGCTCGCCACCGTCAGGTCGCCGATCTCGGCCTCCAGATACCGGCCGGATTCGTCGAACTCGCCACCGTCGGCCTCCAACGCCGACCTGTTCGATGCGGTAGGGACCCGGCTGAGGATCCCCACGCCGTTGCGCCCCTTCACACTCGATGAGGCGCTCACCACATGCCACCCCGCGGTAAGCGCCGGGGCCAGCGCCTCCAGCAGCTGCTCCTCCTCCGCGCGGACCTCCTGCAGACACACGATGTCGGCGCTCGTCTGCTCCAGCCAGGGCAACAGTCCGCGGTTCTCCGCGGAGCGTTCCTTGACGGCGGCACGAATGCCGTTGACGTTGATGGTGGTGACGGTGATCTTCTTCGCGCTCATCGATCGCCGACGATAGCCGAGCGGTGTGACAGAGCCGCTGGGGAGAAGAGTGCCGACACTGCTAAGTTGACGCAAAAGTCGGTAATGTCAACGCCGCTGTTGACGCAATGAGGAGGACCCATGTTGGAAGCCGTCTTGTCGAAGTCGTCGAGCAGGCGCGCCCCCATCGAGATGGGTGAGGGCGAGCCCGTTCTGCTCCTCCATCCGTTCATGCTGTCGCAGTCGGTCTGGGAGACCGTCGCCGAGCAGCTCGCCGATGCCGGATACGAGGTGTTCGCGCCGACGTACCCCGGCCACAACGGCGGTGGCCCGATGCCCAAGTTGCCGCCGTTCTCGCAGCGCTCGGTCGACGTGTACCTCGATCAGGTCGAGCAGATCATGGACCAAAAGGGCTGGGAGACAGCGCACCTGGTGGGCAACTCGCTCGGCGGATGGATCGCCCTGGGCCTGGCGCAGCGTGGCCGCGCCCGCAGCGTCACGGCCATCGCCCCGGCCGGCGGCTGGACCAAGTACTCGCTGTTGAAGGCCGAGATCGTGGTGAAGTTCGCGGCCATGCTTCCCTGGTTGGCATTCTCGAGGCTCCTGGGCCGTCGCGCGGCGGGCCTACCGTTCGTGAAATTCGCCACCGCCCGCACCCTGTGCGGCGAGACCGAGGCACTGAGCCTGCCGGACTTCCACAGCATCTTCGAGGACATCACGCACTGCCCTGCCTATTTCGCGTCGCTGACGTCGATCCTGCCGGCGCCGGGCCTGGAGAACCTGAACACCATCTCGGTGCCCGCACAGTTGGTGTTGTGTGAGAAGGACGAGATCGTGCCGCCGGGCCGGTTCGGCAAGCTCATCGGCCAGGGCCTGCCCGCCGACGCACGACGGATCACCTTGGCGGGCATGGGACATGTGCCCATGCTGGAGGCGCCGGGCCAAGTCACCGAGGTGATCACCGACCTGATCGATCCGCTGGTCGCGGCCAAGCGCAGCGCGGCCTCCGACGCCGTCTAGACCCCTCGACAACGTCGACACGCCACGTTCTGCGCGTCCCTCTCGGGAAACGCGTCAGAACGCGGCGTGTCGGTTGAGGTGAAATCGAGGCGCGCTAGACCTCTACGGACGCCAGCACGGAGTTGAAGGTCGCACTCGGGCGCATTGCCGCGCTGGTCTTCTCCGGATCCGGCTGGTAATACCCGCCGATGTCGACCGGGCCACCCTGCACCGCGTTGAGCTCGGCGACGATCGTGTCCTCGTTCTCGACCAGCTGCTTGGCCAGCGGCGCGAACAGCTCGGCCAGCTCGGTGTCCTCGGTCTGCGCGGCAAGTTCGGCCGCCCAGTACAGCGCGAGGTAGAACTGGCTGCCGCGGTTGTCGAGCTCGCCGGTCTTGCGCGACGGGCTCTTGTCGTTCTCCAGCAGCTTGCCGGTCGCGGCATCCAGCGTGGTGGCCAGGATCTTGGCGCGGGCGTTCCCGGTCTTGATGCCCAGATCCTCCAGGCTGACGGCCAGGGCCAGGAACTCACCCAGCGAATCCCATCGCAGGTGGTTCTCCTCGACCAGCTGGCTGACGTGCTTGGGTGCCGAACCACCGGCACCCGTCTCATACAGCCCGCCGCCGGCCATCAGCGGCACGATCGACAGCATCTTGGCGCTGGTGCCCAGCTCCAAGATCGGGAACAGGTCCGTCAGGTAGTCGCGCAGGATGTTGCCGGTCGCCGCGATGGTGTCCTTGCCGCGAATCAGCCGCTCCAGCGTGTACCGCATGGCCCACACCTGCGGAACGATCTGGATCTTGAGGCCCTCGGTGTCGTGGTCCTCCAGGTAGGTCTTCACCTTGTTGCGCAGCTCGACCTCGTGGGGACGCTCGGTGTCCAGCCAGAAGACCACGTTCATGCCGGACTCACGTCCGCGCGTGACGGCGAGCTTGACCCAGTCCTGGATGGCGGCATCGGTGACGACCGGCATGCGCCAGATATCGCCTGCCTCGACGTTCTGGCTCAGCAGCACCTCGCCGGTCTCGACGTCGACGATGTCGGCGACACCTGCCTCGGCGATCTCGAACGTCTTGTCGTGGCTGCCGTACTCCTCGGCCTTCTGCGCCATGAGACCAACGTTGGGAACGGTGCCCATCGTGGTCGGGTCGAACTGGCCGTGGGTCTTGCAGAAGTTGATCATCTCCTGGTAGATCCGGGAGAAGGTCGACTCCGGGTTGACGGCCTTGGTGTCCTTGAGCTTGCCGTCGGCGCCGTACATCTTGCCGCCGGCGCGGATCATCGCGGGCATCGAGGCGTCGACGATCACGTCGCTGGGCGAGTGGAAGTTCGAGATGCCCTTGGCCGAATCCACCATGGCCAGCTCGGGCCGGTGCTCGTGGCACGCGTGCAGGTCGCGGATGATCTCCTCGTGCTGCGAGGCGGGCAGCGCCTCGATCTTGCTGTAGAGATCGGACATGCCGTTGTTGACGTTGACGCCCAGCTCGTCGAACAGCTTCTGGTGCTTTTCGAAGGCGTCCTTGTAGAAGATCTTGACCGCGTGTCCGAAGACGATGGGATGGCTGACGCGCATCATGGTGGCCTTGACGTGCAAGGACAGCATCACGCCGGTCTTGTAGGCGTCCTCGATCTGCTCCTCGTAGAAGTCGCAGAGCGCCTTCTTGCTCATGAACATGCTGTCGATGATGTCGCCCTTGCCCAGCTTGACCTCGGGCTTGAGTACTACGGCCTCGCTGGCCTCGCGGCCAGCGGGCGTGAGCACCATCTTGACCTTGCGGTCGCGGTCCAGGGTCAGCGACTTCTCACCGTGGTAGAAGTCGCCCTCCTTCATGGTCGCGACGTGGGTACGTGATGCCTGCGACCACTCGCCCATGCTGTGCGGGTGCTTGCGCGCGTACTCCTTCACCGCGCGCGGTGCACGGCGGTCCGAGTTACCTTCGCGTAGAACGGGGTTCACGGCGCTGCCAAGACACTTGGTGTAGCGCGTCTTGATGGCCTCTTCTTCCTCGTTCTTCGGATCGCCGGGGTACTCGGGCAGCTTGTAACCCTTGCCCTGCAGTTCCTTGATGGCGGCGAGCAGCTGAGGCACGGAGGCGCTGATGTTGGGCAGCTTGATGATGTTCGTGTCCGGCAGTTGGGTCAGCCGGCCCAGCTCGGCCAGATTGTCCGGAACCTGCTGGTCTTCGGGGAGGTAGTCGGCGAACTCGGAAAGGATTCGGGCGGCAACAGAGATATCGCTGGTTCGGACGTCGATGCCGGCTGGTCCGGCGAAGGCACGGATGATCGGCAAGAAGGAGTACGTCGCGAGCAGCGGCGCCTCGTCTGTCAGCGTGTAGATGATGGTCGGCTGCTGCGCACTCATGGTCACTCCCGGCATCGTTGATCGGACTTGTTGGTCGGTCAAAATTTCAGGTACCCCGTGGGTCACACGGATGCCCTATTCAGTATCACGTCGCCTCCGAGCCTAGGCGGGCGGACGGCGTGTGATCGCGCTCCCATATGCGCTTGGACTACCTGGTGGCAACCATTCGGTGAATTGCGATACGCTGCTAAGCGGTCATGAGTACCAGCGTCAAGCCCCGGCTCGCTGGTCGGCAACCCTCCAACCGCGGTGGGGTGCCCCGGGTGATTGACCAGGTTGAGTAGCCGACTGAATCGTCGACAGGTTGTCGACGGAGCAATCGGCCACACGGCAAGCGCGGGTCCGATGGCGGGCCCCGAGAAGACAGGTTGGCCCGATGAAGTATTCGTCACCCGGGGGTAAGTCCCTGCGTTCCTGTTGTCGGCACTGTCACTGTCGCTGTTGTCCCCAGCCCTGACTGCCGTACCCGACTACCCCCAGGAGAGCCCCATGACCGATATCGACCCCACACAGTGGACCTTCGAGACCAAGCAGATCCACGCGGGCCAGTCCGCCGATGCCTCGACCAATGCCCGAGCCTTGCCGATCTACCAGACCACCTCCTACGTCTTCGACGACACGGCGCATGCCGCGGCGCTCTTCGGACTGTCCGAAGAGGGCAACATCTACACCCGCATCGGTAACCCCACTCAGGACGTTGTGGAGCAGCGCATCGCCGCCCTGGAGGGTGGTGTGGCCGCGCTGCTGCTGGCCTCCGGACAGGCGGCGGCGACGCTGGCCATCGTGAACATCGCGGAGGCCGGCGACAACATCGTGTCGAGCCCGCGCCTGTATGGCGGCACGTACAACCTGCTGCACTACACACTGCCGCGCCTGGGTATTTCGACCACCTTCGTCGAAGATCCCGATGATCTCGAGTCCTGGCGCCGAGCCATCACTCCGCAGACCAAGGCGATCTTCGCCGAGTCGATCTCCAACCCCCAGAACGACATTCTCGACATCGCGGGCATCTCGGAGATCGCACACGCGGCAGGCATCCCGCTCATCGTCGACAACACCGTCGCCACGCCCTATTTGATCCAGCCGCTGGCTCACGGTGCCGACATCGTGGTGCACTCGGCCACCAAATACCTTGGCGGGCATGGCAATGCAATCGGCGGCGTGATCATCGACGGCGGCACCTTCGACTGGACACAGGGTCGGCATCCGGGCTTCACCACACCCGACCCGAGCTACCACGGGGTGGTCTTCGCCGACCTGGGCGCACCGGCCTATGCACTCAAGGCCCGCGTTCAGCTGTTGCGCGACCTCGGCCCTGCCATCTCACCGTTCAACGCATTCCTCATCGCGCAGGGTCTGGAGACGCTGAGCCTGCGCGTGCAACGCCACGTAGAGAACGCACAGCGCGTGGCCGAATACCTCGTGGCCCAGCCGGAGGTCACCCGCGTCAACTACGCCGGTCTGCCCACCTCGCCCTGGTACGAGCGCGCGAAGGCACTGGCACCCAAGGGCGCCGGGGCCGTCCTGGCCTTCGAATTGGACGGAGGAGCCGAGGCGGCGACGACCTTCATCGATGCACTGACCCTGCACAGCCATGTCGCCAACATCGGCGACGTGCGCTCGCTCGTCATCCACCCCGCGACCACGACGCACGCACAGCTCGCCCCCGCCGAGCAGGTGGCCTCGGGCGTCACCCCCGGGCTGGTCCGGCTGGCCGTCGGCATCGAGGGCATCGACGACATCCTGGCCGATCTCGACGCCGGATTTGCCGCCGTACGTCGCCTCAAACAGCCCGCGGCGGTGGCATCATCGTGACCATCGAACAGCAGCTTCCGGCTCCGAACGTCGCCCTCCCCCAGGGCGACGAGATCGCCTATGTACCAATAGGTTCGATCACGCTGGAAAGCGGTGCTGTCATCGACGACGCGATCGTCGCGGTACAGAGCTGGGGGGAGCTCTCGCCGCGTCGCGACAATGTGGTGTTCGTCTGCCACGCACTGACTGCCGACTCCCACGTGGTCGGCGAAGCGGGCCCCGACCACATCACCGGCGGCTGGTGGGAAGGAATCATCGGTCCGGGCGCGGCGATCGACACCGACCAGTGGTGCGCCATCGCCACCAACGTCCTGGGCGGCTGCCGGGGCACAACCGGTCCCACTTCCCTTGCCTGCGACGGAAAGCCCTGGGGTTCACGATTCCCCGAGGTCTCGGTGCGCGACCAGGTGAACGCCGACGTCGCCGCGCTCGCGCAACTGGGCATCACCGAGGTCGCCGCCGTACTGGGCGGGTCGATGGGTGGCGCACGCGCTCTGGAATGGGCTGTGATGCACCCGGATTCGGTGAACGCGGCACTGGTGCTGGCGGTTGGCGCGCGCGCCACCGGCGACCAGATCGGCACCCAGAGCACGCAGATCGCCGCCATTCAGGCCGATCCCGACTGGCAGGGTGGCGACTACCACGGCAGCGGACGCAGCCCCGAAAAGGGACTGAACCTCGCCCGACGCATCGCGCACCTGACCTACCGCGGCGAGGTCGAGCTGGACACCCGGTTCGGCAACGACCCCCAGGTCGGCCCGGAAGGCCCCGAGGATCCGTGGGCGGATGGCCGATACGCGGTGCAGAGCTACCTGGAACATCAGGGCAGCAAGTTCATTCGGCGCTTCGACGCCGGCAGCTACGTCATCTTGACCGAGTCACTCAACCGGCACGACGTCGGTCGCGGCCGCGGCGGCGTCGAGAAGGCGCTGCGCGGCTGCCCGGTCCCGGTTGTCGTCGGCGGCATCACCTCCGACCGGCTGTACCCGCTGCGACTGCAAGAGGAATTAGCAGACCTGCTTCCCGGTTGTACCGGCTTGCGGGTGGTCGAGTCCGTGCACGGTCATGACGCGTTCCTCATCGAATTCGATGCGGTCAGCGAGTTGGTGCGGGAAACGCTGGCACTGGCCAAGGCAACACAGGCTTCGTAAACACCGAACCTAGAGGAGCGCGAATGCCGGAGGCACAAGCAGAGCCGTCGCTTTCGTTTGGTTCACAGGCCGCGGCCTACGAGCGGGGCCGCCCCTCCTATCCGCCGGAGGCAATCGACTGGCTGCTGCCGCCCGGGGCACACGATGTCCTGGATCTGGGTGCCGGCACCGGAAAGCTGACCACCCGCCTGGTGGAGCGCGGGCTCAACGTCATCGCGGTGGATCCGCTCGCGGAAATGCTTGAAGTGTTGAGCACGTCGCTCCCCGACACCCCCGCGCTGCTGGGGACCGCCGAGGAGATACCGCTACCCGACAACAGCGTCGATGCCGTCCTGGTGGCGCAGGCCTGGCATTGGGTGGATCCCGAACGCGCCATTCCGGAGGTCGCCCGGGTGCTGCGGCCCGGCGGGCGGCTGGGGCTGGTGTGGAACGTCCGCGACGAACGCCTGGGCTGGGTATCGGACCTGGGGCACATCATCGGCCACGAGAACGCATCGGATTCGGCCGACGTCGGTGCGCTGCCCGCACCGTTCACCGGGCAAGAACGCCACCAGGTCGAGTGGACGAGTTACCTTACCCCGCAAGCACTTCTGGATATGGTGGCCTCACGCAGCTACTGCATCACCGCCCCCGAAGCCGCCCGCAAGAAGACGCTGCAGCAGGTCCGCGACCTGCTGGCCACCCACCCGGCACTGGCGCAGTCGACGGGCCTGGCGCTGCCGTACGTCACCGTGAGTATTCGCGCGACGCTGAACCAATAGGCATAGCCCCAGATCGGGTGCCTCAATTCACAGAGACGAACATGCCCGGTGCCGCTACGGTGTACCCGTGCATACGGATCGCCGCCTCCTGGCTGCCCTCTTTGTCACCACCACACTCCTGGCCCCGGCACTCACCGGCTGCGGATCCGGTGGGCCGTCGTCGGACACCAAGAGCGAGTCCGAGTCCACCGCCACCGGGGCGCCGGCCGAGCGGCATACCCGGCAGTTCATTCCCGAGCTGGGCATCTACATCACCCTCCCGCATGACTGGGTGGCCTTCGCCGACGGGGTGCACAACAACAAGGGACTGGTGACCTACCAGGTGCGGCCCAAGTGGGAGTCGTCCGAATTCGCCCAGTACGTGCGCATCCGCAAGTTGACACCGTCCGACGACGCCCCCGAAGTGAAGGGCTGGTTGGCCGGGTCCAACGCCGACGCAGTGAGCGAGTTCGTCAAGACTCGTCAATCGAAAGTCACTGCGGACAAACGAGACTCATGGGATGGCCCCAACCTGGCCGGGGCCTCGGCAAGCCTGGAACTGGAGAAGCCGGTGGCCGCTGAAGGCAAGCCTCCGGCGGCCACCACACCGAAAATCTATGTGGCGTTCGTCGGGCAGGGCGATCAGCGCTGGCAGATCGCCACGAGCAACACCGGCAGCCCCAGCGGTGAACCGTCGGAGCAGTTCTTCGGCGAGCAGGCCGACGCTATCGCGCGCTCGGCGCAGCTGCTCAAATAGCGCCTACCCGGTGCCCAGCGGATCGATCGTCAACGCCAGGTAGACCATCGTCGCGGCGACGGCACTGAGGGCACCGACATCAAAGCTCTTGCTGCGCACCGCCAATAGCCCCGCGGTCTCATCGGTGAGCACCAGCCGCAGCGCGGCCGCGACACCCACGGCGATTCCCACGACCAGTGCGCCGCGTCGCCAGCGATCGGCGATCACCAATCCCAGCGCCACCAGGAACACGGCCGACACCACCAGGATCGGCCACTGCGCGCGGGCGAAGCGGCGGACGGCATCGAGCGCGGCCGTAAGAAGGCCGCGTGACTCCGGCTGCAGGGCTGTCACGAACGTTCCGCTCGCTCGATCACGTTGGTGAGCAAGAAGGCTCGGGTCAACGGGCCGACCCCACCGGGATTCGGCGACACATACCCTGCGACATCCCAGACGTCCTCGGCCACGTCACCGGTCAGCTTGTCGTCGACGCGGCTGACACCCACGTCGATGACCGCCGCGCCCGGTTTGACCATGTCCGCGGTCACCATATGGGGCACGCCGGCAGCCGCGACGATGATGTCGGCCTGCCGGGTCAGGGCGGCCAGATCACGGGTTCCGGTGTGGCACAGGGTGACTGTCGCGTTCTCCGAACGCCGGGTCAGTAGCAGTCCGAGGGGACGCCCCACCGTGACGCCGCGCCCGATCACCACGACGTGTGCCCCGTCGAGCTTGACGTCGTAGCGGCGCAGCAGATACACGATCCCGCGGGGCGTGCAGGGAAGCGGAGCCTCCTTGCCGAGCACCAGCCGGCCCAGGTTCGTCGGGTGCAGACCGTCGGCGTCCTTGTCGGGATCGATGCGCTCCAGCGCCTCGTTCTCGTCGAGATGCTTGGGCAACGGCAGCTGCACGATGTATCCGGTGCAGTCCGGGTTGGCGTTCAGCTCGTCGATGGTGGCGCAAAGGGTGGCCTGATCGATGTCGGCGGGCAGGTCACGGCGAATCGAGTTGATGCCGACCTTGGCGCAGTCGGCGTGCTTGCCACGGACGTAGGCGTGCGAGCCTGGGTCATCCCCCACCAGGATGGTGCCCAGGCCCGGTGTCTTGCCCGCCGCCGTCAGCGCAGCGGCACGAGTGGCCAGCTCCACAAAGATCTCGTCGCGGGTGGCCTTACCGTCAAGTCGAGTCGCCGTTGCCGAAGTCACCGAGTCAGTATCCACCACGTGATCACCAAGTGTCCCAGTGCAGGACGTCGGCGAGCGGCTGACGCTTGGCGAGCCGGAAGTCGGTGCCAACGGTGTAGGCGATGGGGAACAAACCACCCTGAGTCACCTTCTCGAAGGGGATGCCCAGAATGTCGGCGGTGCGCTGCTCGCCGTCGTCCATGAGGTGCAACGTGGTCCAGGCCGATCCCAAACCACGGTTGCGGGCCGCGAGCATGAAGCTCCACACCGCGGGCAGCAGCGATCCCCACGACGACGCCCCACCGACCACCGGCAGGTTGTCCAGGCGACCTTCGATGCACGGGATGAGGAAGAGTGGCGCCCGCTCGAAGTTCTCGGCGAGGTAGCCGGCCGAATCCACGACCTTCTCCTTGCGCTCTGCCCGGGTATCGCCCTCGGCGTAGGTGGCGCCCGCGCCCTTGGCGTACTTGTTCCAGCCCTCGCGGTAGATGTCGGCGATGGCCTTCTTCTTCTCGGCGTCCTCCACGATCACCCAGTGCCAGCCCTGATGGTTGGAGCCCGTCGGCGCCTGCATGGCGATGTTCAGGCATTCCTCGACAACCGCACGCTCGACGGGCTTGTCGAAGTCGAGGCGCTTGCGCACCGAACGGGTGGTAGTCAGAACTTCGTCGGCCGACAGATTCAGGGAGGTCATGAAACGAACGTACATCCACCCGGTTGACCGAAAAGTAGGAGTCCGCATCCAGAATTCGCGGCCCGATGTCGCGGCGTAATCTCCCGCCCATGGGCAGTGACGCCGCTGGAGTTCCCGATGTGCTGGCGCCTGCGCGGCTCGGCCCCATCACGCTGCGCAACCGGACGATCAAGGCGGCGACCTTCGAGGCCGCCTCCCCCGACGCCTTCGTCACCGACGATCTCATCGAGTATCACCGCAGGCCTGCCCTGGGTGGGGTCGGCATGACAACCGTCGCCTACTGCGCGGTGGCTCCCGAGGGACGCACCGAGTACGGCCAGGTCTGGATGCGCGAGGAGGCCATTCCCGGGCTGCGACGCCTCACCGATGCCATCCACGACACCGGCGCCGCGGTGTCGGCCCAGATCGGCCACGCCGGCCCGGTGGCCAACGCCCGATCCAACGGATCACCTGCCCTCTCCCCGATCCGGTTCTTCAATCCGCTGGGCATGAAGTTCGCACGCCAGGCCAGCGCCTCCGACATCGAGGGCGTCATCGCGGCACATGCGAACGCGGCCCGACTGGCCATCGAGGCCGGGTTCGACGCCGTCGAAATCCATCTGGGCCATGGATATTTCGTGAGCTCGTTCTTGAGCCCGCTATTCAACCGGCGGGGGGACGAATACGGCGGCTCTTTGGCCAACCGCGCCAAGGTGGCACGCGCGGTGGTTCAGGCAGTACGCGAGGTAGCCGGTAACCGGCTCGCCGTGACCGCGAAGCTGACCATGACCGACGGCATTCGCGGTGGCATCCCCATCGAAGAATCGCTGCAGACGGCCACCTGGTTACAGGAGGACGGCGGGCTTGACGCCCTGGAGCTGACCGCGGGCAGCTCCCTAGTCAATCCCATGTACTTGTTCCGTGGCGACGTGCCGATCCGTGAGCTCGCCAAGGGCTTCCCCAAACCGATGGGGTGGGGCGTGCGCCTGACCGGAAAGAAGTTCTTCCGGTCGTACCCCTACCGCGACGCGTTCTTGCTCGACGATGCCCGCCGCTTCCGTGCCGAACTGGACATGCCGCTGATTCTGCTGGGCGGCATCACCGGCGGCGAGTCGATGGATCTGGCGATGGCCGAGGGATTCGAGTTCGTCGCCATGGGCCGCGCGCTGTTGGCAGATCCCGACCTGGTGAATCGAGTGGCGGCCGATCGGGAGGCTCATTCACGGTGCACCCACTGCAATCAATGCATGGCAACAATATTCAGCAAAACTCACTGCGTGCTGACCTAGGCTGCGGCGCCGGCGGCTGACCAGCATCGTGTGTGTCTCGGTTGCGCACGATGTGCGCGACGTGGCGCTCGGCCCACAACCTCAACTCGTCAATGGGCTGACGCAGCGAACTCCCCAAATCGGTCAGTTCGTATTCCACCTTCGGCGGCACAGTCGCGTACGCCGTGCGTACCACCAGCCCGTCACGCAGCATCGACCGCAACGTCGAGGTGAGCACCTTGCCGGTGATGCCGCCGATCCGCTCACGCAGCACGGTGAACCGCAGCGGGCCATCAGCAAGCGCCGCCACCACCAACACCGTCCACTTGTCCCCAATCCGGTCCAGCACGATCCGGGTGGGGCAATCCGGATCGAGTGCGTTTCCCACCCAGGCGGGCTGTGATGAGTCATACATGAGAACACTCCATTAGTTACTTTGAGGTACCAAGTTACCAATAGATATTTTTGGGGAGTTCACACCGTTGGAGGAAGGACCGATTCTCATGAAGATCGCAATATTTGGTGCCACCGGCATGGTCGGGTCACGTATCGCCGCCGAGCTGCGCGCCCGCGGGCATGCGGTGACGGGGTACAGCCGGCGGGGCGGCGAGCAGACCCAGCCGGGGACGCTTGCCGATGCCACCCTGGTCGAGGACGTGGCTGCCGGGCATGACGCCGTCGTGTCCGCGATAGGCCCGAGCCGCTCCGGGGGCGCCCCCAGCGAGTTCGTCGACGCGATCACCACCGCCGCCGCGAATGTGCACGGCACGCGGCTCTTCGTCGTTGGTGGTGCAGGCTCACTGCTGGACGACGGGAAGCGCCTGGTCGATTCACCGGAGTTCCCCGATTCATACCGTGCCGAGGCCCTCGCTCACGCCTCCGCTCTGGAATCCCTCGAACTGTCCGACCAGGATGTCGACTGGGTCTACCTTTCACCCGCGCCGCTGATCGAACCGGGCGAGCGCACGGGTTCCTATCGCGTGGCCGGCGATTCCCCGGCAGGTCCATCCATCTCTGCCGAGGATTTCGCCGTGGCCGTGGCCGACGAACTCGAACGACCCACGCACCGACGGGTGCGGTTCACGGTCGCCAACTGACACGGAGACGCCGTGGCCCTCCCGCGGCGTCTCGCCAGTGTTTCTACTGCATAACCTGTGAACTTCTGCCCCGGCACCTGTGAACCTCCGGCGCGGGAGGGCCGACCGCCCGCCGCGACCCGATACAGTCGGTGGCGATGACTGGTCGGGAAGCACCCACTCTCACCGTGGTATTCGATGGTGACGAACGAAAGTTCGCACCCGGGCACGACATCCATATCGGCCGCGATATCCACGCCGATGTACGCATCACGCACCCGTTGGTGTCGCGTATTCACCTGATAATCAGGTTTGTCGACGGCAAATGGATCGCCGAAGACCAGCGCAGCCTCAACGGCATCTTCGTCAACGGCCGCCAGGTCGGTTGGGTCGAGGTCCGCGATGACACCGTGATCAACCTGGGTGATCCAGGCGGTCCGCGGCTGACGTTCGCGCTCGGCGGGCTGGGTGGCGAGACACAGCTCGGGATCGCTCCCCCGACTATGCGCGGTTACCTGTCCGGACCGCAGCAGGTGCAACAGACCGGTGTGCAGCAGCCGTATCAAAGCGCACAGCAGCACTACCCCACCGGCGGCTACCAGTCTGCTCCGCAGACATACAGTCAGCCGCCCAGCCAGCAGCATCCGTACGGAGCTCCGCCCTCGGGCCCGCCGACCTATGGGACGCCCAGTACCTCGGGACCCACCCGGCCGCGTCAGCAGTACCCGTCAGGACCCACTCCGGTGCCCGCGTCCTACTCCAACGAGCCGGTGGAACCCTTCGGTACCCGTGCGATGCGCGCGCTCGGCATCGGTGGCGCACCGAAGCCGAGCCCCGGGGCGATCACCGTCGGCCGCGCCCCCGACAACACCATCGTCGTCAATGACGTGCTGGCCTCCCGTCACCACGCATTGTTGCTCCCGACCGCCGGTGGCCTGGAGATCCAGGACCTGCACACCATCAACGGCACCTTCGTCAACGGTGTCCAGGTCGAGCAGTCGTTGCTCCACGAGGGCGACACCGTCACCATCGGTAACGTCGACCTCGTTGTCCAGGACGGGACGCTCGTCAAACCCACGACGGCCACCCGGGTCGGTGGCCTTGAGGTGCAGGGCATCGACTTCACCGTCGAGGGCGGCAAGAAACTGCTCGACGACATCAGCTTCTCGGCCGGGCCCGGCTCGCTGACCGCCGTGATCGGCCCTTCGGGCGCCGGCAAGTCCACGCTGGCCCGCCTGATCGTCGGCAACACCCAGCCGTCGGCCGGCAAGGTGTCGTTCGAAGGGCACGGCGTGCACGCCGAGTACGCCGTGATGCGAAACCGCATCGGCATGGTGCCCCAGGACGATGTGGTGCACCCGCAGCTGACCGTCAGCCAGGCCTTGCATTACGCCGCCGAGCTGCGACTACCGCCGGATACCACCAAGGAAGACCGCGAGCAGGTGGTGTCCCGGGTTCTTGAGGAACTCGAGATGACCAAGCACGCCGAGACCCGGGTCGACAAGCTGTCCGGCGGACAGCGCAAGCGCGCCTCGGTCGCGATGGAGCTGCTGACCGGGCCGTCCCTGCTGATCCTCGACGAGCCCACGTCCGGTTTGGATCCCGCGCTGGACCGTCAGGTGATGAGCCTGATGCGCCAACTCGCCGATGCGGGCCGCGTGGTTGTGGTGGTGACGCACTCGCTGACCTATCTGAGCTACTGCGACCAGGTGCTGCTGCTGGCCCCCGGCGGCAAGACGGCCTACTGCGGCCCGCCCCGCAGCATCGGTCAGGAGATGGGCACCACCGACTGGGCCGACATCTTCGCCAACGCCGCGGCCGATCCGGATGGCGTGCACCAGGCGTATCTGTCACGGCATCCCGCCGCGAACAAACCCGTCACCGCGGCGACCCCGCCAGGCGATCTGGGCAAGCCGCCCAAGACCAGCCTGCTACGGCAGGTCTCCACGGTGGCACGCCGCCAAGGGCGGCTGATCCTGGCGGACCGCGGGTACTTCATCTTCCTGGCGCTACTGCCGTTTGTCCTTGCCGGACTGGTGTTGTCGGTACCCGGCAGCGCCGGTTTCAATGTGGCACTGCCCGACAACCCGAACGAACCAGGGCTGCTGCTGGCGCTGACCAACCTGGGCGCGAGCTTCCTGGGTCTGGCGCTGACCATCCGCGACCTGATCGGCGAACGGGTGATCTTCCGCCGAGAACAGGCGGTGGGCCTCTCGGCCACGGCCTATCTGCTGGCCAAGATCATCACCTACTGCGGGGCTGCCATCGTGCAGTCGGCCATCATGACCGCCGTCATCGTGATCATTCGCGGCGGACCCACACAGGGTGCGGTGCTACTGGGCAGCGCCAACTTCGAACTGTGGGTGGCCGTCGCGGCGACCGCTTGCGCGGCCACCGTGCTGGGTTTGGTGCTGTCCTCGCTGGCCACCTCGGCCGAGCAGGTGATGCCGATGCTGGTGATCGCCACCATGACGCAGATCGTGTTCAGCGGTGGCCTCATCCCGGTGACGGGACGGGCCGGGCTGGAACAACTTTCGTTCCTGTTCCCGTCTCGCTGGGGCTTCGCCGCAACGGCCGCCACCTGCGACCTACGCAAGCTGGTGCCGGTGGGCCCGCAAGACGAGCTGTGGAACCACGATGCCGGAACCTGGCTGTTCGACATGGGCATCCTGGCGCTGCTCTCGCTGGTGATGGCCGGGTTCGTGCGCTGGCGCATCCGCCTCAAGGGCTGATTTTCCCGGGCTGGGCCTAGCCTCCGTGCACGTCCAACCCATGAGCGGCGGCGAATGCGATGGCCTGGGGCAGATCGACTTTCGCGGCGATCAGGGCGGCGGTGGTCCATAACGTCGGGTCGACCCGGGCACCGCGCAGATCGGCGCCGTCAAGCTTGAGGTTCTGGGTGCGGGCGCCGGTGAAGTCGGCACCGTGCAGGTTGGCCTTACGCATGTCGGTGCCCACCAGGTTGGCCTCGCGGAAACGGCAATCCGACAGGTCCATCTCGCGCAGATCGAGCCCGCCGAGCGACGACAGCGTGAAGTCGGTTTCGGTGAACTTCGACGGGCGCACCCGGCAATCGGTGAGTGTCGAACCGAGCAAGCTGCACTGCCGGAACTCCGAATGCCACAGCGAGGTGCGCCGGAAGGTGCAGTTACGGAAGGCCGAGCCGACATGCAGCGACTCCGTGAGATTGGCTCCGCTGAAGTCACACTCGGTGAAAACCACACGCTCGGTGTGCAGTTCGCGGAGGTCCTCGTCGTAGAAGGTCTCTGCCGTGATCTCTCGGTCAGTCCAGTGCTCGGCCATGACTGCCATCATGCCGCTCGGGTGCGACGGGTGGCCGTGCGCGTGCGGGTCGCTCAGGCGAAGCTGCCGGAGCGCTGGTGCAGCCCGAATCGCACGCCTTGATCGTCCTTGCAGAAGACGAAGCGTCCGAAGCCCGGCTCCTCCGGCCCGGGATCCTCCGCCTCACCGCCGAGTTCACGAACGGTCAGGACGGCCGCGTCAATGTCGGGCACCCCGAAGAACATGTCGATCCGGCGGTCCTCGTCGTCACCGTGCAGTCCGCCGTTGATACCACCCGTTTCGAGCCAGGCCTGCCCACCCTCGCCCATCGCGTGTGGCGCCCAGGCCAGGAGCCCCTGGTAGAACTTCTGTGCACGTACCGCATCGGGCACTCCGATCTCGAAGAAGGTCGGTTCGCCGGTCATCGTGAATTCCTCTCTGCCGAATGTGTGTGACGGCAGCGACGTTAGGCCCGCGATGTGCCCTCGTCTTGTACAAATGTTTCGCAAATACCCGGATCGTGTATGCCAGGAAGGTCCGCGTACCGCAGCGCGGCCAACTCCGTCGGTGAGCACCCCGCGAACATCCTGAAATCGCGGTTGAAGTGCGCCTGATCGAAATAGCCGCACGCCAATGCGATCGAGGCGAGCGATCGATGACCCGGCGCGGCCAGCAGCGTCATCGCCCGACCAAAGCGAAGCACACGTGCGGCCGCCTTGGGAGTCAGACCGACTTGGCCGCAGAAGCGCTTCGCCAATCGAGCGCGACTCCAACCGGTCTCGGCCACTATCTCGCCGACAGACGCCGTTCCATGGGTTTGGCTCAGCAGTCGCCACGCCCAGGCCACCTCGGGGTCGGGCTCTGGGCCATTTGCCGCCGCGCGCGCCAACATCGAATCCAGCAGATCGAATCGGAGAGACCAATCATTTTGCGCCGCAAGTCGTTCGGGTAGGTGCCGACCCTCGTCGCCGAACAGGTCTTCGAGACTGACCGCACGATTGCTGATATCGCTCATCGGCAGACCGGTCATCCGGTACATCCCCAGCGGCGTCAACCGCACTTCAAGGCAGTGTTGCATTCCCGAATGCAAGGTAGCAGTGGGCCCCTGACACGCACCGGCACCGAATGACTGCCACATCCGCGGAGACTGCGTGTCCGCGGCATCGGTGACCAGCAGCGGATCGCCGAACTCGATAATGAGCACCGGGTCGACACCGGCAACCTCGCGACGGTCGACGGGTTTGTCGGAGTACTCGCGGAACTCGGTGTATTCGTGCACAATCCCGGCCAGTGTGGCGTCGACCGATCGGGTCACCGACTCCCACCCCACATCACCGGCAGCCCCGCACTGGTATGTCACCGGGCTGCCCATGGCTCCATCGTGCCCCAACCGCAGGGGCAGGGAAACCGTGATCTGTGTTCCGAGTCGGACATCCCTTCCCTCCGAATGGGATCGAGCTACTCAGAACCTGCCTCAACATAGAGTGTCGGACGTGAGGGCGCCGGATCCCGAGTTCTATGTGGCCTTGATGGCGGCGGTGAGCGGAGGCATCTGCATATTCGCAGAACCACGCGAGAGCGTTCTCCAGAAATGGCTCTATTGGGCGGTCGCCCCGCTAGTCGCCATCGTATGTATCTCACTAGCCCTCAAGAGCGTGGTCGCAGGATTGGGGCTTGGAGTCTTCGTGGTGTTGTTTCTTGCCATGGGGTACTTCCGATACAAGCTGTAGCACCCCGTCGCGTCGAACACTGCACGCCTTGCCGCAAGATAGTGGGGTGTTTCGCGTGATATTCCATGAGCCACGGATCGCTCCCAACACCGGGAACGCGATCCGGATGGTGGCGGGCACCGGGTGCGAGCTGCATCTGGTGCAGCCGCTGTTCGATCTGTCGGAGGCCAAGGTCCGGCGCGCCGGCCTGGACTATCACGACATGGCGTCGGTGACGGTCCACGAGAGTCTTTCCGCTGCTTGGGAATCACTGAGACCACAGCGGGTGTATGCCTTCACCGCGCATGCCGACGTCAGCTACACCGATATCGCCTATCAGCCGGGCGATGTGCTGCTGTTCGGTCCCGAGCCCACCGGCCTGGACCCCGAGGTCCTGGCCGATCCACACGTCACCGAGAAGGTACGCATCCCGCTGCTGCCCGGGCGTAGATCACTCAACCTGTCCAATGCCGCGGCCATCGCGGCGTACGAGGCTTGGCGTCAGCACGGATTCGCAGGGCAGGCGGTTTCCACGCCGCCGAGATGACATCCATGCTGGTCGCTACCCGCAATTCACCAGCGCCAATGTCATCTCGGCAGGGGGTCAACGGAAGTCCCGCGAGGTGGACCGAATCCGAAGATCCAATGGCCGCAGCTGGTCGGCCACCACGGAAATGGCGCCGCTGGCGTTCTGGACCTGGCCGCGGATGATCAACGCCTGCGCGCTCACCGCCAGCTTGCGGTGGCGCGCCCACAGGCCCACCGAGCACACCACGTTCACCATGCCCGTCTCATCCTCAAGGTTGATGAACGTTACCCCGGCAGCCGTGGCCGGTCGTTGACGGTGGGTGACCGCCCCCGCCACCAACACCCGCGACCCGTCCGGAACGTCGAAGAGCCCCTTGGCCGGAACAACACCCAACTCGTCGAGCCGCTCCCGAAGGAACTGGGTGGGGTACGCGTCGGGGGTGACCCCGGTGGCCCACACGTCGGCGGCAGCCTGTGTCACCTCACCCATCGCCGGAAGTTCCGGAATCCGTGAGGACACCCCGACTCCGGGCAGTCGATCAGGGCGTTGCGCGGCCGCAGCGCCCGCCACCCACAGCGCCTCACGCCGCGACATGCCGAAGCAGCTCAGCGCCCCTCCGGTGGCCAGAGCCTCGACCTGTGCCGTGGTCAGCTGGATGCGGCCGGTCAGGTCGAGCAGGGAGGCGAAGGGACCATGCATTTTTCGTTCCTCGACAATCGCCTTCGCCAGATCGTCTCCGATATGGCGAACGGCGCCCAGGCCGATCCGCACCTCCAGCCCTGCGTTCTCCAACGTCGCATACGACAGGCTGGCGTTCACATCGGGGCCGTGCACGGTGACACCGTGCCGACGCGCATCGGCCACCAGGGACTGCGGCGAGTAGAAGCCCATGGGCTGTGCGCGTAGCAGGGCCGCGCAGAACGCGGCAGGATGATGCAGCTTGAACCAGGACGAATAGAACACCAGCGAGGCGAAGCTCTGCGCGTGACTCTCCGGGAAACCGAAATTGGCAAAGGCGTAGAGCTTTTCGTAGATCCGATCGGCCAGCTCACCGGTGATGCCGTGCAGGTCCCGCATGCCCTCGTAGAACCTGGCCCGAAGGCGCTCCATCCGTTCCGGTGAGCGTTTGGACCCCATGGCCCGGCGCAGCTGATCGGATTCGGCGGGACTGAAGCCGGCCACATCCACCGCGAGCTGCATCAGCTGCTCCTGAAACAGCGGCACCCCCAGGGTCTTGTCCAGCGCGGCCGCCATGGAGGGATGGTCGTGCTTCCAGTCTTTGTCGATCTTGTTGTACCGCCGTATGTATGGATGCACCGATCCGCCCTGGATGGGCCCGGGCCGGATCAACGCCACCTCCACCACCAAGTCGTAGAAACACTTGGGCTTCAACCGGGGCAGCGTGGCCATCTGAGCGCGCGACTCCACCTGGAACACCCCCACCGAATCGGCACGGGCCAGCATCTCGTAGACCGCCTCCTCCTTCAGGTCGATGTGAGCCAGGTCTACCGCGATGCCCTTGTGCTCGCGGACCAGGTCGATGCAATAGTGCAGTGCCGAGAGCATGCCGAGCCCGAGCAGATCGAACTTGACCAAACCCACTGCCGCGCAATCGTCCTTGTCCCATTGCAGCACGCTACGGTTCTCCTTGCGCGCCCATTCGACAGGCACCACATCGGCCAGCGGGCGATCACAGATGACCATGCCACCCGAATGGATGCCCATGTGCCGGGGAAAATTCTTGATCTGCTGAGCCAGGTCGATCACCTGCGGCGGAATGCCGTCGACCTCCGCCGCATCGGCCGTACCGCCCCAGTGCCCGAGCTGCTTGCTCCAAGCGTCCTGTTGCCCCTGCGCGAACCCCAGGGCTTTGGCCATGTCTCGCACGGCCATTCGCCCACGGTAGGTGATCACGTTGGCCACCTGCGCCGCGTACTCACGGCCGTACTTGTTGTAGACGTACTGGATGGCCTGTTCCCGCTCGTCCGATTCGATATCGATGTCGATGTCCGGCGGCCCATCGCGAGCCGACGACAAGAACCGCTCGAACAACAGCCCGTTGGCCACCGGGTCCACATTGGTGACACCGAGCGCGTAGCAGACCGCCGAGTTGGCGGCGGAGCCACGCCCCTGGCACAGGATGTCGCTGCGACGGCAGAACTGGGTGATGTCGTGCACCACCAGGAAGTAGCCCGGAAAATTCAGCTGCGCAATGATTTCCAGCTCGCGCTCGATTTGAGCGTAGGCTTTCTCCGCGCCCACCCGGGGACCGTATCGGCGTGCGGCACCTTCCAGAGCCAGGTGCCGCAACCAGCTGTCCTCGGTGTGACCGGGCGGAACATCGAACGGCGGCAACTGCGGAGCGATGAGCCGCAGGTCGAAGGCGCACGCCTCTCCCAGCTCAGCGGCTGCCGTCACCACCTCTGGGCAGTGAGAAAACAACCGCGCCATCTCATCGCCGGAACGCAGATGTGCCCCTCCCATCGGAGCCAGCCAGCCCGCCGCGTCATCGAGGCTCTTGCGTGCCCGCACCGCCGCCATCGCCATGGCCAGGCGGCCGCTCTCGGGTGTGGCGAAATGCGCTGCCGTGGTGGCGATGACGCCGAGACCGAACCCCGGAGCCAGCACGGCAAGCTCTGCGTTGCGCTCATCCTCGTCCGGGTGGCCATGTCTGCTGAGCTCGACGCTGACGCGATCGGCACCAAATCGGTCGACCAGATCCGCCAGCGCCCGCTTGGCCGCGACGGGCCCGCCGTGGGCAAGCGCCCGTCGCACGTGCCCCTTGCGGCATCCCGTCAAAACGTGCCAATGCCCTCCTGCCGCCTCGGCGAGCACATCAAGGTCGTAGCGCGGCTTGCCCTTTCGATCTTTGGCGGTTCCGCCCGACAGGTGCGCGGCCGCCATTTGTCGCGACAACCTCCGATACCCCTCCTGGCCGCGCGCCAACACCAGCAGATGTACCGAGTCCTCCGTGTTGCCTTGCCCGCCAAGGGATAGCTCCGCCCCGAACACGGTAGGCAGGCCGAGTTCCTTGGCGGCTTCCGCGAAACGGACCACCCCGTAGAAACCGTTGTGGTCGGTGATGGCCAGCCCCCTGAGATCCAGGCGCGCGGCCTCCTGCGCCATCTCCTCCGGCAGGCTGGCACCGTCGAGAAAACTGAACGCCGAATGCGCGTGTAACTCCGCATAGGGCACCGTCGACCGTCCGCGTTCCCGAGTGGGTGGCTCATAGGGCAGGCGCTTTCGACTCCACGCCGGACCGTCCCCACCGTCGCCCGGCGGGGCATGAGGATTGAGGCGCCCATCGAGCACCCGCTCCATTTCCGCCCATGTCGGGGGACCATGCGACCAACCCACCCCGCCAGTGTATCGAACATTTGTTCGATTATCTGCCGTGCGAAATTTTGAGTCAGCAAGGTAACTAACTAGATACATACTATGTATGCTGGTGTCGTCAGAACACGCCCGATAGGCGACAAGCACCTCGCCCGAGAACCCGGAGAAGCGAATGCCACACCACGGCAACTACACACCCGAAAAGGTCACCTTCCCCTCGCATGGCGAGGACATCGTCGGTGTCGTCCACCGCCCTCACGGCGACGGCCCCTTCCCTGCCGTTGTCCTGCTCGGCCCCTATTCGTTCGAGAAGGAACAAGCTCCGATCCACTACGCCACCCGGCTGGCCGACGAAGGCTTCCTGGCTCTGGCGTTCGACCCACGCACCGTGGGTGAGAGCGGCGGCACCCCACGGCGCCTCGAGAACCCGAAGATGAAGAACGAAGATGCCGTCGCCGCCATCGACTACCTACTGACGCGCGACGACGTCGACGCATCGCGCGTCTTCGGCGCAGGCATCTGCCAGGGCGGGCCCGAGATGTTGGACATCGCCTCGTACGACGACCGGATCAAGGCTGTCGCAGCGGTAACCGGCTACTACCGCGATCGCGAAACCGACCTGTTCATGATTGCCGCCGGTGTCAGCGAGAACCCGTTCGACCCGGCAACCGCGCCCACCACCGAACAGCTGGAAGCACTCCTGGAGGCCAGGCTTGAACGGGCCCGCGATGCCAAGGCACGCTATGAGGACACCGGCGAGGTCATCTACGCACCCTTGGTTTCCCCCGACCTCGGTGACCCGGTCGCCGGGTCCGACGCCGGGCTACCCGGACCGTTGGTGTGGAGCTGGTACGGATCCTGGACGCTCAAGGGCTGGGAAAACCGCTACGCCATCATGAGCGACCTGGACCATTTCGACTACACCACCGTGCCCGGCGCCGCCGCGCTGCACAAGCCCGCGCTGGTCGTCCACTCCGACACCTGCATGAACCCGGCAGCGGCACGACGGCACTTCGAATCGATTCCCACCGCCGACAAGAAGCTCATCTGGGAGAACGGCACCAACCACTTCCAGTACTACGACCAGCCCGACATCGTCGACCGCACCGTCGGCCATATCGCCGACTGGTTCAACAGCCACCTGGCCTGACGGGGGGCGCACCGGCAGGGATCAGCCGCTGCCCTGGCCGGTGCGCTGCCGAAATGATGTGGAGGGCTACCTCTACGCTCATGACATGCCGCCCGATGCCTCCGCGACCAAGAAGCGGCTGCTCGATGCCGCGTTCGCGGAGTTCGCCGAGCACGGGCTGGCCGGGGCGCGCGTCGACCGGATCGGAGCGGCCGCGGAGGCCAACAAGCGTCTGCTGTACGTCTACTACACCAACAAGGAAACGCTGTTCGACACCGTCGTCGCGCATTCCATACAGCGAATGTCGGACGCCGTTCCGTTCACTCCCGACGATCTACCGGGATACGCGGGCGCCCTGTTCGACCACCTGATCAAGCATCCCGAACACCTGAGACTCGCCACCTGGGCCCAGCTGGAACGGCCCCTCGCAGGCCCCGCCGAGACCGCCGCCTACGCCGCCAAAGTCGAAGCCATCGCCCAGACCGTGCCGGCGGCCGATGTGGAGCCGGCCGATATTTTGGCCCTCACCCTCGGGCTGACCACCGCCTGGCTGGGCGCATCTCCGGCCCTGCGCGGCCTCGCCGACTCCGAGCCCTTCTCTCCCGAACGGCTGTCCGCTCATCGCGCCGCGCTCATCGCAACCGTCGAGGCCCTGGTCGGCGTCGCCGCACGATGACCACCTCTGACGCCGCATTCCTCGGTTCCGTCGCCGATCATCTGGCGGCGCTTCCCTCGGTCGAAGCGGTGACTCTGGGCGGCTCCCGCGCACAGGGAACCCACCGCCCGGACAGCGACTGGGACCTGGCGATCTACTACCGTGGCACGTTCAATCCCGAGAACCTGCGCCAGATCGGGTGGGAGGGCGAGGTCTCCGAAACCGGCGCATGGGGCAGCGGAGTATTCAACGGCGGCGCCTGGCTACACATCGAAGGCCGCGGTGTCGATGTGCATTACCGCGACCTGGCGGACGTCAAGGAACAACTGGTGCGCGCGGAGCGCGGCGAGTTCCACATTGAGCCGCTGATGTTTCACCTCGCGGGAATCCCCAGCTACCTGGTGGTGGGCGAGCTCGCCATCAACAAGGTGCTACACGGCATCCTTCCGTGTCCGGATTATCCTGCGGCGCTTCGTGAATCAGCACCCGATGTGTGGTCGGCACGCGCCGCACTGAACCTGCACTACGCCCAGGAGAACCATGCACCGCTCGGCCGGGTGGCCCAGTGCGCCGGGCTGCTGGCGGTGGCAGCCTTGGAGTACGCCCATGCGGTGCTGGCCGCGCGCGGCGAATGGGTGACCAACGAGAAGAGCCTGCTCGACCGCGCCGGATTGTCCGGCGTGCACACGATTCTCGCCGGCCTGTCACCCGACCCGGAAACGTTGATCCGAGCCGTCCGCGAAGTTCGCGACCTTGGTGAAAGCAGCGATTAGCCGACGATCTTCGCGCGGAACGGACCGCCCACGCTGTTGAAGAGCAGATCCCCGTTGGGCATGCCTTCGATCAGCGCATAAGCACCGTTACCCAGGTTTGATTGACCGAATATGGTGCGGTGCACGGTTTCTCCCGTCTTCCAATCCAAGCCGGTGACTTCCCAGCCGTCGGCCTTGGTGTAGCCGTTGAGGAAGACAACGCCCGAGCTGGTGGAGACCGCCGGCACCATGGACGTCGACACCACGTCTCCCCTGGCCCACGCCGAGGCCCAATGATGCTCCTTCGGGTCCCATTCGAATCGTTGCACACCTTGTGGCGCCGGGGATACCGGGCCGTTGGCCAACACATCGACCAGCCGGTCCGGAGCTCCGCCGGCGCCGATGTTCTGCACCACGAAGGCCCCATAGCCGTTCACCACCACCGACTGCTCACTCTGGATGAACTCCGGCAGTGGATCCTTGAGTCCTGCGGTGACCTGGATCTGGTCGGCGATCCGGTTGGACTTGGCTCCCGGCTTCTGCTGGAACCCATCCGGGATCTTGTTGCGCCAGAAGGCAACCAACTTCATCCTGTCGGCACCATCGGTGATGACCACCAGCTCGTCGGAGTCTTTTCCGAAGCCCATCAGGGTCGGCGTGGACCCCGTGCCGATACCGAACTTGACCGCCGGGGGCTGCCGCCCGAAGTCGTAGGGGGACGACCACGCGCCATCTGCCTCGTCGGTCGACAGCTTCGATCCCGTCCAGACGATCTTGCGCATCAGCTTGTCCGAGGCCACGTAGACGCCATTCTTGTCGTCCACGGCAATCGAATTCGACACGGTCTCGTCGTCGCCCAACCGGACCTGTTGGATGGGCGGAGCATCGAGGTCACGGTCGAGAACCGCTAACGACCGGTTTGACTGCACCAGCAGATGTCCGTCATAGGTCATCGATACCCCGACGATGCTCTCCGGGATGCCGAGTGTCGTCATACCGGTGCCCAGATAGGGCTTGAAGTCGTAGGTCTTCTCGACCTTGATGCCCGCGGCCGGATTGTCCTTGTCCTCAAGTCCGAACTTGAGGATCTCAGCGTTCTGCGTCACGTAGTAGAGCTCATTGTCCTTGTCGACCGCGCCGTATACGCCGTTGGTGAGCCGCTTCCAGGTGGCCCCACCCCAATGATCCCGGATGGCGCCTTCGATCTGCTCGACGCTGTCGAACTTCTGATTGAGCACCAGATCGAGGTCCTGCGCCGAGATAAGTGGCACCCCTGGGGTCTCCAGCGCAGCCACCTGACGGAAACCACCGTTGGACACATCCACGTACCGAACCCCCGAGGACGAGCTCACCCACATGTACTGCGGTGACGTGGAGGCCATGGTGATGATGTTGACCGGGCCACCGGGCACGCGGGGCATCACAGACGGGTCGACGTGGAAGGTCCCCCGCGGGATGGGATCGGCGAAGCTGTCAGTCTGCGCGGAGTCGATGTGGGTGATGCCGTACTTGTCCGCCGAGAGATACGGGTTACGTGCCGGCCCGTCAGCGCGGGTGCTCTCGGGTACCGCACCCGGTCCCGAATCGTGTGCGGTCTCGGTGCCGCAGCCCGCCAGGACAAGTAGCGCCGAACAAGCGATGGCCGCCCGGCCCCGTGTCCAGCCCTGTTTCCGCTTCATCAGCCCGCTCCCATGCTGAGCCCAGTTAACACCAGAATTATTGTCGGAGAACATATTTAGTCGGCGACAGCGATGCGATGCTAACACTCAGGACCACGCGACGGACATGGAACCGTCACATCATTGATAGAGCGAAGCCTCGTCCACCAGGCCGAACAGTCTCTCGACGACATCCCGCGCGGCCTCGGTATCCAGCCCCACGATCCGCAGCTCGCCTTGATCGGCCCGCACCACGACCGTCGCCAGCCCCAGCGATCGCGACAGCGGGTCTTGTCGTAGTTCCACGGTCCGCACCAGCGCACACGGGATGACCCAGAAAGACCTGAGCCACAATGTCTTCGACGCGATATACAACAGGCTGTCGTCCAGGACGCCCCACCGGTATTCCCGGTAACGCTGCAGCGGCCGAAGCACCACCCACGCCACCGCACACGCGATGCACAACAACCCCAGCGCGCCCACCACGTGCTCCAACGGGGTGCTGGCATGGGCGGGCAACGCGGTCACCGCCCACACTGCCGCGACGACGACAACCAGGGGGATGCTCGCCAGTGCGTAGTGGATGGCCCAAAGCACCGGCGCCGATCTGCTGGCACCGAGCCCCGGCGGCGCGATCGGCACCACAGGCTCGGTCGACACCGTATCGATCACCGCTACTTCCCCACCGCCGGAGCGAACCGGATCATCCACACCTGCCGTGTCGCAATGGCCGCAAGCACGAACACCAGCACCGCGGTCGGCGACCAGACGATCGTACGGTCGAGGCCACCGAACGCATAGACGATCAAGCCCAACGAAACGAACGGCATGACCACCGACACCACGGCGGTCCACCGCCGAACGACGGCCAACTCGACGACGGCCGCGATCACCACGGCACAGAAGGCGATCCATGCGATCACGCCCACCAACTGCACGGCGGCGGGCTCGAACGGCACATAGTCGGCGTACCGGCGCGGCATGCCGTCGGTCAGCGGAGTGTAGGCGGTCCACCCGTAGTCCCAGCCCTGCGGGTTCAGCCCCCGGTTCACCAAGGCGGCAACCACGAACACCCACCAGGCAGTGTTGCCTGCGGTCCGGGCAGCACTGAACACCTGGATACGCGACATTCCTGGAGTATCCCCCATGGCTAACTCTGCCCTGACGAACTTGTCACACATCGTTGACGAAATACCCCAAAACGGCAACGATGTGTCCAAACGGGCCGATAAGCGGCCTAACAGTCTCAGGGGTAGCACGTGAAATACATCGTCACCGGCGGCACCGGATTCATCGGACGGCGGATTGTGACCCGAATCCTGGAGACCCAGCGGGGGGCCGAAATCGCCGTACTGGTGCGACGCGAGTCCCTGGCCCGCTTCGAGAAACTCGCCGAGCAGTGGGACGACCGCGTGCAGCCGCTGGTGGGTGACCTCACCCAGCCCGATCTGGGCCTGCCCACCGAGGGCGATCCGGTCACCGCCGATCACATCGTGCACTGTGCTGCGATCTACGACATCACCGTCGACGACGAGGCACAGCGCGCCGCCAACGTCGAGGGGACGCGTTCGGTCATCGGTCTGGCCAAACGCACCGGCGCCACCCTGCACCACATCTCCTCCATTGCGGTCGCCGGAAGCTACGAGGGCGAGTTCACCGAGGAGGACTTCGACGTCAACCAGGATCTGCCGACGCCGTACCACCAGACCAAGTTCGAGGCCGAGTTGTTGGTGCGCTCCGAACCCGGTCTGCGCTACCGGATTTACCGACCCGCCGTCGTCGTCGGCGATTCCAAGACCGGCGAGATGGACAAGATCGACGGCCCGTACTACTTCTTCGGGGTCTTCGCCAGGCTCGCCAAGCTCCCCCGGTTCACACCAATGATGTTGCCCAAGGCCGGGCGCTCCAACATCGTTCCGGTCGACTACGTCGTCGACGCGACCGTCGAGCTGATGCACCAGGACGGACGGGACGGACAGGCCTTCCACCTGACCAATCCCGAGGTGACCTACCTGCGTGATATCTACTCCGGCATCGCCGCCGCAGCCGGTCTGCCGCCCGTGCGCGGTTCACTGCCCCACGCGGTGGCCACTCCGTTCCTGCGGGCACGCGGCACGCTCAAGGTCTGGCGCAATATGGTGGTCACCCAGTTGGGCATCCCGCCCGAGGTCATCGACATCACCGAGATCATGCCCACCTTCGTCTCCGAGGCGACGCAAGAAGCGCTGCGTCCCAGTGGAATCACCGTTCCGCCGTTCGGTAGCTACGCGGGCAAGCTGTATCAGTACTGGCGCAGAAACCTGGACCCCCAGCGGTATCGCCGCGATGATCCCGCCGGACCGCTGGTCGGCCGGCACGTCATCATCACCGGCGCCTCCAGCGGCATCGGCCGCGCCGCGGCCATCGCGGTCGCCCAGCGCGGCGGCACCGTCTTCGCCGTGGCGCGCGATGTCGCGGCCCTTGACAGTCTGGTCGCAGAGATCCGGGAGGACGGCGGCAAGGCGCATTCGTTCCCCTGCGATCTGACCGATTACTCGGCCGTCGACGACACCGTGAAGAGCATCCTCGGACAGTTCGGGCATGTCGACTACCTGGTGAACAATGCCGGACGCTCCATCCGCCGCTCAGCGGTGAACACCGTCGATCGATTCCATGACTACGAACGCGTCATGGCGATCAACTACTTTGGCGCCGTCCGGTTGGTGTTGGCGCTTCTTCCCCATTGGCGGGAAAGGAAATTCGGCCACGTGGTCAACGTGTCGACGGCCGGTGTGCAGACCCGTAACCCCAAATATGCGTCGTACATCCCGACCAAGGCGGCGCTGGACGCCTTCTCCGATGTGGTCGCGACCGAGACGGTATCGGATCACATCACCTTCACCAACATCCATATGCCACTGGTGAAGACCCCGATGATTCAGCCTTCCCACAAGCTGAACGTGGTGCCCGGGCTGACCCCCGAACATGCCGCCGCCATGGTCATTCGCGGTCTTGTCGAGAAGCCGACCCGGATCGATCACCCCATGGGGACCTACGCCGACATCGGCAGATACATGACCCCGAAATTGACTCGGCGGATCATGCACCAGATGTACCTGGCGTACCCCGATTCTCGCGCCGCCCGAGGTCTGGAGCCCGTCGACGAACGCCGGGACGTCTCGACCTCTCGCCGTCGCCCCAAGGCGGCCAAGCGCGTTGCGGCCGTGTCGAAGCTGCGCGTTCCGCGCCCCGTCAAGAAGGCGGTGCGCCTGATCCCCGGAGTGCATTGGTGACCTCCCGGGCCGCCCGGATACCCGCCTCGATCGCCCCTTCGAGATAACCCGCGTGATCGCTTGCCGTTTCGGTGCCCGCCCAGTGGATGTCGCCGACCGGCACCGACTGTAGCGGCATGAACCATTCGGGAACACCGATATCCCGGGTAGGGCGGTGCTCTACGGCTTGTCGAATCCGCCTGCGGAGCTAACTGCCGGTAGGTTGACGTCCATGGTTCCCGTTTTTGCCGACGTCGATACCGGAGTGGACGACGCACTGGGATTGATCTATCTCCTCGCTAGCGAGGGTGTGGAGATCGTCGGCATCGCCTCTACTGCGGGCAATGTCGCGGTGGACCATGTCTGCGCGAACAACCTGGGCCTGCTGGAGTTATGCAAGGCACCACAGATCCCTGTCGCCAAGGGTGTCGCCGAGCCGTTGAGCGCGGCCCTACGCACCGCGGAAGACACCCACGGCCCCACCGGGCTAGGGTATGCCACACTGCCGGACACCGCGCGCACGCTCACCGAGTACGACGCGGCCGAGGCCTGGGTGAAGGCCGCACACGCACATCCCGGTGAGTTGGTGGGCCTGGCCACCGGCCCGCTCACCAATCTGGCACTGGCCCTACGTACCGAGCCCGAGTTGCCCAGACTCCTCAAACGACTCGTGATCATGGGCGGTTCCTTCGACTACCCGGGCAACACCACACCGGTGGCCGAATGGAATGTGGTGGTGGACCCGGGTGCCACGGCGGAGGTGTACGCCGCCTGGGGAGCCGCTGGCGTACAAGAGCTTCCGATCGTGTGCGGGCTCAATCTCACCGAGACGATCGCCATGACGCCGGAGCATCTGACCAAGCTGGCCGAGACCGCAGGCGCCACCACCACCCCGCTGTCGGTCTTGGACCTTCCGTCCAGCCGCTCGGCGGCGAGCAACTCGCTGCTGCGGTTCATCGAAGACGCGGCGCGTTTCTACTTCGAGTTCCACATGAAGCAGGACGAAGGCTTCTTGGCCCACATGCACGATCCCTTTGCCGCCGCGGTGGCACTGGATCCGTCACTCGTGCAAACCCGTTCCGCAACTGTCGATGTCGAGCTGACCGGCGATCTGACGCGCGCCATGACCATCGCGGACTGGAAGGGCCAGTGGGGCCAGAAGCCCAACGCGCAGATCGCGGTGGAGACCGACCCCGAAGTGTTCTTCGGGCGGTTCATCGAGCGGGTGGGTGCGTTCGCGCGAAAACTCGACGGAGCCAGCTGACTTCCGCCCGTCATTCATATACGCCCTCCACATACCAACGCTGCCTGCGGAAGTGCAGGAGCAGCGCCCGGCCCCCGCCTTTGTCTTCCAGCAGCACCTGCGCTCGCGCCGCCACCGAAACCTCCCGCTCCTCCCACCATCTCTCGTCGATCGGCCATGGCCCGGCCCACCAACTCAATTCCCAGCGGCCATCGCCGCGACGAACCCTGGCCGGTTCCCCCGAAAACATGCCCCGCCCGGTCACCGTCACCGGCGCTCCGTCGACATCCAACAACTCCACCGGTTCATCGGATAACACCACCGGCGCCGGATCGGGAAACCGCCCGGGCCACGGGGCATCGGGGTCTGCCCGCGGCTTCAGCTCATCCCCCAAGGGCACCAAGGTGATTCGCTCGGCCGGACCGCGCCCACCGCTGATCACACCCACCTGTACCGACTCCTCTCCCAACAGATCCTGAACTCGCGTCAGCGCGCGACGTGCCCGCTGCCGTTCTTCGGCTCCCACCGCTCCCCACAACGTCAGCTGCAACGCCTCGGCGGTCACCACCTCGACCGGTTCCAGCCTCAGCATCGCCACCGGCCCATCCAGAGACCGGCGGCGGGCAAGCCAACCGTCAAGCTGCCAACGCACCCGATCGGCGGTCGCCTCCTCGGTGAGCGGTTCGGCACACCGCCACACCCGCGACAGCTCCTGGCCATCCACCGTGACGGCGTGAATGGCCAACCGGGAACAGGCCACTCCCGCCGAGGACAGCCTCTCGTGCAGATTCACCGCCAGCGTCCGCCCCGCGAAAGCCGCCGCATCCACCCGATCGACCGGCGGATCACACGACAGCTCGACCCCCAGCTCGGCCGGGACCGCGTGCCCCGCGGGCGGCCGCTGCGGTTCCGCCCGCGCATGGCGGTGTGCCTGCACCGCGTCATCGTCGAACCGCGAGGCAACATCCGAGCGCTCCAGCTCTGCGAAAGCCCCTATGGTGCGAATACCCATGCGCCACAGCAGATCCACCAGGTCTTCACGCTGCGGATGACACAGGCTGGGTTCGGCGGCCATCTCCCTGATCGACAAGGAAGCCAGGAACCGCGCGTCTTCACCGGGTGGCACCAGCGCCGCATGCCGCGCGGCATACACCGCCGTGGATATCTGATCGGCGATGCCCACCTGACATTCGGCCCCGGCCACCGATACCGCATCGGCCAGCCGCTCCGCCGCGGTCTGCTCGCTGCCGAAATACCGGGCGGCACCGGTTACCGGCAATGCCATCAATCCGGGGCGCAGGATCTCGGCCCCCGGAACCAGATCGTCCACCGCGGCGATCATCGGCTCGAAGAACCGCGCGTCGCGATCGGCGTCGGCCACCGCGACATGCAGTTGCGGACAACGTGCTTGAGACTCGCGCCGCCGCATACCTCGGCGCACTCCCAGCGCCCGGGCGGCGGCGGTGCATGCCGTCACCCTGTTGGCCAGAGTCACCGCCACCGGCCGGGTCGCAGGAAGATCAGCCATCGCCGCGGCGGCCACCGCTGGCCAGTCGGGGCACCAGATAGCCAGCACCCGTGGCGCTTTGCGCCGTCCTTTTCCCGGCCTTTCAGGCGGACCTGATCGTGCCATGGCTGCCACGCACCTCCCGCCCCCCACGCCCACGCGCCCGCACCACCGTCCGCACCCCGCGAATCCGGCCCAGACCGCAGGCCGACATCCCGTCATAGCCCGTCACCCACGCCTGCAGCCGCACCGCGGCGCCTTCCCAGTCCCCGTCGACGGCCAGCAGTGTGCATCCGTTGCTGTGCGCCCGGGCCACTATCGCGCGCGCCGACGTCGAGACCACCCTTCGGCCGCCCAGGCCCAGCACCACCAGATCCATGCCGTCCATGAGCACCGAGGCCACCTCCACCCCGCTCAGTCCCGGGTGGGGAATCAACGCCAAGCGGCTCAGGTCCGCTCCCCGCTCCACCGCGGCCAACACGCTCACATCGGGCATGCCCACGATCGCGGCGTAGCCACCCGCCGCTGTCACCGAGGCCACCACGTCCAAGGGCAGCGATCGGGCCCCGCCGGCCACCGCGACCGTGCCACGTCGCAACACGTGACCTATCGAGCTGGCCAGCGCTTCGGATCCCGGCAGCAAAGATTGTGTATCCGGCAGAGCTTCCTGAAACCGCCCTGCCGCCGACCTGTCCCCGCCTACCTTCCCCGATATCGCCGCCATCTGCTGCCGGAGCTTTCGCAGCTGGTCAGCACGGTTGACCAGCTGTTCATCGGCGGCCGCCACTGCCGTCACAACCGCACCTCCAGACACGCCCAACTAGAACATATGTTCGATGCCTGGAGTAAACACCTCGCCACCGACAACCGTCAAGGTGGCAGGTGCGGACCGGGAGGAGCGACAGCCCCATCTGCCGACACGCCGCAGTGTGGTGGATTCGTGTCGCACATGGACGCCATGAGGCGGCGTGTCGACGGACCTAGAGCGTCAGTCGAGCTGGCGGGTGTGCGCCCACCGGGTCAGCGCGTTGCGATTGGACTGCTGGGTCTTACGCAGCACATTGGAGGCGTGCGTCTCCACCGTCTTGACCGAGATCACCAGATCCTCGGCGATCTCCCGGTAGGTGTACCCGCGGGCCAGGAGCCGCAGCACCTCGAGCTCACGCGGAGTCAACGAATCCAGCTCCGGATCCAGCGCAGGCTCCGGAGCATTCGACCGTCCGGTAAACGAATCGAGCACGAATCCGGCCAACCGCGGGCTGAACACCGCATCGCCACCGGACACCCGGCGCACCGCATCGGCGAGCTCGCTGCCCGAAATCGTCTTGGTGACATAGCCTCTGGCCCCAGCCCTGATCACCGCGATGACATCCTCGGCAGCATCGGACACACTGAGCGCAAGAAATACCGGCCCAGAGCCACCGACCCCGTTGATGACGGCAACCCCGCCGCCCGCGGGCATGTGCACGTCGAGTAACACCACATCCGGCGCACTGGCGCGGATTCCGGCCACCGCCTCGGCCACCGAACCCGCCTCGCCCACGATGTCGATATCCGACTCGCCCGCCAGCTCTGCCCGCACGCCGGACCGGAACACCCCGTGATCGTCGACCAGGAATACCCGCAGCATCACTCTTCTTTCTCGTCGACGTCGTTGGTCTTGTACGGCATGATGATTCGCACCTCAGTGCCCTTGCCGATCTCCGACTTGATCTGTACCTGCCCGCCCCGGCGCATCACCCTGGCCTTGATGGAGCGCACGATGCCCTGCCGATCTTGAGGCACCTCTTCGGGATCGAACCCCTTACCCCGATCCCTGACGAAGACACTGATCTGACCGGGCTCCACCTCGGCATACAGGTTGATGTCCGATTGCCCGGAGTGCTTGGCAGCGTTGACCAATGCCTCACGGGTGGCCCCGACCAACGCGCGCCCGGTCTCCGGCTCCAGTGCCAGGTCGACATCACCGACGATCACCGAACTGACCACCACGGTGTGCGTGTCCTCCACCTCTCCGGCCACGGCGCGCAGCTCCTGCGCCAGCGACGAATCCGAGGAAGCCCCCGAGGAGAACAGCCAACTGCGCAGTTCCCGCTCCTGGCTGCGCGCCAGGCGCAACACCTCACTGGGGTTGTCGGTGCGCTTCTGGATCAGCGCCAGCGTCTGCAGCACCGAATCATGCAGATGCGAGGCGATCTCGTCGCGCTCCTCGGTGCGAATGCGAGCGGCACGCTCGATACCGAGCGCACGCCACAACCGCAGCCACAGCGGCACAGTCAACAACACCGCGCCCACCAGGGTGGCTGCGATGGCCACCAGTGAGTCACGCAAGGAAGACAGGTCCACATTGCGCAGGACCACCACCGCGATCCCACCGAAGACCAATGCCGCACCGGCGATCACCCGGACCAAGGTGAGCATCGAAGGTCTGCCGGGCGCTCCAAGCACCGCCAAACTTGGCCCCTGCGCATCGAATTCGCGCCACACCACCGCGAGTCCCGTCAGCGCGAGCACGGTCGGGAAGACCAACGACGCCGTCGAACCACTGACGGTCGACATCAAGATGATCAGCGCGGCAAGGCTTAACAGCAGCAGCCCGGTTGCCCGTCTGCGGTCGGTAGGACTGACGGCTGCGATGTCATCGCCCGGCGGCATCAGCATCCACAGCAGCCCGTACGCCACGATGCCCATTCCGCTGGCCGCGCCGAGTACCGCGAAGGCCAATCGCACCCGGAAAACCGGCACGTCGAGATGGTCCGCGAGTCCTCCGGCGACACCGGCCACCACTCGCCCACCGGTACGCCGACGCAACGGCGGGGCGGCGGTCAGCCGATTTCCGCCGGCGAACGCATTCCGGAACCTGGGACTCATCTCTGCGATACTGCCATGGCAAAGTTCCCCGTGACATCGGGCTTATCCCTGAACCCCGTATTGCAAAGATCAGGGTGAATCCTGATGGCGGACATGCCTGCGGCTGGGCAACATGGCTGTCATGGACACCGATACGACCACCCGGCGGACGCCTTCGTCCACGCTGGGAGACATGTGGCGGACTCGCCCGTTGCGACTGCCCGGACACGGCAAGCTCGCCGGTGTTGCCGCGGGAATCGGCTACCGCTACAACGTGGACCCGCTGCTTGTCCGCGTAATTTTCGTGGTCACAACGCTTTTCGGCGGTGCGGGCGCCATCATGTACGTAGCGTGCTGGCTGTTGATGCCCACCGCCCGCTACAGCACGCCGTACCACGAGTCCAAGGTCAAGATGGTCTTCTGGATCATCGTCCTGCTGCTCATCGGCGGGCCGTTCATCGACCCCGACCGCGACCCGTGGGGATTCGTCAGCGCCGCGGTGCTGCTCGGAGGCTGGTATCTGCTCTATCAACGCCAGACCGAACCGCCGTCGGCCCCGGCAGCTTCTGCCGATCAACCACCCCTGACCACGGATGACCAGTCCGACATCGCGACGGCACCTGTCGGCCCGACCAAGCCGGAGACCGACCCACTGTCGGTACCCCTGCCCCCACCCCCTCCGACCTGGAATCCGCCGGGGATGTCGCCCTTCACCTGGGATCTGCCCGAATCGACTCCGCTGCCGGCACCGCCGGCCAAGCCCAAGTCCCGCGTGACCCCGGTGACCATTGGCGCCGCGCTCATCGTCAGTGCGCTGCTCGTGGCCATCGGACTGCTCGGCGGCAGCTGGGTGACACCGGTGGTGGTCAGCGCGACGGCGCTGGTCATTCTGGGGGCGGGCATGCTGGTGGGCGCATGGCTCCGCCGCGGTTACGCGCTACTCTTGCTCGCCATTCCCCTGGCCGGATTCGTCATCGTGGCGTCCTCGATAGGACCGTTGGAGGTTTCTCTCAATGTCGGCGATCAAAGCTACCGCCCCACAGAAGCTTCCGATCTCGACGACTACTACGAGATCGGTATCGGCACCATCACCCTGGATCTGACGCAGGTCACACTCGCCGGCGACAAGACCGTGAACATCGACGCCGGGATGGGCGATATCCAGGTGCTGGTTCCAACAACCATGAACGTGCGCACCAAATGTGAGGTGAGCGTCGGCAGCTTCGACTGTTTGCCCTCACCCATCGGCGCCGGGCCGGTGCTGACCATCAACGCCACTGCCAACGTAGGAAGTATTGAGGTGCAACGTGTCTGAGAATATCAATGACCCCGCGACCGAAGTCGCCGAGACAACTGCCGAAGCGGAGAATCAGACGGAAGCCCCACTGCCCACCACTGGCGATGAGAAGAGCAGGCCATCGATCATTCTTGGCCTGTCCGGACTCATCGCAGTGCTCGTCGGAGGCTGGGCACTCACCGGCGAAGACTTCGTCGCGCTGATACACAGCGACCTGCTCGGCTGGGTTGCGATCACCATCGCGATCGCCATCGGTGTTGCGCTAGTGGCGGTTCCGACCCGGCGCAACCGCAGCTAGCGGATCACTCCCATTCGATGGTGCCGGGTGGCTTGCTGGTGATGTCCAGCACCACCCGGTTCACCTCGGGGACCTCGTTGGTGATCCGAGTCGAGATTCGCTCCAGCACTTCGTAGGGCAAGCGAGTCCAATCCGCAGTCATCGCGTCCTCACTGGACACCGGCCGCAGCACGATGGGATGCCCGTACGTGCGTCCGTCACCCTGCACCCCGACCGAACGCACGTCGGCCAACAGCACCACCGGGCACTGCCAGATGTTGCGATCCTGGCCGGCGGCGGTAAGTTCCTCGCGCGCAATGGCATCGGCACGGCGCAGGGTGTCCAACCGGTCGGGAGTGACCTCGCCAACGATCCTGATGGCCAGACCCGGCCCCGGGAAAGGCTGGCGGCCAACGATTTCCTCGGGCAGGCCCAATTCCCGACCCACCGCGCGGACCTCGTCCTTGAAGAGCAGCCGCAACGGTTCCACGAGGGTGAAGGTCAGATCCTCGGGAAGCCCACCCACGTTGTGGTGACTCTTGATGTTGGCAGTACCGCTGCCACCACCCGACTCGACGACATCCGGATACAGCGTGCCCTGCACCAGGAACTCGATTCCCGCAGTGTCGTCGCGCCGCGAATCACCGACGACATCGGAGACGGCTCCCTCGAACGACCGGATGAACTCGCGGCCAATGATTTTGCGCTTGGTCTCCGGGTCCGTCACCCCGGCCAGCTCGCCCAGGAAGGTCTCCGAGGCGTCGACGGTCACCAGCTTGGCGCCGGTCGCCGCGACGAAATCGTGCTCCACCTGCGCCCGCTCGCCGCTGCGCAGCAGACCGTGATCGACGAAGACACAGGTGAGCCTGTCCCCGATCGCGCGTTGCACCAGCGCGGCCGCCACCGCGGAATCCACGCCACCCGACAGTGCGCACAGCGCGCGTCCGTCGCCGATTTGCTTGCGGACCTGCTCGATCAGCGTCTCGGCGATATTGGCCGCCGTCCAGGCGGATTCGATGCCCGCGAACTCGTGCAGAAAACGGCTGAGTATCTGCTGACCATGCGGCGAATGCAGCACCTCGGGGTGATACTGAACCCCGGCCAGGCGCCGCGCGCGGTTCTCGAACGCCGCCACGGGAGCGCCCTCGCTGCTGGCGACAACGGTAAAGCCCTGCGGCGCTTCGGTAACCGCATCGCCGTGGCTCATCCACACCGGCTGAACGCTGGGCAGACCCTCGTGCAGATCCCCACCCGCAACCTTCAGCTCGGTGCGACCGTACTCGCTGGTACCGGTATGCGCGACGGTTCCGCCCAGCACCTGCGCCATGGCCTGGAAGCCGTAGCAGATGCCGAAGACCGGAACATCCAGATCGAAAACGGCGGGGTCGAGCTGGGGGGCGCCCTCTTCGTAGACACTCGACGGACCACCGGACAGCACGATGGCCCGGGGGTTGCGCTCCTTGATCTCGTCGATGCTCGCCGAGTGCGGGATCACCTCCGAGAACACCCGCGCCTCTCGCACCCGACGCGCGATCAGCTGCGCGTACTGTGCCCCGAAATCGATGACCAGTACCGGTCGGTCGCCATGCTGCTCCGTTTGCGCCACCGGCCTAGTTTAGTGGCGATGGGGGCGCGCCCCCACACGTGGGAGGTACCCCCCACTCGCGTGCGGGAACTAGCTGACCGACCGCACCGGTTCGATCGGCAGACTCCGCAATGCGCCGGGTGCACCTGCCGGCACCACCGGGTGCGCCGGCGGCACCGGCGCCATCCGCTGATACGGCAGCCCCTGTTCCGGGCGCAGATCCGTCTCGCCCTTGTTGGGCCACAACGACGCCGCCCGCTCAGCCTGTGCGGTGATGCTCAGTGACGGGTTGACACCCAGATTCGCCGAGATGGCCGCACCATCCACGACGTACATGGTCGGGTAGCCGTACACCCGGTGATAGGGATCGATGACACCGTCCTCCGGGCTCGTCCCGATGACGGCTCCACCCAGGAAATGCGCGGTGAGCGGAATGTTGAACAGCTCACCCCAGGTGCCACCGGCCACCCCGTCGATCTTGGCGGCAAGTCGCCGGGTGGCCTCATTACCCGCCGGGATCCACGTGGGGTTGGGCTCGCCATGGCCCTGCTTGCTGTCCAGACGCCGCCAGAACAGCGTCTTCTTGGTGAAGGTGGTGATCGAGTTGTCCAGGTGCTGCATGACCAGTGCGATGACGGTCCGCTCGCTCCACTGCGTCACGTTCAGCATGCGCAGGGTGCCCCGCGGATCTGCACGCGCGGCCTCGACGAGCTGGCGCCACCGAGACTTCTCGCCGTCGCCGTCGGTCATCAGGGTTTGCAGCAGACCCATCGCGTTGGAGCCCTTGCCGTACCGCACCGGCTCGATATGCGTATCGCTGGTCGGGTGGAACGAAGACGTGATGGCCACACCATGGGTGAGGTCCAGATCGTCCTTGTATTCCAATCGGCCCGCACCGACGATGGATTCTGAATTGGTGCGGGTCAATACGCCCAGGCGCTGTGACAGCTTGGGCAGCAGACCCTTGTCCTTCATCTTGAATAACAGGTTCTGGGTGCCCCACGTGCCGGCTGCCAGCACCACGTGCTTGGCCGTGTAGGTCTTCCGACGCTTACGCACCCAGCGGCCGGTGGTCTTGGTCGACACCCGCCATATCCCGTCGGCGCCCTCTTCGATCGCGGTAACGGTGGTGAGCGGAATGACCTGGGCTCCACGGGATTCCGCCAGCCCCAGGTAGTTCTTGACGAGAGTGTTCTTGGCGCCGACCCGGCAACCGGTCATGCAGGAACCGCACTCGGTGCAGCCCACCCGGTCGGGGCCGGCACCGCCGAAGTAGGGGTCGGCCACCTTGACTCCGGGGGCCTTGGTGCCGTCGGGCCCGAAGTACACGCCCACGGGCGTCGCGACGAAGGTGTCGCCGGCACCCATATCGTCGGCCACCTCCTTGATGAGCCGGTCCGCGTCGGTGAAGGTGGGGTTCTTCACCACACCGAGCATCCGTTGCGCCTGCTCGTAGTGGGGCGCGAGCTCGGAACGCCAGTCGGTGATGCCCTTCCACTGGGGGTCGTTGAAGAAGGGGTCCGGCGGCACGTACAGGGTGTTGGCGTAGTTCAGCGAACCACCGCCAACCCCGGCACCCGCCAAGATCATGCAGTTGCTCAGCAGATGGATCCGCTGAATCCCGAAGCACTTGAACATGGGCGCCCACAGGAATTTGCGCAGATTCCACGATGTTTCGGCGAATTCCTCGTCCGAGAACCGGCGGCCGGCCTCTAGGACGCCCACGCGGTAACCCTTTTCGGTCAACCGCATGGCGGTGACGCTTCCGCCGAATCCGGATCCGACGATGAGGACGTCGAAGTCGGTATCTGCTTCGTGCTTCACAGGGACTGCTACCGGTGATGACATCGTTGGCCTACCTCCGCATGGTCACGTTACCGACCAGTATGGAATACAACGAGGGGGGTAATGTAAATTAGGTCACCCTAAGTAGACACACGTCTAAGAGTTGACGGTCAGCCCGACCTTCTGGAATTCCTTGAGATCGCAATACCCGGACTTGGCCATCGAACGACGGAGCCCACCAACAAGATTCAACGTGCCGAACGGGTCGTCGGACGGCCCGGCGAGCACCTCGCTCAACGGCGGCCGCTCCCCCACCGCGACCTGCAACAGCGCACCACGGGGTAGCGAGGGATGCGCGGCGGCATTCGGCCAGAACCATCCGTCACCGGCGGCCTCCTGCGCCGCCGCCAGCGGTGTACCCAGCACGACGGCGTCGGCACCGCAGGCGATGGCCTTCGCCAGATCTCCCGAGGTGTGGATGTCGCCGTCGGCCAGCACGTGCACATACCGGCCGCCGGTCTCGTCGAGATACTCGCGACGGGCGGCGGCGGCATCGGCGATGGCCGTAGCCATGGCGACGCTCACGCCCAGCACCTCACCGCTGGTCGTCGCACCCGCCGTCTGCCCGTATCCGACGATGACACCCGCGGCCCCGGTGCGCATCAGATGCAACGCGGTGCGGTGATCGATCACGCCACCGGCGACAACCGGGATATCCAGCTCGGAGATAAAGGTTTTCAGGTTGAGTGGCTCCCCGTCGCGGGCCACTCGCTCGGCCGAGACGATGGTGCCGTGGATGACCAGCAGGTCGATACCGGCGGCGATCAGATGCGGGGTGAGCAGTTGCGCGTTCTGGGGACTCACACGGACCGCGGTGGTGACACCGGCCCCACGAACCTCGGCGATGGCCGCCGCCAACAGCTCGGGATCGATTGGCGCTGAATGCAATTGCTGCAGCAAACGAATCGCGGAGGAAGGCTCCGGTTCCTTCTGGGCCACCTCCACCACCTCGGCGATGCGGGCCTCGACATCAGCGTGCCGGCCCCACAACCCCTCGCCGTTGATGACGCCGAGCCCACCGGCCCGCCCCAGTTCGATGGCGAATCGCGGCGAAACCAGCGCATCGGTCGGATGCGCCACCACCGGGATCTCGAAGCGGTAGGCATCGAGCTGCCATGCGGTCGACACATCCTGCGAGGAACGCGTACGACGGGACGGAACGATGTTCACATCATCGAGCTCATAGGTGCGGCGGGCGGTTCTGCCCATGCCGATTTCGACGAGGTCACGCATGTTGACTTCCTTTGCCGTGCAGACTGTTAACGCACGTAGTAGTTCGGCGCTTCGGCCGTCATGGTGATGTCGTGCGGATGGCTTTCCTTGAGCCCCGCCGCCGTGATCTGTACGAACTGAGCGCGCTGCAGCTCCTCGATGCTCGACGCCCCGGTGTACCCCATGGCGGCACGCAGGCCGCCCGTCAGCTGATGCATGACCGTCGACAAGGGACCACGGAAAGGAACCCGGCCCTCGATGCCCTCGGGCACCAGCTTGTCCTCCGACAACACATCGTCCTGGAAGTAGCGGTCCTTCGAGTAGGACTTGGCCGCGCCGCGTCCCTGCATGGCCCCCATGGACCCCATACCCCGGTAGCTCTTGAACTGCTTGCCGTTGACGAAGATCAGCTCACCCGGCGACTCGGCGGTACCGGCCAGCAGCGAGCCCAGCATCGCCGTCGACGCACCGGCTGCCAGCGCCTTGGCGATATCGCCCGAGTACTGCATGCCGCCGTCGGCGATGACAGGCACACCCGCCAGATGGCAGACCGCCGATGCCTCCAGAATCGCGGTGATCTGCGGCGCTCCCACACCGGCCACCACACGGGTGGTGCAGATGGACCCTGGGCCCACACCGACCTTCACCGCGTCGGCACCGGCCTCGATGAGCGCGGCAGCACCCGACCGGGTCGCCACGTTGCCGCCGACCACGTCGACGCGCTCGCCCACCTCGGCCTTGAGCTTGCCGACCATGTCCAGCACCTTGCGGTTGTGCGCGTGCGCCGTGTCCACGATCAGCACATCGACACCCGCGTCTACGAGCGCCATGGCCCGCGTCCAGGAGTCATCGCCCACACCCACCGCCGCGCCGACCAAAAGGCGTCCGTCGCTGTCCTTGGTGGCATTGGGATGCTGCTCGGTCTTGGCGAAGTCCTTCACCGTGATCAATCCGGTGAGCCGTCCCTCACCGTCGACGATGGGCAGCTTCTCGATCTTGTTGCGCCGCAACAGTCCCAACGCGGCATCGGCGGTGACGCCCTGGCGCGCGGTGATCAGCGGCGCCTTGGTCATCACCTCGGCAACCGGCTTGGAAAGGTCGGCCTCGAACCGCATGTCCCGGTTGGTGATGATGCCCACGAGCGCGCCGCCCTTGTCCACGACGGGCAGACCCGAGATGCGGAACCGCGCACACAACGCGTCCACCTCGGCCAGGGTGTTCTCGGGCGAGCAGGTCACCGGGTTGGTCACCATCCCGGCTTCGGATCGCTTGACGGTCTCGACCTGACCGGCCTGGTCTTCCAGCGAGAGGTTGCGGTGCAGCACACCCATGCCACCGGCACGCGCCATCGCGATGGCCATCCGCGCCTCGGTCACCGTGTCCATCGCCGAACTGACCAGCGGGACGTTCAGTCTGATCCGCTTGGTGAGCTGAGACGAGGTGTCCGCGCCCGCGGGCAGCACATCCGATGCCGCAGGCAGCAACAACACGTCGTCGAACGTCAACCCGAGCATGGCGACCTTGTGCGGGTCGTCGCCGCCGGTGTGGACGGACCCTGCCGCAATGGTCATTCAAGCCTCCATGCCAGATAGCCGTCGTATACATCCCAGGGGTGGAATGGAAAGGAGTAGATCCATCCTATCGGCTCGCTTCGGTCCCGATATCCCCGGACATGCCCCAGGTGAGCTGGCGCGCGAAGCCGCGAATTGCGTACTCTAAGGGTGTGCGCGACCACTTTCCGCCGGGATTGCCACCAGACCCCTTCGCCGACGATCCCCATGATCCGTCGGCCGCGCTCGATGCGATCGAGCCGGGTCAGCCCCTCGACCAGCAGGAGCGGATCGCGGTCGAGGAGGATCTGGCCGACCTCGCGGTCTACGAGGCGTTGCTCGCCCACAAGGGAATCCGCGGGTTGGTCGTTTGCTGTGACGAATGCCAGCAGGATCACTACCACGACTGGGACATGCTGCGCGCGAACCTGCTACAGCTGCTGGTCGACGGGACCGTCCGTCCGCACGAGCCTGCCTTCGATCCCGAGCCCGAAGCGTATGTGACCTGGGATTATTGCCGCGGGTACGCCGATGCCTCACTCAACGAGGCAGCGACCGACCGCGACGGTTTCCGCTGATCTGCTTGTTCTCGGCCTACTCGCCGGAGTGGGTGCCCGTTCCGCTTCCCTGACTCGACGACCCGCCTCCGGGGTTGGCCGGTGCCACCGGCACCGAGGTCATCGCCGGCATGTGTCGCGACGGACCATCGGATCCCGAACCCGCGCTTCCACCGATGCCCGGCGAGCCGTTGATGGTCCCAGCCCCTGGGACGTTGACCGGTGCCTGATAGTTCGGCACCGGGTTGTCGGGGGTGCGGGTAATCGGTGACGGCGCCTGGATTGTCGTCGGCGCGGTGATGACGGGGGTGTCGACGGCTCCGGGGCGGGTGGTGACGATGGTCACCCCCTCGGGGGTTGTGGGGACGGTCACGATCGCCGCCGTGGAGGGCGCCGTGGTGACGATGGTCGCCGTCGGCGCGGACGTGGTCACCCCTGGCACAGCAGTGGACGTCGCGGGTGCCGTCGATGTTTCCGTCGCTACGGACGACGTGGCCGTCGATGCCGAGCTCGGCGGTGTCGACGTGGCCGTCGCAGAGGTCGATGCGGACGTGGACGTCGAAACAGATGTGGAGCTCGTCGACGTCGAGCCGGACGTGCTCGGCGGCACGGAGGTCGAATTCGTGGTCTCCGTCGTCGAAAGAGAGGGAACCGTCGTCGTCTCGGACCCGCCGGTCGTGACGGACGTAGGGGAAACCGTCGGAGCTGTCGGCGACGTCGAATTCCCCAAAGGTGGAATCACGGGCGGCGACAACATGATTCGCGGAGTCTCGGTCACCATTTCCGGCGGCACCGTCGCCTCAGGGTTCTTGGCGTCGATCCTGACCTCGGCTTGCTGCACGCGGCTGGCCAATTCGGCCTTCTGCTGCGCGTCGCCGACCTCGTTGACGCGCGCGGCGGCCACACCGAGCTGCTCCTGCGCGCCCTCCCAATCTCCTTGGGAAATAAGCTTTTCCACCTGTGCGAGTTCGGTCTGCGCCGACAGCACCACCGGATCGGTCCGCACCGGCGGGGGCGCGCCGAACAACGAGGTACGCAGCCCATACAAGGCGTCACCGGGATGCGACTGGTACACCGCCGCGCCGAATCCGCCGAACAACAGTGTCACCGCGGCGGCCGAACCCACCGTCGTAGCCAGCAGCCGTGAACGGCCACCGCGCTCACGCAGCGCGTTACGCGCCTGCCCGAGCGTGGGTTTCGCAGGCATCGGCTCGCGGCCGACATCCTCACGCCACGCCGCCAACATCATCGCCACGGCGTACTCGTCGGAATCGGAGGTGGCCACCGGCAGATCCGCCGCGATGGCATCGATCATCCGGTTGGTGCGCCGCAGCGCCGCCAGATCCTCCGGGCCCTCGTTCTCCTGCCAGCCCTGCCCGCCGGGGAACCATCCACGTCCATCAGCCACGGTGATCACCCGCCCGGGTCATCTCAGCCTTGAGTCTCTGCAACGCCCGGTGCTGCGCCACCCGTACCGCACCCGCGCTACTGCCGACCGCATCGGCGGTCTCTTCTGCCGACAGACCGACGACGACGCGCAAGATGAGGATTTCGCGCTGCTTCTCGGGCAGCACCTCCAACAGGGCCTGCATCCGCCGCGCCGATTCGGAGTTCAGCGCCTCCTGCTCGGGACCGGCATGGCGGTCGAACTGCTCAGGGAGAGTCTCGGCCGGATCGGACTTGTCCCTGGCCATCGCACGATGCGCATCGGCCACCTTGTGCGCGGCGATGCCGTACACAAATGCCAGGAACGGGCGTCCCTGATCTTGGTAGCGAGGCAGCGCTGCGATCACCGCGAGACACACCTCCTGCGCTACGTCGTCTGCGGAGAGACCACTTCTTTCCGCCGTCCCGACCCGCGCGCGGCAATATCGCACCACGACGGGCCGGATGGCACTAAGTACCTCGGAAAGCGCGTCGCGATCGCCTTTGACGGCAGCAGCAACGACGTCGTCGAGCCCGCTCTCCGTACTTGTCATCGACTGCGCATTCCCCAGTGTTACGTGTGGTGCACCGTGGTGGTGCTGTTACCTAGGACAATAGCGTTGGACGCAGACGGGCAGCGCATTTAGTCCGCCACCTCCAGACGCCAGCGCCCGCCCGCATGGGCTATCCACGCGGCACATTCGCGGCGAATAGCAACGAGGTCTTCACGACGTTGCCCCGCCTCCTCAGAGGCGGGCAAGCTCTCCAGCATCGCCGCCAGCGCCCAGCGCAGCGGCACCAGTCCGTTCGCCCCCGCCGCCTGCAGGCCGCGTGCCGCGACGAGGGCGGATTCATCGAAATCGCCGGCACTACTGAGCGCCGCGGCGAGCACCATCGAGGTCTTGACCTGGTGCCTTACCGATGGCACGTCACGGGCGAGCTGTTCGGCGGTGCGGGCGTACCGCAGCGATCGCCCACCATCACCGGACACCATCGCCAGCTCGGCGTGCACCCAGGCCAGCCGCAGCGGTAGGCGCCACGGCCAACGAACATCGCCGCGCTCCGACAGCGGTTCGGCCCGTTCCAGTAACGCGTGAGCAAGCGGGAATCGCGCCAGCCCCAGTGCATCCGCCGCCAGCCCGATGAGCGCATCAGCGCGCGCCTCAGCGTCAGTACCGGCCATCGCCAGCGCCCGGCCGTCCAACCCACGTGCCTGCGCATGCCACCCGAGCTGACGCACGTGCGATGCGCGAGTACTCAGCACCAGCGAGGCCAGTCTGCCGGGACGCGAGACCGCGATGGCATTCAATTCGGCGTGCGCGGCGCCGTAGCGCCCCGCTCCACCGAGCGCCACGGCGCGCAACCAGGCATCCTCAGGTGTCGAGGCGGACACCAGCGGCCAAGTAGCTGAGCGCGGACCGAAGGCGGCATCGGTGAGCGCGGTCACTGCGGAGGTTCGGAAAGTCACCATGGGAGCGGCCACGGTATCAATTCCGTCAAATATGGCGTTAACAGTTGATGCTCCGCACGTTAAATCGGCGTCAACCAGAGCTGTGAACACTTCACCAACACAGCGTTAAGGAAACGGAAAACCCACGGCCAAAACCCGCTGACCACGCAGCTGAGCGAGCGTTACGTACCAGGCATGAGCAAAGGCGATGAACGTGATGTTAATTCTGGACCTAATGGTGTGATGTTGCCATGATCATCGCCTATTGACTGGATTTCTACCGCGCACCTACGTTGTTTACACCGCTTGTCATTGGCGACACGTCTGGTGCTACTTACTCACGCGCAGGTCGAATGCGCGCGCAGCGAGAGGGTTAACCACATGCCGCAGCCACAGCAATTGCCTGGGCCCAACGCAGATATTTGGGATTGGCAGATGAAGGGTGTTTGCCGAGGAGTCGATTCGTCGGTGTTCTTCCATCCCGACGGTGAACGCGGCCGTGCCCGCGCACAGCGCGAGATGAAGGCCAAGGAGATGTGCCGGGCATGCCCGGTGCTGGTGCAGTGCCGCGCACACGCGCTTGCCGTCGCCGAGCCTTACGGAATCTGGGGTGGACTCTCCGAGTCCGAACGCGAACTGATTCTGCGCCGCGGAGTACGCCGCTCCGCCTAATACGTGCAGCGAACATCGGGCCCCCGCACCCAGTTGGTGGCGGGGGCCCGATGTTTGCCCGGGGCCTTATGTGGTGGAGCTCGGCTGGTCGTCGACCTTCCAGTTGAAGGAGATCTTCGTCCCCTCAACACCGGTGGCCGTCACGGTGACACCGATCGTCTTACCCTCGCCGTCGACGACCGCACAGCGCTGTGTGGCCCCCTTCTCCCCCTTCAACGGCCCGTCGCAGCGGACTCCGGTGAGCGCGACACCGGTCTTCTCCGTGATCGCATCCTTGAGCCCGGTCTCCAGCTTCGCCTTGGCCAGTTCCGGGGACGATGACCCGAGGCTGAAATGCGCCTCGCAGCCCGAAAGCAGCAGCCCCACCAGGACAAGCGCCGCCAGCCGCGGCATGTGAATAGCCATCTGCTCAGTAAACCCCGTAGAGACGGAAACACCCCCGGCTTCGCAGGCCGGGGGTGTTGTCGTAGCGCTGTCTAGTGGGCGTGACCGTGGTGGCCGTGCCCGTGGTCGGCTTCTTCGGCCGGCTTGTCCACGATGGAGGTTTCCGTCGTCAGGATCATGCGAGCCGCCGAGGCCGCGTTGATGACGGCCGAGCGGGTCACCTTCACCGGGTCGATGACGCCCTCGGCGATCAGGTCGCCGTACTCCAGCGTCGCCGCGTTGAAGCCGTGCCCGGCATCCAGCTCGGCCACCTTGCTCACCACGACGGCTCCGTCCAGCCCGGCGTTGGTGGCGATCCAGAACAGCGGCGCGGACAGCGCGGCCTCGAACACGTCGACGCCCTTGGCCTCGTCACCCTTGAGCTCTGCACGCAAACGGTCCAGCGCCGAACGGGCCTGCACGAGGGCGCTACCGCCGCCCGCGACGATGCCCTCTTCCACGGCGGCCTTGGCCGCCGAGACGGCGTCCTCGACGCGGTGCTTGCGCTCCTTGAGCGCGGTGTCGGTGGCGGCACCCACCTTGATCACCGCCACACCGCCGGCCAGCTTGGCCAGACGCTCCTGCAGCTTCTCGCGGTCCCAGTCCGAGTCGGTGGTCTCGATCTCGGCCTTCAGCTGCGCGACGCGCGCCTTGATGGCCTCCTCCGAGCCGCCGCCCTCGACGATGACCGTCTCGTCCTTGCTCACCACGATGCGGCGGGCGGTGCCAAGCACCTCGATGCCGACCTCACGCAGCGACAGACCCACGTCGGGGTTGACCACCTGGGCGTTGGTCACGATGGCCAGGTCCTCCAGGAACGCCTTGCGGCGGTCGCCGAAGAACGGCGCCTTGACCGCGACGGCCTTGAGGGTCTTGCGGATCGCGTTGACGACCAGGGTGGACAGCGGCTCGCCCTCCACGTCCTCGGCCACGATCAGCAGCGGCTTGCCCTCCTTGGCCACCAGCTCCAGCAGCGGCAGCAGGTCGGGCAGCGAGCTGATCTTGTCGCGGTGCAGCAGCACCAGTGCGTCTTCCAGGATCGCCTTCTGCTCGTCGAAGTCGGTCACGAAGTACTGCGACAGATAGCCCTTGTCGAACTGCACACCATCGGTGATCACCAGTTCGGTGTTGATGGTCGAGGACTCCTCGACGCTGACCACGCCGTCGCCGCCGACCTTGGTCATGGCCTCGCCGACCAGCTCGCCGATCTCGGGATCGCGCGAGGAGACCGTGGCCACCTGGGCGATGGCGTGCTCGCCGGACACCGGCGCGGCCACCGTCAGCAGCCGCTCGGACACCGCGTCGGCGGCGCGGGCGATGCCGGCGCCGAGCGCGATGGGGTTGGCACCGGCGGCCACGTTGCGCAGGCCGGCCTTGACCAGCGCCTGGGCCAGCACGGTGGCGGTGGTGGTGCCGTCACCGGCAACGTCGTTGGTCTTGGTGGCCACCGACTTGACCAGCTGGGCACCCAGGTTCTCGAACGGGTCCTCTAGGTCGATGTCGCGAGCGATGGTGACGCCGTCATTGGTCACGGCGGGACCGCCGAATGCCTTGGCCAGCACCACGTGCCGTCCACGGGGACCGAGCGTGACCTTGACCGCGTCGGCCAGCTTGTTGACCCCGGCTTCCAGGGCGCGGCGCGCGGTCTCGTTGAATTCGATCAGCTTGCTCATGTGTTCTCTCTATTCGGCTGTTTCAGCACCGGACAGGAATGGGTAAAAACGCGTGCCGCCCCGGACATCGCCTGCAAAGCAGGTCGATTCCGGGGCGGTCACACGGTTCTGCTTGCTCGGTTATTTGCTAACGACAGCCAGCACGTCGCGAGCCGACAGGATCAGGTACTCCTCGCCGTTGTACTTGATCTCGGTGCCGCCGTACTTGCTGTAGATGACGACGTCGCCTTCGGACACGTCCAGGGGGATCCGCTTCTCGCCATCCTCATCCCAGCGGCCGGGGCCAACTGCGACGACGGTGCCTTCTTGCGGCTTCTCCTTGGCGGTGTCCGGGATGACCAGACCGGAAGCGGTCGTGGTCTCGGCCTCATTGGCCTGAACGAGGATCTTGTCCTCGAGTGGCTTGATGTTCACGGCCACAGTGATCCCTTTCCCTCTCAGGGTGGCTCGGTGGGCCTGCTGCCCATGAGCCTGGATTGTCAATGAATATTTCGGCGGCCGGATGAGTGTCGCGCCGTCGTCGCGGGTGCCGACACGACGTCAACCGATCGCCATCTAGCACTCTATACATGAGAGTGCTAGTGCTCAAGGCTGGGCTGTCACCTAACTGTCCAACGCCCCCGGATCCATGAGCAGATGAGCTGACACATCGCCGATCATCTCGACATCTACCCGCCGCGAGCTGAAGTACCAGCCCTGCTCGTCGCGGCCGAACGTGTCCCGATACCGGCCCACGACAATCGGCTGCAACGGCAACCTTTCGGTGGCCTGCACCACACAGAACGTCGAGCGGGCCGAGGCCGTGCCATCCCCGGTGACCTCGACGATCGGATTGAGCACCAGATGTCGGGTGCGCGGGGTGCCACCGGTCTCCCGATAACGGCGCGTGGTGGTGAAGAAGAGTTTGGTGATGCCGAGGCGCCGGACACGCTCCCCTGCTGCCCACCGAAGGTGCTACGGCCAAGCAACTCCCCAACCCCGTCGAAGTCCCCCGCGTCCATCAACTCGGCGTAGCGATACAGCAGATCGGTGATGGCCAGCCGGTCCGCGACGCTCATCAGCGCACCTGCCCCTTCACCACGGGCAGCCCCGGGTCGGCGGCGGCCTGCAGCGAGGACGGTTGCGCACCCGCAGCCACCAGATGCGCCGCGAAGGAGGCGATCATCGCGCCGTTGTCCGTGCACAGCCGCAGCGGTGGCACCCGCAGTGTCACGCCGGCCTGGGCGCACCGCTGCTCGGCCAATTCCCGCACCCGCGAGTTGGCAGCCACCCCACCGGCGATCAGCAGAGTCGACACCCCGAGGTCCGTCGCCGCGCGCACCGCCTTCATGGTCAGCACGTCGGCCACCGATTCCTGAAAGCCCGCCGCCACGTCGGCCGGCACGAAGTCGGGGTTCTTTTCCACATAGCGCGCCACAGCCGTCTTCAAGCCCGAGAAGCTGAAGCTGTGCCGATCATCGCGCGGACCCGTCATCCCGCGCGGAAATGGAACCGCTGACGAATCGCCTTGTTGCGCAAGCTCGTCGAGCACCTTGCCGCCCGGGTAACCCAACCCGAGCAGCCGCGCCACCTTGTCGTAGGCCTCGCCCGCGGCATCGTCGACGGTGGCACCGAGCTCCTCGATGGGCTCGGCCAGCGACCTCACGTGCAGCAGGCTGGTGTGCCCGCCCGAGACTAGCAGCGCCACGCACTCGGGCAGCGGCCCGTTTTCGAAGACGTCGGCGGCGATGTGCCCGCCCAAATGGTTCACCCCGTAGAAGGGCACACCCCAGGCCAACGCCAGACCCTTGGCGGCCGAGACCCCGACCAGGAGCGCACCGGCCAGGCCGGGACCGATGGTCGCGGCGACCACATCCGGCTTCTGCACGCCGGCGATGTCCAGCGCACGCCGCGCGGTGACTCCGAGCGCCTCCAGATGTGCGCGAGAGGCGATCTCGGGCACCACCCCGCCGAAACGGGCATGTTCGTCGACGCTGGACGCCACCTCGTCGGCCAACAGCACCACCGACCCGTCGGGGGTCAGCTCGGCGATACCCACTCCGGTTTCATCGCAGGAGCTTTCGATGGCAAGGATGACTGTCATGGCCGCATCAGCCTATTTCACGGAGCCCTGTGCAGGGCGTTTCATGGTGAAGGCGTCGGCTCCGCTGCCCGGGTAGTAGCGCTTACGCACGCCGACCGTCTCGAATCCGGTGCCGTGGTACAGCGCGATCGCCGCCTCGTTGTCGGTGCGCACCTCCAGGAACACCGGCCCCGGATCGCTGTCTGCGTGCGCGAGCAACGCATCCAGCAGGCGCCGTCCGATGCCCTGTTTCTGATATGCGGGATCCACGCCGATGGTGTGGATCTCGTACTCCGGTTCGTGACGCCCCAACCGGGAGATGCCGCCGTACCCCACGAGCGTGTGTCCGTCCCTCGCCGACAGGTAGAAGATGTGCGCCGACGCCAGCTCGGCGCGAAAGGCCGACTCGGGCCACGGATCGTCACCGGCGAACAGGATCGCCTCGAGTTCGGCGCACCGACCGGCATCGCGCCGTCGAAGCGGCTTCAGCGCGATCGTCATCGGCGGGGTTCTTTGGCGTCGGGACGACGCAGATACAGCGGCGTCAGAGTCCCCGGGGGCTGATCCCAGTCGACCACGCGCACCAACCGGGATGGGGACGGGTACTGGCGATCGAGCGCCGGCAAATCGAAAAGAGTTGTGTGGTCCGGCGATCCGGCCACATAGGAGTAACCCGAGACCGACACGTCCGCGGGTGCGTCGACGGCGGGGCCGCCGATGCGCGCACCGTCGCGATAGCCCGCCCAATACACCTCACGCCGGCGGGCGTCGGTGACGACGAGGACACTGCCCGTGGTGTCGTAGCCGATGGCGTCGAGGGTGCACACCGGGTACACCGGAACGTCGAGTGCCAGTCCCATGGCCGACGCGGTCGCCATCCCGACCCGCAGCCCGGTGAACGGGCCGGGGCCACAGCCGACCACGATCGCACCAAGCTCACCAACCGTGACGCCCGCCTCGGCACATGCCGCTGCGATATTGGGCGTGAGAGCCTCGGCATGCCCCTTGGCGCCCATGGTGATTCGTTCAGACAGTGTCTGCACCGATCCATCCGGCGCACGCCTCACCAAACCCGCGGTGATGGCGGGTGTAGCCGTGTCCAGGGCAAGTATCACGCTCACGGCTTACGACTCCAATGCCAGGTTGCGGTGCGTTCGTCGGAGTCGGGTGCACGTTGCAGCCGGATGTCCAGATGGTGTTCCGACAACCGCTCCGCCAACCCCTCGCCCCACTCCACGACCACCACCGAATCGTCCAGGTCGGTATCGAGATCCAGCGAGTCGAGCTCGCCGAGCAGGTCGGCACCGTGATGTTCCAGCAGCCGGTAGACGTCCACATGCACCAGTGCCGGTGCACCCGGGCGCCGTGCCTCGTGGACGCGCGCCAGCACGTACGACGGCGAGGTGATGGGGCCGTCGACATCCATGCCCAACGCAATTCCCTTGGTCAATGCGGTCTTTCCTGCCCCCAGCGGACCATCGAGCACGACGACGTCGCCCGCGGCGAGGTCATGCCCGATCCGCGCCCCGAAATCCAGTGTGTCCTGCAGCGTGGGCAATGCGATGCGTCCCGACTCATCGATCACAGTCCGGTCCGATCACGCAGACGCTGTTTGATGGCAGCGAAAAGTGTTGGGGTCGAGCGCCTGACAAGACGATCGATGCCGTCGTTGACGATTCCGGGATGTTCCAGTTGCACCAGATGCCCCGATTCGCGCACCAGGATCAGCTCGTCCAGTCCGCTGAGTCCCAATTGCGCTGCCATGGACTCCGATTGAGCCTGCGGGGTCAGCATGTCGGTGTCACCGCACACCACCAGGCTGGGCAGTGGCGCGATGGTCTGCAGCGCCGCGGTCTCGTCGTGCTCCTCCAGCGCACGAAGGAAATCCACGATAGTGGTGACGGGAGTCTGGTGAATCATCCGCTCGCTGAACCGCACCAGCGTGGGGCTCACCCGGTTACCCCCGTACGACGCGGCCTGCAACACCGGGCCCACCAGCGATTTGACCGCGCCGCGGCCATGGTGGGCCGGGCCAGGCGCGTAATGTACCGCCGCGCGCAGCACGCGCAGTGCGGGGTTGCGCAGGCCCTCGCCGATCGCGGTATGCGAAAGGCCCTCGGCCGCACTGGCGATCAACCCGACTCCGACAATTCTGCGGCCATACTGTTCGGGATGACGTCCGGCGTGCGCAAGGATGGTCATGCCGCCCATCGAATGCCCCACGAGGACCGCGTTGCCGCGGGGCACCAACACACGCAACACCGATTCGAGGTCGTCGCCGAGCTGCCTGATGGTGCACGACTTCGGGGACGGCCTGCCCGAACGTCCGTGTCCGCGTTGGTCATAGAAAACCATGCGGACGTTGTCGCCCCAACGGCTCGCGAGTTCACGACGCTGGAAGTGAAAGGACGCCATCTGCAGACAGAAGCCGTGCACGAATACGACGGTCAGCGGCGCTTTCGACGGACCTACCTCGCGAACCGCCAGCGGCACACCGTCATCTGTCATCACAATGCTGCCGCGATCGGTCTCCAGCAGGTCGAAGTCCTCGTCGCGATAGGGGTCATCGAGTCTGCGCCTGCCGATCGAACGCGCGGTACCGACACCGGCCACCGTGACCACAGCGCCCAGCCCCGCCACGCCCGCCAGCCAGGCGTTCGACTTATTGCTCAACGGCCCTGGAATCCCGATACGTCCGCACCACCCTGCCGCGTGGGCCGGTGACCACCTCATAGGCGATGGTGTCGAGCAGCTCGGCCCAGTCCTGCGCGGTGGGCTCGCCCGCTGTGCCCGGACCGAAAAGCGTTGCGACATCGCCCGCCCGCACCCCGGCCTCGTTGTCACCCAGGTCGACCACGAACTGGTCCATGCACACCCGCCCGACGTTCGGGTAGCGGCGTCCATTGATCGAGACCTCAAAGCGATTCCCCAATGCGCGGGTCACTCCATCGGCGTACCCGATTCCGATGAGTGCCGCGTTGGTATCGCACGGCGCCGTCCAGATATGGCCGTAGGACACACCTTCACCGGCACGGACCGGTTTGACCGAGGACACCGCGCACGTCAGCGACATCGCCGGGATGAGATCGGTTTCGACCTCCCCCGGCATCGGATTGACGCCGTACACCGCGATACCCGGACGCACCATGTCGTACCGCACATCGGGACGGGTCAAGGTGGCTGCTGAATTCGACAGGTGCGCAAGCTCATAACGCAATCCGAAGCTGCGCGCCGTCTCCAGCGCCTCGTTGAACCGGCCGATCTGCATATCGATGGTGGGGTTACCCGGCTGATCCGCATACGCGAAGTGGGACATGATGCCGCGCACCCGGATCGACTCCTCGGCCTGCGCCTTGGCCAACACCTCGAAGAGGTCGCGGGTGTACTCGGCCGGCACGCCGTTGCGATTGAGCCCGGTGTCCACCTTGACGGACGTGATCGCCTGCCTGCCGGTGGATCGCGCCGCATCCAATAACTCACCGAACTGCTCGCGCGAGGACACCGCCACCTCGACATCCGCGTTGAGCGCGGCGGCGTAGTCGGCTCCCGGCGCGTGCAACCAGGCGAGCAGCGGCGCGTCGATACCGGCGGCGCGAATCCGTAGCGCCTCGGTCAATGTGGTAACCCCGAGCTCGTCGGCTCCCGCGGCGAGCGCGGCACGCGCGACCGGCACCGCGCCGTGCCCATAGCCGTCGGCCTTGACGACCACCATCAGCCGCGCCGAGCCGGCGTGCCCACGAAGCAATTGAACGTTGTGCGCGATGGCACCGAGGTCGACGACCGCCTGCGCGGTCGCCTCACCCGTGTTCGGCGGGAGGCCGCCTGTTGCCGTCGAAGTTGTGGTCACCGGCCCCATTGTCCCATCCGCCTCAGTGGGCGAACGGCTGCACCGCGTCGAAGTGCCCATTCGGCTTCAGTTCGTCAAGACCCTTCAGCACGGTGACAAGGTCATCGCGCAGCGCCCTGGCCAGATCGGTCGAAAAACCTTCGCGCACCACCACACGCAGCACTGCGATATCGGTCACGTCATCGGGCATGGTGTAGGCCGGAACCTGCCAGCCGAAGGCTCGCAGCGAATGCGAGATGTCGAACTCGGTGTACGGGCGTTCGCCCTTCAGCCGGAACGACACCACCGGGATCTCCGAGCCATCGGTGATCACCTCGAAATGCTCACTCTTGTTCAGCTCATCGCCGAACCAGCGGGCGGTCTCCGATAGACAACGCATCACCTGCGCGTATCCGGCTCGGCCCAGTCGCAGGAAGTTGTAGTACTGACCGACGACCTGGTTACCCGGCCGGGAGAAGTTCAGCGTGAACGTCGGCATGTCACCGCCGAGGTAGTTCACCCGGAACACCAGGTCTTCGGGCAGGTGTTCCTTACTGCGCCACACCACGAAACCGATGCCCGGATAGGTCAGCCCGTATTTGTGCCCGCTGACGTTGATCGACACCACCCGTGGCAGCCGGAAATCCCAATGCAGTTCGGGATGCAGGAACGGCACCACGAATCCCCCGCTGGCCGCATCGACGTGCACCGGGACGTCGGGCTTGCCAGGCGTGGCCGCCAACGCGTCCAGGGCGGCGCAGATCTCGGCGATCGGCTCCAGCTCACCGGTGAAGGTGGTGCCCAGGATGCCGACAACCCCGATGGTGTCCTCGTCCACGGCGCCGAGCACCTGCTCGGGGGTGATGACATACCGATCCCTGGCCATCGGCAGGTAACGCGGCTCGACATCGAAGTACCGGCAGAACTTCTCCCAGACCACCTGCACGTTGGACCCCATCACCAGATTGGGTGTGCGCCCCTTCCAGCCGTCACCCACCTTGGCGCGCCAGCGCCACTTGAGGGCCAACCCGGCAAGCATCACCGCCTCGCTGGATCCGATGGTCGACACCCCGACTGCCGACGAAGGGTCCTCGGCAGACAGGTCGTCGGCGTGGAACAGGTCGGCCACTATGGCCACGCACCGCGATTCGATCGCGGCCGTCGCCGGATACTCGTCCTTGTCGATCATGTTCTTGTCGAACGTCTCGGCCATCAGCTTTTCGGCCTCGGGATCCATCCACGTGGTGACGAAGGTGGCCAGGTTCAGCCGCGAACTGCCGTCGAGCATGAGCTCGTCGTGAATGAACCGGTAGGCGGCCTGCGGGTCCATCGGCTCATCGGGGAGACGCAACGCCGGGACAGGGGCCGTCGACAACCGGCCGGTATAGGCGGGACTGAAAGACGAGGCGTTGATCTTGCCGGCGTGCGCCGAGAGCCTGAACTGATCGCGGGAATTCGACATAAACCGATTCTCACCCTATTTCGGCGATCGCCCACCGCAGATGTCCAAGAAGACGGGAAGCCGAAATGGGGGCTTTACCCGGACCGGGATCAGCCGCCGCGGCTGCGGCCGCGCGGGCGTGCACGTAAGCGCCCATGGCCGCGGCCCGGTCCGAAGGAATGCCGGTCGCCAACAGAGCACCGATCACACCCGAGAGCACGTCGCCAGAACCCGCGGTCGCGGCCCACGATCCATGTGCCCGATTCACATACGCGGTTCCGTCCGGCTGCGCGATGACGGTGACGTTGCCCTTGAGGAGCACCGTGGCGTTCAACCGAGCGGCCAGCGACCGCGCGGCACCGATCCGGTCGGAACCCGGCGCAGTGCCCGCCAGTCGCGCGTACTCACCGGCGTGCGGCGTCAAGACCGTCGGTGCGTCGCGCGTTGCCACCAGGTCGGTCAGATCGGGATGCTCGGCCAGAATCGTCAGGGCATCGGCGTCGACGAGAACAGGCAGGCCGCCGGAGAGCACCCGCCGCAGAGTTCGCGTCTGGCGCTCGGCGGTTCCGTACCCGGGACCGATCACCCAGGCCTGCACCCGACCGGCGGCCTCTTCCGTCTGTGTGGCAATGGTCTCCGGCCAGTGCGAAACCACCTCCGCGGCAGCAGTTCCGGCATAGCGCACCATCCCCGAGGTGGCGGCTACGGCGGCGCCGGAGCACAACACCGCCGCGCCCGGGTAGGTGCTCGATCCGGCCAGCACACCGGTGACGCCCTGGGTGTACTTGTCGTCGGCTGGTCCGGGGACGGGCCAAGCGGCCGTCACGTCGGCGGCCTCGAGTTCCCGGATCGTCGCCGCGGGTAGGTCCAGTCCGATGTCGATCAGCCTGACGTCACCGCAGTCGCCCAGAGCGTGTACCGGTTTGTACCCGCCGAATGTCACCGTGACCTCGGCACGAAACGCCGGACCGTCCACCGCTCCGGTGTGAACGTCGACGCCGCTGGGAATGTCCACCGCGATCACGGGGATGCCCTCGGCGGTGATCTGCTTGGCGATCTCGGCGGCTCCCGGGCGCAAGGGCCCGATGCCCGAAATGCCCACGACTCCATCCAGGACGAGGTCGATGTCGTCCGGCACGGCGGACACCACCCGGCCGCCGGCCTTACGGAAGGCCCGTAGACCCGAATGGTGCGCGCGATCGGGATTCAACAACACGGCGCTCACCGAGACTCCGCGGCGACGCAGGAATGTCAAGGCCCACAGGGCGTCTCCCCCGTTGTCTCCCGAACCCACGATGGCACAGACGCCCCGCCCGGACACCACGCCGGCCCGGCGCGACAGCTCATCGGCGACAACCGTGGCCAATCCGTACGCCGCGCGCCGCATCAACGCCCCATCCGGCAGCGAGGCCAGCAACGGCGCCTCGGCCTCCCGGATCTGTTCGGCGCTGTAGTAATAGCGCATCAGGCCGCCTCCACCGCATCCAGGAATTCATGGGTCACCACTGAAATCCTTTCCGGGAATTCACCGTTGAGCGCGTGCGACGCATCGCTCCATGTCTCGACCCGCGCCTGCGGCACGAGGGCTCGCGCCCGCGCGGCCGCCCGCCCGGGGTGATAGACGATGCTGCGCCCGGCGATCACGACGAGTACCGGTACCCGCAGCCCGCGCAACTGCGCATCGTCGAACGGACGCGGTGTGGGCAGAAACATCGCAAAATCCCGCATACCGGAGGAGATCAGTGCGGCCTCGGGCGCGCAGCCATCGACCGGCGCACCCCCCGATATCCAGCCCAACAAGCGATTCCGGATCCACTGCGGCATGGCGGGAATCACCGAGCCCAGCGACACCACAATCATCTTCCAGGTGATCCGCGCGAACGTCATCGCCGGATCGAGCAAGGTCACCGAGGCGAGCCGGTCCGGATAGCGGATGGCGTAGTTCACGGCATTCCAACCACCGATCGACAAGCCGAGTAGGTGCACGCGATCGAGCCCAAGCCCATCTAGGGCGTCCTCAAGCCAGGCGGCTTGATCCGCAGCATCGGCGATCACCTTGTGCTGCACACTCATCCCGGCCTCCCCGAGCAGGTCCAAGGTATAGACGCTACGCCGCGCGATCAGCGATACCAGGTTGGCGCGCCACATCGGAGTGGAGGCGTTCCGACCGGGAAGCAGCACCAACGGAGTCCCCGGCGCCGACCCGAATCTGTACGCCCGCACGGTGCCGAGTCGCGTGTCGACATCGGCGATCGAGCCCACCGCGGGTAGCTCGTCCATGCCGCGCAGATATGCCCGCACGAACCTGCCGAACGCCGCATCGTCGGTGAAATACCCCAGCCTCTCAGCAGCCCAGCGCTTTCCGACGCGATGCTCAGGTATCGCCACGGAGTTCATGCGGAGGGCCTGCGGCTGCCGCTATTCGACGGTTACCGACTTGGCCAGGTTCCGCGGCTTGTCCACGTCATACCCACGGGCCTGCGCCACCGCCGCGGCGAAAACCTGCATGGGAATGGTGGACAGCAGCGGTTGGTACAGCGTCGACACGGCCGGAATCTCGATGAGATGGTCCGCGTAGGGCCGGATCGTCTCATCGCCCTCTTCGGCGATCACGATCGTCCGTGCCCCACGAGCCTGAATCTCCCGAATATTGCTGAGCAGCTTCGAGTGCAGCAGTCCCATGCCCTTGGGCGAGGGCATCACCACGATGACCGGCAGGCCCTCTTCGATCAAGGCGATGGGCCCGTGCTTGAGCTCTCCGGCCGCGAAGCCCTCGGCGTGCATGTACGCCAATTCCTTGAGCTTGAGCGCGCCTTCGAGTGCTACCGGATAGCCGACATGTCGTCCCAGGAACAGGATGCTGGAGGACTGCGCGTACTGGCGGGCAAGGTCGGCCACCGGATCCATCACCGAGATGACTCGCTCGATCTGCTCCGGCATCGCCTCCAGCTCGCGATACTCACGGGCCACCTCGTCGGGGTACTTGGTACCGCGAGCCTGGGCCAGGGCAAGGCCCACAATGTAGTTGGCGGTCACCTGGGCCAGGAAGGTCTTCGTGGCGGCGACACCGATCTCCGGCCCCGCACGCGTGTACAGCACCGCGTCGCATTCCCGGGGAATCTGCGAGCCGTTGGTGTTGCAAACCGCCAGCACCTTGGCCTTCTGCTCCTTGGCGTGCCGCACCGCTTCCAGGGTGTCAGCGGTCTCGCCCGACTGCGAGATGGCGACGACCAGCGTGCTGCGATCCAAAACCGGGTCCCGGTAACGGAATTCGCTTGCCAGCTCGATCTCCACCGGCAGCCGAGTCCAGTGTTCGATGGCGTACTTGGCCAGCAGACCGGAATGGAACGCCGTGCCACAGGCCACCACGAACACCTTGTCGATATCGCGCAGCTCCTGATCGGAGAGCCGCTGCTCGTCGAGCACGATCCGACCAAGGTCGAAGTGCCCCAACAAGGTGTCGGAAACCGCTGCAGGCTGCTCGGCGATCTCCTTGAGCATGAAGTACTCGTAACCGCCCTTTTCCGCGGCCGACAGGTCCCAGTCGATGGTGAATACCCGTGCGTTGTCGGTGTCGTCATTACCGGCGAAGTCGGTGATCTGGTAGCCGTCGGCGGTGATGACGACTATCTGGTCCTGCCCCAATTCGACGGCGTTCCTGGTGTATTCGATGAACGCGGCGACGTCCGACCCGAGGAACATCTCGCCGTCGCCGATGCCGACCACCAGCGGGGTGGACCGACGTGCGGCCACAATCGTGCCCGGATCGTCACCGTGCGAGAAGACCAAGGTGAAGTGTCCCTCGAGCCGGCGCACCACGGCCTGCACCGAGGCCACGAAGTCACCGGCGGTGTCTCCCGACTCGTATTGGCGCGCCACCAAGTGCACGGCCACCTCGGAATCGGTATCGCTCGCGAACTCGACGCCAGCAGCCTCCAGCTCGGCGCGCAGCACCGCGAAGTTCTCGATGATCCCGTTGTGAACCACCGCCACCTTGCCGGTGGCATCCCGGTGGGGGTGTGCATTGCGGTCAGTGGGTGCACCGTGGGTCGCCCAGCGGGTGTGTCCCATCCCGGTGGTCGCGGCGAACGATTCGCCGGATTCCGCGATCGCGGCCTCCAGGTTCGCCAGCCGGCCCGCTTTCCGCTGCACCAGGAGTCCACCGCTGCCATCGGCCAGCGCAACACCGGCAGAGTCATAGCCCCGGTATTCGAGCCGCCGCAGCGCCTCGAGGACGACACCAAGGGCGTCCCGGTGGCCGACGTACCCGACGATTCCGCACATAGCCCACCAGGGTAGTTCAGTTCCCGCTGCGGTCCGCAGGCGCCAACGATCCGCTACGGTCATGCAATGGCGAGTACCCGCACGCTATTCAAAGCCCTGACCCGCCGTGGTCCGCACAAAGTGCTGCGCGGCAACCTGGCCTTCGCGGGGGTGACCGGCGTCGTCTACACACCGGATTCCGGCTTCAATCTGCCCGCGGTGGCGTTCGGACACGACTGGCTGACCGGCACGGACAAGTATCGCGCGACCCTCGAACACCTCGCGTCCTGGGGAATCGTCGCCGCTGCCCCCGATACCGAGAAGGGGTTGATCCCGTCACACCTGAATCTGGCCGCCGACTTGGCCACAACACTCGAGATCGTGACTCGAGTACGTCTGGGCGACGGCAAGATCAGCGTGCATCCCACCAAGCTCGCGCTCGTCGGTCACGGCCTGGGTGCCTCCGCGGCGGTTTTCGCGGCGACGCGTACCCCTGCTCTCGTGGACAAGAAGAATCGGCCCGTAGGCGCCAAGGCCGTGGCGGCGCTGTTTCCCAGCGCAACTCAGCCGCCGGTAGAAGACGGAGCCGCCGGCTTGACCATCCCCGGCCTGGTGCTGACGAGCGGCGATGACGCGCACTCGCTGCGATCCAATGCCGTCGCGCTCACCCGCGCCTGGCCGGGTGCCGAGTTGCGGTATATCGCCAAAGCGAAGTCCAGTGGACTGCCCGAGCACAGCTGGCTTCGTAGGTTCGTCGGCCTCGGCGGATCCAACCGGGCCACCCAGCGCAACACCCGCGCCCTGTTGACCGGATATCTGCTGTTCCAGCTTGCGGGTGACAAGCGCTACCGGGATTTCGCGGACCCGGCGGCCGAACTGCCGAACAGCTCGCCACCGGAAGCCGTCGAGCAGGAGATCAGCCAGCTCGATCGCGTGCAATCGCTGCTGAGATAGTCAGCGCCGCCACCGCTGCCAGCGGTAGACGTCGTCCTCGTCGAAATCTGATTCGGTCAGGTAGATCTGCGCTGGTACGCGCAGTTCGGCGCCCTGCCCGGAGGTCTGTTCTTCGACTTCTTCCCGAGCCGCATCCGCCTCGTCTCGCAGCTCGTCGAGCATGCTCTCGAAGTCCGAGACGATGCCTGCCAGTGCATCGGTGATATCGATCATCGTCCGGCCTTGGGCAGTTCGTCGGCAGCGATCTCACATGGCGTCTCACCGGTCTCCGTGCCTGCGGCCTGAGCCTTCGCAGACGGGCTTGCAGGTCCCGCGGACGGCAAGGGCGAGGGCTGCGGTGCGGCGGCAGGCTGTGGCTCGGGATGCGCAGTCGGGGCCGGCTGCTGAGCCTGAACCGGAGGCGGGTTCACCGGCGCGGTAGCACCGGCGGGCTGCGCCGACATACCGGGGGGCGGAACCGTGCCCGGCGGCGTGGTACCGAACGGCGCTCCAGGCGTCGTCTGGCCCGCCGGGGCGGGAGCGGCTTCCAGTCCTCCAGCGCCCGCCAATTGGACGCCCGAGGTCGGTGCGGGTTTGCCGTCCGTCGCGAACGTCGCCCCGGCATCCGTGCGTGCCTCCTGGATCGCGGCATCCTTGGCCGCCGCCATCTTGGTGTCCGGATCCTTCTTGTCGGTCTTGTCATCGACCTTGTCGGCAGCCTCGTCGGCCTTGCCGTCGATCTTGTCGTCCGGGCCCGGCTCGCCGCCCTGTCCCATCTGGTCGAATGGGATGTTGGACAGCCCCTCTGTGATTGCACTGACGATTCCGCTCGCCGCCTGACCGATCGATCCCAGCGCACCGGTCATCGCACCGGTCAGACCGCTGACGATCTGGCTCGGGTCCATACCCTGCTGCCCCTGCCCTTGCCCGGCGCCCTGCTGCTGTCCAACACCGGACATCTGCCCACCCTGGTTGCCCAGCGCAGACGCGGGGGTAGCCGTGCCTTGCATCCCGCCGCTCGCGGTGCCACCGGCCGATCCGCTGTCGCCACCGCTCTGGGCGCCACCGGTATCGCTGCCGCCGGGCGCCTCGGACTTGCCCTTGCGGTCTTTGTCCTTGGGCTTGGATTCAGAATTGTTGTCGGCGTCGTACTCCGGCCCGAACTGACCGGGCGGCGACTTGAACTCCGGAGGCAACTCCTGCTTGAGACCGTTGATCAGGGTGTCGTACGCCTCGCCGCCCTTGGCCCATGCCGTCTTCATGGCCGGCAGCCACTTGCCCTCGATGTTCTGCTGAACATGCGGACCGATCTTGGTGGCGTTGGTCTCGTCGGCGACGGATTTGTCGCCGGTCCCGGTCTTGTACGTCGCGACGGCGCTGTCGAACGATGCCCGGTCGGTCACCAAACCGTCGACCATCGTCGTGGCCTGCTTCTTCAGGTCGACGATGTTCCAGAGCGCCTCCCGCAACCCGTCCAGCCCGGTGGACACCTTCCCGAACTCTCCGGTCACGGCGTCGGCGGTGGAGTTGTGCGTCCTCAGAAACTGATTGGCGGCTTCCGAGCCCTTGCCTTCCCACATCCCCATGAGCTGCTGCAGCTGTCCGTGCTGCCGCTCGGCCGCGGACTTCATGGTGGTCACCGCACCCTTGAACAACTCAAGGTCCGCACCGAGCGCATTTAGGTCCATGCCGGCATCCATGTCGTACCAATCGAACAGCTGGCGCTCGTTGGCGGTCAGATCCGGGTTGGTGATCGTGACAGGCGACTTACCGTTCCCCCGGATCGCGGCCGTCGTGTAGTTCTGGGAGTTCGCGACCGCCTGGATTCCCTCGCTGCGGAGCGACTCGATGTCGTATCTACCGGCCATCGGCTGCCGCCATCCGTGCGGCGTTCTTGGCTTCCCGATCGGCATACCGCTGCGCCGTGGCCCGAAGTTGCTCGGCGATCACGGTGTTGGTGCGCTGCCAGTTCTCGAGATGAGCGACCACCTCGCGCAGCCCGGTCCTGACCGCATCGCCCTTGGCCGTGTGCCAACGCCCGGCCGACGCCCCGCCAAAAGACAAACCACGCAGCTGCTCTACTGCCTTTTGCAGCTCGTTGGCCACGTTGTCGAACTCTCCAGCGACCCCCCGGACACCAGCGACATTGATCGAGGTTTCTCCCATATTGACTACGACGGGTCCCTACCGATTCCGGTTCCATCTTTTTTCACCGATCTACCGCCCGATGCATCTTCCCGTTCAACCGCTTGGTCGGGTAGGGTCGCCGCATGCGCATTGGAACCACGCTGAGCTATGCCGGCGGATTCACCGAAGTTGTCGACGAGCTCGCTGAGCTGGAGAAAGTCGGACTGGATATCGCGTTCGTCGCCGAAGCGTACTCGTATGACGCCGCGAGCCAACTCGGGTACCTCGCCGCCAAGACGTCCACGGTGAAGCTCGCCTCGGGCATCTTCCAGCTCTACACCCGTACCCCCACCCTGCTGGCGATGACGGCGGCCGGTCTGGACTACGTCTCCAACGGCCGCTTCGTCCTCGGCATCGGAGCCTCCGGCCCGCAGGTCATCGAAGGATTCCACGGCGTGAAGTACGACGCCCCGCTGGGCCGCACCCGCGAAACCGTCGAGATCTGCCGCAAGGTCTGGCGCCGCGAACGCCTCGAATTCGAGGGCAAGTACTTCACCGTGCCGCTGCCCCCGGAGCAGGGCACCGGCCTGGGCAAGGCACTGAAGCTGATCAATCACCCTGTGCGTGACCGTATTCCGGTGCTCATCGCTGCGCTCGGCCCCAAAAACGTGGCGCTCACCGCCGAGATCGCCGAGGGCTGGCAGCCCATCTTCTTCCTGCCCGAGAAGGCCAACGACGTATGGGGCGCGGCCCTGGCCGAGGGCAAGGCCAAGCGCGATCCGTCGCTCGGAGATCTCGAGGTTTACGCCGGGCCCGCTCTGGCGATCGGTGACGACGTCGAGGCGCTGTACGGATTCGTGAAGCCAAGCCTGGCGCTGTACATCGGCGGTATGGGCGCCAAGGGCAAGAACTTCTACCACAACCTCGCGACCGCCTACGGGTTCGGCAAGGAAGCCGACACCATCCAGGAGCTCTACCTGGCGGGCAAGAAGGCCGAAGCCACCGACGCGGTGCCGGACGAGCTCGTCAGGAACGTCTCGCTCATCGGACCCAAGAGCTTTGTGGCCGAACGCGTTGCGGCCTTCAAGGAGGCCGGTGTGACCACCCTCAACGTGGCGCCGCTGGCAGCCGATGCGGCCGGTCGTATCAAGCATGTCGAGGCACTGCGCGAGCTGCTCTGATTCGCGCGTCGTTCGCATTGCGTTCGACGTGTGTTCGTCCTGCGCCCCGAAGGTAGAGGGATGACAGCCATCCCGCGCCGTACCGTCCTGCGCGCCGCCCTACTCGGGCTTGCGATAGCTCCGGCCACCGCGGCGTGCGGACCGGCACTGGTGACAACGCGTCCCAAGCTGACGCACGGGATCGCGAGCGGATTTCCTCGCCCCGACGGCGCGGTGATCTGGGCACGCTCGGATCGACCGGCCACCATGATTGTCGAAACGGCGGCCACCGAAAGCTTCTCGGATGCACGACGTTTCAGCGGTCCGGCGCTCACGCCGGACACGGACGGCACCGGGCGGTTTCGCCTCACCGGGCTGCCTGCCGACACCGAGGTGCACTACCGAGTGACCCTCGATTCGGACGGAACGCTGAGCGAGCCCGTCACCGGCGTCTTCCGAACGGCACCGGCATCCGCGCGAAATGTGCGGCTGATCTGGTCCGGCGACGTGGCGGGACAGGGGTTCGGCATCAATCCAGACCTGGGTGGGATGAAGATCTTCCGCACCATGGCGGACCGGAATCCGCAGTTCTTCATCCACAGCGGGGACACCGTCTACGCGGATGTGCCGATTCCGGAAACACTGACACTGCCCGACGGGAGGGTCTGGCGCAACGAGACATCGGAGGCGAAAAGCGCTGTCGCACAAACCCTCGACCAGTATCGAGGACAACACGCGTACAACCTCACCGACGCCAACTATCGGTACTTCAATGCGCGCGTGCCGCAGCTGGTGCAGTGGGATGACCACGAGGTGCTCAACAACTGGTACCCCGGCGAGATTCTCGACAGCGACAAGTACACCGAAAAGCGCGTCGACGTGCTCGCCGGGTACGGGCACCGGGCATTCCACGAATGGCAGCCGATCGAACCCCGCGAAACCGTGGACGGCCGCGTGTACCAACGAGTCTCCTACGGTCCACTGCTAGACGTATTCCTTCTCGACATGCGCAGCTACAAGGACCCCAACTCCCCCAACCGGCAACCGCGCGGCGCCATCTTGGGTGCCGCCCAGACAGAATGGCTGATCGACGCGCTGGCCTCGTCGAAGGCGGTGTGGAAGATCGTCGCCAACGACCTGCCACTGGCACTGGTGGTACCCGACGGAAAGACCGACTTCGAGGCCGTCGCGAACGGCGACGACGGCCAACCCCTCGGGCGGGAAACCGAGCTGGCGCATATCCTCTCACAACTCAAGGCACGACAGGTCCACAACGTCGTGTGGTTGACGGCCGATGTGCATTACACCGCGGCACATGAATACTCACCGACTCGGGCCGCATTCACCGATTTCGATCCGTTCTGGGAGTTCGTGTCGGGTCCGCTCAATGCGGGTGCCGGACAAGAGAAGCCACTGGACGCAACCTTCGGCCCGCGAGCCGATTTCGTCCACGCCGCCCCGGCCGATCAGTCGTCACCGCTGGACGGTTACCAACACTTCGGACAGATCGACATCGATGGCGGCAGCGGTGACCTGACGGTCACCCTGTGCGACGCCGTGGGCTCGGCGCTGTACACACGCACCCTGGCGCGCACCTAGACCGCGCCGACCACCTGAGCCACACGTTCGGCAAGACGCTGGGCGGTCGACTGCTCGTCGGCTTCCACCATGACCCGCACGAGCTGTTCGGTTCCGGAGGGACGCAACAGGATTCGACCATTGCCGGCAAGCTCGGATTCCACTGCGGCGACCGCGGCCAGCACCTCGGGCGCCTGTGCCACGGTGTGCTTGTTCGAGACCGGCACATTGATGAGCGTTTGCGGCAGGCTGCGCATGGCGGACGCGAGCTCGGCCAGCGACTTACCCGTCTGCGCCATGCGCGACATGAGACGCAGACCGGTGACGATGCCGTCGCCGGTGGTGGCCAGGGAAGGCAGCACGATGTGGCCGGATTGTTCACCGCCTAAAGCGAATTGGCCCGCGCGCAATTCTTCCAGCACATACCGGTCGCCGACACCGGTCACCTTGACGTCGATGCCCGCGGCGCGCATGGCGATATGCAGACCCTGATTGCTCATCACCGTGGTGACCAGGGTGTTGGCGGTCAGCTCGCCGGCTTCGGCCATTGCCTCGGCAAGCACGACCATGATGGCGTCACCATCGATGACGTTCCCATCGGCATCCACGGCGAGACACCTGTCGGCATCTCCGTCGTGCGCGAGCCCGAGATGCGCACCATGGGCGCGAACCGCCTCCTGCAGTGGACCGAGATGCGTTGACCCACAGCCATCGTTGATGTTGAGCCCGTCGGGGTCGGCATTGATGTCGACCACGAGAGCACCCGCCGCCCGGTAGGCCAGCGGCGCCGCGTCCGAGGCCGCCCCGTGCGCACAATCGACCACGACGGTGACTCCGCCGAGCGGGTGGGTGGAGGCGTTCTCGACGTGATGCAGATACCGGTCGAGGGCGTCCACCGCATCGCGCACCCGCCCGATCCCGCCGCCGGTAGGACGTATGGAAAGGGCTTCCAGCTGCGCCTCGATGGCCGCCTCTGCGTCATCGTCGAGTTTGTGGCCGCCGGCGCCGAAAATCTTTATTCCGTTGTCTGGCATGGGGTTATGCGAAGCCGAGATCATGACACCGAAGGCCGCGTCATACGCGCCCGTCAGGTACGCCACCGCCGGGGTGGGCAGCACACCCACGCGCAGCACGTCGACACCTTCTGCCGCGATACCCGCGACCACGGCTGCCTCCAGCATCTCACCGCTGGCACGTGGATCGCGGCCCACCACGGCCACGGCGTGCGCACGCCCGAGGGACCGTGCCGCAGCGGCGCCGAGGGCCATCGCAAGCTCAGCCGTCAGATCGGCATTCGCGACACCCCGCACGCCGTCGGTGCCAAACAAACCCATGCACTTAACCTCTCACACCCAATTGGGCCCAATAACGCGATTGCGCCGACACACAGGTGTGTGCCGGCGCAATACGCGGACGAACAGAATCGATCAGCGCTTCGAGTACTGAGGCGCCTTGCGGGCCTTCTTGAGACCGTACTTCTTGCGCTCGATCGCACGGGGGTCACGAGTCAGGAAGCCGGCCTTCTTCAGCACCGGGCGGTCCTCGGGCTCCACGATGATGAGTGCACGGGCGATGGCCAGGCGCAGCGCGCCGGCCTGGCCCGAGGGGCCGCCACCGGTCAGGTGGGCGTAGATGTCCACGCTGTCGAGGCGGTTCACCGAGACCAGCGGGGCCTTGATGAGCTGCTGGTGCACCTTGTTCGGGAAGTACTCCTCCAAGCTGCGGCCGTCCAAGTGGAACTTGCCGGTGCCGGGGACGAGACGAACCCGGACAACGGCTTCCTTGCGGCGGCCGACGGTCTGGATGGGCTTGTCGATGATGACCGGTCCGCGAGGAGCGGCCTTGACCTCGGTCTCGGCGGTCTCTTCAACCACGACCTCGACGAGCTCCTGGTCACCGCTTTCCACGGTGTTCTCGGCGTCTTCTGCGGGAGTCTGCTCTTCGGCGATATCGGTCACTGAGCCACCTGCTTAATCTCGAACGGGATCGGCTGCTGTGCGGCGTGCGGGTGCTCGGCACCGGCGTACACCTTCAGCTTGCGCTCGATCTGACGGCCGAGCTTGTTCTTGGGCAGCATGCCGATGATTGCCTTCTCCACCGTGCGAGTGGGGAACTTCTCCAGCTGCTCGCCGATGCTGCGCTTGCGCAGACCGCCCGGGAAACCCGAGTGACGGTAGGCGAACTTGTCGGTGAGCTTCTTGCCGCTCAGGGCAATCTTCTCGGCATTGATGATGACGACGAAATCGCCACCATCGGCATGGGGGGCGTAGGTCGGCTTGTGCTTGCCGCGCAGCAGAGTGGCTGCTTGAACGGCAAGACGGCCGAGCACCACATCCGTGGCGTCGATGACATACCAGCTCGTGGTGATGTCACCCGCCTTCGGCGTGTAGGTAGGCACAGTCTTTCCTTGTCTACTCGGGTGGATCCCCGGACGGTTTGAGCCGTTCAGGGGGCTGGTCGTGGCGAACGGTGGAGGTTGATCTCGGCGACCAGTGGTGACCCGAGCCTCGTGTGCATGACATACCGCACGCCAGCGGAGGAGTTTACCGGGACACGTCGCCGCAGGTCAAAACGCGGCCAAGCCCCTTGCATGGGACAGGACATCCAGTGGTCCCACAAACAAAACCGTGGGGCCTTGGTGGCTCTCCTCCACCAAGGCCCCACAGGGTCTTCAAACAACCGTCGGCGATTTAGCCGTGCCAGGCACCCGCGGCGCTCTGGTCGGTGTGCTGCGCGTCCTGGTTGCCCTGGTCAACCTTCGAGTTGAGCTGGGTCAGGATCTGGTTGAGGTCCTCAGCGGACTGGTGCCAGGCCTTCTGGTACTCCTGGTACGCAGTCGCTTCCTGACCCTCGGCCTGCTGGACCAAGGGCTGGATGTCGTGCTGCAGTTCCTCGAGACCGGCCTGGAACTTGTTGATGATGCCCTTGACATCCGCAACCAACGCGTCAATCTCGCCGTGGTTATAAGTAATCTGCATGGTCAATCCCCTTTGCTTGTGATGTCTTTGATGACTGGTACGAGACGCTTAGAAGGTCTGGCTCTCGTCCATCTCCTGGATCCGACGCTTGTTCGACTCCATGGTGTCGTGAATCCCGATCAGCACCTTCTGGATGTCGCCCATCTCCTGATCGAAACGAGCCATCGCCTCGTCAAAGGCGTGCCGCGCCTGACCCTGCCACGTGCTGGTGCCCACGGCTACGCGGTCCCGCAGCTGGGACTGCATCGCGGTGAACTCCTGGTACTTGCCGTCGATCTTCTTGGCAGTGGAATCGAGCAACGCCAGGTCATTCTGAAAAACAGCCACTTCAGTTCCTCCCTTGTCCCCAGGCCCGGCCAGTCACGGGTGTGACGTCCGGTTTCTGGCCGGTTTTGTCCTTACAACTAGATACGATGGCCCGACCGTCAGATCGGTTCCATCTTTTTCAAAGTTTTTTTCAGCAATCTTTCTAGCTACCCGACTTTACCGCACGAGCAGTACGAATTGCTAGTTCACAGGCCTGATTGACGTCAGAATAGCTACCTTTCTTGTATTGACAGCCAACGCCTATCCGCAGGTCGTTGTCGAGAAGAACCGTCCACGCGATGTCATGGCCTTCCCGAACCTCGGTATAGGTGACCGCCGGCCGCTCCATCTTGGTGTCGTCGGCCTTGAAATCCGTGAACACCCCCGGTGGCTCCTTCTGCATGGCGGCTCGCAATGTGTCGGCCGTGGCAGCCAAGGTCTCGCTGGACTTCACCCGCACCTGGGTCACATGCACCATCGCCTCGGGGTCCTTGGGCGAGATCACCTCGACCCGAGCCGATCCGGCGCCGCCCGCGGGTATCCGGCGCACCGCCCACTCGGCGGGCACCATGAGCTGCACACGACCCTCCACCAGCAGCGAGGTCGCCACCACGGGAGTCGTCGGTGCCGGCCGCTCCCGCGTGGACGCCACCGTCAGCACGACACCCGTCACCACGATCGCCGCGGCCAGCCCGATCGCGGCGGCCGGCCACCACCTGGGAAACCGCGGGGCAGATCTGGGAGGGCTTGCCGGTGTCCACTCGGAGGTCCTCGCAGCGGCAGGCTCCTCGGCGGCCTCGTCGGTGAACGCCGAGATGCGGGGAACCTGGCCGATATCGCGGAACACCGAATCCTCGGCCACCTGCGAAACCCCGGGAGTCAGTCCGATCCGGTCGATCGCGTCCACGATCGCCTCGCCCATCTCGGTGTCGGACGAGTCGACGAGGATCGCGGCGACGCCGGTGGGTTCGTTGCGAACCACTTCCTCGACCGCACGTCCCACCGCCCGTGCGACCTCGCCCGCGCTCTTGGTCTCCCAGGACCGATCTTCGAGATGACGAACCGTGGCGGCCGGCTCGCCATCGGACCCGTGTCCGACGACGGTGATGGCGACCTCGGCAGCTGCCACCTCGACCACGACAAATGAGCGGCCGGACAGATCGGCCCGCACGCCTCGCTCGGCGAGCGCAAAGGCCCGTGACCGGACCGTCAACGTCGCCGCCATCATCCGCGCGGCACTCGACAACAAGGTGCGCCGCCCGGAACTCCACGTCGTGGGGTGGATCAGCACCATGGAATCGAGGCTGACGGGCGCATTCCGGTCGGTGAGTAATGACTCGAACAACGCCGCCCACAGTGCGCGGGACGGAACCACACGACCGGGCAACAGAGCCATCTCGTCGTCGAGTGCGGCTACCGCCGACCGCACATCGGAACGACCGGCTTCTCGGACACCGTCATCGGTTCGCGCCCGGACGGCGGTCTCGGTCACCTCGATCGCTACCCGCGCCCCTGCCAGCGGGTCGCGATCGAGAATCACTGCGGATCGCTCCAAGCCACCTGGATCAGTTGTTGACCGCCCGAGCGCATGACCAGGGTGCCGCGGCCCGGTGGCTGCTCGCTCGGCCGAACCGTACCGAGCAGGACACCTTCATCCTTGTTACCGCTCATCTGCAGACCGATGCAGGAGAGGTCCTTCATCCGGGCCATCATCGGCTCGAACATGGCACGCGAAGCACCGCTGGTGCGGCGGGCGATGACGACGTGCAGGCCGATGTCCTTCGAGTGCGGCAGGTACTCGGCCAGCGGCAGCAGCGGGTTTCCGCTCGCCAGCGCCACCAAGTCGTAGTCGTCGACCAAGATGTAGATCTCGGGGCCCGACCACCAGGAGCGGTCACGCAGCTCTTGTTGCGTGACATCGGGTCCGGGCATCCGCGACTTGAGCAGCTCGATCAGTGCCGGTACCTCGTCCACCAGCGTGTTGCTCGACATCGCGTACTTGGCCAGATGCTCGGTCTCGACGACACCGAGCAAGGTGCGGCGATAGTCCACGATGAACAGCTGCACCTGCTGCGGGGTGGTGGTGCGGACGATCTCGCGGCACATGGTGCGCAACAGGCCTGTCTTGCCGCACTCGCTGTCGCCGAAGATCATCATGTGCGGCTGCTCGCCGAACTCCAGGTACGTCGGTGCCAACTCGGTCTCGTTGATGCCGACGAGGATGCGCAGGTTCGGTTGATCGTTTTGCGGCGCTTGTGGAACCAACGCGGCGTAGTCGATCTTGTGCGGCAGCATGCGCACCTGCGGGGCTTCCGCCGAGCTGCGCTGCCGCATGCTCGCCGCGGCCGCACCGATCGCTTCACCCAGGTCCTGATTGGACGACACACTGTCGACACGTGGCAGACCGATGAGCATGTGCCGACGGTCGCGGGTGATACCGCGTCCGGGCCTGCCATCCGGAACAAGTTGCGCCAACTTGCGATCGAAGTCCGAGTCCAGCGGATCACCGAGGCGAAGCTCGACGCGCGTGCCGATCTGGTCCTTCAGGGCGGGCCGGATCTCGGCCCAGCGTGAGGCCGTCACCACCGTGTGCACGCCGAAGCCGAGGCCCTGGGCCGCGAGTGCAGTGACCTGTGGCTCAAGAGCCTCGAACTCCTGACGCACGGTGGACCATCCGTCGATGATGAAGAACACGTCACCGAACGGGTCGCTCGCGAGCTGGGGGTCGCCGGCACCCTTGCGCCGCCGGTACTCGGCCATCGAGTCGATGCCGTAGGCGCGGAAGGCGTTCTCGCGAGACCTGACAATCGTCAGCATCTCGGCGAAGGTGCGCCGGATCAGGTCCGATTCCAACCGGCTCGCCACCGAACCGACGTGCGGTAGTTGCGACAGTGAGGTGAGCGTTCCACCACCGAAGTCCAGGCAGTAGAACTGCACCTGCGCCGGACTATGTGTCACCGCAAGCGAAGTCACCAACGTACGGACCGCCATCGACTTACCCGACTGGGGCGCTCCCACGATGGCGACGTTGCCCGCGGCAGCGGAAAGATCGACGATGTACGGGTCGCGCCGCTGCTCGTATGGCCGGTCCACGATCCCGATCGGAACGGTCAGGCTGCCGACAGCATCGAAGCCGGCGCGGCCGTGACGGGGAATCAGATCACCGAGAGTGGGCGAGTCGTCCAACGGCGGCAGCCACACCTCATGTGCGGGATTGCCGTGTCCCTCAACACGATCGAGAATTGTGTCGATGACCGATTTGCCGGTCGCCTCGGTGGTGGCGGCCGAATCGTCTTCGACCACTTCCGTGGGACGCATCTGCAACGCCACCGGCGCCGCGGTGAAAAGGCGCGGGGCGACACCCGCTCCCCCTGAGGAGACTGCTCGACGCGCCGGCCCGTAGGGCACATATGGACCGGACACGTACGAGGTTTGAAACCGGGTCAGCTCTCCCGAATCGTCCTTGAGATAGCAGGACCCCGGGGTGTTGGGCAGATGGTAGGCATCGGGCACACCGATGGCGGCACGGGATTCATTGGCAGAGAAGGTCTTCAGGCACAGCCGGTAGGAAAGATGCGATTCCAGTCCGCGCAGGCGACCCTCGTCCAGACGCTGCGAAGCAAGCAGCAGATGGACGTGGAGCGACCGACCCAGGCGGCCGATCGCCACGAACAGCTCCGCGAAATCCGGGTGCTGGCTCAGCAGTTCGGAGAACTCGTCGACGATGATGAACAGTGCGGGCAACGGGGCGAGAGACGCACCGGCGGCGCGGGCACGCTCGTACTCGGTGACATTCGCGAAGTTGCCCGCGGCGCGCAGCAGCTCCTGGCGCCGATTCATCTCACCGGCGAGGGCGTCCTTCATACGGGACACCAGGTTTGCCTCTTCGGCAAGGTTGGTGATGATGGCCGCGACATGCTGTGCCCGGTCCAGGCCCAGGAACGTCGCACCACCCTTGAAGTCCACCAGCACCAGGTTGAGCGCATCCGGAGAGTGGGTCGCGATCATGCCGAGCGTCAACGTGCGCAGGAACTCCGACTTACCCGAACCGGTCGCACCGATGCAGAGCCCGTGTGGACCCATGCCATTCTCGGCCGCTTCCTTGATATCCAGCTCCATCGGAGTGCCGTCGACGGCGATACCGATCGGAACACGTAGCCTGTCACGACCAACCCGATTGCGCCACACCACTTCCGGGTTGAGCAGCCCGGGATCGCCGATCCCCACGATGTCGGACCAGCGCGTGCTGACCTCGGTCTGGATCTGGACCTCATCGCCACTGCCGGTGAGTACCCGGTAGGGCGCCAGCCGGCGCGCACAGGCCATCGCCTCGGTGATGGTCAGATGGTCGGGGTGCGCGAAAACCTCGGACCCGACATTGCCCTTGGCGCCCAGGCCACGTTCGGTCAGCTCCAGTTGCATACCCCGACGGGCGGCCAGCGGATCCACCCTGGTACCGATCTCGACGAGGGTCACCGAGTCGATGCCGTGGTCGACGATGAGGCGTTCTGAACCGATCAGGGTGCCGCTGTCCACGATGATGAGGATCTGCGGCCGATCGGGTGAGGGCTGAGCGGTGCGCGAGAATCGCTCACGCTCGGTGATCAGTGATGCCAGCGATTCCTCGACCTCACCGAGCGAGTGGTAGACCAGTCGAGACGAGCCGACACCGTCGAATGCGCTCGGATGCTGGGCGTGCGGAAGCCATTTGAGCCAATCCCAGTGCGGTGCCGCGTGTCGGTTGACCACTGCCGCGACCAGGAACTGGTCCGGGCCGTGGAACATCGCCAGCTGGCAGATCATGGCGCGCAACATCCCTCGCGCCACCTCGGGCGAGCCATCGATGGTGACGGCGGCAAAACCTCTCAGGTTCAACGCGATCGGCAGCTCCGGCACCAGCGAGTGCGTCCGCACGAATCGCCGCAGCGCGACGGATGCAACCGGCTCGAGTTCCTCGACGGGCCCGATCTCCGGCGCCACCAGCTGGGCGGCCAGCCGCTGATCGCCGACTCCGACGCGCACATGGCAGTAGTCGCTGTCGCCGGGGCGCCGCTCCCACATCCGGCGGCCGCCTGCCAACGTCCACAGCGCGGACGGGTCCGGGTTGTTCCACAACAGTGCCTTGCGTTGCGCACCGCCGGTATCGGTGACGTTCTTGCGCACCACTTCGAGATACCGCAGGTAATCCTTGCGGTCCTCGTTGATTTCGCTGGTCTTGGCGCCCTTGCCGCCGCTGTTGGACACCATGCTGACCATCGAGACCATCATCATGATGGGGAACAACATGAACATCGGGCTGCGCATCATGCCACCGCCTGCGCCGCCACCGAAACTTCCCGAGGTGACGAAGAAGGCGATCATGCCCACCATTGCCACGACCATCACCAGCGGCATGATCTTGGCGATGATCGGCGAGGGCACCGGCCGCGGAATCTCCGGCGGTGGCTGCACGTTGACCTCGCCACCCGGTACACGTGGGACCGCAAGCCGGGGCCGACGAATAAAGATTGTGGTGTTCACTCGGCGCTCACCCCTGGCCCTCCGGTTCCCCCGCGTCACATCTCGTGGCAATTTGCTTTGCCCCACGCTACCGCCCCGCCCACGGCGGGCTACAGAATAGGGCCGTTATATCCGGTGCCGCAACGAATTCGCTCACAGGATCGCCGCAGTCGCTGGTAGCGGGGCCGGCGAGCACCCGGATGCGGCGAACCGCTGGCGGCGTTCTGCCGCGTTCGGCTAGTGTGCATGCGCAAAGATCAATGACGCAGGGGCCAGGCCGGGGGCCAGCTAGGGGGCACAGCATGACACATGCGCAGTCGGGCGCCGAGCAACGTTCGGCGGTACTCGAACTGTGCCGCGTTTCCATTCAGGCTGAGCGCACCCAGGTCGACCTGGCGCTGCCGACGAGTGTCCCGCTGGCCCTCTTGGTCGGTTCGATCGTCGACATCATCAACCAGCACGTCGGTGTCCCCGAGCTGACCAGCCCGGAGGATGCCGTGGAAACGCATTGGCGTTTGTCCCGGCCCGGTCAGCCACCGCTGCAGATGTCCAGCACCCTTGGGGAGTTGGAAGTCCGCGATGGCGATCAACTGATTCTTACCCGATCCGACGTCGCCGCACCCGATCCGCTGTTCGACGACGTCTTCCTCGCGGTGTCGACATTCCGCACCGTGTCTGCTCATCCATGGAGCCGAAACGCCGCCCGGATACTCGGCGCCGCGGTCTGCGGGCTGGCCGCCCTGCTCGGCGCGACGGCGCTGTTACGTGCCGGCGCCACGAATCCCGGCCTGCTGCTTCCCATCATCGCCGTGGCGATCGCCCTGGTGGCGATCACCGCCGCGGTGTTCGCGAACAGGGTCTACGACGATCCCCTGGCCTCGGTGATGCTGAGTCACTGCGCCGTCGGCTTTTCGGCGGTTGCGGGCGCCCTCTTCGTACCCGGCAAGTACGGCGCCCCACACGTCATGTTGGCGCTCATGGTGGCGATGGTGGTGTCCATCCTGGCCATGCGTGCCACCGGTACCGGAACGATGTCCCTGGTCGCGGTCGCCTCGGCGTCGTTTCTCGGGTTCGCAGCCGCGCTCGGTTACGTGCTGTTCGAGCCGCCGATTTACAGCCTGGGAGCCGTGCTGGGCGCGGTAGGAATCTGCTCGGTGGCACTTTCACCCCGGGTGGCGATGGTCCTCGCCCGGCTGCCCCTTCCCCCGGTGCCCACGCAGGGCGCTCCCTCTCGCCCCGAACATTCCACGGCGCCAATCGAAGCCATCGAGGGTCTGGATGGACTCGACACCGAGGGCGATGACGTCGAGGACGCTACGGCGCTGCCGCCGCTGCCCGACCTTCGCGAGAAGGCGCTGCGTGCGCACGCCGTGCTGACCGGGTTGGTGTGTGGAACGTCCTCCGTAACCGCGGTGGGCGCCATGCTCGCGGCGTTGACCTTCCCCGGCGCGGGTGAGCATCACCCCACCGGCGCGCACCGGTTCAGCGGTGTGCTGCTGGCCGGATTGATCGCGCTGGCGATGATGCTGCGCGCTCGCTCGCACGCAGATCTCGCGCAGACGGTGGCCATCAACCTGGGCGGCATAGCCATTCCCGCCGCGGGATTCGCCTTCATCGCGGTCGCCTACCCGGCAGCCGCGGTGTACACCACCGTGCTTGCGGCGATCGCGGCCGGATCGGCCATCGCGCTGGGCTTCTTGGTCTCGGCGCGCAAGTACTCACCCGTCGCCCGCCGCACGGTGGAGATCATCGAATACATCGCACTGTCTCTGATCGTTCCGATCGCCGTCTGGGTGTGTGGCGTCTACAGCGCCGTGCGGGGATTGAACCTGCCATGAGCCTCGGCGTGGTCCGCCGTAGCGCCACCGCTGCAGCCGTTGTGATGTTGGCGATGTCGTCGCAGCTGGCGACCGGTTCGATGCATGTGCTGGCGACGGCACACGCCTTCGCGCCCCTGCCGGTGGACCCGAGCATGCTCCCCGGCCCGCGTCCCGCGGCCCCGATCGAGCCCACCGAACAGAAGGAACTGTGCCGATTTCCCGGCATCGATCCCAAGCGCGACCTCAACAAGGTGCCCACGCAACAGCGCGGACTCGATCTGCCACTGGTGTGGCAGCTGTCGCGCGGCAGCGGCCAGACGGTCGCCGTGATCGACACCGGCGTGGCACGTAGCCCGAGACTGCCACCCCTGATTCCCGGCGGGGACTACGTCTTCGAGGGTGGTAACGGGACTCAGGACTGCGATGCGCATGGCACGATCGTCGCCGGAATCATCGCGGCCGCACCGGATCCCACTGGAGCAAGCGCCTTCAGCGGTATCGCGCCGGACGTCAGCCTCATCACCATCCGCCAATCCAGCGCGAAGTTCGCGGTGAAGGATAAGGGCGGCAACGACCGCGACGATCCCTCCAAGATCAGCGGCGTCGGAAATGTGGACACCCTTGCGATGGCGGTGCGTACCGCTGCCGACATGGGCGCGACGGTCATCAATATTTCCGAGGTGGCCTGCGCCTCCGCCAAACAATTCCTCGATGATCGGCCTTTGGGGGCGGCGCTGCAGTACGCCGTCGACGTCAAGAACGTCGTCGTGGTCGTCGCGGCCGGAAACGTCGGCGACGGGCAGTGCAAGAGTCAAAATCCGCCACCGGATCCTGCCCGCCCCAACACTCCCGACTGGGATTCCGTCCTGGAGACGGTGAGTCCGGCCTGGTACAACGACCTGGTCCTCACGGTGGGCTCGATCGGGCCCGACGGGCAGCCCTCCAAGTTCAGCCTCGGCGGTCCGTGGGTCGACGTATCCGCGCCGGGTGAAGACATCGTCTCTCTGGACCCGAACCGCGACGCGCTGACCAACGCCTACATGGGTGATCAGGGTCCGGTCCCCATCCAGGGCACCAGCTTCTCCGCACCGGTGGTCAGTGGCGTTGTGGCGCTGGTGCGTTCACGCTTCCCTCAGCTGAGCGCGCGCGAGGTGATGGATCGCATCAAGAACACGGCGCATCGCCCGCCCGGCGGCTGGGACCCATATCTGGGCTTCGGCGTGGTGGACGCGCTCGCTGCCGTCAGCGACGACCTCGGCACCACCAGCGACCTCGCACGGGCCAATGCGGCCAAGAAGCTGGTGTTGCCACCCGCTCCTGCGCCGCCGGACCCACGACCGCGACGCGTCGCGCTCATCGGAATAGCGATCTGCGCGGCATTTCTCGCGGCGGCGCTAGCGATGCTGGCGCCGGTTCGCCGGCTCCGGCAGGGCCGGGACAACCCCGAGGCGTAGCGCCGGTCCTCGATGTCGTCCTGACGTTCTCTAGGACGGCGCCTGGGTGGCCGATGTCGACGGATTGATCGCCAAACCGGTCTTGTCCGGCGGCATCCCGTCGTGCACGACGAGCGCGTCTTCCTTGCTCAGCCGGGGCCCCGGCGGCAGCAGTCCCACCACCGGCCATGGCGCGGGAACGGGATCGACGGTGAGCCCCAGGGCCTTGGCGGCCTCCAGATTGCCGATGCCGAAACGCACGCCGGTGTCGAGGATGAGATACAGAGACTCGGCCCGTCCGGTGTCCCCACCCAGGCCGGTGGAGCGGACGAAGGCGCTGTGGGCAGGCGGGATGTAGGCCGTGTCGACATTGGGGCCTTCCTTGTCGGCCTGCGCCAACACCACCGGCACCTGGTCGGTCTTCAACGGCAACGAGTTGCCCATCAAGAGCTTGGTGGAGGCGTGCTCCTGCGTCTTCTCCTGACCGGGCTTCCAGCTACTGCACAGCACCGACTTCTCGGGAACATCCACGATCTTTCCGGCACGGTCTGGAAATGTCTGCACCGCAAGCAGGTTCAGGCTAGGGTGCCCGGAGATGACATCCGGCGCAACGGTGACGATGTCCTGCGCGCCCTGCGAATCGGAGAACCTGATGAGGTCCGCGGTGACCTCGTTGACACGCTGCACCCCACCCGCGAGCACCACGTAGTACTCCGCGGAGTCCGCGCGGCTCATCTTGATGACCGACCCCACACGAACACCCGCAGTCGTAATCGGCGCCGCCGCACCGGCGTCCGGGATGGGCGGCGGAGCAATGGCCGGCACCTCGGGGATGGCGTTGAGCACCGACATCGAAATCGGCCGGGGCGTCACACCTTCCAGGCGCAGCGCACGGGTCACGGCGGGGTTCGTCAGGTCTACCGCGGCGCGCTTGCCGTCGTAGAGCAGGTACATCTGGCTGTTCACCGTCACCAGGGCATACCTGTCCTTCGGCATTTCCTGGTTGCCGTTCTCGAGGGTCACCTTGCCCGCGATCACGGTGGTGGTGACGGTGGAACTGGGCGGCGGCGTCGAGACGTCGCACACCGTCCAGATGATGTCGTCACCCGACAGCGTCCCGGGAATCGACGCCGGCGCGCCGGGAATCCCGACCAGCGGACCGCGGCGCGCCTTCGCCAGCTCCGAGTCCTTGACCGGCTTGGGGTTCTCGTTGTTCCCCGAGATCAACCGGGCCGACGCCAGGTTGAGCGCGGGATGAAGGGTGTCCTGAATCCGGACGTACACCGCACCGGTGTCCTTGCCCATCACGATGGGCTGATCGCCCAGCGGCATGTTGGGCCGAAAGAAGGCCAAGATCGCGCAGCCGGCAACCACGACGGTGGCCAGCACGATGCCGACCATGAGTGAGCTCGACTGCGACCGCATCGGGTCGTGGATCATGCGGACGTCACGGCGAACCAGGGCGTGCTCCATGCGCCGCACCAGGAACCGGTACCCGCTGACCTGCAGCCGGGTTGTCGGTTGTCGCGCCATCGTCCCCCCTCCAGGAAATCTACGACCTAGCCATAGCTTTAGGCCGGCCCCCAGATCTTGTTAGATCCTACGTACGGGCCACACGGCCATGCAGCCTATTGCAATACTGGGCAACCACGATAGGTTGCGGGTGGTAGCCACAAGGATCGGACGGGTCGCGCGGCGGTAACCACCGACGCTACGGCGTGACAGAGGGCGGGATGGAAGGGGAAACGTGACGTCGAGCGGGGCGGCTCCGGAACAGGTTCGTCGGGCGACGATGCCGATCCAGATCATGGTGATCTCACAGCTGCTGATTCTCGCCGCGGTCCTCATCTCGTTGTTGTTCAGCTGGCCGTGGTGGGCCGCGCTGTTGATTGCGATCGTGTCACTGGCACTCGTCCTGGGCCGGTGGGGCGGCCAGACGGTCAGGCACTGGGCGGTGACCGGGTTCAAGTACCTGACGGGCCGCACCTATCGCAGCTCGGGCAGCATTGCCGACACTCCCAGCAGCCAAGACAGCTGGACCGGAACTCGTTGGGAAAACGGCAAACTCATCACAGTGCTGGAAATCAGCGCCACCCAACAACATCCCTCGGTCATCACTCCGGATCACTGCGCCACAGATTCATTGGTGCCCTTGCGCGTTCTGCGGGAGTGCATGCATCAGAACGACATCGAACTGGAAAGCATCGACGTCATCAGCAACGGCCAGCGCACCGCTCAGGGCACGGTGCTGCGCGGTGGATACGACCGACTGGTGGGGCCCCTGCCCGCCGTCGCCATTCGCACCGTCTGGGTGGTGCTGAGGTTCGACCCCGGCGTGAACGTCGACGCGGTGTTCCGCCGCGGCGGCGGCCGACGCGGTGCGGAGAGATGCGCCGTCATCGCCACGGCTCGAGTAAGGCGTGCACTGGCCGCGGCCCACTGCGCCAGCACCATCCTGCAGGCCGGACAGATTCACCGAATCAGCGCCGAGATGCTGCGCCAGTACGCGGGCGCACCCATGCACGAGGAGTGGAGCGGGCTGATGCTCATCGACTCCTACAACGTCGCCATGGGCATCGACCCGTGGTACATCACCGACGCCACCCTGACGGGGCTGTGGGCTCGGCCGACGCTGGAGACCACGGTGACGGTGCGGCTGCGCCCCTCCACGAAGGGCCGCACGTCAGTCGGCGCACTGGTTCGGTGGGCCACCGACGAACAACTTCCGGTGCGCCGCTCCACCGGAATGACCTCGCTCAACGGGAGTCAGCGCGACGCGTTCTTCGCCGGACTCCCCGTGGGCGCCATCGGGCTGGAATACCTGACCCGCAGCATCGAGATGAGCAACGAGGAGCTCGACGGCATTCATCTGCCGACATCGGGCTGCGGACAGTTGATCGGATCGGACATGTCCGGGCGCGCCATCGCCGCGCGCCTGTCCGGGCAGGGCGTGCACACAGTGGTGGTGCGCGCCGAGCTCTACGTCTGCCAGCAGGTGGTGCTCAGAGCGGTCGCGATCGGAGCACTCGTGGTCGTCTACACCGACCGCCCCCACATGTGGGATGTCATGGTGACCTCGATCGGTGACGCCAACCGCATCCAATTTGCCAGTGGCCCAGGGTTTATCGATCCCCGATGCACCCTGGCCGTGGTGGACGGGATGCAGCCGACCGCGCTGCCCAGCAACTGCACGGCCCTGCACATCATCAGCAGCGAGTACGACGCCCTGCCCGCGCATCCGGATGTCATCATCGATCAGCCCAACGGCTATGGCGATCAGATTCTCCTGACGGCAGGCGGTGAGACCATCCAGGTCCGCCTGGTGACGGTGAGCGATGAGCTCGCCTACCTGGGCCGGCCCATACAGGCCTACGCGCAGTAGCACTTTCACACCGCTAGGGCTCGTCGCGCATGCGCTCGCGGTAGGCGGCCACGTGCTGCCGGTTGCCGCAGTTCCCGGTGTCGCAGAACATCCGGGACCTGTTGCGTGACAAGTCGACCAGCACAGCATCGCAGTCCGGGGCAGCGCAGGTCTTCAGGCGGCGCTGCTCGCCGGTGCGCACCAGATCCGCCAACACCATGGCCGTCTCCGCGCCAAGCCGATCCGCCAAGGGCGCATCACTGGCTGCCATGTGCAGATGCCAGTCGGGCTCCTCGGCGTGCCGAGTGAGCCACGGCGAGGCATGGGTATCGGCCAGCAGCGCGTTGACCTGGCGGACCACGTATTCCTCGTCGTTGATGCGTGCCCAGATATCGCCCAGCCGGGTGCGTAGGGCCTTGACGGCTCGTAGCTCGGCGTCGTCCCCATCCCGCCGGCCCGTCCAGCCGTACCGGTCCAGAAGCGGCGGCAACGCCGCCGGGTCCGGGAGCAGCTCCCGGTCATTACGCGAGGTGTTGATCAGCTCCGCGGCCGATCGCAGCCCCTGCTCAGTGTCATGAGTGAAAATCATTTGACACCTGACATCCTCCGCTTATACCGTCATGACCGTATTGAATTTTACTCATGACATGCGGGAGGTGCGGTGAACGACAAGGCCAATTTCCGGGCTGGCGTGATACTCGCCATCGCCTCGGCCGCCACCTTCGGGTTCTCCGGCCCCTTCGCCAAGTCGCTCATGGCGGCGGGCTGGTCGCTGACGGCCGTGGTGACCGCTCGCCTGGCCGCCGGTGCCGCAGTCATGGTGGTGGCCGCCTGCATCGTGGCACCCGGCTGGTTCTCCGAAGCTCGCCGCCACGCCAGGGTGGTCGTGCTCTACGGCATCATCCCCGTGGCCGGAGCCCAGTTCTGCTACTTCGGCGCGGTCAGACACATGTCCGTGGGCGTGGCGATGCTCCTGGAGTTCCTGAGCCCCATTCTGGTGATCGCCTGGACCTGGCTGTCCACACGGCAGCGCCCACACACCCGGGTACTGGCCGGTGCGGCCCTCGCCTTGGCGGGAATGCTGTTGGTGCTCAACATCTTCAGCGGATCCCGCGTTGAACCCGTGGGGGTGCTGTGGGGGCTGGGGGCAGCGGTATGCGCCGCGTACTACTTCATCTCGTCGCACCGCGCGGGCGGCAAGGCTCAAGGGCTGCAACCCATCACGCTGACCACAAGCGGACTGCTCGTCGGAACCGTCGCGGTGGGCGGCTTCGGCCTCACCGGGATCATGCCCCTGGCCTTCTCCACGCAGGACGTAGAGGTCGCGGGCTGGCACGCGCCGGTGTACGTGCCCATCCTCGTCCTCGGGGTGGTCACCACCGCGATCGCCTACCTCACCGGAATCGCCGCCATTGCCCGGCTCAAGCCGAGCTACGCGTCCCTCATCGCCCTCACCGAAGTGCTGTGCGCGGTGATCGCGGGGTGGGTGCTGCTCGGGGAAACCATCGCACCCATCCAATACGCGGGGGCAGCGGTCATTCTCGCCGGACTGGTTTTGGCACACCGGGGTGCGGATACCGCCTCGGAACCCGAATCCAGCACCGCGGGACTCCCAGCTGCTCTACCTGCGGGATTGAAATCACATGGCAGTGACAGCGAATTATCCGTAACCTCAGTGTGTGACGCTACAACCGAATCCACGCCCAGCCAGTAAATTGCTCACCGCCGCCGCTCGCGCGGCGGTCGTCTCGGTTGCGGCAATCATGTTGACCACTGGCCTGGCGGTCGTCATCCCGGCCACCGCCTCCGCCGCCTGTCCCAATGTCGAAGTGTCCTTCGCTCGCGGACGCAGTCAGCCGCCCGGCCTCGGCAACATCGGAGACGCGTTCGTCGGTGCGCTGCGCAATCGCGTGAAGAACGTCAGCGTCTACGCGGTGCGCTACGACGCCAACACCGACGTGGGCGGCGGCGCCAACGACCTGAGCGCACACCTGCAGCAGACCGCCAACAACTGCCCCGACACCAAGCTGGTCGTCGGCGGCTACTCGCTGGGGGCAGGCGTGGTCGACACCGCCCTCGGAGTGCCCGGCCCCGTGCAGATCGGCAACTTCTTCTCCTTCGACAACCCGGTGCCGCCGGAGGTGGGCGACCACATCCGCGCAATCGTGACGTTCGGCAATATCGTGAATCGCTTTGCGCCGGTGCAGAATCTGGCCGGTGCATACGGCGACAGGGTGCTGGATCTCTGCAACGACGGCGACCCGGTGTGCATGGATGGAAACCAGGACACCTGGAAGTCCCACACCACGTATCCGCCCGCGCTGATCAACCAGGCTGCGGACTTCGCCGCCGCCCGGGTGAACTAGCCTCCCCTGGGTGACTGTCTCCCAGATCACCCATCGTCAGCTGCCGGTCAATGGAATCGACATGCATGTCGCCGAGCAGGGTAAAGGCCCGGCGGTGGTGTTGTGCCACGGTTTTCCGGGTCTCTGGTACACCTGGCGTCATCAACTGGCAGCCCTGTCGGCGGCCGGATTCCGGGTCATCGCACCGGATATGCGCGGATACGGGCGCACCACGGCGCCACGTGAGGCTTCCGCGTACGACCGCAGCACCACGGTCGCCGATCTCGTCGGCCTGCTGGACGCGTTGGAATTACCGGATGCAGTGTTCTGTGGGCACGATTTCGGCGCACATCTGGTGTGGGATATGCCCACCTGGGCTCACGATAGGGTCCGCGCGCTGTTCCAGCTGTCGGTGCCACGCACTCGGCGCCTTCCGGTGAAGCCCAGTGTGGGATTCGAATACCTTGCCTCTCAACACTTCACACATCTGGAGTACTTTCAGGAACCGGGCGTGGCGGAAGCCGAGCTGGACGCGCAGCCAGAGGCATTCCTGGCCGCGCTGTTTCACTCACTCAGTGGCGCCAACCGATACTTGGATTGCTGGGACCATCCAGCGCAAGTAGACGGCAAACGCAACGGCTATCTGGACGTACTTCCGAGCCCCCCTGCCCTGCCGTGGAATTGGCTGTCCGAGGAAGATCTCGGCTACTACGCAGCCGAATTCACACGGACGGGATTCACCGGTGGCCTGAACTGGTACCGGGCGGAAGACCTGGTATGGGCGCAGAACGAGCACCTACACAACACCCCAATCGACGTACCGGTGGCCTTCGTCGCCGGTTCGGCCGACCCGGTCCTGGAAATGCTCGGCAGCGATCCGATGACCGTGATGGCCGACCTCGTCCCGGGCCTGAAGTCGGCCGTGATCGTCGAAGGAGCCGGGCACTTCGTACAGATGGAGCGCCCGGACGCGGTCAACAACGCGATGATCGAGTTCCTGAACACGCTTCCGCCCAGGTGACGAGGCCCATAGCGCACCGATATGACAACCAGGTTGACTTACCCGTAGCATTCGCCTGTGACGACGTACAGTGCTGTTTCACCTGCAATCTCGGACGTCCGGCGGCCCGTATACCTGCTCGCCGCCCTCCTCATGTTTACCGGCCTGGTGGCCCTCTCACAGCCCGCACCCGCCGCCGCGGATCCGTGCGCAGCCGTGGACGTCTCCTTTGCCCGCGGCCGTGACGAGCCTCCCGGTCTCGGTCGTGTGGGCCAGGCGTTCGTCGACGCCCTGGGGCCCAAGATCGGCAGCATGAACGTCTATGCCGTGAACTACAGCGCCGGCCTGCTCTCCACCGGAGAAGGTGCGGATGACCTTCGTGGTCACCTCAGTGACGTCGCGGCATCGTGCCCCAACACCAAGTTCGTGATCGGCGGGTACTCGATGGGCGCAACTGTCGTCGACGACGTCGCCAACAACCCGCCGCCGGACGTCGCCGGGCGGATTCGTGGGATCGCGACCTTCGGGAACATCGACCGCCGCGGAGGCGGCATGACCGGGCCTCTCGCCGGACGGTGGATCGACCAGTGCAATCCCGGTGACCCCGTCTGCCAGGAGGGCGGCCGCTCGTGGACGGCACATCAGACCTACGAGCAGACCAACCTGCCCGCGCAAGCGGCGTCGTTCGTGGCCGGCAAGCTGTAAAGCCCGGCAGACTTCGAAGAAACGGCGCGCGGTGGAACCCGCCGAGCCGTAGCATCGTGGGGTGACCACGCATCCGCGGGGCACGAGGGTCGGCGTTGTCCTGAGTTATCTTGTCGCCCTGACGGTGTTCGCGCTGTCAGCGGTGAATGTTGTAGGGCTTATCTATGCGGTGCCTCACGCATCGGCAGATCCGTGTTCGGATATCGACGTTTCGTTTGCACGGGGACGCAAGGAGCCGGTCGGTTTGGGCCGGGTCGGCGACGAATTCGTCGATTCCCTGACTCCGCGAATCCAAGCCACCGGGGCCACCATGAACGTCTATCCCGTCAACTACGACGCGGGCATCTTCTCGGCCGGCGGCGGCGCCAATGACCTCAGTAATCATCTGCAATCGGTCGCTGGGAGCTGTCCGCGAACCAAGCTCGTCATCGGCGGGTACTCGATGGGCGCCGAGGTGATCGACACGATCATCGGTGTGCCGAATGTGGGCATCGGGTTCAACAAGCCCCTCCCGCCCGCGGTGGGCGATCGCATTGTCGCGATCGCGACGTTCGGCAACGCCACGCACCGTACGGGCGGGCCGCTGAGCGGCATCGCCGGTGTGTACGGTTCGCGCGCAATCGATCTCTGCAATCAGGGAGATCCGATCTGCATGGCCGGGCCCAACAACAGTTGGGATGCCCATACCTCCTACGAGCGCACCGGATTGCCCGCCGAGGCGGCCGCTTTCGTCGCTTCGAAACTCAACCGGCACGGCGAGCAAGAAGCCGAGTAGGCGGAACCTCCCACGTGGAGAAAGGCTAGTCCCCCGTCGGCCGGACACGGATGTCACGAGTGATCAGCACGCGGGCAGCCATCTCCTCGTCCGGCGGGTAGTCGACCCCGACCAGCGTCAGCCCACGCGCCGGTGCCGCCGCGAAATCACTTGAACGCCTTTCCTTCTTCAGCAGGTCCGCACACCACCGCACCGGCCGCCTACCCTCGCCCACCGTCAACACCGCGCCGACCAGAGAACGCACCATCGACCAGCAGAAGGCGTCGGCGCTCACATGTGCGGTCAGTCGATACCCGTCCAGATCCCAATCGAATCGCTGCAACTCGCGGATCGTGGTGGCACCCTCGCGATGTCGGCAGAAGGCAGCGAAATCGCGCAACCCCAACAGATTCCGCGAAGCCTCGTTCATGGCACCAACGTCCAGCGGCCGGTGCCACCCGACGATGTCATGGCGCTGCAACGGCAGCACCCCGAAAGGTGCTGTAGACAACCGGTATTCATAGTGCCGACGCAGCGCGGAGAATCGCGCGTCGAAATGTGCCGGAGCACGGACTACCTGGAGCACGCGCACGTCGTTGGGCAGGAAGCGCGACAACCGCCGGGTCAGCCTGTCGAACTCCGGCGCGCCTTCGGGGCGGTACCGGCCCCGCAACTCGGGTAGGCACTCCGCCGGTACATCCAGATGGGCGACCTGGCCCGTCGCATGCACCCCGGCATCGGTGCGCCCGGCGGCATACAGCGCCATCGGCCCGCCCACGATGGTCGTGAATGCCTCGCCCAGCACTCCCGCAACGGTGCGCTGGCCTACTTGAGTAGCCCACCCCGCGAAATCGGTTCCGTCGTAGGCGATATCGAGCCGTAAACGAACCAGCCCGCCATCAGAGATGGCGGGCTGGTTGTCAGATGTGACCAACGGTCAGTCCTACTTGTCTGCATCCTCAGCAGCAGGAGCCTCGGCGGCATCGGCCGCGCCTTCGGCCTCGGCAGCCGCGTCATCGGTCGTGTCGGTCTCGACCTCGACGGCCTCTTCGGCGGGAGCCTCGTCAGCCTTTGCCTCTTCCGCAGGAGCCTCGGCCTTCTTCGTCGACGCGACCCGGCGAGCCCGGTCGGCCTCGGACGTGACGGTCTTCTCCTTCACCAGCTCGATGATCGCCATGGGCGCGTTGTCGCCCTTGCGGTTCTCGACCTTGATGATGCGGGTGTAGCCACCATTGCGATCGGCGTAGAACGGGCCGATCTCCTCGAACAAGGCGTGCACGACGTCCTTGTCACGGATCTTCTTGAGCACCTCGCGCCGGTTGTGCAGATCGCCCTTCTTGGCGTGGGTGATCAGCTTTTCGGCGTAGGGCCGCAGCACGCGGGCCTTGGTCTCGGTGGTCTTGATGCGGCCGTGCTCGAACAGCGCGGTGGCCAGGTTGGCCAGAATCGCCTTCTGGTGGGAAGACGACCCACCGAGGCGGGCACCCTTAGTGGGCTTGGGCATTGCGACTATCTCCTATTCGGGGCCGGCCCCCGTATCAGGTAGGGCCGGGACGGATTGTGTTTAGAGCTGCTCGGTCTCGGCGAAGTCCTGATCGCCATCGAAGTCGTACGAGCCGGTGTCCGACCAGGTGCCGGTGGCGACGTCGTATCCGGCGACCTCGGACGGATCGAAGCTGGTCGGGCTGTCCTTGAGCGACAGACCCAGCTGATGCAGCTTGATCTTCACCTCGTCGATGGACTTCTGACCGAAGTTGCGAATGTCCAGCAGATCCGACTCGGTGCGGGCAACCAGCTCGCCGACGGTGTGCACACCCTCGCGCTTGAGGCAGTTGTACGAACGGACGGTCAGGTCCAGGTCCTCGATGGGCAGCGCAAACGAAGCGATGTGGTCTGCCTCGGCCGGCGACGGCCCGATCTCGATGCCCTCGGCCTCGACGTTGAGCTCGCGTGCCAAACCGAACAGCTCAACCAGCGTCTTACCGGCCGAGGCCAGCGCGTCACGCGGGGTGATCGAGTTCTTGGTCTCGACGTCCAGCACCAGCTTGTCGAAGTCGGTGCGCTGCTCGACGCGGGTGGCCTCGACGTTGTAGGTCACCTTGAGCACCGGCGAGTAGATCGAGTCGACCGGGATGCGGCCGATCTCGGCACCCGAGGCCTTGTTCTGCACGGCCGGAACGTAACCACGACCGCGCTCGACGACGAGTTCGATCTCCAGCTTGCCCTTGTCGTTCAGGGTCGCGATGTGCATGTCGGGGTTGTGCACGGTCACACCGGCAGGCGGCACGATGTCGCCGGCGGTGACGGCGCCCGGTCCCTGCTTGCGCAGGTACATGGTGACGGGCTCGTCCTCCTCCGAGGACACCACGAGGCTCTTGAGGTTCAGGATGATGTCGGTGACGTCTTCCTTCACCCCGGGAACGGTGGTGAACTCGTGCAGCACACCGTCGATCCGGATGCTGGTGACTGCCGCGCCCGGGATGGACGACAGCAGCGTGCGCCGCAGCGAGTTGCCCAGGGTGTAGCCGAATCCCGGCTCCAGGGGCTCGATGACGAAGCGCGACCGGTTCTCGGCCAGCGTCTCTTCGGACAGGGTGGGTCGCTGAGAAATCAGCATTCTTTTCTATCTCCTTCTCGGCACCCGCTATTTGATGCCGGTCAGTGTTGGACCAGCCGGGCAGGCCGGTCCGCCTTCATCTCTTACTTCGAGTAGAACTCGACGATCAGCTGCTCGGCGAGCGGAACGTCGATCTGCGCGCGCTCGGGCAGCTGGTGCACCAGGATGCGCTGACGCTCGCCGACGACCTGCAACCAGCCCGGGATGGGCCGCTCGCCCGCGGTCTCACGTGCAACCTCGAACGGCAGGGTGTTCAGCGACTTCGGCTTGATGTCGATGATGTCGTACTGCGACACCCGGTAGCTGGGCACGTCCACCTTCACGTTGTTGACGGTGAAGTGGCCGTGGCTCACCAGCTGGCGGGCCATGCGGCGGGTCCGAGCCAGGCCGGCGCGGTACACGACGTTGTCGAGACGGCTTTCCAGGATCTGCAGCAACTGCTCACCGGTCTTACCCGAGGAACGCACGGCCTCGGCGTAGTAGCGGCGGAACTGCTTCTCCATGACGCCGTAGGTGAAGCGGGCCTTCTGCTTCTCCTGCAGCTGCTGGCGGTATTCGCTTTCCTTGATCCGCGCGCGGCCGTGCTGGCCGGGAGGGTAAGGACGCTTCTCGTACGCGCTGGAGCCACCGACGAGGTCGACGCCCAGACGACGGGACTTGCGAGTGACGGGTCCGGTATAACGAGCCATTTTCTAAATCTTCCTCTCGACCCAGTCCTAGACCCGCCGCCGCTTGGGCGGACGGCAACCGTTGTGCGGCTGCGGAGTGACATCGGAAATCGCGCCCACCTCGAGGCCGGCGGCCTGCAGCGAGCGGATGGCGGTCTCGCGGCCGGAGCCGGGACCCTTGACGAACACGTCGACCTTCTTGACGCCGTGCTCCTGCGCCTTGCGGGCAGCGTTCTCGGCGGCCAGCTGTGCGGCGAACGGGGTCGACTTGCGCGAACCCTTGAAGCCGACGTGGCCGGAGGACGCCCAGGAGATCACGTTGCCCTGGGGGTCGGTGATCGAGACGATCGTGTTGTTGAAGGTGCTCTTGATGTGAGCGGCGCCGTGCGGGACGTTCTTCTTTTCCCGGCGACGGGTCTTCTGTGCCTTCTTGGGCCCTGCGGCCCCTGGTTTCTTCGGTGCCATTCGGGGTTACCTGGCCTTCTTCTTGCCGGCGATGGTGCGCTTGGGACCCTTGCGGGTACGCGCGTTGGTCTTGGTCCGCTGACCGCGCACCGGCAGGCCACGACGGTGGCGCAGGCCCTGGTAGCAGCCGATCTCGATCTTGCGGCGGATATCGGCCTGAACCTCGCGGCGCAGGTCACCCTCCACCTTGAGAGAGGCTTCGATGTATTCACGCAGTTGCGTCACCTGATCATCGGTCAGGTCCTTGCTGCGCTGCTCGGGGCTGATGCCCGTGGCGGCCAGGATCTCCTTGGAGCGGGTCCGGCCAATGCCATAGATATAGGTGAGCGCGATTTCCATACGCTTATCGCGCGGTAGGTCGACGCCTACTAGACGTGCCATGCGGCAGTTCCTCTTTCATTCAACGAAGGTCTGTTCCCAGTCCGTCCCCTCTAGGTTGGGGCCCCGGCCTCCGTTCCGGGGGTGATCCGATTTCTCGGTAGCCGGCGTGCCCGGCTATTGGATCTGGGAGGTCATCATTCAGTTATGTAGCTGGTCAGCCAGGTCCTTGCGGAAGCCCTGACTAGCCTTGTCTCTGCTTGTGGCGGGGGTCCTGGCAGATCACCATGACCCGCCCGTGCCGGCGAATGACGCGGCACTTGTCGCAGATCGGCTTGACGCTCGGGTTGACCTTCACGTTCCCAATCCTGTTCTTCTGTTACTTGTACCGGTAAACGATCCGACCGCGGGACAGGTCGTAGGGAGACAACTCCACTACCACTCTGTCCTCGGGCAGGATGCGGATGTAGTGCTGCCGCATCTTGCCGCTGATGTGAGCGAGTACCTTGTGCCCGTTCTCCAGCTCAATGCGAAACATCGCATTGGGCAGGGGCTCGACCACCCGACCCTCGACCTCGATGGCTCCGTCTTTCTTAGCCATATCCTCCGCGATTCTGATTGCCTGCTCCGGCTGTCGCCGGCTTGGACACGGCAAACGTTACCGACCCTCGAACGTGAGCCGGTGACAGGAAAATCCAGGACTGGGCACGCAGATAGTCGGCACGAAAGCCGCACCGTTGGTCAAGGATACCCGCGTAGCGCCCCTAAACCAAACCGGCGAGGGGAGCCGTCATTCCCCGGTCGCCTCAGGACCAGGTGACTCCCGACCTGCTGATATGAGGAATCGCCGTGGGTCGCACCAGACCCGCCGTCAACCATGCTCCCGCGATCCATATATGCGGTGCGGACTTGGCGGCCACCGTGCGCCTGGCGCGCATCGAAACGTCCGATCCGTCCAGGACGCGCTGCGCCCGGGCAGACAGCATCCGGTTGCGCACGCCCGAGCGACGCCGCTCCCGGGCACTGCGGTTGATCGCCAACCACGCCTGGGCCAGATCGCTGGACTCACCCAACGCCTCCGCGATGGCCTCTGCCGCCGCGACCGCGTCGGCCACACCCGAGTTGAGGCTGCGTCCGCCCAGCGGAGCGAACTGATGGGCGGCCTCTCCCGCGAGCAGCACCCGACGATTGACGTCGGTGTAGCTGGCGGCCACACCCTGAACGGTCTGATGCACCTCGACCGACCTGATGTGGTCGGCGTACCAGTCGTCGCGGGCGAGCGCGGCCACCCAGGAACGCACCTGCTCGGGCGTCGGTGTCGCCTCGTCGTCCGGCAAGAGCTGGACATCCAGGCGTAGACCGTCGCGGTAGGGCAGACGAATCGCGTGCCGTCCGCCAAGGTCCGGGTGGTGGTACTGGATCTGCACGGGCAAATCCACCGTGAGGCCGTCCGGATGCGGCTCGACGTCGATCACCACACAGGGCGGCGACGGCGGGCGCTCGGACATACCGATGTGCAATGCCTGACGAATGGCCGACTTGGTGCCGTCCGCGGCGATCACGTAGCTCGCACGCACCCTGTCGCCGCTCGCAAGGGTGAGTCGCGCGCCGGTGTGGTCGGTGCTGATATCGGTGACGGCGATTCCCCGGTGGTACTCCACGCCCAGACCCAGCGCCTCGGCCAGGGTCTCGTCTTCAATGGTGCGCTGCGACAAGCTCATTCCCCATGCCGCGGGATTCCACGGGCCGGGAATCCGCGAGGGAGCGTACGAGGACATGACGAAGACCGGCCGGCCCTGATAGAAGGTCTGAACGCCGTGGACCGCCAACGCCGATGCACGCAGCCGGGCCCCCAGCTCGGGCGCCACGCGGTCATATCGCCGCAATGTCGAATGCCCGACGAACGTGGCGCAGTTCCGGTGCCGCTGGTGTTCTTTGGAACCCGCGGCTTCCAGCACAACCACGCGAATTGCCCGGCGCGCCAGCACCGTCGCGGCCAGCAACCCGACCGGACCACCGCCGACGATCACGACGGCGTCATCGGTGATGTCCCGGTGCGCGTCCGCCGAGACTGCCGCGAGGTGAGCCACCCCATGACGGTACCGCGCAACAGCAAGGGGGCGCCTGCTCAGGCCCGCGGACCGTAGCCAGCAGGACAGATTCGTGGTACCTATGTCGGTAATGGCGAAGATCGCCAGCAGCAACGGGGACAACGGGGAGGGGGTCGAGTGGACGGTCTGACGGTCGGGTACCTGGCGGCCTTCGCGGTCGGCGGGATCGCGGTGCTCTCGGCATTGCTTCTCACCGATATCGGCCACGGCGACGGAATGCCGTTTCTCAGCCTGACCTCACTGTCTGCCGCCTTGACCGGCGCGGGCGCGGGGGGATTCGCAGCCTCTGCCCTGGGCATCACCGCCGTGCCGTCGGCAATCATTGCCGCGGTGTGCGCGGTCGCGCTGGTGTTGATCCTGCAACTTTTTCTGACGTATCTGAGAGGCCAGCAGGCGAACTCGCACTCGGGACGCGCGTCCTACGTCGGCAGGCTCGGCACGGTGACTCTTGAGGTGCCCGCCGGAGGCGGCTGGGGCGAGATCGCCTTCACCGATGCCGACGGCAACCGGGTGCGTTCACGCGCGATCACCGACGAGCCCGAAGGACTGGCCAAGAACGCCGCCGTCTACATCGCCGATGTGGACTCCGACTACCTGCGCGTCGTCAGCATTCCCGACTCACCCACCGATTCGTACCGATAGTTCAACCACTAGGCCAACCACTAAGCCAACCACTAAGGAAGCCCGCATGAGCTCGCTCGTCATCATCGTCATCGTCGCCGTCGCGGCTCTGGTGCTCTTTGTCGCACTGCCGCTCATCTACGTGCGCAACTACGTCAAGGTGCCGCCGAACGAAGTTGCCGTGTTCACCGGCCGCGGGACGCCGAAGGTGGTCCGCGGTGGAGCGCGCTTCAAGATGCCGGGCATCGAGCGGGTGGACATCATGTCGCTCGAACCGTTCAACGTGAACATCAATCTGCAGAATGCATTGTCCAACAACGGCGTTCCTGTGAACGTCGAGGCCGTCGGGCTGGTGCGTATCGGCTCGAACGACGAGGCCGTCCAGACCGCCGTGCAACGCTTCCTGACCTCTGACCTGTCGGAGTTGCAGCGCCAGATCAACGAGATCCTGGCCGGTAGCCTGCGCGGCATCACCGCAACCATGACCGTCGAAGACCTGAACTCCAACCGCGATTCACTGGCGCGCAGCGTGGTCGAGGAAGCCGGCGGCGATCTCGCCCGAATCGGCATGGAGGTCGACGTCCTCAAGATCGCGGGCATCTCCGACCGCAATGGCTACCTGGAGTCCCTCGGCCAGCGCCGCATCGCCGAGGTGCGCCGTGACGCGACCGTCGGCACCGCCGAAGCCGAGCGGGATGCGCAGATCCAGTCCGCCCAGGCCCGCCAGGCCGGTGCCATCGCCCAGGCCGAGGCCGATACCGCCATCGCCACCGCGACCCAGAAGCGCGACGTGGAGCTCGCGCGGCTGCGTGCGCAGACGGAGGCGGAGAACGCTCAGGCAGACCAGGCCGGGCCGCTCGCGCAGGCCCGCGCCGAGAAGGATGTCGGCATCGCTCGTGAGCAGGCCGAGGCCGCGCGCGTACAGGCCCGTACCGAGGTGGAGCAGCGTCGTACCGAGCAGGCCCAGGCCGCATTGCAGGCAGATGTCATCGCCCCCGCCGAGGCGCGTCGCCAAGCCGACATCGCCCTCGCGGAGGGTGCCCGGCAGGCCGCCATCCTCAAGGCTCAATCCGATGCCGAGGCCGAGCGCCAAAAGGGTGCCGCCGAAGCCGACGCGCGCAAGGCGGCCGCCGACGCCTACCGGATCGAGCAGCAGGCCGCCGCCGACGGCGCCAAGGCCAAGCTCATCGCCGAGGCCGACGGCACGAAGGCCAAACTGCTCGCCGACGCCGAGGGCATCAAGGCCAAGCTGCTGGCCGAGGCCGACGGTAAGAAGGAGGTCGCTGCCGCGCTCAATGCCTACACCCCGGAGGCCGCGCGCCTGCTCACCTTGCCGGACATCCTCAGCTCGGTGGTGCAGGCCACCGAGGCCGCGTCCAAACCGATCGGCGAGATTGAAAATCTGTCCATCATCGGCGGCGCGGGCGACACCAAGGACGCGTTGGGCACCTTGTTCGGGGTAAGCCCGCAGGCAGTGGCGAAAGTGATTGAGAGTCTCAGGGTTTCCGGGATCGATGTGCCCGAGCTTCTCAATCGCACCCAGCAAGCCAAGGATTCCGCATCGCCCGTCTCCGCACCCGCGGCGCGTCCGGAAGGATGGGTCGAGGAATAGCGACACCTGCTACGAAGTTGGGACGCGGCATGGGCGAATCGAATCTCAACCGGTATGGAGTGTGGAAGGGCGGCCCGGTCACCCCGGAGCAGGCCAAGGCGATCGAGGATCTCGGCTACGGCTCGGTGTGGATCGGGGGCGTGTTCACCTCGGACCTCGCGTACGTAGAGCCGTTGCTCGAAGCGACCGAGAATCTCACGGTCGCCAGCGGCATCGTGAACATCTGGACCTCCCCGGTCGACGAGATAGCTGCCGCGTTCCACCGCATCGAGGCGGCCTACCCCGGCCGGTTCCTCCTCGGGGTGGGCGCCGGGCATCCCGAGGCCTCGGCCGAATACCGCAAGCCCTACGACGCCCTCGTCGAATACCTGGATGGACTGGACGCCGCGGGAGTTCCCAAGGAACGCCGCGCGCTGGCCGCCCTGGGTCCCAAGGTGCTGAAACTGTCCGCGGATCGCACCGCAGGCGCACACCCGTATCTGACGACTCCCGAACACACCCGACAGGCGCGGGAAGTCATCGGTCCCGACGCCCTGCTGGTCCCCGAGCACAAGGTGGTGCTGAGCACCGACGCGCCCCGTGCACGTGAGGTCGGCCGACGCACCGTCGACTTCTACCTCCGGTTGAGCAACTACGTAAACAACTGGAAGAGGCTCGGTTTCAGCGATGAGGATGTCACTTCGCCCGGTAGCGACGCCTTCATCGACGCCGTGGTGGCGCACGGAACCGCAACGGAGATCGCCGCGCGACTGAACGAGCACCTTGACGCCGGCGCCGACCAGGTGCTGATTCAGGTCCTGGGCGACAAGGGTTTGGTCGACACATTGACCTCGTTGGCGGACACGCTGAGGTAGTCGCCCACTAGGGTTAGATCATGCGAATCTTGGTGACCGGCGGCGCCGGTTTCATCGGAGCCAACTTCGTACACGCAACGGTCCGCGAGCGCCCTGACGTCTCGGTAACGGTTCTCGACGCGCTGACCTATGCGGGTAGCCGCGAATCATTGACTCCGGTCGCCGCGTCGGTCGAGCTGGTCCAGGGCGATATCTGCGATGCGGACACGGTCGATCGGCTGGTATCGGACAGCGATGTGGTGGTGCACTTCGCCGCCGAGACCCACAACGACAACTCGCTCGCCGACCCGTCACCATTCCTACGCAGCAACATCATTGGCACCTACATGCTGCTGGAGGCGGTGCGTCGCCATGACGCTCGGCTGCACCACATCTCCACCGATGAGGTGTTCGGCGACTTGGAGCTCGACGACCCGAACCGATTCACCGAGACCACCCCGTACAACCCGTCCAGCCCGTATTCGGCAACCAAGGCCTCGGCCGACCTGCTGGTGCGGGCCTGGATGAGGTCGTTCGGAATCCGCGCGACAATCTCCAACTGCTCCAACAACTATGGACCGTATCAGCACGTGGAGAAGTTCATTCCACGGCAGATCACCAATATCCTGACGGGCCGCCGACCACGCCTGTACGGGGCCGGCGCCAATGTCCGAGACTGGATTCACGTCGACGACCACAACAGCGCGGTGTGGCGCATCATCGAGGCCGGCGCCATCGGACGCACGTATCTCATTGGCGCGGACGGAGAACAAGACAACCTGTCGGTGTTGCGGACCATCCTGGAGCTCATGGGCAAGGCACCCGACGACTTCGACCATGTCACCGACCGCGCCGGTCACGACCTGCGCTACGCGATTGATCCGACACCGCTGCGCGATGAACTGGGTTGGAAGCCAACGCATAGCGACTTCACCGGCGGCCTGACTGCCACCATCGACTGGTATCGCAACAACGAGGATTGGTGGCGACCCATCAAGGACTCGGTGGAATCGCAGTACGCCGCGAGGGGGCAGTGACGTGAAGATTCGCGAACTCTCGGTACCCGGTTCCTTCGAGATCACTCCGGTACAGCATCACGACAGCCGCGGGGTGTTCCTCGAATTGTTCAAGGGCCCAGCGCTGGCCGAGGCCATCGGGCATCCCTTCGACCTGCAACAGGCCAATTGCTCGGTATCGGCGGCCGGGTCGCTGCGCGGCATCCACTTCGCCGACGTACCCCCCGGACAAGCCAAGTACGTGACCTGCCTGACCGGAGCCGTGTACGACGTCGTGGTCGATATCCGCGTCGGCTCACCGACGTTCGGCGCTTGGGACGCAGTGCTTCTCGATCCCCAAGACCGGCGCGCCGTATACGTTCCGGAGGGGGTCGGTCACGGGTTCCTCGCTCTCGAGGACGACTCGACGGTGGTCTATCTGTGCTCGGCCGGATATGCCCCGGGACGTGAGCACGGTATCGACCCGCTGGATGCGACCGTTGGGATCCAATGGCCGACCCGCAGGCCCGACGGCACCGAGCTGTCCTTGCTGATCTCCGAAAAGGATGGTGCCGCACCGTCATTGCTCGACGCCAAGGATTCGGGTCTGCTCCCCGACGCCGCCGGCGTACAGGCCTACCTGAACGGCCTATCCGGCTAATCGATGTACCCACCTAGAGCGCGGCGTGTTTGCTAAAGTCCCTACATGACGCAACCGCCTGCTGGACCGCCGCCCTCGGATCCCGGGCCACCGGAGTTCCCGCCGTACCCGACGCCGACGGGCTCGGGGTACCCGCCGGTCGAGCCGCCGCCGGTAGGTGGGTATCCCCCCATTCCCCCGACCGGTCCTGCGGGCGTCGAGCCGTATCCGCCCTACCCCCAGACCAATCCACCGGCTTACCCGCCGCCACCCGGGTATCCCCCGCCACCGGCGTCGCCGTACGGTTACCCCGTTGCGGGCACCTACCCGCCCGTGGAAAGCGCACGCGGCACCAACGGATTCGCCATCACGGCACTGATCCTCGGCATCATCCCGATCTGCGCCGGCATCTTCGGTGTCATCTTCGGCTTCATCAGCCTGAACCAGATCAAGAGAACCGGTCAGAACGGCCGCGGCATGGCGATCGCCGGCATCGTGCTCGGCTTCATCTGGATCGCCGTCATCGCCGTCATCGCCGTGGTGAGCGCCGGCAGCTCGGCGAAGCGCGACGATTCAGGGCACGTCACCCAGTCCGGCGACATGGATGTCACCAAGCTGCGGGTGGGCGATTGCATCGCCGATCTGGGCGACAAGAGCTACTACACCACGACCAAGGCCATTCCCTGCGGGCAACCGCACAAGGCCGAGGTGTACGCGGTGTTGCCGCTCTCGGGTAGCTCGCTTCCCGGCCAGTCGGTGCTGGACGAAAAGGGCAACGAAGAGTGCGGTGCGGAGCTGGAGAGCTACTCGCCCAGCGCATTCGACGACGACGCCGTCGAGATCACCTACCTGTATCCGACGAAACGCTCATGGGCTCAAGGCGATCGAGCGATCGCGTGCGTGGCCACCTTCTCCACCGAGCGCACGGCATCGATCAAGGGCAAGTAACACTAAGAACGCAGGGTAAGGATGCGGGGGCCGTCCTCGGTGACGGCCACCGTGTGTTCCCAGTGCGCGGCCCGGGATCCGTCGGTGGTGACGACGGTCCAGTCGTCGGCGAGCACCCGGGTCTGGGTGGTGCCCAGGGTGAGCATCGGTTCGATCGCGAGCACCGACCCCACCGCGAGCAGCGGCCCCTTGCCGGGCGCTCCCTCGTTGGGCAGGAACGGATCCAGATGCATCGAGCGACCGATGCCGTGGCCGCCGTAGCCGTCCACGATCCCGAATGCCCGATCGAATTTCTTCTCGGCCGCCCGCGTACCCAACTCGATGGCATGGGAAACATCGGTGAGCCGGTTCCCGGGGATCATCGCCGCGATGCCGGCCTCCATCGACAGCCGAGTGGCCTCCGAGAGTGCCTCGTCGATGGGGATGACGGTGCCCACCGCGAACGTCCAGGCGGAATCCCCGTGCCAGCCGTCCAGGATCGCCCCGCAATCGATGGACACCAAATCGCCGTCGGCCAGAATCGCTGTTGCCGAAGGTATTCCGTGAACCACCTGGTCGTTCACCGAGGAGCAGATGGATGCCGGGAATCCGTGATAACCCAGGAACGACGGCACCGCACCGGCACCCCGGATCACCGATTCGGCGACCTGGTCCAGTTCGAGCGTCGACACGCCCGCCTTGGCCGCATCACGCACCGCGACCAACGCGGCGCCCACGATCGAGCCCGCGGCAGCCATGGCATCGAGCTCGCCGGCGGTGCGCTGCTCCACCGTCTTCTTGCGGCCGAAGAGACCCACTAACGACCCACTACTGACTCGCCTGCTACCGGACCAAGGCCTGCGAGGTGCGCGCGAACACCTCGTCCACCGTGCCGACGGCATCGATGGTCTGCAGCACGCTCTGGTAGTACTCCAGCAACGGCGCGGTCTCGTCGCGGTACACGTTGAGCCGGTTGCGAATGATGTCCTCGGTGTCGTCCGCGCGGCCACGGCCCAGCAGCCGCTGCACCAGCTCTTCGACCGGTACCCGGAACTCCAGCACGGCGTCGATCTTCACGCCGCGAGCCTCTTCCATCGCGGCCAGCGCATCCGCCTGGTCCACGGTGCGCGGGAAGCCGTCGAGAATGAAGCCGTCGGCAGCATCGGCCTCGTCGAGGCGCGCTTCGACCATCTTGTTGGTGACCTCGCTGGGCACCAGGTCTCCGGCGTCCAGGTACTGCTTGGCCTGGATTCCCAGCTCGGTGCCCTCGCTGATGTTCGATCTGAACAGGTCGCCGGTGGAGATCTGCGGAATGCCGAACTTCTCCGAAATCAGTTGCGCCTGCGTACCTTTGCCTGCCCCTGGCGGGCCGAGTAACACCACTCTCACTTGAGGAACCCTTCGTAGTTACGCTGCATCAACTGGCTTTCGATCTGCTTCACAGTATCGAGGCCGACGCCGATCATGATCAGTACCGCGGTGCCGCCGAACGGCAGGTTCTGCAGGCCGCCCGAGTTGCCGATCTGCAAGAACAGGTTGGGCAGGATGGCAATGATGCCCAAGTAGATCGAGCCCGGCCACGTGATGCGGTTCAGCACGTAGCGCAGATAGTCGGCGGTCGCCCGTCCGGGACGGATACCGGGGATGAAGCCACCGAACTTGTTCATCTCGTCGGCACGCTCGTCGGGGTTGAACGTGATCGACACGTAGAAGAACGTGAAGAACACGATGAGCGTGAAGTAGATCAGGATGTACCAGTAGTTGCTGGGGTCGGTCAGGTAGGTGCTGACGAATCGGTCCCACCAGCCGGTCTTCTCCTTGCCACCGCTGCGCACCAGCTGGGTGATCAGACCCGGGATGTACAGCAACGAGGAAGCGAAGATCACCGGGATAACACCGGCCTGGTTGACCTTCAACGGCAGATAGGTGGACGTACCGCCGTACATGCGACGGCCCACCATGCGCTTGGCGTACTGGACGGGGATGCGGCGCTGGCCCTGTTCGACGAACACCACACCGACCACGATGAGCAGCGCGGCCACACACACCGCGGCGAAGGTGACGCCACCGCGGCTGTCGAGGATGGTCTTGCCCTCGGCCGGGATGCGTGCGGCGATACCGGCGAAGATCAGCAGCGACATGCCGTTGCCGATTCCGCGTTCGGTGACCATTTCACCGAGCCACATCACCAAGGTGGATCCCGCGGTCATGACCAGGACCATCACGGTCAGCGAGAAGATCGACTGGTCCGAGACGATCTCGTCCTTGCGGTCGCAGCCCTGCAGCAGGTTTCCGCTGGCACCCAGCGCGACGATCGAGGTGGACTGCAGCAGTGCCAGCGCGACCGAGAGGTAGCGGGTGTACTGCGTCATCTTGGCCTGCCCGGACTGGCCTTCCTTGCGCAGCTGCTCGAACCGGGGAATCACCACGGTGAGCAGCTGAACGATGATGCTGGCGGTGATGTACGGCATGACGCCGACCGCGAAGACCGACAGCTGCAGCAGCGCACCACCCGAGAAGAGGTTGATCAGCGAGTAGATCTGCGCGGAGTCGCCGCTGCTGACCTGCTCGACGCAGTACTTCACGTTGGCGTAGTTCACGCCGGGAGATGGGAGCGTCGCACCCATCCGGTACAGGACCACGACCCCGATCGTGAAGAGGATCTTCCGCCTCAGGTCAGCTGTCCTGAGAGCAGAGACAAAAGCGGAAAGCACACATCCTCCTGCGCATCCTGCAGCTCGCCATGTGATCTGCTAGATGAATCAGCTGGTGATCCCAGCGTTGGGTAACCGTTTCGGCGGCCGTCAGGGCACGCCCGGGCCGCGTACGAGACTAACAGTTCGCTACATACCCGTGGAAAAGACGGTGTCCTTCTGGTCGGGGATGACGGTGCCGTCGGAGCGCAGCAGCGGTCCGGTGCTGCCGTCGGGGTTGGTCCGGCCGTCGGTCGCGCACAGGTACGGATCCATGTGCTGCGGATAGGGGTCGATGAACATCGGGTTGATCAGCCATTTGCCATCGGCGTTGTCGTAGGCGCGGCACATGAGTTCGGTTTTGTTGCGGTTGATGACGAGGTGCGCCGCGGTGGCGTCGTCGACGAAGGTGACATCGGTGGTCGAGTCTCCGGCGCCGAGAATCTGCCGCTTGTTCACGTCGTAGGGGTCGAACGCGGCGGGCCCCTGCACACCGAAGACCACCTGGTTGGCCCAGCATCGTTTGCCGTCCACATACGTGATGACGGTGTCGGCACCGTCGGGCTGTCCGCCGCAGCCCTTCACGTGCGGGGTCTGGCGCCCCGTGGCGTCGTAGACGCTGCGCACTCCGATCACCTGGTTCGTCGGGATTCCGATTTCTGGTGACCACACCTTGGCGATCACCTCCGAGGAAGCCGAGATCACCCAGGTGCGCACGCCGTGCGCCTGCAGCGTCGCGATGAGGTCCTTGATCTGCGGGTACACCCGCACGTACGCCGGCACGGTGGTGCTGCCGATGGTCTGGGTGGCTCCGACGGGCGCGTCCAGGTTCTCGCGCTTGGCCGCCTGCGCGAACTGCGCCACCTCCTCTGCGGTGTATCCGGCGGTCAGCGCGACGGTCCACACGTACGCGCCATTGCTCCAGCGCTGGTTGTATCCGGCGAAAGCCTCCTGCTCGTCGTGCGTCTTGCCTTCGCGGATGGCCAGGATCTCGTCGGCGCAGGCGCCGTTGGTCGATGTGGGAAGCGGCCGCCCGGCGGGCGTCGTGGTGCCGCATGCCGCGCGCAATGCGCTGACCGCGGTCTCGGTGATGTGCCGGCTGGTGGCATGCCAGTCACCCGGTTGACGGATCTTGTCGTGCCGCAGCATCCACGCCAGGGTGGCATCGGAGATGTCGTTCTTGACTTCGGTGTTGTCCCAGTCGAACAGCGCCACCGCCGGCGTGGGTCGCTTCCACGTCCCGGTACAGGTGCTGTTGGCATCGATCGCGGCTTGTAGCCGTTCCCGGACGTCGCCGTACCAGGGCAGTGTGGGATCCAGCTGGCGGCAGCCGGGCGCCGCCTGTGCGACCGGAGCGCTCGCGTTCCCGGCCAGTGGCGCAAGAGCTACGGACAGTACAACGGCAGCGATCCACGCGATGGCCTTCACCAGGGCAAGCTAACACTGTGAGCTCGCTGTGCGCGGCCTGTCATCGGGTGTTCACCAGCAGTACCCCCACCACCCACCCCAAACCCGTTCTGGCAGTAGCTGACTGTCCACTGGGCGCCGGACAATCGCATTTGCGCAGGCCACAGGCTCAGGGGTGCGTAATCGTGAACGGCAGCGCACTATGGTCGGGGCACTGGCGATCCGCTACCACTAAGGAGCCTCGATGACGCGGACCGATGACGACAGCTGGGATCTGGCCTCAAGCGTCGGGGCAACGGCGACGATGGTGGCCGCGCAGCGTGCGCTGGCCAGCCGCGTACCCGATGCCCTGATCAACGACCCCTATGCGGAACCGCTGGTGCGGGCAGTCGGCATCGAGTACTTCACCCGGCTGGCCTCGGGTGATTTCGATCCCGAGCAGATGGCGGGCCTGGTGCAGTTGGGCATCACCGCGGACGGCATGGCCAACGGGATGGCAAGTCGCACCTGGTATTACGACACCGCCTTCGAATCGTCGGCCGCCGCGGGTGTGCGCCAAGCGGTCATCCTCGCGTCGGGGCTCGACACCCGCGCCTACCGCCTGAAGTGGCCCGAGGGCACCACGGTGTACGAGCTCGACCAACCGGACGTGATCGCGTTCAAGACCGACACGCTCGCCGAGTTGGGGGCCGCCCCGAGCGCCGAGCGGCGCGCCGTGGCGATCGATCTACGCGACGACTGGCCCGCCGCGTTGAAGGCGGCCGGCTTCGACCCCAGCCAGCCGACGGTGTGGTCCGCGGAGGGACTGCTGATCTATCTGCCGCCGGAGGCACAGGACCGCCTGTTCGCATCGGTCACCGAGCTGAGCGCACCCGGCAGCCGCCTCGTCTGCGAGCAGGTGCCCGGATTGGAAACCGCCGACTTCTCCAAGGCGCGCGAGCTCACCCGCCAATTCGCGGGCGACACACTCGATTTGGATATGGAATCGCTTGTCTACACCGAAGAGCGCCAAATGGCGGCGGACTGGCTGGCCGAGCACGGTTGGACGGTGGTCACCGAGGAGAATGACGCGCTCTACGCGCGGCTCAATCTGGAGCCGGCGAGCCCCTTGCTGCGCACCATATTTCCCAACATCGTGTACGTCGACGCAACCCTCGGCTAGCCCGCAGCGCGCGAACGCTCCCGCTTCCACCAGCGACGCTTCGACGGCTCCGGTTCGTCGGTATCCGTGTTGCCGAACGGAACCCCTTTGTAGACCGCGAGATACACGTCGATGGTCGTCACGATGACGATCATCAAGACCGGTCCCAGCACGACTCCCCAGAACCCGAACGCCGCGATCCCCGAGAAGACCGCCAGCAGCATCAGTGCGGGATCCAGCCGTGCACCGCGCGGTACGAGGAAGGGGCGCAGCACATTGTCGATGTTGGAGACCACCAGCAGGTGCCAGGCGATGACGAACAGGCCTCCGACAGGATGACCGAAGAGAATCATGCCGATGCCGAACGGAATCGTCACGATGCCGCCCCCCAACGGAATGATCGACAGCGCGGTCAGCAGTATCGCGAAGAAGAAGAAACCCTGCCGAAAACCTGCGACGTAGATGGATGCGGCACCCGCGACCCCCTGCGCCATCGCGATCACGAACTGCCCCTTGACTGTTCCGCGCACCATCGCACCGATCTTGTCGAGGTACAGATCGGTGATCTCCTCCCCTAGCGGATTCAGCTGGCGCAGCAGAGTGAGCACCTTGTCCTGCTTGACCAGGAGCGAGACGAACACGTACAGGAAGATGATGCAGGCGGCCACTGCCGACGCGACGCTGCCGACGGCGCTCTGCAGCACCTGCAACAGCCCGTGGCCCACGTTCTCCGTCACCGACGCGATCGACTGCCGCAACGTGTCGGGAGTCAACTGGATATGCACGAACGGGATCTGGGCCAGAACTCTGTTGGCCACGTCGAACGCCTTCTGCCCGAGTGTGGTCATGTCGGTGTCGCCCACCCAGGTCGAGACACTGTCGATCATGCGCGCGATCTGGATGGTCGAAAAGTAGACCAGGGCGCCCACCGGAACCACCACCGCAACCAATGCGCACAGCAGCGTCAACGTGGCCGATACGCCTGAGCTGAACCGCCGGCCCAGCCTGGCGTATAGCGGGGTGAACAGATATGCGGCCACCGCGGCGACCACGATCAGGATGAAGTAGCCGCGTAGGAAGTAGATGCCGAACGCGATGCCCACCGCGGTGAGGACCGCCAGCACACGCCGTTGAAATACGGTCAGTTCGGTGTTCATGGCACGCCCCTTCCGCCGGCAACCGCACTCGACACGTTAGTCGGTGTCGGCGCTGGTCCCGGCGAAATATGCTGGTGCGGCGCGACTAAAAGCGATAGTCGCCCGACATCAGCGCCTGTGCGCTGCCGATCGATCGCTGCGCGCGCTGCACCGTTTCCAGCGCCAGCTGCGCGACCCGTCCCAGCACCGCATCGGTGACGGCCGCGGCGGCGGGTTGCGACGATGCCCGCTGTCGCAGCATCGAAGCCAACGGCGAGCTCGGGAAGTTGACGACCCGCACGTCGTCGTCGGCATCGATGTCCGCGAGTTTCTTGGCCTTGGTCACGGCATCGCGGAACCCGCCGAGCTCATCGACAAGTCCGTGCTCCAACGCGTCCCTGCCCGACCAGATCCTGCCCTGGGCAACAGCTTTCACCGCGTCCACGCTGAGGTTCCGCCCTTCGGCGACCCGCTGCACGAAATCGTCGTAATGCATGTCGATCTCGGCCTCGACCAGCTCGCGCTGCTCGTCGGTGAACGGTTCGTTACTCGACCACGCGTCGGCGTTGGCGTTGGTACGCAAGGTGTCCGACGCGACACCGAGCTTCTCCTTGAGTTCGCGGGTGATGAACTTTCCGGTGATCACGCCGATCGACCCGGTGATGGTTCCCGGATTGGCGATGATCGCATCGGCAGCCATGGCCACGTAGTAGCCACCCGACCCCGCGACCGCGCCCATGGACACCACCACCGGCTTACCCGCCTCGCGCGCCCGAACCACTTCCCGCCAAATGGTTTCCGAACCGTTGACCGATCCGCCGGGGCTGTCCACGCGCAGCACGATGGCGGCCACCGAGTCGTCGGCGACGGCATCGCGCAGCGCCTCGGCGATCACGTCACCGCCGCTGGCGGGGCCCGGCGGGAAGAGCCGGGGACCGCTGCGCCCGCTCACGATGGGCCCGGCCAGGGTGACCACGCCGATGGTCGGCCGCGACGAACGTCCGGGCAGGGCAGGCAGGCTGGGCACCTGCGGCCGGGTGGCCCGTGCGTAGCGCGCCAGATACAGCAGCGGCGGTTCGTTTCCGTTCCGCACACCCGTCAGCTCGCCGATCCGCGCATATGCCTCGTCGCGGTAGCCGATGCGGTCCACCAATCCCCCGGCCACCGCGTCGGTGCGTCGCAACGGCGCCCGGTCCGCCAGCGCGTCCACCTCGTCGGGGTCGAGCTTTCGCGACGCCACCACGGCGTCACGCACCTGTTCGGACAGGCTTTCCAGCAGACGGCCGTCCGCTTCCCGCTGCGCCTCGGTGTAGCCGTCTTCGGTGAAAAGGTTTGCCGCCGACTTGTATTGGCCGCGGGTCAGGAATTGTGCCTCCACCCCGGCCTTGTCGAGGGCGCCACGCAGGAAGGTTCCGCTGGCCGCGAAGCCGATCAGCCCCACCGTGCCGGAGGGCTGCATCCAGACCTCACCGAAGGCCGACGCCAGGTAGTAGGAAAGCGTGCCCGGGTAGGTCTCGGCCCACGCCACGCTCGGCTTCACCGCACTGAAAGCCTCGATCGCGGCCCGCAGCTCTTGGACTGCTCCGGCCGCGGCGGGCGGGATCTGCACACGGGCGATGAGGCCGGCCACCCGTGGATCGTCGATCGCGCGATGGATGGCGGCGATGGTGTGCCGCAGCGACAGCGGTCGGCTGGCCCCCGAGAACACCAGTCCCAGCGGATCGAAGCTGACGGTTTCCGGAGGAACCTCCAGCAGGTCGAGCTCCAGGATGCAGTCCCGCGGTACGCCCCGGTGACGTGCGGTATCGACCTTGGCCAGCAGGTCGTGAACATCCGTGGGCGCGGTGAAAGCGAACATGTCTTGAGCGTACCGACGAATGCGGCGATCCTCCCGGCCATAAATCCGTGCTGCCGTACCAGTCGACGCGTAGGGTCGGAACCATTCGCTGGCGGAGGGGCAACGATGACACGTGTACGGACGACGACGGCCCGGAAGGCCATGGCTCAGGTCGCTGCGTTACTGGCGGTGACCTCGGTGTCCGGATGTATCGATACGTCCGGATCGCGTGAGCTGACACCGTCACAATCCACGTCGTCGACGGCAGCAGCACCCACCCGCAGTTATCCCGGGCTGTTCCCGGAGTATCGAGGCAAATTCCACCCCAACCACGCGGATCTGGGTGGTCGCAACAACGCCGAGCTCGCCGCTCTGTTGCCCACGGCTGCCGACTTTCCCCCACAAGGGCAGACGCGCGCACCCGACATCGCCTCCGACGACGGCTCCGGGCTGGGCATGCACGGTCAGACCGACGGTGAAACTCGACCGCCTGAATGCCTGTACACACCCTTCGGCAAGTCTTTTTCGCGAGCACCCGATGGTTCGGACTGGAATCTGTACTACGCGGCCTCGACGCTTCACGAGGTGGATCCTGCCGGTGGCCGCATCGTCGTCACGGTGAACCGTGAACGCGAGAACACCGATGTGTTCGCGCTGACCACCAACTGGATCAAGAAATGCGGGCAGTACGACAAGGCGTTCCCCACGTTCGCCAAGCCGGAGGTGCGCAATCGGCATGTCACCGATACCTTCGCCCCTGGCCCGATCGTGGACGGAGTGCCGACCTACGTCTACACCAGCGCCGGCACCGATCTCGACGACACCTCCGCCGACAAGCAGTCGTCGGGGGTGCGCGCACAGCGCGTCGTGTTGGCCAGGGTGCGCTCGGTCGTCTTCGAAGTGGAAGGCACCGAACCGGTGGACACCGGTCTGCTGGACCAGCTGATGGCCACCACCATCGCCAATGCCAAACATGCTCCGCCACCCCCGGAACAGAACGCCGGGCGATTGGCCGGCCTGCCCACCTGCGACACCGTCGCGGCCCAACCCGGAAACCCACAACCCGATCCGGCGCTGGACTGCACAATTCGCACGTCGGATGGCAGCGGTGTGATCTTCGAGGTGTTGGGCACCCCGGCGGGCACCATTCGGGTGTTCAACGGCAGTGGCGCACAGTTGCAATCGATTCGCGTACCCGATCCGATTTTCCAGCAGCGCGTGCCCTTCCTGCAGGACCTGGACCAGGACAAGCGCGAGGAGCTGCTGGTGGTCAGGGCGACGGGTGACCCGGCCGGCGACCTCATGGACGTGTGGCGCTCGCGGCCCAATTCCGATCAATTCGATATGACCGGAACGATTTTCGGTGTCCCTCGGTTCTGGATGACCTCCGATCGATTCATCGGGCTCTTCTCGCGCAACGGTGCCGACGCCGGGGTGGCAGCGCTGTTCCGGTTCGTGGACAACAAGCTGTCGGTGCTGGCACTGCTGGACACCGAAAGACGGGTCGACAACAAGCCGCTCGACGATCCGAAGTGGCGCCTCAACGCCAACGTCAAATGCGCGATGAACCTGTCCGATGATCCACCGGGCGCCTTGGGGGCACGCATGGACGCGCTACGCGCGGCGGGCGTCGACCCTGCGACCGCCCAGGAGCACTTCTGTCTGCAGCCGTGGGTGCCAACGCTGTACAGACAGGGCACACGGTGAGGCACTTGTGAAAACGTGTTACGCGACAGCACTTTTCGTCATGGGGATCGCCCTGACGGCATGTACGAATGGCGGCATCCATCGCACCAACACGTCAACGAGCCCACCGCCCAGCCGCTTGGACTCGTTGCCCGCGTGTTCTTCGATCAAGCCGCAGGCAGTCGAGCCGGATCCGGATCCGGCGCTGGACTGCGTGCTGCGGTCCAACGATTCGGCCAAACTCAGGTTCGAGGTGCTGGGCACCCCGCCCCTCACCATCAAGGTGTACGAGCCCAACGGGAATCTGACCCAGACCTTTACCGTCCCGGTCGACAAGCCGGAACGAACGCCACCGCTTCTTACCGACCTCGATCGCGACGGCAGGGAAGAGCTGGTGGTGATCGACAACGTCGGCTCGGACGGCGACACCCTGGATGTGTGGCGGGTGGGCAAGGATTCGGGCAAGTACGCCCGCGCGGGACAGGTCTTCGGATATCCGGATTTCCGGATTACCGATGAGGGTTTCACCGCGTTCTACGCCAGCACCGGCGCCGGGTCGGGACGGGTTTCCGTCTACCGGTTCGTCGACGACAAGATCGTCGAAGTGGGCAACATGTTCGTGCAGGCCGCCGACTGGCCGGACCCGCCCGATCCTGCCCGCGCCTGGTACACCAACGACAACACGTTGTGCTCCTTCAATTTCGACGATGACCCCCCAGGACGCGTCGCGGCGAGGAATCAGGCGTTGACGGACGCCGGTATCGATCCGCCGACGGCACAGGACCGATTCTGCAAGCAGTCGTGGGTGGCCGAGATCTACCGGCAGCGCTAGCCGGGCGCACCATGGAGCTGAATCGCCGTCCGCCCTGCGCGCCCGATGGTATGACTATCGGATGACGCTCAAGATGACGGTCTCACCCGCTCTGATCGGCGGCGATGTCGACGAGGGGTACGGCAGGATCGCCGACGCGTTCCGCGCCAACTTCGCGCGCGGAGACGAGATCGGTGCCGCCCTCTCGGTGTATCGCGACGGTGTGAAGGTCGTCGACCTGTGGGGCGGCTACCGCAACGGGCTCACCAAGGACCCGTGGCGCGAAGACACCATAGTCAACATGTTTTCCACGACTAAAGGTGTTGCATCCCTTGCCGTTTCCGTTGCGGCATCGCGCAGTCTGCTCGACTACGACGCAAAGGTCGCGGACTACTGGCCGGAGTTCGCGCAGGCAGGCAAGGCCGAGGTCACGGTGCGGCAGCTGCTGTCGCACCAGGCCGGGTTGCCCGCGCTCGACGCACCGCTGAAGCTGGCAGACCTGAACGACCCTGCCAAGGTCTCCGCGGTGCTCGCCGCCCAAAAACCGGCGTGGACACCGGGCACCCGACACGGCTACCACGCTCTCACCCTGGGTTGGTACGAATCCGAGCTCATCCGTCGCACCGACCCCGCCGGCCGCACCATCGGACAGTTCTTCGCCGACGAGGTCGCCGCTCCTCTCGGCCTGGACCTGCACATCGGACTGCCCGCATCGGTGGACCGCGGCCGGGTGGCCGAACTGCACGGCTGGAAGCGTCAGGAGGCGCTGCTGCACCTCAACACCATGCCGCCCCGATTTGTGCTGGCGCTACTGAATCCGCGGGGTCTGACCGGCCGAAGTGCCAACCTGCCCAACGATATCGACGCGATGACCGACTTCAACCAGGAGAAGGTGCGCACCGTCGAGATGCCCGCCGCCAATGGGATCGGCTCGGCACGCTCAGTAGCTCGCGCATACGGCTGCGCGGCAACCGGTGGGGCCGAACTCGGGCTCACACCGGCGACTCTCGAAACGGTGACCGAGCCCGCCGTGCCTCCTACCGGAGGCATCCGAGACAAGGTGCTGCACGTCGACTCGGTGTTCTCACTGGGGTACTGCAAACCGTTCCGCGACTGTGTCTTCGGGTCGTCCGGGAAGGCGTTCGGGACACCTGGCCTCGGCGGATCGTTCGGCTTTGCCGACCCTGACACCGGTGTCGGATTCGCCTATGTGATGAACCGATTGGGCTTTCACCTGTTCAGCGATCCCCGTGAACTCGCGTTGCGTCAGGCACTGTTTCGAGATGTGCTGGGCACACGCCCGCAGACATGAGCCCCGTGTTTCGCCGAGCGCATACCGCACGCGGGCGATTCCCGCGATGGCCCTGCACCTGGTATGCACTCGGCGAAAGAGAAAGGGCGCCCATCCGAAGATGGACGCCCTTTCCGGAAAGCGGTTACTAGGCCTCGTTGACCGATCCGCCTGCGGCGGTGATCTTCTCGCGGGCCGAGTCGCTGAACTTGTTGGCAGTCACCGACACCTTGACCTTGAGGTCGCCGTTGCCGAGCACCTTCACCAGCTCGTTCTTGCGCACCGCACCCTTGGCAACCAGGGCCTCGATGGTGACGTCGCCACCCTCGGGGAACAGCCGCTCGATGTCGGCCACGTTCACCACCTGGTATTCGGTGCGGAAGCGGTTCTTGAAGCCCTTGAGCTTCGGGAGCCGCATGTGGATGGGCATCTGCCCACCCTCGAAGGTCACCGGCACGTTCTTGCGTGCCTTGGTGCCCTTGGTACCGCGACCCGCGGTCTTACCCTTGGACCCCTCACCACGACCGACGCGGGTGCGCTCGGTCTTGGAGCCCGGGGCCGGGCGTAGGTGATGCAATTTGATGGTCATTGCTTACTTCACATCCTCGACGGTGACCAGGTGGCGAACCACCTGGAGCAGGCCGCGGGTCTGCGCGTTGTCCTCACGGACAACGGTCTGACGAATCTTGCGCAGACCCAGTGTCTTCAGACTTTCGCGCTGCTTCCATCGGGCTCCGATGGTGCTGCGCACCTGGGTGATCTTCACGTCAGCCATGGCTGCCTCCCTGTGCTGCCGCAGCTGCGAACTCGGCACGGGCCCGGAGCATGCCGGCCGGTGCCACGTCCTCGATGGGCAGACCGCGCCGGGCCGCAACCTCTTCGGGGCGCTGCAGCTGCTTGAGCGCCGCGACGGTTGCGTGCACCACGTTGATGGCGTTGTCGCTACCCAGCGACTTGGCCAGGATGTCGTGCACGCCGGCGCATTCCAGCACCGCGCGGGCAGCGCCACCGGCGATCACACCGGTACCGGCCGAGGCCGGACGCAGCATGACGACACCGGCGGAGTCCTCGCCCTGAACCGGGTGGGTGATGGTGCCGCCGATGAGCGGAACGCGGAAGAAGTTCTTGCGAGCCTCGTCCACACCCTTGGCGATGGCGGCCGGAACTTCCTTGGCCTTGCCGTAGCCGACGCCCACCAGACCGTTGCCGTCGCCGACGATCACCAGCGCGGTGAAGCTGAACCGGCGACCACCCTTGACGACCTTGGAGACGCGGTTGATGGTGACCACGCGCTCCAGGTAGTTGCTCTTCTCGGCGTTGTCACGCCCACCACGACGGTCGTCGCGGTTGTCACGGCGTCCACGGCCGCCCTCGCGACCGTCGTTGGAGCCGCCTGCATTGTCGGGAGCGCCCGAATTGCGCTGCGCCATCATGCTGTCCCTTCTTGGAAAATCCGAGCAAGTCCGAACATCAGAACACCAGCCCGTTCTCGCGGGCGGCGTCGGCAAGTGCGGCGATCCGGCCACCGTAGGTGTAGCCACCACGGTCGAACACCACGGTGTCCACGCCGGCAGCCTTCGCACGCTCGGCGATCAGCTGACCGACCCGGGCACTGCGTGCCTTCTTGTCGCCGTCCACTGCCTGCACATCGGGCTCGATGGACGAGGCCGCCGCCAGGGTGGTACCGGTGAGATCGTTGACCAGCTGCACGTGGATGTGGCGAGCCGAACGGTTGACGACCAGACGCGGCCGCTCGTCGGTGCCGGACACCTTCTTGCGCAGACGTGCGTGACGACGCAGACGCGAGGCGCGACGCACCTCCGAGACGCTCTTGCCGACGGGCTCGTGCTGCTTCGATTCTGTCTTGGTTTGAGCCATGGTCACTTACCTGTCTTTCCGACCTTGCGGCGGATCTGCTCACCCTCGTAGCGAATGCCCTTGCCCTTGTAGGGGTCCGGACGACGCAGGCGGCGGATGTTGGCCGAAATCTGGCCAACCTTCTGCTTGTCGATTCCGCTGATCGAGAACTTGGTGGGGGTCTCGACCGCGAACGTGATGCCCTCGGGCGCCTCGATCAGCACCGGGTGGCTGTAACCGAGCGCGAACTCCAGGTTCGAGCCCTTGGCCACCACGCGGTAACCGACGCCGAAGATCTCCATCTTGGTGGTGTAACCCTGGGTCACACCGGTCACCAGGTTGGCGATCAGGGTGCGGGACAGGCCGTGCAGCGAGCGGTTGCGCCGCTCGTCGTCCGGGCGGGTCACCACGATGGCGCCATCGTCATTGCGCGACACCGAGATCGGCTCGCTCACTGTCAGCTCAAGGGTGCCCTTGGAGCCCTTCACGGAGATGTTCTGGCCGTCGATGTTGACGTCCACTCCCGAAGGAACCGGCACCGGCTGCTTACCAATACGCGACATGTTTTTAGTCCTCCCCTACCAGACGTACGCGAGGACTTCGCCGCCCACGCCCTGTCGGGCTGCCTGGCGGTCGGTGAGCAGGCCAGTGGACGTGGAGATGATCGCCACGCCCAGGCCACCGAGAACCTTGGGCAGATTGGTGGATTTTGCGTACACACGCAGACCGGGCTTCGACACGCGGCGCAGACCGGCGATGCTGCGCTCACGGCTGGGGCCGTACTTGAGCGAGACAACCAGGTTCTTGCCCACGCGGGCGTCCTCGGTGCGGTAATCGGTGATGTAGCCCTCGCGCTTGAGGATCTCGGCGATGTTGGCCTTGATCTTCGAGTGCGGAAGGGTCACCTCATCGTGGTATGCCGAATTGGCATTGCGCAGACGTGTCAGAAAGTCTGCGATCGGATCAGTCATGGTCATGACAGAGTCCATCAACCTTTCTCGCCGCGGTTCCCATGCAGCATGCTCGTACCGGTTCCCGTAAAGGGCCTGGTACATCACATCGTGGGCCTACTGCGAAGTGATCTTCCGTATCTGACCGGGTTCGGTCAGGGGTCGTACATCGGCAGTGCTGTTCCTGGAACCCGAAAGCACATGTCGACCGGCCATGGGCGAAACACAGCCCAGGCAACCGGTCAAGTGTAGGTGAGCTGGACGTACGGACCAAATCGGCGACGATCGAGCTCAGCTCGTCGGCGTCAACGTGAACGGCAGCCAGTAGGTGCCCGGGCCGTCGCCCGGACATCCGGGCGCACCCACCGCGAATGTCCGCTCACCGGAGAAGCTGCCGTCGCCGTTCGGCACCAGGAAGTCGGACCTGGCCGCGGTCACCGCGCCGCCGTCGTCGCAGTGGAACGGATAGTTCGCGGCCGATTCCCATCGATCGCCGTTCCATCGATAGTCGAAGAGGGCGGGCGCATTGGGGTTGTCGGCCAGCTCGGCCAACCGCAGCCAGTGCGCGACGCATCCCTGCGCGGTGCACGTGGTGGTGAAGCTGGCGGCCTGCGTCGACGGGTCCGAAGGGTCCGGCCTGCCCTCGAAGGTCTGCCGCGAATGGTCCAGATAGGTGTCGTAGGTGCCGTACAGCGGCACCGGCTCGGGCCGGTCGGCGCGCGCCACCGCGGCACCGGAGGATGCCGTGACGACCGCGAGCGCCAACGCGCCCCAGCTGCGCATATGTCACTGATAACACAGCTGATGCGCGTCCGAAGCCGAACGATCGAACAAGATCCTCAGATAACGCCGAGCGCGACCATGGCGTCGGCGACGCGCGTGTATCCGGCAAGGTTGGCACCCGTCACGTAGTTTCCGGGGTCGCCGTAGTGCTCGGCGGTTTCGACGCACGTGGTGTGGATCGACCGCATGATCGACTGCAGGCGAGTCTCGGTCTGCGCGAACGACCACGAATCCCGGCTGGCGTTCTGTTGCATCTCCAGCGCGCTGGTCGCCACCCCGCCGGCGTTGGATGCCTTGCCCGGCGCGTAGAGCACCTCCGCGTCCTGGAAGTACTTCACCGCCTCGGGAGTGCACGGCATGTTGGCGCCCTCGGCGACGAGCTGCACACCGTTGTCGATGAGCCTGCGGGCATCCTTGCCGTCGAGCTCGTTCTGAGTGGCGCACGGCAAGGCGACCTGGCAGGGCACCTCCCAGATGCTTCCGTCGGTGACCTGACGCGCTCCGCCGCCGTGTTCTGCGACGTACTCCGACAGGCGACCGCGGCGAATCTCCTTGATCTCCTTGAGGAGTTCGAGATTCAGCCCACGTTCGTCGACGAGATAGCCGTCGCTGTCCGAGCAGGCGATGACCTTCGCGCCCAGCTGCTGAGCCTTCTCCACGGCGTAGATGGCGACGTTGCCTGCGCCCGACACCACCACCGTTTTCCCGTCCAGCGATTGAGCGCGCATCGCGAGCATCTCCTGGGCGAAGAGCACGACGCCGTAGCCGGTGGCTTCGGTACGCACCTGGGATCCACCCCAGGGCAGCCCCTTCCCCGTCAACACACCGGATTCATAGCGATTGGTGATGCGCTTGTACTGCCCGAAGAGATATCCGATCTCGCGCTGTCCTACGCCGATGTCGCCGGCAGGCACATCGGTGTATTCGCCGATGTGCCGGTAGAGCTCGGTCATGAAGGACTGACAGAAGCGCATGATCTCCGCGTCCGAGCGGCCCTTGGGATCGAAGTCCGATCCGCCCTTGCCGCCACCGATCGGGAGCCCGGTGAGGGCGTTCTTGAACATCTGCTCGAAGCCCAGGAACTTCACGATCGACAAGTTCACGCTCGGATGGAAGCGCAGACCACCCTTGTACGGGCCCAACGCGGAGTTGAACTCCACCCGGTAGCCGCGGTTGATCTCGACGGCACCGTCATCCCTGATCCACGGGACGCGAAAGATGATCTGCCGCTCGGGCTCACAGATCCGTTCCAGGATCGACCAGCGGTCGTAGTCCGGCGTCTTGCCCACCAGCGGAGTCAAACTGGCCATCACCTCGAAGACGGCCTGCTGAAATTCCGCCTCTCCTGGGTTACGTGCGAGAACGGTCTCGAAACGTGGCTGGAAGACGGGGTGCAAAGCCTCTGGCATACCTAATAGGGTGCACCACAGCACATTTGGCTAACAACGCGGCATAAGACCCAGTGGTCAGGCAGCAGGTGCGGGCGCCGTGGCCAGCGCGTTGCCCTTGATGGTGTAGAAGAACGTGCCCTCTTCGGTCTCGGTCCGGATCAGGCCCGGTCCGGCGCTCTCAGGATGCCCGTCGACCACACCGACGCGCGACAACTTGGGGTTGGTGCCCACCGCGTGCCAGATGGCCCATTTCCCGTCCTTCACACGCGCATCGACCTGAACCAGCAGATCGTCGCGTCCGTCCTGATCGATATCGAGCAACTCGACCTTGGCGTTGCCGAGCCAGCCCTTGAACGGCTCGGAGATCGTCTGCACAACCTTGCCGTCGCCGGTGCGCACCGTCACGGTGGTGGTCGCTCCTTCGGGCTGGGGCGTGCTGCTCTTCTCGAAGCGCAAGCCGAACTGATCACTGGACTGCAGCACCTCGGAGTCGGCACTGGCCACACCCGGAAGTGCCACTAGAGCCAACGCTGCAAGCGCTGCCACTCCGGTTGCGCGCAACCGCGCCTTGGTAATTTCTCGTCGACCCTGCGAGACCTGCATCGGTGTGTGTCCATTCGTCATAATTTGCTCAGACATGATTTCTTCAACATCTCTCGCCACCCAACCCTCCAGATCAGCGAGTGTGTCGAGCCACTGCCGGACTATCAGCAATGCGGCATCACCAAGGTATACCAGCGCCACACCTACCGCTAACTCAGCCAACTATTACGCGATGCACAACACACTGCACAATCAACTCCCACACCTACCGCGCCTCTAGCAAAGTGTCTAATCATGCTGGCGAGAATCGCAATGGCCGCGCGCACGGGGCTGCAGAAGCCCCCCGGCACAGCATTGATGGTTGCTGATCACGGACTGTCAGCGTCACTCCGGAGTCACCCGGGCAGGGGGCGCACACCCTGCCGGCCCGACTCATGGGCGGGCGTGCTCAGCGATGAGGCGCGTGAATTCCGGCTGCAGCCGTTGCGATTCGCCGACGGTGATGTGCCCACCGTCGCGCGCCACCCATCGGGATCCGATATTCGTGCGGCATACGCCATCGGGACAGATCACCGGACTCAGGTCGACCGTGGACACGCCGCGGAGGCGGCCAGCGGCGCGCTGTTCGGCCTCGGCGACCGGTTGTTGGTGCCGCCTAATTTCCGCCAATGCCGCGGAGCGACCGCATCGGGACGGCGACATCCAGACCCGATAACCCGGGCATTTGTACAGGTCCCAGTTCACGAAGTGCGGCAGGGTGTGCACGACGACAACCGGAACTCCCGCGGCCGCCAACTTCTGGAGCACCGCACCCATCCCCTGTTCCCACACGCGAGCCTTGCCGGCGTCGTCGCCAACCCAGGACTCGCTCTGCGGCAGGCGGAACCTGACGTGTTGATCGGCCAAGAAATAGTCGCTCGATGCCGAGGCGATCACCACCAAACCTGGCCGGATATCGGCAAGAGCACGCGTCCAGCGCTGCACGAAGTCAAGGCAGCCGGGCGGCGAGGGCTCGAGCACCAGCTCGACGAACGGGCAGGCGGCATTGGTCGCGAGGATCATCGTCCGGTTTTGCTGTGCGGCCGCCGGGACAAGCGCCTCGGCGAACTGTCCGGCATTGGAATCGCCGAGCAGAACGACTGACCGCGCGTCGACTTCTGCGCCTTCGGGCCACAGGCAGTCCCGGCGGGTCTTGTCGTCGTCGGGCATGTTGCCGATGCACCCTCGATCCACATCCAGGTGGGCCACTCGTTGTGCGCGCGCGTCACGGATCTCCGGCGTGGCTATCTGCGCGGCACCAAAGGTCACCGCGGAAACGAGCACCGCCAGGCCGACGGACGTCTTCGCGAGCCGCGGCGCGCGAAGATCGGCGAGCACGCGCCCGGTGCGAATGGGATCCTCGACGTAGCGTTTCGACAGCCAGGCCGGGAGCAGCGACAGCACGCCCGCGCAGGGCAGCACCCACCGATACCGGGCGTCGACCGTGTTGTTGACGAAGACGATCACCGGCCAATGCCACAGATACCAGCTGTAGGACAGATCGCCGATCCACTGCATCGGCGCCGACGACAACGCCCGGCCGACCGGCTGCTGCGAGGACGTCGTCCCCGCGACGATCAGCAGCCCGGACCCCAGCACAGGAATCAGCGCATTGAATCCCGGGAAGGGGTCGGCAGCGGAGATCGCGAACGCACCCCAGACGACACCGGCAGCGCCGAGGACCGCCAGTGGCAGCGCCGTGCGCGCACCCCATCGGCGTATCCGGTTCTCACCCAGCGCGATCAGCGCACCGACCCCGAATTCCCATGCGCGCGTGGGCGAGCTGTAGAACGAGAAGGCCGCGTTGTGCGCGTGAAATGGGAAACCGGTGCTCGCCGTCAGGTAGATCGCGAGCAGGAACGACACGAGCGACAGCACCAGAAGCAGCACGAAGGTGACAGCCGGGCGACTGGCCCGCCGACGCGCCGCCACACAGGCGGCCAGCACCATCACACCCGGAAAGATCAGATAGAACTGCTCTTCCACCGCAAGCGACCAGGTGTGCAGAAAAGGATTCATGGCTGCCGGGGCTGCGAAGTATCCAGAGGGCTCCAGGAACAGCACCGCGTTCGAGATGAACAAGGCCGCCGCGGCCGCTGTCCGGGCCGCCACCTGCATGGATCCCAGGGGGCTTTGAATGACCGCCGTCATCGGGAGCACTACCACGATCAGCAGGGCAAGTGCGGGCAGCAGCCGGCGGACTCTGCGCGCGTAGAAGCGGCGCAAGTCGATGCTCCCGGCTCGCTCGGTCTCGCGCAGCAGCAGTCGGGTGATCACGAATCCGGAGATGACGAAAAAGACGTCGACGCCCACGAATCCACCGGGGACAGGCAAGCCGCTGTGATACGCGACGACCAGGAGAACGGCGACCGCTCGCAAACCTTGAATATCCCGACGGCGGTCAACCACCGGCCGAGTCTAGATTACGAGCGTTTCCAGATTGATCGTGACCAGCGGCTAGCGCCAGTACCCGCACTGATGGGTTCCGGCGAAGCCTTCCGCCGGTTTCGGCATCGGTGGCGCCAGACGCTGAAACACCCCTCCGGGTGCATATTTGGGCCACTCGGGCTGGCCTTCGACGTTGGGATCCCCGGTCTTCACGAACTGCGCCCAGTACGCGATCATCTGCGCGGACAACGCTGCCGATTCCTGGTTCAGCGGCTTGGACATATCGAACAGGTATCCCAACTCGGAGCCGTGCGAGGCCCCGAGTGGCAATGGCGCGCCTTGATACTGCTGTTCCACCGGTGCCGCGGGATCGGCGAATTCGTACGCGTACACCGCCGACCTACGGGCTAACGCTTCGGCCATGCCCAGGGTCGGGCACGCGTAGCTGTTGTCGGTGTCGATGGCCGCGAGTGCGGCGAGCACGTTCCCGCCGAACGCCGGTAGCGGGTATCGCCGCCCAAGTTCGGCGGCCCGCTCCCCGTACTTGCTCTCGAGCACGCTCCGATAGTCCTCGGCGGTGCCAGGCGCGGGCTTGCCCTGATACTGCTGGGCCTCAAATACCGTGGCCTCGTTGGCATTACTGCCGATGAGCACGGGCACGGCGGACGAAAAGCCACTGGTGAACGCATCCAACGGCGGCATCGGCAGCTCGGGTGTGCCCGTCACCGGGCTTACCGGCAGGCCGATGCCGGAGAATTGCGGAGAATCCCGCAGTGCGTCAACCGGTAACGCGCGCAAGCAGGCGGCGTTGCCGCTTCCGGCGAGGCAACCTACATCGGCGGCGTAGGCCGCACTGTCGCGCGCGGCCGAGGAGACGGCGGCCTGCGCCTGGCAGGGAGCGCTCTCCAGGATGGCGGAGCGGAACAGTCCAGCGGCCTTGGGCGCCGTCATCAGATCGCATACCGAAACCCCACCGGCCGATTGGCCACCGATGGTGACCCGCTCGGGATCGCCACCGAAATCGGCGATGTTGTCGCGCACCCAGCGCAGCGCCGCCTCCTGATCCAGCAATCCGTAGTTGCCGATCACATCGGACAGGCCCAAGGAGGCCAGGAACCCCAAGGTCCCCAGCCGATAGTTGATGGTGACGACGGCAATTCCGCCCTGCTCGGCCAGCTTTCGCGCGTCGTAGCCCGAACCGTTCCCCGCGATGAAGGCACCGCCGTGGATCCACACCAACACCGGTACCTTCCCCTGGGTGTGGCGGGGCACGGTCACGTTGAGAACCAGGCAGTCCTCCGTCTGCGTCAGATCGCTTTCGTGTCCGGGCTGCGGGCATTCGACTCCGGGGCCCGTCGCGTCGCGGGTATCCGTCCACGGCGACACGGGCGCGGGCTCGGTGAATCGTCGCGGTCCGACCGGCGGCGCCGCGTAGGGAATGCCGGTGAAAACCCGTACCTGGTCGTCGATATGGCCGCGCACTGCGCCCGCACGGGTGTTGACGATCGTCGGATCCGCGGCCTTGGTGGTGCTGCACGACACCACGGCCGCCAGAAGCACCAGCACAGCCAATAGCAACCGCGTCATGTCACGCTTCTGGGGCACGGGCGCAAGCGTAATGGCCGTGGGCTACCGTCAGGCCCCAACGCGGTACAGAGACGACAACAGGCCGGGACTCGACGAGTCCCGGCCTGTTGTTCAGTGTCTTACCAGCTGCTCTTGTGGATGCCTGGCAGCTCGCCCGCGTGCGCCATCTCCCGCAGGCAGATTCGGCACAGGCCGAACTTGCGGAACACAGCGTGCGGACGGCCACACCGGTTGCACCGGGTGTACGCGCGCACGGCGAACTTGGGCTTCTTGGCGGCCTTGTTAACCAGAGCCTTCTTTGCCATATCAGTTCTCCTTGAAGGGGAAGCCGAGCTGGCGCAGCAGGGCCCGTCCCTCGTCGTCGTTGGTCGCCGAGGTGACGACGGTGATGTCCATGCCACGCGGGCGGTCGATGGAGTCCACGTCGATCTCGTGGAACATCGACTGCTCGGTGAGACCGAAGGTGTAGTTGCCCTTGCCGTCGAACTGCTTGGGCGACAGACCGCGGAAGTCGCGGATACGCGGCAGTGCGATGGACACGAGGCGGTCCAGGAACTCCCACATGCGGTCGCCGCGCAGCGTGACGCGAGCACCGATCGGCATGCCTTCACGCAACTTGAACTGCGCGATCGACTTGCGGGCCTTGCGGATCTCCGGCTTCTGGCCGGTGATCGCGGCCAGATCGGTGACGGCGCCGTTGATGAGCTTGGCGTCGCGCGCTGCGTCGCCGACACCCATGTTGACGACAACCTTCACGACGCCCGGGATCTGCATCACGTTGGCGTACTTGAACTCGTCGTTCAGCGCGGTCTTGATCTCCTCGCGGTAGCGAGTCTTCAGACGGGGCTGAGCGTTTTCAGTAGTGGTCATCAGATGTCCTTCCCGTTGCGGCGGGAGATTCGGACCTTCTTGCCGGTCTCTTCGTCGACGCGGTAGCCGATGCGGGTCGGCTTGCCGTCGGAGTCGATCACCATCACGTTCGAGACGTGGATGGGGGCCTCCTGCGTCACGATGCCGCCGGAGGATGCGCCGCGCTCATTGGCCGACTGGGGGGTGTGCTTCTTGATCCGGTTGACGCCCTCGACGAGGACACGGCTGCGCTCGGGGTAGGCCGCGATGACCTTGCCCTTGGCGCCCTTGTCCTTACCGGCGATGACGAGAACGGTGTCGCCCTTGTGCACCTTCATTTACAGCACCTCCGGGGCGAGCGAAACGATCTTCATGAACTTCTTGTCGCGAAGCTCGCGACCGACGGGCCCGAAGATGCGGGTACCACGCGGGTCGTTGTCGGCCTTGATGATGACGGCGGCGTTCTCGTCGAACTTGATGTAGCTGCCATCCGGGCGGCGACGCTCTTTGACGGTGCGGACTACGACGGCCTTGACGACGTCACCACGCTTGACGGTGCCTCCGGGGATGGCGTCCTTGACGGTCGCCACAATGATGTCCCCGATCCCGGCATAGCGTCGCGACGAGCCACCGAGCACGCGGATGCACAAGATCTCCTTGGCACCGGTGTTGTCGGCGACCTTCAGCCGTGACTCCTGCTGAATCACTGGTCTCTCCTACGTGACCTGGAAGTGGATGTGCGGCGGATTCCGACCCGACGCACGCGGTCATGTTGTCTGCAGGGCACGCGTCATCCCCGGGTTTTCACCTGGTGGGAATGCCTACCTGCCCCGGGGCGCCAAACACCCACAAGACAACCGCCCTAGTGTAGGTGAACCCGCAGGTGAAACCCAAATCGCACCTCCGGGCGGCCCCCTCCCCGCCGACACGCCGCCTCGGGGCGGTTTCGTATCGCACATGTCCGCCACGAACGGGCGTGTCGACGAGGGTTATCGGTTGAACGCCGAGCCCTGTTCGCGGTCCAGGTAGGTGTCCGACTTGTTCTTCAGGAAGAACAGGTACACCACCAGCGAGATCCCGATGCACACCGTGACGTACGCGATGAACAGCGGCACCTGACCGTGCTCCTTGAGGGCCTGGTAGATCAGCGGCGCGGTCCCACCGAACACCGAGTTCGCCAGTGCGTAGCCCACGCCGACGCCGAGTGCGCGCACATGCGACGGGAACAGCTCGGACTTCACCAGCGCGTTGATCGAGGTGTATCCGGTCAAGATTACGTAGGCACCCGCCACCAAGAGAAACGACGCGATCGGCGAATGCGTCTGGGGCAGATAGGTGATGAGGAAGTACGTGTAGACCAGTCCCCCGAAGCCGAACCACAGCAGCAGCGGCTTGCGACCCACCTTGTCACTGATGATCCCGCCGATGGGCTGCAGCAGCATCAGGAAGACGAGCCCCGCCAAGTTGATCCAGGTGGCCGTCATCGCCTGGTCCTTATAGGCGGACTTCACCATCGCCGGTGCGTTGACGCTGTAGGTGTAGAACGCCAGGGTGCCGCCCATCGTGATGAGGAAGCACAGCAGCAGCGGTTTCCAGTATCGGGTGAGCAGCTCGCGCATCGATCCGGAGCTGGTGTCGTCGCCCGCCCTGATGGCCGCCAGCTGCTCATCGCTGAGCGATTCATCCATAGTGCGCCGCAGCCAGTACACGACGATCGCGGCCACACCGCCGATGGCAAAGGCTATGCGCCAGCCGAATTGGTGCACCTGCTCGGTGTCGAAGATCGTGAGGATGATCAGCAGCGTGAACTGGGCGAGCACATGGCCGCCCACCAGGGTCACGTACTGGAACGAGGAGAAGAATCCGCGGCGCTCACGCGTGGCGGCCTCGGACATGTAGGTGGCCGAGGTGCCATACTCTCCGCCCGTCGCGAAGCCCTGCACGAGCCGGCACAGGATCAGCACGATCGGAGCGGCCATCCCGATGCTGGAGCGCGAGGGCACCAGGGCGATCACCATCGAGCAGGCCGCCATCAGCGAGACGCTGAGGGTCAGCGCGGCGCGGCGACCGTTCCGGTCGGCGAACCGCCCGAAGAACCACGATCCGAGCGGCCGGGTGATGAAGGTGACCGCGAAGATCGCGTACACATAGACCGTCGAATTCTGGTCGGCCTGATCGAAGAATTGCTTCTCGAAGTACATCGCGAAGACGGTGTAGACGTAGACGTCGTACCACTCGACAAGGTTGCCGGACGAGCCTCGGATGGTGTTCCAGATGGCGCGACGAGTCTCGGCCCGACCCGAGGGAGTTGCGGTGCCAGCAGCAGAAACGGCCATGCAGGCTTACTGATCGCCCGCGACCGGGCCCGGCAGCGGCCCGTGCCTGGCCGGGTCGGGGGCGGGAACGGTACTCGTCGAGGCCACCGCGGCCGGAGCGTCGGCGGCCGGCGCACCGCCGGGCATCATCCACGCGGGCGCCTTTCGGGACGTCGAAGCCGCTACCGGCTTAGGCGTGGACGAGGACGGTGCGGCCGTCGAGGTGGGTGCCGGGGTGGTGGCGGGAGGCGTTGTCGTCCCGCTCAACGGATTGGCACTCTTGGATGTCGAGGCCGGGGCACCCGAGGCGCTGGTGGACGTGCTCGACGCGGCCGCGGCGCTGCTGCTCGCGGCAACCGCGGTCAGTCGGTTGACGACGAAGTCGGCGGCCCGATCGGCCGACCCGTCCGATTTGTACTGCATGTGGGGGCCCAGACCACCACCGTTCGGATCGCAGATGCCGTCACCGGGATTGCAGATATCGATGATCCTGCTGCGCAGGTCGTCCCTGATCGCCAGGTCGAGATTCATCCCGGCGACCTGCCAATTCTTCGGGTTTCCGATCAAAACGATTGCCGCGACACGCTTTTCGAGATCGGCCGGTAGCGGGTTGTTGAAGGTGAGCCCCGTCCCGTTCTTGCCGAACAGGACATCTACGACGGCAGCGCCCTGAGAGAACCCACCGAGCACGAACTGGGTGTTCGGGCAGTTTCGCGCCACCTCTTGCACGTGGTAGCTCATGTCGTTGGCACCGTCACCGGCGCGGACCCAGTCGAAGCTGGCCGGATAGTTGACCGCGTAAACGTCCACGGCCTTGCCCGCGAGCCGGCCGGTGAGCTCGTCGGTGAACACCTGGCCCACATCTCCCAGGCCCGGCGAGTCGTTGGTGCCGCGCGCGAAGGACACATCCACATCCGGACAGCCCGCCGCCCGGGCCACTGCCGAGTTCTCCGTTTGGGTGGCGAGCACTGCGGCGGTCGCCGCCGCGACCGCGAAAATCGAAACCCCGACCGATCCACGCTTGACGTATCGGTTCATTCATCCAGCGTAGACAGGTGGGCGTCCACATTCACAGTCTTGAGGCGATCCGAAACGACTCTTACCGGGCCCTTACTCCTACCTAATGCGCGCCCGCTCAGCGGACACCGCCGTCGCCCGAAACTGAAACACGTTCTACTCTTGTCTGGTGGACGTGACATACGAGGGCACCAAGAAGGAACTGGCCACCGACGAGGGTGTGCTGCGCTACCACGAAGCGGGCACAGCCGGCGAGGGCGAGCCGCTGATCCTGCTGCACGGCTCCGGCCCCGGCGTGACGGGATGGCGGAACTACCGCGGGAACCTCGGGGTTTTCGCCGAGCACTTCCACACCTACGTCTTGGAATTCCCTGGCTTCGGGGTCAGTGACGCGGTCCAGGGGCACCCCGTGCTGACCGCGGGCGCCTCGGTGATCCGCTTCATGGACGGACTGGGTATCGAGTCCGCGGCCATCGTCGGGAACTCGATGGGCGGTGTCGTCGGCATCAACCTGGCGATCAAGCACCCCGACCGCATCACCAAGCTCGTCACCATCGGCGGCGTCGGCCCCAACATCTTCAGCCCGAGCCCCAGCGAGGGCCTGCGCCTGCTGCAGGAGTTCACCGACGCACCCGATCGCGACAAGCTGATCCGCTGGCTCAACTCCATGGTGTGGGATCCCGCCGTCGTCACCGACGAACTCATCGAGGAACGTTGGGAAGCCGCGATCAATCCGGATGCGCACAAGACCGCACAGCTCATGTACGGCTCCAAAGCCTTTGCGATGCAACAACAGTTCCTCGCCAACGCCGACATCGCGCCGTACTGGGCGATGATGCACAAGATCAAGTGTCCGACGCTGCTCACCTGGGGTCGCGATGATCGGGTCAGCCCGCCGGACATGGCCATCGTGCCGATGCGACTCATCCCCAACGCCGAGCTGCACATCTTCCCGAACAGCGGCCACTGGGTGATGATCGAGGCCAAGGCGGCCTTCGAGCAGACGGTCGTGGACTTCCTGCGGCGCTAGTCGCCGAACGCATACCGCACGCAGCTCGATCGCCGGGATCGCCTGCGTGCGGTATGCACTCGGCGCAAGCCCACCCAACGCAAAAGCGCGCCGCCCCTTTCGGGAACGGCGCGCTTCATGCGTATCTGACTACTTGGCCTTCTCGAGAACCTCGACCAGGCGCCACCGCTTGGTGGCCGAGGTCGGGCGGGTCTCCATCAGCGAAACGCGGTCGCCGACACCGGCGTCACCGTTCTCGTCGTGGGCCTTGACCTTCGACGTGGTGCGAATGATCTTGCCGTACAGCGAGTGCCGGTTGCGGGACTCGAGCTCGACCACGATGGTCTTCTGCATCTTGTCCGACACGACGTAGCCGATGGCGGTCTTACGACGGCCGCGCGGCTGCTCGGTGGCCGGGGTGTGCCGCGGTCCAGGCACAGTGCCGGTGTCCTTCTTTTTCTCGCTCACTTGCTGTCCTCGCTATCGGGTCCTGCGGCCAATCCGAGCTCGCGCTCACGCATCACCGTGTAGATGCGCGCGATCTCCTGGCGCACCGCACGCAGCCGACGGTTGTTGGCGAGCTGACCGGTGGCCATCTGGAAGCGCAGGTTGAACAGCTCTTCCTTGGACTCACGCAGCTTGGTGACCAGCTCTTCCTCGGTGCTTTCCCGCAGTTCGCCAGCGGAAATTCCCACTGCCATCAGAACTGCTCCTCTCGTGTGATGATGCGCGCCTTGATCGGCAGCTTGTGGATCGCGCGCGTCAGGGCCTGACGGGCGGTCTCCTCGTTCGGGTAGCTCAACTCGAACAGCACACGACCGGGCTTGACGTTCGCAACCCACCACTCGGGCGAACCCTTACCGGAACCCATACGGGTTTCGGCGGGCTTCTTGGTCAACGGGCGGTCCGGGAAGATGTTGATCCACACCTTGCCGCCACGCTTGATGTGCCGGTTGATGGCGATACGAGCGGACTCGATCTGTCGGTTCGTGATGTATGCGTGGCCCAGCGCCTGAATGCCGTAGTCACCGAAAGCGACGGTGGTACCGCCCGAGGCGGTGCCCTTCTTCTTCGGGTGATGCTGCTTGCGGTGCTTGACCTTACGGGGAATCAGCATGTTCAGCTCTCCGTGGTTTCTGCGGACGGTGCGCTCGCACCGTCCGAGGCAGGGGTCTCTGCGGCGGCACGGCCGGCCTCGGTGCTCGTCGCGGTGGTACCCGAGGCGCCGCTACGACGCGGACGGGCACCGGCCGGACGCTCACGGCGCGGACGGTCGGGAGCGCCGCGGCCAGCCTCAACTCCGGCGGCGGCGAGCTCGCGCTTGCCACCGACGATGTCGCCCTTGTAGATCCAGACCTTCACGCCGATCCGGCCGAAGGTGGTCTTGGCCTCGTACAGGCCGTAGTCGATATCGGCGCGCAGCGTGTGCAGCGGCACCCGACCTTCGCGGTAGAACTCCGAGCGGCTCATCTCAGCACCGCCGAGGCGGCCCGAGCACTGCACCCGGATGCCCTTGACGTTCGGCTGACGCATGGCCGACTGGATGGCCTTGCGCATCGCGCGACGGAACGCCACACGATTCGAGAGCTGCTCGGCGACGCCCTGGGCAACCAGCTGCGCCTCGGCCTCGGGGTTCTTCACCTCGAGGATGTTCAGCTGAACCTGCTTGCCGGTCAGCTTCTCCAGGTCGGCGCGGATGCGGTCGGCCTCGGTGCCACGACGGCCGATGACGATGCCGGGACGCGCGGTGTGGATATCGACGCGAACCCGGTCACGGGTACGCTCGATCTCCACCTTGGCGATACCGGCACGCTCCAGGCCAGTGGCCAGCAGGCGGCGGATCGCCACGTCTTCCTTGACATAGTCCGCGTACTGCTTGTCGGCGTACCAGCGGGACTTCCAGTCGGTGGTGATACCGAGCCGGAAACCGTGCGGATTGATCTTCTGGCCCACTAGCGCGAGCCTCCCTTCGCCTCAGCGGTGGTCTTGTTGGCGGCAGCCTTCGAGCCCTCGGCCCGACGGGCGCGAGAAGCGGCAGCCGACTTGCCGGCCTTGCCGTCCTGCTTCGGACGGCTCTCCACCACCACGGTGATGTGGCTGGTGCGCTTGCGGATCCGGAACGCACGACCCTGCGCGCGGGGACGGATGCGCTTGGCGGTCGGGCCCTCGTCGGCGAAGATCTCCGAGACCACCAGGGTGGAGGGATCCAGGCCGTCGTTGTTCTGCGCGTTGGCTGCAGCGCTGGCGATGACCTTCGACACCGGCTCGCTGGCGGCCTGCGGGGCCCAGCGGAGGATGTCGATGGCGTCGGTCACCGACTTGCCGCGCACCAGGTCGATGACCCGGCGTGCCTTGGTCGGCGAGACCCGCACGAACCGTGCAACGGCCTTGGCCGATGGGTATTCAGTCGTTGTAGTCATTAGCGCCGCTTGCTCTTTCGGTCGTCCTTGATGTGACCCTTGAAGGTCCGCGTCGGGGCGAACTCACCCAGCTTGTGACCGACCATCGCCTCGGTGACGAAGACGGGAACATGCTTGCGTCCGTCGTGCACCGCGAAGGTGTGGCCGATGAAGTCGGGGATGATGGTCGACCGACGCGACCAGGTCTTGATGACCTGCTTGGTGTTCTTCTCGTTCTGAACGTCGACCTTCTTGAGCAGATGGTCGTCGATGAACGGGCCCTTCTTGAGGCTGCGTGGCATCGCTTACTCCTAGCGCTTCTTGCCGGTGCGCCGGCGACGGACGATGAGCTTGTCGCTCGCCTTGTTCGGCTTGCGGGTGCGGCCTTCCGGCTTGCCCCAAGGGCTCACCGGGTGACGACCACCGGAGGTCTTACCTTCACCACCACCGTGCGGGTGGTCGACCGGGTTCATCACGACACCACGGACGGTGGGGCGCTTGCCCTTCCACCGCATACGGCCGGCTTTACCCCAGTTGATGTTGGCCTGCTCGGCGTTACCGACCTCGCCGACGGTGGCGCGGCAGCGCACGTCGACACGGCGGATCTCACCGCTGGGCATACGCAGGGAGGCGTAGGCGCCTTCCTTGCCCAGCAGCTGGATGCCGGAACCGGCCGAGCGGGCCAACTTGGCTCCACCACCGGGGCGCAGCTCGACGGCGTGCACAGTGGTACCCGTCGGGATGTTGCGCAGCGGCAGGTTGTTGCCCGGCTTGATGTCGGCGTTGGCGCCCGACTCCACCACGTCACCCTGCGACAGCCCGACCGGCGCGATGATGTAACGCTTCTCGCCGTCCAGGAAGTGCAGCAGCGCGATGCGTGCGGTGCGGTTGGGGTCGTACTCGATGTGCGCGACCTTGGCGTTGACGCCGTCCTTGTCGTGGCGACGGAAATCAATCAGCCGGTAGGCACGCTTGTGGCCGCCACCCTTGTGACGAGTAGTGATGCGGCCGTGGGCGTTACGGCCACCGGTGCCGTGCAGCGGGCGAATCAGCGACTTCTCGGGAGTCGAGCGAGTGATCTCCGAGAAATCGGCGACGCTCGAGCCGCGGCGACCGGGGGTCGTCGGCTTGTACTTGCGAATAGCCATGTCTTCTCTAGTCCTCTACTCCCCGACTACGCGGGGGCTCCAAACAGGTCGATCGGCTTGCTGCCCGGTGCCAGGGTGACGATGGCGCGCTTGGTGCTCTTGCGCTGTCCGAAACCGGTGCGGGTGCGCTTGCGCTTGCCCTGCCGGTTCGCGGTGTTCACCGAGGAGACCTTGACGCTGAAGATCTGCTCGATGGCGATCTTGATCTGCGTCTTGTTCGAGTCCGGGTGGACGACGAAGGTGTACACGTTGTCTTCGATCAACGAGTACGACTTCTCCGAGATCACCGGGGCCAGGATGATGTCGCGGGGGTCAGCGATGGTTGCCATCAGGCCGACACCTCCTCTTTCTTCTTGGCGTTGATGAAGCCGTTGAGTGCCTCGACGCTGAACACCACGTCATCGGCCTTCAACACGTCATAGGTGTTGAGCTGGTCGTAGGCCAGCACATGCACGTTCGGCAGGTTCCGGACGCTCTTGACCGAAGCCAGGTCGTCGCGGCCCAGCACCACCAGCAGCTGCTTGCGGTCGGTGATCTCGGCCAGGAACGACTTGGCGCTCTTGGTCGAGGGCTCCTGCCCGGCAACCAGTTCGGTGATGGCGTGGATCCGGCCATTGCGGGCCCGGTCCGACAGCGCACCGCGCAGAGCGGCGGCGATCATCTTCTTGGGTGTCCGCTGGCTGTAGTCACGCGGCTGCGGGCCGTGGACGATGCCACCACCGGTGAACTGCGGGGCGCGGGTCGAACCCTGACGGGCACGGCCGGTTCCCTTCTGCCGGTACGGCTTCTTGCCACCACCGGACACCAGACCACGCGTCTTGGTGGAGTGGGTGCCCTGACGGCCTGCGGCCAGCTGAGCGGTCACCACCTGGTGCAGCAGCGCGATATTGGCTGGGGCGTCGAACAATTCGGCCGGCAGCTCGATGGAGCCGTCCGTCTTGCCGCCCGGAGCCTTGACTGCGATCTTCAAAAAATCCTCAGACACTACTTCTCACCTCGCTTGACAGCGGTGCGGACCACAACCAGGCCACCCTTGCGTCCGGGGATGGCACCCTTGATCAGCAGTACGCCGTTCTCGGCATCAACCTTGTGCACCACCAGGTTCTGAGTGGTGACGCGATCGCTACCCATACGTCCGGACATCCGGGTGCCCTTGAAGACACGACCCGGGGTGGCGCAACCACCGATCGAACCGGGACGACGGTGCACGGCCTGCGCACCGTGGCTGGCGCCCTGGCCGCGGAAGCCGTGACGCTTCATGGTTCCGGCGAAGCCCTTGCCCTTGGAGGTCCCGGTGACGTCGACATAGGCGCCGTCACTGAAGATCTCGGCGGTCAGCTCCTGGCCGACCTCGTATTCGGCGGCAGCGGTTTCGTCGTCCAGACGCAGCTCGGCCAGGTGGCGACGCGGGTTGATGCCCGCGGCGGCGAACTGACCGGTGACCGGCTTGGTCACCTTGCGGGGGCTGATCTCGCCGTACGCCAACTGAACGGCGCTGTAGCCGTCCTGCTCGGGGGTGCGGATGCGGGTCACCACATTGGGGCCGGCCTTGACGACGGTCACCGGGACAACCCGGTTGTTGTCGTCGAACACCTGCGTCATACCCAGCTTGGTGCCCAGAATTCCTTTTCTTGCCATGGTTTCTGGTTCTCCTACTGGATGTTCACGTCGACGCTGGCCGGCAGGTCGATGCGCATGAGCGCGTCAACCGTCTTCGGCGTCGGGTCGAGGATGTCGATGAGCCGCTTGTGGGTGCGCATCTCGAAGTGCTCGCGCGAATCCTTGTACTTGTGCGGCGACCGGATAACGCAGTACACGTTCTTCTCAGTCGGCAGCGGCACAGGTCCGACGACACTCGCGCCGGTACGGGTCACCGTCTCAACAATCTTGCGCGCCGAAGCGTCAATCGCCTCATGGTCGTAGGCCTTGAGCCTGATGCGGATCTTCTGTCCCGCCACGCTTCCTACCTCTACTGTCACTGGTCCGGAGCACGCCGAAGCGCGCAACCCGATACCGCCGCTGTTTACCTGTCGTAGTTCACCGACCCCCGCGGTCGGGCGTGTCGCCCTCGCGCGCAGTCGTCCGCGTCGAAAATTCTCGTCGCTTGGACTGGGCCGACGCGCCCGCAAGGGCGCTAGTGGTTCGCCGTCCCCGTTCGCAGCGCACAATGGGGCGACCCAAGGCACCGAAACCGGTTCACGGCAACCCGAACAGTATGCCTTATCCCGCGGCTGCGGCCAAATCCCGACTCAAGGCCCCCTCCGGACGCCGAGCGCATACCGCACGCACACACTTTGAGCAGTTCAGCAGCACCAGGTATGCGGTCGGTATCGCCGGTATCTTACTTTCAAGTAAGGTACTGGCCGTGAGCGCATCTCCGACCTACAAGATCTGGCAGCGTCTGCAGAACAAGCCCGGCGGTTCCGCCTTGTTCTCCGCCGCCATGATGGCCCGTGTCCCCTACTTCGCCTCGGTGGTGCCGCACGTGCACCGGATGGAACCGGGCTACTGCGAGGTGACCGCCCCCAAGTGGTACTTCGTCTATAACCACATCAAGACCTTCCACGCCATCGCCGCGTGCAACCTGGCGGAAGTCGCGATGGGCATGTTGATGGAGGCCACCACCCCGTCCTCGCATCGCTGGATCCCCAAGGCGATGAACGTCCAGTACCTCGGCAAGGCCACCACCTCTCTGCGCGCGATCGCCCAGCTGGAGGGCGTCGACTTCGCCTCGATCGCCGAGGGCACCGATGTCGTCGTGCCGATCAGCATCACCGATCGCGACGGCAAGGAAGTGGTGAAGGCAGAGATCACCACCTGGGTGACACCCGCCTAATACATACCGGCGAAATTTGACCGTTAGAGGCAAATCTATGGTGTGACGCGCGCACACTCCGGCTATGGCCATCACCGCACTGTCAGAGATCGAAGAAGCCGGCCGAGTCCTGGCCGATCCCACCGCCTACGCCGACGAGCCTCGCCTGCACGCCGCGATGACCCTGCTGCGGCGCGAACAACCCGTGTCGAAGGTGACCGCCGACGACTACCGGCCATTCTGGGCGATCACCAAACACGACGACATCATGGACGTCGAGCGCAACAACGCGCTGTGGATCAACGAGCCACGTCCCCTGCTGATGAACCTTGAGCAGGAAGCCGAGCTGGATAAGCAGGCGGCGATGGGCATCGAACTCAAGACCCTCGTGCACATCGACGACCCCAAGCATCGCGTGCTGCGCGCCATCGGTGCCGACTGGTTCCGACCGAAGGCCATGCGGGACATGAAACTCCGCACCGACGAGCTAGCCACCCGATACGTCAACAAGCTGATGGAGGCCGGCGGAAGCTGCGATTTCGCGCAGGACGTGGCGGTGCACTTCCCCCTGTACGTCATCATGTCGCTGCTCGGCATTCCCGAGTCGGACTTCGACCGGATGCTCAAGCTCACCCAGGAGCTCTTCGGCGGCGACGACACCGAGTTCCAGCGCGGCGCCACTCCCGAGGAGCAGCTACTGGCGCTGCTGGATTTCTTCGGATACTTCAGTGGCCTCACCGCAGCCCGGCGCGAGAACCCCACCGAGGACCTGGCCTCCACCATCGCCAACGCCAGAGTCGACGGCGAACTGCTGTCCGATGTCGATACGGCGTCGTATTACACGATCATCGCGACCGCCGGACACGACACCACCAGTGCCACGATCGCCGGTGGGCTCGAAGCGCTCCTGCAACACCCGGAACAGCTGGACCGGCTGCGCGAGAACCCCGATCTCATGCCGCTGGCCGTCGACGAGATGATCCGCTGGGTGACGCCGGTCAAGGAATTCATGCGAACGGCGACTGCCGACACCGAGATTCGCGGTGTACCCATCGCCGAGGGCGAATCGGTCCTGCTGTCCTACCCCTCGGGCAACCGCGACGAGGACATCTTCAGCGATCCCTTCACCTTTGACATCGCACGCGATCCCAACAAACACCTGGCATTCGGTTTCGGCGTCCACTTCTGTCTGGGAGCGGCGCTGGCGCGCATGGAGGTCAGCAGCTTCTTCTCGGCGCTACTTCCGCGTCTGAAGTCCATCGAGATCGACGGAACCGTCGAACGGACGTCGACCATCTTCGTCGGCGGCATCAAGCACCTACCGATCCGCTACACACTGAGGTAAATGCCGTTCTAGGCGAACCGCGCGGAACCGTCCGCCGCGACGTCGACGGAGGCACCGGCAATATCGGTGTCCGCAATCTGCACGGCGGCATCGCGGTCGTCGATCTTGGCGAATGTGCGTGCGCCGGTTGGTGTGCGCACGCTGACGAACGTCTGGAACGGTGAGCCGTCCCGTCCATAGTTGACGGTCCAGGCTTCGACGCTCGCCCTGCCCGCATAACCGTCGGCGGCCTCGGTCCGGGGTTCTTTGTCGACCTCGGCCTGCACGTCCTCGAAGGTGAATCCGGATGCGGGCGGCTCGGTTCCATAAATTCCGAACGCGTGCTTGGTGAGATATCCGCCGTTGGCCGTGATCAGGCCCTTCGCGCCGGGACGCTCACGCAGTCGCTGCGCCATGGTGGCAATGGAGTGGGTGACGTAGTTGCACCAGGGGCCTCCGGCGAAGGTGAGCCCGCCGGTGACCGTCAACGGCCGTGCCGGGTCATCTAGCGCCAGCCCCAACTCGGTCGCCGCGACCTGGACCGCCGAGGGGAAGCACGAGTAGATGTCGATCAGCTCGACGTCATCGGTTCCCAGTCCCGCGATGTCGAAGGCACGCTTGCCTGCCAACCGAATGGCCGGCGACCGGTGCAGCTCGTGACGCTCACTGAGTGCGAAGGTGTCATTGGCATGCGCGCCCGCCAGGGGAAATATCCAGCGGTCCTTGGGGATTCCCAACCGGGTGGCAGTCTCCACGGAGGTCAGCAGCACCACCGCGCCCTGCTCCACCATGTTGTTGGAGTTCATCAGCTTGGTGTACGGAGAACTGATCCACCGATTGTCGGGGCCAGGCGTGGCGATCTCCTCGGCGGTGTACGCATCGTTGGACCACGCATGCGGGTTGTTCACCGCCACCGCGTTGAACCGCTGCCACAGCTGGGAAATAGCGGTTCGATGGTCCTCGATGGACGCACCCTGGGCGATACGTATCGCCTGCTCGAACAGCGGGTAGACATGGCCGGGAGAAATCAGGCCGATGGCGGTCTCGGCGCCGCCCACCTGATCCATGCGACCGCCGAGAATCGTTGGCTCGGCGATGGATTCATCCTGGGTAGTCCATGCGGGCTGCACACCGGTGGCCATCATCTTGTTGCGCGAACGCCACATCTCCGCTCCGCCGACGAGCACCACATCGGCATCCCCAGCCAGGATGTCCGCGGCGGCGTGATTGACCAACAGCTGTGGCGAGTTGCCGCTGGGGCCGGTGTAGAAGGTGCGCTTGGGCGCCGCCCCCAGACGCTCACCGAGGAGCGCACCAGGGTCGCGGTACTTCCACGAGAAGATGTTCGCCACCGACACGGTGTCGATGGCGGTGAGCAGTTCGGCCGCGCCGGCATCCTCGGCGGCCAGGCGCGCCGCGCGCTCCACCAGATCGATGGGCTCGGGGATCTCGGAGAACGGGGTATCCGCCTCTGTCCGCTGGTTGACCTGTCCGGTACCGACGAGGACCGGCGTGCGAGGGTCGATGGCCATTCGCCGATGGTAACCAACCGCCCGGTTGGCTCCGGCAAGTCCTCCGGAAAGCCGGTGTCCGTCCCATTAGGTGGGCAGCGCCGGCCCGGCACCTTCGATCTGATCCCCCGCGCCGGTCATATCCTTCAGGTCGACCCCGGAGCGGCCGATCTGACGCGCCCCCGCCACCAAGGCCGCCACCACCTGCGCCGCCTGGTCATAGCCCAAGCCCTCGGGGGGATGAATATTGGACACGCAATTACGTTGCGCATCAGTACATCCCACGATGGGGCTGTGCGTCAGGTATATCCCGACGCTGTCGGCGACCGAAAGTCCCGGACGCTCACCGATGAGCACCAACACCGTGTCCACGCCGAGGGCGGCACCGATGTGGTCCCCCAGGGCCACCCGCGCCTGCGTTGCGATGACCAGCGGTGCCATCGAATACCCGCGAAGACGCTGATGCAGTGCCTGCAACAGGAGCACACCGTGGTCGTCGAGCGCTCGCGGTGACAACCCGTCCGCCAGCACGATGCCGATATCGCCGCCGGACCCGGGCAACACGTCCAGCGCTCCCTCTGCGGGGGCACGGCCCAGATCTGGGCGGCGCAGATACTCGGATCGATCCGCCGCCCGGCTGGTCACCAGCAGCGGCGTACCCAGCCCGAGCCCGTCGATGCGGCCCGCCAAAGCCTGAGCGTCCAAGGGCGTGTGCACCGCGTCTCTGGCGGCGGCATGTGCGGTTCCGAACTCCAGCACTCGAGTGGTGGGCAGCGCGTCGCCGCTGCGCCCCAACCCGATGCGCGACTGCGTCGATCGACGCAGGGTGTCCCAGATATCGTGCGCTGCATCATTGTTGGCGATATCGCTCATATCAGCGCCCGCAACGGCGAGTCGTTGACCGCGACTTCACGCAGCCCACCATCGCGCTCCAGCATGCCCATCCGTTCAAGCCAATCGTTGAACTCCGGCGCCGGGCGCAGGCCGAAGGTGCGGCGCGCGAAGAGTGCGTCATGGAAGGACAGGCTCTGGTACCCGAGCATGACGTCGTCGGCGCCGGGCACGGCGATGACGAAGGCGACTCCTGCCGCGGTGAGCACGGTCAGCAGAATGTCCATGTCATCCGAATCCGCCTCGGCGTGATTGGTGTAGCAGACGTCCACGCCCATCGGCAGTCCGAGTAACTTGCCACAGAAGTGGTCTTCCAAACCGGCCCTGATGATCTGCTTACCGTCGTAAAGATATTCCGGCCCAATAAATCCCACGACGGTGTTGACCAGGAGCGGCTCCACCTCACGGGCGACTGCGTAGGCTCTGGCCTCCAACGTCTGCTGGTCCACCGGAGCACCGCCCACCCCGATATGGGCACCGGCCGACAGCGCCGATCCCTGGCCGGTCTCCAGGTACATGACATTGTTGCCAACGGTGCCGCGCGCCAGTGAACGCCCGGCCTCATTCGCCTCACGCAGCAGCGACAGGTTGACCCCGAAGCTCTCATTGGCACCTTCGGTTCCGGCAATCGACTGGAACACCAAGTCCACCGGCAGGTTTCGTTCGATGAGCTCCATCGTGGTGGTGACGTGCGCGAGCACACACGATTGTGTGGGGATATCGAACCTCAGTCGGATGTCGTCGATGAGGCGCAACAGGTCACCCGCGGCATGCGGGGAGTCGGTGGCGGGGTTGATGCCGATGACGGCGTCGCCGCATCCCAGCAGCAAGCCATCCAGGGTGGCGGCGGCGATGCCCCGTGCGTCGTCGGTGGGATGGTTGGGCTGCAGCCGGGTGGCCAGCGTGCCCGGTAGGCCGATGGTGGTGCGGAAGGCACTGTGATTACGCACCGCCGCACCGACTGCGATGAGGTCCTGATTACGCATCAGCTTGCTGACCGCAGCCACCATCTCGGGTGTCAGCCCGGACGATACATCCTTGAGTGATTGCGCCCCATGGGGTTTGGTGACGGTCTCCAACAGCCAGTCGCGAAAATCGCCGACGGTGAGGTGGGAGATGACCGCGAATGCCTCCGCGTCATGGGTATCGATGATGAGCCGGGTCACCTCGTCGGTGTCATACGGAACGATCTCCTCCGAGAGGAACTCCGCCAGAGGCACCTCGGCAAGCGCCCAGCGTGCTGCGGCCCGCTCGGCGTCGGAATGTGCCGCACAACCCGCGAGCTCGTCACCGGAGCGCGGAGGTGAGGCCTTCGCGAGAACCTCGGCCAGCGACCCGAACGTGTAGGTGACCGGTCCTGCGATGTGACGAAAAGTGCTCATGATGTGCCTATTTCAGTTCATTCTCGGCTTCAGCGAGCGCCGCGAACTCTTCATCCGGCGAGTTCGCAACCAAATGGTGACGGCTATACAACCCAAAGTACGCCATAAACAGCACGAATACCCCGAACGTGGCAAAAGCCGCGGTGGTATCCACGATGAACGTCGCCACCACCGCAGCGCAGGCGATCACCAGCGCGAAACCGCTGGTGACGATGCCCCCTGGCGTCCGGTAGGGCCGCGGCATCTCGGGTTCGCGGATCCGCAGCACGATGTGGCTCACCATCATCAGCACATAGCTCAGCGCCGCCCCGAACACGGCCATGTTGAGCAACATGGCGCCTTCACCCGTGAGCGACAACAGGAATCCGACGATTCCCGGCACGATCAATGCCAGCACCGGCGCCTTGCGGCTGTTGGTGATCGACAGCCCCGTCGGCAGGTAGCCCGCCCGGGACAGCGCGAAGGTCTGCCGACTGTAGGCGTAGACGATGGAGAAGAAGCTCGCGATAAGTCCGGCCAGCCCGATGTAGTTGACCGCCTTGGCCACCGTGGTGGTGCCGAGCGCCTCGACCAGCGGATTGCCCGATTGCCCCATGGCTTCGGCGCCACCTGCGCCGGGAACGAGAAACAATACGGCCGTGCCGGTGACGACGAGCACCAGCATCGCCATCACGATGCCGCGTGGGATGTTCTTTGCCGGATCGCGAGCCTCCTCGGCAGCCAGCGGCACGCCCTCGATCGCCAGGAACAACCAGATCGCGAACGGCACGGCCGCCCAGATGCCCAGATACCCAAAGGGCAGTAATGCCGATGCCCCCGTTGCGGTTTCGTCGACAGGAATGTCGGTCAGATTGTGCAGGTCGAATCGGCCGACGGCACCGATGGCGAAAATCGCGAGGCCGACCAGCGCGATCCCGGTGATCACGAACATCGTCTTGAGCGCCTCGCCGGCACCACTGAGATGGATTCCGATGAAAATCGCGTACACCGCCAGATAGATCCACCAGCCGTCTTTGAGCCCGAACAGGTGTAGGGACTGGACATAGCTTCCGATGAAGGTGGCGATGGCAGCCGGCGCGATCGCGTACTCAATGAGAATCGCGGTCCCGGTAGCGAACCCGCCCCACGGCCCCAACGCGCGCCGCGCGAAGGTATACCCGCCACCTGCGGTGGGTAAGGCCGACGACATCTCCGCCATGCTGAGCACCATGGACAGGTACATCGCCGCGATGATGACCGCCGCTATCGCCATTCCGCCGAAGCCGCCCTTGCTCAGGCCCGTATTCCAGCCCGCGTAGTCCCCGGAGATGACATAGCTGACTCCGAGACCTGCCAGCAGCACCCATCCCGCGGTACCCGACTTCAGCTGACGGCGGGCGAGGTAGTCGGCGCCCTCCAGGTGTGATTGAACGCCCGCGTGATCGAGCGGTGCATCCACGCGTGGGCTGACGGCATCATCGGGACTGGACATCGTCCAATTGTGCGACCGATGTCCGCGAAGCGTGGGTCAGACGACGAGATTCATAATGCGTTACGACCACGCAACAAACTGGGCGGCTCGATGCCCGATCATGGCAATGGTGGCGGCGGGGCCACGGCTGGGGATGGTCGGCATGACAGACCCGTCGATGACGAACAACCCGTCGATTCCCCTGACACGACAATATTTGTCGACAACAGCGTGCTTGTCGCCGTCATTGCCCATCGGCGCGGTTGCGCACAGATGCTGCGAGGTGGACCACCGCGGACCGCCGAACCGCCGCCCATACAGCTCGGACACCAAGCGCACCCCGTCGCGCAACCGATCCATATCGGCGGTCTCGCTGTCGTACCTCAGGTCGATGTAAACCGGTGCCCCGGGATCCGGTGATCGCAGTTCCACGCGGCCCCGGCATTGCGGTGTCATCAATGCGACACCGATCTGGCGGGCGTCTGCACCCTCCACTCGCACCCCCGCCATTGCCGCGAATCCTGTTGTATAGGGGCGTATCTCCACACCGGTCCGACGGTCGGTGTGCAGCACGGTATCCAGAACCGGATGGCCCTGCTGCCCCGCGTCGCCGGTATCCAGCACCCATTCCGCGTGATCCATCACTCGGGTACCCACACCCGGCAGATCCACGACCGGCTCCACACCCACCGCACGCAGATCGTCGGCCGGGCCGAGGCCGGACAGCAACAGCAGCTTCGCGCTCTCAATCGCCCCCGCGCTCAGAATGATTCGATCGGCGGTAAGGGTCCTCACCGAACTCCCCACCGCAACCTGCACCCCGGTGGCCCGCCCACCGCTGCACAACACCCGCAGCACCCGGGTACCGGAATACACCCCGAGATTGGGGCGCCAGCCCGCACTCTCCAGGTAAGCGCGCGCAGGCCCGACTCTCATCCCGCTGTCGATGTTCAGCGGCACCAAGCCCACGCCGACGCCGGCCGCACCATTGAGATCGGCCACCAACGGATACCCGCGTTTGACCGCGAGATCCATCAATTCCCTTCCAGCGCTACTCTGTTCGTGCCTACGCCCGATGGGTATGGGACCCGACGACCCGTGCAGCGGATCATCACGAAAGTCTCGGTCGGTCTCCATGGCACGGAAGTGGTCACGCACATCCGTCCAGGACCATCCCGGCACCGACCATCCGTCGAAGTCCTCTGGCCTGCCGCGCACGAAGTAGCCGCCGTTGATCGCACCCGAGCCACCCACCACAGATCCCCGAACCAGCTCGGCCTGATCACCCGTGGAGGTCAGCGTCGCCCAGTAATAGGTGGCTATCTGGCTGTCTGGCCCAATCGGGAGGCGATATCCGTCGCGCACACCGTCTTCGTCCGCGGAGGACGCCGGGCCCGCCTCGACAAGCATCACCCGAAACGATGGATCCTCGGAAAGGCGCCCTGCCAGAATGGAACCCGCGCTACCCGCACCCACGACGAGCGCATCCGCGTGGATCGGCCTACTCAGGGCCGTAGTTCCGGTCGGAGTGCGCCGAGGTCGCGCTCCTGCACGATCCCGGACCACAGGCCAATCCCATAAGCGATGTCGTCCAGACGCTTCAACAGCACATACTCGATCAAACCGATGCGATCATCGGGTGAGGCCGAGTTGTCGTTGCGCTTCATCCAATCCACGACGCCATCGACAACCGCGGCCACCACGAGCACCTGCCGACTACGGCGCGACAGCGCCGCGGCCATCAATGCCAGCGGCCAGTAATGACGGCACAGCGCCGACGCGATCTGCAACGCGGCCCCACCCACCCCTTGGGCGGCCACCCGAACCACGTCACGTGGCGGAGTGTCCACGCCGCGCAGCGTGCGCGCGACACGTCCCGCCGCCAGCGCGGCCATACCTGCCGCGGCCAGATAGCCCATCCCCGAGCCGACCGCCGCCAGGATCCACACCAGCAGCGTCCACCGGGAGATGACCATCGGTGCCACCTTGTCGGGGTGGCGTGTCGACAGCGGAGCCGCGCTCTTTCCGTAGAATGCTTTGCGCGCGAACCACTCTCGAAGAGTCAGCCGATGATCGTGAGCCACATGTGAGACGGGCTCGTACCGGAGCCGAGATCCCACCTCGATCAGTCGCCAGCACAGGTCCACGTCCTCGCCGCACTGCAACGATTCGTCGAATCCACCGATCTCGTCGATCGCGGAACGGCGGACCACGATCGCCGCGCTGGGGACGTACGACACCGGTCCGTACGGCACGACCGGCGCCTCCCGCAGGCCGAGGTCCAGTGAGGACCTAACCGCCTCATATCGAGCAATAGCGTTGTCACTCAACACCAATCCTACGATGCGGGGCGCGACGAGAGCGACCGCCGGATCGCTGAAGTGCCCCAGCAGCGCCTCGAGCCAGCCCCGCCTGGGCACCACATCCGAATCGAGGAACGCGACGAAGTCCGTGGTCGCCAGCTTCAAACCGGTGTTGCGAGCCGCCGCCGGACCGCGACTGTCCGCGTGGCGCACCACCTGCACATCGCAGTACATGCCCTCCAGATCGCTCTCCACGATCGGGATGGTGGAACCGTCGTCGACAACGATCACACGCATTCCGCGAAGCGCCCGAAGCAGTCTTCGTAATCCAAATCCGTTGTTACGGCAGGGAATAACAACTGTCACGTCGCGGTATCCCGGCCCACCCGCCGGACGCGGGTGCGCGACGGTCGCGTCCAGCAGTGTCCGCGCGAGCTGCGCGCTGGTCGCATCACGCACTTCGAGCCGCCCGCCCGATAGCAGCGTCCGCGCGGCCGGAGCCAATCTCAACAGACGGGTCGGCGAGCCGCCCAACAGGGCAGAGCCCTCATCGAGAACCCGGACCCTGCGGTCCACCTGGACGGCGAATCCATCGGGCAGCCGTTCCTGCGGCGTCGACACGTTCTGCGCCTGCTCGTCGCTCGTGGTCATACCAGCCGCCCGTCGGCATCGGGTGCCCACCGGCGCACCGCGTCGGCGCACTGTCGAGTCATCGTCGTAAGCATCCGCGCACCGTCCTGACCACTGGCCGTGGTCGGATCTCCCAGCACTCCGATGGCACTCACCGCAGCCACGCCACCTGCCCGCATGGGCGCCATCAACTCATGCAAGGGTGCAGAGTTTCCGGCCAACGCCTCCTCGCGGCGCACAGTTTCTGGTGAAATATGCAGCAGCAGAGAAGTTTCCACGTGTCCGGCGTGAGCGTCACCGCCCTCCACCGTGCACGCCCACCATGCGGCGTCACGGCCCTCCGCACGCAAAAGCCGTATCGCGGACACCGCCGCTTCGATGTTTCCGCCGTGACCGTTCACGAAGACGATGCGCCTGCACCACTGCGTGGCCGACCTCCCGTACTCGACGAGCATCTGGCTCAGTGCCGCGGTACCGATCGAGATCGTGCCAGCGAAGGATTGGTGCTCACCGCTGGCTCCGTAGGCGATGGCCGGCGCGAGAGCCGTCCGGTCCCCGCCGGCCGCTGCCGCCAGCTCACCGGCCGCGGCGGTTGCCACGGCGGTGGCAATCCGGGTGTCGGTATCCAACGGCAAGTGCGGCCCGTGTTGTTCGGTTGAGCCAAGTGGAGTGAACAGAGTGATGGCCTCGTCTGCGAGCTCCCGGGAGATGGCGGTGCTCAAGACAGTCGGAACAGCCACCCGCCGATGGTAGGCCGAATTCACTTCAAATGCATCCAAAGTTGGCGCACCCGATCGAGGTCTTTACATCCTTGCTGGCCGTCGGCTTATGCCCTGGGCCCTATTTCGCCCCGATTGTCACGCCAGCCCCTGCCGCCACATCGACTCTGCCGGACACCGTGTTCAATTCGCGGTGCGCCGAACTAGTGCCGGCCCAGTCCCCGAGCAAACCCCTCCGGGATGAGAAGGTCATCTGGCGATAGCTCGTGCACAGACTTCTTGCCGAGCCCCATCAGCGCAGAATCGATACCCCCGCGCATGATGTCCAGAACGTTCTCGACGCCGGACTGACCGGCCGCCGCGAGGCCCCACAGATACGCCCGGCCGATCATCACCGCACGGGCGCCCAGAGCCAGTGCCTTGACGACGTCGCTGCCCCGTCGGATGCCACCATCGAGTAGCACTTCGACATCGCCTCCCACCGCCTGGGCGATACCGGGCAGCGCGCGGATCGACGCCGGCGTTCCGTCGAGATTGTTGCCGCCATGATTGGACACCGAGATCGCTGAAACTCCGCTATCCACAGCACGTTTGGCGTCGTCGATACGCATGACGCCCTTCAGCATGAACGGACCGTCCCACTGCTCGCGCATCCAGCGCACGTCATCCCACGTCGGCGCCGGGGTGCCCATCCACTGCCCATAGGCGTCGAAGAACGGCGGGCCGGCCTCCCCACGGGCGGCCTGGTTCGGCACCCGCAGGTCCGGAATGTTCATCCCCTTCCCGAACGACCACAGCCAGCCGGGTTTGGTGACGACTTCCGGCGCCAGCCGGATCATCGATCGCAAGTTCATCTTCTCGGGAATGGACGGACTCCCCCAGTCGCGCCCGTGCGAGAAGCTCCAATCAAGGGTGGCGATAAGACCAACCGCTCCAGCATCTTTCGCACGCTGGATGCGCTGAGCGACATCGTCACGGCCACCCAGCCAGTAGATCTGAAAATGCGTCTTCGGGTTGGCGGCGACCACATCTTCGATGGGCTTGCTCGCGAACGAGGACAACCCCATCGCCGTTCCACGCGCCGCGGCGGCCCGCGCCACGGCGACCTCACCATCGGGGTCTACGGCCTGTACCCCGGTCGGAGAGATCATCACCGGAAGGGAAATATCCTGCCCCAGAACATTTGTCGATAGTTCGCGGTCCGGCTGGATGCCAACCACGTGGGGTTCGAACCCCAGCTCCCCGAATGCCTCGACGTTGTCGCTGACCGTCAGCCCCTTCTCACTGGCCGAGATCAGCGAGCTGTAGACGGACTTCGGCAGTCGCTTCTTGGCCCGCTGCTGGGCAATCGCGACCGTCTCGAACCATGTATTGCGGGCCATCTATCGTCCTGCTCGTAAATTGGAAAGAGGGTTCTCATCGCACGCGCGTGAAGGTGGACGGCGAGTCAGCGTCAGCGCCACCGGACCCGTGGCGGGGCTGCGCTTGCTCTTCGAATGCGAGTGGTCACCACTGGGTTTGGGCACCACGCGGTCCGCGGCCAGGGCCACTTCCCCGTAGCCCTGCACGCATTCCGGGTCCGGCCCGTCCATCGGGAGTCCGGTGAAGAACTTGGCGGCCATGCAGCCGCCCCGGCAGCTGTCGTAGTGACCGCAGCTGCCGCACGCACCGGCCGATTGCGGCTCACGCAGCTCGTTGAACAACCGGGAATGCTTCCATACCGCGTCAAATCCACCGTCGGACACCACGTTTCCAGCCATGAAACGGTCGTGGATCGCGAAGGGGCAGGCGTAGACGTCACCCACCGGGTCGATCAGACACACCACCCGGCCGGCACCGCACATGTTGAGACCGGGCAACCCGCCCGAGCCATCGCCGTAGGCCGAGAGGTGGAAGAAAGAATCACCCGTGAGCACTCGTTCGCCGTTGAGCACCAGCCAGTCATACAGCTGACGCTGCTGCGCGGGGGTCGGGTGCAACTCATCCCAGACGTCGGCCCCGCGGCCCGAGGGGCGAAGCCGCGTGATCCGCAGCGTCGCACCGTATCGCGCTGCCAGGTCCGCGAATTCATCGAGCTGGTCGACATTGTGACGGGTGACCACCACCGAGATCTTGGCGTCCTTGAATCCGGCGTTGGCCAGATTCTCCAGCGCACGCACGGCCATCGCGAATGATCCGGTCCCACGCACCGCGTCGTTGACCTCCGCGGTCGCGCCGTCCAGCGAGATCTGCACGTCGACGTAGTCGCTCGCGGCCAGCCGCGCCGCCACCTCCTCGGTGATCCGTACACCGTTGGTGGAGAATTTGACCCCTACGTGATGCTCGGTCGCATAGTCGACGAGCTCCCAAAAATCCGATCGCACAGTGGGTTCGCCACCACCGATGTTGACGTAGAACACCTGCATGCGTTCCAGCTCGTCGATGATGTCCTTGCACTGCTGCGTGGAGAGCTCACGCGGGTCGCGCTTACCCGACGACGACAGGCAGTGCACACAGGACAGGTTGCAGGCGTAGGTCAACTCCCAGGTGAGACAGATGGGAGCGTCAAGTCCCTGTTCGAACTGGTCGACCAGGCGGGGTACAGCGGGAGCACTCATCACGCGTCCTCTCGGGTCACGATCATCTTGGAATCCGCCAACACGGTCAGGGCATGCTGATACGCGGCGACCTGACCGTCGTCGACACCAACCGCCCGCCAGGCGTTCTCGGCGCTGCTGTGATCGGCGAGGGACTGCACGATCTGCAGCAGAGTGCGGTTCTTGAGGAAGGACAGCTTGCGAGTTCCGAAGTGGTAGAGCAGCGCCCCGAACGGCTCCGGGCGCAGCGACACCTGGGGATGCAACTGCCAGGGCCGGGTCCAGTCGAAACCGGCGGGCGCCTCGTCAATCATGGCGCTCATCGAGATGGGGCGTCTCAGTAGACGCCGCACATCCCGTCGATCGACACCTCTTCGACCAGCGATTCCTGGACCAACTCGGTGTCGGTGGTCTGTCCGGCGACAGTGGTGGGCTCGGCCATCTGTTCACTCCCTTGTGAGTCTGGACTGTGGCAACGGTCACGATAATAATGGCATCGAGTGCAGAAAGGAAAGAGGGTGGCAGGAAATGCTGGCATGACAGCACAGACGGCGCGCGTAGGGCGACGCCCTTCGACAACCCGGGACGAGATCACCACGGTTGCGATGGCGCTCTTCGCGCAGCGCGGATTCGACGAGGTGAGCGTGGACGACATCGCCGCCGCGGCCGGTATCGCCCGGCGCACGGTGTTTCGGTACTACAGCTCCAAGAATGCAATCGTGTGGGGAGACTTCGACTCTCATCTGCAGGTGATGCGCGACCTGCTGCAGGAAACGCCGGACACCGTGGATACCAGCACCGCACTGCGACGGGCAGTGCTGACATTCAACGATTTTCCCGTCAACGAGACACCGCGGCACCGCATGCGGATGCGGCTGATCCTGGAAATCCCCGCCCTGCAGGCGTACTCGATGCTGATGTACACGGGCTGGCGCGACGTCATCGCCCAGTTCGTGGCCAAACGCGGTGGCACCGAACCCAACGCCCTCTTGCCGCAGACCGTTGCCTGGACACTTTTGGGAGTCGCTCTGGCCGCATACGAACAGTGGCTTGCCGACGAGTCGTCAAAGCTCACTACGCTGCTCGGCAGGGGCTTCGATGCCGCCGAGGCAGGCCTGCGCGCCCTGGGCTGAGCCCGCCGAGCTACTCAAGCACCTCGGCGATGGGTGTTCCCGCCGCGATCTTGGCCCGCATCTTCATCACCGGGCCGGCCATCCCACAACCCACGACGCCGGTAAGCACGCCGTCGCGCTCCAGATATGCCAGGAACTTTCGGCCGTCGTCGGAGATCAGATGCACGACATCCGAGTCCCCCAGGTGGCCCAGCGACTGGATCTTCACGTCGTACTGGTCGCTCCAGAAGTAGGGCACAGCAGCGGTATTCGCGGACGGTTCCTGCCCCAGTAACGCCGGCACCAACGCGCGCACCTGATCGGCCACATTGCTCCAGTGCTCCACACGGTTCGGACGCCCGTCCGCGTCGGCCCATGCGGCGACATCGCCCAGTGCCCAGACATGCGGGGTGCTCGTGGCGCCCACCGCATCGCACACCACGCCGTTGTCCACCTCGACGCCTGACCCCTCCAGCCAGTCGGTCGCAGGCCGGCTCCCGATACCCAGCACGACAAGATCGGCGTCCAGCCGTGACCCGTCGGACAGGGTGACGGACTGAACCCGCCCCTCCCCTTCCACCGCGTCGACGCCGACACCAACCCGAACGTCCACTCCCTCGTTACGGTGCAGCCGGGCGACCAGGTCTCCGAGCTGCTGGCCGATCGCCGCCAACAGCGGGGCGGGCTGCGGCTCGACAAGAACCACGTCAACTCCATTGGCACGCAAGGTGGACGCAACCTCGCACCCGATGAAGCCCGCACCGACGACCACCGCGCGCCGCGCGTTCTCGGCGTCACCGCGCAACGCAAAGCTGTCATCGGCGGTGCGCAAGACGTGGATACCGGCCAGGTCGGGGAAGGACGGTATGCGGCGCGGAACCAGGCCGGTCGCGATGATGACTTCGCCGTATTCCAGCGTGCTCCCGTCGCTCAGGGTGACCGTTCGGGCGGCCGGATCCAGCGCGGTCACCTCGACGCCAAGCCGCAGTTCAATTTCCTTCTCGTCATAGAACTCTCGCGGCTTGAGCACCACGGCATCGATCGTCTTCTCCGCGTCGCGTAAGACATCCTTGGACAGCGGTGGACGGTCGTAGGGCAGATGCGTCTCGCTGCTCACGATGGTGATCGGCCCGGAGAACTCCGCGCGACGCAGCTGCTCGGCGGTACGCACCGCACCCAGTCCACCACCGATGATCAATACCCCGTGTTCCGCGTCACTCATGGGTCTCTTCTTACACGACTGGACACGCGGGATGTCAGGCCTATCGTCCCCGCTCGCTACCCCTGTACCTGCGCTCGGTCCACCAGATTGGAAAGCACCACGATGCTCTCGGTGCGGTCGATGTCTCCGCTGGCACGAATGCGTTCCAGGGCGCGCTCAAGGTGCTGAATGTCGCGTGCCAACACCCTGAGCATCGCATCGGAGGTTCCGGTCACCGTCGCCGCACTCACCACCTCGGGGATGTCGATCCACGCCCGCCGCAGGGCCTCCGGCGTGATGGTGCCCTGGCAGTAGACCTGGACGTAGGCCTCGGTGTTCCAGCCGACGGCAGCGCGATCGACCACGGTGGTAAAGCCCTTGATCACGCCCGTGGCGACCAACCTGTCGACCCGGCGCTTGACCGCGGGGGCCGAGAGGTTCACCTCCTCGCCGATCTCGGCGAACGTCGCCCGGGCGTTGCGCATCAACAACGTCACGATCCGCTCGTCGGTGGCATCCAGCTCGGCCATGAATGTTCCCTTCTCGGACCACCCGGCCCATTCCTGCAATAGAATGCCAAATTCATTACCTAGACGCAATGGATCGCATTCCATTGCACAATGGATGAAGATTGATTGCATGGTTCAGCTCTCATACGCTCAGCGCATGACCGCTGTGCACGAGGGTGGACACCCGGCCTCCTCCCCGACTGAACAACCAGACAGAACACCGACGACACGTCACTACGTGATGGTGCCCCCGACGTACTACACCGTCGAATACGCGATCAATCCCTGGATGGATGTAACCAATCCGGTCGATCCGGCTCTTGCCATCGCCCAATGGGATGCGTTGCGCGCCACCTACGAACGCCTCGGCCATACCGTGGACATCCTGTCCCCCGTCGCGGGCCTGCCGGACATGGTGTACGCGGCCAACGGCGGAATCGTATTGCGTGGCAACGCCGTTGTCGCCCGCTTCAAGCACGCCGAGCGTGCGAGCGAGGCCGCCGCGCACGCCGAATGGATGCGCGGACACGGATTGCGGGCCATGCACTCGCGTTACACCAACGAGGGGCAGGGCGATTTCCTGCTCGCAGGCGAGATCATGTTGGCGGGAACGGGGTTCCGCACCGATGTCAGGTCGCATGTCGAGATCGCGCGGATGCTCGAGATTCCCGTGGCGACGCTCGAACTGGTCGACCCTCGGTTCTATCACCTGGACACGGCGCTGGCCGTGCTGGATGCGCAGACCATTGCCTACTATCCGCCTGCATTCAGTGAGGCATCTCAGGCGCGCTTGAGGTCCATGTACCCCAACGCGATCATCGCCAGTTCCGCCGATGCCTATGTCCTCGGTATGAACGCGGTCTCTGACGGGCGCCACGTGATGCTGCCTGCCGGGGCAACCGGATTCGCCGAACAGCTCCGCGGTGCCGGATTCGAACCAATAGGCATCGATCTTTCCGAACTACTCAAGGGCGGTGGATCGGTCAAGTGCTGCACACTGGAGCTGCACTCGTGACCGTCACGGAGGCCCCCGGCATGTCACCCGACTCATACAAGAGCGTTGAGTACATCGAGTTGGCCGAGCAATACGGCGCCCACAACTATGCGCCGCTACCGGTCGTCGCCCACCGGGCCGAGGGCGCGTGGATCGAGGATGTGGACGGCAAGCGGTACCTGGACTGTCTGGCCGCTTACTCGGCCGTGAACTTCGGCCACGGGAATCCCGAAATCCTCGCGACCGCGCACGCGCAGCTCGACACGGTGACGCTGGTGAGCCGGGCGTTTCATTCGGATCGCCTCGGTAGGTTCTGCCGCGACCTCGCCCGGCTCTGCGGCAAGGGCATGGTGCTGCCGATGAACACCGGGGCTGAGGCCGTCGAGAGTGGCATCAAGGTGGCCCGCAAATGGGGCACCGACGTCAAGGGCGTACCGGCGGATCAGGCCAATATCGTGGTGGCGCACAACAACTTCCACGGTCGAACCATCAGCATCGTGAGCTTCTCCTCTGATGAGACGGCGCGCGGCGGGTTCGGCCCGTTCACTCCCGGATTCCGCATCGTGCCGTTCGGCGATGCCGCCGCCCTGGAGCAGGCGATCGACGCCAACACCGTCGCCGTCCTGCTGGAGCCCGTTCAGGGCGAGGCCGGCATCGTCATCCCGCCGGACGACTACCTGCCCACCGTCCGCACACTGTGCACCGAGAACAACGTCCTGTTCATCGCCGACGAGATCCAGGCCGGACTCGCCCGCACCGGCCGCATGTTTGCCTGCGACCACTGGAACGTGGTCCCGGATGTCTATCTGCTGGGCAAGGCGCTCGGCGGCGGAGTGGTCCCCGTCTCTGCCGTGGTCGCCGATACCGACGTACTCGGTGTGCTACACCCCGGCGAGCATGGCTCGACCTTCGGCGGAAATCCGTTGGCCGCGGCCGTCGGGTCGACCGTAGTGGCAATCTTGGAACGCGGCGAATTTCACCGCCGGGCAGCCGTTCTTGGACGGCACCTGCGGGCCCGACTCGATGCCCTGATCGGCCACGGCGTCACCGAGGTGCGATCACTGGGACTGTGGGCCGGCGTCGACATCGACCCGAATCTGGCAACGGGAAGACAAATCAGTCTGCGCATGGCAGAGTTTGGCATCTTAGTGAAGGACACGCATGGCGCGACCCTCCGGTTCGCACCACCCCTTGTCATCACCGAGGACGAAATCGATTGGGCGATAGACCAGTTCACTGACGTGCTGGCCACCTTCCGGTAGGTTTCGTCCCGGCCACAGGAGGCACCATGGCACCCTCGTCACCCAGCTTTGCCCAACAGCTGCTGCGGCGCCGACCGACGTCCGGGGCGCCGACCGCGCACGGCGCGGGCGGACACCTGAAGCAGTCGATGGGAACGTTCCAGCTGACCATGATCGGTGTCGGCGCCACCGTGGGCACCGGTATCTTCTTCATCCTCGCCGAATCAGTACCCAAGGCGGGCCCGGCGGTGATGGCCTCGTTCCTAGTCGCCGGCCTCGCCGCCGGACTGGCCGCGCTCTGTTATGCCGAATTGGCCTCGGCAGTACCGGTATCGGGCTCCTCGTTCTCCTACGCCTACACGACCATGGGCGAACTGGCGGCGATGGTCGTGGCCGCCTGCCTGCTCTTGGAATACGGGGTGTCAGCAGCGGCGGTCGCCGTGGGCTGGAGCCAGTACCTCGACAAGCTCTTGGTCAATCTCTTCGGATGGCACCTGCCGCATGCGATCAGCGCCGCACCCTGGGACGGTGCCGATCCCACGGCACCGCATCCCTGGCTCAACCTGCCCGCGGTCCTGCTCATCATCATGTGTGCGATCCTGCTCATCCGCGGGACAAGCGAATCCGCACTGGTCAACACCGTCATGGTACTGCTCAAGCTCGCCGTCCTGACGGTGTTCGCGATCATCGCGTTCACCGCCTTCCAGGTCGGCAACTTCTCCGACTTCGCACCGTTCGGTGTCAGCGGGATCGGAGCCGCTGCCGGGACGATCTTCTTTACCTACGTGGGGCTGGATACGGTGTCCACCGCCGGAGAGGAGGTGAAGGATCCGCAGCGGACGATGCCGCGCGCGCTCATCGCGGCACTGCTCATCGTCACCGCCTTCTACCTCGTCGTGGCGCTGGCCGCGCTGGGCGCACAGCCCTGGAAAGAGTTCGAGGGGCAGTCCGCCGGCCTGGCCCTGATTCTGGACAAGGTCACCGGAAGCACCTCTGCCAGTACGTTCCTCGCGGCGGGCGCGGTGATTTCCATCTTCTCGATCACCCTGGTCTCGATGTACGGCCAGACGCGCATTCTGTTCGCCATCGGCCGTGACGGCCTACTGCCCTCGGTCTTCGCACAAGTCAACCCACGCACGCTGACACCGGTGAACAACACGATCATCGTCGCGGTCGTGGTGGGCCTGATGGCCGCCTTCGTCCCCCTGGACAGCCTGGCGAACATGGTGTCGATCGGAACACTCACCGCTTTCATCGTCGTATCGATCGGCGTCATCATCCTGCGGGTGCGTGAACCCGAACTGCCGCGCGCCTTCCGGGTTCCGGGTTATCCGGTGACTCCCGTGCTGTCCGTCATCGCCTGCGGGTACATCCTGTACAGCCTGCCCTGGATCACCTGGATCGCATTCGGGTCCTGGGTCGCCATCGTCCTGGTGTTCTATCTGGTGTGGGGCCGACACCACAGCGCGCTCAACGACTTACCCAGCGACCCGGCCGAGTTACCGGAGAAGGAACCGGTATGACCGTCGTCGTCGGATATCTTTCGGGCAAGGGCGGCAAGGGCGCCCTGCATCTGGCGGTCGAATCCGCCCGCGTCCTGGAGACCTCGCTCACCGTCACCACCGTGGTGCCCAAACCGTGGACCACGCTGTCGAAGGCCAAGATCGACGCCGAGTACGCTCAATGGGCACAAAAACTCTCCGACGACTCGAAGACCGAGGCTGCCGCGTATCTCGAAAAGATCGGTACCGGAATCGATGTCACGTTCCACAATGTGGCCCACCGCTCGGTGTCCGGTGGCCTGCTGGAGGCCGTGGAGGCCTCCGACGCCGACGTGCTCGTCGTCGGATCCGCCTCAGAGGGACGCCTCGGGCAGGTGGTCCTTGGCTCGACCGGCGACCGGTTGCTGCACTCCTCCCCCGTCCCACTGGCGATCAGCCCACGCGGCTACCGCGGTTCCAAGGCCGGCACGGTCAGCCGTGTCACGTGCGGTTATCCCGGCACAGAAGACGCGGTCGACGTTGTGCAACAAGCTGTTCGACTGACACAGCGCCTGCATGCGCCCCTACGTGTGGTCACCTTCGCGGTGCGCGGCCGCACCATGCTGACCGCAGGGGTCGGTCCCGAGGCCGAGGATGCGGTGCTCGCCAGTTGGGTCGTCCAGTCCGAGGAGGCGCTGGAGGGGCTGCGCCAGAACGACATCGTGACGCCCGAGGTGGAGTTGAAGGTCGTCACCGGCGATACCTGGGATGACGCACTCGACAATGCCGAGTGGCTCGACGGCGAGCTGTTGGTTCTCGGCAGCCGTCCGCACAGCACCGTCGCCCGTGTGTTCCTGGGCTCCCGCGCAACGAAAATCGTCAGGCACAGCCCCGTGCCCGTCGTCGTGATGCCGGGCTAGCCCAGACGGATCTAGTAGGTGAGGTGCCCCTTGTCCACCGGCACCTGAGCTCCGGCCAACGTTCCCGACGCATCGCCCGCCAGCCACAGCACCACGTCCGAGATCTCATCGGGTTCAAGCATCTTGGTGGGCGACAACGGCATCGGGGCAATACTCGGCAGGTAGTTGGGGTGCTCGGCGAGGATCTTCATCATGGCGTCGCCAGTGATCATGGGCGTGGTCACCCCATACGGGTGGATCGAGTTGACCCGGATGCCGTACTCGGCGAGTTCGATCGTCAGCGATTTGGTGAGGCCGGTGAGGCCGAACTTCGAGGCAACATAGGCGCCGTTACCCGGGGTGCCCTTGAGCCCGGACACCGAGCTCACGATCACGATCGAACCACCGTTGCCGGCCTCGATCATCGTCGGCACAACGGCTTTGACGGTTTTCCAGGTGCCGGTGAGGTTGGTGTCGATGATGTCTTCCCACTGCTGGTCGGGCATCTCCCACAGCCGTCCCCAGCTGAGCACTCCCGCGTTGGCAATGAGGATGTCGATGCGCCCGAACTGTGCGACGGCCTCTTCGACCACGCTCTGCAGCGCGGCGCCATCACGGACGTCGGCCTGCTCGGCGATGATCTTGCGCCCGGCCGCCTCGACGAGCCGGATGGTCTCCTTGAGGTCTTCAGGCGTGGCCGCCTCGTATCCCGCGTAGTCAGACACGGGTGCACAGGCGTCGATCGCGACAATATCCGCGCCGGCCTGGGCCAGCCGCACGGCGTGCTGACGTCCCTGTCCGCGAGCCGCGCCGGTTACGAAGGCCACTTTTCCGGCCAGGGGCTGATCCGCCATCTATCTTGCTCCTTTGCAATCGAAACCAGGCTAGCAGCATTTCTAGAACGTGTTCCAGATTGGGGACCGCTCAGCGGGCGGTGAACACGCGCGACTCTTGCCGACGACGCCTGGCCATGACGGTGACCAAAATGCCCCCACGGCAAGCCACACGGTCGATCTACAGGTCGCCAAGTATCTCCGCACGCTTGGTGTCGTATTCCGTCTCGGAGACCAGTGATGCCAGCTTCAACCGATCGAGCTCGGCGAGCCGGTCGGCCACCGAACCATTGGAATCGGAGCCGGATGCCTGCCCGGATCCCTCCGTCTTGCGCAGAATCGCATCGATCTGTTGGCGAACAACCGGATTCGAACGGATGTCCACCACACCATCGGTACCTATGCCGTTGTCCTTGAGAACCTTCATGATCTCGAACAGCGGACCGGCCTGTCCGGTGAGGTCGTACTCGCGCCCCTGGGATGAGCTGGAGAACTTGGCGGGCACCTGTCCGTTGAGCAACGCGCTGCGCTGCCAATCGATCTGGAATTGCTCGGTACCGGGAGCGACCAGCACGACGAGCTTGCCGCGCGAGAGCGTGGGCACCTGCAACACCGACACCCGAGCCCTTGTCTCGGCGCGGAACGGGCTGATCCCGTCACCATGCACCTGCAACGTCAGCTTGATCACCGGCTGGTCGTTGACCGTCATGCCCGTCTCGTTGGCCGCCACCACGTCAGCCAGCGCCAGAATGCCGTGCGCTTCCAACTGCTCGCGCGCCTCCTGGGTTCGGGTGAACACCAGCGTCAACACGAATGCCAACACCACGATCCCGATGGTGATGCCGATGCCGCTGTACAGCATCCAACTCGTCGCCGGCTCGTCGATCACGTAATACATCACTATGAAAATCGGCCCGACGATCCCGCAGATCAGCGAGAAAGCCAGGATCTTGAGAAAGCGCGCCATCACGTTCATGGGGCAATGATCCTCCATCCGTATGGCATCTTGTGCCGGATCGATCCGACGCTTAATATTGGCAATGGATGTTGTCAACGATGCCGACATCGCCGACAGGAGGCACTCGCATGCCCAAGCTCACCACCGTGGTCGACGACTCACTTCCGGGTGCACCCCACCCCTTCGACTACTACCACCGGCCCGGGATGGATCTGCGCCCAATCCCGGAGGGCAAGAACGAATTCGGCTGGATCTGGCGGCATTGCCGGCACGTCCTCTTCGACAACTGGTTCGACGTCGAGGACCACGTCACCCCGACCCCGCTTACCTGCATGTTCGACGATCACATGTGGCAGGGCGACGAGCTCATGGACGCCGTGGTCGCCATGTTCGACCGGATCGGCTCCAAACGGGCACGCCCCATGTTCGAGCAGGCCATCACCGAGGGCATCGACTCCCTCGATGACCCGCCGGATGAACTGCGCGCACTCCTGGAGGATGCGTACCGGGTGCCGCAGTGGTGGGATCCGGTCAAGGCAGAGCGCGGACGAGTGCGTCTGAACCAAATGGGCGCGCCCACAGCGCTCCTCATGACATCGTTCGGGGTCTTCGACACCGTGATGAACTCCGACGTTTCGGCGACCACCGGCGCCTCCGGCAGGTTCCGGGACCAAGGCCAACAGCGCCTGCTGGAGACCGCGCGCTTTTTCGCGGCACTGCGCGACCGCGACGCCATGCGTCCCGGCTCATGGCAGATACAGATGACCTTGCGCGTGCGCCTCGTACATTCACTGGCCCGCAAGGGACTTCGATCCGCATGGGGGGTGGACAACTTCGCCGACTTCGGCGTGCCGATCTCCAACTCATCGATGTGCGGATTCATCGAAGCCGAGTCCCTGGGGCAGATGCTGATCGAGCACCGGTTCGGCCGGCCCTGCACCGCCGAAGAGCTCGACGACGCATGGCACTACATGACGCGATGGGCGCTGCTGTTCGGCATCACCGAGGAGATGTGCCCCAAGACAGGCGCCGACGCCATGCGCAATCTCGACTACCTACTGGCACGCTCCGGGGATGCCTCGCGCTGGCGCGTCGAGCTCGTGGAGGTCCTGTCCTCGCTACCCTCTGCCGTCATTGCCCCCGTCCCCATGGAACGTTTCCGCAAGCTGCTCAGCGACGTGATGTTCGTGGCAGGCATCGGCGCACCCGGCTGGGTCCTCATGGGCCCCCGGGCCATGGATGAATTCGTGCGTGGCACAACCTACGAGCGGCTCCCCCGGCAGCTCCCCGGGATGGTTCTGCAGGCCGCGATGTCGGTGAGCGCACGCACCGCCGCGATCCGCGACCGGCTACCCGGCACCCGATTGGCGCGACGGCTCGTCTACGGGACCCTGCTGCCCAACCCGAGCGCGGTGCTGAATCCGGCGTTCGGCCTCCTGGAGAAGCTGAACAAGGTGACCTCGACCTACACCATGCACGACAACAACACCGCCGGTCACGCCTTTGCCCGCTAGTTCGAGACGTCACCTCTTGTGAGCAACGTCCCGGCGGCCTAACATTGACAATGCGCGTTGTCAATGATGTCGACGTCAACAACCCAGGAGGCGCCCGGATGCCCAAGCTCACCGTGGTCGACAAACCAGAGGCAGGCGAACCGCACCCGTTCGACTACTACTACCGGCCGGGCATGGACCTTCGCTCAATTCCGGAGGGCAAGAACGAGTTCGGCTGGATCTGGCGCCACTGCCGGCACTACCTCTTCGACCCCTGGTTCGACGTCGAGGACGAGGTAACCCCCACTCCGGCAACCCGGATGTTCGATGACCACATGTGGCAGGGCGACGAGCCCATGGATGCCGTGGTGGAACTGTTCCACGAGCTCGGTTCCGCCGAGGCACGTGCCCTGTTCGAACAGGCCGTGGAGCACGGCGTCGATAGCCTGGACAATCCGCCCGAGGCACTGCGCGCTCTGTTCGCGGATGCGTATCGCATCCCGGAATGGTGGGACCCCGAGAAGGCAGAACGCGGTCGGCAGCGGGCACGGCAGGTGACCACCGCGACCACCGCCGTCATGGCGACCTTCGCGGTCTTCGACACCGTGATGAACTCCGACGTGTCGGCGGCTACCGGAGCCACCGGTCGGTTCCGCTATCAGAGCGCCCAACGGCTGGCCGAGACCAACCGGTTCTTCTCGATGATCTTCGACCGCGACGGCCTGGTGCCGGGCTCCGAACAGATCAAGCTGACCATGCGGGTCCGGCTGGTGCACTCACTTGCCCGGCGGGGTCTGCGCAGCGCCTGGGGCGAGGACAATTTCGCCGAATACGGTGCGCCCATTTCGAACTCGTCCATGTGCGGGTTCATCGAGGCGATGCTGGGGGCTCTCCTCGTCGACTACCGACTTGGAAGGTCCTGCACGCTCAGGGAGATCGACGATGTGTGGCATTACCTACTGCGCTGGGCGTTGATGTTCGGCGTCACCGAAGACCTACTGCCGCGCACCGGGATCGACGCCATGCGCAATCTCGACTATCTGTTGGCACGCTCCGGGGATGCCTCGCGCTGGCGCGTCGAGCTGGTAGAGGCGTTGGCCACCGGCATGTCCGGCGCGCGCACCGGCCCGGTCCGGCGCCTCTTCGCGGAGGTGCTCGCCGGCCCCGGCTCCATGCTGATGGGACCGGCGGCAATGGACGAGTTCTTCCAGGGCACCACATTCGAGGGCGTCAATCATCGGCTGTCCGGTTGGCTGTTCAGCAGAGCGGCCGCGGTCAACGCCAATGCGAGCGCCGTCATGGACCGGTTGCCCGGCATGGGTTTGGTGCGCCGACAGTTGGACGCCTTCAACCCCAATCCCAGTACGGTGAACAATCTTTTGTCCGAACTGATCGAGAAGCGCGCCAAGGTTAGCTCCACCTACACCATGCACGACAACAACACCGCCGGGCACGCATTCGCCCGCTGACGCAACTAAAAGCATTGCACCACAAAAGAAAACGGCGCCCACCCCGAAGGGTGAGCGCCGTTTTCCTGGCGTCTTCAGATCACTTGATGATCTTGGTAACGCGACCCGCGCCGACGGTACGACCGCCCTCACGGATGGCGAAACGCAGACCCTCGTCCATGGCGACCGGCTGGATCAGCTTGACGGAGATGTCGGTGTTGTCACCGGGCATAACCATCTCGGTGCCCTCGGGCAGAGTCACAACACCGGTCACGTCGGTGGTGCGGAAGTAGAACTGCGGACGGTAGTTGTTGAAGAACGGCGTGTGGCGGCCGCCCTCGTCCTTGGACAGGATGTAGACGCTGCCCTCGAACTCGGTGTGCGGGGTGGTGGTGCCGGGCTTGACCACAACCTGGCCACGCTCGACGTCCTCACGCTTCACACCACGAACCAGCAGACCGACGTTGTCGCCCGCCTGGCCCTGGTCGAGCAGCTTGCGGAACATCTCAACAC